>CAWBYS010000014.1:0-886823 GCA_963793055.1 uncultured Actinomycetota bacterium | reverse complement strand
TGTCCTCACCGATGGCCTCGATGTGCCACGGCCGCAAGTCCTCATACCAGTAGTTGGCGAACACCTGACGATGAAAGTAATCGCTCGGCAACATGTCGCTGGTGTGCATCTCCGGGCGGTCGAGCCACGGCTCGTACTTTTTGTAGTGGAAGTCCAGCGACTCCAGCAGAAACGGGATCCACCCAACCGCGCTCTCGACAGAAACGAAGCGCAGTTTCGGATAGCGGGCCAGCACTCCTGACATCAGCAGATCGGCGAGGGTGATGCCACTTTCGAGGAAGAAGGACGTCGTCAAGCGAGCCAGCGTGCCGCGCCAGCCCTCGACCTCGGTGCGCTCGTCGTTCATATGCCGGCTCAGGTTGCCGCCGCCCACATGGAAGCTGATGGACAGTCCCGCGTCCTGGGCCGCGGCCCACATAGGATCCCACGAGCGGTCGGCCAGGAGCTTGTAGCCGTGTTCGTGCGGCTTGCCGGTCGACACCAGTCCCTTGTGGCCGGCAGCGGCGCACCGCTGATCTCGGCGACGGCGGCATCCACATCCCAGTAGGGAAGCAGAGCCAATGCCAGGAGCCGGTCAGGCGCGACCGAACTCCAATCGAGCAGGAAGTCGTTGTAGGCCTGCAACGCCGCTGTTTGGAACTCGAGTGCGTCCGGGCCGGCCGCGGCGAAGATGTTGGGACCAACGAATCCGAGGTTAGGAAACACCGCCGCGCCTGGATTCCGTACTTGTCCATGACGTCAAGCCGGGCTTTGGCATCGAACGCCGAGGGATGCATCGTCGAGAAGCGATCGGCGTAGTCGGGGAACCTCGGCGAACGGACGGGCTCCCCGTCCTCGCCGGAAACCATGATGCAGGTGCCGACGGTGAAGACCGGCTGGCCATTCATGCACCAGTATTCGCCTTGCTTTTCTTCGACCCACTTCACCTCGGGAATCAGGTTGCCCCACCGGCTCTTTGACATTCGGGACGTCCAGAGGTCCGCCGGCTCGGTGATGTGGGTGTCTGTGTCGATGATCAGGGTAGAAGAGCCCATAGTTCCTCCGATGGGTGTCGTGGAGTTCGCAAAATGCGGCCGCTAGTCGAAGAATCGCTTATCGACACGTCTTGCGGCAACGGGTCTGTATTCAGATGATGAGACGTTGGGTCCCGCTAGACGCCGACGACGAAGCTCGCAACCGTCGTCGCCGACCCGCCGATGTTCAACAGGCCGACCTTCTTTGCACCGGGCACTTGACAGTCACCAGCCCGGCCGGTCACTTGTCTGGCCCCGTCAAGGAGCATTCGCACACCGGTTGCCCCGACTGGATGGCCCAGACCGAGCAATCCCCCGCTGGGGTTGACCGGAAGAGTGCCACTCATTTCGATGGTTCCGTCTTCAACCGCCTGCCATGACTTACCCGGCGCCGTGATACCGAAGTGGTCGATAGCCACGTATTCGGAAATCGAGAAGCAGTCATGGGTTTCGATGGCGTCGAGGTCTTGGTGGCCGCGGCAGCCGGCTCTGCGGTAGGCATCCAGAATCGCCTGTCGCAGATGGGGAAACACGTAGTCGGCATCTTTGCTGTTCGACAGCTTGTCTTCGAGCAGCATCGTCCCGGTGCGGTGTCCCCAGCCCAGGATCTGCGGGACGTCAGCGAGGTCTATGCTGCGCTCGCGGGCCCAATTCTCAGCAAAAGCGGGTGAAGCGAGCACAACCGCGGCAGAACCGTCGGTGATTCGGCTGCAGTCCTGGCGCCGAAGCGGACCCGACACCAAGGGGTTTTGTACGTCGTCCTCGTAGAAGGACTCCTTGGCCATCGACCAGTCGCGAGTCTGCGCCCGTGGGTTGCGCCGCGCGTTGGTGAAGTTGATTTCCGCGATCCTGCCCAGGTGAGTGTGTTCCAGCCCGTAGCGTTTCGCGTACTCCTCACCGATGCGTCCGAACATCGACGGCCACGGGAATGGCTCGTCGACGACTTCCCTTCCGATCCACGCGGCGGCACCCAGCCTGAGGCCGGCTTCCTTGCCCCCCACGTTGCGCAGCACTTCGGCACCTACGACCAAAGCACAGTCGTATCGACCACTTTCGAGGTCGGCCATTGCTGCCATTGCCGCCATACTGCCTGACGCGCATGCGGCTTCGTGGCGCGACGTCGGCTTGCCTTCCAGGTCTGGATCGACCGACGCGGCCAGTCCGCCCAATTGGCCCTGGCCGGTGAACAATTCACCGGCGAAGTTGCCGACGTGGATCACGTCGATGCTGTTGGCCCCGACTCGGGCGTCGTCGAGTGCGCCTTGGGTCGCGGACTGCAGCAGTGGAAAATACCCCTCTTCGGGCGCTTTCTGCGCAAAGTCGGACTGCCAGCCGCCAAGGATGTAGGTGGTAGGGCTCACAATGTCACTCCCCTTGGTTTCGGATACGTATTGCTCTGACACAGAGGCAATTTCATTGGAACTTGCGTAAGATCAGCGCGCTGGATCCGGGTCCAGGCATCCCTGAGGTAACCAAACAGGTCTCAGCGTCGGGCACCGGTGCGGTCGACTCACCACGCAGCTGTCGGACGCCCTCAACGATATGGCTGAGTCCGTGGATGTAACCGTCGGCGAGATTGCCCCCGGAGGTGTTGATCGGCAGTGACCCATCCAAGTCCAGGGCACCACTGGCGGCGAAGGCGCCGCCTTCGCCGCGCTTGCAGAATCCATAGTCTTCGAGCTGCATGAGCACGGTGATGGTGAAGCAGTCGTAAAACTGCGCAACGTCGATGTCTTGTGGCCCCATTCCGGCGAGACGGTAGAGCCGACCGGCGAGCGCGGCACTGGCATTGGTCAAGGGCCCGGTGAGCAGGTTGCCCCAAAGGCCGCCTTGGCGTGGCACAGTTTCGTCGCCCTGTGTGACAGCACGGATCAGAATGGCGGGCTTCTTTCCGTCACGTGCGCGGTGGGCTGCTGAGACGATCACGGCAGCCGCGCCGTCTGTTTCCAGGCAGAAGTCGTAGCGCCGCAGTGGATCAGCGATCATGCGCGAGTCGAGGTAGTTGTCCATCGTCAGCACATGGCCATATCGCTGCGCGTTGGGATTCTGGTTCGCCCTGGCGTGGCAGGCCAGCGCGATATGGCCGAGTTGCTCGCTGGTGGTGCCGTAGTCGAGCATGTGTTTGCGCGCGAACAACGCGTAGGCCATGCCCGGGGACTGCAACCCGTACGGAGACAAGAACTCCAGGTACGTGCCGCCTCCCCCGACGGATTGTCCGCTGGACCATTCCCGGCCGAATCGGCGCCCGGAGCGTCCATTCAGGGACCGGAAGACGAGGACATTGGTGGCCTGACCCGAACAGATCGCACTGACAGCCAGCCCTACCATTCCGCATGGCGCAGCACCCGCCCAACTGCCTGCGGCCCAAAAGTGCACATTGGGCAGTCCTAGGGTCGCCGCCAAGTCGGCGTGCAGCACTTCATCCATCTCGCATCGGACGATCCCGTCGATGTCCGCCGGGTCCAGCCCCGCGTCGGCGATCGCCGCGCTGGCGGCTTGTGCCGCCAGAGTCAGTGTCGATCGCCCCGAGTTGAAGGTGTAATCCGTTGTTCCAGTCCCCACTATGGCGCAGCGATCGCGCACAGATTCGCTCGAATCCCTTGTTGCTAGAGCGCGACTCGCGGTCATCGGCGCTCCCACGACACGGCGGCCGACTCGCGGTCCCAGGTTTCCGCAGTGCATCCCTGCACTCGTAACAGGTACTTATGGACTCGACCCAACGGGCTGATCGGCAACTCGGAGCGAAATTCAATGTAGCGAGGCAGGGCGAAGTACGGGACTCGATCCTTGGACCATTCGAACAGCTCTGCTGCCGTGAGTACGGAGTCGGGACAGAGCACCGCGGTGACTTTGACATCATCTTCGGTGAGCTCGGAAGGCACCGCATGTACCGCGACCTGGACGATGTCGGGGTGCGTCATGTATGTGGTTTCAAGTTCCTGACTGGAGATGTTTTCGCCACGCCGCCTCATGTAGTCGTTCTTGCGGTCGGCGAAATAGAAATAGCCGTCCTCGTCGAATCGTCCCAGGTCGCCGGTGTGAAACCATAGGTTGCGGGTTGCTTCGACCGTGGCTTCCGGACGTCGCCAGTAACCCTGAAACATCACATTGGGGCGCCGAGGTCGACAGACTACCTCGCCGACCTCGCCAGTCTTGACTTCGCAGTCATGGTCATCCACGATGCGGACCTCTAGATCGTCATCGTCGACGCGGCCAGCCGATTCGGCTGGCGCTTGGTCGTCTGGCTGCGAGTAGGTGACGGGAAAAACCTCAGTCATGCCGTATCCCTTGGCGCCAGCGATCTTCACGCCGAATCGCGTCCTCCACACCTGCTGCAGGTCTTCGGGGAAGGGAACTGCATGGACCATGCGGATCTGCCCGAAACACCGCGTCATTTCTGGTGTGTCCGGAAGCTGAGCGATAATGGCAGGCAGTCCGCCGATGAGGTTGACAACCCGCGCGCCGGTGCGCTCGATCTCGGGCCAGAAAGCCGACGCCGAGAATCGTTGTGCCAGCGCTGCGCTCCCACCCACGAGCATCGTTCCGATCAACGTCATCGATAAGACGTTGAGGTGAAACATCGGAAGCGGGTTCCAGTTCAGCTCATCACGTCGACGCTGAGTCTGGATAAGTCCACGCCGACCGATGTTGATCGCATATCCGTTGCTGATCATGCAACCTTTAGACGGTCCGGTCGTGCCGCCGGTGTAAGTCAGACAGGTGAGATCGTCAGCGGTCCCGATGTGGGGGTCGGGGGCGGATTGATCGCGGTAGTCGTCAAGGCTTTCGATACGAAGATGCGGATCGGAGACAGGCGGTTGCGGCCCACTCTGAAGGACAAGTTCCACCTCCGAAAGCTGTTGGCCGATCGCAGTCAGTCGACCCACCAAGTCGTGCTCAGCGATGACGACCGCGGCGCCAGTGTCCGTCATGACATGGCGGAGGAACTCACCTCGCAGAGCGGTATTCGTGCCGACCCACACTGCACCAAGCATGTTGGTGCCAAACCATGAGGCGATTGCATCGATGTGGGTGTCCTGCAGGCTGACCACGGTCCGCCCCGGTGCGACGCCGCTCGCGTGCAACACCCCGGCGAAGTCGAGGGCGCGACGCCAGACCTCGGCATAGGTGTACTGCTCGCCGGCAAGATCCAGATATACGGTGTCGGGATGCACCTCGACGCATTTCATCAGAAGTCCGACTATCGTCGTCTCCGTCTTAATCTCGTTGTCCCTCATAGCGTTCTGTCTGTTGTCGCGGATCTGGTGTCGAGCATCCGCTTTGGCTTGTCCCGCGTAGTGGCCCATAGCATCCTGGGTCGTTCCTCCGGTCATGACGCTTGGCGGGTGTCACTCCTCCCACATACATCAGCACGGGACCCGTTAGTCATCGAGTGAAATACCAAACCGCATAGCACTACAAGGCATCCGATTTCAGATGGCCAGCTGAGATGGCTGCCTCTTGCTTTGGCTTTTCATCGAACTGGTGGCTAGCCTCGTAAGGCCCGGCGAGTCTGATGACGTCAGAGATCCGTGCCGCAACATCAGTAATGAGGTCGTCGACCCGATTTCGCAACCGGTGCGCCCGCGTGAACGCGTAGGACGCGCTTAGAGCCGCAATGGTGTTGTCGCCCTCCAGTGCTGCAGCCGCACAACTGATTCCATAACGGAATTCTTGATCGCTGTGTGCGAGCGATGAGTCAGCGAGTTCGGTCTCCAGCCGCCAGGGCGCGGTGATCGTCTGCGATGTGAGCTCCCTAAGCGGATGCATAGCGAGGTAACCTGCTCGCGTTTCGGGGTCCATCCGCGACAGAACGCTCTTTCCAATCGCAGTCGCATGTCCTGGGATCGTCATACCGGGCCAGCACTCGAGCCGAGGCGTGCACGGATGCGCGACGAACTGCGAGATAACAATGTCAGCCCCACGGACCACGCCGATACTCACGCTGACGCGGGCCTCCTGAGCAAGCTCTGACATTTCCTCGCGAACCAGGCGCAGACTGCGGGCCCGACTCTCTAGCTGCGTGACCGATGTCAGCTGAGCGCCCAGCGCGTACTGCCCACCAGCGGAATGGCGCAGATAGCCTTCGTGGACGAGCGTGCGCAGCAGATGGTAAGTCGTGGGCAACACTATGCCGGTGGTCTCGCTGAGTACACGCGCCGTCAACGGCCCGTGTTCGGTTACTGCGGCAACCAGGTGCATTCCGCGCTGGAGACTCTGAATCAGTGTCGGCGACGGTGCTGAGGACTCCAGCATCTCTTAACCGCGTCCCGCCGCACATTCGAGCGGACGCAGTTCTCGCATTTCCGACAGCTCGGTACCGAAGCGATCGCCGAGCAAATAGCTGCCGTCGTCGAGTCGCACTAAGTAACTGTCGTGAACCAACGTGCGTAGCAGGTGGTACGCCGTAGGCAACGGAAGTCGCATCGTCCGCGCGATCTGCTTGGCGTGAAGCGGACCCCCTTCGGCGACGACGTTGATGATCTGCAGTCCGCGCTGCAACGAGCGGACCAGTGTCTTCTCAGGGTTGGCCACCCATAAACCTCCGAATCGGCGGGAATGTAACTGCTTCTCACATTCGGAGTGTAAGTGGCTTTTACATGTGACGCAAGACACCGATGTCCCGCAAGCCGGGGCGGCCTTGTCATCGGATGTAATTGCCCCTAACATTGTGCTGTGGTTAGCCAGAACAGGGTGGAGACCAATCCGCCCAAGCGGCGCTCCTACCACCACGGGAATCTGCGCGATGCGCTGATCGACGCCAGCATCGAGCTGATCAGCCGCGATGGCGTGGCGACGTTCTCGATCGCAGAAGCCTGCCGACGGTTGAACGTCAGCCCCGGCGCCCCCTATCGGCACTTCGCCGATCGAGAGGACCTGCTCACTGCGATCGCCATCCGGGCCCTCAAGGATCTCGTCGACCATATTTCCCGGGTAGTCGGCCCCTCGACTGATCCTGTTGAAAGACTCGTTCGTGCGGTGAGGGCGTACGTTGAATTCGCGGCGCTGCATCCCGCGTTGTTTGAGGTCCTCTTCGCCAAAGAGGTGTTCCTTGGCTCAAATATAAGGCTGAGCGAACCCGGACGCCCGGTGGTCGAGGCGTTCTTACTGCCGACGCTGGAGATCCCCGGTGTGACGGCGGCGCAAGCCGTTACGCTCACCGTCGCTTCAGCAGCCGTCGCCCATGGCTATGCGTCATTCCTACCTGCGGGAACTTTCAGTGAGGGCCCAGACGCACTGGCTATTGCCGCTGATAACGCCGCCTGCGCTACCCGCGCACTCGTCATGGGCCGCGCCGCGCTCGCCCGCTCAACCGTAGAGCCCGGAGTTGCACTCGCCGGATTGCCGGTTCAAAGCTGGATAGACGTCGTGGAGGCACACACAACTAAACCGGTGACGAATGACGATTGATTTGCCGCCCGCCGACGCGCTTACGCCGGCGGTGATGTTTGATCTCGACGGGCACGTCGCACTTGTCACGGGCGCATCAAGCGGTCTCGGCGTGCAGTTCGCCTTGGCTTTGCAGTCGGCGGGTGCCCAAGTCGTCGTCGCGGCACGCCGAATCAATCGTCTAGAAGCGCTCTGCGAAGCCCATCCAGGGCTGACCGCGGTGTCATGCGACATCGCGGACCCAACCTCTGTCGAGTCTGTCTACCGCGAGGTGATCGATCGCGTCGGAGGTGTCGATATCCTCATCAACAACGCGGGCACGAGCGTCCCGGCCCGTGCTGAAGAAGAGTCGCTGAGCGACTTTCGGTACGTGCTGGACGTCAACCTGGTTGGGGCTTTTGGTCTGACGCAGTTGGTCGGACGCGGAATGATCGACCGCGGCGGGGGCAGCATCATCAACGTCGCCTCCATCTTGGGGATGGTGGCCGCAGCGCCGAACCGGCAGGCCGCCTACTGCGCCTCAAAAGGCGGACTTATCAACCTGACACGTGAACTAGCAGTTCAGTGGGCGCGCTACAACATCCGCGTCAACGCGTTGGCACCCGGCTTCTTCCCCAGCGAGGCGACCGGCGAGCTGCTGGATGACGAAGCAGGCGCCGCCTACATCCGACGCAATACGCCGATGGCACGCCCCGGACGTGATGGGGAGCTCAGCGGTGCTCTACTCCTATTGGCCAGCGACGCCGGCTCATTCATCACCGGCCAAGTCATTGCTGTCGATGGCGGGTGGACGGCGCGCTGAGGTGCCGACATCGGCTTCGCGCTTGGAGACAGCCTCAGAGAGGCTCCTGCTCAAAGTGTTCAGGTGGGTTTGCATCGAATGAAGACCTGAGCGAAGTCTTGCGACCGCTTCGTAAGGATCAACTTCCGCCCGCTCAGGGACGCGAAGAGAGCCAGATTGAGACGACACGCTCCCTCACGATGTCGCCCCAGCGCGAGCCGATGCCACAGGCTGACGTACACGCATGGGGCGATACCGAGCTGCTCACCATTTGAAGTCGTGCGGGTTGACCAAACACCGTCACTTCATTGGAATGAGGGGGTAGCTGTTGGCCGGCCCGCCACCTGTTGCGAAGGGAGGCTTAATGTCTGGCGCTTCAGTGATCACGCTGCACCGGACCCAACGGCGGCCCGGCACACCATGCGATTGTGAGGCCACCTACCACGCTGGTACTCACTGCGGCTCGACCGTCCATCGCGCAACGCCTGCCATGAGCACCGAAGGGGAAGTACCAGTGACCGTTGTGGAAGGGCCACCAGTGACCGACTCAATGGAACGGGACATGACACTGCCATCCTCGATCGGTAGATGGTCCGCTGCGCGACAGTTCACCTCGACACTGTTGGGCAGAGGCCGCCATCAACGTGCCGCCGCGGGCGCTTTCGCACCGGCCACGCCCCCCAACGCGACTCCGTCCGACTCGTTTGAACTCGATCCGAGGCAATGTGCCCTACTCGTGTTGGGTTGTCAAACAGGAATTCTCGATGAATTGGCCGATAGCGAGTCGATGCTCCTGAAGACGAACGCGGCAATCGATATGGTCCGACTCCATGGCGGACAGGTGGTGTTCACAAGAATAGCTTTCGAGGAGCTCGATTATCGATTCTCCCCCACCACGAACAAGGAATTCTCAGTACTGACCCAGCACCGTCGATTTCGTGACGGCACGCCTGAAGCAGCGTTGAATCAGGCTCTGCAGATTCAGGCTGACGACATTGTCGTGCGCACGACCCGACTCGGCGCATTCTCCACCACGGATCTGGATGAGCAACTGACCAACCTAGGCGTCACAACGCTTATCCTCGCGGGTGCACACACCACCGGGGCGCTATTGTCCACCACTCGCGAAGCCGCCGACCGCGATTACCGGCTCATTGTTCTGTCCGACTGCTGCGCCGACCCGAACGGCGAGACCCACCGGTTGCTAATGGAGCACGTCTTTCCACGTCAATCTGAAATCACCACGGCCGCTGCGCTCTACATGTCATTAGCTGCAAGCAAAGCTGACAATCAACGGTATTCGAAGTCCAGCTCTGCGTCGCGGTCAATGTAAGGGTCGACAGCCTTCAGGAGGTGCCGCTCAATGGACGCGTTTGATCGCCAGATCCTGCAATTCTTTGTTTGGTGGGCTCCGTTCGGCGGCCCTCCAGCGGAAGATGTTCTTCCATGTTTCGGCCTCACCCCGTCACTGTTGTGCCGACGGTTCCGTCAAGTTGTGTCCAGTCTCGTCGAGACCGGCGCCAAGCTCGACGACGATGACGCCAAATTGCTTGCGGCGGCTCGCCGTATTCTGCTGCCACGTCTAGCGGCGCCAACCGGTAACGTGCTCAACAATACTCGGCTGTGCCGGATGAACGCCCATGAAGCGAAAAGCGGTCACGCCAAGTCGCCGCTAAGCGCCGGAAGCCCGCCCTCCGTACGATCGTACGACCGCCGAGGATTCCGCCAGCGTCGCTAGGCGCCCCGACGGCAGCCGAGCATATTTCAACAGCGCACCGCACGGAACGCTCTGAACGGCGGCCGCACCAGGTCGCGGCGAGCGTGAAGGCGGGCAGCCATAGTTCTTCTATCCCCGGCGGCGGGTGTCGACCTCGTGTACGCGCCGATGGTTCGCACTGTTACGAATCGAGCATCATCTACGCCGATCGTCCGTGTTCCCTTCGGGCTGCACGGCCACAATGGGGCCATGAAGGTCGGCGTGCAGATCCATCCGCAGAACACCACGATGGCGGCCCTGCGCGCTGGCTGGCAGGGCGTCGACGCGTTGGGCGTGGACAGCCTGTGGACGTGGGACCACTTCTTCCCGCCGCTGTACGGCCGGCCCGACGAGACGCACTTCGAGGGCTGGCAGATCCTGGCGGCGATGGCCGTGACCACGACGAACGTCGCCCAGATCGGCATGCTCGTGACCGGTGGCGGCTACCGCAATCCCGACCTGCTGGCCGACATGGCCCGCACCCTGGACCATCTGTCGGGCGGACGGGCCGTGCTGGGCATCGGGTCGGGCTGGATGGACAAGGATGAAGTCGAGTACGGCTACCCCGCACGTACGCCCGCGCAACGCCTCGACGCGCTCGCCGAAGCACTGCCACGCATTCGAGGCCGCCTTGGGCGGCTCCGACCCGGACCCATGGGTCCGCTGCCGATCCTGATCGGGGGCAACGGCGAGCGCCGGACACTGCGCCTGGTAGCGCAGTACGCGGACATGTGGAACGGCTACGGGGACGCTGAGACGATTCGGGCCAAGAACGATGTCATCGACCGCTGGTGCACAGAAGTGGGAAGGGATCCGCGCGAGATCGAACGTACGGCGTGGATCGACCGTGCCGACCCCGACCTCATGCGATCGCTGGTCGACGCGGGCGCCGACCACCTGATCCTGGGTCTGCGCGCCCCGTACGATCTGCGCGAGGTCGAGCGTCTCGTCGCGGCGCGCGCGTAGCGGTCCCGACCGGTGATTTGGGCGCGCGAACGCCCGCTCAGCGACCGTCAGGGCGCCGAAATCACTGCCACAGTTCCGCGAGAGCGTGTATCTGCTCGAGGTAGTGCTCGAGCGAGTGGGCGACGAACACGCCAGACAAGTCGTGGTACCGGCGGCGGCCATCTTCCGCAACGTTTCCGCCGTCGGCCCCGGACTACCTACCGGATCCAGCGGTTTCCCGGCCATGAGTACGACCTCGAAGTCGTCGGGCAACTCGCACGCCTGCAGCCATTCCGCAGCTGTGGCAGACGAAACGTTGAACGGAGCCCAGCCTTCGCGAGTGTGACCGCCCGCCGCAGTGAGCGTTTGGTGCGTCCGCCGATCCAGAACGGCATGTGAGGTTGCAAAGCGCAAGGATCAACGGTCAGCCCGCCGAACGAATAGAACTCGCCCTCGTAGGACGGTTCATTGGTGGTCAGTGCCGCCCGCAGAGCCCGCAGCGCGTCGTCGGCGCGAGCGCCCCGGTCCTCGAACGGCGCACCGAGAAGGTCGAACTCCTCCTTGAGAGAGCCGACGCCGAGACCGAGGATGACGCGCCCGCCGCTGACGTGATCCAGTGTGCCGTAGCGCTTTACGATCTCCAGCGGATGGTGGTAGCCGAGCACCAGGGTCATGGTGGCCAGCCGGATCCGCGTGGTGCGGGCGGCCATATAGCCCAGCGTGGCGAGCGGATCCCAGTACCGAGCGCCGCGCCTGCCTGCCTCGGAGCGGGGATGCCGATGTGCTCGCTGCACGTGAGGTGGTGGTAGCCGAGACGATCCGCCTCTTCGGCGACCCGGCCGATGTCCTCGACCGTTGCGTCCTGCTCCCATGTCAGCGCTGCGCCGGCGACGTTGGTGACGACGGGCGTCGCGATGCCGAGCTTCAATTCAGCGGCTCTTCGCCGGCGAGAATCGTGCGGTGCATCAGTCGGCCGCTGTCGACGGGATACTCCAGTACCCGGTGCATGGTTCCGGTGTTGTCCCAGATGAGCAGGTCACCTGGCTGCCATTCGTGCCGGTAGACGTACTGCGGTTGGGTGGCCCAGTCTCGCAACCGCGCAAGCAGTGCACGGCTTTGCTCAACCGGCAGGCCGATCACGTAGTCCGCTGTGGCGCCGAGGAGTAACGACTTGCGGCCGGATTGATGCGTCCACACGATCGGGCACGTCTTCGTCGGCGACTTCTGCCAGAACGCGAGTTCTTCATAGCTCATCTCTGGGCGCACGTAGTACTGCGAGCGTTCGGCGCTGTGCACCACGCGGAGGTCCGCGATGAGGTCCTTGTCGGATTGCGGCAGATCGTCGTATGCCGCGTAGGTGTTGCAGAACTCCGTCTCACCGCCGACGTCCGAAAGCTTCATCGCGCGAAGCAGAGTCGCGAGGTTGGGTACGGCTGTAACGAGCCGTCGAAATGCCAGAACATCGAGCCCTTGAGGTAGTCGGCCTTTTGATTGACGTTCTTGTCCAGCGAGATCTTGTAGATGCCACTCTCCCCCTCGTTCTGGACGAGGTTGCCGAGCGTCTTGGCGATCGCGACCTGCTGTTCGTCGGTGATGTCCAGACCCGCGGAAAAAGACCACACCGCGCTGCTCGAGGACTTCGCGGATGTTGGCGGCCTCGCGACCGCTCAGAAGCGTGTCGAGGTCGGTCCTGACCTCACTGCCGATCCTCGGCGAGACGTCGATGACGTCGAGTTTGAGCCGAAGGATTCCCATGGAGGTCAGCTCACTCTCGTCAAAATCGTATTGGCCGAATGCTTTACACGCGGTTGGTTGCCACAGCTCAACCGCCAGCGAAACGGTGATCAGCGAGTAGAGCAGGTTGCGCAGATTGGCGACGTCGTCGGGCAGCGGTTCGGAGTAGTCGAACTTGTCGATGTAGGCCACCGCCTCTTCGGCATCGGGAACACCTCGTCGTAGAACGCCCGGATCTGCTCCATCGAACTGTTCACGCGCTTGACGTAGCGCTGGTGGCCGTCCTCGATGGCCCATTCGGCCACCAGGTGCTCGAGGTGCGAAAACTCCTGCGGCAGAAGGCACGTCATCGTCTTGCCTCCGCCGGTCGCGACGTAGTCGGCGACCGTCTTGTGCAGGTGGCGCAGCAGGATCTCCTCGTCGTTCATCGTGAAGTGCGTCAGCGCGCCGCTCTTGAGCATCGCCTGCAGACCCTCCGACGGGCTCGCGTCTTCCAGAATGATGTCGTTGAGGAAGGTGACGGTGAGCTCCTGGCCCAGCCGTTCCTTGTGCGTCTTGGGCGGCTGGTAGAACATCTCGACTTCGAAGATGTGCGAATGCGGTCCTGTCGGCCAATGGGTGTGGGTAGAGAACCCCGACGAGCCGAAGATCAACACGAAGTTCGGGAAGAACTGGAACGAGTCGAATCCGTACTTCTCCGACCGGGTCGGGTTCATGCCCGTCGGCATCGGACCGCGATCGGTACGCTTGTTCCATGGACCGGCTGCGCTGGCCTCCATGACGCACTCGATGGGCTTGGAATACGGCGTCTTCTGCGACGGCTCGCCGGAAAACGAGAACATCCGGTGCGGGCCCTTGAGTCTGATAGGCCAACGCGTCGGTGAACGGATTCGGTTGGTCGAATGCATCTCTGGCCTCCGCCGTGAGCGCACCGAACGAAGACGCATGCAGATACGGGCCGTGATAGCTCTCCGCGAACCTGTCGACGAAAATCTTCCAGTTGCACTGCCAGCTCGGCATTGAACCGGTACACCTGGTGCGGCCCCTCGAAGGGATATCCCTCGATGCCGTGGGCGAGCTCGCCGAGGAACGATCGCAGCGGCTCGGTGTTGTGCGGGTCGAGGTTGATGAAGATGAAGCCTTCCCACACCTCGCACTGGATCGCGGGCACGCGACAGCTGTCGGCGTCGAAGTCCAGCAGCAGATCCTTGCGGGTCGCTGAATGCAGCGACCCGTCGAGGTTGTAGCGCCAGCCGTGGAAGCGGCAGTACAGCAGCGGCGCGCGGCCGGCCACCTCCTTGAAGGGGTCGTCCTCCCAGAGCATCTTGTTGCCGCGGTGTGGGCAGATGTTGTGGAAGGCGCGGATCACGTCGTCCTTGCCGCGCACGATGATGACCGAGGTGTTGAGGAACCTCAGCTCCCGGGTGAAGTAGCTGCCCGACTTCGGCACGTGTTCGACCCGCCCGATGTAGAGCCACGTCTTGGAGAAGACGTGCTCACGCTCCTTCTAGTAGAACTCCTCGGAGACGCAATCCTGAGTGACACCGGCCCGCGGCCGAGTTCGGGATACGCGTCGGTCCAATGTCCACTCGCGGGTTTGGTCACCAGGCTGTTGTGACTCATGAGGCCCTCCTCAGCGCCGACGCTAACAGTCGGCGAATCCGTCCAAACAGACCCAAAACCGCAACACCCTGTTGCATATTTGGAACCCAAGCCAATGGAACAGAACCTGCCCTTCGACCTCGACGCCCTGCTGGTATTCGGCAAGGTGGTGGAGAGCCGCAGCGTGTCGAAGGCCGCGGCGCTGCTCGGGATGCCCAAGTCCACCGTCAGCCGCAAGCTCACCAAGCTCGAGGCCGACCTCGGCATCAAGCTGCTGCGGAAGAACACCCACCAGCTCACCGTCACCGACCTCGGCGAGAAGGTCTACAGCCACGCCGTGAATATCCTGTCTGAGGCCAACGGCGTTCGGGCCCTGGTCGAAGGCAGCAGGCAGGAGCCGCAGGGCGAACTACGGGTCGCCATCCCGGTCTTCGTCGGCATCGACTACGCGTCCAGAGTCGGCGCGGCGTTTCTGCAGCGCTATCCCAACTCGCGGTTGGATATCCGCTTGGTGGACACCATGGTCGATCCCATCAAGGACGGGTTCGATGTCGTGTTCGGCACCGGACCTCTGCAGGATTCGACGCTGATCGCCCGGCAGGTGTTCAGCCTCGAGCTGTTCCTCTGTGCCTCAGCCGATTTCGTGCGGTCGACTCGCCCGAACCGCTCACCGAGCCGGCGCAATTGAACGACCTGCCGTTCATCGACTTCGGCTTCGCCGGGTCACGCAAGCTGACCGTGGCGAAGAACAAGCGGCGATCGAGCTGTCACCCCCGGTGCGGGCGCGCGCCAACAACTTTCAGGTGTGCAAGCAGTACATCCTGCAGGGGCTCGGCATCGGTGCCATGCCCACCCAGATCATCTGCACCACCGAGTTGAAGGACGGCACGATCGTGCCCGTGCTGCCCGAGTGGAGTCTCGAGCCGTTGGATGTGCACATGATCTACCCGTTCGAGTTTTCGTTCTCGACGCTCATCAGCGCCTTCTACGAGGCGGCGCGCGACATCATCGTCGAGAACTCGGCGCGAGAGTGACCTCAGACGCCGACCGGGTCCGTGGTGGAGTCACGCTTGAGGCGCTGCAGCCGGCGCTGGGATGCTGGCGTGTGCACGATCTGCGGCCACCAGAACCACCGTCCGAGAAGTGCAGCGATTGACGGCGTCATGAACGACCGCACGATGAGCGTGTCGAAGAGCAGCCCGACTGCGATGGTGGTGCCGATCTGCGCAAAGCTCAGCAGATCGCCAACGACGAACGACGCCATAGTCGCGGCGAACACGAGACCGGCCGACGTCACCACCGCGCCCGAACCGGCCATCGCCCGGATGATGGAGGTCTTGAGGCCGTGGTGGAGTTCTTCCTTGAACCGTGAAACCAGCAGAAGGTTGTAGTCGGATCCCACCGCCAACAGCAGAATCACGGACATCACCAGGACGATCCAGTGCAGTCGGTGACCCAGCAGGTGTTGCCAGACCAGGACGGCCAATCCGAAAGATGTTCCGAGCGAGAGTAGAACGGTGCCGACGATCACTGCGGATGCCACCACACTTCGCGTGATGATCAGCATGATGATGAAGATCAATGCCAGCGCGGACATTCCGGCGATCAACAGGTCGTAGCCCGAGCCGTCGCGAATGTCCTTGTAGGTCGCCGCGGTGCCACCCGAGATAGATAGTGGAACCCTCGAGCGGAGTCCCCTTGATGGCTTCCTTCGCCGCTTGCTTGATGGCGTCGATCCGAGATATGCCCTCCGGGCTGGCGGGGTCGCCCGCGTGCTCGATGATGAGGCGCACGGACTTGCCATCCGGCGAGATGAAGTTCTTCATCCCGCGTTTGAAGTCCTTGTTTTCGAACGCTTCGGGGGCAGATAGAAGGAATCATCGTTCAACGACTCGTCGAACGCATCGCCCATCGCGCTGGAGTTCTCCTGCTGCGCGGCCTGCTGATCCTGCATCCCTTTCTGGGTGGCATACATCGTCAGCATCATCTTCTTCATCGTCTTCATCGTCTCGATCTGCTGCGGCATCAGCGCGACCAGCTGCGGCAGCAAGGTGTCGAGGTGTTCCAGATCGGGGACCAGATTCTGGATATCGTCGGTCAGCATGTCCGTACCGTCGAGCGTGTCGAAGACCGAGCGGATGGACCAGCAGATCGGGATGTCGTAGCAGTGCGGCTCCCAATACAGGAAGTTACGCAGCGGACGGAAGAAGTCGTCGAAATCGGCGATATGGTCGCGTAATTCGGCGACGTCGACCGCCGTCTGCTTGGTTTTCGCCACCATCGAATGCGTGACCGCGGCCATCTGCTCAGTCAGATTCGACATCTTCTGCAGCGTGTCGATGGTCTTCTGCATCTCGTTGGCCTGGACCAGCATGTCGGCCATCCGGTCCTGGTTGTACTTCTGATTCAGCTGGTTGGTGGTGCCCTGCATGCTGAGCAGGAACGGAATGGTGGTGTGCTTGATCGGTTTCCCGTCGGGCCGGGTGATGGTCTGCACCCGGGCGATGCCGGGGACGTGGAAGATGGCCTTGGCGATCTTGTCGATCACCAGGAAGTCCGCCGAGTTGCGCAAGTCGTGATCGCTTTCGATCATCATGAGTTCCGGATTCATCCGGGCGCTGGCAAAATGCCGGTCGGCGGCGGCATATCCGACATTGGACGGGTATGTCTTCGGGCATGAAATGACGCCCGTCGTAGTCGGGCTCGTAGCTCGGCAGGGCGATGAGGCCGACCAGGGCCAGCGCGATCGTCGAGACAAGGATCGGGCCGGGCCACCGCACCACCATCACGCCCACCCGCCGCCACCCGCGTGTCTTGATGGCGCGCTTGGGGTCGAAGAGCCCGAAGCGGCTGCCGATGACGATCACGGCGGGGCCCAGCGTGAGCGCGGCGATAACGGCGACGAGTATGCCGACCGCACAGGGTACTGCCATTGTCTGGAAGTAGGGCATGCGCGTGAACCGCAGACACAGAAGCGCACCGGAAATGGTCAGGCCCGAGCCCAGCACCACATGAGCGGTCCCGTGAAACATCGTGTAGTACGCGGTTTCCCGGTCTTCGCCCTGTCCTCGGGCCTCTTGGTATCGGCCGATGAGGAAGATCGCATAGTCGGTGCCCGCGGCGATCGCGACGAGTGTGAGCAGACCTGTGGCGAAAGTGCTCAATCCGATGATGCCGGCGTTGCCGAGGAACGCGACGATGCCACGGGAGGCACCCAGTTCCACGAACACCATCAGCAGAATCAGGATCGTGGTGACGACCGACCGGTAGACGAACAGCAGCATGATCAGGATCACCACGAGGGTGGCAAGGGTGGCCTTGAGTGCGCCCTTGTCACCGGCGACGCGCTGATCGGAGTTGATCGCCGTGCCGCCGGTGACGTACGTCTTCACACCTGGCGGTGCGGGCGTCGCGGCGATGACGTCGCGGACGGCGGCAATGGAGTCGTTGGCCCGCGTTTCACCCATGTTGCCGCGCAGGTTGAGCTGCACGTATGCAGCCTTGCCGTCGCCGCTCTGCGCTCCCACCGCGGTCAGCGGGTCGCTCCAGAAGTCAGCGACGTGCTCGATATGCGCGGTGTCGGCCTGGAACTTCTTGATCAGCTCGTCGTAGTAATGGTGGGCGTCGGCGCCGAGCGGCTTGTCCCCCTCGAGGATGACCATTGCATTGCTATCGGAGTCGAACTCCTCGAACGTGGCGCCGACCTTCTGCATCGCGATGAACGCCGGTGCATCGTGGGCGTTCATCGACACGGAGTGCTCTTTGCCGACCGTCTCGAGCGGCGGGACTAAAGCATTGGTGACGACGGTCAACGCCAGCCAGCCGAGCACGATAGGCACCGCGAGCACCCGGATGGTGCGCGCGATCCTGGAGCGCGCGGCAGTCGGAGCGCTCGCCGATTGCTCCATTTCCGCCCCCTGACCAGGCCTGACATCGGCCCACACAGAAGCCGCACGCGTGAGCTGACACGTCTCGCGTGTCATACATTTAGCCGACCAAACTGTCTTGTGTCAATTGCTGGTCAACCCGGCAATCACACCGCTGGCAACTCCCAGAATTCGTTCATGGGGTTCGCGTACCGGTCGTTGTTCGTGACCGGGGAAAGGCCGAGCGAATCCTCGATGGTGCGCAGCAGGCTGTAGTGGTTGTAATGGTCGTCGGCGACGACGTGCCCGTCGCGCATGCCCGCGTCGACCGCCCCCTGCGAGGGGATGACGATCGTGACGATGTGGTTGCCCTCGTTGCCGACACCTGTCGACAGATTGTTGTAATCCTCGTCGAAGGTGATGACGATCGCGCTCTTCTGACTGGAGTCCAGCCACGTCGGCGAGCTCATGATGGTGCCCACCGGGCCTTGAAGCCACTCGTCGCCGGCCGCGACGTTGTATTGGTGGAAGGGGCTGAGGAAGCCCAGCGCCCAGTTGAAGATGCCGAAGGGGATATCGGTGGGGCCTTCCATGTTGGTGGCGTCGTCGGCGGCGAACCACACGAAGTTGGGCGCTTTCGCCGGATCGGCCAGGCCGGCTCCGAGCTCGGAGATGTCGAAGAGATGCGTCGCGACGTACTGCGGGTCGTCGTAGATGTCGCTGAACGCCAGGAACGGCAAGCGGTCGGTGGGGGTGGTGTAGCCGCCCCCGCCCTCGGCGTAGCCCGCCCACGACAGCTGCGCCGCATCGATGTTCTTGACGAGGGTGGGCGTGCCGGCGGGGAAGCATTTCGACGGGCAGTTGTAGTTGAAGCCGAAGTCCGACCCGCCGATGATCGGGTAGTAGTTCGGGTCGCTGGGGTGGGTCAGGCCGTAGTAATCCGATGCGTAACCGTATTGATCGATCAGGCCGTTGATGTACGGCGCGTTCGGGCTGCCGACGATCTGCCGGACGCCCTTGTTCTCCAGGTAGACCATGAACACGTGATCGAGCGAGCCGACCGTCGACTCCGGACGCTCCAGCGTCGCCGGCGCCAGACCTTCGGCGTCGACCGTGAACGAGAGATTGTCGGCATAGGCGTTGTTGTAGTTGCCCAGCACGGGATTGCAGTCCTTGAAGGACACGACGACCTGCGCCGTGCGCGCGCCGACGGGTATCACCCCGGCGGTGTCGCGGTGCATGAGCCCGGTGATGAACCAGCGATCCAACGCGGTGACCGGAGTCAGTTCACCGCTGCCGAGAGTGGCACCTTGGCCGTCGAGGAAGTCGACGGTCACCTTGGCCCGTGACGGGTCGATCAGGAATCCGCCCAAGTCACCGCTGAGCTGGTACTGCACGCCGCCGGGCCGGTTGTCGATCGCATCCGCTGCACCCTTGAGGTCCACGATCTGGGTGAGTGTCGAGTCGGCCACCGGCCCGCCGCCGAAGAACTGCTGCCCACTGCCGGCCGGGCCCTGACTCGGAAACGCGAGCAGCCCCGGTAGCGTCGGCCCCGGCGTTGGCAGAGGGAACGGGAAGCGGCGCAGCGTGCCGTATTCGATCACCGTTGGTGTACCGGTCAGCGCCCAGCCGGGCACAGACACCCCGCTGTAGCCGGACAGCGACGGGTCGCCGAGTTCGGCACCCGGGTTGACGAGCAGGTTCGGTCCTGTGACAAGACTCGGAGTCACGGGATTCGTCGACATCGTCGGGAACGCGATGCGCCTGAACTCATCACGCACGAACGCCAGCATCGTCCACAGCAAGGGTGCTTGGCCGTTGCTCCCCGGGCCGAATGGCGCCATCAGCGGCTGGAGCACGGCATCGACCACACGCGCGACCAGATTCACCACGAAGACGGCCGGCTGTCCGACGATGTCCTGAATCGTTGGCGGCTCCGCGGGACTGACCGCTGCGGACGGTGTCGTCAGCGTCGTCACGACACCGGTTGGTGCCAGCGACGAACGCGCCACTGAGGACACGTCGGGCGTCGTGTCGATGCTGAACGCCTGCACCTGCTGATGAGATCCCAGTTGCGTGGCATCGACTGACGAGTCGTGTTCGTCGACGTCCTGCTTCGCCGAGTCCAGGGAGCCGAGACTGCGCTCTGGCTTGTTCGAGTTGTGGTGGTCGGCACCGTTGGCGGAATCGGCGACAACAGCGGCCGAAGCGTCCTCGTCACCCGTTGCGGGCGAACCGTTTTCGCCATTTGCATCGGCAAGCTGACTATCGTCGTCGCCGTCGTCAGCGTCCTGGCCATCGGCAATCTCGTCGGAGCTGTCTTGGCCGGCCGTGACGCCGGTGGTTCCGGTGGTTTGCGACTGGCCTGATGTGGTGCCGGGGTTCGCAGTCGGCGACGACGGCCCACTGTCGCCGGCGTTGTCCGACGATTGCGCACCCGCTGCGTCGCTAGTCGATGACGATGACGAGCCCGAATCCGTCGGTAACGCCAGGGCGATGCCCGGCATCGTCGCTACCGCGTATCCGACTCCGAGCGCTACCGCTAACGCCCCGATCCTGCCGACATACCTGGCATAGCCCATCATGGCTCCCTTGCTGGAGGGGGAGGTCGACAGCAAACATACGCCGCCGAAAATTAACCAGGGTCGAAACACGCGAAAGACCCGCGAAAGACACCGCCGGAGACAAACGGCTACGACGCGGTCAGCTCACCGGCCGTGTGTCGCGAAGAACTGTCCGCTGGCTTGCGAGACATCGAGCCACGTGTGGCCGCCACCGTCGACCTGAACAAAGACGACCTCGGCCCCGTCGGCGCATCCCGCGGCGGTGAACCGGCGCACAGCGCCCTCCGCATCCTCGACCGGCGCGGGGCAGCCATCCACGTCGCGCCACCGCTGTGCCATCGCCGGCGGAGCCACGATGTCGCTGTATCCCCCGCGGCCCAGCATCGTGCCGCCGGTGAACGGCACGACCGGGTCCGCCGTGCCGTGAATTTCCATCACCGAGACGGGTTGGGTTGGGGCACATGGGTACGCCACGCCTAAGGAGCCCGCGACCGGAACGATGGCGGCGAACAAGTCGGCACGTTGGCACCCGAGCCGCGTGGCCATGAACCCGCCGGCCGACATGCCGGTGGCGAAAACACGGCCTGGGTCGATGCCGTACTCGCGGACGAGTCGATCGGCCAGCGCCGAGAGGAAGCCGACATCGTCGACCCCTTGACGGTCGGGTACCGACGCGCCGCGACCATCGGCCCAGCTCAGATCGATGCCGTCGGGGTAGGCCACGACGAACCCGTGCGCGTCGGCGACCGCGTTGTAGTTGGTCACCGCGGCCTGTTCGGCACCGGTCTGCCCGGCGCCGTGCAGATTGAGGACCAGGCCCGCCGGGTGATCGAGTCCCGCGGGCACATGCACCTGATAGGTGCGCGGCAACCCGCCGAAAACCAGTTCACCCGGCACGTCTGGACTGGGTATCGCCGCCGCGGGCGCCGTCCCGCCGAGAATCGAGCATCCGAGCACGGCCAGTGCAGCGGCGGTGCGAGTGATCGTGTTCATGCGACTCGACGTTGCGGGGACATCGTCAGACACAGTTCCCAGTATTGGCGCGCGGCAACCACGCGGGTCAGTATCCGCAGGAGAACTGGACGGGAAGTGAACGGCGGACGCCGGGCGGTCATCGGATCCGCCTCAGCAGACGGCGAACAGTTCGAGCTGGATGTTGTCGGGGTCGCGGAACACCAGGGTCGCGAACGGGAACGGCGCGTCGCCGGTCCTGACGCCGGAGTGCTCGATCCCGAGTTCGTCGAGCCAGGCGGTCCAGGAATCGAGTTCTTCCCGGGACGCCACGTTGAATCCGACGTGGTCGAGGCCGGTGCGGGCTTCGTCGAAGGGCTCGCCGTCGTTGCCCGAGTTGGTGTGCAGCCCCAACGCCAGCCCCGAGCGAGGCTCGACGAGCAGCACTCCGTAGCCGGTGTCCTCCCGTTCGTAGTGCGGGAACGTCATCGGCACGCGCTGAGCAACGAACACGCGTTCATACCAGGCCAGGCTGGCCTCCAGGTCGGTGACGGTGATCGAGAAATGGTGAATCCCGGTGATGGCGGGCGTGTTGTCGTCACTCATGTCTGACTCCTAATCGCCGGTAGAAGTTCGGTCGCTCGTATGATTCCTGGGCATCGAGACATTTACCACCACGGGCGTCGACGGCGTCCGCATCGTCGCTGACCGCCTCGGTGACCCGCTTGCCCCGGCGGCGGTCTTCCTGCACGGCGGGGGTCAGACCCGACGCTCATGGGGCAAGGCCGCTGCATCCGTTGCCGCGCGGGGGTGGCAGGCAGTGACGGTCGACCTGCGCGGCCATGGCGAGTCCGACTGGTCCGCAGACGGCGACTACCGCGTCACCACATTCGCGGGCGATGTGCTCGAAGTGCTGCGCGGGCTTCCCCCGCAGCCGGTGTTGGTGGGTGCCTCGCTGGGCGGATTCACGTCAATGCTTCTGGCAGGCGAACTTTCGCCGGACGCCGTGCGCGCCGTCGTCCTGGTCGACATCGTGCCCAACATGGATCCCTCCGGGGCGACGCGGATACACGGCTTCATGTATGACCGGATGACGTCGGGCTTCGCGTCGCTGGATGAAGTGGCCGACGCGATTCAGGAGTACAACCCGCATCGGCCCCGCCCCACCGACTTCGACGGTCTCCGCACGAATCTGCGCGAACGAGACGGTCGTTGGTACTGGCATTGGGATCCGAAGTTCATCGACGGCACCGTCGTCGTCGCCCCCGATCGAGGTCACCGAGATCGACCGCATGTATGCGGCGGTCGAGGCGATCCTTCGAGAACAACGTGCCGATGCTTCTGGTGCGCGGGCAGATGAGCGATCTCGTCACCCAGGAGCGAGCCGACGAGTTCATCTCGCGTTTCCCGCAGATCGACTTCGTGGATGTCGGTGGCGCCGGGCATATGGTCGCCGGTGACCGCAACGACATCTTCGCCGGGGCAGTTGTCGATTTCCTCGCGCGGCATGCTCCGGCCTCGTTGATCGACCGTGGTCCCTGACGGACAAGGAGAAGCATGCACGCCAAGCGCATCATGGCGAACCTTCCGGTCGCCGATATCGAGGCCGCGAAGGGCTTCTACACCGACTATCCTCGGACTGGGTACCGAAGAGTTCAACATGGGCTGGGTGGCCCGCTACACCTCCGCCGGACGGCGCGGCGCAGCGTCCAGCTCGTGACGGCGGACTCCAGTGCGCCCGAGGACTCGGTCATCTCCGTTCACACAGATGACGTCGATTCGGCGTACGAGGAAGCGCAGCGACTCGGCTACGAGATCGTGCATCCGCTGACCACTGAGCCGTGGGGCGTGCGCCGGTTCTTCGTCCGGGCACCCGACGGCAACGTGATCAACATCGTGAATCACCGGGACTGACCGGGGCGTGCGTGTAATGGTCACCGAGGATCCCGATCGGCTCTCCCCCGAGGATGTGCGAATCCTCGATGTCGAGTCGGCGACCATCACCGGGCAGACGCTCAAGCTGGTGGTACTCGAGCCGTCGGCAGACGCACTCGACATGGACTGGTTGCGCACCACGGTGCTGGGCCGGCTGGGGCGTGAACCGCGCGCGACCCAACGCGTCGACAGCTCTTCGGCGCAACCGCGGTGGGTCACGGCGCCCGACTTCGACATCCGCGATCACGTCCGCGCATATCCCGGGGGCTGCGCGACCAGCCCGGATCTGTGGCAAGCCGTCGGCGGGTTGATGGCGCAGCATCTCGACCGGTCCCGCCCGTTGTGGACGTTCGATGTGATCGGGCCGCTGGAAGACGGCCGTCAGGCCATCGCCGCACGCCTGCATCACGCGATGGCCGACGGCATCGCCGCGGTGCGCTTCCTGGAAACGCTGCTGTTCGATGAGCCCGGCGTCGCGAGCGCGAAGGCCACACCCCATCCCGGTGGGCACGCTGCGCCCGAGCGAGTGTCACCGGTGATGGATGTGTTGCGGCTGCCCGCTGCGGTGCTGCGCGAACTCGGTCGCCCAGGATCACGCTCCCCGTTCGACCGCCCGATCACGATCGCGCGTGAATTGGCGTTCACCGGTGCGACGGTGGCCGAGATGAAGGCGGTCGGCGCCTCCCGTCCACAGCCCGCGACGGTCAACGATGTTCTCCTCACCATTGTCGCGGGCGGACTGAGGACGTGGATTGGCTTGCACGACAAGATCACCCGACAGCTGCGTGCTCAGATACCGGTCAGCCTTCACCACCGTGACGAGGATCAAAGTGCCCTCGGCAACCGCGATTCGTTCATCAACGTTGCTCTCCCGATCGCGGAACCGGACCCGCTGGCGCGGCTGGACCGGATCAGCGGGGAAACCCGGCGCCGCAAGCGGCTTGACGATGCCGACGAACTGTATGAGTTCTTTCACGCGCTGGGCCGGGTGAAGCGCATCGAGAAGGTCGCGCGGAGCCTCGCGGGCAGCTCGCGCGAGTTCAGCCTGTCGATATCCAATGTGCCCGGCCCGCGGACGCCCGTGGCTGTCGCGGGCCGTCGGGTGCAACACCTGTTCTCGTCGTCGGAGCCGGGCGCTC
This sequence comes from uncultured Actinomycetota bacterium, assembly GCA_963793055.1. GTDB lineage: Bacteria > Actinomycetota > Actinomycetes > Mycobacteriales > Mycobacteriaceae > Mycobacterium. The sequence goes on along the minus strand of CAWBYS010000014.1, from coordinate 862,147 downwards.
ATCACGCGCTGAGAATCTCGGCCATTTCGTGCGCAGGCGATTTCGGCATCGGCTTGTGCGCCGACCCGAACGCCGTGCCACATCTAGCGCTCCTCGCGCAGGCGATCGAGCGAAGCTATGCCGAACTACGTGATCGGACGGTGTAGACATGCGCTATCTGGACCTCGACGGCGTCGGACGGGTCAGCCGGATCGGCCTGGGCACGTGGCAATTCGGTTCGCGGGAGTGGGAATACGGCGAGCGCTACGCTTCCGGCGTCGCGCGCGCCGAGGTGGCGGTCGCCAGCAAGTTCTTCCCGGTCCTGCCGATCCCGCGAGTCATCAAGGAGCACGCGCATGCCAGCGCCGAGCGGCTGCGGCTCGACCGCATCCCGCTCTACCAGATCCACCAACCGAATCCGGTGGTTCCCGATTCGGTGATCATGCCGGGAATGCGCGCGCTTCTCGACCGCGGGATGATCGGTGGCGCGGGTGTGTCGAACTACTCTGTTGCAGACGTTGCGCGATGTCGCGACACAGGTCGACGCCAAACCGGCGCAGGTGGCACTGGCGTGGCTGATCAGCCTGCCGGGCGTGGTGGCCATCCCCGGTGCGTCCAGCGTCGAACAGCTCGAGTTCAACGTCGCCGCTGCCGACATCGAGCTGAGCACCGAGTCCCGCGACCGGCTGACCCGGGCGGCGCGGGCGTTTAGACCGGTGTCCACTAGGCGCTTCCTCGTCGACACCGTCTCAGAGAAGCTCCCCGTCAGACTGCGGTCGGCACGCTCGTAAGTCGACGCTCGCGAACGTCGTTGAGGAACCTGCTCACCTCGACGGCACACCGCCGCGCATGCGACGAGTCGACGAGATCGAATGCATGTCCGGCGCACGGTATCTCGCTGTACTCGACGGGGTTCCGCGACACCGATCGCAGTTGCTCATGAAACGTCCGCGCCTCGTGCACCGGGATGATGGTGTCCTGCTCGCCATGGATGAGGAAAAACGGTGGCGCATCTTCGTGGATGCGGGCCAGCGGCGAGGCAGCGGAGAAGATCTCCGGGTGACGGGACTGCCTGCGTCCCACCACAACTCGTTCCAGGAAACTCTGGAAGTTCCTGCGGGTGGGAGTCGAGCGGTCCTGCCAGTCGTAGCGCCCGTAGATGCCGACGACCGCATCCACCGATGTGTCTGCGTCGTCGGTGAGCTCGCCGCGGAACGCCGTGTCCCCGGGGGTCAGACCGGCCAGCACCGCGAGATGTCCACCGGCCGAGCACCCCGCGATCGCGATGAAGTTACGGTCACCGCCGAACTTGTCGACGTTGGCGCGGGCCCAGGCGATCGCAGCGTTGACGTCGGCGATGTGGCGCGGCCAGCGATGCACGGGCGACACCCGGTAGTCCATCGTCAGGCACACCCAGCCCTGCTTGACCAGGTGGTGCAGCAGAGTGTGACCCTGCAGGATCCGGGAGCCTTGCACCCAGGCGCCGCCGGGGACGAACAACAGCACCGGAGCATCGGGCGGCAGATCAGGCAGCCGCCATACGTCGAGCAGTTGCGCGGGGTGGTCGCCGTATCGGACTGCGCTGCGATGCAGACAGCGCTGCCGCTGCGCGCGGAACCGGAGGTAGGGAGGCGTCTGGCCGCCGCGGCCCGTAGCGACCGGCGCGCCGGCAACGTCGGCGGGTGCGGCGGCCGTCGCGCTCCGCCCGAAGCGCCGGGTGACCATGCCACGTACGGCCGCGGGCGCGTAGTGGCCGCCGTACATGGCCATCACGGTCAGCCCGGCGAAGGGCTCGAGATGCCTGCCCACCAGCGGCAGCGACGAATACAGCCTGGTCGAGGCCATCACCAGGTCAAGCGGACGCAGGGAACGGGGTATCGACATCACGCTAACGCGGCGCCGAGGCGGTCGAATTGGCGTCGACAACGCGGACGCCGGTGCATGACTCACAATTGACCTCGTCAAGGTCGAACTTTCCACAGGTCGGGCAGATGAACTCAAGCATGGCCCCGCCTCTCAAGCTGTGTGGGACGCCGCTCGGCGCGGCGCCCAGCCTTGGTACCCACAACACAACGATGCGAAACCGTCGCATCTCACTTTTCGGACCTGGGCGGCGCGTGCTGGACATTGACGACGTCGGCCAGGCCGCTGACCTTCAGCACGGGCAGCAGAATCGGGTTGACGACGAGCTCGATGCGGTCGGCGTGAGAGAACAAGAGATTGATGGCGCCGCTGTCCAGGTAATCGATGCCACTCAGGTCGATCGTGAGGGTGGCCTGCCCGTCCAGCGCCGCGTACCCTCGAAGGCATCGATGTTGCTCAAATCGAGCTCTCCGATCGCCGCCAGCGGTCGGGCTGTGTCGGTGGCCGTGCTCGATCGTGTTCGCGAGCGCCTCGCCGGCGGCGATGAGCACGTTGATCGTCTGATCCGAGCTCACTCCCGCTTGCGTCCCCCCAACCCGTTCAAAGCGCCCCGACGGTCCGGCTTCGACATTCATTCATTGTTTTATCGGGGCGCAGCCGAGCTCACGTTTTGAGGAGGATTACCCGCCGGCGGCCCGCCTGGCTCGCTCCCGCATCGAAGCGATCACTCCGCCGTCGTTGAGGATGTCGGTGCCGGTGAGATAACCCGCTTTGTCGCTGGCGCAGAAGGCCAGTAGGTCCGCCATCTCCTCCGGCCGCCCCCACCGCGGCACCGCGGCGTCAGTCACCATTGCACCCGCGCCGGCCTGCTCCTCCAACCGGCCCATCTCGGTGTCGATGGATCCTGGGGAGACCGACACGACGCGCAGTCCCCGACCGTTGAAGCGTTCGGCCTGCGAGCTGGAGTACCACCTGACGAAGCTCTTGCTCACCGCGTAGGCGATGCCGGAGCGTGCTTCCTCTCCAGCGATGTTGCATGCCGCCAGCATCTCGGCCATGAAGCGGTCGATGTCGTCCATCGCCAGTGGGAAGTGCGCAGTGGGGATGAGCTCGTCGGGCAGCATGTGGGCCGCCATGGAGGCGACGTTGACGATCGCCGACCCCTCCGGGGCGCAGCGGTAGAAGGCTTCATTGATGTTGACCGTGCCGATCGCGTTGGTTCTCATCACGTAGTCGGCGTCACCCATGCTGGGACTCACGCCTGCGGTATGAATCACCGAGGCGATATCGCCGAGCTCGGCCGCCGCCGCCAGGAGGTCCGAAACGGCACCGGCGTCGGTGACGTCGCAGTTCACCGCCGTAGCAGCTATCTCCAGGCCGTCCAGAGTCTTCTTCGCGATATCCAGCCGATCCTGGCGGACATCGCACAACACGACCGTGTGCGTCCGCCCGACGACCTTCGCGGTGGCCAGACCCATGCCGCCCGCACCGCCCGTGATCACCGACACCGCGTTCATCTGTGTGACTTTATCGTCAGCGCCTTCTGAAGGCCTCGACCGCTGTGGGCAGGGTCATGAAGATGCGGTCCTCCCCGATCTTGTTCAGCAGGCCGGCCGCGTCGAGCGCGTCACGCAGATCCTGTTTGACCCTGGCCATCGCGAAGACTATCCCCTTGCGCGACAGGTCTTCCCGAAGCTGGTCCACGGCCTCGAGTGCGGTGAGGTCGACTTCGACGTTGGCCTCGGCGTTGAGGACGAACCACTCCACCTGGCCGCCGTTCTGCTCCACCGCCGCCAACGCCCGACGACGGAAATCCTGCGCATTCGCGAAGCACAGCGGTGCGTCGTAGCGGTACACGACCAGACCCGGCACCGACGTCGCCCCCGGATAATCCTCGATGTCATGCATTCCGGCGATGCCCGGTACGAAACCCAGCACGCTGTCGTGGGCATGTGCGACGCGCCGCAACAAGTCCAGTACCGAAAGGCCGACCGCTGCGAGCACACCGTAGAGCACCCCGAGTCCCAGCACCGCGGCCGCGGTCGCGACGGCCAGGATCAGCTCACTGCGGCGAAAACGGGCGAGTTGCCGATAACCCGCGACGTCGATCAAGCGGATCGCGGCGTAGATGACCAACGCGCCCAGCGCAGCGGTCGGGAAGTGGGACAACACACCGCGCCCCCACAGCAGGACCGCGAGCACCGAGACCGCGGCCACCATCGAGTACATCTGAGTGCGGCTGCCGACGGCGTCGCCGAGCGCGGTGCGGGATCCGCTGGAGCTGACCGGGAACCCGTGGGTGAGGCCGACGCCGACGTTGGCGACGCCGAGCGCTCGCAGTTCGGCATTGGGGTCGACCTCGGCGCCATGGCGGTCGGCGAAAGCCCGTGCCGTGAGCACGTTGTCGGAGAAAGCGACGATCGCAATGCCGACCGCCGGCAGGATGAGCGTCGCCATGTCACCCGGACTCACCTGGGGCAGGCCCATTACCGGCCAGCCGGCCGGGATCAACCCGACGACGTCGATTCCCTTGTCGTCCAACGACAGACCGAATACCACGACGGTGGCCGCCAACACCGCGATCAACGGGCCGGGCGCCTTGGGCGCCCAGCGTCCGAGCACCAGCAACAGCAGTAAGACGCAGGCCGCCACGATCATCGTCGGCCAGTGACAGTCGCCGATGCCACGTATGAACGACCGCACCAGGCCGACGAATTCGTCACCCGAAACCGGCACGCCCGTCACCTTGCCGAACTGGCTCGCGCCCATCAGGACGGCGATGCCCGTCATGTATCCGATCAGCACGGGCCGAGACAGCAGATTGGCCAGGAAGCCCAGCCGCGCCAGCGCGCCGATGAGACAGATCGCCCCGACGAGCACCGCCAGCGCGGCCGCCAGCCAGCCGTACCGGCCGGCGTTGCCAGCCGCCATCGGGGCGAGCACGGCGGCGGTCATCAGCGCGGTGGTCGATTCCGGCCCCACCGAGAGCTGCCGCGACGATCCGAAGAGGACATACGCCGCCGAAGCGACGATGGCGGTCCACAACCCTGCGGCGGCAGGTAGTCCGGCCAACGTGGCATAGGCCATCACCTGCGGCACCAGGTAGGCGGTCACCGTGACGCCTGCGATGAGGTCGCCGCGCAGCCAATCGCGGCGGTATTCGCGGAACTGGGCCAGCCCAGGCGTCCAAGTGCTCCGCAACCACCCTGCGGAAGTGGTCATGGAGTCTCCCGTGGCTTCATTGGCGCTGCTGGTCCAGTCTCTACGAAATCAGTGTTCAGGGGGGTTTGTCACATCTCAGCAGGACTTGAATTCGATTATCGCCGCGCATTAGGGACCTTCGGCCCTAAGGGAAAGCCGATCTTTTCGACATCGTCAATTAGTTGCACTTATAGCAAACCAAAGGAGCGATTTGAGAATGACGATCACGGACGCCACAGAAGTTGCCATGGCAATGGAAGACGCCCTCGAGGAGGCCGCCGTCAACGTCGCCCAGGAGCAACTGCGCACGCGGATCCGAGACGCCGCAATCGACCAGATCGGCCGGACTGGCTTCAAAACCCCACTTCGGACCATCGCCGACGCAGCGGGCGTGAGCCTGGACGTGCTGCTCGACTACTTCGAGTCCAAACGCAACCTCGTGAAAGTTTGCGACGACCACATCATCGACACCATCAGCAGTTCGAAGCCCGACGCGCTGCAGCCGATGTCGCCTGATGCCTGGTTCGGGGAATTGGCTGTGGTCGAGCGCTATGCGCCGTTGCTGTCCTACCTGGTGCGCAGCATGCAGGACGGGGCGCGGCTGGCCCGCATGCTGATGACGCAGATGATCGACAATGCCGTCGGCTATCTCGAGGACGGCGTACGCGCCGGGACCATCAAGCCCAGCCGCGACACGAAGGCCCGCGCGACGTTCCTCGCCCTCAACAACGCCGGCAGTTTCCTGCTCTACCGGCGCATCCATCCGACGCCCAACGACATGGCGGCGGTGTTGCATGACTATTCCCGAGACATGCTCGCGCCCGCGCTCGAGATCTACACGGATGGCCTGCTCGCCAGCTCGCCGGTGATCGACGGGTTCGAGGTTCAGGCGCGCTCTTTCGCGTTCTGACACGTAGCAAAAGCTACGGAAGGGGCGCGCACCACCTCAGCCTGGTGCCGCCCGTCGGCAGCGCATCCACTGACAGCGCACCACCGACGTCCTCGGCGCGCTTACGAAGATTGGTCAGGCCGCTACCGGTGTAGTCGCCACTGATACCGCGGCCGTTGTCGACCACTTCGATGCACAATTCGTCCTCGACCACCACGCTGACCGTCAGCGACGTCGCTTCCGCGTGCCGGACGGCGTTGCTGACCGCCTCGCCGGACAACGGCTTCCGCGTGATCGGCCAGCACCGCATCGACGACCGACAGCGGACCCGAGTACTGAACGCTGGTGCGGATACCCGAGCTCGCGAACTGCGCGACGGCCTCATCGAGCCGCTGGCGCAATCGCGTGATCCCCGACTGGGCGCCGTGCAGATCGAAGATGGCCGTACGGATCTCCTGAATGACCCCCTGCAGATCGTCGACACACTCGCCGAGGCGCTGTTGGACCTCCTGCGTGCGGGCCCGCGGAATCGTGCCCTGTAATGCGAGCCCCACTGCGAACAATCGCTGGATGACGTGGTCGTGCAGATCGCGTGCGATCCGATCACGGTCGGTCAGGACGTCGAGCTCGCGCATCCTGCGCTGGGTGGTCGCCAGCTGCCAAGCGAGCGCCGCCTGGTCGGCGAAGGCGGCCATCATGTCGAGTTCCTCGTCGTCGAACGGCTGGGTCCCTGAAGATCGCAATGCGACCAGGACACCGGCGACGGTGTCGGTGGCGCGGAGCGGAAGCACCAGAGCGGGCCCCGTGTTTGCGATGTCCGACGCGAGTTCGAGGCTGTCGAACCGTCCCGGTGTACGAGTGGTGAAGGCGTCGCCGATCGTCGTCCCTCGGATGCGAACTGCTTCAAGCGAAACGCCCGGTCCGTCGCCCGCGGTGGCGGCCACGACCAGCTCGTCAGCGTCGGCGGTCTGCCCGTCCGGGTCATCGGGAACCGCTACCAGCGTCAGATCGGCACCGCTGAGGTGCCGCGCTTCGTCGGCCACCAGTCGGAACACCGTCGCCGGATCGGTGCCGGCGAGCAATTCGGTGCCGATGTCGCGGGTCGCCTCGATCCACGACTGACGACTCTTGGACTGCTCGTAGAGGCGGGCGTTGTCGATCGCGATGCCCGCCGCGGCCGCCAAGGCCTGCACCAGCACCTCGTCGTCCTCACTGAACGGCTGTCCCCCTGCCTTCTCGGTCAAGTAGAGGTTGCCGTACACCTCGTCGCGGATGCGCACCGGGACACCGAGGAAAGTGCGCATCGGAGGATGATTCGCCGGGAAGCCGACCGACGCGGCGTGATGCGAGATGTTGTCGAGCCGAATGGGTTTGGGATCGTCGATGAGCACGCCGAGAACGCCGCGTCCTTCGGGCAGGTGGCCTATTTGTTCGCGCATCTCCTCGTCGATGCCCTCGTAGATGAACTCGACGAGTTCGTGGTCGTTCCCTCGGACGCCGAGCGCGCCGTATTGAGCGTCGACCAACGCGATGGCGGTGTGCACGATGGTGCGAAGGGTGGCATCCAGCTCCAGCCCCGAGGTCACCACGAGCATGGCCTCGACCAGGCCGTCGAGCCGGTCACGGCCCTCGACGATCTGCTCGACGCGGTCCTGCACCTCCATGAGCAGTTCCCGCAGACGCAGCTGCGAGAGCGTGTCACGCAGCGGGCGCACGCTGGTCTCAACGCCCGGATCGCCCCGGTCGGTCACGGACACCATCGTGCCACTCGCTTAGCCATTTAGCGAAAACTTCAGGCCCTAGTTGACGATGCCGCCGTTTTGTTGACTAGGCAAGCGCGACCGATAACTTCTGTAGGGCGGAGGCGCCGAGCTCGCTCCTGCGCATTTGCTGGGCGCGCTTCCGGATGCCGCGCATCATCTTCTGCTCCATGACGAAATGCGGAATGTCGAAACCCGCGTGGCCGACGGCTCCACCGCTGCCTCGGACGATGAGGCGGGTTTGGCCGCCCTTTCGGCGGAGGTAAAACGCCCAGGCACCGCGCGCCTGTTGGCCCCGCTGTACTCGCGCGAAGTCGCTCGGTGACATCAACACCAGGTGTGATTTCGGCTCGACGGCGGCGACGACCTGCCGCGCGCCGAAGCGCTTCGCCAGCCATACGGTGTCGCCCACGCCCAGGTTCTGCCACTCCGGATGAACGGTGTTTGCGTTGTGGATGGCTGTTCCGACGCCGCGTTCCAGCCATGAGTAGCTGTAGAAACCGCCGCGGTGCTCCCCGAGCTGCGCCAGCCAGGGCCATACCGCGTGGCGAGGGGCGTCGATCGTCACAGCGCGGGTGGTGCGCAGTGCAGTCGACGACACCAACTCGTCTCCGGGCAGCACTGCCGCGATCTCGTCGTCGTCCGCCCCCCAGGTGTACATCCAGGGCCTGACGTGCCCGAAGTAGAGCGCGAGGGCGCCGACCACCGCCATCGCGTCTGCCAGCCATGGTCTTTGCTTGCCCATATACCGAGGCTACGAAACGGCCCGACCTGCGACGAAGGGCCGAAAGTCCCGGACATCGGTGCCCAAAGCGCTCTACTGTGCCATGGCGCGCAACGCCGATGATCGGTCGATGACTGACACGCACTGGTTGGTGATGGATCCCGCAGCCGGTGCGCGCGACGCGCCGTTCCGCGCACGGTTGGCGGGGGCGGGACGACACCTGCCTGCGACGCATCTGGGCACCGATGAGCTGATGTCGAGAACACGGCATCACACGCACATCGACCTCGAACGGCTGACGGGTATTCGGGAGCGTCGTGTGTCGGTCGGCGACGAAGACTCCTACAGTCTTGCGACCGCCGCGGCGGTCGACTGCCTCACCAAGGCCCAACGCGATCCGGCGTCGATCGATGTGGTGATCAGTTGCAGCATCACGAAGTTCCGCGGCGGCCTGACGCAGTGGCTGGAACCGACGATGAGTGGGGCCGTCGCGCAGGCGATCGGGGCGACACACGCGATGACATTCGACCTCTCGAACGCGTGCGCAGGAATGCTGACCGGAGTCACGGTGGCGAACAACTGGATTCGTCAGGGGGCGATCGAGCGGGCGCTGGTCGTCAGCGGCGAGTACATCTCGCAGCTCGGACAGAACGCGGCCCGACACATCCGCAGCATCATGAGCAAGGAGCTCGCCTCCCTGACACTCGGCGACGCCGGCGCAGCGCTACTCCTGGAACGCGCACCCGCGGATTCCGCCGGCATCGCACTCGCCGGATTCACGACCGTGGCGGACTACAGCAGGCTGTGTATTGCTTACCCGAAGGGTGACGAGCCGGGTGCACGCATGTTTACCGACGCCCGGGGCATCCACCGGGCCGCGATGTCGAACACACCGTTGTTGTTGCACGAAGTGCTTGACGCCGTGGGTATTTCGATACACGACATCGATCACGTCATCACCCACCAGACGTCCGCCCGCGCGATAAAGAAAGGGATGGCGAGAGTGTCGGCGGCGTTCGGCGATTCTCCCCAGCACGATGCGGTGATCACCGTCGACCGCTATGGCAACACGGCATCGACCACGCACACGGTGGCACTCATCGAAGAGCTCGAAGCCGGACACATCCGGCCCGGCGAGACTGTGGCCCTGATCGCGCTGGCGTCCGGGCTCGAGATCGGCATCTTGCTGCTGACACTGGACGAGGAATTGGTGGGTCGTTATGGGCACCGTGATTGAGCGTGTCACTCTGGCCACCGGCGGATGGCGCAATCGTCATAGCGCGCTGCGACTGGCCGTCACCGCGGGCAGGGACTGTCTGCGCGATGCCGGGTGCGCCGCGCACGACGTCGACCTCTTGATCAATGCCGGGGTCTATCGCGACCGGAATCTGGGTGAGCCGGCGCTCGCCGCACTGATCCAGCAAGACATCGGCGCCAATCCCGAAGAGCCCCATGCGCACGCGCACGGCACGTTCTCCTTCGACGTCTCCAATGGGAGTTGCGGCATCCTCACCGCGCTGCAGATCGCCGACGGCTTCCTGACGTCGCACTCGATCAAGCGTGCCCTCATCGTGGCGGGCGATGCCAATCCCGGGCACGGGATGAGTGAGGACTTCCCGTTCTCGGCAGCCGCAGGGGCCTTGTTGTGCACCTGGGCCGGTGACGAGTCCGGCTTCGGCCGATTCCACTGGGTTACGGCCGCGGACAACGGCCAGAGCTTCAAAGCCACCGTCGGGCTCGTCGACAGAAAGAACGTGCTTCGCTTCGCGGTCGCCGACAAGTGCGACTACGAATTCGCCGATGTCGCGGCCAAAGCGGCGTTGACTTGCCTCAACGAGGAGCACGCGGAACTGAGTCAGGTGGACGCGGTCATCGCGGCCCCGGCACACCGTCCATACCGCTCCGCCCTCGCCGAGCGTCTCGGCGTGCCCGACGATCGCCTGACCGTCGCCGGTGACGAGCAAATGCACACCGCAGCATTGGCGGCGGCCTTCAGTCACGCAGCTGACACCATCCGGCCCGGCGGGACGGCCCTGCTGATCGCCGCAGGCGCCGGAATCACCGCCGGCGCATCGCTTTACCGACTACCGGGCAAGCCGCCGTCACGTCAGCTGTAAGCCGGCTCGACGTCCGTCGGCTCGGCAACGAGCTCGAAGAACCGCTCGATCTCGGTGTGCGTGCAGGCGGCTGTTCCCGGAGTCGTCAGCTTCGCCGCGCCGGCCGCAATCCCATAGCGCACCGACTCGGGCATAGACCACGTGCGGGTGAGGCCGACGGTGATCGCGGCGGTCATCGCATCGCCGGCTCCGACACCACTGACCGCTCGGACGGGAACCGCGGTGAACCGCTGGCTGTGCCGCGGCGTTGCGAGCAGCGCGCCCTCGGAGCCAAGGGAAACCACCACAGCCTGGGTGGTGCCACGGTCGATCAGCTCGTGTGCTGCGGCCAGCTGCTCTGACTCCGTTGCAAGTTCCCGTCCGACACATTCGCGAAGTTCGCGCACGCTCGGCTTGAGCAGAAACACACCCGATTTCACATGCGTGAGGCCGCCCCCGGAGGTGTCGAGGACAAGTAGGGCGCCGACTTCCCGGCAGATGTCGGCCACGCGCTGATACCAATCGGCAGGCACTCCTGGAGGCAGGCTTCCGCTCGCGACGACGAATTCCGCCGCCGCCGCAACACGTCGCAGTTCGTCCAGGCACTGTCCTTGTTCGGCGGATGTCAAATGCGGACCGGGCAGCACGAACCGGTACTGCTTACCCGTGGAGGTTTCGTTGACCGAGAAGCTCTCCCTGGTTGATTCGGCGATGAGTATCGAGCGGCTCGGAACCCCTTCGGCCCTCACGAGGTCGTTGATGAGCGCCCCGGTCGGGCCACCGGCTGGATAAACGGCCGTCACCGAAGCGCCGAGCACATGCGCGAAGCGTGCCACGTTGATTCCCCCGCCTCCCGGGTCGTAACGAGCACCGGCACAACGGATCTTGTCCGTCGCGCGGACGACATCTGCATTCGTGGTGATGTCGAGCGCAGGATTCATCGTCAAGGTGACGATCGTCGGGGCGTTCTCCGAGGACGGTCGCATGCTCTACTGACTCCGTTCGTACCTTGTTGTGCCGTACTACAACCCGGTGGGATACGTCTCCGGCGTCTCGCCGGCAGCCCAGTGACTGGTGACCTCGAGGGGCTCGAGCGCACGCGTCCGGTCGATGTGGATGATCGCGTCGAACTGCTCGCTGGGGCGAACGTGGTAGTAGTGACTCTGTCGCTCCGTCGCCGGCAGATAGATGACGCCGATAGCGCGGCCCAGCCGGACCACATCGAGCGGTTCGGAGGCAGCGTGGCTGATCATCGGCGACACCAGGAATGCCGGCCGCTCCGCCTCATGGAAAAGTTCCTCGACGCTGCCGTTCAGGGCTGCCCTGACGAACTTGCGCTCGGCGATTCCGCCCCAGTCACTGGCCGCAGTGACCGTGCCCGTATAGGTGGTGAAGCCGATCAAGCGGGAGTCGTCGCCGTATCGCTCGCGGACGAGCTGACCAAGCGTGAGCTGCCCGTCATTGCCCACCTCGGTGGCCCTGGCATCGCCGACATGAGAATTGTGGGCCCACACCACAATTCGGGCCGGCCGGCCATCGTGCCGGTTCAGGTGGGCAAGCAGCGCTTGTAGGGTCTGGGCCATGTGCTGATCACGGAGATTCCACGACGTCACGCGCCCACTGAACATGGCGCGGTAATACGCCTCCGCATTCTTCACCGTCTGCGCGTTCTGCTGCGCGTCGAACGCCTCGTCCTCGGCGACCATCCCGTCGCGGCGCGTGTACTCCGCCACGCTGCGCTGCATTTCGACCAGCTGGTCAACCGCTTGGCGCTCACACGACAGACCCGCACCGAAGGCCGCCGCGAATCCGTATGCCTGACCGTCATCGGCCGACGTGTGATCGAAGCAGGCGTACCGGTTCTTCGCTCGCATCGCTGCCTGCGGGTCGATGTTCTCGAGATAGCCGATCACCTCCTGCATCGACCGATGCAGACTGTAGAGGTCCAGACCGTAGAAGCCGGCCTCCCGCGCACCCGTGCCCGGCTTGCCTGGTTGTGGTCATACAGCCAGTCGACGAAGTCGCGCACCACGATGTTGCGCCACATCCAGGCGGGAAACCGCTCGAATCCGCTCAACGCCTTGTCAGCGGATCGGTCTGTGCCCAAACCGTGTACGTAGCGGTTGACCCGATACGCGTCGGGCCAGTCGGCTTCGGCCGCGACGGCGCAGAAACCCTTTTCTTCGATCAGCCACTTCGTGATCTCGGCGCGCGCTTCGTAGAACTCGTGTGTGCCGTGCGAACTTTCACCGATCAGCACGATCCGGGCATCACCGATGATCTCTTCGAGAGCCTCGAATGGCGGCACCCCGCCCGGTGCGTCGACCGCGGCATGCGGTCCATCACCTCTGCGGGCGTCTCCTCGATCCGAATCCTCGCTGTGGCGATCCCCGTGGTCGGCGTGGCGAGAAGATCTCGCACTTCCTGGTCACTGACCTGACGGAAGTCCCAGAACGACTCCCCCACCGCGAGAAACGGTGTCGGCATCGAAGCGCACACCACGTCATCGACGATCTCGGCGAATTCCCGGCATGTCGACTCTGGAGCGGCAGGGACCGCAATGACGATCTCGACGGGATCCATTTCGCGCAGTGCCTGCACGGCGGCGAACATGCTGGCCCCAGTCGCGAGCCCGTCATCGACGAGGATCACCGTCTTGCCGGCCAGCTCCAACTTCGGACGCCCGCCCCGGTAGGCGGCCTCGCGCCGGATCAGTTCGCGCCCTTCGCGTTCGGCGACATCCCGGAGTTGCTGTGGCGTGATTCGCAACGCGCGCAATACATCGTCGTTGACGACGATGCGCCCACCACTGGCGAGTGCCCCGACGGCGAACTCTTCATGGCCCGGAGCGCCCAGTTTGCGGACGACGAACGCATCCAGAGGGGCACCAAGTGCCGCAGCCACTTCCCAAGCGACCGGTATCCCGCCCCGAGGCAGCCCCAGAACGATGACATCCCCGACGCCCCGGTATGCACCAAGGAGACTAGCCAGCACGCGGCCTGCTTCACGGCGGTCGCGGAAGACGCGTCTGGGGGACCCCCGCGTCAAACCTCGTGCACGGGTCATGTCACTTCTCCGCTCGATATGGCACGGTCAGTACAAGAATTCCGCCGGCGCCAGGGTGACGCGCTCGATGTCCTCTGCCGAGACTGTCATCATCCGCTTGCCAAGATCTGACAGTGCGCGGGCGACGGCCAGCTCGTCACCGATCTCCGCGATGTTCCGGTCGGCTGGATTGAGCCTGGCCATTCCCACGCCGACGAGTTCCTTCTCGCGCCAGCGCACCCGCGCCTTGGCCCGGGTCAGTCCCTCGTGTTCATCGATCGACACATCGACCGTCCACTCTTTGAGGGTGTGGCCCGATTGCTCGGTGCTCATGTCGTATCTCCTTCGGCGTGGCGGCGAATGATGCCTCCTCGAAAGTCAGAGAACTTCCACGTTGAATCCGACCACCTCCGCCGAGCTGCCGGTAGGGACGGAAGTCCCGTCCCGTGGTGCCATTCGTCGGCCGCCCACCTGCTGCTTCGCGTCCTAATCCGAACCGGATGGTCAGGTCAGCAGGGTGACGCAGACCGCCGATGTCGGCCTCACCTCGGAGCAGGCCGCCCGACTACCTGCCGGGCGAAGCCCAAATTGCCTTCCGGTGCAGCGGCGCACACCCGCATGGCGCCGTCTCGGCGCCGAGATGCTGCATTTCTTCGCCGTGTTGTTGTGGGCTGCGGGCGGGTTGGCGTTCGTCGCCGGGCTACCACAGCTTGGCATCGCCGTCTTCGCGGTGATCGTGCTGAACGGGGTCTTCGCGTTCGCCCAAGAAGAGCGTGCCCAGCATGCCGCGGAAAGTCTGCGACAGATGCTGCCGAGGTGAGCAGTGGTGCTACGTGACGTTGTGCCGCAACAGGTTCCCGCCGAAGTTGCTCGCCGCTGTCGGTATCGAGATCGGCCTGCTGCTGCTTTCTGTACGTCCCACCCGTCGCGCGCCGGCTCGGTCAGGCCGGCCCGACGACTGCGGGTTTCCTCGTTGCGTCGATGGCGATTTCCCGCGGTGCTTTTCACGGACGCATTGCACAAGCGATCACGGCGGAATGCTGATCGGATCAGGGACTAGCGACCCTAGCGACACCGTCGCGTGGTTACGCAGGGTTGGTCCATGACTACACACGGTGTGCGGCTCGCCGGGACCATCGCGTTGCTGTACGCAGCGCGGCGATATTTCCGCAACTGGGGCACGACCAAGGATGAGTGCCGGATGCCTCTCGCCGGCGACGAGCTCGTCGACGCTCCCGTTGCGCAAACCACGGAAGCCGTCTGGATCGACGCGCCGGCCGGCGCCGTCTGGCCCTGGCTGGTCCAGATGGGCCAGGACCGAGGCGGGCTGTACAGCTACGCGACGCTGGAGAACCTCGTCGGCCTGCGGTATCAGAACGCCGATTGCATCCACCCCGAATGGCAGCACCTGGAACCGGGCGACGTGATACGGCTGGCCCCCAAGGGATGGCTGGGGTTACGCGACGGGATCGCGCTGGATGTCGTGGCGGTCGCAGATCAGGAATCGATCGTGTTGCGCGGGACACCGCCCGGTCAGCCCGCAGCGGGCGTGTGGTCGATCCACGTCGTTCCGCACTTCGACGATGGCTGCCGGCTGCTGATCCGGACACGCATCGAGGTTCGTGGTCCCGGTCAACATCTGGTTTGCGAACTCGCCGATCCGGCGAGGGCCTTGATGACACGAGGAATCCTGCTCGGCATCAAGCGCAGGGCCGAACAACAGGTCCAAGGCGAGAGATCCGCGGCGAAGGCCAGTGAGCATCTTCACCGCGTGGTGTGGTGATCAACTCTTAGGCGATGGTGAAATCGCGGTCCGGCTCGGAACCGAACGTGAAGCGCCGGCCGCTGATGCCGAGCGGGCGGATCCGCACGAAGTGCTGCTTGACCGTAGCGACCCACGGGAGTAGTTGAGCACGCTCGGCTTCGGCGATCTCGGCCCCGGTGCGCATTGTCCGTGCCATTCCTCTGACGATCACGCTCCAGCCCTCGACGGCATTGTGGTCATCGGCTTCGAACAGCACGTTGTTGTTGATGGCCGCGCTGACCAGTTTGGTGCCCTCCGCCGTGCGGAACAGCACCGTGTGGTTCTGGACGACGAAGTTGATCGGAAAGATCTCCGGCTGGCCGTCGACGCTCGTGACGAGCCTGCCCAGCGAGGCACTTTTCAGCAGATCCCAGCATTCGCTCGCCGACAGGATGGAGACCGGTTGAGTCGGTGTGGTCATGGCCGTGACGCTACCGACCCCGGCCGCACCCGGAATGCTGCCAAAAGTCCCGAAGTCAATGGACCCAAGGTCCGTGCATCCCGATCCGCCAGGGGGCACGATAACCCCATGAGCAGCGCCGTAATCGAGGCGGCGGGGCTAAGTCAACTCGTGTCCACGCTGATCGACCGTGGATACCGTGTCGTCGGCCCCACCGTGACCGACAATGCGATCGTGCTGGCCGAGCTGAGTTCGGCCGATGATCTGCCAGAAGGCTGGGGCGTCGACGTCGGGCCCGGCCACTACCGGCTGCGCAAGCGCGATGACGACGCGTTGTTCGGCCACTCCGCCGGCCCGCAGTCGTGGAAGCAGTTCCTGCACCCGCCGCGGCAGAAGCTGTGGTCGTCCGACGGGATCGAGGAGCAACCCACGCCGAGATATGCGTTCCTCGGGGTGCGTGCCTGCGACCTGTCCGCGATCGCGGTTCTCAACGGCGTGCTCGGCACCGGCACCCACCCCGATAAGGGCTTCGCCGGAGTGTTGCAGCGGATCTTCGTTGTGGCCGTCAACTGCACCGAGCCCGGCGGACTGTGTTTCTGCGCGTCCATGGGCACCGGCCCCGAAGTCGGTCCCGGCTACGACCTGGCGCTCACCGAACGCCTTGACGGCGACGCGCGCCGCTACGTTGTCGACGTCGGCACCGACGAAGGCGCCGACGTGCTGGCCGCGCTGACTCATCGCGACGCCGCTGACGCCGAAATAGCGTCCGCGCGAGCCGATGTGGCGCAGGCGGCCGACCATATGGGCCGCCACATGCCCGCCGGTGACCTGCGGTCGCTGCTGGCCCAGTCCCGGGAATCCCAGCACTGGGAAGAAGTCGCGAGCCGCTGCCTGACGTGCGGGAACTGCACGATGGTGTGCCCGACGTGCTTCTGCACCAGCGTCGAGGACGTCACCGACCTGACCGGACAGCACGCCGAGCGCTGGATGGAGTGGGCGTCGTGTTTCGAGTTCGACTTCACGTTCGTGCACGAGGGCAGCGTCCGGCAATCCGGGGCCTCGCGGTATCGGCACTGGCTTACCCACAAGCTCGGCACGTGGCACGACCAGTTCGGCACCTCTGGGTGCGTCGGCTGCGGTAGGTGTATCGCGTGGTGCCCCACCGGAATTGACATCACCGAGGAAATGCACACGCTGAACAGTCAGTTGGGCGACGCCGATGACTGAGACAGCCGAGTGGCCCACGACCTCGTCGTCGATGAGTCCCGTGCCCTACCGAATCACCGACCGGGTGACGGAGAACCGCGACTCGGCCACCCTGCGCCTGCAGCCGGTCGGCCCGCCGCTGGCCCCGCCGCAACCCGGCGAGTTCATGATGATGTACGCGTTCGGCGTCGGCGAGATCGCGATCTCCGTCAGCGGTGTACCGACCGCCGACGACGACACCATCACCCACACCGTCCGTGCGGTCGGTGCCGTCAGCCGCGCTCTGCACGACGCGGCGCCGGGCACGGTGATCGGCATGCGCGGCCCGTTCGGCACCAACTGGGGTCTGGATGATGCGGTCGGCCGTGACCTTGTCATCGTCGCCGGCGGGGTCGGGCTGGCGCCGCTGCGGCCCGTCGTGCTCGGCGCGTTGGCTCAGCGTGATGACTTCGGCACGGTGACGCTGATCGCCGGTGCCCGCTCCCGCGACGATTTCCTGTTCGCTGATGAACTTGCGCGCTGGGTCGGTGACGGGACCATCGACGTCCACCCCACCGTCGACGTTCCCGTCCAGGGCTGGCCGGGCGAAGTCGGGTTCGTCACCGAACCCTTGCGCCGCCTGCAGCTGCGTCCAGAGCGCACCACCGCATTCATGTGTGGGCCCGAGCTGATGATGCGCAACAGTGCCAATGTACTGCTGGCGAAAGGCCTGTCCGCCAATGCTATTCGTGTTTCGCTTGAGCGCAATATGCAGTGCGGGATCGGCTGGTGCGGACACTGCCAACTCGGCCCACTGCTGCTGTGCCGGGACGGCCCGGTCGTGGGCTACGACACGGCCGAACCGCTGCTGCGGGTGAAGGAGCTATAGGTGACTACCCCGACGTTGGGCGTGTGGAAGTTCGCCTCATGTGACGGCTGCCAGCTCACGCTGCTGGATTGTGAGGACGAACTGCTCACCCTCGCGGGACAAGTGCAGATCGCTACTTTCCTGGAAGCCTCCAGCGCCATCGTCGGAGGCCCCTACGACGTGTCGCTCGTCGAAGGCTCGATCACGACCGCAGCGGACGAGCGTCGTATCAAAGAGATTCGTGAGCAGTCGGCAATCCTGGTCACGATCGGCGCCTGCGCCACGGCGGGCGGCGTTCAGGCGCTGCGGAACTTCGCCGACGTCAAGGAATTCACCTCGGTGGTCTACGCCAAGCCGGAGTACATCGACACCCTGGCGACCTCGACGCCGGCATCCGCACACGTCACGGTCGACTATCAGCTACAGGGCTGTCCGATCGACCGCGGCCAGCTACTCGACACGCTGGCCGCGCTGCTGGTTGGACGTAAACCTCGGCTTCCGGCCAAGACGGTCTGCACAGAGTGCAAGAACCGCGGGGTGACCTGCGTCGTGGTCGCCGATGGGATCCCGTGCCTCGGGCCCGTCACGCACGCCGGGTGCGGAGCGCTGTGCCCGACCTATCACCGCGGCTGCTACGGGTGTTTCGGTCCTGCCGCGACACCCAACACCGCCGCGCTGATCCCAGTGCTGCGCCGTGACGGGATGTCCGGCGACGACGTCGAAAGGGTGTTCTCGACGTTCAACGTAGCCAACTTCACGAAGGAACGAAACGACACATGAGTGACGACATCCGCACGCTCAGTGTCGGCGCGCTGACCCGGGTCGAGGGTGAAGGCGCCCTTCATGTCTCGCTGCGTGACGGAGTCGTGGACACCGTCGAGCTGAACATCTATGAGCCACCGCGGTTCTTCGAGGCGTTCCTTCGGGGACGGGCCTATACCGAGCCTCCGGACATCACCGCGCGGGTATGCGGCATCTGCCCGGTCGCCTATCAGATCAGCGCCTGTAATGCGCTCGAAGATGCGTGCGGGGTGACCCTCGATCCCGACCTGGTGACGCTGCGGCGATTGTTGTACTGCGGTGAATGGATTCACAGCCACGCGCTGCACATCGTGTTGCTCCACGCGCCTGACTTCCTGGGCTATCCGGACGGGATCAGCCTCGCCAAGGACCGTCCGGAGTTCATCGAGCGTGGGCTGGCCCTGAAGAAGGCCGGCAACAAGGTGATGGAACAGATCGGCGGTCGTGCCATCCATCCGATCAACGTCCGGCTGGGCGGCTTCTATTCGGTGCCACGCGCCGACGAGCTCAAACCGCTCGCCGAACAACTGCGGCGTGCGCTCGATGACGCGCTGTCGATGCTGACCTGGGTATCTGAGTTCGATTTCCCGGACGCCGAATTCGACCACGAGTTCCTGGCGCTCACCGCCCCGGACCGCTACCCGATCGAGAACGGGACGATAAAGCGCAGCAGCGGGACCGCCTTCGCCGTCGCCGACTTCGACGAGCACGTCGTGGAGTCACAGGTGCAACGGTCCACCGCCCTCCACGCAACCCTGGACGGCGCTCGCTACCTGACGGGTCCACTTGCCCGGTACTCGTTGAACTCCGCCACACTGTCCCCTATCGCCCGCGAAGCCGCGACGCGAGCCGGACTCGGCGCGGAGTGCCGAAATCCATTCCGCAGCATTGTTGTACGAACAGTGGAAGTGATCTACGCCATTGACGAGGCGCTGCGCATCATCGGCGACTACACGCGTCCCACGCGACCATTCGTCGACGTCCCGGCACGCGCCGGCGTCGGGCACGGCGTGAGCGAAGCACCGCGCGGACTGCTCTATCACCGCTATGAGATCGGTGAGGACGGCCTCATCCGGGCCGCCACGATCGTGCCGCCCACTTCGCAGAACCAGGCCGCCATCGAGCACGAGATGGCGGAGCTGGTTGCGGCCAACTCCTCGATTGACGATGCGGCGTTGACAGCGATGTGCGAGAGAGCGATTCGCAACCACGATCCGTGCATCTCCTGTTCCGCTCACTTCCTGACTGTGACGGTCGATCGCAAGTGAGCCGCAACGTCGTGATCGGTGTCGGCAACAGCTTCCGTCGGGACGACGGGGTGGGGCTTGCCATTGCTGACGAGGTCGCGAAGCGCCGAGTACCCGGCTTAGAGGTCGTCGCGGCCACCGGCGAGCCGGGGGCCCTTCTTGACGTGTGGACCGGCGCCGAGCTCGCTGTCGTCGTCGACGCGGCGATGGCAGCCGACCCTCACCCAGGCCGGATCCGGCGATGGACTCCCGGCCAGGACGAAATCCGAAGTGCGGTCAGCTCACACGCGGTTGGCATTCCGCAGGCTCATGCGCTGGGCGAAGCGCTGCATCAGCTGCCCGACCGACTGGTGGTGCTCAGCGTCGACATCAGCGACGCCGACTACGGGACTGGCTTCACGACGGCGGTGGAGGCGGCGATTCCTGCGGTCGTCGACGCTGTGCTCGCCGAATTCCGTGGGGCGCGAAGCACGGTACGAGGAGACGATGACGTCCCCGGCTAGAGCACACCGGCTCACCCTGCAACTTTCGGTGACGCAATGCCGAACTTCGAATCACAATCGAAGACAACGGTGTCGGCCTGTCGAAATCCGACCATAGAGGCAACGGGCACCGGAATATCCGCAGTCATGCGCACCATTTCGACGGTCAGGCGGACATTCGGAACGCAACCCCCGGGCCCGGCACGGTGGTCGAATGGATGATCCCGCTCTCGCTGCCTCAACCGGCGATCTAGGACTTTGTGCCTCGGATCGGGGACCAAAGCCTCCTCACCCCTTGGCATTGCAGACCTAGCGTCAGTGACACGAGGAGGCATCCGCAACCTCGCGTCGCCCTAGCTTGGAGTGCACGATGGCAGAAACCCTCCTTACCAAGCCCGCCCAGCATCGGCTGGCACGAGGACGCCGTGGACTGGGTCTGACCGCACTTATAGCGATCGTCGTCGGCTCGATGATCGGCAGTGGGATCTTCGCGTTGCCATCCCAGATGGCGGGCAGCGCCGCGCCCGGCCCCCTCATCATCGGCTGGACGATCACCGGCGTGGGCATGTTGATGCTCGCGTTCGTGTTCCAGACGCTAGCGGCCCGCAAGCCGGACGTCGACGGCGGTGTGTACGGTTACGCCCGAGCCGGATTCGGAAACTACATCGGCTTCACCTCCGCCTTCGGTTACTGGGTGTCGGCCTGGGTGGGCAACGTCGCCTACCTTGTCCTGTTGTTCTCGACACTGGGTTACTTCTTCCCGGCCTTCGAGGGCGGTGCCACCGTCTCCGCAGTCGTCGGTGCGTCGATCGTGCTGTGGATCGTCCATGCAGTGACGCTGCGCGGCATCCAAACCGCTGCGTTCGTCAACGTCGTGGTCACTGTCGCCAAGGTGGTGCCGATCCTCACCTTCATCGCGATCGCGGCGGTCGGATTCAAGGCCGGGCTGTTTACCGCCGACTTCTGGGGTCGCAGCATCCAGATCGACGGCTCGCCGATCGGCGGCACCATGACGCAGGTCAAGAACATGATGCTGATCACCGTGTGGGTGTTCATCGGCATCGAAGGCGCATCGGTGTATTCGCAACGCGCCGCCAACCGCAAGAACGTCGGCCGCGCCACCGTGCTCGGCTTCGTCGGTGTGCTCGCCCTGCTGCTTCTGGTCACCCTCTTGTCGTATGGGTTGATGGCCCAGGCCGAGCTCGCCGGTGTGGCTGACCCCTCGATGGCGGGTGTGCTCGAAAGTCAGGTCGGTAGTTGGGGCGCCGCGTTCATCTCCATCGGACTCGTCATCTCGCTGCTCGGCGCCTTGATCGCGTGGGTGTTGCTGTGTGTCGAGATCCTGCGACTGCCGGCCCTCGAGCATGTGATGCCGAAGGCACTCGCCAAGGAGAACGCGCACGGCGCTCCGGCGAATGCATTGTGGCTCACCAACATCTGCGTGCAGATACTGCTTCTGGTGACTCTCGTGAACGAAAGCACCTATCTCAACCTGATCCTGCTTGCGACGTCGCTGATCCTGCTGCCCTACTTGTGGTCGGCCGCCTATCAGGTGCTGCTCGCGGTGCGCGGCGAAACGTACGAGTCGTCCAACGGCCGGGTCCGCGATCTCATCGTCGGATCCATCGGGCTGGTGTACGCCGTCTGGCTGGTGTACGCAGGCGGGTGGGAGTACCTGCTGATCGCTGCACTGTTCTATCTTGCCGGGACGGCGCTCTACCTCTGGGCCCGCCGCGAAAGCGAACTGCAGATCTTCACCAAGGCCGAGCTCGTCGTCTTCACCGTCGTGGCGCTCACGTCGGTCGTGTCGGTCGCATTGATGGTGACCGGAAACCTGGCCGTGCTATGACGACCAATCGACTCGGCGTCTTCTCCGAGGCGGGCAAGCTGCGGCGAGTCTTGGTCTGCGCGCCAGGGCTCGCCCATCAGCGGCTCACCCCGGAGACGTGCAAGGAATTGCTGTTCGACGATGTCGTCTGGCTGCAGCAGGCTCGACGGGATCACTTCGACTTCGTCGCCAAGATGGTCGACCGGGGCGTGGAGGTACTCGAGCTGCACGACCTGTTGACCGATGTGGTGACGATGGACGAGGCGCGCGACTGGATCCTGGACCGTAAGGTCACCGACGACCTGGTCGGCTCGGGCCTGCGCCACGACATCCGGAACTGGCTGTCGAGTTGGCGCCGGACCGGTTGGCGGAGTTCCTCGTCGGCGGGGTGTCCTATCAGGATGTTCCAGCCGGCATCGGTGGCAATTTCCTTTCCGCCTTTCGCGAATTGGACGGGGCTGGATTCGTCCTCAAGCCGCTACCCAACACGCAGTTCATGCGCGACAACACGGCCTGGATCTTCGGTGGCGTCACACTGAATCCGATGTACTGGCCGGCACGCCGTCAGGAGACTCTGCTGACCACCGCGGTGTACAACTTCCATCCCGTTTTCGCCGACGAGAAGTTCGACATCTGGCTGGGCGACGCGGACGGCCTTGCGCGCGATCACGGTTCGGCCACTCTCGAAGGCGGCGATGTGATGCCGATCGGCAACGGCATCGTCGTCATCGGAATGGGTGAGCGGTCCTCACACCAGGCGATCACCGAAGTGGCGCGCAGCCTGTTCGCCGCCGGTGCCGCGGAACGGGTGATCATCGCGAGCCTTCCGAAGGCCCGCGCCGCAATGCATCTCGACACCGTGTTCACGTTCTGTGACTACGACGTGGTGACGGCGTATGCGCCGATCGTCGACGGGATCGTGCCATTCAGCCTCCGGCCGGACGACAGCAGCCCCTCGGGTTTGGACATCCGACGCGAAGAAAAGGGCTTGGTGGACACGATCGGCAACGCGCTCGGCGTGAAGTTCAAGGTCGTCGCCGCCGCCGGGGATGTCTATGGCATCCAGCGCGAGCAGTGGGATGACGGCAACAATGTCGTTGCGTTGGAGCCGGGCGTGGTCATCGGCTACGACCGCAACATCCTCACCAACACCGCGCTGCGCAAAGCAGGGGTCGAGGTCGTCACCATCACCGCGAGCGAGCTGGGACGCGGCCGCGGCGGCGGCCGCTGCATGACGTGCCCGGTGCAGCGCGATCCGCTCTACACCTGTACACCCCAGCACCGAAGGACAACCAGGATATGGCGTACAACATCCGCAACCGCAGCCTTCTGAGCTCTGGTCCACCACACGGACCGGGACTTGATCCTCCTGATCGATCTCGCTCGCGACCTGAAGCGGGCGAAATACTCCGGGCGTCGGCCGAAGAAGTCTCGAGGGCAAGAACATCGCCCTCATCTTCGAGAAGACCTCCACCCGGACGCGGTGCGCGTTCGAAGTGGCCGCGTACGACGAGGGCGCCCACGTGACCTACATCGATCCGACGTCCTCGCAGATCGGCCACAAAGAGACGATGAAGGACACGGCTCGGGTCCTGGGGCGGATGTACGACGCGATCGAGTACCGCGGCGCAGGCCAGGAAATCGTCGAGCAACTCGCCGAGTATGCCGGCGTGCCCGTCTTCAACGGGTTGACCGACGAGTTCCATCCGACTCAGATGCTTGCCGATGTGCTCACCATGACCGAGCACTGCGCCAAACCCCTACACGACATCGCGTTCGCCTTCGTCGGCGACGGCCGCAACAACATGGCCAACTCGCTGTTGCTCGTGGGCGCCAAGCTCGGTATGGAGGTCCGCATCGGGGCACCCGAAAAGCTCTGGCCCGCTGAGGAACACGTCAAGTTATGCCATGATTTCGCTGCAGATTCCGGGGCTCGCCTCACGATCACCGACGACCCCGATGGAGGCGGTCAGTGGCGTCGACTTCATCCACACCGATGTATGGGTGTCGATGGGCGAGCCGGTCGAGACCTGGGGCGAGCGAATCGAAATGCTGCTCCCATACCAGGTCAACGCCGGCGCTGATGGCGGCCGCGGCCAACCCCCGAGTGCGATTCATGCATTGCCTGCCGGCATTTCACAACTCGGAAACCAAGGTCGGAGCGCAGATCGCCGCGCAATATCCGCAACTGGCCAACGGCATCGAGGTCACTGACGAGGTCTTCGAATCTCCCGGCCAACCTCGCCTTCGACCAGGCCGAGAACCGGATGCACACGATCAAGGCGGTCCTCGTGGCCGCACTCGGCTGAGCATGCGGATCGTCATCGCCCTCGGGGGGAACGCGCTTCTGCGAGCGCGGACAGCCGATGACCGCCGACAACCAGCGAGCCAACATTCGGGTTGCCGCCGAGAGCATCGCCGCCGTCGTCGGGGTAATGAAGTCGTCATCGCACATGGCAACGGCCCGCAGGTCGGCCTGCTTGCGCTGCAGGCAGCGGCTTACCCTCGGATCATTCTGGGATGGCGTCCCTATCCCCTCGACGTCCTCGGGGCACAGACCGAGGCGATGATCGGCTACGTCATCGAGCAGGAACTGGGCAACCTGCTACCCGCCGATCAACCACTGGCGACGCTGTTGACCATGATCGAGGTCGATCGCGACGACCCCGCGTTCTACCACCCGACCAAACCGATCGGGCCGGTCTACGACAAACGCCACTCGCAGAGCGCCTCGCGGCCGTCGGCGGCTGGACCATCGCGCCGGACGGAGACAGCTTCCGCCGTGTCGTCGCCAGCCCGAAACCCAAGCGCATCTTCGAAATTCGAGGCGATCCGCAGACCTTGTCGAGCACGGCACGATCGTGATCTGTGCAGGCGGCGGGGGCATCCCGACGACGTACGACGAGCACGGCAAGTTGCACGGCGTCGAGGCTGTGATCGACAAGGACCTCGCGTCCGCGCTCCTCGCCGAGCAACTCGATGCCGAGCTGCTGATCATCGCCACCGATGTCGACGGCGTCTACACCGGCTGGGGAACACCCGAGCAGCGCCGGCTTGGCCGATACGCCCGGCGAGCTCGCCGGCCTCGACCTTCCGCCCGGCTCGATGGGCCCCAAAGTGCAAGCCGCGTGCGAGTTTACACGCAACACCGGCAACGAGGCCGTCATCGGTTCGCTCGCCGACATCGCGGCGACATCGGCGATACGGTCACGCGGGCACGCGGCCGCACCCCCTGGTGACATTCGGCCGCGGCGAGGGACTTTTGGCCCCTGCTCCCGCGCCCTTGCCGGTGAGATGGTTGTGGTGCCGGAAGATCCGGTGATCTGCCCGGAGGCTGGAAGCAGTCGCCGATAAGGCTCCCTCAACCCCGAGCCTGGTTGACCCACCGTCAGACGACGGGGATACCGCCTTCGGGCAGATCTATTTATCTGGGGGACGTTGGTGCTCACGCGACCCACTCGAGGGTGTCTCGCGACGGCCAAGCGCGATCGCGACGCCCACGACAAGCGGTCGGCGACGGCATATGCCGCCGGCCAGTCGCCGCTACGCACCACCGTGGCCAGGTCATCAACCAACGGGCTGGAGCGCCCAACTCCGCCAACCAGGCCGCCAACGTGCCGACAATCCCGTCCGCAGACACCCGCACCGTTCGGCCGCGTGCAGAAGATCTGTGAGTTGATAAGTCGTTGCGTCCAGCGTCTTTCCCGCCGTCTCAGGCTGGTCGGTGACCTCATCGCTACCTCCCTCGTCGACTCCTGGATGTTTCAATCACACCACTGACCTTCGCGGCCACAGGAGCCAAAAGCTCACGATCTCCAGCGCGTACTTTGGTCCCGTTCTGCGCACCACATCCGCGGGCCCAATCGCCGCCCGGCGAAAGGACCGACGGCGTGCATCCGGCGGACCAAGGTACCAAAGTTACCCGGTGACTAGCCTCGGGGGAATCGCATCGTGTGCCCGGCTGCAAGTTCGTGAACACTGCCACGGCATTCAATCATCACGGGCCGGCGCATCTCCGCGGGCTCGCGCTGATCTCCGCGCCCGCGTCCGCTTACTCTTACGTGCATGTGGTTGCCCCGATAGTGAATTGGAAATCCAAGCGCACCAAGTGATTCCGGCCAATTCGGCGACAACACAAGGCGGTTGCCGCGGATCTCCAACCCCGTGAAGCACCGCTGCACCAAATCGACGCTACCCGCCATCGCAGCGATGTGAATGCCCTCGGACGTGGTGCCACCCTGGATGTCGTTGATGTCGGATTTCAGCACGTCACGGAAGTACTCCATTGCGCGGTCGCGGTTGGCGCGGGCGAGTACCAAGCGTATGCACGACAGCGCTGAGAGTCGACCCGTGCGAGGTGCGGGCCATGTAGTAGTCGACCATCTCCGGTATCCGCTCAGGCGAGAGACTCGTAGCCGAGACGATCAAGCAACTCGCGCAACTCATCTGACGAAAGCAGATACAGCAACATCAGTGCGTCGGCCTGCTTCGAGGCGCTTGTATCGGTTGATATCGTCGCCTTCCGCCTCCAGTATGCGGTCAACCGCTGAATGTTCCCGTAACGCGCTCGGTAAGACTCCCAATCCAGCTCCGCCAGTGCATCGTAACCCTCGAACTGGCTGATCAGCCCGTCATGGAATGGCACAAACATGCGGCGGCTCACGCGATCCCAGTCGCGAGTTCCGTGTCGTCCACCCGAGCCTCTCGCACAGATCCAACGGTTCGGCAAGGGTACCTCCTGGAGCGCATCCAAAGCCCGCAGGATCACCCACACCGCCATGAGGTTCGTGTAAGCATTGTTGTCGATGCCCACGAACGGCCGGTCCGGATAACCGGAATGAAACTCGTCGGGCCCGATGACGCCACGGATGTGGTACCGGTCGGTTTCCGATCGTAAGTCGTTCTGCTGACCCAAAATCGGGCGATCTCGACGAGCATCTCGATCGCCGTAGTCGATCAGGTACGCCAGATCCCCCGTCACCTGATAGAACTGCCACACGTTGTACGCGACCGCGATTCCGATATGGTGTGCCAGATGGCTCGCATCCGGATTCCACCGCCCGGAACGGGGTTCAAATGTGATGTCGGGCTTTCCTCACGGCCGTCACTGCCGGACTGCCAGGGGAACATCGCTCCCGCATAGCCGGCGAGTTTCGCGTACGACGGGCTTCCACAGGCGCCGGTACCGGTACCGCAGCAGCGCTCGTGTGATGGCCGGAAACCGCAGATTCAGCACCGGGAACATGAACAACTCGTCCCAGAAGACGTGGCCGCGATACGCCTCGCCGTGTAAGTCCACGGGCCGGAACGCCGATGTCCAGGTCCTCACTGTTGTAGGAAACCGTCTGCAGAGGTGCAGCACGTGAAGCCGCATGATGCGCAATTCCTCGGTATGACCGTCGAATTCGATGGACAACCGCTCCCAGATCTGCGCCCATGCCAGGCATGGGCGGCGCGATATCTCGCGAACCGGCCCTGCCTGCCGAGCCGACGTTGCGCGCCGGTCGCGGGCTCCGACGTTGCGACGTCGCGTCCGGTCACCAACGTCGACCACTTTCTCGACCGTCAGCGATTCGCCCTCGGCGATGTTCGGTGAAGATCTTGTGTCCCATTTCGAATTCCTCCTTGACGAGGCGGTATTTCGCGCGGCGATGTTGTCGTCCTGCCATACGGTTGTCCTGGCCGCCATCGACAGGGGTATCTGCGACTGGTTCGTGCGAACGCTCAGCAGGACCGAATCCTCGTTGAGTTCCGAGATTCCATCGACTCCAGATGGTTGGCTGCCCAATTCGCGATAGCGCTCCACCCCGCCGTTGCAGACGTTGGCATCCAGTGTCGAACGGATCGCGATCGCTCCGGACCAATTTTCAGCGATGATTGTCGTCTCCAGTGCCGCGATGTGCGCCTGATTCATCGAGACGAAGTCGGTGTTGGGTCACCGACGTCGTGCGGCCGGAGTCATCGCAGAATCGCAACTCCCGCGTCAGCACCGCGCCGTGGAGATCGAGTGTTTGGCGGTAGGACAACAACGTGACCGCGTCGATGTCGAACCACTCGCCGCCGTCGATGCGAAATGTCATGGGAGCCAATTCGGCAGGTTCACCAGGCTCTCGTGTTCGAGGCTGTTGCCGCCCAACACGTCGTCGAGGCGGTTGTACATCGCCGGCGGCATAGGTTGCCGGGATAGTGCACTCTGACCGGCCTTCACTTCCGGCGCGGCGCCGCGGGTGGCGAAATATCCGTTGCCGACCGTACACAGCGCCTCTCGAAGTTTCTCGTTGTGCGGGTCATATCCGTCGAACGTGTCAGGTCCATGCCTCGTCGGACGTTCTGCCGTCGCGCGCCAAGCCAGTTGCCGCCACTGCGCAGCAATTCGCAGACCTCACCGGGATTACTGAGGATGAACTAGCCGCCGTTCGGCCTGCCGCCGTCCTCGTCATTCGCACACCATGCCCACGCCGCTTGAAGCGAATCGCGTCGAACGCGTCTTCGTCGGTGTGGTCGTCACCGATGTAGATGGGCACCATGCGGTCCCGTCGGCGGTAGCTGTCGCCGATCCATTGCAGCGCAGCGCCTTTATCCCAATCGATGTCGGGCCGCAAGTCGACCACTTTGCGTCCGGCAGTGACACGCAAGGCCGAATCTTGTCGCCGACCTGTGGGCCGCCGCGAGAATCTCGCTGACTCGCTCGGGTGCCGCATTGCGGTAGTGAACCGCAACCGCATAGCGCTTGTGCTCGACACTGCGCGCCCGGATATTCCGCCAGCTCGTCGCGCAGTGCGTCCGCCGCTTGTTGCAGGCCGGTATCGCCGCCGCCGCGTCCTCGTTGTGATATTCGCTGCCGTCGGGGCCGATCATCTCGAAGCCGTGGCTGCCCGCGTACCAGAGCCCGGGCATGCCTACGCGGTCGCGGATGTCTGCCAGGTCCCGGCCGGACAGTATTGCGACCGGGCATTGCGCGGCGAGGCTTCCAGCGCTTCGGCCGCGCCGTCGACGAGCGTGGCCATGTCCGGATCCGACACGATCTCGGACAGCGTGCCGTCGAAGTCCAGGCACACGAATGGCAGGCGGCTGTTCATGACACCGATGAACTGGCCATAGCACTCAATGCGTTCGGTAAATCGCGACATCCGCCTTTCTCCGTTGCGCGACGGAGACATCCGCCAGATCAGACACCACCGCGTCCGCCCCACTGCGTTGCAGCTCCTCCGCATGCCCGGTTCGGTCGACTCCGATGACAAGGGCGAACCCGCCGCTTCGGCCGGCCCACTCCAGCCTTGGCGTCCTCGACACCACAGTGCGCTGCTGGCGCGCGCCCAACCGGGCGGTGGCTTCGAGCAGACACGGCCGGTTCCGGTTTTCCCGGCAGCCCAGCGCCTCGGCTACCACCCCGTCCACCTGGACCGCGAACATTCCCCCGAGTCCGGCCGCGTCCAGGATGTGTTCGCAGTTGCGGCTGGACGAGTAAACGGCCGTCGCAACCCCGGCATCAGCAAGCTTGCGCACAAGCGCGACGGTGGACGCGAACGACAGGCACCCCAGCCTCGACGCGCTCGAGGAAGAGCTCCTGCTTACGGTTTCCAAGACCGTGGACGGTATCCGCGGCGACAGTCGGACGGCTCCCCCATTGGCAGTGAAATACCTCGCGAGGCAAGGAAATCGGCCATCCCGTCATGGCGTGGCTTACCGTCCACGAAACGCCGGTAATCGGCGCTGGTGAACGGCGAATGATTCTCGTCCGCACGTCGCCGGCCGCCGCGCGAGCAAATCGTCGAACGCGTGGCCCATGCCGCTAGATGGATCAAGGCGGTGTCGGTCACCACTCCGTCGAGGTCGAAGATGACCGCATCGTGCAGGCTCGGGTCGATGGTTACGACTGTCATAACGGCACCCGTTGGACTCGTCGCATCATGACTGGCGATTCGACTACGCGTCCTCGCGCCGCGGTAGAGGACGAAGTCCCCGACAGCGGACAGGGACTTTGTGCCCTATGCATCGGTGACTTTCAGCACAGCCGATGCGGTCCTCAGACGCTAGGACAGCGCGGCGGTGATGAACGAGAGGTTCGTGCCATGACTGTCGACAGCTATGTTCGCGATATTTCGAGGTTGAGAATCGCCGACGCCGAGGAGGCCGGCGGCAAGGGCGCGAACATGGGCGAGATGGTGGCGGCCAAGCTGCCTGTCCCGCCCGGTTTCGTTCTCCTGCGCGACTGTTATCGCGAGTCGATGCACGCCGGTGGAGTCGACTCGGAGCTGAGCAAGCTGCACCGCGAGGCGCTTGACAACGTCAGCGACACCACCGGTCTCGGGGAGCGGTGTGCGCGGCTTCAGAGTCTGGTCCAGAAGGCCGGCGTCACCGACGCGGTCCGCGACATGGTGCTTGCCGCCTATCGCGCACTGGGCACCGACACCGCTGTCGCCGTTCGCTCGTCCGCTACCGGCGAAGACGGCGCCGACGCATCGTTCGCCGGGATGAACGCCACGCTCACCAACATCACCGGCGAGGACGCATTGCTAGACGCGGTGCTCCGCTGCTGGATGTCTCTGTTCAGTCCCCGCGTTATCACCTACCGCGCCAGCAGGGGATTCACCGGCGACCCGGCGATGGCGGTCGTCGTCCAGAAGATGGTGAACTCCGACAAGGCCGGCGTCGCGTTCACCGCCGATCCGAGCAACGGCGCGCAGGATCGGGTCGTCATCGAAGGCGCTCTCGGCCTCGGCGAGGTGGTGGTCTCCGGCGAGGTCGAGCCCGACACCTACATCGTCTCCAAGGAGACGCTGCAAGTGCTCGACACCCGCTTGGGCCACAAGGCGTTCAAGATCGTGCGGGGGCCGGATGGCCACGACGCCGCGGTGCAACTGGATGACACCCAAGCCGATGCCAGGGTCCTCGACGAAGACGAGCTGCGTCGCATCGCCGAGCTCGCCATCGCCACCGAGCGCCACAACGGCTCCCCGCAGGACACCGAATGGGCGATCGAGAATGGGCAGACCTATCTGGTGCAGGCTCGGCCGATCACGACGCTCGGCCACACCAAGCCGCCGGCGGCGGAGAAGCACGTGGTGCTGGCCCGCGGACTGGCAGCGGCGCCAGGCAAGGCCTCGGGCAAGGTCCGCGTGCTGCAAACGCCCGACGAAGGGGAGCGGTTGCAGGAGGGCGAGATTCTCGTCGCCCAGATGACGAACCCGGACTGGCTGCCCACCATCAGGCGCGCGGCGGCACTCGTCACCGACACCGGCGGCATGACCTGTCACGCCGCAATCGTGGCGCGCGAGTTGGGCGTTCCGTGTGTCGTCGGTACCCGCAGCGCGACGAGGGACCTGCATGACGGCACGACGGTGACCGTCGACGGGGCCCGCGGGGAGGTCGTGTCGGGCCGCGTCGAGACCGCCCCCACGGTGTCCGTGGCGGAGCGCGGTGCCCCCGCCCAGGTCGCAGAGCGAGGTGACCGCCACCAAGGTGTACGTCAACCTGGCCATGCCGGAGTCCGCCGAATCCGTCGCCGCACAAGCAGTGGACGGAGTCGGGCTGCTACGCGCCGAGTTCATGTTGACCGAGGCGCTCGGCGGCCGCCACCCGCGCGACCTCATCGCACACGGGGAACAGGGCACGCTGGTCGAGAAGATGGTCTCCTCGGTCGGCCGGATCGCGGCGGCGTTCGCGCCACGTCCTGTCGTCTACCGGGCTACCGACTTCCGCAGCAACGAGTTCCGCGGGCTGAAGGGCGGCGAGGCCTACGAGCCGGTCGAGCACAACCCGATGATCGGCTATCGCGGCTGCTACCGATACGTCAAGGAACCCGACCTGTTCGCGCTCGAACTCGAGGCGCTGGCCCGGGTCCGCGAACAGTCACCGAACGTGGGCCTGATGATCCCGTTCGTGCGCACGCGATGGGAGCTCGAGGAGTGCCTGTCGCTGGTCGACGCCAGCCCGCTGGGCCGCCAACGCGGCTTGCACCGCTGGGTGATGGCCGAGGTGCCGTCGGTCATGCACTGGCTGCCGGAGTACATCGGCATGGGGATCGACGGCGTGTCCATCGGCAGCAACGACCTGACACAGCTGGTGCTCGGGGTCGATCGCGACTCGGATGTGTGCGCGGAGCTGTTCGACGAATCCGACCCCGCGGTCCTCGACGCGATCGGCCAGATCATCGGCACCGCACGCAAATTCGGCATCACCTCGTCGCTGTGTGGCCAGGCCCCGTCGACCAAGCCCGCGTTCGCCGAACACCTGGTACGGATGGGCATCACGTCGGTATCGGTCAACCCGGACGCCGCGGACGCGGCCCGTCGCGTGATCGCAGCTGCCGAACGGCGGCTGCTGCTCGAATCGGCGTTGCGGCAGCGGCCGCCTTCCGAACGTTGATGACGACGCCGACGCCGACGGCGACGCCGCAGACGCTGGACGTCCGCACGTCCGGCTCAATCGAGGACACGCCGCGGCAGGTGTCTTAAATGACAGCGACTCACCGATCGACCGCCCGTTGGCGCTCGCTCGCCGAACCGGCTCTCGTCCTCACCACGGTGACGGCACTCGCGGCGGGCGGAATCGCCTGGCTTGCAAGCTGGCACCGGATCGCAGACGGGTGCTGGATCGCCGGAACCGTGATCGCGGTGGTGCCCGCGGTGCTGTGGGTGCTCGTGGCGTTACGGCACGGACGCGCCGGAGTCGACCTGATCGCGGCGCTGTCACTGCTGGGCACCCTGCTCGTCGGCGAATACCTGGCGGGTGCGCTGGTTGCGGTGATGCTCACGGGCGGGCGCGCGTTGGAGGCCGCCGCCCAACGGCGCGCTACGCATGATCTTCGCGCCCTGCTCGAGCGCGCACCGCTGTTCGCGCGCAGGCGCGTCGCTTCCACCGTCAGCGTGGTCCCGCTCGACCAGGTCGAAGTCGGCGATGTCCTCGTCGTCGGCACGGCCGAGGTGGTACCCGTCGACGGACGCGTCATCGACGCGCTGGCCGTTCTCAACGAATCCGCCCTCACCGGTGAGCCGCTAGCAGTCGAGCGGGTCGCCGGTGAACCTGTCCGTAGTGGTGTGCTCAACGCGGGCAACGCATTCGAGATGCGCGCCACCGCGACCGCACAGGACAGCACTTATGCGGGGTTGGTCCGGTTGGCCCGACAGGCGGAGGCACGGACCTCGCCGACCGTTCGGCTCGCCGACCGTTACGCCGCCTGGTTCTTGCCACTCGCATTGACCATCGCTGGTGCGGCGTGGCTGGCGAGCGGCTCCGCTGTGCGCGCTGTGGCGGTCTTGGTGGTCGCGACGCCATGTCCGTTGCTGCTCGCTGCACCGGTGGCAATCGTTTCGGGTCTGTCGCGCGCGTCGCGGCGTGGCGTGGTCATCCGCAGCGGCGGTGCGCTGGAAAACCTCGGCCAGGCAGAGACTCTCGTGATGGACAAGACCGGCACGGTCACGATCGGGCAGCCGGCCGTGGTCGACGTCGTCGCGGCGCCGGGAACCGACGCAGGAGAGGTATTGCGGTTCGCCGCCTCGGCGGATCAGATGTCTTCGCACGTGCTGGCGGAGTCCATCGTCACGGAGGCGCTCACGCGCAGGCTTTCGCTGTCTCTGCCACGCGATGTCGTCGAGGAGCCGGGCCGGGGCGTCACCGCAACCGTCGACGGCCGGCGCGTTCACGTCGGCAAGGTCGCTGGCGAATCGGTGCCCGCCGGGTGGGGCGAGACAGCCGTGAACCGCGCCACCCTGGATTCGGACGCCATCGCCTGGGTCAGCATCGATGGCCGCGCGGTCGGGGCCGTGTTGCTGCAGGACCCGTTGCGTCGACAGGCGCCCCGCACCATGCGCAGGTTGCGGGCGGCAGGGCTGAACCGACTGGTCATGCTGACCGGCGACCGTGCCGAGCCCGCGCATGAGGTGGGCACGGTGCTCGGCCTGGACGAGGTGTATGCCCAGCAGAGCCCGGCCGACAAGGTCGCCGCGGTGCG
Organism: uncultured Actinomycetota bacterium; assembly: GCA_963793055.1. Classification (GTDB taxonomy): domain Bacteria; phylum Actinomycetota; class Actinomycetes; order Mycobacteriales; family Mycobacteriaceae; genus Mycobacterium. Next base: position 828,022 of record CAWBYS010000014.1, on the reverse strand, counting down.
CGCCGAAAGCGACCGGGCCACTACGGTGATGGTCGGCGACGGCATCAACGACGCTCCGGCGCTGGCCGCGGCGACCGTCGGCATAGCGATGGGCGCCCGAGGTGCGACGGCATGCTCCGAGGCCGCCGACATCGTGTTGACCACCGACCGGCTGGATCGACTCGCCGACGCGATCGACATCGGCCGATGGTCGCGGCACATCGCCGTGCAGAGCGCAATCGTCGGCATGACGTTGTCGCTGGCCGCCATGGCGATCGCCGCCCTCGGGTGGTTACCGCCGGCCGCCGGAGCGTTGCTCCAAGAGTGCATCGACGTGGCGGTGATCCTCAACGCGTTGCGAGCCCTTCGCGGCAATCCGGCGGTGGAGGTCGAACTGCCCTCCGACACCGAGAAGATGTTGCGGCGGTTCGCGACCGAACACGACGAACTGCGCGACTCCATCGGGCTTCTGCGCGACACCGCCGACCGCGTCGTGGCCGGCGCCGGGGACATCTGTGCTGGCTTCGTTGACCAATGTGTACGCGTTGTTGGTCGAGGAGATCCTGCCTCACGAGCACGCCGAGGAAACTCAGCTCTATCCGGCGTTGGCCCATCCCCTGGGCAGCCGTGAAGCCACCGCGACGATGAGCAGGACGCACGCCGAGATCCAACGCCTGTCCGAGCGAATCGGCACGCATATCGCCCTGGCCAACGCCCACAACGAAATACGGCCCGATCAGGTCGCCGACCTTCGCGCCTGCCTCTACGGCTTGCACGCACTGCTGCGGCTGCACTTCCTGCAGGAGGAGGAGAGCTACTTCACCCTCGCCGAGGACGAAGAGGACCACCAGCATGCACAAAAGGACGGGAGCACACCATGACCGACATCAACCATTCACTGCCGGTGGTCGCCGCAATCGACGGCTCGGACACCGCAATCCACGCGGCGCAGTGGGCAACTGACGAGGCGATCAGCCGGAAAGTGCCGCTGCGGCTGGTCTGTGTGATGAAAGCGGAGCATTCATCGGCAGATGATTATTACGACGATCTGCATCATGCCGAGGCCTCGCTCCTCGCCGCCCAGGACGCCATCGAGGCGAGCGGCCGGCCCGTCAAGGTCGAGACGGCGATCGTCTCGGGACTAGCCGGTGTGTCGCTCGTTTCCGAATCGCAGGACGCCGCCCTGGTGTGTGTCGGCTCAGTCGGAATCGGCCGCTACGCGCGCGCGCTGCTCGGCTCGACCGCCACCGAGCTCGCGGAGAAAGCCCACTGCCCCGTCGCCATCATCCGGCCTCCAGACGAGCTACCGGGCCATGCTGTCAACTGGATGATCGTCGCGGCGACCGACGACCCGGACAACAAATCGGTAGTCGAATGTGCGATGGAGGAAGCGCAGTTGCGCCACGCCCCGATTCTCGTCGTCGGCAAGCGCGCCGATCTTGATCACGAAGTCGAGCAGTGGAATCGACGCTATCCCGGCGTCCACGCCTACCCCATCGCCGACAGCGGCGACGTTGCCAAGTTCCTCAAGCATCATGACGAACGGATTCAACTCGCTGTGATCGGCAGCTCGGACGTGAACGAGGTCGCGCAGATCCTCGGCCCACACGGGCATCCCAGGTTCCACCGCACCGCCGCGTCCGTATTGGTTGTTCGCCCCTGATGGTGCTCGCGTCTCCGCTTCACCCACTGTGAAGCTGTTGCGAAATTTCGCACAAATTCTCGCAGCAGTTTCACTCTCGGCGAGGTGGATGACTCAGGGGGTGTTGACCAACGCCTGCTGCACCAACTCCTGGGCGGCGGTGAGATGCTTCTGAGCCTGATCCACACTGGCGGTGAACTCGCCGTCATAGCTGTTCATCGACCCGCTCAGCACCGACATGCACATGTGTGACGCGTCGTGGGCATCCTCGGCAGCGGCTGACACCTCGGAGTCCAAATTCGGTGTCGGGGCGGGGAGTTGAGCCTGTAGATCGACCGCTGCGGTGTCGTGCATCTGCTGACATGCCTCCTGCATCCCGGCGCGATCGACCCCGGCCAACGCCTGCTGAGCGTCTTTCAGCGACTGCTGCAGATCGGTGAACGGCTCACGCGCCTTCGACCACCATTCGAGAATCGCGACATTCTCACCGGATGTCGTCGGTTCCGACGAACCGGCGCGATCGGGGCTCCTGTCGATGACCGCCACTACGGCACCCGCAATCGCAAGTGTCGCAAGCACACTCGCGCCCAGGAGCGCCCATTTCGTCCGGTACCACCGGCCCCCGGAACCGGAGGCCGTCTCCTCGATCTGGCTACCGCACTCTCCGCACAATTGCCATCCAGTCGGATTCGGGTGCCCGTGCGGACACTTCACCATGACGTCAGCTCTCCTCGGGCGGCGCGTAGCGCAGCAGCGCCGCGATGCCATCGACGGGTGCGACCATGTCCGCGGCGACCAGTGACGCACCGACAGCGATCGCCGCGAACGGCAGGGCCTCGTCGGCGCGCACCACGCGACGCGGGGTGTCACCGAGCTCGGAAAGCGCGTCAGCGTCCGGCGCGACAGTGGTGATGCTCTCCCCCGTGACCACCGTGGCATCGCCGAGGTCTCCCACGATGAGCATTTCGACCGAGCCGTCACGCAGCGCATGGCAGACGCCCGCGAGCCCTTCGGTGGCCAGCCCGGACCCGCGCCTGATCTCGGCGGTGAACCGATCGGCCACCTCGGCGATGGCTGCCCGCTCGAGCCGCGTGAACTCGGCGTCGATGGCCTCGGCGATCTCGGGTTCGCGAACGCGATGCCCCTGGGCGCCTGCGTGCAGCTGACAAACCCGCTTTGCGACTCGGTCTGGCAACTCGGAGACCACGTCGGTACGTGACCGAACCTCGCCACACACGAATACGACTTGGGCGCTTGACTTGTCAACGAGTTCGGTGAGCCGATCGGCGATCGCACGCACATTCATCCGAACGGCTTCTTCGACCGAATGCCCGACATCGCCGTAGCCATTCCACCCCGCCGTGACCGGCTTGTGCACCGGATAACCCCCACCCTCGACGGTCTCCGAACGGCTGATACCACCGTCGTGCAAGGTGATGTCGGCGCCCACGTGGTCCACGGCGGCGAACACGTAGGGCGGGTGCCGTCGGCTGAGTTCGATCAACGGCAGGAGGTACGGATACTCCGAAACCCGGACGACGCTTGCCGGCGGCGTTGCCAGGTGCTCATTGATCAGCACCCCGTCGCGGGTGGCGATCACGCCGCGCCCTTGCCGTCCCACCGCAGGCTCACCCTGCAGCACCGCCCGCTGCAGTCGCAGAATCGAGCCTTCGTCGGCGCCGGCGTCCTCGAGCCACCGGCGCAGGTCCTGCCAGCGCACCTGAAGCTGTGCTTCTGCTTCTGCGGTGTCGCGCGAGTCGTCGAAATAGATCGACACGAACGGACCTTGTGCGGTCAGCAGTGACTTCAACTCTTGCGCGTTCATGAGGGTCCCGATCTGTGTGTATAGCTGTGATTCCGGTGTGGTGCGGTCTCGTCGGAGGTCATCGGACCACTTTGACTTTGAGGAAGTTCTCGATGCCGAAGCGTTGGAAGGCCCGCCGACGGTCCGGCGACAGTTGCGGAGCCGCCGCTGCGGCGTCAAGGATTTCCGGCTCGGCCACGTCGTACGTCAGGCCGCTGACCGTGATGGCTCCCTCGCCGGTCGCCTGGACGTTTCGTAGCCAGTCGACGCTTGTGCCATACGGCAGGGGGACGATGAATCCATCTGTGACCCGATTGGCCACGACCGGCGTGGCGTAGTGCCGACCGGTGCGACGCCCGGTGTGGCGCATCACCGCCGCGTACCAGTGTTTCCGGCCTGCCAGGTACATCATCGCCGGGTTGAGTACGTACTTGTTGAATGTGCGCACTGCGTCCCGCAACGGCATGGACTTCCTGGCCATGGACCGATTTTCGATCGCCCCGGTATCGGCGACACAGGGCCGACCGGACCACAAACCCGAGGACTAAAGGCATCACCGCGGCCAGACCGTGATGAGGACGACTGACCGCTGACGTTTGTGACTTTTGTCTCTAGCGCCATAACCGCAGCTCAAAAACGATGAAGGCATCGCAATTGACCGAAAGGCAGAGTAATGACGCCCACTGAGCGCGTTGAGCTGGCGGCGACGGACCTCGACACCGTCGCGTGGCGATTCCTCCGATCCGAGTTCACCAGCCAGATCTACGCCGATTGGCCGCTCGAGCGGCGCATCGACGCCTATCTGCTGCACCACGGGCCGTCCGACGTGCTCAACGATGGATCTGCGTACAACGCCCTGGTAGACCGAGTGATGGCCAACATCGGCACCGCGATGCGCAAAGGCGTCTGTCAGCAGGCCGAGGGATATGAGTCATCATGACCACGATCTGCAAGACCGCCCAGGACTGGAAGGTCTCCCCCAACTTCACCGACTACGAGCAGACACGAGCGGCGTTTGAATGGTCGATGGCACCGAATCCGTGCAGCGGAATGGCCGCCGGCGGCTGCAATATCGCCTATGCAGCGCTGGACCGTCACGCCGACGAGCCCGAGGCGTCACGCACCGCGCTGCGGTTCGTCTCCGCGCAGGGCGAGGACGGGGCGATGGCCACCAAGGATCTGAGCTACGCGGAGCTTGCGCGGCTGTCGCGGCGGTTCACCAATGTGCTGCGGTCGCTCGGGATGAGCAAGGGCAACCGGGTCTTCACACTCATGGGCCGTTCGCCGGAGTTGTACATCAGCATCCTCGGTGCGCTGCGCAACGGTTGTGTGGTGTCGCCCTTGTTCTCGGCTTTCGGTCCCGAACCCATCATGACTCGGCTGTCCATCGGCGAGGCCGATGTTCTCATCACCACCAAATCCCTTTATGCGAAGAAGCTTTCAAAGATTCGTGACCGCCTGACAGTCAAGCACATTTTCGTCGTCGATGACCAGAAGGACAACGACGACGCGCGCGGCACCCTGCACTTCTGGGATCGGATGGACGCCGCCGAGGACACCGCTGCGATCACGCCGACCACCGCCAACGACCCGGCGCTGCTTCACTTCACCAGCGGCACAACGGGCACCCCGAAGGGCGCCCTTCACGTGCACGGTGCGGTCACGATGCACTACATCACCGGGCTCTACGCCCTCGACCTGCATCCCGACGACATCTACTGGTGCACTGCCGATCCCGGCTGGGTCACCGGCATGTCCTATGGAGTCATCGCACCGCTGCTTCATGGCGTCACCTCGATCGTCGACGAGGCCGAGTTCGACGCCGAGCGTTGGTACCGGATATTGCAGTCGCAACAGGTGACGGTCTGGTACACCGCTCCGACCGCGATACGCATGTTGATCAAGGCGGGCCCGGAGTTGGCCGCTGGATTCAGTTTTCCGCAACTGCGGTTCATCGCCAGCGTCGGCGAGCCGCTGAATGCCGAAGCGGTGTGGTGGGGGAAAAAGGTCTTAGGCTTGCCAATTCACGATAATTGGTGGCAGACCGAGACCGGCGGCATCATGATCGCCAACACGCCCGCCTTTGACATCAAGCCGGGCTCGATGGGACGTCCGCTGCCCGGCGTATACGCCTGCGTGGTGCGACACGACGACGACACCGTCTCGGTCATCGAAGAGCCCGGAGTGGAGGGCGAACTGGCACTCAAGCCGGGGTGGCCCTCGATGTTCCGTGAGTATCTGCATCAAGAGGAGCGCTATCGCAAGTGCTTCGCCAACGGGCTCTACCTCACGGGCGATCTCGTCAAACGTGACTCTGACGGATACTTCTGGTTCGTCGGCCGCGCCGACGATGTCATCAAATCGGCCGGACACCTCATCGGCCCGTTCGAGGTCGAAAACGCGATGACCGATCATCCGGCGGTCGCCGAAGCAGCGGTGATCGGCATACCCGATCCGACAGTCGGCGAGCTCGTGAAGGCGTTCGTCACCCTCAAGGACGGGTTCGAACCGACCGATGAGCTCCGCCTGCAGCTGCTCGGCCACGCCCGAAAACATCTCGGGGCCGCCGTCGCTCCGAAGGAGATCGCGTTCGTCGAATCGTTACCGCACACCCGCAGCGGCAAGATCATGCGGCGCTTGCTCAAGGCCCGCGAACTCGGACTTCCCGAGGGCGACATCTCAACCGTCGAAACGACGGGCGACGCCGACGCAAAGGCGGTGCGATCATGACCGACCACGACCTCGCATACGCCCTGTTGTCGGACATGATCCGGGTGCGCCACATGGAAGAGAAGTGCGCAGAGCTGTACGGCGCGAGCAAGATTCGCGGCTTCTTGCACTTGTATGTCGGTGAGGAAGCGGTCGCGGCGGGTTCGCTGCGTGCCCTGACGTCCGACGACGCCGTCCTGGCCACCTACCGCGAGCATGCGCATGCGTTGCTGCGAGGGATACCGATGACCAAGATCATGGCCGAGATGTTCGGCAAGCAGGAGGGCTGCTCGCGGGGCCGAGGCGGCTCGATGCACCTGTTCGATTCCGCGGTGCGCTTCTTCGGCGGCAACGCCATCGTCGCAGCCGGGCTGCCGGTGGCGGTGGGCTTGGCCCTCGCCGACAAGATGCAGAACCGAAACCGTGTCACCGCATGCTATTTCGGCGACGGAGCGGTGGCCGAAGGCGCGTTCCACGAGTCGCTGAACCTGGCGGCGCTGTGGGGACTTCCGGTGCTGTTCTTGTGCGAGAACAACCTCTACGGGATGGGCACCGCGCTGGATCGCGCGGAATCGCAGACAGATCTGACGGCGAAGGCGGCGTCCTACAACGTGCCGACCGCGGCCAAAGCCGTGGACGGAATGGACGTCCTCGCCTGCCACACCGCGGCGAAAGAGGGCGCCGAGCACATCCGCGCCAACGGTGGTCCGTTCTTCGTCGAGTTCCAGACGTATCGATTCCGCGCGCATTCGATGTTCGACCCGGAGTTGTACCGGGAGAAGGCCGAGGTCGAGGAATGGCGCAAGCGCGATCCGATCCAGTTGTTCACTGACCAGTGCCTGCAGGACGGCAGCCTGAGCTCCGAAGACATCGCTTCGATGGAAGCCGCGGCCGACCAGGAGGTCGCCGATGCGGTGGCGTTCGCCGAAGCCGGCACCTGGGAAAGCGTCGACGACCTCGAACGCGATGTGCTGACACCCGCAACGGAGATGGCCCGATGAACAAAACGACCTACCGCACCGCGGTTCACGACGCCATGCGCGACGCACTGCACGACGACCCGCGCGTGCTGCTGATGGGAGAGGATGTGGGCCGCTACGGCGGAACCTATGCGGCGTCCAAAGGGTTGCTCGAGGAATTCGGCCCCGATCGGGTCCGCGACACCCCGATCTCGGAGCTCGGCTTCGTGGGTATGGGCATCGGCGCGGCGCTAGGCGGACTGCGCCCGATCGTCGAAGTGATGACCGTGAACTTCAGCCTGTTGGCACTCGACCAGATCGTCAACACCGCTGCCTCACTGCGCCATATGTCCGGCGGGCAGTTCTCCGTTCCGCTCGTCGTGCGTATGGCGACAGGGGCCGGCAGGCAGCTGGCGGCCCAGCACTCGCACAGCCTGGAAGGCTGGTACGCCCACATCCCCGGGATCAAGGTGATCGCTCCCGCCACCGTGGAGGATGCGTACGGCATGCAGTCGGCCGCACTGGCAGATCCGGATCCAGTGATCGTGTTCGAGCACGTCGGGCTCTACAACACGTCCACCGACATCGACACCCTTCGGCCAACCGACATCTCGCGGGCGGCCATCCGCCGCAACGGATCCGACGTCACGTTGATCACCTACGGCGGATCGCTGCCGAAGGCCCTCGACGCGGCCAACGAGCTGTCGCTTGACGGAATCGACTGCGAAGTAATCGATTTGCGGGTACTTCGGCCGCTCGATGACGCGACAATCCTCGAATCCGTGAGCCGTACCCACCGCGCGGTCGTGGTGGACGAGGCCTGGCGGACCGGTAGCTTCGCCGCTGAGATCACCGCCCGGATCGTCGAGGGTGCGTTCTATGAACTCGACGCACCGATCGCGCGCGTCTGCAGCGCCGAAGTGCCCATCCCCTACGCCAAGCATCTCGAGGCTGCCGCGTTGCCGCAGCCGGAAAAGATCGTCACCGCGGTGAAGGGCCTTTTCGGAGACCGGCCATGATCGAGTTCAAGATGCCCGCACTGGGCGCCGACATGGATGAAGGCACGCTCAACGAGTGGCTGGTCAAACCCGGTGACACCGTGACCCACGGGCAGGTCGTCGCGGTGGTGGAGACCACCAAGGCCGCCGTTGAGGTCGAATGCTGGCAGGAGGGCGTCGTCGGGGAGCTGTTGGTTCCGGTCGGTGAAACCGTCCAGGTGGGAACGGCTTTGGCCACGCTGCTCGAGCCCGGCGAGACCGCCGCGCCGCTCCCTGCGCCGTCCGTCGAGACCACCGAAACCGTCGAGCGGGCCGTGCCGGAGCCGGTCGCGTCGGTGACCCCGACGACCGCGCCACCGGTGGTGACACCAGCCGAACCGCAGATCATGCATCATCGCCGCTGGGTGTCGCCGGCCGCGCGCCGGGTCGCGGCGTCGCTCGCGGTCGACGTCGACTCCGTTACCGGAAGCGGCCCCCAGGGCGCGGTCACCATTCACGATGTCGAGTGCGCGGCGTCGGCGAAGAAGTCAGCCGAGAAGGCGGAGCCCAAGGCCAAGGCCACGGCCAAGGCCACGGCCACCGACCGCGCGCAGATGATGCGCCAGGCCATCGCCGCCTCGATGAGCCGATCGAAACGGGAGATCCCGCACTATTACCTCGCCGACGAGATCATCCTCGACACCGCGCAGACCTGGTTGGCCGAGCGCAACGCGCACCGATCGATCACCGAGCGGGTGCTGCCCGCGGTGTTGCAGCTCAAGGCCGTCGCGGTGGCCGCCCAGCGTTTCGCCGAGTTCAGCGGGTTCTGGCAGGGCGAGGCCTTCCAGCCCGCCCCGGCGGTGCACGTCGGCGTCGCGATCTCACTGCGGGCCGGCGGACTGGTCGCGCCTGCTATCCACGACGTGGCGGAAAAGAACCTCGACGAATTGATGGGCGATCTGACCGATCTGGTGGCCCGCGCCCGCGCCGGTTCGTTGCGCAGTTCGGAGATGTCAGATCCCACGATCACGGTGACCAACCTCGGCGACAAGGGCGTCAACGCGGTGTTCGGCGTGATCTACCCGCCCCAGGTCGCCCTCGTCGGGTTCGGCAAACCGGCACAACGGGTGTGTGCCGTGGACGGCGGAATCCGAATAGCAACCACGGTGCAGTCGACCCTTGCGGCCGACCACAGGGCAAGCGACGGGCACCGCGGCGCGTTGTTCCTGACCGCAATCAACGAGTTGCTCCAGCAACCCGAAATCCTCGAGAAATGAGCGACAAGTGATGACTCAGAACGATATTCGCGGCGAGGTCCTGTCGGTGCTGACGACCATCGCCCCAGAGGTCGAGGCCGACGACATCCGTGACGACGTCCTGCTGCGCGACCAGGTGGACCTGGACTCGATGGACTGGCTCAACTTTCTCATCGGCATCCACAAGCGACTGGATGTCGACATCCCCGAGTCGGAATACCAAGGGCTGCGCACACTGCGCGACGTCGTTCAGTTCGTCGACTCGCAGATGTCGCGGTCATAGAGAGTCGATAGCCGCCTGGAGCTTGGCGCTCACTTCGTCGGCGACGGGCCGCAATTCGGATTCGCCCGTCACGTCCACCAGTAGTTGCGGGTTCATGGCGTCGACATGCACGGTGTCGGGATCGTTGCGGTCGGTGCGCACGACGACGTTGCACGGCAGCAGCAGCCCGATCTGCCGGTCGATGTCGACGGCGCGATGCGCCAGCGGTGGGTTGCAGGCGCCCAGAATCAGGTAGTCCTCCATGTCCTGACCCAGCTTGGCCTTCAGCGTCGCCTGCATGTCGATCTCGGTGAGCACTCCGAATCCCTGCTCCGCGAGCGCCTTACGTGTGCGCTGCACGGCCTCGTCGAACGACGTGTGCAAGGTGGTGGACAGTGCGATACCCGTGGCACCCATGACGATCTCCGATCAGGCCAATGCGAGGAAGAGCTTCTCGAGTTCGGCTTCGGTCATGGGTCTCTGACCGTCGGCCGCGTCGCCCGTCACGCACTCCCGCAGACCCGTCGCGACGATCTTGAAGCCGGCGCGGTCGAGCGCACGCGACACCGCCGCGAGCTGGGTGACCACATCCTTGCAGTCGCGACCCTGCTCGATCATCGAGATCACACCCGACAGCTGCCCCTGGGCGCGGCGCAGCCGGTTCAGTACTGCAGCAATGGCATCTTCGTCGCCAACCATGTGGCTCCTTCCCGAGTCCCGGGCTCCATGTTACCGGAGGGGGTATATCTGCGGCAGCAATGCACGCCGACGTCGTGCACGCCAAGGTCGACACGCAAGCCGAGCAGGAGATCGCCGTCGCAGCAGGCATTCAGTCGATCCCGACGATCATGGCTTTTCGCGTCGGCATCCTGGTATACAGCCAACCCGGTGCATTGCCGCCTGCGGCGCTGGAAGACTTGATCACTCAGGTCAAGGCGCTGGACATGGAGCAAGTTCGCAGCCAACTCGCGGCAGCGCCGTGAGCCGATCACACACTTGGGAAGGGCCGACCCATGTGTTACCTCGTGCGCTGCCCAACCTGTCACAAGATCGGCTGGGAAGGCTGTGGTCAGCACGTCGACGACGTGATGCGTTCCGTCCCACGCGCCGAAAGGTGCTCATGCGCCAAAGAGGGCGCAACCGCCGGACCAAGGCCGGCGAGGGCGTGACTCAACTCTGACTGCCGGCGCCATCATTTTCGAGCAGGACCCGTAACTCCTTGTCCCAGATCCGGTTTCGTCGACGGGCAACTTCGAAGTCCACCATCACTGACACCGCTGCGACCACCAGCATCACACCAAACCACGATCCGATGCCGACCACAACAGCGTCGAATCCTGCCTGCCACTTCGGACGTGGGGCGGTGGCACGGTTGCCCAAGTCGTCGACCCAGAGGTTCTGCTGGTCGCCGATGTTGGCGTCCTGGTTCACTTCCAGCGTGTCGACGTGGTCTGATCCGTTGGCGCGCCACCTGACGGGTGCCGCGCTGACGCGTCGTGTGTCGCGGATCGTGGGAGTGGGCTCTGCGGTCACCGTCGCGGTGACCTGATGACGATGCAGGGACTCCTCTGCATAGACCCGGCCGCGGCTGTCGTGAACGGCAGTGCCGACCGCTCCCGCCAGTGAAGCGGCCAGCAGCGCGGAGATCAGCACGAACAGCAGCAGCATCGCTTGCACTCGATCGCTTCTGCGCACCAGTGGATTGCGCCCGAAAGCGCGGACGAGCCAGCACCGGCCCGGGCTCAGCGTGAACGTCTCCATCACATTCCTCCGGCGATCGCGATCGACAGCGATGACGTCTACAAATAGTGGCGGCACACGAGCCGGTGATCGAGAGTCGAACGGCCTGCCGTGGGTCCCTTCCCCGGCGGGACCACAGACACTGCGTCGAGGGACTTACGGCCCTGCTGGTTCGCACGGTGTCCGGCATAACGTCAACTGGCAAATCACCAACGGCCGGTCCTCGACCTAGCAGAGAGGTGCGCAATGGCTGACGCAAACACCGGACTCGGGATCCTGGTGGGGATAGACGGATCGCCCACGTCCGAGGCCGCGATTCGCTGGGCCACCCACGAAGCCATCATGCGCGACCGGCCTCTCACGCTGATGCACGCCATTCCGCCCGTGGTGGTCACCTGGCCGGTGTCGTACCTGGAGGCCAGCTTCGCCGAGTCGCAGGAGCGGGACGCCCTCGAGGCGATCGAGCAGGCGCAGAAGAGCGTCCAGGCAATCGCCGGTGAGGCGGTGCCGCCGGTCGTCCTGACCAAGGTGGAACACATGGACGCCGCCTCGGCCCTGGTGTCCGCGTCGCGCGATGCCGACATGACGGTTGTCGGCAGCAGGGGCATAGGCGCGCTCGGCCGCGCCGTTCTGGGCTCAGTCAGCACGGGTCTGGTGCACCACGGGCACGGCCCCATCGTGATCATCCACACCGACGAAGCCCAGGCCCCGGACCACACCTCGCCGGTATTGCTCGGCATCGACGGATCCTCGGCTTCGGAAGACGCGACGGCCCTGGCCTTTGACGAGGCGTCTCGGCGCGGCGTCGACCTGATAGCACTGCACGCATGGAGCGACGTAGGCGTGTTTCCGGTCCTCGGCATGGACTGGCATCAATACGAGGACGAGGGACACGAGGTGCTGGCCGAACGCCTGGCCGGCTGGCAAGAGCGGTATCCCGACGTGCACGTGCGCCGCCGAATCGTCTGCGATCAGCCGGCCCGGTGGCTCGTCGAGGAGTCACAACAGGCTCAGCTGGTGGTAGTCGGAAGCCACGGTCGGGGGGGATTCACCGGAATGGTGCTGGGGTCCGTCAGCTCGAAGGTGGCGCACTCCTCCAAAGCGCCGGTGATCGTCGTCCGCTCCCGGTAGAGATCGAGATGTCCGAAGCACCATGGCCCGTCGTCGTCGGCGTCGACGGTAGTGATGCGTCGGTGGCGGCGGCGAAATGGGCAGCCGCGGTCGCCGAGAAGTTCGATGCTCCGCTGGAACTGGTCAATGGAATGCCCGGTACGGGTCGACCGCTCACCGACGCCGCACAGGCCATTCGAGCGGCCGCGCTCGCCGAGCATCGCGAGCACGCGATGGCGATTCTCAAGTCGGCGGAAGAAGAGGTGCGCGCGGCTTTCCACGAACTCGATGTCTTCACCCTGCGCTCCGACGAGCCGGTGGACGCGCTGCTGACGTCGCGGAGCCACACCGCGCAGTTCGTCGTCCTCGGCTCGGAGGACGTCTCCCCCGCGGCGGCGTTGTTGGTCGGCTCGACAACCATTGCCGTCACGGCACATTCGGCGTGTCCGGTGGTTGCGTGGCGGGCCGGCAACGAAATCCAGGCAGATAGATCCGTTCTGCTCGGCGTGGATGGCGCGACAACCGGATCGGTCGCCTTCCGATCGGCTTTCGAGTTCGCGCGCCGCTTCGGCGTCGAACTGAAGGCCGTTCATGCGTGGGCGAAGTTTCGGCCGCCGGCGGCGATCACCAACCCGTACGTGATTGATTGGGATGGCCTCGAGGCTCTGCAGTGGCAGGAGCTTCTGAGCCTACTCGAGCCGTGGAGCGAACTGTATCCGGACGTGGAGGTGAAACACTTCGTCGACCCGGAGGGGCCGAGCAAGGCTCTTCTCCAGCACGCGGCCGACGCGCAGCTAGTCGTTGTCGGCAGTCGCGGACGCAATCTACTGGCGGGCGCGGTACTGGGCTCCACGGGGTTGAACCTGCTGCACCACAGCCCGATTCCGGTGATGGTGTGTCACTCGCTGACGGCAGAACCGACGAGCGGCAACTAGTCGTTCGGCCGCGGAATCCGGGCGCTGAACGGCTGCGGCATCGTGAGCTTGCGTACCTCGACCAATTTGGCGATATCGCTCATGGTGACGATGCCGACGAGCCGATCGGCATCCATGACGAGGGCACGCTTGCCCTCGGTCTGAGCCATTCGCTCCAGCAGTGCCACCAACGGCTCGCGCGGATCCGCCACGGGTACCCGCTCCCGCGGTACGGCCACGTCGCGAACGAGTGTGGTGGCGCGCTGATCCGGTGCGACGGTGCGTAATTCGCTCAGCGTGACAAGCCCGGCGATCGACCCGTCGGTGTTCTCGACCGGGTACGCGGAATGACGATCGCCAAGCACGTAACGCTGGATGAGTTCCTCGACAGAAATCCAGCCCGGAGCGGTGTGCGGATGCGCGGTCATCGAGTCGGCCACCGACACGCCTGTCAGAGATTGGCGGGTCAAAACAGACGCTTGTTCTTCGCGGGCCGCTGTCAACAGGAACCAGCCGATGAACGCCACCCACACGCCGCCGACCACGGACCCGGCCACGAATTGCAGCAGGCCCAGACCGATGAGCACGTAGCCAACCACGCGCCCCGCGCGCGCCGCTTCGACGGCGGCACGCACCGCATCACCGTGTCGCCTCCACAGGTAAGCGCGCAGGATCCGCCCCCCGTCCAGGGGCGCTCCAGGTAGCAGGTTGAACAGCCCAAGAATCAGATTGATCCCCGCCAGCCACCAAGCCACGGCGACCACGATGTCGGCGGAACCTGTCCGGCCCAGCACGGCAGCGGCGCCTGCGAACAACCCGCTCAGCGCGAGGCTCATCGCCGGACCCGATACCGCAATGCGGAAATCCGACTCGGGGGTTTTGGCGTCGTCACGGAGGCGCGCGATGCCCCCGAACAACCACAGCTTCACGCCCAGCACTTCTATCCCTGCGTGCCGAGCGACAACCGCATGGGTCAGCTCATGAGCAAGCAGCGAGAACAGCAGCACCAGGGCACCACAGGCTCCGACTGACCAGTAGGTGATCGGCGCGTGGCCCGGTGCCGTCTCAGGCAGCGTGGCAGCCAGACTCCAGGTGAACAGCCACAGGATCACCACCACGCTCCAGTGCGCGGTCAGCGGAAAACCGGCCACCTTTCCGAGCGGAATACCATCGTTCACCAGCAAGCTCCAAATGTTCGCTAATGTTGCCGTGCCACGATGACCGGGACCTGGGCCGCTTGGGCGACAGCGGTGCTGACCGAACCCAGCAGCATCCCGGCGAACCCACCGCGGCCGTGGCTTCCCACGACGACGAGCTGCGCTCGCTCGGACTCATCGAGTAGGTGGCGCGCCGGGTGCTCGAACTCGACCAGACGATGGACCGTGACGTCGGGGTAGCGTTCCTGCCAGCCGGCCAAACGTTCGGCCAGAGTTTCCGCGGCCACCGATTCCAGGGCGGACCATTCCTGTCCCACCGCCGCGGGCATGTCGGCGTCACTCCAGATGTGCATCGCCACCAAATCCACTCCTCGCCAGGAGGCTTCGTCGAACGCGATGGCCGTCGCCAGCTCGGATGCTTTCGAGCCGTCCGTTCCGAGCAGGACCGGGCACCGCTCTTGTTCCTTGCGCGACGGGATGTCGTCATGGACGACCGCAACAGGGCAATGCGCGTGGTGGATCAGCCCGGCGCTGACCGATCCGAGAAGCGTGCGATGCAGCGCGCTTCGGCCACGGCAGCCGACGACCACCATGTGCGCGTCTTTGGAGAGGTCGACAAGT
This sequence comes from uncultured Actinomycetota bacterium, assembly GCA_963793055.1. Lineage (GTDB taxonomy): Bacteria > Actinomycetota > Actinomycetes > Mycobacteriales > Mycobacteriaceae > Mycobacterium. The sequence continues at coordinate 812,892 of CAWBYS010000014.1, read as the reverse complement.
GTCGGCACTGGTCCGCCGAGCAAAAGTTCATCGCTGATCTCGAGTTGGGCTGCGCCTTGTCCGCTTTCCTTGGCGACCTCGATGGCTTCGGCGATGATGTTGCGCGCCTCTTCATCCCTGCGCGCCAGCACTTCTTCGGGTATCGGAGCAGCGGGCCAGGCTGCCGGCACCGAACCGGTCGTCGACGGCGCAGCGACATGCACAAGCGCGAGCGGCACATTGCGCAGCACTGCCTCACGTGTTCCCCAGCGCACAGCTGCTGTCGACGACGAAGATCCGTCAACACCTACCACGACACCGGAATGACTCATGTTCTCGGACATTTGAGCCCTTTCTACTACTAGTCCTCGTCGTCGATGATGTGAACGGCGGCCTCCTCGGCGGACGCCGCTCCCCCGTCGATGCCGACGTCGCTCGCCTCCAATTCCGCCTCGACGTCTTCGCCGAATCCCATGTCAGGAGCGACAAGTCGGCCCGCCCGCATCCGACCGACCTCACGTCGCTCCGGGAACTCGGCCTCACGCTCTGCTTCGTCGGAGCGCGTCTGCTCATCGCTGTCGACGGGACTGTTGAGTCGCGACACCGGATCCTCTTCTTCCTCGGCAAGCAGCTGATCGAGGGTTTCGCGCGGCCCGAAGGCGCCGGGACCATACAGTTGCTCCGGAGGCGAATAGCCCTCGTCCAGCAGGTCGTCGACGCCACGATCGTCAAGCGTGTCCTCCTGCGGAAGCTGGCCGTCATCCTCGATGCTGTATCCGACGGGGGCAGGTCCCGTACCGAAATCTCGGGTGCTCATAGCTTGTCTTTCCTTCCAACTACGTTCTTGGACAATGGCTTTGCGTTAACGACGACGGGCGATGATCACCGGTACGTGGGCCGCTTGCGCGACAGCGGCCCCGACGGATCCGAGCAGCATCCCGGCGAACCCACCGCGGCCGTGGCTGCCGACGACCACGAGCTGCGCTCGTTCGGACTGCTTGAGCAGGTGGCGGACGGGATGCTCGAACTCGACCAGATGGTGCACCGTGACGTCTGGGTAACGGTCGTGCCAGCCGGCCAGACTCTCGGCGAGAGTTTTTTGCGCGGAAGATTGAACAGCTGAGGCGTCCATCCCGACAGCGGCGCACATGTCGGCGTCGCTCCAGACGTGCAACGCCATCAAATCCACGCCCCGCCAGGAGGCTTCATCGAATGCGATGGCCGTCGCCGACTCCGATGCCCGCGAGCCGTCGACTCCCAGCAGCACGGGCATGCGTGATGACGACTCCAGCGCCGACGAAACCTCGTCGTGGACGACCGCGACCGGACAGTGGGCGTGATGGATCAGCCCGTTGCCGACCGATCCGAGCATGCGGCGATGCCGGCCGGTTCGGCCGTGGCAGCCGACCACTATCAGCTGCGCATCCTTGGACAGGTCGATCAGCGTCGGCACCGGTCGCCCGAAGAACAGTTCATCGTTGATCGTGGGGCGGGTTGCGGTTCCCGCGGAGCTCTCGGCGAGCGTGACGGCGTCTGCGATGACTCTTCGGGCTTCGTTTTCCTGGACCTCGAGAACCTCTTCGGGGACGCGACCGGCGGGCCATGCCAATGTCGACGCCGCGACAGCCAGGGGGGTTTCGACATGCACGACGGTGAGAGGAACGTGGCGCATCGTCGCCTCGTGCGCCGCCCACCGCACCGCTGCCTGCGATGCCCCCGAACCGTCGGCGCCGACGACTATGCCGTGATCGCCATGATGTGGAAGCACTTTAGACATGCGCGTCCTCCTCATCGATCGACGACAGTTCACGACGCTATTGATCCCCTGTCGGCAGCGGCAGGAGGCATTGGTCCCAATCGCGGTGGCCGAACGTCCCTTCAGCGTGTGTACGACGTCCCTATTCCGATCGGTTCACGCAGTCGTAACGTCGGCGGGCATGAACCGTCCGACATTGATGACGCGGGGCGACGAGAGGTGAGCCGCCTGCCGCCAGGTGCGGGCGCTCTGGGTTTGGTTGTCGGGCCTATCACGAGGACCGGCAGTTATTACGCCCAGTCTTGGCGGGAGTACCTCAATAAGCCCTCCGGGTTGCCGATCGCGCGGCCCTCGATCGCGCTCGCCGCACACGCGTTTCGCGACGAGATCGTTCTCCTCGGGTTGCGTGCTCGCCGGCCGATCAGTGATGTACGTGAGTTCGAGCGCATCGACGCCGAGGTGCGAGTGGCGCTGGACTTCTACGGGAGCAGAGGGTGGCTGGACGAGCCGGCGCGCTTCTTCGCAAAACCTCCTCCGCTGACCGATGTGACGGTGCGGCAGGTGAAGTCCGGCAGGCATGAGTACGAACGCATCTACTACGACAGCGGCTACACCCCGCGCGAGGGCGAGCCGGGCGGTGAACGCTGGCGCAGCTATACAGCGAACAGTCGCGAATACGCCTTGATGCTGCGGCACAAGGAAGACCGCCCGTGGATCGTGTGTGTGCACGGTACTGAGATGGGGCGCGCCGCGTTCGATCTCGCGGTCTTCCGGGCGTGGCACCTGCACGAAGAGCTCGGCCTCAATGTGCTCATGCCGGTACTTCCGATGCACGGTCCGCGAGGACGTGGTCTGCCCAAGGGTGCGGTGTTCCCGGGTGAGGATGTGATGACAAACGTGCACGCCACCGCACAGGCCGTGTGGGACATCAGGCGGCTGTTGTCCTGGATCCGGTCGCAGCAACCCGACTCGCCGATCGGCATCTACGGCATCTCGCTGGGCGGATATATCGCGTCGCTGGTCGCGAGCCTCGACGACAACCTCACGTGCGCAGTACTCGGCGTCCCCGTGGCCGACCTGATCGAACTCCTCGGCGGGCACTCGGGATTCAGCGACGACGACCCGCGTCGAGCGACGATGGTGTTGGCCGAGCCGATCGGCCGGATGGTGTCGCCCCTTTCGCTGCGTCCTCGCGTTGCGAAGCGCGGCCGCTTCATCTACGCCGGCGTGGCTGACCGGCTGGTTCATCCACGCGAGCAGATCGATCGCCTGTGGAAACACTGGGGCAGCCCCGAGATCGTGTGGTACCAGGGCGGTCACACCGGCTTCTTGGAGTCACGGCCTGTGCAGGACTTCATCGACGCGGCGCTGGTGCAATCAGGGCTTCTGCAGACCTCATGGCCGATCCGGGAGACTGATCGACCCGCTTGAGGACCCTAGTCTCCTCGGTTGTGGGACCTAATCCCATATCCGCGACACACGCAGCTCCGACACACTTCGACAGATGAAGCAATCAGATGATCGTGCCGCCGCAGACGCACCGCTGCGGGACGAAGAAGTTCTCGTTGCCGCCGGGCCGGTGTCGGTTGCCGGGCAACTGACGATTCCCGAAAACGCCAAAGGCATTGTGATTTTCGCTCACGGCAGCGGAAGCAGCCGTCACAGTCCTCGCAATCGCTATGTCGCACAGGTGCTCAACGAGGCAGGCATTGCCACTCTGCTCTTCGACCTGCTTACCTCGGCTGAAGAACGCAACCGCGTCAACGTCTTCGACGTCGTGATGCTGGCGTCTCGACTCGCGGATGTCACCGACTGGGTTTCCACCCAGCCCGATACCGCTGCGCTGCCGGTCGGCTACTTCGGGGCGAGCACTGGGGCAGGTGCAGCCTTGATCGCCGCTGCCGACCATCGCGTGGCGGTGAAGGCAGTGGTGTCTCGCGGCGGCAGGCCTGACCTCGCGGGACATTGGCTGGCCAAGGTCGCCGCTCCGACGCTGCTGATCGTCGGCGGGAATGACTACGCGGTGCTCGACCTGAACCGACGCGCACAAGCGGCCATGCGTGCCAAGTGCGAGCTCGCCGTCATAGCCGGTGCGACACACGTGTTCGAGGAACCGGGGACGCTCGAGCAAGCCGCCAAGCTCGCGTGCGATTGGTTTGTCGACCATCTTCGGTGAGAAGCTGAGCCCAGCTGCCAGTGGCGCCGCGTTCGAACGACGGCCCCGGAATCGCTAGGGGTCGACTCCGGGGCCGCCTGGCCCCGAACGCGATCAGCCTGCCGGGCTGATCAACCCGTAATGGCCGTCGTAGCGGTGATACAGGACACCGGCGCGACCCTCTTCGGCATCTATGAAGAACAGGAAGGGCAGGCCGGTCAGGCCGAGGCGCTCGGTGGCTTCCGCGACGGTCAGACATGGGACCGGTTGAGGGCTGATGGTCAGCGGCAAGTCGAACGGCGTCAACTGTTCCGGTGAAGGGGGGGCTACTTGCGCTAAGCGATAGCCAGTCGGTCCGCTACGGTAAAGGACGCTCGCGACGCCGGTGCCCTTCTCGGTGAACAAGTGGAATTCGTAGTCGAGCAGGTCCATCTCGAGGGCGGCCTCGTCGACAGAACAGGCTGCGAGGGAAAACGATTTGCGCCGCATGATGTGACGTTCATCGACAGCCCTCGGAAAATAGCCAGGCCGATGGGCTGGCTCGGACTGGTGACGCCACTCATCGGGAGTGCTGTCGGGTAGCCCGCCACGCCGAGCTTCCCAGTGTTCGGCCACCCGCTGCAGCCGGCGCCGCAGTCGCGCATCGAGCCGATCGACCGCCTCGTGCGCGGTGTCGCCCTGTGCCTGGGCTCGAACCAGGCGCCCGTCCACGTTGAGATTGGCCTGTGCGATCACCGGGCGCTCGACCGCTGGATCCGGGTGTCTGGTCAGTCTCACCCGAGCGTGCAAGACGGGTCGATTGGTGAACCGCCCGAGTCCTCCGATTTTGCTCCGCGCATAGTCGGCCGCGCCGGGCAGATCCCCGCTAGTCGTCACGTCGACCTCGATTGCGGGCGGCAATTCTGTTCTCTGGCTCATGATTTCGTTACTACGCCGCGGCCGGCGCGAGAGCGAGGGCCTTTGGTCATCGCCGCTATCGACGATGTGCCCGCCTAGAACTCGCACGAACGCCCAGCGCAGCCGCCACTGAAGTCGGAGTCTGCTCGAGCCAGCACCGGCTCAGGAGCGGCGTAGGACAACACCTGGCCTTCGCGGCTCCCGTAACGGTAGACGGTGATGCCCTTTACCCTCGCCTTCCAGGCGGCGAGATAGATCGAGCGGACGTCGTCGACGGTCGCGGCGGCGGGCAGGTTGACCGTTTTGGACACAGCGGCGTCGACGTGGCGTTGTACGGCGGCCTGCATGCGCAGATGCCACTCCGGTGCGATCTCGGCGGCGGTCGGGAACGCCGCCCGCACGTCGGCGGGCAACTGTAGCTGGGCACGCACGCCACCGCATTGTGCGATCTCGTCGATCAGCTCATCGCTATAGAACCCCCGGTCACGGGCCAGGCGGTCGAAACACTGGTTGACCTCAAGGAGGTGTCGGCCGACGATCGCGCGGGTGAACGCAATCGCGAACATGGGCTCGATCCCGGCGGTGGTGCCGGCGATCAGTGAGATGGTTCCGGTCGGGGCGACAGACGTCACTTGAGCGTTGCGCCGCGGCTGTGATCGCGACAGCTGGCTGTCGGCGAACGCGGGGAACGTGCCCCGATCGGCCGCCAACTTCGCCGATGCCTCGTGCGCCGCCTGCTGAATTCGGCGCATGACTTGACCGGCGAGTCGAACACCCTCATCACTGTCGTAAGGAACGCCAATGCTGGCAAGCATCTCCGCCAAACCCATGACGCCAAGCCCGATCTTGCGAGAGGCGCGAGCGGCCTCGCCCAATTCGGGAAAGGGGTAGCGACTGACGTCGATGACGTCATCGAGGAACCGCACCGCCATTGCGGTGACCTCGGACAGACGGTTCCAGTCGACACGACCGGCGGTGGTCATTCGGGCCAGATTGATCGAGCCGAGATTGCACGACTCGTAGGGCAGCAGAGGGACCTCTCCGCACGGGTTGGTCGCCTCGATGCGGCCCCGGCCCGGCACGGGGTTGGCCCGATTGATCGTGTCCAGGAACACCAGGCCGGGATCGCCACACGCACGCGCGGCTTCGCAGATCGCGTCGAACAGTGCGGCGGCGGGCAGTTTCGCAACCGTCGCTCCGGTCCTGGGATTGATCAGACGGTGAACGCCATTGCGCGCAACCGCGCGCATGAACGCGTCGTCGACACCAACCGACAGGTTGAAATGGGTCAGGCGATCCGATGATTCGGCCTTCGCAGTGATGAATTCGTAGATGTCGGGATGTGATGCGTCCAGCACCGCCATGCACGCGCCGCGCCGCCGACCGCCCATCGACACGACCTCCGCCGCGGTGTCGTACAGCCGTAGAAACGACATCGGTCCGCTGGCCGTGCCACCAGTGTCGGCCACCGGGTCCCCTGCGGGTCGCAGATGTCCGAACGTGTATCCGGTGCCGCCGCCTGCGCGCTGGAGCTCGGCGGAGTGTCCGAGGGTGGCGAAGATCGAGTGCAAGGAATCCTCGATCGGGAGAACGAAACAGCCGGCTAGCAAGCCCAGGTGGGTGCCGGCGTTCATCAGCGTCGGTGAATTGGGCAGGAACTCGAGGCTGCGAAGCAACTCCGAGAATCGTTCGGCCCATTCTGACGAGGAGTTCGGCCGGTGGCCTTCCTCGGCCCCAGCGACGTGGCACGCAGCCCGGTCCATCATCTCGCCGGTCGACTCCCTGGGTTGGCCCCGGGCATCGCGCAGTAGATAGCGTTCCTTGAGTACCGTCACCGCGGCGAGGCTCAGTTTGAGCTCATCGCGAACGCCGAGCAGCGCCTTCGCCGCGCGCAGCTCGGCACGCTGTTTCCGGTAGAGGATGTAGGCCCGGGCCACATCGTCGAGACCGGCTTCGCCCAGCCGGGCTTCCACGAAGTCCTGGATCGTCTCGACGGGCGCGGTTCGTGGCCCCAGGGCGTCGGCGACCGCTTGGGCCACCGCAACCGGCATATCGAGGTCGTCACATGACACCTCGCGGGCCGCCCGGGCGATCGCATTCTCGATCCGAGTGATGTCGAATGGCGCCAGTGCACCGTCTCGGTGCCGCACCTTGGTCGGCCACCGGTTCTTCGCCGCCGACTTCATCGTCTGACCGTGGACCGAACTACCCACGTTGCAGATCTCGGCATCTGGTGCAGCTCAGCGGATTGCCGAATCCACCGAAGGCGAGTCCGTTGTTGCCACTACGTGCTCCTGTAGTGGTGGGTCATACCGGACTGGACTGACGCGATCCGCTGCTTGGCACGCTCGTCGGCGGCCCGCTGCTCATCCGCCGTGACGATGAGCGCGTCTGAACCCGGGAAAACCGTCGCCAGATGGTCGCTGTTGAGCCAGTGCACGACATATGGCGGCGAACCGTCATCGGAATGCACCTCAGTGATCAGTCCACGCTGTTCTGGACAGTCGATGGTGAGGCCCTTCATCACCAGCCAATCGCCGACCTTGGCCTTCATCACCTGCCTCCTTTCCGTCTTTCGGCAATGATGGCCCTGCTTGGCGCATCCCGGAAAAGGGCGCAGTACCCCGGTTGAGGGGCCGAAGGTCCCTAGGTGACCGAACCGGCGGAGTCCTACGGTCCAACGATCGAATCCGTCATTAGACGAGGAGGACCCATGACCACGGCACGCGACATCATGCACGTCGGAGCCACCTGCGTGGGCGAGCACGAAACCCTGACCGCTGCGGCCCAGCAGATGCGAGACCTCGGCGTCGGCGCCCTGCCCATCTGCGGTGACGACGATCGCCTCCACGGAATGGTTACCGACCGCGACATCGTCGTCAAATGCCTTGCAGCAGGACAGGATCCATCCACAGTTACGGCCGGTGAACTTGCCCAGGGCAGTCCGTATCACGTGGAGGCCACCGCGGACATGGAACAGATGCTCAATATGATGGAGGAGCACCAGGTGCGCCGTTTGCCGGTCATCGACAACCATCGACTGGTGGGCATGGTCAGTGAGGCCGATATCGCAAGGCACCTCCCGGAGCATGCCATTGTCGAATTCGTGAAAGCGATCTGCTCACCCAAAGCCATCACCAGTCACAAATAGGAAATCAGCCGATACGCATGTCCGCGAACACGATGTTCGTCGCCGCAAACGATTGGTCACGCCGTGACATCGATATGGCGATCGGCGTTCTCATCGCCCTGCGCCACTGCTCGGAGCGAGATGCATTCAACGAACTCGCTGCCGCTGTCACCGAGACCGGAATTGGACTGAGCAGCATCTCGCATGCGCTCGTCACGCTGGCAAGCGGCAGAGCGGCGATGTTCGATCACAGTTCGGAGGTCGCGCGGGTGTGGGGTGATCTGATCGGCCGCGAGCACGGTCTCCGCACCCGCGCAATATAGACTGCGGTTCTTGACGCCGGACTCTCGCGGAGCGCCTCAACTCAACGCGACCAGGCGCGCTACGGCTTTCTCGATGCCCGTCGCAAGTTCATCGACATCTGATGCGGCGTCGAAGTCCGCGGTGATCCCGAACACGAGTTCGTCGACGTAGCTCAACATGGCGACGCCCACTCGCAGGTTCAGTGCGATCGGCGGGATCGGGAACATGCACAAGACTTCCCGCCCCATGATCGACATCCGCCGCCGCGGCCCCGGCACATTCGTCGCCAGCGTGACCACGCCTCGTTGCGGCAGCTTCATCACGGCACGGAGCGTCCATGCGGTCACCGGGAACGGCAGGAGTTTGAAGGCCCCGACGAAAGCCCCTCCGGCCTCACGCTGCCCGCTGTCCTTGAGTCGTGTCAATCGCCGATGCACGGTTCGCAGTTGATCCAGCGGGTCTTCCTTGTCGACAGGAAGATTCGGCAACATCAAGGACACCTGATTGCCGGCGATGCCCATAGCGTCGGGAGGGCGGACCGACACCGGCACCAACGTTCGCAACGAGTTCCACCGCGGCTGCTTGCCTCGACGGATCAGCGCCGCCCGGAAACTCTCGGTGATGGCTGCCAATGCCACATCGTTGAGCGTGACGTCATGTGCGTCCCTGACCTTCTCAATGTCGGTCAGGCTGACCCGCACGGCGCTGTAGCGCCGCATTGTCGTCATCGGACCATTGAGCGCTGAGTCCGGCGCGGGCCGCACGAGGCCGCTGACGATCTCGGCGGCCCCGCCTGCTATCAACGCCGCCGCGCTCGTCACGCTCGTCGCCAGATGCCATGCGTCGCTTGCCCAGTTCAACGGGTTGAGGTCGACCTTGGGCAATCTGCGCTTCTCTGCGGACGGCTCGTTGGCCGCCCGAATCTTCGCCGCGAATGTTTCCCCGTGTCCCTCGTCGTTCAACCCGGCGAACATGTGCATGGTCGTGACGCCGTCGGCGATGCAGTGATGAATCTTCATCAGCATCGCCCACCGGTCACCCTCCAGTCCCTCGATGATCCAGCATTCCCACAGCGGACGGTCGCGATCCAGGCGCCGCTCCATGATGTCGGCAGCGAACCGGAACAACGCGTGCTCATCACCAGGATGTGGCAATGCTCCCAGGCGAACATGGTGGGACAGATCGATGTCGGGATCGTCCGCCCATTCCGGTGGCGCGAGATCAAGTAGATGCGTCTGAAGCACCTGCCTGAACCGGGGCACCGCAGCCATTCTCTGCGCAATGCCCGCGGCCAGGGACTCGAAATCCGGCATGGGCCCCTCGAGGATCGACAACCCACCGATGGCAAGGCTGACGTGCCGGTCGGAATCCTCTGTTTCAAGGAATCCAGCGTCAAATGCGTTGAGCCGCTCCATCATGAGATTCCTGTTCTTTCCTGGTGCGAGGGATGAATGCCGTCATCCGTCTGCGCCCCCGATCGGCAGATCATGACCGGCACTGCGCAGTGGTGAAGCAGGCTCAGCCCGGTCGAACCGAGCACAGCGCCCGAAACTAGTCCCCGTCCACGACTTCCGACGACGACCAACTGCGCGTTGCCGGCGCGGGCGAGCAGCGCTTTTGGGGGTTTGTTCGCATCGACTACGTACGTGACAAGGACGTCGGGGTAAAGCCGCGTCCACTGTTCTAGCTTGTCCGAAAGATACCGCCGCTGTTGACCTTCGACCGCCGTCCAGTCGATCATGAACGGCAACGTGACATCGCCCGGGGAGCGGCGTTTGGACCAGGCGTGGACGGCGATCAGATCGACGCCGAGCCGGTCGGCGAGTTCGAAGGCCGCGGTGATCGCTAACCGGCTGTCGTCGTCACTGTTCACGCCGACGACGATGGGTTGCGTGGTCGGCGCGACCGAATTCCCGCGCCAGGCCACCACCGGACACGTCGAATGAGCCGCCACGGCAACGGTGATCGAGCCGACGAGTATTGCCGTGCCCAGGGTGACCTCCTCGTCGCCGAGGACGATCATGCGGGCGTGTCGGCTCAACTCGATCAGCGCGGAGTCGACGGGATCGGATAGCTCTTCGGTGGTGATCAGCAGGTCGCTGGAATCCGCGCGTACGGCGTGGACAGCCGCTTCGAGAATGCTCTTGGCCGATTCATGCTGGGCGGACATCTCCAATGCCCTCACATTGGCGATGGCATCGGAGAAGTTGTGCGCCAGATAGGGCACGGCGTGCACGATGTGTAGCGGCGCCTCAAGCCCTCTCGCGACGCCCGCAGCCCACCGGGCTGCGCGAATCGCGTTGTAGGTACCGTCGACTCCGACCACAACGGGGTTCATGTTTTCGGTCACACGGCGAGGCAACATAGCTGCTGTGCTTCTGCGACAGAGTCGGCGAGCGGGCGACTGGTGTCGATGAGATAGCCGTCGTCGCGCGAGTCGTCGACCTGGTCGACCTGGTCGGCCATCGCAACGGCGATCTGAGGTGTCGCGTCGGAGGTCGTTTCACCCCTACTCTCGATTCGGGCCGAGGCCTTCGACAACGGTACAGAACAGGTCAATTCCACTATGGATGAGCTGGTTTGGTCACCGAGTCGCCGTGCCCGCTCGCGCTGATGGGCGTCGCGCCAAGTACCGTCGAGTACGACCGATGAGCCACGGCTCAACATCTCCTCAGCTCTTCGCAGCACCTCGTCGTAGACGGCGGCGACCTTCTCCGGCGTGTACAAGCCGGCATCGAGAACACCCGGGGTACCTGCTATCGCTTTCGCTTGCTGCAGTTGACGGCGCACATCGTCGGTCGATATCACCTGCGCGCCGGTCTGTTCAGCCAATGCCTGGGCAAGAGTTGTCTTTCCCGTGCCCGGACCACCGCCGATGATGATCAGCTGCACCGTGGCAGCCCTCAGGTGCTTGAGCGCGATGTCGATGTGGCGAAGCGCATCGCCGGCTGCGTCCGAATGGCCCTGTGCCATGCGCACACAATCGACCTTCGCGCGGACGACAGCGCGATAAGCGACATAGAAGTCCGTCAGCGAGCGCGGGGCTGGATCGCCGGCGCGCCGGCTGTACTCGTCGATGACGAGGCTGCCGAGATCCTCGCGGCCCAGGAACTCGAGGTCCATCGCGAGGAACGCCGCGTCGTCGATGCCATCGACATAGCGCAGGTTGTCGTCGAACTCCAGGCAGTCGAGAATGGCGAGTTCACCAGGCGGACAGAAGATGTCGTCGGCCAGCAGATCTCCATGTCCGTCGACGATGCGGTGTTCCGCGATACGCGCGGCGAACAGTGGTCCGCGGCCGGCCATGAATTGCGTGACGAGCCGTCGCAGCTCCGATACGGAGTCGGCGGGGATAGTCGGATATCGTTCCAACTCGATCAGATTGGCTTCCCAGCGGGCGATGACCGCGCTCACGTCGCCGTGTTCGTCGATCACTGGGCTTCGTGCCGCGTCGCGGTGAAATCGCGCCAGAGCCAGGGCGATAGCCTTCAGGTGATCGTCAACGGACCCGCCTTGCTTGATCATCGAAGCCAGACGGGTGGAGTCTTCGTAGCGGCGCATCACGATCACGGGCTCACCCGCGTCCCCGTGCTGGCCGACGAAGTGGGCGACTCCCAGGTAGCTGGTCGGCGCGAGCCTGCTGTTGAGGGCAACCTCGCGCGCACAGACGTCTTCCCGGCGCTGCAGCGTGGTGAAGTCGAGGAAATCGGTGGCGATCGGCTTCTTGGCCTTGTATGCCTTGTCACCGAGGAGAACGACGACGCCGGTGTGTGTCTCGCGCACCTGCGCGGCGAGGTTTCCGGTGATCGCCCAGGGCTCTCGGGCAGTATTCGCGGGACCCTCCATGTCGCCAATGCTCCGGCCGGCCGAACGTCGCCCACCAGGGTCCTAAGGCCCACGGTTGGGGACCATTGACCCTGGTTAACGCTTGTGCCGGATCCGAGGCTAAAGACATGCGTGACACGATGGTGGACACCGAAGTCATCAAGCATGCTGTGCAATTAGCCAGCCGCGCGCCCTCGCTGCACAACAGCCAGCCGTGGCGTTGGGTGGCCGAGGGTAGCGCTGTTTCGCTGTTCCTCGACAAGGACCGCGTCCTGTACTCAACCGACCACTCGGGCCGCGAGGCGCTGCTCGGGTGCGGCGCCGTTCTCGACCACTTCCGGGTGGCGATGGCTGCCGCCGGCTGGACGGCCAACGTCGACAGGTACCCGAATCCCAACAACCGGCTCCACCTGGCCTCAGTGGACTTCAGCCCCATGGACTTCGTCACCGAGGGCCACCGCGCGCGTGCTGACGCAATTCTGAAGAGACGGACCGATCGGCTGCCGTTTGCCGAGCCGCCGGACTGGGATGTGCTTGGACCACAGTTCAAGAGAGCCGTCACCACTGACGTTGTGCGACTCGATGCGATCGCCGACGAACTGCGTCCCGAACTGGTAGAGGCATCTCAGCTCACCGAGTCGCTTCGTCTCTACGACTCGTCGTATCACTCCGAACTCGCCTGGTGGACAGGACCATTCGAATCCGCGGAGGGCATACCGTACAGCTCGCTGGTGTCTGCCTCCGAGAGTGATCGTGTAGACATCAACCGCAATTTCCCCGTCGCGCACACCGACGAAAGGCGCGCTGAGTTCGGCCGGGACCATGCCAAGGTTCTGGTGCTGTCGACCTATGACAACGACCGCACCAGCGTGTTGGAATGTGGCGAGATGCTCTCGGCGGTACTGCTCGAGGCCACGATGGCGGGCCTGGCCACCTGCACGCTGACGCACATCACCGAGGTGCACGCGAGCCGTGACATCGTCGCGTCGCTGATCGGTCAGTCGACCACACCGCAGGCGCTGATCCGCGTCGGGCTCGCCCCGCAGATCGACAAGCAGCCACCCGCGACTCCCCGGCGGCCGGTCGATGAGGTGTTCGAGGTGCGGTCGAAGGACGCTTGAGGAGCCACGATGGAACATCACCGACCGGCTTCACGTTCCGTTGTCGTTGGTATCGACGGCTCGCGGTCGGCGGTGGATGCCGCGCTGTGGGCTATTGACGAGGCCGTAGATCGCGACGTTCCCCTGCGGCTCGTGTATGCCATCGAGCCGCGTCCGTCTTCGGATCCGCAGCAGGATGCGCATGATCTGGCGACCGCAGAGATCGCGGTCCGTTATGCGTTCACTGCGGTGGAGTCGACAGAGAAGCCGGTCAAGATCGAGGTCGAGATCCTGCAAGCGCAACCCACCCAAGCGCTGCTGGAGGCATCCCGGGCGGCGGCCATGCTGTGCGTAGGCTCCGTCGGGCTGAAAAGCAGCGGCCACGGCCATGTCGGATCCACTGCGGCCGCATTGGCCGCCGCCGCGAACTGTCCCGTGGCGATTGTTCGGGGTCATGACCCGGTGGCAAGTGAGAAACGCTGCGTCGTAGCCGAAGTCGACGAAAATGGTTCCAGCGACGGCGTTCTTCGGCGCGGGCTGGAGGAGGCACAACTTCGCGGGGCACCGCTGCGTGTCCTGACTGTGTGGCAGTCGCGGTTCACCGATATCCATGACAGCACCGCGATCGGCGTCGGTAACCGGCGCGCCAAGGCCCAGCTCGACCGTCGTCTCGCTCAGTGGCGGCGCCGCTATCCGGACCTGGATGTGAAAGCCGTGGCGGTACACGGCAACATCCTCAATTTCCTGTCACGGAACGCCGAGACCATCCAGTTGTTCGTCGTCGGCCACGAGCGGGCACGCGGGATCAGGGAGATTGTCGGGCCGCCCGGCTACGCCGCGTTGCACAAAGCGGGATGTTCAGTGCTGGTTTGCGACCCCCAGAACGTATTGTGAGGACGAACGACGCGGGCATATCAGCCGAGAGGGGCCTCCCATGGTGAAGGTTTTTCTTGTCGATGACCATGAGGTCGTCCGACGCGGTCTGATCGACCTCCTCAACTCCGACCCCGAACTCGAGGTGGTCGGCGAGGCCGGTTCGGTGGCCCAGGCGATGGCCCGCATACCTGCCCTTCAGCCCGACGTCGCGGTCCTGGATGTGCGACTCCCGGACGGCAACGGCATCGAACTATGCCGAGACCTGCTGTCGCGGCTGCCGGACCTTCGCTGCCTGATGCTCACCTCCTTCACCTCGGATGAGGCGATGCTCGACGCCATCCTGGCCGGCGCCAGCGGGTACGTCGTCAAGGACATCAAGGGCATGGAACTCGCTCAGGCCATCAAGGACGTCGGCGCTGGCCGTTCCCTGCTCGACAACCGTGCGGCTGCGGCGTTGATGGCCAAGCTGCGGGGCGCCGCCGAGCAATCCGACCCGTTGTCCGGGCTCAGCGACCAGGAACGAGTGCTACTCGATCTGCTCGGCGAGGGCCTGACCAACAAGCAGATCGCCGCCAGGATGTTCTTGGCAGAGAAGACCGTAAAGAACTACGTGTCGCGGCTACTGGCAAAGTTGGGCATGGAACGACGGACCCAAGCCGCGGTATTCATCTCCAAGCTGGATCAAACACAGCGCCACCCCGAGGAGTGACCTCGATTCGGTAGCGGGACGATCGGCGCAGCAGCGGGGACCAATGGCCATAGTGCGTTGCGGCCGCGGCCAATATCGTCCTAGCCATCGAACACGAGGAGCTTGGCATGTGGAACACGTCCGACCCCGTGGTCGTCGGCATCGACGGCTCCGACGCCGCAATGAACGCGGCGCTCTGGGCGATCGACGAAGCCATCAGCCGCGACGTTCCCCTCCAAATCGTTCACGTCACGCACATCGAAGAGCAGACCGCGCCGGAGAAGGGCCGATTCCGGCTCGACGTGCAAGATGCGGAGTCAGCGCTGCGCGTGGCGAAAGCAGCCGTGGAGGCTACCGGCAAACACGTCAAGGTCGAAACGGAAATCCTCTGGGGTTCAATTGAAACGGCTTTGATCAACGAATCGCGCAATGCCGCGATGGTCTGCCTCGGCTCCGTCGGAATCGGGTTCGTCGCCAGCAAGGTGCTGGGTTCGACTGCGGCGACGGTCGCCGAAGATGCGTACTGCCCGGTCGCGGTCATCCGAGCACCGCACGACACGCAGGCGGGAAGTCACGACTCTATTGCCGTCGTCGTCGAGGACCGCGCCGACAACGACTCGGTCATCGAACATGCGATGGAAGAGGCCCGTCTTCGCAATGCGCCGGTGCTAGCAGTCGGTGTGTGGCGCGAAGACCTCGGCGAAGAGCCGTACGCCAACCTGGATCGTCGGCTCGACACATGGAGACAGCGGTACCACGACGTGGACGTCTACCCCGTCACCACTCGGGCCGGTATCGCGCGATATCTGACCGAAGACAGCGCAGAACCGGTGCAGCTGGCCGTTGTCGGCCGCGCAGATGCCTCATCGGTAGCCGAGATCATCGGAGCGCATCGACACGCCATTGCAGCGCACGGTGGCTGCTCCGTGCTCGTCGTGCGTTGACCGTGTCGGGCCGGACGCGACTGCGGGCTTCACGAGCCACGTTGGCGGACGGGGCGACCATCACGCTGCGGCGGCTCGAACCGCGCGACGCCGAGACAGTCGTCGACCTGTACGAGGCACTCAGTGACGATGAGTGCTACTTCCGCTTCTTCACGCCGCATCCGGCCCACGTGCATGCCCACGCACAGACGCTGACCCAACCCTCAACGGGGCAGTACGCCATCGGCGCCTTCGCATCCAAAAAGCTTCTGGGCGTGGCCAACTACGTCGCACGCGAGCCTTCCGGCGACGCTGAGGTGGCGGTCGTCGTCGCACACACCGAGCACCTCCATGGCGTGGGTACCGCGTTGCTGCGCCGACTCGGCGCCGTCGCCAAGGCGAACGGCATTCACCACTTCGTAGCTGACGTCCTGGCGGAGAACCGTCTGATGCTCAACGTGTTGAGCGACGTCGGTTGGGCCTGCGTGCGCCACCGAGAGGGCGCCGTGCTTCACATCCGGATCGAGCTGGACGGGAGCAGCCGCTAGGCGAGTCGCTCAGAGCGTCGAACCATCCAGGCGTACAACGACTTCCGAGAGCTCGCGCCGCGGGGTGGAAGGCAATGGATCGCTGTTGACCGGGGCCCATCCGATACGCAACAACATCTGCGGATACCCCTCGTTGCCCAGCACGTCGGCGCGGACCGCGTCACGCGTCTCGGCGATCTCCAGCGGTTCGGTGATCGGACAGCTTGCGAGACCCAATGCGGTGGCCGTGAGCAGTATCAGACTGGTGGCTTCGCCTGCACGCAGGCGTGCCAAGTCGTCGTCTTCGGCAGTACCCAGCGCGACGACGACAGCGTTGTCTTCGGCCCCATCGACGTCCGGGTGTTGGGCGAGCGCCGAGCCGGCGAACCACCGCGACGGCAACGCCGCCGCCGCGTCCGGCGCCGGGGTGCTGCGCGCCGGAACCCCCGCGGTGGACGCATATCGTCCACTCCAGGCCGCCAGCTCGGCGCCGTAGTCGTAGTTGTCGGCGTGCCGCCAGGCGGCCTCGGCGACGATTTGCTTCAGCTTCGTCAGGTCATCGACCCGGCGCATGGTCACGCCGGCACGCGCGGCACGGGCTCCCATCAATGCGATATCGCCGTGGGATACCGGCCATGGACTGTAGTTTCGCCGGTCCGTGCGTCGGCGCGGGATCGCCGACGCCAGCGCGATGTCCGCATCGGCCGGCTGTTGTCGACGAAGTTCGATCGAGGCCACATGGTCCCGATCGGCGGCGTTGGGAAACCGGTGGACCTTCGAAGACCACCCCAGCGCGGCGAGGGCGACAACACAATGGTTCAGCGCCGCACCGCAGCTCATCATGAAATCGCGGGAATCGGGATCTGTCTGAGGCAAATGTCGATCACGGTCCGCGTACAGATGCAGGCTGTGCTCGCCCACTTCCCATCGCCAGGGCTGCGAATTATGCACCGACGGCGCCCGAACGGCCAGCATCAACGCCGACCGCAGCGTCTCGACGTCGGGAAAATGTGCGCTCATCGCTTTCACCTCAGATGGAAGGGTTCTCTACTCGTTCAAGGCTGCCGTTTATCGGTCACAATCGAGAGAGTCTAAAGACCCAGACCTGAGTGACTTGCGCAGCCGATGGACAGGTTAGGACTGCCGGGCGACGATCACGGGCATCCGCGCCGCGTGGGCTACGTGAGAGCTCACCGAGCCCAGCAGCAGGCCGGCAAACCCGCCATGCCCGTGACTGCCCACGACCAGCAATTGCGCCCGCTCCGATTCCGCAAGCAGCCGGTGCGCGGGATTGTCCTGGCCGATGACGCGGTGAGCCACGACGTCGGGGTAACGCTCGCACCAGCCCGCGAGGCGTTGGGCGACTTCCTCATCGGCTTGCGCGGCCGCCTCTTCGCCTGCCACGTCGACTTTGAAATCCGCGTTGTTCATCCAGGTGTGAATGGCGACGAGTTCGACACCACGACGAGACGCCTCGTCAAACGCTATTGCAGTGGCCAGTTCCGAAGCGGGCGACCCGTCGATGCCGACCGCTACGGGGGCCGTGGCGGGATGATCCATCAACGGGTCCTCATCGTGGATGACGGCGACGGGGCAGTGCGCATGGTGAACAAGGCCCGAGCTGACAGAGCCCAGCAGCAGGTTTTGCACTCCACCGAGTCCTCTGCAGCCGACCACGATCATGTCCGAATCCTTGGACATGTCGACGAGGGTGGGTACGACCGTGTCGTAGACGACGCGATGATCGACCAATATCTCGCCGCTGTCGCGCACGGCATCGGCGACCACGCGTAACGCATCGTCGATGATCTGCTGCGCGCGGCGTTCACGCTCCTCCCAGAACTCGCCCGACAGCGGCAGATCAACCCAGGGACCGATGTCCATCGGAGCCACCACGTGAACAACGGTCAAGGGCACCTGCCGCAGCGCGGCGTCCCGTGCCGCCCAATCGGTCGCTACTCGCGACGCGGGCGAACCGTCCACCGCGACGACGATGCCGTGGTACTTCAGGGCAGATGATTCTGATGCGGAAGTCATTTCTATGCTCCTTCAAATCACCGGCAAACCGGCGGATCAGCTGGCTGACCGCACGTTAACGCCGCCCGCAGGCATGTCACCGGAGGCATTCGTCCCCTCAGCCATGGCCAAAAGACCCCCCGTCGCTGGAGGCTCCGCCGGCCAGGATGCGTCGGCTCCGGTTGAGAGTCAGTGGAACCAGATGCGCGGTCACCCTCGCATTCGCGGTGAGTTCGGCGTACGCCTCGGCAACGACGCTCTCGACTTCACTTCGGGTGCTATCGGGGAACCTCGCACACAAGGCCGATACCACGCTCTTGAGTTCGTCGTGAACCACGCGGCCCGCGAAGGTGGTCATGGCAGAAGTCTTGGCCGGTGCGCACGCGCAGAGTATGGACCAAAGACCCCGAACGTGCGCCCCGAGGTCACTTCCTCTCGTTCGCCTCCACCGCTTCACGCGTGGGTTGCAGGGCCGCCAAGGCGATACCAACGCTGTAGAGCAGCGCTGTCCAGGTGGGGAATCCGCCGGTCGGCGCGAATCCGTCCAGGCTCAGTTGCCATAACACGGCAGCGACGATGGCCGCCCCGGCGACGAGCATCGGGCCGGCGAAGTTGGCGGGAAGGCGAATCGGTACGGAGATCAGGCTGCCGGCGAGCACAGAGCGTCCGAGGCTGATGACTGACAACACCACTGCGGTCAACGCCGCCAACGCCCCGACCCAAAGCAATCGTGACAACCACCAGGCGCCGGTGCCCAACGGGGCCTGAGGGAACAGGCCCGTCGGGTAGGCGACCACCGAGAGCAGCACCACCGCGACCATGTGCCAGAGATACACCAACATCACCCGCCTGTTCGCCGCAGCCAACGGGCGCTGCAAGGGCGACGCGCGCAGCCATCGGGTCACCGCCGGTGCGATCGCGATCAAGACGCCGGCCTGCGCCATGCCGACTGCCAGCATGACGACGCTCGGTGGTGCGCTGTTCTGTACGGTCTGTCCGGGCACGCCGATCAAACTGACCGGATACGGACCGAATCCGAGAGCCGCCACCAAAACCACACCGGCTGTAGCCGCGATGGCGATCGGTCGAATGCCGCGTAGTGCGCCGAAGAACCACGCGACGCCCAATTGATACATCGCGAACCAACACAACAGATTGTTCGCGTTGCCGAGCGCGGGTAGCCATCCGCTGACACTGACGGCGTCCACGACGCCAACTGCGATGCTGAGCGCCAGCGGCGCGAGCAGTCCCCATCGACGATGCATGGCAACCGCTACCGGAGTCAGCGCGACCATCACGAGATACACCGGAATGAACCACAGATGCATCGCCACCGCCCACGCACTGATCGCCATGGACGACGCATCGACGTGTGTGACCACCGCGGCAGCGACTAAAGCGAGTATGACGAAGACGTAGGCCGTCGTCGGCCCGAGAACCGTCCGGAACCGCATTCGCAGCCAGTCCGCGTATGGGCCGACATGTCGCCGTGTCCACGACGCCGCGCCCGCGAAGCCGGCCACCAAGAAGAAGACGGGCACGACTTGGAAGATCCAGGTAAGCCATTGGGTCCAAGGCAGTTCCGAAAGTGGGTTCTCCCTGACGAAGTGACCTTCGCGGTAGGCCACGGAAGCCGCGAGCCAGTGGCCCATCACAATCAGGGCGACAGCACAGACCCGGTATAGGTCGACCGACAGCTCCCGCTTCGATCCCTCGCCCATCGACACTCGCCCGTCAGCCGGCGAATGCGATCCGTCGTTCAAGCTGCATTCGGAAGGTCGATATCGATGTGGACAGATGCGCCCTGCAGATCTGTTCGTTCGGGCTTCCATCCGACGTACGTCAGATATAGCCCGATCAGGCCCATCACCACGAAGGCGGCGATCCAGGCACCGGTTGCCCCGATCATCCAGTTGGCCACGGAGGCGAACGCGTCTGGGAACGCCAGGAGAATGATGCCGCGGACCACGACAAGCCATCCGAGCACCGAAACGATGACCGCGGCGGGACTGTTCCAGACCTGATGGAACGCGACGACGGCGATACCGCCAAGCAGAATGAATGCGCCAGTCACCCATGGCCATACGGCGCTGTTCGTGAACTCGGGAAGCAACTGCCGCATATCACCTGAGCGCGCCAGAGCCACGATCATCACGATCGTCAAGAACGGGCCGAGCACGCGCGCGAACATCCGCGTGCGATGTTGGGATTGGTACGTCACGCTCATGGTTCCTCGCTTCGTCGACGTGACCTCGGAGATCTGCTGACCTCTATGTCAAGACGACCACCCATACAGGCTGTCGCTCTGAGGGCTTTGGTCACCATTCCCGAGGTCGTCGGTCAGCTGTTCGGAGGTGAGGCCCGGTTTCCGGTGATCTTTCGTCGATGGGTGGGGCATGCTGCTGACGTGCTGTTGCTCAGCAGGACCGTCGGCTGGGAGGTGCGCGCGCCGGATGAGAGTGTGGTGGGCCGCCTTGCAGACCTCACCGTGAACGTCGGCGGCCTTGTCGATGTCGTTCCGGTCGAACGAATAATGGTGCGCCGTAACCAAGGGCCTGATCTATTGGTGCCGTGGGAAGCCGTGCGATCCTTTCAGCACTCTGGCATTCAGTTGATCTCGGATGGAGCCGATTTCACGATCACCTCGACCACCGAAGCGCTGAAAGCCGACGAAATACTGCTTGTCCGTGACGTTCTGGACACGCAGATCGTTGACATCGCCGGACAGCGGCTCGCCCGCGTCGCCGACGTGGTGCTCACTCACCGCCCCGACGGCCGCGTGGAACTCGTCGGCGTCGAGGTCGGGTTCGGAGCGGTCCTGCGCCGGCTGGGCCTCGCACGTCTGGCAGCGCGGGCGCGCGGTGACGCCGTCGCATGGAATGACCTGCATCTGACCTCGGAGCGCGGCCATACCGTGCAACTCGCGACACCGCGCTCGGCCGTGCATCTGCTGGATGCGCGTGGCCTGGCGATGCTCATCGCCCATCTCGACACCGAGTCAGCCACCGAGGTCCTCGCTGCCAAAGGACCGACACTGGCCGCCAACACGATCCGCGCCAGCCATCCCTCGGTGGGTGAGCGGATACTGCGCGCGATGGCCGGCAACGCAGCCGCCGACGTCGTCGCCGTGATGCCCGCCAGCCATGCGACACACTGGCGCTATCTTCTGGCACACCCACCCGTCCTGCGCGGCCGACGTTTTCTGCGCTCTCACGTCTGGCCCCGCCGACGTCATATGCCACGGGAAACTAAGCGGTGATGCGCCGCGGCCGCAGACTCGGTGCGCTGCTGGCGGTCATCGGCCCGGGGCTGCTCGCGGGCCTGTCTGACGACGACCCCCCCGGCATCACGACATACTCGGTGCTCGGGGCCGACCACGGCTACGAACTGCTGTGGGTGCTGCTGCTGTCCACCATCGCGCTGGTGATCTTTCATTCCCTGGCCGCCCGCATGGGCGTCGTGACCGGCCAGGGCTTGATCGGTCTGGTGCGTCAGCGCCACGGCGTAAAGCTGGGCGGCGCGGTCCTTGTCGTCTTAGTCGTCGCAAACGTCGGCACAATATGCGCCGAATTCGCCGGCATTGCAGCAGGTTTCGAGTTATTCGGGATCAGCCGATACGTCAGTGTGCCTGCCGCGGCGGCAGTCGTCTCGTTGCTGGTGCTGCGGGGCAGCTTCCACCGCGTGGAGCATCTGCTGCTCCTGCTGTCGACCGTGTTCCTCGCATACATCGCCTCGGGCATCATGGCCCATCCCGACTGGGGCGCCGCAACTCGAGGCCTGCTGGTACCGACGATGCCTGGAAACGGCGAGGCCATCGCGATCGTCACCGCCACGGTCGGAACCACGCTCGCGCCGTGGGGGCTGTCCTTCATCCAGTCCTACGCCGCCGACAAAAAACTGCGCACCGAGGACCTGGGTCTGGAACGCATCGACGTGGTGACCGGCGCCGTGCTGACCGGCGTCATCGGATTCTTCGTCGTCGTCGCCTGCGCGGCCACCCTGCACCGCGACGGGCGCTCCATCACCGATGCCGCCGACGCCGCAGTCGCCCTGCAACCACTCGCCGGTGGCGCGGCCGCCACCTTGTTCGCGGTGGGCCTGATAGGCGCCGCCCTGCTGGCCGCATCGATCCTGCCGTTGTCGACGGCCTACTCAGTGTGTGAATACGCCGGCGTCGAAGCCGCATTGGACGACCCGTATCGCGAGGCCAAGCCCTTCTACCTGACGTTCGGGCTCGTCACGGTGGTCGGTTCACTGATCGTGATGGTCCCGGGCGCTCCTCTGGTCACGATTCTGGTGGCAACCCAGGTGCTCAACGCTGTGCTCTTGATACCGCTGCTGATCGTGATGATCGGCATCGGCCGCGACGCCGACCTGATGGGCGAGTTCAAACTCAGCCGCCCAGGCCTGTTCGTCTACGGCTTGACCACGGTCGTGATCCTGGCGTGTGTGGTAGCGCTGGCAGTCGTCTCCATAACGAGCTGATAAATGCGGCGGGACCAAAGTCCCTCAGGAGATGCCATTCGCCCTTTGTTGTACACACGACGAATTTCTTACCGTCGAGGAATGACATATGTGATTGGTTCGGCGTGCATTGACGTCATGGACAAGTCGTGTGTGGCGGAATGCCCGGCGGATTGCATATACGAGGGTGCGCGCACGTTGTACATCAATCCCGACGAATGCGTCGACTGCGGCGCATGCAAGCTGGTCTGCCGTGTCGAGGCGATCGAGTACGAGACGGACCTATCCGAGGACGATTATTGGCACCTCGCGGACAACGCCGCGTTCTTCACCACCGTGCTGCCGGGTCGCGACGAGCCTCTGGCCTCTCCGGGTGGCGCAGATGCCGTGGGCAGGGTCGGAGTCGACACTCCCCTTGTTGCGGCGATGCCGGTGAATGATTCGCCTCATCCTTGAGCTGTGAGCCCGCTCGTCACCCAGCGGCGATGTGGTAGCGACAGCGCGCAAGACGGTCCAGCCGCTCCAGGCCCGTGAGCAGGTCGTCAGCGAGCGGTAGCTCGGTTTCGGGGTCACAGATCGACAGCAGGCGCCGCACCGGATGACTGCCGACGATGATCCAGTCCACGTCAACTCGTGCGCAGTGCACGCTGACGTAGTAGAGCGCGGTGAAGGCCTGGCTCCCGACGAAGTCGACGGCGCGCAGATCAAGCACCAATTGTTTGGACACTCGTACGTGATGCTCGACGTAACGCCCCAGACTGCGCGCATTCACGGCGTCGATGTCGCCCACCACGGCGACGACCACGCGAGTCGAAGAGGAGTGGCGCACAGCGAAAGTCGCTCTTCCGCATCGCGCAAAGTCATCCGCTGAGGCGGTGTCCGGGCGGTGTACCCGCAGAAGGCCGGCGGCAGCCATCACACATCTCCCATGAGCTTTAGGTGGAGGGCCGGGCCGCGTCGGCGGCGAGCACTGGAAGCGCATCGGGGCCGGTGAGGCATACCCGGCGGCTGGGAGCTCAACCACGCATGAGGATAGTGCGAAATCCGTAGCCCGGCGTCAACTTCAGAGAATTCTCATTTATCGCTGGCTAACAGCGCATTTCACGCAGCGCCGGGCAGTGCGGCCGACCGGTAACCTCCGCACCGCGTGGCAACAGCGACGGATTTCGTAGCGTTGTTTGCACAGACTTCCCGAAAGCGCCGAGGCGGTGGTCGTTCGTTGTTCAGCGCCCTTTGCGAACGACGACTAGACCCGGCCTTAGCGCATAACGGGCAAACTGCGGCGCCTGACTAGGCGGCAGCGTGCTCAGCGATGGCGATGCCGATGCCGACTTCGACTTCGCTCACCTCGACAACGGGTGGTCCGGGCAGCGGCGGCGCGGTCGAGCGGTAGTGCGCCCCGCTGGGTGTCACGAATTGGGCGCGATGGACGCCCTTGCGATCACTGGTCGTGACGTCCCACCCCGGGGATTCCTTGTCGTAGTTGCACCGTTCACACATACCCAAGCCATTGATCGCGTTGGTGGGCCCGCCGCGGCTTCGAGGCACGGCGTGATCGCGATGGCGGATCGGCGCGTCGCAATACGGTGTGCGACATCGCTGATCACGCAGCCCGATGAACCTCGCCAGACTCGCCGGGAAGCGGCGCGAGCGCGACTCCATCGCCACCAACACACCAGTCTTGGGGTGCCGATACAGCCGCCGCAGCGTGGCCGCCGACCGCTTGTCGGTGGTGGCGCACTCGATCAGCCGACGCGCCACGCCCGCCGGTATCGGCCCATACCCATCCACCAGCGCCGCACTGTTGTCCCCACCCAGCAGCGTGTGATCCGACATCACCAGATTGACGGATATCGGCTCGGGAACCTCGGCCGGGCGGCCCGTGACCCGTTCGACCAGGGTGTCGGCCATGACTTGGCCGCGCCCGCGGCCGTCGAAGGTGGTGTCGGCCGATCGCTTGAGCGCGGCGTAGACCGATACGCCCTGGCGCATGGGTAGCAGCGCAGTCACAATCGCCATGGTGTCGGGTGCGGGCCGGATCGTCACGGTGCGCTCGGATTCCGCGCGCACCGCGCGGTCGACGACAGCATGTGGGTCGAGTTGGTAGGCAATGGCTTTGGCGTCGGCCTCGATGCGCTTGTCGCCCTTGCCCTCGAGTTCGGATTGATCCGCACACATCTGCGCATCGAGTGTGGCGCGGTCGGCCACGGTCAGGCAGGCCGACTCACGCACGATCAGGGTGGCGCGCCATTCCGAAAGCGCCCCGGCCTCTAAAGCGGCCAGGGTGTGGGGCATCTCGTAAACCAGCGCGCGGGCGAAGCCCAGGTGGCGGCCCCCGCGATTCGGGGAGTCGCGGCGTGCCAGGGCGATCTCAGAGCTCAGGCCGCGCCCGCGCTTGGCGGCGGGGACGCCCTCGGCGGCTTCGCGGGCGCGGCGCTTCTGATCCAGTGCCACGGTCAAACGCGCCTGCCGTGCAGCGGCAACCGACTTGAAATGTTCGAGCTCGGCGATGCGCTGCACCAGCGTCGCCTCATCGGCATCGGTATCGATGACCGCCAACTGTCCGAACATATGTGCGAGTCTAGCGGACCTGGGTGACAGTTCCCGACGAAGACGCGACCTGTAGATGATTGGGCAGAGTTGCAGTAAGCGCGAGCACTGGCTGGTTTCGTTCCAGTTATCGGGGGCAATCCCTGCTTGGCGCAGCGGATCTCCTGCGTTGGCCGATAGAAGGGACCAGCATGGCACTCGACGATGACGACATCACCACCTCGGACGGTGGAGGCGAAGGCCCGGCCGACGGCGGCTCCAACCCCCAAGGCCACGACGGCGGAGCCGACGGCACCGCAGGCGAAGGCCCGGCCGACGGCGGCTCCAACCCCCAAGGCCATGACGGCGGTGCCGACGGAACCGCCTGACCGCTTGTCGATGCTGAGCCGCTGCGCGGCGGCCGATCCCGATACGTTCGCTGCCGAATATTGGGGTCGCAAGCCGTTGCTCAGCCGCGCCGAGGCGCTGCCCCGCGACTTCAGCGACCTGCTCTCGGTCGACGCCGTCGACGAGTTGCTCGCCGAGCGCGGGGTCCGCGCTCCCTTCATCAGATTGGCCAGGGACGGCGACGTCCTCGCGAAAGACTGCTACCTCGGGACCGGCTGGTTTCGGTGCAGAAATGCCCGATCAAATCGACTCCGCGAAGCTGCTGAGCCAATTCGCCTCGGGCGCAACGATCGTCCTACAGGGTCTGCACCGGCTGTGGCCGCCGCTGATCGGCTTCGTCCGCCAGGCGGTCGACGCGCTGGGACATCCGGTGCAGGCCAATGCTTACATCACACCGCCGACCAATCGGGGCTTCGATCCGCACTATGACGTCCACGATGTCTTCGTGTTGCAGGTGTCCGGCGAGAAGCGCTGGATCGTGCATGAGCCGGTGCACGACCATCCCCTGCCGTCCGAGCCGTGGACGGCGCACCGCGCGGCGATCGCCGAGCGGGTCACGGATAACCCCGTCATCGACACGGTGTTGTCGGCCGGTGACGCGCTGTATCTGCCTCGCGGGTGGGTACATTCGGCGCAGGCACGGCAGGCGATGTCGATCCACCTGACCATCGGGGTGTCGGCGCGGACCGGGATGGACATCGCTCGCACCGTCGTCGATCAACTGGCAGCAGACGCCGGGCTGCGAAGGTCGCTGCCGATGGGCGGCGACCCGACCGATCGGGATGAGATGATCGCGGCCGTGACCAAGGTGATGGCCGAGATGGTCGATTGCCTACGGGACGACGCCACACGACTCAGCGATGGCGCCGCCGCCGAGATGTCACAGCAGTTCGTCAATCACACCCGCGCCGTTGCGGTCCGTCCGCTGGCCTCGCTGGCCGCTGCCGACCGGGCCGACACGACGTCGGTGCAGTGGAGGCACGGGCTGATCGTCTCGATCGAGTCCGCCGGGGAGCGCGTCATTCTGCGCCTACCCGACCGCACCATGACGTTCCCGGAGTCGTGCGCGGAAGCCCTCCGGTTGCTCCATGCCGGGGTCGTCAGCGATGCCGGGGCCCTTCCGGGCCTGGACCGCGCGGACGGAGCGGTGCTCATCCGCAGGCTTCTCCGAGAAGCCGTCGTCGTGCCTGTCCAGAGATGACCGCCGCGAAGAGACAGCCGTGCAGCGACCAGTCGCTGGCGCGTGACGACCCGATGTACGGCACGGCCTCAGCGGGATCGTCGTGGGTGCTGCTCGAATTGTCCGGTGCATGGGGACCGTCGGCGTTCTTGCAGTCGCCGTCATGTATCGAACCCGGAACTAGGGCGCGCCATCGTCCGTCGCGTAGAAGCCGCCCGCATGCGCATCGCGGCAATCCGGCGGCCGGGCCGCCGGTCGGACACCCCGCGGTGGCGATGGTTCGTCGCGCACACCGAGGTCGGCCTCGAGTCGCTGTATCGCGGCGAGGTGAACGATCCGCGAGAGCTTCTCGAGGTCGCCCTGGACGGGACCGACGGGCACATTGTCCACCGATCCCCTCGTCGCCATCTGCGCACACGGAAAACACGACCAGTGCTGCGCAGTTCGCGGGCGTAAGGCGTGCCAGGCGATCGCGGCCGATTTCCCGGAAATAACCTGGGAGTGCTCGCATCTGGGCGGCGACCGCTTCGCTGCGACCATGCTCGTCCTTCCGGAGGGACTCTGCTACGGCCGGGTCGACAGCACAGACTCGGCGGAACTGGTTCGGCTGTATCTCGACGGGAGACTGGACAACAGATTTCTGCGTGGCCGTACGTCACTTCCCCATGCGGTACAGGCCGCACAGTACTTCGCACGCGAGGCATCCGGCGACGACCGCATCGATGCGCTGCATCCTCTCGATGTCCAACGCGGCGACCATCGCATCACGGTAGTCCTCAACGCCGAACCGGAACCCGTCGAAGTCACTCTCGCCGAAGAGCTCTCAGACCCGTTGTTGTCGCAGTGTCACGCCCAAGTCGCCGGGCGGGTACGCACCTTCAAGCTGCTGTCGATCACCACTGCGTGACGCGACTGCTACGAGGACACAGACTCGATCCACTGGCGAACCGGCCAGGCTGCGCCCGAGCTCCAAACGAACACTTACATGTCGGCCGCGCGTTGCTCCAGGTGTGGAAGTTGCGCAGCCAAACAGACTGAATGGCCTTCTGGTCTAGCCGTTTCGTCGGGTAAGGCTGGGGATCATCACATCATCAACGAGTGCTTCTACCGTGCGGCGGGTGGGCGGTCGAGCCGACCAGATCGAGCGGAAGATCAAATAGCCGGGCATCACATCCCAGAGATCTTCGGTGATCGCGGCGGCTTTGATCTCACCGCGATCGACCGCCTGCCGCAGGACATGCTTGAACAAAGCCTTGCGTTGATCGAGGAACTGGTGCTGCATCACGTCGTTGAGTGCAGGGTTCCGCGATACCTCGACCAGCACCGCCCGCATCGTGGCGGCATGTGCACGCGTCTGTTCGCAGATCACCTCCCCCAGCTGCAGCAGATCACCGCGAAGCGAGCCGGTTTCGGGCGCGACGGCGACCTGGCGAACCCCTTCGACGAACGCGGCTAGAACCAATTCGGCCTTCGCCGGCCAGCGCCGATATACGGTGGCTTTGCTTGCTCGCGCGGTCGCAGCCACCGCGTCCAGCGTCAGCCCGTCGTAACCCTCATGCTGCAGCAACCGCAATGTCACCGCAAGAATCTCGGCCTCCCGCGGTGACCACCTGGAGGCCTCCACCGCATCAGCAGCACCCCGGGTCATCGAACCAACCGCGAGACCTTGACCGATGAACCCACGGATACCCGCCGTTGGCGGTCGGGCACCATCGTCAGGCGCGGCGCAAAGGTGCAGGAGCAATGCCCCGCCAGACCGGATCCGCGATGGTGGACAGCGGAGGCGTCCCGTGATGACCGCGCCGGGCGAAAGTCTTCGGCGCGCCGTGTCGTGAACTGCCGACTCGGACTTCTGCCATGACGGCCGCCGTGGCACTTTGCGATCTGAGCGGTGAAGTTCACGACTGACCAAGGGCCGCAGCGACATAGGTCGCGTTGCCATAGGGCGCGAGCGCAGCGTCATCGGGGAACTTGAAGCCGTTGGCCTTCAAAATCGCACTTGTCGTTTGTGGGAAAACCTGCCATCCCAGACCACCCAGGTACTCGACCACATCGCTGCGCTCGCCGTGATACACGAGATTGACGACTTCGAGTCCCTTGTCGTACTCCTGCATCCGCTCTACGACACGTTGTGCGGGTTCGCCGAGGAATACGCTCATATCAGGGACGAACTCGGTCGCCATTCGGCTTCCCGGCGCACTGAGTTCAGTGATGTTGTCGAACAATCGGTCCTGCGCTTCTGGGGGCAGGTATATCAGCAATCCTTCTGCAATCCACGCTGTCGGCTTGCTGGGGTCGAAGCCACCTTCCACCAATGCCGTCGGCCAGTCATCGCGAAGGTCGATAGCGATGCCTCGAGGCTCCGCCGATGGGTTCACCCCGAGGTCGGCCAGCGCGCCTGCCTTGAAGTCGATCACCCCGGGCTGATCCACCTCGAAGACCACCGACCCTTCCGGCCGCGGTAACCGGTAAGCGCGTGAATCCAGTCCCGAAGCGAGAATGACGATCTGGCGCACGCCCGCCTCGACCGCGTCTGTGAATAGGCGATCAAAGAATCGGGTACGCACTACGATGCCATCGATCGACCGCAGCGCCGCGTATTCGGGATCCGGCTTTGAGGCGGTGAATTGATCGTCGAGCAGGCGGATGAACAACTCGTGGCGCACAGCACGCACCAGCGGTTCGGCAAGCGGATCATCGATCAGCCCGGCACGGTGCGCGAGCGCGCGCTGGGTGGCCACCAGCGTGGCCGTCACGCCCACGCTGGACGCCAAATCCCATCTGTCGCCATCGGTTCGGGCCATTCGTCACACTCCGCTCTCGAGTCGGCCCGATGGCGCATCGGGATTCGTGGCGATCAGATGTTCTGGGCGCACAGCCAGTCGACTATCCGCGTAGCGACGTCTTTCCATCCTGGTTCCAACATCATGTCGTGACCCATCGCCGGGAAAAATACTGCGCGGGTACCGTACGCACTCGCAGTCGCCCACACTTCCCGACATGTGATCATCCCGTCGTCATGAGCACCGAGAACCAGAAGGGGGGTTGTTACCCGCTGCGTTTTCGGCAGTCGCGGACGGATCATTCCCAGTGCGACTGCCCGCACACTCTCGGGTTGAAGTCGAGCAACGCACGATTCAACTACAGGCTCAGGTGTATGTGCGTTGAATAAGGTCTCGCGGGCACGGGGCGAGGTATTAACGAAATCCACCGAACTCCCTATTGTGAAGGCACGCATGGCGACAGCGGGATGCCGGCGAAACAGTCGCAGCATTGCGCGCATGACTCCCTGCGGCGGAATGGAAGCCATCAGGACTGCCGCGGGGATTCGGTGGTTCTCGAGGAACTTCTGAACGATGAAGCCGCCCATGGAATGGCCGATGAGCACGGGCGACTCGCCCAGATCATCGATGGCGCAACGCAGATCATCGAGATAGTGGCCGATAGAGCATTTCCGCACTGGCTTGTCGGAGCAGCTCGCGCCGTGGCCGCGCAGACTCAGGCCAATCGCCCGAAACCCTCTGTCGGCGAAAAAGTCTAGGAAGTTGTCTGCCCAGCACCAAGCGGAATGCCAACCGCCGTGCACACACACTATCGGTGTCCGATGCGTCGCCGTGTCGCCGCCCCTGTCGATGATTTCCAGCATCATTCAGCTCTTATGCGCCCAATGGTCGCTTCGGGGCGGGCCGTTGACGGATGTCAGACATTCGGGCGCTTGCCGTCAGATCAACCGCCGATGCAGAGGCCCATATCGATTCGCTCATGTTCATTTCCGCGGGCTCACGGCCAGCCTGCTCCAGGTATGTCGACGGATATCGTGTCGAGTCGGCACGAGCCGGCCGATAGGTGCGAATACTCATCAGAATTCGCCAGCGTGAACAAGATGCGCCGGCCCGGTCCCCCCAGCATGCAGGCGATCGGCGTGCGATCTCCTATGTCTATGTCGTGCGTCACCACGCCGCCGGGCAGCAGTCGCTGGAACCTGTGAGCCAGTGTCATTGCCGCCCAGATGCCACCCTCGGCGTCGAGCGTGATCCCATCCGGCTGTCCGTCCAAATCCTCGGCGAAAATCCGCCGATCCCCCGAGAGCCCCCCGTCGGAGTCAATGCTGAAGGCGGTTATCCGTCGACCAATCGATTCGGCGACGATGAGGGTCGCGCCATCGGCGCTGATAACTATCCCGCTCGGAAGCTTCAGGTCGTCAGCAACGACTGTCACGGTTCCGTCTGGGTCGATGCGCACGACGGCACCTCCGGTACGTGCCTGGCATCCGACATAAGCACGCGCAAGGCCGTCAACGACCATGTCGCCCAGGCTGGCCGCCACGGCGTCATTCAGATCGGCAACGGTGGTGATCGTTTCGCCGTCGTAGCGCAGTACTTGTCGAGCCTCCGCCGAGGCGATCAACAACGACCCGTCTGGACGAAAACCCAGCCCGTATGGCGCGTGGCCGGGCACCGGAAGCGTGGTCATTCTGCCGAGCATGTCGACGGTGTGCACCGCTTCGCCCCGGACGTCGGAAAACCACAGCAGTCCCTCGAACCAGCGAAGGCCCCGGCCGCAGCGAAATCCGCTGGCTAACGGACTCAGACCCATCTGCGGATGGCGATTCGTAGATCTCAGGCTCATCTTATATAATATACAGTATAGTCACGATAGAAACCGGTACTCGCTGCCCCGTGACGAGTCAGCCGATTCAGTTGCCGCCCGGGGGTATCAGCAAGTCCTGCCATTTCTTGTCCTTCGGACCGGTCTGGGCGAGGTCAGCTTGCCTGCGCACCTGGCCGTCAGGCCCGACATAGACGCCGGTGGCGGGGTCGTACTCGGCGACCGCTATCGGCACGGGCGGCAGCGCTTGGGCCGCAGACGGCGGCGTCGGGGCGGGCGATGCGGGCCCCATGTCCGGAACGCCTTGCCCGGACAAGGTCGCGTTCGGGTCGCCCTTCCAGTTCTCGCCCTCGTTGAGCGGCACGTACTCTTCGTCGCTCTCGCACATTCTCGCCGTCGGTGCGCGCTTGCCCGGGCGGGTTTCGCACGGTGTATTACGCACCCCGCGCACGTTATTGATCGAGTCCTGCGGTATTCGGCAGTACAGGTCACCGGCGGGCCGTTCGGGGTAGTCCACGAGGTTTGGCGGACGATGTTGCTGAGCTGGCAGGTACCCCGTTGTGCACGGTGGCGGAAGATTGAGGTTGAGGTTGAAGCTCAGGTAGACGCCTTTGTAGTCCTGTTTCGTGTTTCGGTTTGGCACCATTACTCCTTGCATGGCCGCAGTGGCCTGAGGAAGCACGACCAAAAATTGCTCGATGTCGTTGCGGTACGTGACGCCCACGTCGGCGACGCTGACCAAGTTGGCCAGGAGCAGTGGCACCGTCGGCTGAAGTCGCTCGAATAGTTGACGGGTCTCGTCGGCGGCCGGGCCGCCATTCTCGAGCACTCCAGCAACCGCGGCATCCTTGCTCTTCAATTGCTGTGTGATGTCGGCCAGGTGCGCCGCCCACGCCTGGACAGCCTCTGACGTCTGGCTTTGTGAATCCAGCACGGGCTGGGATTGATCGATCAACGTGGTCAGCGAACCGATATCGTTACGGGCGGCGATGGCCAGGGCTGTGGAACCTT
Organism: uncultured Actinomycetota bacterium; assembly: GCA_963793055.1. Classification (GTDB taxonomy): domain Bacteria; phylum Actinomycetota; class Actinomycetes; order Mycobacteriales; family Mycobacteriaceae; genus Mycobacterium. The sequence goes on along the minus strand of CAWBYS010000014.1, from coordinate 780,517 downwards.
TGACGAACCGCTGTATCTCCGGCCCCAGACCGCCGACGGCCAGGTATGCCTCATCGACGGTTGTCTTCAGGTTTTCGCGCGGAATCGCTTGCAGGCCACGGTTCGTCGCGCGAAGCAGCTCGCTGATGTCAGGCGGGATCGAGGTACGGTTTGCCGGTATGACGTCACCCTCTTGCAGCGGCGGAGACGTGCCGTCCCGCGGCAACAGTGCGATGTACTGCTCGCCGACTGCGCTTTGGCTGTGGACCTGGGCGTCGACGTCCGACGGGATCCGCACATCGGACCGCAGCGAAAGCACCGCTTGGACACAGGTATCGGTGAGGTTTACGGACTCGACGCGCCCGACCTCGGTGCCTCGGTAGGTGACGTTTGCCCGCTCGTACAAGCCGCCGGACTGCGGCAGCTGCACTGTCACGGAGTACCGGTCAGCACCGAGCAGCGCCGGCGCCTTGATGTAGCCGACCAACATGTACGCCGCAGCGACCAGCGATATGGTGAGGAACAACGCAAGCTGAACCTTGATCTGCCAAGTTCTCATGTCATGGGCCCTGATCGGCTTGGTAGGGCACTATCAGCGGATTGCCCGCGGTGTACGGGCTTGGCATCTGCCCGATCGTGCGGCCCCACTGCATTTCCAACTCGGTCAGATCACCCTCCCAGCGAGTGCCGGTGAAAAGGCCGGAATCCAAGCGGCTCAAAGTGAGGTCGACGACAACGCTGACGTTGGCGTAGTCACCGCGCCACCATTTGTCGAGGGTTTCGTTGGGCCACGGAAAGGTACCGAAGAAGCTCAGTGAGCGGGTCATCGCGGGACCGGCGTTGGCCAGCGACTCGAGTACCGGACCGACGTCCCTCAACTCTTGTACCAATGCTTCCTTGGTTTGGTTGGCCGAATCGGCCGCCAACGCACTGAACTTGCCCAGGCGATCGACCGCCTCGGCGAGGTGGTCGCGCTCGTCCTTGAGCACGCTGAGTGCGTCGGGGATCGTTCGAAGCGCGTTGTCCACCACCGGTTTCTGCTCGGCGAACTGTGCGGCGACATTGTTGAGGCTCTCGGTGGCGTCGATGATGTCGCCCGTCTGGTCGTTGAGATGGGCGATGAACTGGTCGAGTTGTTCGATCAGGCTCCTTAGATCCCGCTCGCGGCCGGCGAATGCAGTGCTGAATGCTTTGGTGATGTCCTGGACCTGACCCAGCCCGCCACCGTTGAGCAGCGTGGAAAGCCCGGCCAGGGTTTGTTCGGTCGTTGGATACGCCGAACCCGCCGACAACGGAATGACTGAACCGTTGTGGAGCTTGCCTTCTGGCGCGAGGTCGGTCGGCGGAGCCAGTTCGATGTGCAGAGAGCCGAGCAGGCTGGTTTGGCCGACTTTTGCCGTCGCGTTGGCCGGCAGATCGACGTCCCCGTCGAGCTGCATCGTCACCAATGCGTGCCAGCCTTGCCGCTCGATATTCGTGATGTGGCCGACCGTCACATCGCCCACCCGGACCCGGGAGTTGCGCTGGATGTTTGTTACGTCGGGCAGTTGTGCCTTGACCTCGAAGGAGCCTGGTCCACGTCCCTCGGTGCCCGGAAGGGGTAGCGAGTTCAAACCTTGCCAGCCACAACCAGACACTGTTAGGGCAACCACCAGCATTCCGGCGGCGACACGGAGCCAGTGCATTCGCATCATGACCCTCCCCCGGGTGGCGTCATCATTCCGGGCAGGCCTTCAGCTGGATTCGTCGCTACGTCCTCGGCGGGCGATACCGTAGGAGCATCGGGCGGTCCCGGCGGCGCCACTTGCTCTGCGGGCAGCGGCGGACCTTCGGTGGCTGCGCTTTCATTCTGGGACTGTGGTTGGGGTGGAACGTAATCCGGCCGCATCCAGTCCTCGCTGTAAGTGATTTCGTTCGGACGTGCCTGGGCACCGACTATGGGGTTCATGCCGAGTGGCGGGAAGTTGTATTGACGGTTCTTCACGATGGGCGCCAGGTACTGCACGCACAATTTCGCCGACTGCTCGCCGCCCAGGCGCGACGCCGCTTGGATCGCGCCGCATAGAAACGAGATCGGATCGGCGAAGTTGTTGACTACCGCGATCCCGGTGAATGCTCCTTGAGCGGGCTGATAGACGTTGGTGAAATCCTGGAAGCCGGTGGGACCGACGTGTAGTGCTTCCTTGATGTCACCGAGGCTTTCTACGAGCGCATTAGTCACCGAAGTGACTTTGTCCGAGGTCGTTCCGATCGAGTCGCGATTCTCTGCTACGAAGCTCTTGACATCACCGACCGCCGTATTGAGATCGCTGATCGCGTTGGCTATCTCGCCGGGCCGATTGCTAAGCAGCGCCGTCGTCCCCGCCAAGTTCGTGTTCAACTGCTTCATCAGATCGGTGCTCGCCTGTAGCGCCGAAACCAAGGTGGCCAAGTTCTTGATGGTGCCGAAGATGTCGCCGCTGTGGTCACCTAAGGCGGAAAACATCTGCGACACTTGGATTATGGTGTTGCGGATGTCGCTGCCTTGGCCGCGAAGGTTGTCCGCGGCGGTATTGATGAAGGCGCCTAACGTACTGACACCACCGGGTTCGGTCGGTTGCAGGTAGTCGGTCAGCTTCTGGAGTTGGGCACGGAAGTCGTCCCACTCAACTGGAACGGCCGTGCGCTCTTGCGGGATCACGGTGTCGGTCCTCATCACCGGCCCGTCGGTATAAGCGGGCGTCAGCTGGATGGCCCGTGCGGTGACGACGGATGGCGACAGAATCACGGCGTTGGCGTCGGCAGGAACTTTGTATTTGTCAGCGAACCAGAACTTGACTTGTACGCGATCGGGCTCGGGTGTGATCCGCTCGATCGTTCCGACGCGCACGCCGAGTATCCGAACTTCGTCACCGACGAACAGACCGTTGGTGTTGTTGAAGTAAGCGGTGACCGAGACTCGACGCGACGCATCCGACGATCGCAGCGCGACGAAGAGGCCACCCATCAGCAACAGAACCAAACCGAGCGCCAAGGCGATCCTGGCGTTTCGCATCCCGTTCACCGTCCGGCCTCCGGCGGTGCGGGGGGTGCAGGCGTCGGCGTGTAGCCCGCCGGCGGACCGGGGGGTGGGCCGCCCGGCGGCGGTTGCGGAAGCGGTTCACGATATGGATAGCGGGGGTCGCTGGGATTACCGGTGATCGCGTCGGGGAGGGTGAGATGGGGTTCACCGCCCTGTCCGGTTCGTGGATACGGCACTGGCAACGCCGGTGTGCCTGGTTGGCCCGTCTGCGGATCGGATCGCTCCGACGGAGACAGCACGTTGGGATCCAATCCGAGATCGGAGAATGCCGCATCGACAAACGGTTGAACGAACTGCCCCGGCACCAGGTTGGCCAAGTAGGCCTTGAAGAACGGGCCCGATGCCACAGTTTCGCCCAGTGCCACCATGTACTTGGGCACCAACTTCAGCGCTTGCTTGATTTCGTTCTTCCGGCTGTCGACGATCGTCAACGCACCGTTGAGCTTGTCCAGCGCGGGTTTCAACTCGGCGCGGTTATCGGCCACGAATCCGGACAACTGCTTGGACAGAGCCGAGATGTTCTCCGAGAGTTGGTCCAGCGCTGTGCTTTCGGTTCGCAGTTGCGCGAGAAGTGAATTGCTGTCAGCGATGAGACTGACGACGTCATCGACTCGTTCGGAGAGCACGCCCGTGACCTTGTTCGCGTTCGTAAGAAGGTTTCGCAGTTGCGTATCGCGCTTGTTCACTGCCTCTGAGAACCGCGCTACGCCCTGCACTGCCTCCCTCAGGTCCGGTGGCGTGTCCTGAAAAGTCTGCGCCAGCGTCCGCAGCGAGTCGGCAAGCTGTGCAGTATCAAGCCCGCTGATTGTCGAACTCAAATCGCCTAGTGCATCTGGCAATTGATAAGGCGATGTGGTGCGTTCCAACGGTATCGGGCCGCTGAGCCGGCCATCGCCGAGCGGCGTCACCTCGAGAACTTTCGCGCCGAGGACACTCTTGGTCTTGATCGTCGCCTCGGTGCGGTCACCCAGTCGGATGTTGTCGGCCAGGTCGAATCTGACCAGGACCCTGTTACCGTCCAGTTCCACACTGGATACCTGGCCCACGCGAAATCCCGAGACCTGCACCGCAGCACCACTGGTCAATCCACCAGCCTCGGCGAACTGAGCTTCATAGGTGTCTTGGGCAGAGACGAACGGCAATTTGTCGTAATTCAGTGCGGCAGCCATGATCCCGGCTAGCAACGCGATACCGGCCAACCCGATGGCGAATGGACTCCGCTCAGTGAAGGTTTTCACTTCGGGCTGCACCTCCCCGTGCTCTGGCCCGCGACCTTCACGTACACGGGCTGACCGCCCTTGCCGTTGACTTTCAGCACGATGTCGCAGATGTAAAAGCTGAAGAAGTCGCCGTACAGCCCTTGCCTGGAAAGGATCCGGTACTTGTCGGGCAGCCCCTTGAGCAGGTTATCGAGGTAGTCGTGGTCGGCAACCGCCATCCCCGCCGTGCGGTCGATCTCGTGGACCACCTTCTGCAATGGCGGCCGGGCCTGCGTCAGTAGGTCCGCGGTAGTGCCGGCCGCCTCGTTCGCATACGCCAGTCCGGTTGCGATATCGGTCTTGCGTGCGGCGAGCCCCTTCACCACATCGGACAATGAAGTCACCGCTTTGTCGAACTGTTTGCCCTGATCGCCGAGAGAGCCCAGCACGACGTTCAAGTTGGCGATGACCTGGCCGATCAGGTCGTCGCGGTCGGCCAGCGTGCTGGTTAAGGCGGCGGTCTGGCTGAGAAATGAGCCGACAGTGGCACCCTGGCCCTGAAAGGCCTGGATGAGCTGGCCGCTCAGGGCATTGACCTGGTCGGGATCAAGCGCACGAAACAGCGGACGGAAGCCCCCGATAAGGGCGTCGAGATCCAGCGCCGGCTCAGTTTGGGACAGCGGAATGGTCTGGCCGACGGGTAGCTTCTGCACGCCGCCGGGACCTTCCTCCAGCGCGAGATAGCGATCCCCGATCAAGTTCTCATAGCGAATCGCGGCCCTGGAGCCCTTGGTGAGGACGACAGAGTCGTCGGCCGAGAACTCGACCACCGCGACATTGTCAGGCCTTATCGAGATCTTCTTGACCTTGCCGACCTCCACGCCCGCGATGCGGACGAAGTTTCCCTCCTCCAAACCCGTCACGTTGCTGAACTCTGCGTTGTATGTGTTCTCTCGCTGGAATCGCAGCTGCGCGAAGACCGCGAGCAAGGCGAAGGTGCCCAGCGCACAAACCGTCATGAAGACGGCGATGCGCCAGATCACGCCTTTCAAGTTGTCTCTCACGAGTTCTCCCGGCTGGTCGGTCAGGGTACGGGCGGCGGTACAGGACCGGGTGGCGGCGGCGCGACCCCGGGATACAGGGGGGTCCCCCCTGGGCCGTATAGCGGGGCTCCGTAGGGCGGCGCGCCTGGATAGGGCACCGGCCCAATGGCAGGCGGCCCCATGCCGCGAATACTTGGTGGTTCGGGCACGGCCCTGGTCACCGGGAAGTAATTGACCCACCACGGGTGCCCGATCCCCAGATTGGGTCTGACGTCGAGCCCCGTGCCCCAGCCCGTGTCCGTTACCAGATATCGAACGGGGTACTTCCTGCTGGCATCCGGCAGCGAGCCGCAACTGGGTTTGCCGCCCGGCCCACCCTTGGCCGCGACGATGGGCAGGTTGTCCGGATACCGGTACTGGTCGTTGCCCCAAAGGACCCCGGCGTCAAGGATTGCCGAGTAGCCGTTACTGCCGCCGGTTGCCGCGTAGCCGCCATCGTCCAAGAAGTTTTTCCCGCCGACCAGCAGGCAGGTGTAAATCGGGTTGTACTTCATCAGCAGCCTGGTTGTGGACTCGAGCAGATCCACCGAGCGGACCAGATTGTCGTGACTGGGGCCGAGAAGGTCGATGCCGCTCTGGGCAAATCCAATGGTGCCGAGTAGCAATGCATCTAGCGCCGAGGCCTTCTTGGTGATCGTGGTGCTTGTTGTGCTAGCCGAATCCAGTGTGGCCAAGATGTCTTGAGCGGCAGCAGCGTAGGTGTCGCTGAAGCCCTTGAACGAACGGAAGTCCTGCCGCGCCGTGTCCATCCGCGGGTTGATCGCGAGAAGCACCTCGTTGGCGTCGGTAGTGGCCTCGCCGATGCGTTCACCCTGACCACGCACGCCGTCGGCGAAGGCGGCCAACACCGCGTTCAGCTTCGCCGGGTCGATTTGACGCAACACCCCAGCCAAATCTTCCAAGACTGTGTTGATCTCGGTGCTGACATTGCGCGACTGCAGCACCGCGCCGGCGGCCAACCGCTTCCCGCTTGGGTTTTGCGGAACGACGAGGTCGACGTACTTGGAGCCAAAGGCTGTGCTGGCCTTGATCTCTGCCTGCACATTGGCAGGGATGTATCGGACCTGGTTCGGATCGATTTCGAGTTTCAGACTAACTGCCGACGGATCTCCCCCCGTCACTGTCGCAACGCGACCGACCTGGACACCCCTCAACTTGACTTTCGCGCCCGACTCCATCACCAGGCCCGCGCGATCGGATTTCAAGGTGACCGGCACGAACGATCTGAAGGTTCCGCGGAAGAACACCGCGCACGCCAAGATGAACACAACGATCGTGAAGATCAGAATCAATGTCCACCACGCCGGGCGGATCCGGTACACCCCGTTCCTGGCTGCCATCCCGCTACCCGGAGAAGTTCAGGTTGCCGGACTGTCCGTAGATGGCCAGCGAGACGAACAAGGTCACCATCACAGCGGAGACGAGCGATGTGCGCACCGCCCGTCCGACGGCTTCGCCCACGCCCGCCGGCCCACCGTGAGCGTTATAGCCGTAATAGGTGTGCACCAGCATGACGATCGTCGCCATCACCACTGCCTGGAAGAAGGACCAGATCAGATCCGTCGGATTAAGGAACGTATAGAAGTAATGGTCATAGACGCCGACTGACTGTCCGTAGACGGCGGTGGTACCGAAACGCGTTGCAAAGAACGACATCAACACCGCGACGCAGTACAGCGGGATGACAACGATCACACCTGCGACCACACGTGTCGATGCCAAGTAGGGAATCGAACGAATCCCCATTGCCTCGAGCGCGTCGATTTCCTCGTTGATCCGCATCGCTCCCAGCTGAGCGGTTGCGCCGGCGCCGATGGTAGCGGCCAAGCCGATGCCCGCGATCAATGGCGCGAGCAGACGAACGTTGACATAGGCCGAGACGAAGCCGGTCAGCGCCTCCACACCGATGCCGGCCAGCGAGTTGTAGCCCTGCACCGCAACCACCGCACCCGCCGACAACGTCAAGAAGCCGACGATGACCACTGTGCCGCCGATCACCGCGAGCGCGCCGGTGCCCAACCCCATTTGCGCAATGAGCCGTACGACTTCTCCCCGGTAGTTCGCCATGGCCGACGCCGATGAGGCGATGGTCGACCCGTAGAACTGCGTCTGCTCTCCGAGTTGGTTCCATGCCGCGGCACAGCTTTTCGCCATGCGCCGCAACCGTGGACGCAGCGAGCTCGGAACAGCGGCGTAGCTCACATCGTCGCCTTCACACCGACTGCCGTCGCGACGACATTGATGAAGAAGAGCGTCATGAACGCGAAGACCACGGTTTCGTTGACTGCGTTCCCAACCCCTGCGGGACCGCCGCCAACGGAGATGCCCTTGTAACAGGCGATCAGGCTCGCGGCCAGACCGAACAATGCCGCCTTGATCAAGGCGATGATCACCTCGGGCAGGCCGACGATGAGCGTGAGGCTCGCCGCGAACGCACCCGGCGTGATGTGCTGGAAGAAGACCGCGAAGAAGAAGCTCCCGGTCAATCCGACGACGGTCACCGAAGATGACAGGGCAAGCGCCACCAGCGTTGCGGCCAGCACCCTTGGGACCACCAAAGCTTGGATCGGGTTGATGCCCATCACCCGTAGGGCGTCGAGCTCTTCACGGATCGTTCGTGCGCCGAGGTCGGCGCACATGGCCGTGGCGCCCGCCCCGGAGACCACTAGCACCGTCACCACCGGGCCGATCTGCGTGACAGCGCCCAACGCGGCCCCGGTGCCCGAGTAATCCCCCGCGCCGAACTCGACCAACAAGATGTTCAGCGTGAACACCGTCAGAACAGTGAACGGGATGGACAACATCAGTGTCGGAAGAATCGACACCCGCGCCACGAACCATGTCTGAAGCAGGAACTCCCGCCCAGCAAATGGCCGCCGCGGCATCAGGATCAAGGTGTCCAGCGCCATTGCGAAGAAGCCGCCGATGGCATTCACAGGTTTCGATATGCCGTCAGTGGCGATCAACGTCAACTCCTTCCCGCATGTGTGGGCGGTACACGACATCACGATCCTTGGATCGATACTATATATCTGATCTTCGCGGGTCTAGCAATCATTGCCGCCCCTGCCTGTCAGCGGCGCAAGCTGTGCGTTTTCTGGCAACCCTGTTCCTTGGACCGCCTGCTGGCACATCGCGGCCCCAGCTGCGATTGCCCCGTCGAGGTCGAGCGGTCCGGCGGTCTTAGGTTCCGGCATCAAGCTGAGCTGGCGTGGCCGCCTCCCGGGGCTATCGAAGCTCCATTAATATAAAGTATTTATGGAATATCGGCTACACCTGGCACTAAGCCGGGCGAAGTGGGGGTCAGCAGGTGACTCGGTTCGCAGTACTGGTCAAGCAAGTCCCTGCGTTCGCGGAGATGAAGCTTGGGCCAGCCGGTCGGCTGGTTCGTGATGGCGCCGCGTTGGAGATGAGCGCCTACTGCCGCCGAGCCGTCAGTAAGGCGGTCGAGCTCGCCGCCGACGCAGCCGGTTCCTCGGTCGTCGTGTTCACGTTGGGACCCGATGCCGCAGCGGACGTCCTCAGGGAAGCAATCGCGTGGGGTGTTGACCGCGGCGTCGAGATCCGCGGCGTCCTGTTGAGCGACAATGCATTTGCGGGCAGCGACACTATCGCGACGGCACAATTGCTGGCCGCGGCGATCACACGCGAGGGACATTTCGATCTCATACTTGCCGGCAGGAACTCCCTCGACGCGGACACCGGACAGGTGCCGCCCCAGCTGGCCGAGCTTCTCGATCTGCCATTCGTCGCAGGAGTGAAAGCTCTCGCCCTCGACGGGGATGTCATGACGGTAGGGTGCGAGCACGACGACGGGTGGATCGACGCCGAAGTGCGACTGCCGGCCGTGCTTTCGTGCGCGGAGCGCCTGTGTGACCCGGCAAAGGTACCGCCGGAGGGGTACGCGGCCGTGCCAGATCGGGCGGTCACCATGCTCAGCGCTGCCCAGCTGGGTTCAGGGCCCTGGGGCGCCGCGGCGAGCCTGACGGCGGTCGGCGAGATCCGGCGGCTGTCGATCGAACGATCCCGCCAGATCGACGCCGATGCGCCGATTCGAGTTCAGGTGCGAAACGCCGTGCAGGCACTGCGCGATCGAGGCGCACTCACGAACGCCCAACCGCCCGGACCGCCATCTCTAGGCGTGACCGGGGGGCCGGGACCGGTCGTCGCGGTTCTCGCCGAGCCGGGCCATGACGCCCTTGCGCAGGAATTGTGTGGCGCGGCGGCGCGTCTGGCGAATTCGCTCTCCGGCTCCACCGCCCTGCTGGTGTCTCGCCAACCCAACGCGACGCAAGCCGGTTCATGGGGAGCCGACCGACTCGTGCACGTATCCGGAGCGGCGGTTGAGGAGGACGTTGCGGGCGCGGTAGCCGACTGGACGCGCACCGAACAGCCCTGGGCGATCCTGGCGGGCTCGACCGCGTCCGGACGTGAGATCGCCGCTCGAGTCGCGGCGGCGGTCGGCGCGGGCCTGACGGGCGACGCCGTCGACCTCGAGGTCGTCAACGGGCGGCTGGTCGCCTGGAAGCCCGCCTTCGGAGGACTGCTCGTCGCGGAAATCACTGCGACCTCGCCGGTGCAGATGGCCACCCTCCGCGCCGGGGTACTGCCGCGGCCGCGGCCTCGGGTCCACACTGCCGAGGTTTCGTCCATCGCCGCCAACCGGCGCAACCGGGTGGCGGTTCACTCACGGCGCCAGGAGGATTCGCTCGAACGTCTCGGCGAGGCAGGCACCGTTATCGGAGTCGGCGCCGGCGTCGCGTCGGACGAGCTATCCCTCCTTGCGCCGTTACAGGACTTGTTGCGCGCCGAGATCGGGTGTACCCGCAAGGTGACCGACCAGGGCTGGCTGCCGCACTCGAGCCAGATCGGGATCACTGGCCGCTCCATCTCACCGCGGCTGTACGTCGCGATCGGAACGAGCGGCAAATTCAACCACATGGCGGGCGTGCGATCGGCAGGGACAGTCCTGGCGATCAATCCCGATCGAACCGCCCCGGTCTGGGACCACGCCGACATTGGCATCGTCGCCGACTGGCGAGATTGCATCGGCATGTTGGAAGCCGAGTTGCGGCGTGACGGCGAAGCCCCTCAGCCCGTCTACGCGGAACGGCCTGCGGGGAAGCTCCCACTGAGAAGGTGACCGGCATCGGGAACCACGGTGGAACGACCGAGCGCCGTCAGCAGCTCGAAAGTCGTAGCCGTCGCGGCGGAGAGCACCGGAAGGCCAAGGCGCGCCTCCGTTTCGGGGATCGCGGCAAGCGAAGGCATCTGCACGCACGCCGATAGCACGATCGCGTCGCAACCCTTCCGGTTGAGGCGGGCGGCGGTCGCGGGAAGATCACCGGGGTCCAGCCGACCGACCGCGCAATTGTCCGCGACACCGAGACTGATGACGTCCCCCACCTCTACGCCGGCATCTTCGACATACTCGACCACCTTCTCGGTCAGAGCTTTGACGTAAGGGGTAACCATCGCGATTCGTTGTGCACCAAGGGCGTCGAGGCCACGTATCAACGCACCTGCACTTGAGCGAACCGGAATGTCGCAGCCTTCATCACACACCGCCTTGGTCAGCCGCGTCTCCGCGGCCTTATGCGCACCGGGCCCCTGCGACATGATCGCTACGAGGCACGCGTAAGCCATTGCATCACATCGGGCGTCGGCAAGCTCGACAGCACAGCGGTTGCTGTCATGATCCATCTGCAACAGTGCTTCCGCGGTGACGTGCTGCATCCGCATGCGACTGGAATGAAATGTGAACCGCTCCTCTGGTACGAGTTGCGCACGGCGCGCCACCATCTCAGGCAGCTCAGTCTCCATGGTGGTGTTCGAACTCGGCACAATCAAGCCCAACCGGGTTGGCGACATGTGAATTGCTCTCTCTCACGCTCAGATGGAATCGGGATTCTCGGGCCACGCTGCGATGAGTTCACGCTTGAGAACCTTGCCGGCATCGTTGGTGGGCAATGTGGAGCGGATCCACCATCGGGCGGGAACAGCGAAGTGCGCGAGGTTCTGTCGAGCCCATCTGTCGAGTTCCGCGACGGACGGCGCCTCTCCGTCGGAGAGCGTGACCACTGCGCCGACGACTTCACCTAGGTCCGAGTCCGGCAGGCCGACGACGGCGGCTTCCCCAACGGCGGGATGTCGCGCCAACACCGCCTCGACGGAGGCCGCCGACACATTCTCGCCACCGCGGATGATGATTTCCTTTGCCCTGCCGGTGATGTACAGATAGCCCGCATCATCGACGCGGCCGACGTCGCCGGTGCGCAGCCAGCCGTCGGCGTCCAGCGTCGGATCGTCCGGTTGACTCCAGTAGCCATCCATCACCGCCGGTGACCGCACGAACAACTCGCCGGCGCCATCACCATCCGGGTTGTCCACGCGCGCCTCAACAACAGGCGCCAGCCGCCCCGAGCAGCCGGGATGCTTCTCGATATCCAACCCGACGCCGGTGCTCACCACACCGCCCGCCTCAGTGAGCCCGTAGGTCTGTCCCACGTGGCGACGGGTATTCGGCAATGCCGCGCCGATACGCTCGAGCAGGTCGACACTGACCGAGGAACCCCCGAGCACGATCGTGCGCAGCGATGACAGATCACGGTGACCAAAATCGGACCGGGCGAGTATGCGCTCCATCATCGTCGGCACACCGGAGAACATCGTCACACCCTCGGATTCGACAAGACGCAGGAACTCCGCCGCGCCGAATTTGCCTTCCAGGAATACGATTCTGCTACCGGTCATCAACGGCACGAGCAACAGCTGAATCGCGCCGATATGAAACAGCGGCAGCCCGACCAGGGTCACGCTTGGTTCGATATCGTCTGCGATTTGATCAGGCAGTTTCCGCGAGACGACGAGCAGCGTCTGCAGATTGGCGATCAGCGAACGGTGCGAAAGGACCGCACCCTTAGGGTGGCCCGTGGTGCCGGCCGTGAACAAGATGATCGCCGGCGTGCTCTCGTCGATGACTGTCGAGAGCTTCTCGATCGATAACGCCGCACCCGACGTGATTTCGGCGAAGGTGGTGACTCGAGTCCCGGTAGGAAGCCTGCCGGCACAGCGCTCGTCGGCAACGACGATGGCCGGCGATACCAGGCTGCAGGCGTGGCTGACGTCCTCGGCCGACCACCAACCGTTGTACGGGACGATGATGGCACCGAGCTTCAATGCGCCGTGGAACACCGCCACCCAGTCGGGGCTGTTGGCGGCGAATAAGCCGACTCGGTCTCCAGGCCGGACGCCCGCACCCCACAGCCCATCGGCTGCCCGCTCGACGGCCTGCAGATGCTGGCCGAAGGTGAGTCGGCGCGCACCCTGGATGAGGTAGTCGCGATCGTCCCACCGACGTGATTCCTCAAGCACCGCGGCGAAAGAAGCCACCCGATCGGCATACAACAACGACGGGTGCCCATTGACGAGTCCTTGGACAACGCGATCACTCCATCGTCCGGCGGGCATACCAATCGACCTATTCCGCCCTCGACGGCAACGTCGCTACCGCCATGCCGACCGCCGTCTGCTCTCCGCGTTGGTTCTCTGCTACGACACTGACCTCGACAAGGTGCTTGTCGCCATCCCGCCACTTACGCGTTACTGTCCCGTTGCACACGGTCAGGTCGCCGATGATGTTGTGCCGACGAACCTGCACGTTGAGTCGGTTGAGGAATCCGTCATCGCCGATCCAGTCGGTCATCAAATGACCCAGCCACGAGATCCGTTCCGGCCCATAGTCATACGCTGCCGGTACGCCGACCGCCCGTGCGAGTTCGTTGTCCCAGTGCACACGCTCGGGCGGCTCGGGCACGCCGAGATCATTGGGAATGCCCAGCGCCGGGTGATTCCGGAACATCTCGAAAGCCGGCCCATGCGCCTTCACATAAAGGCTCCCCCAGCCCTGAGTGAAACACACAAAGCTGGTCACCGTGCTCGGGCCCTTGAGCATCGTCGGCAATGCCTCACCCTCGGTTACGTCCTCCCAGTACCGTGGGACCGCGCCTCGGCGCCGGTGCTGCGCGTAGTGCCGGTCGATCTCGGCGATCTCATCAGGCGTCCAGCTTTTCGGCCTGACCGCTTCTCGGGTGGCACGCTCACGGGCGATGTCGCGCTGAGTCCGGATGCACCACGAATCCGCCTCGCAGACCAGATTCCCGTTCTGGTTGGTGAAGCCGACCTGATACGTCTGCTTCACCGAGCGACCGGAGAACGTGCTTTCCAGCTCTATCAGGTCTTTGAGGACCGGACGCGCCTCGATCCGATCGCCCAGCCTGATTGGCTCGTACCATTGCCAATCCGTACCGGCGAACATCGCATGGATACCCGGCAAACCGCTGACGTACCCACTGACCACCCGATCGAACGCGTACAGGAACGTGCCAGGTGCGCTGACGCCACCCAATCGCGTGTTGCGCGCGTGCTCGGTGTCGAGCCACAACGGGTTGTCGTCACCGATACCGAGGGCCCAGTGCCTGATCGAATCCGCCGTCGCCTCGGTGACATGAGGAGCCGGCCGCTCGAACGGCTGACCGATACGAGATCGCAACTCTGCCATTGCTTCCTGAGTGATCAGCGGAAAACGCTGCTGTGATTCGGCGACCTGCGTCATGAGTGCGGAACTTCTGGTCGCTCGACACGGATCTTTTCGTACGGTCCCGGGCTGGTAACCGCGACATAAGACGCTCGTTTGTCGCCGGTGTTGCGGATGCCGTGGGCAATTCCGGGCGGGACCATAACGGCATCGCCGGCGCGGGTGATGACCGGAGGGAGGTCGCCCAGCGTGTACTCACACTCCCCCTCGATGATGATGTGCAAATGCTCTGTGGTCGGGTGCATGTGGTAGTCGTTGGCCTGGCCGGGCTCCAGGTTCCATACCACCATGCCGATCTGCCCGATATAGCCGGGGACGACGGTCGGCATCTTCTCATCGAACTGCTGGTACTTCGACAGTGGGAATACCAGACTCGCCAGGTCGTCCGCGTTTATCGCACCGAGCAAATCGGCAACGAACTTCTCATCGTCGGGAAGCTTTGGCATATCGGTCATTTCGGTCACGGTTGCCTTTTCATCTACAGGTTCGGGTTTCGATCTCAACTCGCGCCTGATCCGTACTTCTTCACCAATTCGGCCCACCGGCGACCACACTCGCGCGCATTCTCGACGTACTGCTCCGGTATGACGTCATACGGCGGGCGGATGGGACCGGCGTTGCAGTACCCGGCCTCGTTGAACCGGATCTTCTCGAGCTGCAGGTTGTACTTGTTGAACTCCTCGAACGAGTTGTCCGGGATGAACGTCTCGTTGGCCCACAAGAGATCCTTGGCGATCTCGCCGGCGCGGTCGAGATCTTTGGCCTCGATCGCATCCATCAACGCCAGACACGGCTGCGGACCCATGCTCGCGGCCGTCGCCCACAGTGCGGTCATGGTGTCCGGCGACTGCTCTGCGAACGCGAGCGCCATCATGTCGATCGGCAGAAAGTTGACTTTCTTGTTCGACGCCGCCACGCGCTCGAGGTAAGTCAGCGGGCTGCCGACCTTGGCGCTCGTCACTGTCGGTGCCGCGTCTACGACCGCACTCCAAAACGACGCGGGGAACGAGAAACGGAATGCCTGTTCGTTGGCGTACACCATGATCGCCATCTCCGGAAAAGCTTCGGAGATCGATGCGTAGAACTTGACCGCTTGCGCCTCACTGCACGGTTGCCACATCGGAAGACCGAGCATCGTGCCGTCGGCGCCACGGTCACGCAGGAACCGCATGCGCTCCACCGTCTCGTGTGTGCCAAGAGTCGTGGCGCCGACGAAGGCGGGTACCCGCTTGTCGACGGTGGCCAAGAAGCACTCCGAAAATGCTTCGAATTCCCCCTTCGTGAGAGTGGCGCACTCCCCCGTCGTACCCAGCGCCAGCAGACCGCTGCATCCGTCAGCGATCAACTTCTCGGTGAGCCTGGCGGTTTCGTCGAGGTCAACCGTGTCGGTGGCGTCCCAGCGATCCGCCCCTTCGGTGGCCGGTGTCGGCACAATCCCGTAAACACCCTTGAAGTCCTGCGCGGTCAGCATGTGCCCTCCTTCGTCGTGGCTCAGTCACGATCTGGTCCTGAACATTGGTCATGTCAGTTCACGCGGCCGCCGAAGTTGGCCATGTACTGGTACACCCAACTCGGGTCGGAAGCCGCCTTGCCGTAGAACTCCACCGCCTGCTCGTATTCCTCGTGTCCTGGGCCGGCGATGAGTGAGCACACGTGGGCGACCTGCAGTGTGGCGGTGTTGATCGGCCGCCGAACCGCCTCGTACTCGATGAGTGCGTCGCTGAGTACCTGCTCGTTCGCTCCGGTGTCGAGAAGCACGGGACCGACGAGTTCGGCGAGCTTGGCCGAGTCCTGAATAGCGATGTTGAGTCCTTGGCCACCGGCCGGATGGGTGGTGTGCACAGCGTCACCCGTGAGCGCGGCACGCGGTCCCGAGTAGCTGGCTGCGTGTGTGCGCTTGACACGGTAGACATGCGAACCGCCGCGCTTGTTGAGTTCGAGTTCGCGAAGTGGAGAATGGCGCTCCTCGAGACGCCCTCGAAGTTCCGCCTCGGTCAAGGACATCCATTCCCTGGCTTCGTCCCGACGGACGGTGAGCACGACGCGATGGCGTCCAACCGGTGTGGTGGGAAGCATCCACACCGTGCCTGCGGGATGCAACAAAGTCCAGCCGTAGTCCGGCTTCAGCCAGGACGGCGTAGGGCTGTGAAGCACCACAATCGCGTTCTCGTACTCATGCACGTCATCGAGTGGAATGCCGAGTGTCTTTCGGGTGAGCGAATCGGCACCATCGCCACCCACCGCGAAGCGTGCATTCGTCGGCCCGCCGTCTGTTGTGAGGAGCCAGCCACCGGTTGGGTCGCCGTCACGCTCGAGAGCACGCACCCGGTCGGATTGGATGACGACACCCGCTTCTTCGGCCGCCTCGAGAAACACCGCTTCCATTTCGGCGTGGTTCAACAACCAGGACTCACGGATCTCGGAGCCGGCGATCAGCCCGCCCGCTGAGTCCTCGAAGTTGAGGCCGTGCAACCTGCCCGCCCCTCGGTCCTGGAGGAGCTCGAGGATGCCCAACTGGCGGACGACCTCAACAGTGGGCGCGTGGAGAATGTCTCCCCGGTTCGGATCACGTGCAAGGTCGCGGCGTTCGAAGAGCCGCACCGAACAGCCCTGCCGCGCGAACGCGAGCGCTGCCGCGGAACCTGCCAAGCCTCCGCCGATGACCGCGACGTCGCATTCGTGGTCGGGCATTGCCGTCCTTCCATGGGCCGTCACGCCGTGAGCATGCGATCACGTCGGTGAATCAAATCTAGTAAATAATATATTACTAGCGGGCACCAGCTCGCAACCTTGCCCGGCATCCGCAGCTTCAGTCGGCTGTGCTGTAGGCGTTGGTCACGGCCTGGTACTGCGATCCGCGCTGAAAAAGTCCATCGTTGTAGTGACAGCCCGCAGGTATCCAATCGAATGTCTTCTGCTCAGCGAACTTGTAGTACAGAACGCGTCGGCCGGCATTGTCGCCCGTGGGCGGCGGGGTGGTGTGCAGTGCGTACGCATCGTGAATCGTGACGTCGCCGGGATCGGTGTCGAACGCAACAACCGGCAATCCCGCTTCATCACCCCAGTTCAGGCCATGTTTTGTGTATCGGTGCGAACCGGCGAGAACGAGCAGCTGTCCGTTGATCGGATTCGCATGGTCGAGCTGGATACCGACCTGGATGAAAGGGCAGATGACCGGGCCTCCCCCGAGCGCGGATCGATGTGCCAGCCCAAGTCGCCATTCCCCTTCACGACATTGGAATTCTTGATGAACACCATCGGGCCGTCGAGGCGATCGTCACACACACGCAGGTCCAGACCGGCGACCCGCGCGCACTTCGCCAACCGTAGTTCGTGGGCGAGATCATTCAACAACGAAGAGTGTCGGCCGAGATAGTTGATCCGGGTCACCACGTTGCCGCCGTCAGCAGTCACCGACCACCACGACGTCGGGTCATCGGGCGTGATACGCCGCCGCGCGGTCTCGATTTCGCCACCGTAACGCTCAACCTCATCTTCCGAGAAGACCGCTTTGAGATGCAGATAACCGGCGCGCTCAAAGAAGTGCTGCATGTCGCCGAGGTCGTCGTCGAGTGAGAATTGGCGGTGTAGATCCAGCGGCTCACCAGACCGGTCCACGAGCGTCTGCCACACTGTCGGTCCGTAGATCTCCCGCCCAGAGCACAACGACTGGATCGCCGGCTCCCAACGCTGCCATCCGGCCAGCTGGCCGCGGACGACCCGGGCCCGCCCGCAGCTCTCCGCCCCACGCGCGGTCAACAGCTCGTTGAGGAAATCCGAGAACGTCCGCTCGGAGAACTCCACCACGGTCGCGGCGTCTTTGTCACCGTCTCGGATTTCAACCCCACGACGTGAAGCCACCCAAGTGAAAGCGGCTTGGCCGCTGCGGAATGCCAGGGGCGGCGCGCCGGATAGGTCTTCGGCGACGAGAGTCCCGCGGCGTTCCACCAGCTCCGGCAGTTGTGTGCGATGAAACTCAACAAACGAATGCGGCTCGAAGGACTGCGGGATCGCCGCCGCCCACGACAAGTCCGTGCCTGCGGCGCCAGCCGGCATAGTTGCTCCCTTGACTCGATCCGATCACGACGAACCCGACCACAGCCGAAACCTCGTGACGTACGTCTTGTATTCTATATACTAAATCTTATCGCGGAAGTCGGAGAGAAGTGGATCTGCCGGGATGACCGCCGGTCCCCAAAGAGCGGACTACCCGCGCAAACAGGAGGGAGCACAGCGTGCAGAGGGTCGATGAACTGGCGTACGTCGGGATCAGCGCGAACGATCTTGACGTGTGGTCGAAGTACGCGCAGGAAGTGCTCGGCCACGAGGTCACCGCCGACAGCGACAGCCATAACCTGTACCTGCGCATGGACGAGCGCCATCATCGCTTCATCGTTCATCCCGCAGACAGTGAGCCCGAGGACGTCTCCTACGTCGGCTGGCAGGTCCGGAACGCCGCAGCGATGGACGCCATCGCCGGCAAGCTCGATGCGGCCGGAGTCAATGTGCTCGAAGGCAAGCCGGAAGAGGCCGCGGTGCGGCGGGTGCTCGGTTTCGCGCACTTCACCGATCCCCATTCGGGCGTACGCATGGAGTTGTCCTACGGACCCCAGGTGACCTACCAACCGGCGTACAGGCCGTCTCGGCCGATCTCGGGATTCGTCACCGGCGCACAGGGACTCGGCCACTTCGTCACCTATGTGCCAGATGTCGAGGCCGCCGAGACTTTCTACAGCGAGACCCTCGGCCTGGCCACGTCGGACTCGCCGAACTTCCCCGGCGTCGGCAAGATCGCATCCTTCATGTACTGCAACCCACGGCACCACTCGTTTGCATTCTTCGGCAACCCACAGCCGCGACGCCGCACCTATCACATCATGCTCGAGTATTCGAGCATTGACGATGTTGGCTCCGCATTCGACATCTGCCAGTCGCAAGGAAAGGTGAAAGTCCAACTCGGCCGGCACAACAACGACCGCGCGTTCTCGTTCTACGCCGAGAATCCATCGGGCTGGCAGTTCGAATTCGGATGGGGCGCCCGCACCATCGATCCCGACAATTTCGCCGTCGAGCACTACAGCATCGGTGGCGGCAGTGGCATGGGCGAATGGGGTCACGCCGGCCTCATGGAATCTGTTTTCTGAGCGTGCACCGTAAGGCAATCGGCTTGATCGCGCTGTCCCAGCTGTCCAAGAAAGGGTGAAATGACCACTGCGTTGATCCCGCTCACCGCTGCCGGGCCGCTGGGCCACCAGTGGTTCGGTGTCGCGTCTTCGGCGGCTACTCAAGAAGAACCCGTGGCCGTACGACTTTTGGGCAACGACCTTGTCTTGTGGCGCAGCCCGAATGGAACGGTCGTCGCGGCACCCGACCGCTGCACACACAGTAGGAGACCGTTGAGCAAGGGCACCGTGGACAACGGGCGCCTGGTATGTGCAAAGCACGGTTGGACATTCGGTGACGAAGGCCGCTGTGTTTTCAAACCGTCCGGTCTTCCGATCGCGGAAAGCGCGCATCTCAAGACTTATCCGTGCACGGAGCGATACGGGGTGGTCTGGATGTCTCTGGGCGACCCGGGCGCGCCCGTCATCGACCTGCCGTGGGACCACGACGAGCGCTTTCGCAGGATTCACAGCGCGGTGTCGGTGTGGCAGGCCAATCCGATCAACATCGTCGAAGCAGCTCTGGCGCAGCCTGATTCCGGATCGGTTGACGTCATCGCTGATGTGCCGTTCGTCGTGCATAGCGCCTTCAGTCCTAACGATGCAACCCAGCACCATCGCTTGCTGTCGTGCGCACCGGTTGACGGCCGCTCATCCCTGGTGATGACCCTGGTGTGGACTACGGACACCGGCGGGCCCGACGACGCGAAGATCGTCGGTGAGGCGACTGCCGATCTCGACGAAGTCAAAGCGGTGGCGGGAACAAGCGAGACGCCGTCGACCGCCACCGAGCCGCCACGGTTTGACGAATGCTCGATCTCATCGGATTGGAGACGCCGGCTACTTACTTACCTCGGCCAAGGCGCCTGACCGAGGAGGCGAAGCGCCTGCGTTAACCGGCAACACTTTCGTAGGCGACGGATGCGGTCTGAGCCGACGGTCAGAGATCAAGGACGAGGCGCGGCGATCTGGCACGGGATACACACACGGTCATCGAGTTGCCGGATGCTTGTTCATCGGCGCTGAGCACCGAGTCGTGGTGGTCTGGCACACCGGCCAGTACCGTTGTCCGGCACGTTCCGCAGATGCCCTCTTCGCAGGAGAACGGGACCTGCACGCCGGCTTCTTCAAGGACTTCGATGATGCTGCAGTCGGCGGGCACGGCCAAGGTGATACCTGTGCGTGCCAGCTCGATCTCGAAGGCTTCGCAAGGTCCGTCGAACACATCCGCTTTCGGGGCGAACCGCTCGACGTGCAGCGGCACGTTACGACGTTGGCACGCCTCCTCCACAACAGCGAGCAACGGCTCCGGGCCGCAGCAGTAGACAACGGCGTGATCCGCTCCTACGGCGTCGTCGAGGATGCCAGAGACGTCCAGCAACCCGGTCTCGTCCTGGGGTTGAATCTTGACGCGGCCGGGATGAGCAGACATCAGCTGCTCCCGAAAGGCCATCGATTCTCGGGTGCGACCACCGTAGAAAAGCTGCCAGGCGGCGCCGCGGGCGGCGACCGCACTGATCATCGGCACTAGAGGGGTGATGCCGATGCCGCCGGCGATGAAGACGTACTCGTCGCCGTCGTCAACCAGCGCAAAATTGTTGCGCGGGCCCTGAACTCGAACCTTGTCGCCTTCTGCGAGCTGCTCATGCACGTACGCCGACCCGCCTCGGCCTTCCTCTTCGCGCAGTACGCACACCTCGAACTGCGCTCTGTCCGCTATGTCACCGCAGAGTGAGTACTGACGGATCAGGCCGTCCCGCAGCACCAAGTCAATGTGGGCGCCAGGGTCCCATGACGGCAGCGCGGCACCCTCAGGATGGTGCAGCGTCAGTCTGACCACCCCCTTGGCGATGACCTCCTTGCGTGCGATCGTCAGGCTCAGACACTGCTCGGCAGGTGTCGACGATGCGCTCAACTTCTTCTCCCTGAATCTCTGGCCCACTCATGGCTGCGCGGCCGGCGCCCTCGCATTCACGCGCAAGTCCCAGCACCGCGGTTGATTACATATATAGTATATAACAGTCTCGGTAGGCCGGGCTCGTCGTCCTGCGCCGCTATATTTTCTTCGGCGCGGTCGCGGTCCTACCCGCTGGCCAAGCCGGTGTGCGATACGATATATGCAGGAAATTCCAAGTCTTCCATGGTCAGCGCGGGTTTGCCCGATGTCACGCCATCTAACTGGGAAAGGCGTACCGCACGTGCTCGGTACCGACAACAACGCAAACGCTCGGCGGGATACTGCCCTTTTCGGCTCGAACCCAAGCGGTCGACGCAACCATCAGAGCCTCAAAGAGATGGCGTCTGACTACATCCGCGAGGGCATCGTTTCCGGGCGCTTGGGACCTGGCGCGAAGGTCGACCAAGACCAGATCGCCGACGAACTCGGGATCAGCCGGCTACCGATCCGCGAAGCACTCATCGAACTCACCGCCAAAGGATTCGTCGAGTCCATCCCACGCCGTGGGGCATTCGTTGTCACCCTTACCGTCCAGGACATCGAAGACCACTTCGAAGTCGTCAGCCTGCTCTTCCAACTCACCACCCGTCGGGCCGCCAAGCACATCACCGACGAGCAACTGCGCGCCCTGCAAAGCCTGCACACCCAAATCACCGGCACTCAGGATCCGTCCGTCCAGTTGGCGCTCACCTACGAGTTCTACCGCGCCATCAACCGAATCGGAACCTCCGAGCGATTACTGCTCACACTACGATTTCTAGCCTTCGCGCTTCCCAACGACTTCTACTTCAGCACCCCGCGCTGGCCGGCAAGCGAGACGGCTTACCGCGAACGGGTGTTGACCGCAATCGAGAACCACGACCCACGAGCGGCGGCCAAAGCCGCCGAGGAACATTTCCTTACTTGTACCAAGGTGACAATCGACGAGCTTCGCTCACTCGGCTACTGGTCGAAGAACGACGCTGCAAATGCTACGAGCTGATCCAGCAGGCCAACTTCGATCCACCTAACCGGGACCGACACGTCCCGAGGGCCTCGCGCGCGAACGGTCCCCGCGGCAGCCGGACCCGAATCTGCCCGAAATCTCGTTCCAACCTTTTTCAATCGGTTGGTCGATTCTGAGTTTATATATTGTATTCTTTCGTCAGCGGCCGCTGTCACAAGCGGCTGCCCAGAGCCGTTCTCACGCGATACGAGGGATCAGATGAGCTTTGAAAGCCACATGACCATCGGCGGCAAACCGGTCACCGCCGACGACTGGGTCACCGTTCCGAATCCCGCACACCTGAGCACTGTGGTCGGGCGGTACCCGAGCGGTACGGCACAGCACGCAGACATGGCGGTCGAAGCCGCGTCCGCTGCTTTCCCGGACTGGCGCGCAAGGCCGGTCGAGGAGCGCGCGGAGTTGCTGACCAAGGCGGGGCTGATGCTCGCCGAGCCGCCGACCGAGTGGATCGGCCTGCTCACTGCCGAGAACGGCAAGCTCCTGCGCGAATCCGCGATCGACTTCGCGTTCGCGGGACAGGCGATAACCACCTACGGGTCGCATCCCGAGTGGGCGGACAGCCGCGTCATCGACGACGAGCGTGGCCGCCTGGTGGTGCGCAGACAGCCGCTTGGCGTCTGCGTCGGCATCGTGCCCTGGAATTTTCCGCTCATCGTCGCGAGCCTCAAGATCGCACCCGCTCTCCTTGCCGGCAACACGATGATCGTGAAGGTCCCCGAGTTCGGGCCGTTGGCCACGCTGCGGGGTCTCGGCGAGATGGCGGCCATGCTGCCGCCGGGCGTTCTGAACGTCGTGTGCGGGTTCGGCCCAGAGGTCGGCCGTGCACTGGTCACCCATCCGAAGGTGCGCAAGGTCGCGTTCACCGGCAGCACCGAGACCGGCCGCCAGGTCATGGCAGATGCAGCGGGGCACCTCGCCCGCATCTCCCTGGAACTCGGCGGCAACGACGCGGCGGTGCTGCTCGACGATGTCGACCTTTCCGACCAGGCAATCGAGCGACTGGTTACCGGCGCCTTCATGCACACCGGCCAGATCTGCATCGACATCAAGCGGATCTACGTGCACGAAAGCCGTTACGACGAGCTCGTCGACAAGCTTCGTGCCGCCGTCGACCAGATCGTCGTCGGCGACGGCACGCGCCCCGAGGTCACCATGGGACCGATCAACAACTCGCGCCAGTACGACAAGACCACGAAGCTGCTCGCCGAGACCAAAGCGGCGGCCGATTGCGTGCAGCTCGGGTCCTATGCGGACGGGACGGGCACCGATGACGGCTACTTCATGCTTCCGCACCTGGTCCTGAACCCACCCGATGAGATGCGGGTTGTCGCAACCGAGCAGATGTCCCCGATCCTGCCGGTCATGAAGTTCTCGTCGGACGACGAGGGCATCGCGCGTGCGAACGGCACCGAGTACGGCCTTGCCTCGTCGGTATGGTCGGCGGACGAGGACCGCGCCTTCGCCGTCGCTGATCGTTTGGAAGCCGGCATGACCTTCATCAACGGACACAGCATCTTTGCGCTGCACCCCGACGGCCCGGTCGGCGGGGCGAAGCAGAGCGGCTGTGGGTACGAGATGTCGGCGGAGGCGGTCGACAGCTACTCGCAGCTGCAGTCGATCACCAATTCCTACCTTTGACGTTCTCGTGAGGGCGGCACCTACGAAATTGCGGCGATGACCCTCAGCATCCGATGTTGACGACCAGACTGCTTCACTAGTGTCCAGTGTCGGGATGCGGCCTATGACGTGTGGCTTGGAGGGGGCGATGACAAAGCCGCGAGGTGTGAGCTTCGAGAAAGTGGAACAGGCGATCCTGGAAGCGGCCGGAGACCTGTTCGACCGCAAGGGCTTCAACCAGACCAGCCTGCAGGATATCGCCGATGCCATCGGGATGGCACGACCGTCGCTTTACCACTACTTCGACAACCGAGACCAGATACTCGCCGCCGGTGTCGGCGTGCTGACCAACGAGCGCAACGTCATCACCGAGCAGCTGCGCGCGCTCGACGGCGATCCGGTGCAGCGACTCACTGCGCTCATACTGGGCTTGGGCACCCTCATCAGTCAGCACCCTGTCTGGGTGCGCATCGCACTGCGTGACGAAGCCGCACTGCCCGACGACGCCCGCGCGCACGACCGTGAATCCCGTCTCGCTTATTTCGAACTCCTCGTGGAGACTCTCGAGGAGGGCGGTGAGCTCGGCTACCTTCGCGCGCACGACCAGCGGGCCACCGCATTGACGATCATCGCTGCGCTCACTGGCCTTCAAGGCCATTACGTGGCCACCGTCGACGAGTCACCCGAGGAAGCGATGCAGCTGGCGGTCGACGTCCTTCTGCACGGACTGCTGAATCCGACCAGGCGACCGGGCAGTCCGGTGGAGCGTGGACTTCAGCTGATCCGCGAGGGCACCGAACTCATCCAACGAGCTACGGCCGCCAAGTCGGCCGTCACGTGACGTTGGTGGTGAGGATGTTGACGACAGCTACGCCGGAGCCCCGGCCACCAACGTTGTGCTGCAACACATTTCCCTGGCGGATCTCGACCTGACGTTCCTCGGCCTCGCCGCGCAGCTGCCACCAGCATTCAGTGAGCTGGGCGACGCCCGTGGCGCCGATCGGATGTCCCTTGGCCAGCAGCCCGCCACTGGTGTTGACCGGAATTCGGCCGCCGATGGCGGTCTGGCCTTCGATCGAGGCGATGCCGCCCCTGCCCTTGTCGAAGAAGCCGAGATCTTCGATGTCGAGTATCTCCGTGATCGTGAAGCAGTCGTGCACCTCGGCCATGTCGATGTCGGACGGTGTGAGTCCAGCCATCCGGTAGGCGCGCTCAGCGGCCAAAGTCGTTGCCTTGAAGCCGATGTACGAGGACTTCTCGTGCATCCACGGATGGTCGGATGCCATCGCGAATCCCGCAATGTACACCGGCTTGTCGGTGAATTCCCTGGCCCTCTCGGCGGAGACCAAGAGCACCGCGGCCGCACCGTCGGTCTGCGGACAACAGTCCAGCAGGCGCAGCGGGTGGCACACGGCCGGACCGCTCAGCACGTCCTCGACCGTCACCTCGTTCTGGAAGTGCGCATAGGGATCGAGTGCACCATTGTGGTGATTTTTCACCGCAACGCTGGCGAGCATCTCTCGCGTGGTACCGAACTCATGCATATGTCGCGTCGCGAACGGTGCAAACAACGCAGGAGCCGATTCACCCCGCTGATAGACCGGATGGCCTCCTGCCGCACGGGACAGCAGCCCTTCGTCGGGCGATTTGTCTCGCATCTTCTCCACACCGATGACCAAAACGCATTCGTAAACGCCACTGGCGACCGCCATCGCGCCGATCCGAAACGCGTCGCTGCCGGTTGGGCAGGCGTTTTCCACCCGAGTGCAGGCGATTCCGTTCAACCCCAGCACGGACGGGACGGTGTTGCCGGAGATACTTTCGTGGCCCCACAGCGTAGTGCGCTGGGTGGCTACCACCGCGAAATCGATTGTGCCTCGTGACATCCCCTTATCCACCGAAGCCAATGCGGCCTCGAATGCGCCGGCCGCCATCTGCTCGAAGCTCTGCTGGTGTAGCTCGCCGAATTTGATCAGACCGGCGCCGACAACGGCGACCCGATTCCAGGTCATACGATCCTCCGAGCTTTGTAGCCGTATACGGGAACGCCACGCTCGTGTGCGTAGCGGCGAAGAACGAGTTCGACTCGATCGCCGACCGCCAGAGCCGACGCTTCCTCGGGCAGACCTTGAAATTGCACCCGGGCGCCGTCGTCGAGGTCGACGACTATCAGCGGCAGAGGCGCCACGAAAGGTGCAGGCATCGAATGGTTCACGCTGAAGGTATGAACGGTGCCCGTCCGATCGAGGTCGCGCACCTCGAACTTGCCGGCGCCGCATCCGATGCACATCGGATGCACCGACGGTGGGACGTTGAGCGTGCCGCACTCGACACACTTGCCACCCTGCAAAGCCAACATCTCCACCCCCCCGCGCACGAACGCGGCGCTGCCCGGCGGCACGCCCATCGGAACCGCCTCACCGGACGGCACCAGCTGACCGCGTGCGCGCAGCGCCTCGGCATAGCTGACGACGGTGCCCGGATCAAGAGGTTCATTCCAGCCGGGTACGGCGGCCTCGACGCCGACGGCTACGCCCGTCGCCCGTCCTCCGCCATAACCGAGCATTGCTACCCGCCCGGGTGAATGCAGGGCGGCACGCAGACCCAGCAACGGTGCCCCGCAACCGATGTCGCCCAATGCGGTGTATACCGACGCGGACGGGGAGGCGTCCACGCCGAGCCTGCGAGCCAAGGCGGCGCCGAGCCGCCCATCCGGATCAGGCAGCGACCACAACGTCGCCTTACCCGTGGCATTGGCAACTTCGCTCATCAGCGGCAGAAAGACTTCCTCACGAAACAGCCGGGGGTCGTAGACGTCCCGCGTGCACGCCTCATCGATACCGCGGTAGCGATCCAGCACCGGCCGGCTGCGCTGCGTCCGCCCGACCAAACCAGCGGGACCGGCGTCCGCGGTCAATACCCATGCCGCCGCGCCCGCCCCCGTGTGCGACTCCCACGCCGTGCCCAGGCCGGGGACGAGCGCGTCACCGACCACGACAACCGCTGTGCGGACGTACCCGGCAGCCACGGCGTCCCAGGCAGCGAGAAGTGCCTCCATGCCCCCGTGTGTCGAACCGCTCAACAACGCCCCGCTGATGTCTACCCGCAGCCGCAGCGATGCCGCAAGGAATGCAAAACTGGGCCCTTCCGCGAAGGGCGGACGGCTGGTCCCCCACCACAACCCGTCGATCTCCTGGGGCTGTCGACCCGCGTTCGCCACCGCTCGGGCGGCGGCCAACCACGACAACGTCAACACGTCTTCGTCGGCGGCACAGATCGCCACCTGACCCTTGCCGCCCTGCGACGACCACGCGGCGCTGACATCGGTACGGGCAAGACGCAGAGAGGGCACCGCCGCACCCACGCCCTGGACGAAGGCCGTCGACTTCATCGGCACGGGGCCCAGTGTGGATGTGGCATCATCATATCGGATATAATATCATATTTAGGACGGCAAACACCTCTAGGAGAAGCTGTGAGACTTATCTGTATCGAGGAGCATGCCGTCGACCGTTCGATCGCGCACGCGGCCAGTCCGGTCGTGCAGCGTGACGCGCCGTATATGGGGCTGCAAAGTTCGCCAGAGGCCGTCGCGCAAGTGCGCACCGGCGACCGGCCGGGCCTGGTGGAGCTGCGCGAGGCCATCGCGCTGGCCGAGAACCTCGGCGATGGCCGGATCCAGGACATGGACCAGCATGGCATCGACATGCAGATCGTGTCCTACAACAGTCCGGTCCAATTGGTCCCCGACGACCTGGCGATCGGGCTTGCCCGCGCTGCGAACGACAGACTCGCTGAGGCTGCTGACGCAAATCCGTCACGCCTCAACGGCTTTGCTGCGTTGCCATGGCAGAACCCCGCTGCCGCCGTCGACGAATTGGACCGGGCAGTCGGCGAACTCGGCCTGAAAGGGGCCATGATCGCCGGCCGCCCAGGCGACACGTTTCTCGACGACCCGATATACGCACAAGTTCTGGACAAGTTCAATGACCTGTCGGTACCGATCTACTTGCACCCGTTCTATCCGCTCCCGCAAGTGGCGCAGTCGTACTACGCCGGTCTACGACCCGAAGTGAGCGCCCAGTTTGCACTCGGTGGCTGGGGCTGGCACTCGGAGGCCGGCGTACACACGTTGCGGCTGATTCTGTCGGGGGTGTTCGAACGGTATCCGAATCTTCAAGTGATCAGCGGTCATTGGGGCGAGATGGTGCCGTTCTTCTTGCAGCGCCTGGACGACGTGCTGCCACCGAACATCACGGGGTTGTCCGCCACGATCACCGAAACGTACCGAAACCACGTATGGGTCACGCCGAGTGGCATGTTCTACGAGCCGCACTTCGATTTCATCCGTAACGTCGTCGGCATCGACAGGCTCATCTGGGCGGTCGACTACCCGTACCTCAGCCTCGACGGCACCCGGAAGTTCCTGGAGAACCTTCCGATCACCGAAGGGGAGGCACACAAGATCGCACACCGAAACGCCGAGCGACTCTTTCGCCTCTGAACATCCGGTCACCGAAACCAAAGATCATTTTCGCGCGCCGTAAGACCGCGGCAAGCCGAGGACGTGCTCGGCGAGATAGTTCAGAATCATCTCCTGCGGAACAGGAGCGATCCTCATCAACCGTGCCTCTCGCCAGTACCGGGCGACGTCGTACTCGTGGGCATAGCCAAAACCCCCGTGTGTCTGCACGGCCTGATCGGCGGCGGCGAAGGCGGCATCGGCTGCGAGCCACTTCGCCATGTTCGCCTGCTCGCCGCAATGTAGTCCGTTGTCGTAGCGCCAGGCGGCCTCGCGCACCGCGAGCTCGGCGGCGTGCAGGCGCGCGTAGGCCTCCGCGAGGGGGAAGGCTATCCCCTGGTTCGAACCGATCGGCGCTCCATAGACCACGCGCTGGTTCGCGTACTCGACTGCTCGCCGAATGGCCGCCCGCCCGATTCCGATGGCTTCGGACGCCACCAGGATCCGCTCCGGATTCAGGCCATGCAGCAAGTACGTGAAGCCCTGCCCCTCCTCACCGACACGGTCCTGCACCGCGACGATGTGATCGTCGAAGGTCACTTCGCATGACACGACGGCATTGCGTCCAACCTTTGGGATCGGGTTGATCCGCACCTCCGGGGCGTCGAGGTCTGCGAACAAGAGCGTCAGGCCATCGGTGCGCTTCTGTACATCTTCGAGCGGCGTCGTCCGGACCAGCAGCAGGGTCTTCTGGCAGAACGAGGCCTTGCTCATCCACACCTTTCGTCCGCGCACGACGTAGGTGTCGCCCTGCCGCACAGCGCGTGTACGGATGTTCGTGGTGTCGGTACCGGCATCGGGCTCGGTCACGCCGAACGCGACATGCAGATCACCCGCGGCGACGGCAGGCAGGTACTTTCGCCGCATTTGTTCGCTGCCGAACCGCGCGACAGGATTCATCCCGAAAATCGACAGGTGGATTGCGCTGCAACCGTTCATCGCCGCACCCGACGCGGCCACCTCCTCGAGCACGATTGATGCTTCGGCGACTCCGCACCCGCCTCCGCCGTACTCTGCGGGTATCGCGATTCCCACCCAGCCGCCTGCGGCCAGGGCCCGGTAGAACTCCCAAGGGAATTCGTGTCGCTCGTCGAGGTCGCGCCAGTAGCTGTCCGGAAAGTCGCGGCACACGCGCCGAATACCCTCTCGAATATTGTTGTGCAGCTCGGATTCCTGGAAATCAGTCAAGATCTACCCAACCTCGGATCGTCCTACCCGTACTGTCTGGCGCAGTGCTGCCTCGAGTGGTTGTCTGTGCTGCGGCGCTGCGATGTTGATGAGCGCCTCGGCCCGTTGCCTGATCGTCTTTCCATCGAGTTGTGCGATGCCGTGTTCGGTCACCACGATGTCGACCATGCCCCGCGGAATGGTGACCGTTGCGTTGGTGTCGAGACGCGTCACAATCCGCGACCGGCGCCCGTCGCGGGTCGTCGATGGCAGCGCGATGATGCGCACACCTCCACGCGAATGGGTTGCGGCCTCGACGAAGTCGATGGCTCCGCCGATTCCGGCGATTTGGCGGCCGGCTACGACTTCGCTGTTCACCTGGCCGGACAAGTCAATCTCGACCGCAGTGTTCACCGACACCAATCGCTGATGGTCTGCGATCCGCAGCGGTGAGTGCGCCACGCGGGATGGGAAAACACCGACGACCGGGTTCTCGTGTGCAAAGCTCATCAGCCGTTGTGTCCCAAGGAGATCCGGTGACTGGATGGCCGGATACACACCGTCGAGAAGACCGCGCTCGCATAAGTCCACCATCGCGTCGGTGGCCATGCCCACGAATCGCAATCCATCGACACCTTCTCGGGCCAGCGCCGTCACAATCGCTTCCGTCACGTTACCGATGCCGACCTGCAGCACCGGCCGGTCGGGCAACAAGGTGAGCACATGTCGGGCGATGGCCTGGCCGACGGCGTCGGGTTGGGACGAGCGATACGTCGGGGTGTGCGTGGTCGACGGCACCATGACTTCCAGCGCCGACACGTGCACACGGGTTTGGCCGAGTGTGCGCGGAAGCGCTTCGTCGACTTCGGCGATGCACGACTTGGCGGTCTTGATTGCCGTGAGCATGTAGCCGGCAGAGGGTCCGAGGCTGCACCAGCCGTCGGCATCGGGTGGCGTGACTCGCACCAGCGCGGCATCGACATCCCATGTCGCGATGTGCTTTTCCAACTGGGACGCCCGCACTGGCAGATAGTCGACGACGCCACGCTCGACAAGACCGCGACCCGCGCCAGTGATGTGCCAAGTCACCAGCCGAAGGTCACCTGCATCGGCGGCCTCGTACATGCCACCGTCGTCGAGCAGCAGCCCGGTGCGCAGCTCCCAGCCTCGGCCAGAGCTGCACTCTGCGACACCGCGGAGCAGTGAGGTCGGCCCGCCGCAATACGCCCCGGCGATGATGCGCCCACCTGGCGCAATGCGGTCGAGCGCGTCGATCGGCGACGTCAACGTCGGCAGCTTGTCAAGCGCACGGGAACCGATCGCGCAGCCAGTTCACGATGGTCTGTCCAGACACAGCTCCGCCCGCCGGCCCGTCGGGAGTGGGCGATCCGCCGAAATGGGTGCCCACGATGCGTTCGTGGGTCTTGTCGCCGGCCCCGATGGCGTCGAACATGTCGCGGGCCACCGACGGGAAAGTGGCTTGATCGCCGGTGTATTCGACGAACAGGGTCGGGATTGCGACCTCGGGCGCACAACTGACGAACCGAGCGTTGGAGGACAGCCCTGACCACGTGGACAGCCAAGCGTCGGCGGTGGTGAGCCGTCCAAAGCCGGTGATTCCGAAGTTGATGAGGTCGGGCCTGCGGCCGTGAATGGAACCGTAGGGTCGATCCGACGGATCTAGAGACAGATCCAGCGTGCGCGGGTCGGCGTCGGTGCGGTAGACGGTGATGACTTTCGAGATGACGCCGGCACGGCGGTCAGTGGCGTGCCTCGTGGTCTTGAACCGCTCTTTGGCGGCCATGCGTTCGTCGATCAGGTGACGGGCGTGGGCATCGATCCGCGCCACCCGTGCTCGTTGGGCATCGCGATAGCGGACCAGGAAATCCGGCGAGTACTGCGAGCTGTCAGGCGGCGTACGGAAACCGTTGTCTTTCGTTGAAGATATCCAACTCCGGCACCGTCGACAATGGGTCGGTCTCGTCGGCAACCGCTCCGTCGATGCAGTTCAACAGCAGCTCGCCCTGTCCCGGGTGCGGAGCCAGGAAGATCACCGCGTCGGGGACTGGGATCGTCGCCTCGTCGAGGGGGATCGGCTTACCGCCCGGCGTCACTGTGATGCGCGCTTCCGGTAACCGGCTGGCCTGCTCGATGTAGAGGGCATAGAGCGTGGCACCGCCGGACGGGCCGCACGCGACCACATGTTCAAATCCTCGGTCGCGCAGATGCTGGAAGCCGGCGGCGGCGTCGAGGACGGTCTCCTCGTGAACGAGAGTGAGGTCATTACCCACGGTGCGCGAACCTTGAGTCCATACCGCGAAGCCTGCGTCCAGCAAGGTCGGGACCAAGTGATGCCGTAACAGGTCCTGCCGCGGATGCATCAGGGTGACCACGGTAGTGGCGCCCGCGACGGTGTGCAGGATGCCAGGCGCCGACGCGTCGTCGGCGGTCTTGACGGCGGCGATTGTCGTCGTCACCCCGTCAGGCATCGGCCCAGGCTCCATCCGCGGCCGATACCCGAGCCGAGTGGTCGGAGCGCTCATGTGTTGCTGCTGGCCACTATGCGCAGTGCGTCCTTGTCGAACTGCACTACACGGGCATGGTCGAGTGCGCCGATGCAGCTGTACCACACCGCATGACGAGCGCCCGTGGTGCGCCGGTCGATCGTGAGCTGATCGGAGAACCGCAATTCGATATAGGGACCGACGTGGCGGATCTCCAGGTCGCCCTCTCCGACAGCGCATTTCCAGATCGGTTCGGTTTCCGGGATATCTGCGAAAAAGACACTAGCCATTGCTGGCTCCCAACCTTTGAGCGATGAGTTCGGCCTTGCGCTCCCACACCTTGGCCAACGACGGCTCTGGACTCGTGGTGACGTCGATGAGAGCCTGAATCGACATCTCGGTGTCGACCGTGTCGGCTTCCTGCATGGGCCGCAGCGGCCGGGAGATCTCGATGCCGTAGCCGTTGGGATCCCACACATATATCGACTCGATGAGCTCGTGCATGATGCGGAACCGCAATTGGTAGCCACCGTCTTCGATGCGTTTCTGATAGTGATCGAGCTCTTCGAGGGTATCGACGGCCAACGCGAGGTGGCGGGCCCGGTTTATGCGGTCGGGGATATTGGGATCGCGATACTCGGGAGTGTCGAAGTAGTAGAAGAACGCGATTGTTCCTCCGTATCCGATGTCGAAGAAGAAGTGGGCGAAGTCCGGATGGGGATCGGTACCCCACCCCGGCGCCAGGATGCAGTGTTTGAGCGGAAAGCCCAGCACGTCGCGGTAGAAGTGCACGGTTTGGTCGAGCTTCCAGGTCGGATAGGCGACGTGATCGACGCCCCGCATCCCTCCCGCGAGTTTGGTTGCCATGTCATTTACCTCACTTTCGTTGGCTCGCCGCCGGTTTCGACCCAGCTGCGCAAGACGTCCTTTTGCACCTTGCCCACCCCCGTCTTGGGCAGTTGATCGACGAGTACAAGATGCTCGGGCCATTTGAACTTGGCCACATGGCGTTGGTCGAGGTGCTCGACCAACCGCCGGCGCAGATCCTCAGGGTCGACGCCACTCACTTCGGGTACCACCACCACGCAGATCCGCTCGCCCAGTGTCGGATCCGGCATACCGATCGCCGCCACCTCCCGCACCTGCGGGTGATCATGCAGTAGCAGCTCCAACTCGGCGGCCATCACCTTCTCCCCGCCCCGACTTATCTGATCTTTGAGGCGGCCGTCGACGACGTAGCACCGCCGGCCTGCGATCGTCACCGCATGCCCCAGATCGCCGCTGCGATAGAAGCCGTCCGATGTGAAGGCGCTCTCCGAATGCTCCTTGGACAAATAAGTTCGGATCACGCTCGGACCCCGGAAGGTGAGCTCACCCACCTGTCCATCCGGGACGGCTTCCTCGCCCCCCGGAACTCGGATGACCACCTCGTCGTGTGCGCCGATCGTGGATCCGGCGGTATGGCGCCGGATCTCGGGGGGATCGTCCGGCCGGGCCGACAGGTGCACACCTTCACCCGCACCGAAGCTGCCGATGGCGATCGCCCCCAGCATCTCCTCGGCTTGCGCCGACATCTCCGGGCGCACGAACACCCACATGAAATGCTCGAGCGAGCTGAAGTCGCACTCTACCCGCGCGCTGTAATCGACCAATGGCCGGAACGCCGCCATATTGAAGTGCATCCACGAAACCCGGTAACGCTCAATCAGGTCCACCAACAGCTCGGCATCGACCGAGCGCCCGAGCACCACCGTGCCGCCGGCATAATGTGTCGGCGTCAACACCGTGCCGAGGCCAGCATGATGCATCACCGGCAGAAAGTGCAGCGTCACCGTCTGCTCGTCCCAGCCGAAGTTGCTCGACCATCGCGCCGCAATCGACAGGTACATCGCGTGAGAATGCGGAATGACCTTCGGAACTCCAGTTGTTCCACCCGAAAGCTGGAACAGGGCAACGCTTTCCGGCGAGACGCCCTTCTGTATCTCGTCGACGACTCGGCGGGCGCGATCCGCATCCACCCCGTCCATCAACTCATTCATCGGCCGCGCCCCGGCTGACTGCCCACGCGTCACGACGCGCAATGCGATGCTCGGAAACCGCTGCGCCAAACCTGAACTCAGCTCGCCGAGGTCGTAAGTGCGGTAGTCGGCCTGGAAAATGTGCGCCCGGGCGCCGGTGGCCATCGCTATGTGGGTCACCTCATGCAGCCGGTGATTGGGAATGCTGCATACCGGAACCAGCCCCGCCTTGAGCGCGCCGTAGAACGCGATGACGGTCTCCAGCTCGTTACCCATCTGGAAGATGACAGGATCGCCGGGCGCCAATCCGGCCTCGGCAAGACCGACGGCCAATGCGTCGGAACGTCGGTCGAGTTCGGCGTACGTCAGCGGCCCCTCAATCGTGGCGACTGCGATCGCCGCAGGCCGGCGCGCCGCGTGGCCACGCAGAACCTCGACAATGGTGCGATCGCCCCACTCTCCGGCGTTTCGATAACCATCCGCGGCGGTGCCGTATGCGCGCGCCGCTCGCCCGAGGTCGACCCGCGTCATACGAAATGCCACCTTCTCTGCCGCTCCCCGACCAGCAGACGGCCGAAGCGGAGATCGCTGAAGTGCGCTGCCCCGACCGAGACGTCCGTGCCCTCGTACTCGCGGGCCAGAGCCGTTGCCGTCCGCCTTGCGAGCGCCGGGTCGACGTCGCCGATCGTTTCCCATTCCTCGTCGAGCAGTTCGACAGGACAGTGCACGACATCGCCCAGCAGCACGCCGCGCTCGTCCCCGTCAGACAGCACGACGATCGTGGAACCGGGTGTATGTCCCGGGGCGTGGATGACGTCGAAGCCCGGCGCCAAGGTCGTGCTGGAATCCCAGCACTCCATGGCCGTAGCCATCACCTCGAGCTTCTCCGGCGCGGTCATCGCGCCACCGTCGGTGAAGTGATCCCAGTCCGCCTGGTGGCAGCGGTAGACCGCGTTGGGAAAGATGAGCTCGTCGCCGACCGCACCCCAGCCCACGTGGTCGAGATGCAGATGAGTGAACACGACGTCGGTGACATCGCCGGGGGCAATACCCGAATCCCATAGCTTGTTCAGCATGTCGCCGCCGGGCATCGTCGCCTTCTTGCCGGGACGATCTTCGGGCCCAACTCCCGCGTCGACGAGGACGACGCGGTCAGCAATTCGCACGACATAACCGCCGAGCGTCAGCCGTAGAAAGCCCTCGCCATCGAGCAGAGCGGCATGCCGTGACCAGTCGAGTGCTGACGTCGTTTCGTAAGCCTCGGCCGGTTTCAGTCGGACAACGCTGTCGACCACTGGTGTGATTCGGATTTCGCCGATGTCGATCACGAGGGTGCCCTCACCGCTACTCGCCCTCTGTCGCGTTGTGGGTGATGTGGGCGGTCATTCGGGCCCGTGCGTCGCTCATCAGCACTACCACCGCCGGTCACGCGTCTCGCTTGCTCTTGCGGTCCCGCAACTTGGGCATGATGTCAGTCGCGATGCGGCGGATATTGTTGCGTGTCAACTCGTCGCTTAAGGCGCCAAGATGCACGTACATCACGATGTGCTCGAAGCCGAGCAGATCGTGAGCCTCCTCGAGCATTCCGAGGACGGTGTCCGGACTGCCGACGATCGCGGTGTAGTTGGACTTCAACGTATCCATGTCGGTGGCCTTGTCCAGGTCGCCACGCAGTGACAGCACACGTTCAAGCGTCTTCTCTTCCATATAGTTCGGCGGGAAGAGTCGATGCATCGGATTGGGGAACAGATTGTTGAAGTACAGGTCGGCGTTGGGCCAGAACTCGTCTTCGGCCTGCGCATCGCTATCCGCCACGTAAACCGCGGGTGCCCAACCGAGGCGGCTGGAGGGATTGGGCACGCCGAACTTTTCCGACGCATCTCGATACTCGTCAAAGATCTTCGCGACGCTCTTGATGGGCGAAAAGACTTGTACGTAGGTGTATCCGCGCTCCGCAGCCCAGACCACCGTCTCGCCACTTCCCGTCGAGGGGGACCAGATTTCGGGGTGCGGGCGCTGGAACGGGCGTGGCCACGTGTTGACGTACCGGTAGTTGAAGAACTCTCCTTCAAACGAAAACGGCCCGTCCTCCGACCATGCCCGGACGATTACATCGTGCGCCTCACGGAAGCGGTCCCGCGACTCCGCGGGATTCACCCCGAAGCTGTGATATTCCGCGCCGATTCCGCGGACGAAACCGCTGATCATCCGACCACCGCTGATCACGTCGAGCATGGCCAGCTCTTCGGCGATTCGCAGCGGGTTTTGCCGCAGTGGCAGCGCATTGCCCAGGATGCCCACCTTGGTCGGCATTCCCATCGTCCTTTGCACCAGCATCGCCGCAAGGATGTTGGGCGACGGCATAAGCCCGTAGGACGTCTGGTGATGCTCGTTCACGCAGACGCCGTCGAAGCCCAACTCGGCCGCATACACCAACTGGTCTAGATATGTCTTGTAGAGCTCATGGCCCACCACGGGGTCATAGTTGCTATTCGGATACGTCACCCAATCCGATTGGTACTTCTCCTTGAAGCCCTCTTCCAGGTGGGGGTAGGGCATGAAATGGAACGCATAGAACTTCACGTCACTGCTCCTCGTCGCTGAGAAAGGGCTTTGTCGCCGCGGCGAAGCCGGACGGGTCGTCACTCAATGGGTCGTGGCCCGCTCCCGGAAGCGTTGTCACCCGTGCGCCCGGTATGCAACCGGCGATCAGCTGGGCGTGCGTCGCGGGAACGACGCGGTCTTCTTCCCCCCACAGGATCAGCGTCGGGGACGAAATCGCGGCGGCGCGGGCAGCCAGGGACAGGTCGCAGAGGTATGGGTTCCAGCCGAACCTTGCTAGCGAGGCGACGTTGCGTCGGTCTTCGACCGACTCCCAATTCGTAGGCGCCGTCGAGCGATTCGCGTACACAAGATCCAGCACCGTGTCCCGGGGGCGATCGAAGATGTCTTCACGGGGTTCGCCCTTGATCCGGAACCCAAGGGCATCGACGAGCACCAGTCGTTTGGGGGGCGCCAACAGCGCGAGTTCGATCCCCAACCAAGCGCCGAACGAGTGCCCGATCATTGGGGCACCGAGCAGTCCCGCGTCGGCCAGCTCGACCCGCAAGAGCGGCGCCAGGTCAAGGACCCGACGCGCATCTCGTGGAACGGCGATGTCGCCGAAGCCCGGGAGTTGGAGCAGATGCACGCGGAACTCCGCGGCGAGTTCGTCAAGCGCGGCGGTCCAATAGGGGCCGACGAAGCTCGGCAGGACGATGATGTCCGGACCGTCACCCGCCACCCGCACTTCGAGCGTCCCCGTTAAAGCTGCAGTCACCAAGTCGCTCCGTTCCATGTTTCGACAGTGACGTTGAGGTTACGACGTGGACGTTGTAAATACAAGATATGATATATGGAAACTCCAACATTCTTGGTTGCCGCATGCGCCGATCCGCCCTCGACATCGGTCGCATAAGCCAGGTAACCGGCGCCGTCACGAAGGTTCCGGCGCGATGCGCGCACATCCGGTCGGGGACCGATACGGAAAGCCGGCGCATCACCGTGGGGCGTGGCAGACCGGATGAACACTGCCGGGGTCGCGGCATAGGACCGCCGACCCCGAACAAGGCCGGAAAATGCGAGCACGATCAGCCGCCCGAGCGAACGCTCGGCCGCGCGAATCGAGGTCTTGCACAGGCGTCGCCAACGGCGACCGTGCGGCTAACCCGAAAGCGCGGATCAGCCCGTCACAGCGTCGGCGGCCTCAGCGGCGAGACGCTGGATCTCGGTGTACATCAGCCCGAATGTCTCCACGGCGGTCTTTGCGGCCCATACCATCTCGTCCTGAATACGATTGTCGGATCCATACTTGACCAGCAGCTCCAACTCGCCGCCGCCGTGGAATTGATCCTTGTATGCGTGCAACGCGTTGAACAGCATGTCCTCGCCTGGAATGCCAAGCCGCTCAGGCAAAGAAGTCGAGATGGCGGCCGCCGCGGCGGCCTGATCCTCCGGACTCATCATCGACATCCGCATCTCGACCGCCGGCTTGGAGTTGATGATCTCGAGGGCCGCGATTGCCGCGAATGACCCTTGCCACGACAGGGTTCGGGAGAGGTCGTCGAGTGCGAGAACGCACGCCTGGATGATCGGGGTAGGCGGGGTCGAGGTGATGTCGTCGCGGCCGATGCCGCAAGCCTCGGCCTCCTCGTAGAGAACGTCGACGTGGCAACGGCCGCCGGCGTCCTCGTCACCAACCTCCTCGTCCACGCAGTCCTCGATGATCTCGCGCCGGACATCCTGGTAGGGGCAACGGGACGCGATCTCGAGCAGCCAGCTCGGGAAACGCCACGCGAAGAACGAGAAGTACTTCAGCGACGTCGCGTGGAAGATGCGCGCCGCTGCCTGATCGTAGTGCTCGGGGACGGCCCCGGGGCGCTTCATCGATGCCATCGCCGTCTTGACGACCGTCTCGACCAGTCGGTCCTGAAACTCCTCGGGCGACCTGCTGCTGGTCCACTCGGGTTCCCGCCGGTCTCGACCGTCGTAGGGCAATCCGGTCATGCAACTTCCTCTCTCGCTGTGTCGCTGTGCTGCGCCGACTCGCAGGCGCTCACCGTGCACCGCCTGTGGCTAACTAATTTCAAATATAATATCAATAATTTAGTCGGTCAACCCTGACGTGAGTTCGTTGACGCCACTTGGGTCACATGAGTGCGACCGCTCCCCCGTTGACGAGCAGAGTCTGACCGGTGATGTACGCGGCGTCGGGAGATGCGAGAAACGAACACGCGCCAACGACATCTACAGGCGTACCAGCGCGGCCCAGCGGGATCTGCGCGCGGGCCTCCGGCGGGAGAACTGCGTCGGGCATGGTCACCCCTGGGGCCACACAGTTGACACGAATTCCTCTCGGCCCCAATTCAACACCCAACACCTTTGTCAAATGTGAAATCGCTGCCTTCGACGCGTGATAGTGCGCGCCTTGCCCGCGCGTGACAGTCAGGCCGGCTTGCGAACCGATGTTGACGATCGACCCACCCCCGGCAGCCTCCATCAGCGGTAGGACCGCGCGTATGCACAAGAACACGCCGCGCAGGTTCACAGCGAGAACTCGGTCCCATTCGTCGACCGTTATCTCCTCGAACGGTCGACGAAACCAGATCCCGACGTTGTTCACCAATACGTCGACCCGCCCGTAATCAGAGGCGACCCGCGCGAACAGCGAGGCCACGTCGTCCTCGACCGAGACGTCCGCGTGCTCGTACCGGGCCACAGGATTGTGGTCGGCCGGCGGCTCCAGGTCTGCCACGATGACCCGGGCGCCCTCGGAGGCGAACCGCGCGGCGATCGCCGCTCCGATGTTCTTGGCGCCGCCCGTGACCAGGACGACGCGGTCTGTTGTCACAGAAGGCGGTTCGCCCGGTCAGCGTGGCGTGAGCCGGACCGGAACGTCCTTCAGCGAGTACGCGATCATCGCGTGCGGTCCGAGCACCGTATGTACGGGATCCGCCATCAGCTCGATTTGGCTTGTGCGCGCGAGCAATTCCTCGAACATCACCCGGATGTTCCGCCTCGCGAGGTGGGCGCCCAGGCAGAAATGAGCTCCGTGACCACCGAAACCCACATGCGGGTTGGGACTGCGGGTGACGTCGAAACGGAACGGGTCCTCGAACACCGCAGCGTCGCGGTTGGCCGACGGATACCACAGACTGACCCGGTCACCCGCCTTGATCTCGGCATCGTGGAGGACGACGTCCTTGGTCGCGGTCCGCCGGAAGTACGTGACCGGCGAAGCCCAGCGCACGATCTCGTCCGCCGCGGTGGCCATGGCGGACGGATCGGAGCGCAACAGCTCCATCTGGTCGGGGTGTTCGAGCAGGGCGACCAGACCGCTCGCGATGGCGTCGCGGGTGGTCTCGCTTCCGGCGATGCACAGCACCATGAAGAAGAGATCCAGTTCGAATTCATTGAGCTGCGTCTTGGATCCATCCGGCTGCTCGATCTCCGCGGTGGTGAGCTTGGTCCACACGTCGTCCTGCGGGGACCGCCGCTTCTCGTCGGCGAGTTCGCGGGCGTACGCGAACATCTGCCCGAGTGCGGCGCCTTGCCGAGCCAGTAGTTCCTCCTCGGGCACACCCAGACTGTGGTTGTGCGCTTCGGTGTTCTCTTGAACCACATCGAACAGTGCCCTGCGGTCCGACTCGGGAATGCCGAGGATATCGGCGATCATGTGCATCGGCAGCGGGTAGGCGACCTCTTCGACGAAGTTGCACTCACCTTTCTCCAGAGCGCTCTCGATGATCTTGATGGCCCACGACCGGGCTTGGTCCTCGAGCATCGCCGTCATCCGCGGGGTGAATCCCGCATTGACCAGGCGGCGCAGGCGAGTGTGATCGGGCGGGTCCATCGTGATGAGCATCAGGCCGCGGGTCGCCGGGTCCCAGTCCGGGATGCTGGGCCCTTCTAATGACCGGAACGTCTCGTGGTCGGTGCTCACCGCTTTCACCTCGGCGTGCGACGAGACGACCCAGAACGGCCCTCCGAGTTCCCCCGTGCCCGGTGTCTCCGGGTGGAGCCAGACAGGTGCCTGCTCGCGCAAAACTGTGAACACTTCGTGCGGGAAACCGTGCCGGAAGAGCTCGAGGTCGCTGAGGTCGATCGTATCTAGGCTCGGCGCAGCCGATTCCACGGTCATCCGATGCTCCCAACATCAAGGGCCTGCCAGGTTGTCATGCTCATTTCTCCTCGCGGTCGGCTCGACCGTCTCATGCGGTGCGGTCAGGGCGCTCGAGAATGGTCTTCACATACGGCGAACTCAGAGGTCCGACAGCCAGATAGGAGGCCGGCGCGTCGGAAACGTTCTGAATTCCGTGCGGGATCCCGGCCGGCACCAGCACCGCCTCACCGACCTTCATGGTTTTCGGCGGGGCGTCCCCGAGGGTGTACTCGACCTCACCCTGAATGATGATGTGAAGGTGCTCGGTCGTCGGATGTACGTGGTAGTCGTTTTCCTGGCCGGGCCGCAGATTCCACATGATCACGCCGAGTTCGGTCGTCGCTGAGGCGAGAACTGCCGTCGGCGCCTGCTCATCGAAGATCTGATAGGTCGGCATCGAGAAGAACAGCGACGGAGGGTCGTCCGCGCTCATGGCTGACGCGAGTTCGGAGACGAACCGTTCGTGCCCCGGCTCAGGGGTGTAGTCCAACATCGACACCTTCTCGAACACCTTTCTTACGGCTAGTCACGCAACTACGTGGCCTGCGCGCCAACAGATCGCGTTGTCGGAAGCAGACCATCGTGATATGAACCACTATGATAAGAAAAACTTTATATCAAGCATGACCCCGGGTCCAGCAGATGTCGGCCCGAATGGAGCATGGACTGTGATCTCAGCGATCTACTTGCACGACGTATACGAAAGCAAAGGTGAGTGATGTCGCGCGACCGTGACCGCACGGAATGGGACTACATCATCGTCGGCGGCGGCTCCGCCGGGTGCGTCCTCGCGAATCGGCTATCGGCCGATCCCTCCAGTCGCGTGCTGCTCCTCGAAGCCGGCGGATGGGACCGCCACCCGATGATCCGCATCCCGGCGGGGCTCGCCCGCTTGCCGCGGCGCTTCGACTGGGAGCACATCGGGGCTCCCGACGCCTCCAGGAACCACCGGGCCGATAGCTGGGCCGCAGGCAAGGTTCTGGGCGGCGGCTCTTCCATCAACATGATGATGTGGGTGCGCGGCGACCGCTCGGACTTCGACGGTTGGCACGACCAGGGCTGCCCGGGCTGGGCCTACGAGGACGTACTCCCGTACTTCGAGCGGGCCGAGAGTTTCGCGGATGCCCCGAGCCCGCTGCGCGGTGCCGACGGTCCGATCGGTGTCACGCGGGTCGCGATGCAGCTTGAGGTCGTCGATGACTTCATCGCGGCCGCCCAGGAGGCCGGTCACCCGATGAACGCGGACTACAACGGCGAACGCCAACAGGGTGTCGCCGTCGGCCAGGTGTCTCAGCGGAAAGGCCTGCGGAGCAGCACGGCTCGCGGATATCTGGCACCCGTACGTAACCGCCCGAACCTCACCATCCGTACGGGTGCCGTCGTTACCCGCGTGCTCCTCGATGGCGATCGCGCCGTGGGTGTCGAGTACCGGCTAGCGGGAGCCCTGCATCGGGTGAACGCATCGACTGAGGTGATCGTCAGCGCGGGATCACTGGTGACGCCGAAGTTGCTGATGCTCTCGGGCATCGGCCCAGCCGAGCACCTGCGCGAGCACGACATCGATGTGCGCGTAGATCTGCCCGCTGTGGGCACAAATCTTCAGGAGCACGCGTACGCCATGCTCCGGTATCGCACCTCCGCCGGCACACTGCGAGAGGAGCTTTCGCCGCTGCGCGCGATCAAGCACGCCGTGGACTTCGCGGTGCGACGCCAGGGTGCGGTCACCTTGTCGGGCGGGGCGGCGGTGGTCTTCTCCCAGATCTCGGGCAAGCACCCGACCGAGATGGAACTCATCCTGATGCCGCTGGGCATGGGCTGGGACGCCGAGGGGGAGGAACCGGTGCACAATATCCACGACGTCAGAATCCTCCCCCACCGGGTGATGCTTTACCCCAGCTTCGTGCACCCCACGGCGCGCGGCACCGTACGCCTCGCGTCGAGCGATCCGCTGGCGACCCCGCTGATCGAGCATGAGCTCGTGAGTGGAGCGGACATGCACGCACTGATCGCCGCCTGCCGACAGGCTCGCGAGATCATGCAGACGTCGGCGATGAAGGCCAAAGACGTCGTCGAGGAGTTACCGGGAGACACAGTGCAGACTGATGACGAATGGACGAAGTTTCTGCGTGGCAACGCATTTCGTCCTTTCCATCCGGTGGGGACCTGCCGGATGGGATCGGATGAACAAGCCGTGGTGGACCCCGCGCTGCGGCTGCGCGGGGTCGAAGGCCTGCGAGTGGTCGACGCGTCGGTGTTTCCCACGATCACCAGCGGCAACACCAACGCGCCGGTCATCATGGTCGCCGAACGCGCCGCCGACTTAATTCTCAACAAGCCGGTGCCGACCGTAACGGATTCGAGTGCCCACTCCACTTGAGGGCGGTCAGTCGCCAGCAGCCGTGCGGCGCAGAGTGTCCCAATCGGGAATCTTGATTCGTTCGCGCCGCTCGGCCGACCCGCGGGCGCGTTCCTCGGAATCAATCCGGAGCCATCCTCGATAGTCGACCGCCTCGATACCCCGGGAGAGCAGAAAGTCGTCGATCCGAAAGTCGGGGCACCGGGCCGCCCCTTCTGCCGCGAGGTCTTCGACCAATGCACGGACAGTCTCGTTGGCATCGGACTTGTTGGTCCCGATCACCCCGGTGGGGCCGCGTTTGAGCCAACCGGCGACGTATTCGCCCGCAATCACGTCGCCGTCCTTGCCGACAACTCGGCCCCCGACGTTGTTCACAACCCCGCGATCGTCGTCAAACGGGACACCGGGCAACGGAAGACTCCGGTATCCGACAGCGCGTAGCACGCACTGAACCGAAAAATCCTCGTACTCACCGGTACCGACCACCGCGCCGTCGGCCTCGGTGCGCGTGCGTTCGCAGCGCAAGGTCTGGAGTCGGTCCGAGCCGATCAGTTCAGTGGGCCGCAAACCGAAGCGCAGCCATATCCGCCTCGGCTTGGTTGGCTTCTCGGGTGTCGCGGCCCACTCACCTAAGATCCTCAGGTTGGTTGCGACCGAGCGCTCGTGCTCGTCCGCCGGTTCCACGGCCACCTCGTCCGACACCACATGCACGGTGGCATTCACGAGATCGCCGAGTTCACGTAGCTCCTTCGAGGTGAACTTCGCGAACTGCGCTCCGCGCCGGCCTATGAGGTGAATG
This sequence comes from uncultured Actinomycetota bacterium, assembly GCA_963793055.1. Taxonomy (GTDB): domain Bacteria; phylum Actinomycetota; class Actinomycetes; order Mycobacteriales; family Mycobacteriaceae; genus Mycobacterium. The sequence continues at coordinate 736,771 of CAWBYS010000014.1, read as the reverse complement.
TCTCTGACCCGGCTCGTGCGTAGCACGTCCATGACGTTGCCGGGCACATCTGTCTGAGCAAGGTCCTCGTGCGTCTTGGCGAGCATCCGGGCCACGTCAAGGGCTACGTTGCCCACCCCGATGATCGCCACAGACTCGATCTGATCAAGCCTCATGGGCAATCGGGCATCCGGATGCCCGCTGTACCAGGCGACGAACTCCGTCGCCGGATGGCTGCCGGGTAGTGATTCACCGGGCACTCCCAGTGGGCGGTCGACGGACGCGCCGATCGCGTATACGACGGCGTCATAGCGCGATATCAGTTCTTCGCGCGTGATGTCGGTGCCGAACTCGACGCAGCCAAAGAAGCGCACCTGCGGACATTCGAGCACGCGCTGCAACGCCCGTACCACCGACTTGATGTTCGGGTGATCGGGCGCGACTCCATACCGCACCAGGCCATAGGGGGTCGGCAGGCGGTCGAACACGTCGATCTCCACCTCGAGCCCTTGTTGCTTGATCAGGGCGTCCGCCGTGTAAATACCGGATGGTCCGGCTCCCAGCACCGCAACCTTCACCACGCGACCTGTCGCCACTACTATCGTCCACTTTCATCAGTGGGTAACCGGCGTGCCTGCGGGCACTACCAGGAACAGCGAATCGAAACCGGTGTTTCCTCAAATGAGGAAGGACAACGGGGGAATCTCCTTCTGTGAGTTCACAAGCCGTACCTCTTTGCGCCAGAGCTCGAGCCCGCCCTCGACTCGAGGGGCTACCGTGTGGATTGCGGTCCCGGCCCACAGGACCTCCCGATCGGGCCGCGACTCGACGCAGACGAACTTGGACGACGCCACCACGGAACCGTCGTCGCCGTCGCTGATCTTGACGCGACTCATCACTCGGCACAATCGCGACGGCGGGTCCTGGGCATGTGCCGAGCCGCTCGTGAGTCGCTGAATGCGCTGACACAACCGGTCGTAATCGTCGCGGATGATGGCGACTTGGAGCCGCCCCTCTTCCTCACCGGAATAGGGAACGAAGTAGAGCGCGCGGTCACGGCTCCAGAGGTCAAGCCAATCTTGAAGCTGGTGTGTATCGGCAAGCGCTGCTTCATTGTCGATGAAATCGGCCACCTCTTCGGCCGACACCACCGTGTTCGTGCTTGTCATGACTTCCTCCTCGGGTGCGGATCAGGGCGCTGAGGCGGGCTCAGAGCACATGAGCTTCAGATACTCTCGCCACATCCCCCGCATGCCCGTCTCGTCGGTCACGTGCGCGCGCCGTGATCCGTTGGCGCATCGCTCTTCCCGATGCATGCCACGGGTGAGCAGAAGCCACTCGTCGGGCGTATGACCGATCGCTCGCTGGTTCTGAGCGAACACCTCGAGATCGTCTGACATCACGAATCCTGCCGGGCCATAGGCGGTCTCATGACGGGTCAGGCGCTGCTTGTTGATGGAGGGCGGTACGCCGTCGAGCATCGCCGGATGTTGGTAGAGGTGAGACCTCGTCTCGGATACCGGCTCGAGCCGACGGACGTCCTGCTGAATCACAAACAGGTTCGGAAATATGAATACGGTCGGCGGCCCTTCCGACAGCAGCGCCGCCGCCTTGTCGGCGCCGACGCGCGCCGTCAGGTCACGCTCATACTGCCTTTCCGACCCTTCGTCAGCCGTCGCACTTGCGCTGCGAAGCACCATCCCCTGCACGGCCTCCTCACCACGAAAGTCCAAGTAGCTGTGGCCATTGCCGAGTGCCCACACCACTCCCTTGGAACTCTCGCGCGAAATCGCCAAGGCGATCTTTCGCTGCGCCTCGGTCATGTACGCCGACACGTGGACAAAGTTGTTGTGATAGTTGTCCGACGAGTTCTCGGCGTACATCTTCCAGTTGGCGTCGAGCCGGAGCCGGTTGTAGCCAACATCGAGCCGAAGGCGGCCGGTCGGACTGATGTCGATGAAATTGTCGAGCAGCTCGCGAGCGTTGCCGAGTTGGTCTTCGAGCGTAGGCCCCTCGGACGCGTAGGACACGAAGATGAAGCCGCGGTATATCGACATGCGTGCCGGCGGTCGCATCCCGTGCTCACCCTTGTGGAACTCGGCGCCGTATGCCTTCTGGTACGGCACACCGAGCAGTTCGCCGTTGTTGCGGTAGGACCAACCGTGGTAGGGGCACTGGAAGACCGATGCGTTCCCGGATATGCTGCTGCACACCAGATTTCCGCGATGCATACACCTGTTGACGATCACCGCCACGGCACCTTCGGCCGTGCGGCTGATTACCAGCGGAACAGTCCCGACGGTTCTGGTGAGGTAATCGCCGCTCTCAGGCACCTCGCTCTCATGGCCGGCGTAGAGCCACGAGCGTTTCCAGATTCGCTCGATCTCCATGCGATAGAGATCCGGGTCGGCATAAACTCGGCCCAGGATTCTGCCTTCATCCGGGCGCACCCAATCCCTAATCGGGATGGTGGAATTCGATACTTCGACATCGGTCACGGACATTTGAATTCTCCTAGGCATTTCGTCTATCGGTGTTCCGCCCTCAGGCCTCAACGCGGCGAAAACCATCGGCAACTGTCTCGTGATGAGCAGCGTTCACAGGGTGATGACCCCAGAGACTCCCCCCGCCGACACCGCCCTGCGTGCACTCCACCCACTCGGCCGCATCGACGCGTCGACCGCCGTAGCCGTATTCGACCTGTAGGCCGCTGGGCGAGGACATGTAAAACGACGTCATCAAGTCATTGAAGTGGCGCCCCAGGGTGGTGGTCTGCATCGCTGCCCCGGATTCCACCTTGTCCAGGCAACGCCCGACGTCATCCATCGAGTCGACCTCCACCATCACGTGGTGAACGTGGTTTTCGCCGTGACCGTCGACCAAGGCGATCGAGTGGTGCCGAGGATTCGTTCCACAGAACGTGGCGCGGATCGCGAGGTCGATCGTCTCGCGGACCCGGAACCCGAGAATCTCGGTGTAGAAATCCACCGTGTCCGCGTAGTTGGCGACGGCCGCCGTGATGTGCCCCATGCCTTGGCCGCCGGTGACGAAGCGCACACCGGTCGGTGAAACGAAGCGGTCTATCGGATCGATCATCGGCCGGAGGGCGAACTCGACGACGGCACCCGAGGGATCTCGTGTCCGGCAGAGTTCGCCGACTCCGCGCTGCCGTGCCTCTTCGGTAGCGACACGCTGAGTCTCCGCGCCCGCCTTGTCGAGGCGACCGAGCAGGTCGTCCCATTCGGGTTGACCCTTTACGTCCCAGCCCACCGCCGCCAGGGAATCGGGACCCGGGGTCAGGATGAACCGGGCCATCCGATCGTCCATCCGCAAGGCACGTGAGCCCGTCGGAAGCGCCAATCCCGACGGCATCATTCCGAGCAAGCCTGTCGCAAAATCGCTCCAGGCGTCGACTTTTTCAGCCTGCACGACCACGTAGCCGACACCAGCGATCGGACATTGCCTCAACCCCAAGGTCCCGCCTCCTCAATATCGTCGGATCATGCGTCGCTGTAGCCGGCAGCGCGGACCCGCTCATCCAGGTCCGGCTTGACCTTGGTCATGAAGGCTTCGAGATTCTCGATGACCTTCTCGGCGGGCATGTGCGGGTAATGGAAGATCAGGACGCAGTATTCAGCCGGGAGTTCGTCCCACTGCCGCACGAAATCTTGCCGGACCTCGTCAACGGTGCCTGCGCTGAACAAGCCTGCCGAGAGGACGCTTCCGACCGGGTCATCGGCGTCGAACGGCATCGCCGGCGTGAGCGGTTGGTAAAGGTTCTTGTAGATCTCCACGTCGTAATCCATGACCGCCTGCAGGGCCTCTTCGCGGGTCTTACCGATTTGCATCCAGCGGACCAAGGCTTGGTTCTGCCCGTAGAGGTACTTCTTGCCCACCTCGGCACCACGATCGACGTAGCTGCGGCCGAACTGAGCGGCCTTGGTGATAGACGAGAAGTAGGTGGGGTTGAACCCGTGCTTACCGCAGTAGTCGACCGTCTGCTTGCTGGCGGTACTGGCCACGAACACTGGTGGATGCGGGTTCGTGTAGGGCGCCGGGCACACGCTCACGCCGTGGACCCTGCCGTCCTCGCCGATCTCCCCGGGGGCGCCCAAACGTGCGGTGGCGGATGCCATCCCCCATTCGATGCCTTCCTCGTACGGGTAGGGAACCTTCCAGCGCGGCGTGTTGTAGGACACGCAGTCTTTGCTCCAGGCGTCGACAACCATGTCCACCTGTTCCTCGAAAACGTCGCGGTTGGCCTGGTCGATCTCGGCCTCGCGACGCAGTTGCTCGCCGGTGAACTGGGCGCGCCGTTCGTCGGTGAAACCCTGTGGAGAGAGGGTGGCCTCGACGCCGAGATGCTGGCCGAACACGTTCGTCCAGCGCGATTGATAGCCGCGGGAGAACCCAGCGAAGCACCGCCCCTTGGTGATGTGGTCGAGCAATGCGACGTCCTCAGCGACGCGAAACGGGTTCTGCGCGCTCATCGTGTAACCGAGCTGACCCACCCGCACCCGCTTGGTCAATGCGGCCAAGTGGATGCCCAACGCAGTGGGATTCGGCCCGACCTCATAGCCCTCGGAATGGAAGTGGTGCTCGATGGTGGAGATACCCCAGAGTCCGAGGTCGTCGCTTGCCTGCGCGAGCTGCGGCAGGGTGTCGATGAACTCCTGGAAACGTTCGATGTTTCGACCGAGTGGGCGGAGCTCTTCGCGCTCCTGCTCGTTCTCGGCGCGCAGCGTCGGGTACAGCTGCAGGATCACTTTGAGCATTTCTACCGCCCTATCTCGGAGTCAGACTGAACGATGTTCACTGTCGGCGACACCCGTTACCCGTGGCGTTACGTGCCCTTCGGATCTGATCCGGTGAGTGGATTCGGACCGTCCGTCAAGCGAGATCGGCAGACTGCCAATCCGCTGCGTTGATCGCCTCGCCACCTTCGCCTCGCGTCGCCATCTAAGGGGGGCTTCGGCGACTATATCAAGTATCTGCAATTCGGCCGCGCTCTTTTACCTCATCCAGATGGCCACTCAGCGCGTCTTCAACCCGGTCCGAATGCGTAATGGAAGTCGAGTACATGTGGCTGGGCACAGCCATTGGTATTGCCGGACTCGCGGGAAGCGTGGCACCCAATTTAGATATTGTATATTCTTGTCTACAGTGCCGGTCACCAACCCCGAACACTGACCGTGCCGTCCGCACGCCGGCACGAAACACCTGGACAACCGCTACTAATAGTCAGCCCGACGTCAAGGCGGAAGAAATGAGCCATACGGCAACCGAGCCATCGGACCGTTCCTGCCCCCATATCGACAGCTATGACCCCGCCGCGGACGAGGAAATCGTCCATCCGTTCGCTACGTGGGCCGCCGCCAGGCGAGAGACACCCGTCTTCTACTCCCCTGTGCTGAACACCTACGTCGTGATGCGGTACGAGGACATCGGTGCGGTGCTGATGGACCCGGAGACATTCTCCAGCGGAGTGATGCTGGAACCGCTCAAGGAGCGCCCGAAAGAAGTCGAGGCGATCCTCGCGACCGGTTTCGAGCCGGGCCGGCTCGGCGCGATGGTGATGCTCGATCCCCCGCAGCACACCAAGATTCGGCGAGCAACGGCAACGACCTTCACCCCCCGACGGGTAGCTGCCCTCGAGGAGGAAGTGCGGTCCACGGCCGATGAGCTCATCGACGCAATGATCGCCGGTGGCTCCAGCACCGAATTCGTAGACGCATTCGCCTACCAGCTACCCTTACGCATCATCGCCCGGATACTCGGGGTGCCCGTGGAAGATGCTGTGCAGCTGCATGATTGGGCCACCGCCAAGATGGCACTCCAATTCGGCGACATGCCGCTGGCAGAGCATATGAAGGTCGCGCAGGAGTTCGTGGCATTCCAACGCTATGTAGCCGACCGCATCGAAGAGCGACGGTCGGCGCCGCAAGACGACTTCATCTCCACGTTGATCGCCTTCGAAGACGACGGTGAACCGCTTGAAGATGTGGTGCTTGTAGGCCAGGTGATGGGATTGGTGAACGCCGGGCACGAGACCGTCACGACCTTGCTGACCCTGGGGCTTCACTACCTACTCAGTGACCGATCGCAGTGGGATGCGTTGCGGGCGAAACCCGAACTGGCGGCGGCTGTGGTGGAGGAGACGCTGCGCTTCGACGGCCCGCTCAAGATGATCTCCCGCCGGGCCACCCATGACACCGAGATCGCGGGCGTCGCCATTCCCGCCGGCTCACGGGTCAGCCTGGTGGTCGGCTCGGGGAACCGGGACGACGCGATATTCACCGAGCCCGAACGCTTCGACATCCAGTCCGAGAAGAGGCAGACCCACCTTGCCTTCGGTCGGGGAACCCACTTCTGCGCAGGCGCCCCCCTCGCGCGTGCGGAGGGTCGGATCGCCTTGGAGCGCCTCTCAACCCGCCTGCCTGGGCTTCGGCTCGTCGACGAGTCGCCCCCTGAATTCGCCCGGAACACGGCGGTGCGAATCCCCCTGAAGCTCCACGTCAGGTGGGATCAGTGACCGCAGATCGGCCATTCGGGTCGCTGTCGGGGGCGGTCGTGGTGATCACCGGCGGGGCATCGGGAATCGGTTTCGCCTCAGCCGCAGCGGCTTCCGCCGCCGGGGCGGCGGTGATGCTCGCCGACTGCAGCCGAGCCGCGCTCGAGGAAGCGAGGTGCGCCTTGTCGGCTGGCAAGACCAAAGTCGCGGTCATGGAGGTCGACGTCACTGACCCTGGCCAAGTGCAGCATCTCGTCGAGGCCACACTCACGGCGTTCGGCCGCGTCGACGGGCTGGTCACCTCCGCCGGTATCGAGGGCTCCGTCCCCGCACTCGAGCTCAGCGACGATGATTTCGACGCCGTCGTCGGCGTGAACCTCAAAGGTTCGTTTCTGTGCGCCCGCGGGTTCGCTCCGGCCATGATCAACAACGGTGGCGGCGCCATAGTCACGATCAGCTCCGCCTTGGCTTTCAGCGGCCGAGCCAACGGAGCCCACTACGCGTCCTCGAAGGGGGGCGTTGTGTCGCTGACGAAAAGCCTTGCTCTGGAATGGGGTTCGCACGCCATCCGGGTGAACTCCGTTGCTCCCGGGATCATCGACACCCCCTTGGCCAGCAGGGTGCCGGCGGAGCAGTTGTCGGCTTATGCCGACCGCACGCCGTTGGGTCGTATCGGCACCGCAGAGGATGTCGCCAACGTCGTACGATTCCTGCTCAGCGGGGACGCCGGATATGTCACCGGGCAGACCATCGTGGTCAACGGTGGATTTTTGATGCCGTCATGATCGGGAGCTGAGAATGGGACTCGAGCACCTCGATCGACTGCGGACCGCTTGGACGCCGCCGCACGCCGCCTTCGCTGTGTCGCCGGTTGGCCGAATGGCCGCGCGCCACGGCCTGAAGGACATGGCAGCCCTGCAGGCAAAGTCCGCTGAGGACGCGAACTGGTACTGGGCCGCCGCAGCGGAGGATCTTGGCATCCGGTGGATGCGACCGTACGAGGAGATCGTCGACCTCAGTGACGGACCCGAGTTCGCCCGGTTCTTCGCCGGTGGCCGACTCAATTGGGCCGACTCCGCGGTTGACCGATGGGTTGATCTCGGTCGCGGGCACGCCAAGGCCATCGTGTGGGAGGGCGATGACGGATCGAACCGGGAACTGTCTTATGCCGAGCTCAAAAACACCGTGGACCACGCAGCAGGTGCGCTGCTGCGACTCGGGGTCCAGATCGGCGACACAGTCGGCATCCTCCTGCCGATGATTCCCGAGGCCGCTGTCTCACTGCTGGCGATCGCCCGCATCGGCGCCATCGCGGTCCCGATGTTCTCCGGCTACGGTCCGGCGGCGATCCGGGAGCGGGTACAGGAGTCTGACGCTCGGGTGGTCATCACCTGCGACTCGTTTCGCCGGCGCGGAAAGACCGTGCCGCTCAAGCAAACGGTCGACGAAGCGCTGGCAGATCTACCGGTACGCCATGTGCTCGTCGTCGAGCGCACGGGTGAACGCGTGCCGGTGCGCCCAGCGCGCGACATCGGCTGGGAGAGTGCGCTCTCCGCTTCTCAACCAGTGCGAGAAGCATTCTCGATGGACGCCCAGGATCCGTGCCTGCTGCTGTTCACCTCCGGAAGCACCGGACGTCCCAAGGGATGTGTACACACCCATGCCGGGCTGCCGTACAAGGTCGCCGTCGAGGCTCGCCACGGTTTTGGCCTCGACGAGACGGGTACGCTGCTGTGGCTCACCGACATGGGCTGGGTCATGGGCACTTTCGTGGTGGCCACCGCGCTGCTCAATGGCGGCACCGCCGCGATGTTCGAAGGAACGCCCGACTGGCCGGAACCCGATCGGCTCTGGTCGGTCGCGGCACGACTGGACGTCACGATTCTCGGCGTCTCGCCGACCCTCGTCCGCTCGCTCATGCGTCATGGCGAAAAGTGGCCGCAGGCCCACGAGCTCGATCGGCTGCAGGCAATCGGCGCCACGGGTGAACCGTGGAACTTCGAGCCGTGGATGTGGTGCTTCCGCCACGTGGGCAAGGAGCGCGTTCCGATCGTCAACGTGTCCGGGGGTACCGAATGCGGCGGCTCCCTGCTGTCCGGTTGCATTGCGCTGCCTGTCAAGCCGATGTCGTTCCCGGGACCACCGCTCGGCGTGGCGACCGACGTCGTCGACGCCGATGGGAAGTCGGTGCGCGGTGAGGTCGGCGAATTGGTGGTCCGGGCGCCGTGGCCGGGTATGACCAAGGGGCTGTGGCGCGAACCGGAACGCTACCTGGACTCGTACTGGCGTCGCTATCCGCGGATGTGGCACCAGGGCGATTTCGCCTACGTCGATGCGGACGGGTACTGGTACGTACTCGGCCGCTCCGACGACACCATGAACGTCGCGGGCAAGCGCGTCGGACCCGCCGAGATCGAATCGATCATGGTCGACGATGACGAGGTGGTCGAGGCCGCGGCAGTCGGCGTGCCTGACACCTTGAAGGGCGAGGCGATGGTGGTCTTCCTCGTGCTCCGAGAAGGCGCCGACCTTCACACGATCACCGCCCGGCTGGCCGACCGTGTCCGCGCCGTTCTTGGGCCCGCGCTGGTACCTAGGAAGATGGAAGCCGTTGCAGAGCTGCCGAAGACGCGCAGCGGCAAGGTATTACGTCGACTCGTGCGCTCCGTCTACCTCGGCCAGCCCGCCGGTGACACCAGCTCTCTCGAAAACCCGGGATCTCTCAACGATTTTCCGACCGCAAAAGCAACAGAGAGGTAGAAGGCGTAGCGATGGCAATCGCCACTGTCAACCCGGCCACCGGTGAGCTGGTCGAGTCGTATGAACCGTACGATGAATCCCATTGGGGCACCGTGCTCGACGCGGCGCATCGGGCACAACGCGATTGGGCTGCGCAAGATATCAGCGCGCGTGCCACCCGCATGCAGGGCCTAGCGACCAAGCTGCGGGAGTGCCGTGATGAGTTCTCCTCACTCATCACTCTCGAGATGGGCAAGCCCATATCCCAGGCACGCGCGGAGGTCGAGAAGTGCGCCGCGTGCGTCGACCACTACGTGGAACGAGGCGAGGACTACCTGCGTCCGGCTTCCATCGACATGGGTGTGCGCTTCAGCGGTGTGCGCTACCTGCCGCTCGGCGTCGTACTCGGGGTGATGCCGTGGAACTACCCGTTCTGGCAGGCCCTGCGCTTCGCCATCCCCACACTGCTCGCAGGCAACGGGATCGTGTTGAAGCACGCGTCGAATGTTCCGGGATCAGCTCTTGCACTCGAATTGCTGGCCGCGGAGGCCGGTCTCCCCGAGGGGTTGTTCGGCACCGTGCTGGTCGAGGGCGGCGCCGTCACTCCGCTGATCCACGATGTCCGCATCGCAGCGGTCTCGCTCACCGGGTCCGAGTCGGTCGGGCGCCGGATCGGCGCGGAGGCGGGCGCCGCGCTCAAGCCCGCCGTACTCGAGTTGGGCGGATCCGATCCGTTCATCGTGCTCGCCGACGCCGATGTATCGGCGGCGGCGTACGCGGCGGCGACCGCCCGAACTCTCAACAATGGCCAGAGCTGCATCGCCGCCAAGCGCTTCCTCGTCGACGAGTCTGTCTATGACGATTTCGTCGACGCGACGCTGACCGCCATGGCCGCACTCAAGTTCGGCGATCCGTCCGATCCCGAGACCGAGCTCGGTCCGATGGCCCGCCGCGACCTGCGTGACGAACTGCACGACCAGGTCCTGGGCACCGTGAGCGATGGTGCGCGGCTGGTGGCCGGCGGGGAGGTGCCCGAGGGTGCCGGCGCGTACTATCCGGCGACCCTGCTCGCCGACGCGAGGCCCGGAATGGTCGGCTTCGACGAGGAGCTCTTCGGTCCTGCCGGGGTCGTCGCGCGGGCGAAGGGTGAAGGCGCGCTCGTCAGCCTCGCGAACGCCTCCCGCTACGGGCTGGGTGCGAGTATCTGGAGCGCGGACCCCGAGCGCGCGCTGCGCATCGGCGAACGCCTCGACAGTGGCATGGTGTTCGTCAACGATTTCGTCCGAAGCGACCCTCGGATTCCGTTCGGCGGAGTCAAGGCCTCCGGTTACGGACGCGAACTCGGCCGGCACGGGATCCACGAATTCGTCAACGCCCAAACGTTGTACGCCAGGTAATTCGGGGACGACATGGAATCGCCAACGGCCCGGCCGCTGCCCTCGATGGTTCGGCAGAAGGTGGTTCCTCCGGGCCTGCCCGCCACGGCGATCGCACGACCCCGACTGGACGGGCTCTATGCTCGGCTGCTCGACGAGCACGAGGCGTTGGCGGTTTTCGCCACGGCAGGTTCGGGCAAGACCGTCCAGGCGCAGATGTTCGCCTCTCGCGAGAACTGGCCGCTGGCGTGGCTGACGCTCGACGAAGCCGACCGGTCGCCGTCGCGGATGCTCTCCTACCTCGCAAGGGCACTGCGTCCGCACGTCGCGGACATCGAGGCCGTCATCGAGTCCGCGTTCGCCAACGAACCGATGCCCGAGGTGGTGGCCGCACTGATGGCCGAGGCTATCCAGGCACCGCGCCTGTTGATCGTGTTCGACCAGTGCGAGGCGATCGCGGATTCCTCGCCCTCCTGTTCGGCACTCGAAACGTTCATCGAATACCTGCCAAGCGGCGCACGAGCGCTGCTCTTGAGCCGCCGGGAGATGAAGTTCTCCGTCGGACGGCTGTTGCTCCACGGGCGGGTAGGCCGTATCACCGATGCAGACCTTGCCGTTACAGCGGACGAAGCCGAGCTGTTCTTGAAGGCCCGCGACCACGACACCGATGTCAACGACTGCCTGGAACGGACGCGGGGATGGGTCGCCGCCGTTGCGTTCGGCGGGTCGGGGCGGGCCGACGGCCACGACCCCGACCGCGACTTCGGCTCGTATATCGCGGCCGAAGTGTTCGACGTTCTCGACGCCGACGAACGCAGCTTCCTTCTCGACACGTCGATCCTCGATGCTGTATCCGTTCGCGGTGCCGTCGCCCTCTGCGGGCCGGAGGCGGCCGTCATCTGGCACAAGGTGCGGATGCGCTACCTACCCGCCACTACCTCGACTGACGGAAACATCGTCTATCACTCGTGTTTTCAGCACTTTCTGCGTGAACAGCTCGAGCGCACAGATCCGCGGCGGCTCACTCTGCTCCGCCATGCTCAGGCCGAATTCCTCTGTGAGACCGCGCACTATGAGGAGGCCGCCGAGCTGCTGCTCGAGCTCGGCGACCTCGACGGCGCCCTGCCGGCCATCGAGCGGGCGTGTGGGCATGTTCTCGACCGCTGCGATTGGGACACACTGCTGAGGTGGTCCGACACGTTGGGGCACGAAAGACTACACCGGAGTACGGCTCTTCTTGCTGCAGTTATCCCTGCCCTGAGGTCGGCTCGACGAATCAGCCAGGCACAGGCGGTGATCCGCGAGCTCCATACCGACGGCCGCCTGGCGGATGTCTTGGCCTTCGATGACCGAGTGATCACCCACGTGGCATGGTCGATGCTCTGGCAGCCTCGCGAGGGATTGGACCTGCTCGACCGTTATGACGCTGCCCGCAGCGCTGCCGGCGCCAGGTACATGCTCGAGGTGACGTCGGAGAGGATCCCGTCGACTCACCGCGTGGCATCCGGTGGACCGATGCGGACCGACTCGTGAGTTGGGGTCTCATGGTTCAGGGCAGACTTGACGACCTGGTCGCCATGCTGCCCTCCGAGGACCAATGGCCGCCGCTAACCCCTTACACGACACCGCATCGATCCTCGGCCTGGTGTGGCGTGGTGAACTCGGGCGAGCCCGGGAGCTTCTCGACCAGGTTCCACAGGATGTCAGACGGCGCTTTCACACGGACCTCTGGCACTACCTGAAGGAGGGCGGCTCTCTCTCGCCGAGGACAACCCCGAACGTGCGCTCGTGGCCGCACAGCAGGCAATTGCGCACAGCCGGCGCACCCATTTCGGCTTCGAACCGGTCTTCCAGGTCGTCGAGGCCGAGGCCTTGATTTCGCTCGGCCGGATCAACGATGCGATCGGCGTACTCGGCGACTCGATCGAGTCATGCCGGTCCAGCGGACTGCGTGCGTACGACGAGTGGGGGCAGACGCTGATGGGACAGGCCCTGCTGGTGAAGAACGAGGATGAGCGGGCCGCGACGGTGCTCAATACATGCGTCGACCACATGTCGAAGTCCAACAGGCTATTGCTGCTGCCGGCGGCGGCCACCTTCCTCGCCGAAGCGAACCGGCGGCTGGGCGAGCGTGAACGGCGCGAGCAGTCGCCGATCAGGCCTATCTGGCGTCCGTCCGAATGGGGTCGTTCTTCGGTCTCAAACGGGCACTCGACCAGGTCCCCGACCTGGTTACGAAGCTTCTTGGGCGCGGCCGTGATTCGACCAAGTGGCGCCGGGTGGCCAGCAGTTCGGCGCTCGAGGTGAGGAGCCGCAACCCAGGCGCCGAGGACGGCACGTCCGTGCTGATTCAGCCGTTCGGCGAGGCACCCGACATTCTGGTGGACGGCAGGCCGATGGGAAGTCCGTCGCTTGAAGATGCTCGAACTGGCAAGCTTTCTCGCTGCCCGGCCCGACGGCGTGGCCCGCGACGACGTCATCATCGATCTCTTCCCCGATAGCGACCGCAGCCACGCGAGCAACCACTTCCGGCAAGTGGTGCACCAGCTTCGGAAGGCGACGGGCTTGACCCTGCAGCGGTTGCCCGCATCTCACATCACGTGGTCGGACAGCGTCGTCGTCGACGCCGTCGATCGGCAGTTCGAGCGAGCCCTGGGCGAGGCGAACGCCCTTACGGGCGAGGCTCGCCTGCTGCGTATGCGCGATGCGCTCGGGCTGGTCGCCGGCCCGTACCTGCGAGCCAGCGACCTCGACTGGGTGAGCAACCGCCGATTCGAACTCGACGTACTGCAAGAGGAGGCCGAGGTGGAAACGGCGCGGCTGGCCCTTGAGATGCATGACCTCGAAGGTGCCCGCGGGTTCGCCGAACAGGTCCTGGCGCGTGACCCATATTCGGAACCGGCGTATCGGGTGCTTATCGAGGTCGACATGGCGGTCGGCGCCGAGACCAGCGCGCTGGCCACCTACCGGCGGGCGGTTGCCGCGCTTCGAGAAATCGGCCTGACGCCCGACGAGCCCACAGTGCGACTGCTCCGGCACGCCGGGAACGCACACCGCCGGACGGCGCCACCAAACCAGACAGTCGGTGTCAGGTAACGGCGGTTGTAACGCCCCCCGGATCAGGGTTATCGAACGAAGGGAGCTCCGAGTGGAACCACAGCTCACGGCTGAGGACGTGCTGGAAATTGCTCTGCGGAACCGGAATTGGGGCCGCTGGGGCAAGGACGATCAACTCGGCACGGTCAACTTCATCGATGCGGAGGCGATCATCCGGGCGGCGTCGCTGTCCGCCAGGGCAAGGTGATCTCCTGCGCGCTCCCCTATGACGAAAATGGGCCGCAGAGCGGCACCTTCGGGCGCGTGAATCCCATTCACACGATGCTTCAGGACGGCGGAGACGCCGCTACCGGTGCGCAAGACTATCTGGACGGCATCCGCTACGCCGATGACGCGATCTACATGCCGCTTCAGTGCGGGACGCAGTGGGACGCCCTGTCGCACATCTTCTACGACGGGACCATGTACAACGGCTTCCGTCAGGAGCTGGTGACCAGCCGGGGCACCCCCGTGCTGCGGCGTCGAGAACTACGCGGACCGGATCGTGACACGCGGTGTCTTCCTTGACATCCCGGTCCATCGCGGCGTCGACTGGCTGCAACCCGGCGAGGCGATCGGCGCCGAGGAGCTCACCGCGTGCGCCGATCGGGTAGGCGTCACTCCATGCCGTGGCGACATCATCCTGGTTCGGACCGGCGCGGTGGCGATGGCTCGTGCGAGCGGCGCGTGGGGAACGTATGCGGGTGGTGACGCGCCGGGCCTGGACCTCAGTGCCGCGGAGTGGCTGTGTGAGAACGAGGTGGCCGGGGTCGCCACCGACACGTGGGGCATGGAAGTCCGGCCGAACCAGACCGACGAGATCTTCCAGCCGCTTCACATTGTGCTGCTGGTCAACGCCGGCATGCTGGTGGGCGAGATCTTCGACCTCGAGAAGCTTTCCGCTGACTGTGCGGAGGACGGCGTCTACGAGTTCATGTTCGTCGCACCGCCGTTGCCCTTCACCGGGGCTGTCGGCTCACCCCTGAACCCGCTGGCGATCAAGTGACGCTGCTACTCAACGACGGCGACGTCCGGGCCACCGCCGACATGGCCCTCCTGGTCGATGCCATGGACGCCGTGCTGCGTGAGGAGCACGACGGCCTCATCACCATGCCGCCACGAGTCAACGTGGCACGCGAGGGCACCGTTCTGCGGTTGATGCCGGCCTATCTTGCCGGCAGCAACCTCATGGGCTACAAGTCGTTTCACGGCTCAATGGCGATGGGCGTGCGCTACGTCATCGTGCTCGTCCGTGCCGACGACGGCGAGATCCTCGCATTGATCGATGCGGCATTCCTCACCGGGCTTCGGACCGGAGCCACCAGCGGAGTCGCGACACGCTACCTTGCCCGCACCGGCGAAGCGGACGTCGCGGTCATCGGCTCCGGTTTGGAGGCCGACACCAACTTGGCCGGTGTCGCGGCCGTTCGGCCGGTGCGAAGAGTTCGTGTCTTCAGCCCCAATCTCGAACGGAGAGCAACCTTTGCCCGACGGGCCGGCGACTCGCTGGGGGTGGACGCGTCCGCGGCTGCGACGGCTCGGGAGGCCGTCAGTGGAGCCGATATCGTGATCGTCGCGACCAACACCGGAACGGATGGTCCTGTCGCCTACCTGGGCGACTGGATCGAGGCCGGGCAGCACATCGTGTCCGTCGGCGCCACCAGCCCGTTCCTTCGCGAGCTCGACCCCGCGTGCTTCGATCGGGCCGAACACGTGGTATTCGACGCCTCGCCTAGGCAGGTGTTCGAGGAGTCCGGCGACCTGATGGCCGTCACCGATGACTGCCGAAGCCGACTGGCCGATGCACCGGTGCTTCCGGATGTCGTGGCTCGCGGATTCAACCGCAGCCCAACCGATGTCACGCTATTCAAGTCGGTGGGGACCGCGGCCCAAGACATCGCCGCAGCCAAAGTCATTTATGACGCAGCGGTGGAACGCGGGATCGGTCGTGAGATAGGCCTGCTGGCCGATGCGAAGCAGTTCTGAACTGCAGTTCTGAACCTTGCCAGATGAGAGGCGACAATGGCACTTCCGTACACCCGAGGTGAGGCCAGAGACTGGGCCCGCGACCGCATGCGCGGCGTCGCCAACACGCTGATCGCGTCGTACACCAGCGACTTGAGTGACATCAACGAGACCGCCATCCGCCATGATGTACGGCTCGAGATCGAGCACGGATTCATGGGTTTCCTGACCACATCGGAGACTGCGCTGGCACCGCAGGAGTACATCCGCTTCGTCGAGAGCGCAGTCGACGAGGCCGCAGGCCGAGCCTTGGTGATCCACCACGCCAGCTTCGACACTCTCGAGCAGAACATCGAAATGGCCCGCCGCGCGGCCGACGCCGGGGCGGAGCTCGCCCTGCTGTCGTATCCGCCCAATTTCTATCCACAGTCGGAGTCCGATATCGAGTCCTACACGCGGGAGTTCTGCGATGCGGTCGACATGGCGGTGATGCTGTTCCCCGTTCCGCTCTGGGGTTTCGAGCGTATCCACCCAGCCAGCCTGTCCATCGGCCTGATGGAGCGACTGGTCGACGCGTGCCCGACCGTCGTGGCGGTCAAGGCCGAGGGGGGCCATCCGGCGATCGGAGGATTCGTCGAGGCATGGGAGCGGCTCAATGATCGCGTGGTGGTCAGCGAGCCGATCGAATCGGTGGCAATGGCGGTGGCACAACTCGTTCCGCTGCAGTTCAGCGGCACCTCGAATCAGGAGTACTACGGCGGCGTGATCCCGAAGATGTTCGGCCTGATCCGCAACGGCAAGCACGCCCAGGCGATGTCGCTCTACTGGCAGATCCACCCGGCGCGCAAGGCCAACGCCAAGCTGACCACCGTCGGCGGGATGAATACCGTGCACCGGATGGCCTGGAAGTACCAGGCCTGGCTGTCCGGTTACAACGGTGGCCCATTGCGGATGCCGACCGGTCGGCTGCTCTACGACCAGATGGCGATGTTGCGCCAAGCACTCGTTTCCGCCGACCTGCCCGTCACCGGGGACCCGGACGAGGCGTTCTTCGTGGGACGCAATCCGAAGTGAGCACCGCCTCGGCGATCGCGGGTCTATGCCCGCGCGCCCCCGATTCGGAATGCGCCACACCAATATCCGCGTGACCGAAGGCTGTCTATCGTCACCCTGGCGCATGCCCGCAGGTGTTCCTCGGCAGATTTTGCCGCTTCCTCGGCGTTGCGTGCTTCCAACATGGCGAGTATCTGTTCCCGGTACATCGCCTCGTTGGCCGCCGAAGCCGGCGCGCTGCTGTAGAAGTCGTTCGGAAGCGACAGCCAGAGGTAGCGCAGGGTCAGAAGAAGACGGTTGGAGCTGCCGGCTTCGTTGATGATGCGCAGGAAGTCGTGATTCAACTCTCGGCAAATGGCGTCGTCGTGGGTGACGGCGATTTCGGCGTGGATCCTTCGCAACTCGACCAGCCGATCGTCGGAGATGCGTTTCGCCGCTCGATGGGCCGCGACGGCAAAAAGCAGTCCGACGACCTCGAAGTGATCTTCGACATCTTCGACCGTCAGTTGCACGACGAAAGCACCGCGGCGCGGGATGGCCGTGACGAACCCTTTGGCGGTCAACTCGATCAGTGCCTCACGAATCGGCAGGCGACTGCTCCCGAGTTCGTCGGCGATCTCGTCCTGCTCGACTTTCGCGCCCGGTCCCAAGCTTCCGGAGACGATCGCCTCACGGATATACACGGCCGCCATGTCTTTCAGGCTCGGGTTGTAGCGAGTGTGCGAACGCTCGTTGCCAAGCACCCCCTCGGACATCGGCGTCGAATGTCTCCTCCCACCGGGAACTCCTGGCACGCTGCCTCCGCGTCGTTCGGGGGTCCGCTCGCCGTCGCACCCAGCTTCCGTGTACGTCACCAACACGGCACGAAAATTAAATACTGTAGATGAGCGCCGCCCAGACCGCGCGCTCACCATCTCAGTGCCAGCAGGTGAAACGCATAGTCGGCCTTCGCTGCGGATCGGAGCACACTCTAGACGCCGACGACAAATCTGATAAAGTATTTCTAATCTGCCGGGTTACGCCCGGGCCGCCTGCGATCAAGGAGAACTCCGCCGAATGAGCTTCGACGCGCACATGACGATCGGCGGCAAGCCGGTCACCGCCGATGAATGGGTGGCCGTTCCCAACCCTGCCCACCTGAGCAGCGAGGTGGGCAGGTATCCGGCTGGCACCGTCGAGCACGCCGAGATGGCCGTAGAGGCCGCGTCGGCGGCGTATCCAGCGTGGCGGGCAACACCCGTCGACGAGCGGGCGGCGCTGCTGTTGAAGGCCGGCGCACAGCTTGCGACAGTGCCTCAGGACTGGGTCGAGATGTTGACCGCTGAGAACGGCAAGCCGCTAGCGGAGTCGGTGATCGACGTGGCGATGGGCGGACAGGCGATCGCGACCTACGGCTCGCACCCGGAATGGACGGCCGACCGTGTGATCGACGACGAGGGTGGCCGGATGGTGGTTCGCCGTCAGCCACTTGGCGTCTGCGTCGGGATCGTCCCGTGGAATTCACCACTCACCCTCTCGAGCCTCAAGATCGGCCCGGCGCTGCTGACCGGCAACACGCTGATCATCAAGGTTCCGGAGTTCGGCCCCCTGACGACGATGCAGGCCCTCAGCGAAATCGCCGCGCAACTTCCGCCAGGGGTGCTGAACGTGGTTTCGGGATTCGGCCCGGAGGTCGGCCGCGCGCTGGTCACCCATCCCAAGGTGCGCAAGGTCGCCTTCACCGGCAGCACCGAAACGGGACGCCACATCATGGCCGACGCCGCCGGCCATCTCGCCCGGCTGACCCTCGAGCTGGGCGGCAACGACGCCGCGGTACTGCTCGACGACGTCGAGCTGTCTGAAGCGGCAATCGGGCGACTCGTCAACGGCGCATTCCTGGACGCCGGCCAGATCTGCATCGACATCAAGCGGTTGTATGTGCATGAAAGCCGCTACGACGAGTTGGTCGAAAAGATGCGCGCAGCAGTCGATCAGATTCTGGTTGGCGACGGCACCCGCCCCGAGGTGACTATGGGGCCGATCAACAACTCCCGTCAGTACGACAAGGTGACAAACCTGCTCGCCGAGACCAAGCAGGCTGGCGCAGAGTGTCTGCAACTGGGCGCCTATGCCGAGGGCACCGATGTCGAAGATGGCTATTTCATGCTTCCCCACTTGGTGCTCAACCCCGCTGAGGAGATGAGGATCGTTGCGAACGAGCAGATGTCGCCAATACTGCCGATCATGAAGTTCTCGTCCGATGAAGAAGCCCTCGCTCGCGCAAATGGCACCGAGTACGGGTTGGGAGCATCGGTATGGTCTTCGAATCCGGAGCGCGCCCTCGCGTTCGCCGACCGTATGGAGGCCGGCATGACGTTCATTAACGGGCACAGCCTCTCCGCACTGCACCCGGCAACCCCTGCCGGCGGCGCCAAGCAGAGCGGCTGTGGCTACGAGATTTCCGCCGAAGCGATCGAGGGCTACATCCAATTGCAGTCCATCACAACGAAAACCTACGCCTGAGAAGGGAAAGCGACGTGCCCATCGAGCCGACAATGACCATCGGTGGCAAGCCGGCCACCAGCGACGAGTGGATCGATGTCCGCAACCCCGCGGACCTCAAGACAGTCGTCGGGCGCTACCCCAATGGATCGGCCGCGCACGCCACGAGCGCGGTTGCGGCCGCTTACGACGCGTTCCCGGGCTGGCGGGACACCCCACCCGCCGAGCGCGGTGCCCTGCTGCTGCAGGCAGCCGGAGTCGCCGGGGAACGCAGCAACGAGCTGGCGCCCGTGCTGACCGCCGAGAACGGTAAGACGCTCATGGAGTCGTTCATCGACTTCGGGATCGCGGCGATGTCGCTGAGCTATTTCGCACCGCATCCCGAGTGGCTCGAGGAGAAGGTTCTAGACGACGAGAACCGGCGCCTGCGGGTGCAGAAGCATCCCTTCGGCGTATGCGCGGCGATCGTCCCGTGGAACTTTCCGGTCGGGCTGGCGTGCGCGAAGATCGGCCCGGCACTGATGGCCGGCAACACGATGGTGGTCAAGGTGCCCGAGTTCGCTCCGCTGGCAACCCTCGAAACCCTCGGCGCGATAGCCGCGGTCTTCCCGCCCGGCGTCCTGAACATCGTGTCGGGATTGGGTCCCGAGGTGGGCTCCGCCCTTGTCAAGGACCGGCGCGTGCGCAAGGTCGCCTTCGTGGGCAGTACCGAGACCGGCAAGGCCGTGATGGCCGACGCCGCTTCGCATTTGGCCAGTGTCACGCTGGAACTGGGCGGCAACGACGCTGCGCTGGTTCTCGAGGATGCGGAGCTCGACGAACAGTCGATCACGCGTCTCACCAATGGCGCTTTCGCCGCTGCCGGCCAAATCTGCTTCGCCATCAAGCGGCTGTTCGTACACGAGTCGCGCTACGACGAGCTGGTGGAAAAGCTGCGAGCCTCCGTCGGCCAGCTTGTCGTCGGCGACGGAAGCCGGCCCGAGGTGACCATGGGCCCGCTGAACAATGAGCGCCAGTTCAACAAGGTCACCGAGCTGCTCGCGGCGACGAAGAGCGCCGGCCTCGACGTCGTCGAGCTGGGTTCCTATGCCGACGGCACCGACCCCGCAAGTGGCTACTTCATGCTGCCCCACCTGGTGCTGAACCCGCCCGACGACGCGACGATCGTGAGCTGCGAACAGATGGGGCCCATTCTGCCGATCATGAAGTTCACCGATGTCGATGAGGCAGTGCGCCGCGCCAACGACAGCCCTTACGGCCTGGCCAGCTCAGTGTGGTCCCGGGACGTGGACAAGGCCTTCGACGTCGGCTCTCGTCTCGAGGCCGGCGCAACATTCGTGAACAGCCACAACCTGGGAAGCATGGACGTCGACGGGCCGTTCGGGGGTTACAAGGAGAGCGGCATCGGCCGGGAATTCGGCGGCGAGGCGGGCTTGAACGCCTACATGCAGCACAAGACGCTCAGCGACAACTGCATGGGCATCTGAACCGCTCAAGCGCGGTAACCACTCGCGAAATCGCTACGCAGACAGAACCGCAATGCAGACCGAAACGCATCGATCGGCCGGTGGACCCTTCAGCTCTATCCCCGAAGCTCTAGAGGACCTTCGGCGGGGACGGATGGTCGTCGTGTGCGACGACGAGGACCGCGAGAACGAAGGTGACCTTACGCTGGCGGCACAGTTCGCCACGCCCGACGCGATCAACTTCATGGCCAAGGAGGGCCGCGGACTGATTTGCCTCGCGCTGACCGAGAATCGGTGTGAGCAACTGGGTTTGCCGCTCATGGCAGCACACAACGAGTCGAAGTTCGAGACAGCCTTCACGGTGTCGGTGGAGGCCCGCGATGGCGTCACCACTGGAATATCAGCGGCCGACCGTGCTCGCACCATTCAGGTGGCGATCGATCCGGAGACCAGCCCGCGAGAATTGGTGCAGCCCGGCCACGTCTTCCCGCTGAAGGCAAAGCCCGGCGGCGTCCTCGAACGCACCGGCCAGACCGAGGCAGCGGTGGACCTGTGCCGACTTGCCGGGCTCAACCCCGCCGGCGTCATCTGCGAGATCATGAACGACGACGGGACGATGGCCAGAGTTCCCGATCTCACGACCTTTTGCCGTCGACATCGCCTGAAGATGGTGACGGTCGCCGACCTTATCGCCTTCCGCAGGGACCACGACAAGCTAATCGAGCGAGTGGTGCAGACACCGTTGCCAACGACGTTCGGTGAGTTCGAGATCGTCGGCTTCCGCTCGCTGCCGGATGGTCGCGAGCACGTGGCACTCGTCAAGGGAGACGTCGCAAATCGCTCCGACGTCCTGGTGCGAGTCCACTCGGAGTGCCTGACCGGCGATACATTCCGCTCGTTGCGCTGCGACTGCGGTGAGCAGTTCGAAGCTTCGCTGGCAGCGATCGAGGCCCAAGGAGCTGGTGTCCTTCTCTACCTCGCTCAGGAGGGACGCGGGATCGGACTGCTCAACAAGTTGAGGGCCTACAGTTTGCAGGACAATGGACTGGACACGGTCGATGCCAATCTCGCCCTTGGCTTTCCGGCGGACCTGCGCGATTACGGCATCGGAGCACAGATCCTGGCAGATCTCGGACTATCGTCGATCCGACTGCTCACCAACAACCCGAAGAAGATCCACGGGATTCAGGGATTCGGCCTCACTGTCACGGAGCAGGTCCCGATTGTCGTCCGCCCGACCGCGCACAACGCACGATATCTACAGTCGAAGGTTCACCGGCTAGGTCATGCCTTGGCAACAAATGGCGTTGGCGGCGGTGCGACGCCCAGCGCCACGACGTTGACCGCTCAGGGTTAGCCCACTGGAGATGTCCATCCAGATCGTCGGCATCGGCGGAACGACGCGCCCCGAATCCTCGAGCGAGAGGGCGCTCGTCGCCACGCTTCGAGTGTGCGAATCACTCGGGGCTCAAACGGCTTTGCTCGGAGCCAGTGAACTGGACCTGCCGATGTACTCACCACACCTGTCGGCCCGTACACCGAAGGCCGAGCGCGTCGTCGAGCTGCTACGCCAATCGGACGGTGTCATAGTCGCTTCCCCGGGTTACCACGGAAGCGTCTCGGGGTTGGTGAAAAACGCACTCGACTATGTCGAGGACATGAGTACCGACGACCCGCCGTACCTCGACGGCAGAGCGATCGGAACCATTGCGTGCGGAGCCGGCTGGGCAGCCACGGCGTCCACGCTCACCGCACTTCGTTCCATCGTCCACGCGCTACGTGGCTGGCCCACACCGATGGGCGCGGCGATCAATTCCGCCGGTCCGGTTTTCGACGCTGATGGAGCAGTCACCGACGACCGTGTCCGACTCCAGTTGGAATGCGTTGCAGCCCAGGTCATGCAGTTCGCTGCGCTGCGTCGCTCACCGGACTGGCGTGACGCCGCAGACCTTTCAGCACTTCAATAGCCCGGTAGTACGCTGCGCAGGCTCGCGCTCTGGCCTGTTCGCGCGGAGAGGCGGGCTCGTGTTCGCCTGTCGCTGCACTGGAGTCACCAGCGATATTGACCGCGCATCGCTACAAAGACACGGTTCCATAGTCGCCGACGTGTGCGATGAGAGTACGCAGTTG
Source organism: uncultured Actinomycetota bacterium (assembly GCA_963793055.1). Classification (GTDB taxonomy): domain Bacteria; phylum Actinomycetota; class Actinomycetes; order Mycobacteriales; family Mycobacteriaceae; genus Mycobacterium. Next base: position 713,975 of record CAWBYS010000014.1, on the reverse strand, counting down.
GTCATCGGCGGTCCCGAAGGTGTTGTCGATCGCGGTGAGTCGCGCGGCGTAGTGGCCGACCGGATATTCGGCGGTCATGCCGATGCCGCCGTGCAGTTGGATCGCCTCCTGTGCGATGTGGCGACCGGATCGGCCGATCTGCAGTTTGGCCCTTGCCGCGATCACCGGGTCGTACCGCCCATCGGCAATCGACATCGCCGAGTAGAAGGTCATGCTGCGGGCAAGCTCCAACGACACGTACATGTCGGCCGCTCGCTGGGTAAGCGTCTGAAACTTGCTCAGCGGAACCCCGAACTGCTTTCTGCTGCCCAGATATTCGGTGGTCAGCCGCAAGGCCTCATCCATCGCGCCCAGCGCTTCGGCGCACAACGCCGATTGATACCGAATGACGGTGCGAGCCACCGATTCTGCGGCATCGCCGCCGTCGCCCAGCGGTTCGGCGGGCGCGGCGTCGAAGTCCAACTGCGCCGCACGCCGGCCGTCGAATGTCCGGAACGACTGACGCGTCGCCGCCGCACCGTCGACCAGGAACAGTCCGACTCCGCCGTCGGGTAGCGCCGCGGTCACGATGACCTTGTCCGCGCAATCTCCGGCGAGCACCGGATTTTTCCGCCCGGTGATCGTCCAGCCGTCGCCACTTCGAGCCGCCGCCGTCGCCGGTTGGCCGCCGGGTGCACGCCTGCCGGGCTCACCGTCGGCGAAGGCAAGAAGCGTGGCGCCCGACGCCACGTCATCTAGCAGTTCCCGCTGCGACGCAGCGCCGATTTCGGCGATCAGCGCGCCAGGAATCAGCGCCCCGGTAGCGACCGGCTCGGGTGCCAGCCGCCTGCCGACCTCGGTCATGACGACCATGATCTCGATCTGGCCGGCCTCGTCGGGGTCGAAACCCAGTCCCAGAATGCCGATCTCGGCCAACTGCTCCCAGGTATCGCGGCGCCATCCGAGTTCGCTGTCAGTCACCTCGTTGTAGCGGGTGATGTCGAAGTTGCGGGACAGCGCCTCGCGGGTGACGTCGCGAAGCAGCTGCTGTTCCTCGGTGAAGTCGAAGTCCACTATCGGCTCACAATCCCAGAATCGTCGACGCGATGATGCTGCGTTGAATTTCGTTGGTGCCGCCGTAGATCGACGTCTTGCGATAGTTCAGGTATCGCGGTGCGGCGTCCTGCGCCCATGGCGGCGCGTCGATATCGCCGGGGTCGAAGGCCAGAGCGTCCGGACCGGCCACCTCCACCAGGAGCTCGCTGGCCGCCTGCTGGAGCTGACTGCCGCGGAGTTTGAGGATCGACGAAGCGGGATTGGGCTTGCCGTCGGCTTCGGAACCGCTGACCCGCATCTGCGTGAGTTCCAGTGCCAACAAACCGTTCTCGATCTCGGCGACCCGCGCGGCGAACAGAGGATCGTCGAGCAGGGTCCCGCCGTTGGTCTGCAGCTGCGCGGCGCGTTCCTTGACCTGGGCCATCCACAGCTTGGTCAGCCCGATGCGGGCGATGCCGGTGCGCTCATTGCCGAGCAGGAATTTCGCGTATGTCCAACCCTGGTTCTCCTCACCGACAAGCTGGTCGGCGGGGATTCGCACGTCCTCGAAGAAGATTTCGTTGACCTCGAAGCTGCCATCGATGAGTTTGATCGGCCGCAGCGTGATCCCAGGCGTCGACATGTCGGCCAGGAGAAAGGAGATACCGGCTTGGCGTTTGGGCGCGTCGGGGTTGGTGCGCGCGAGCAAGAAAATCCAGTCGGCATACTGGCCGAGCGTCGTCCACGTCTTCTGTCCGTTGACGACGTAGGTGTCCCCATCGCGGACGGCGGTGGTGCGCAGCGAGGCCAGATCGGAACCCGCCTCCGGCTCGGAGAAGCCCTGACACCACCAGATGTCGATGTTGGCGGTGGCAGGCAGGAACCGCTCCTTCATTTCCTGCGATCCGAACTGGGCGATCACCGGACCGACCATCTTGGCGTTGAAGGCCAGCGGCTCGGGCACCCCGGCCAACTGCATCTCGTCGAGCCAGATCTGCCGCTGTAGCGGGCTCCACTTCTTCCCGCCCCATTCGACGGGCCAGTTCGGCACAGCCAGACCGTTCGCGTTCAGGATCTGCTGGCTGGTGACCATGTCGCCGGGGAAGTCGGGGTGTCCCGCCTGCACTCGTTCCCGCAGGTCCGCGGGAATCTCCGTGGTGTAGATCCGTCGCAGTTCCTCGCGGAAGGCTACATCCTCGTCACTCAACGCCAACTTCAACGTCAAACCCCAATCCGCCCGGCGCTGCCACCAGGCCGCGTTGAGAGTCAGCCTACTTCCGCGCCTGTCTCGTGCCGAAACTGCATTCCAGCAGGCCCGTACTCGAACTTTCCCTGCGTAGATGCAGTCTCACGCAGTTGCGGAATGGTTCGTGTTTGACTGTCCCGAGGGTGGTTCCTTCAGGCGAGAGGTGGCAATGACGAGCAACGCGGTCGGCAGAGTGGCCGGCAAGGTCGCGTTCATCACCGGCGCAGCGCGCGGCCAGGGCCGCGAGCACGCGATCCGTCTCGCCGAGGAAGGCGCGGACATCATCGCGGTCGATGTGTGCGACGACATCGAAGGTGTGGGGTACCCGGGCGCGTCAGAGGACGACCTCGCCGACACCGCGGCACTGGTTGAGAAGTCCGGCCGCCGCATCGTCACCGCCAAGGCGGACGTGCGGGACTTCGAAAGTCTGCGCGCCGCGCTCGAGCAGGCGGTGGCCGAACTCGGCCCGCTCGACATCGTCGTCGCCAACGCGGGCATCAGCGGTACCCCGGCCCCGGCCGCACTGATCGAGTCATCAGCGTGGCAGACGATGTTGGACATCAACCTGACCGGGGTGTGGCACACCGTCAAGGCCGCCCTGCCCCACATGACCAACGGCGGCGGATCGATCATCCTGGTCAGTTCGATGTTGGGCCTGCGTGGTGGTGGCTACATGGCCCACTACGCGTCGGCCAAGCATGCGGTGGTAGGCCTGAAGAATTCGCTGGCCAATGAACTTGCGCCGCAGTGGATCAGGGTGAACTCGATCCACCCGGGAAACATACTGACGCCGATGATCGACAACGATCAGTTCCGCCGCACGCTACGGCCGGATCTCACCGATCCGACGATGGACGACGCCGCGGCGGTCATCGGCCACTTTCACATGCTGCCCAAGCCGGTGATCGAGGCGCGCGCAGTCAGCAATGCCGTGCTGTTTCTGGCCTCCGACGAGGCGCAGTACATCACCGGAGCGGCGCTGCCAGTCGACGCAGGCGCCACCGCGAAGTTCTGAACGGCCGACTCATTTCCGTTCCGGGAGCGTGAAGTCGAACGGGTCGCCCGGATCGGGTGTCTTGGTGGCTGGATCGTCGAACTCGCAGCGCAGGCGCATGCCGGGTAGATGGCCAGCAGCCCCGCCCGAGTGCGGTAGCCGACTGTCCAAGTCGACCTGCAGTCCCGTACTCGGCTCAAAAGTAGTGGTGCGGTGCGCAAGTGCGACATGCCAACCACCAATCCCGTAATCCAGTCGCAGCAACTGCACTTGCCACTGATCGCCACTGACTTCTATTTCGAGTGCGGGCTTCTCCGATCGTGGGTAGTAGGTCCCGTCGCTTCCTTGGGACCCCCGGATGATGAATCCGCTGCGGTGACCATCGTGGTCGTCGATGTTGGCGGTGCGCAGGATCCAGCGACCGGAAAAAGGCGCCCAGTCGACGGTGGGCGTCACTTCTCCAGCCCGATCTTCGTGGTGAAGGCACTGCTGAAGGCGTTGCGGTCGCCGCCCGCGGTGAACAAACCCAACGCCGTGCGCCACTGCCCGATGCGGTCGTAACCGCTCATGGGGCCGAACAATCGATCGGTGTCCGCACGAACGGCGTCGTTGCGCTGCCCCCAGTGCAGGATGCCGCCGATATTCGGATTCAGTGCCAACCTGACGGCATAGTCGAGGAGTTCCTGTCCGCCCGAAACGTCACGCAGAGTAGCGATTTCGACGACACACGTGGTGTCGAACTGCTCGGGACCGAGCAGCGCGACGCTGGGACCGGTGAAGCGCAACGACGCATACCCCACCATCGACTTGCCGTGGTGCTCCTGAGCCTCTTCGAAGGCGATCAGCGCATCGACATAGGCGATGACGCGGCTATCCATCGCGTCGAAGAAGACCTCTACCGAGTCGACGTTGATCTCGCAGGTGTTGCCGTAGTGGTGTTTGTCCATCACCGCGTAGCTGACGGCCTCGAAATCGGTGGCGCCCTGCTGAGTCTTGAACACTTCGTTGTAGATGAGCCGCCACGCGAAAACACCCGCCGCTCGCAAGCTGGGATCGTCCGGGTTGAGCAACTTGTCTCGCAGCGTGTTGAGCACCTCCGAAAAACGGGTGTCGTCGTGGATGAGGTTCAGCACTTCGTCGAGGATGACGAGTATCAGGGCGAGTGCGGGAATCAGCGCAAGCAGACCGGCGCCGCCCACCGCCGCGACGCCGGCGATGCCCGCACCGACCACAGCGCCGTGGGAGTCGACGAATTCTTTGATCTCTGTGATCACGCCCTGAATGAGACCGCGCCAGAAGCTGTCGGCCGAACAGGCGATCTCGAGCATGCTCGGGTTGCGGCCGATGCTCGGATCATCTTCGTCGGGAGTGAAGCCCGGCCCCTTCCCGGCATTCGTAAAGATCGGGTCTTCGTCGTCGAGGCTCGTCGGATTGAGGATCTCGCCCACCCGTTCCTTGCGACCAGGGGGGTCGTCGAGCAGCTCCAGCGGCCAACGCCACGTGATACCGACTCGGTTTCGGGTCCCATTGCCCAGCGGCACAAGGCACACCGCGATCTGCAGGAAGCGCTGCGGGCCGGCGACCCGGGCGACGGGTGTGAACCCCGTCGGTACGAGAGCCAACGCGTCGAACAGGTCCGGAACTCGTGCCGCGATCTTCAGCTTGATCTTGTGCCAATAGTCCAGACGGCGGCGCTCGTAGAGTGAGTACTGCGGAACCGCCTTGAGCACAACCGAATAGATCGCGCCGAATCGGCCGACGGACATCAACGCGGCGTGAAACACCGTGCTGTCGCGGATGATCTTGACCTCGGTCGGATAGCCGTGTTCGGGGCCGTACTCGGCGCGCAGTGCGTCGTCGTCCACCAAGGGCGGGACATTGCCGATGTCCGGCTCGATCCAGAAGTGTTGACCGCCATCGGCGACCAGGTGAATGGCCACGACCGAATCGGCGATCGGTCCGCGGTCGAAGTCGCCACCGTGAGTGCCGGTGCTGAAGGCGCCCACGATGGTCTGCCCGGCGGCCCCACCCAGCGTGGTGCACCCCCACCGCTTGGCGAACTTGTCTGTCTTCTTGATCTTCTTGTTGATGTAGCCGCCCAGCGTGGTGATGTCGGTGATGTCGACGGGCTGATCGAGTTCCGCATAGAGCTGGCAGACGCGTTTACCGCTCTCGACGTGCATTAGGTACCAGGTGTCTTCGGCGTCGACCATGTGCCTCAAATAGTCCTCGTTGAGGCAGTAGGGGATCACGTTGTGCAGGGTCTTGCTCAGCGTGGGGTGGGTACCGCTCGGGTCGTTCGTCTCGATGAACTGGTCGTCGCTCAGCGCCGCGAACGACAAACCCCAGTGACTGCCAGCGGCTTTGAGCCTGCGTTCGCCGTGACATACCTCGATCAGCTCGTGCAGGTTCTTCGGATAGACGATGCTGTTCACGTCTGTGAAAAGCGGCGTGCGAGGGTCGTCGTGTTTACGCGTCCATGGATGGTTCTGTTCTTCGGCTACGGCCATCGTGATCCCCCATCGCGTCGATGAATTCATCATGACGGAATCACCGAGCTGGCGGGTCGATTACGCGCGTTGGCGCAAATATGGGTGGCGACGGGAGAATCTCACTCGTCGTCCTCCCACAGGAGCAGTTGTCGAACGGCAGGGCGCGATCCGTACGGACGCAGCATTGTGCTTGCCGGGCGCGGGCGCACGCGCAGCGGCCACCAGAACCAGCGTCCGAGAAGCACAGCGACGGACGGGGTCATGAACGAGCGCACGATCAGTGTGTCGAACAGCAGGCCCAGAGCGATCGTCGTCCCGATCTGACCGAGTACCAGGAGATCACTGAACACGAAGGACGCCATCGTGACTGCGAACACCACCCCTGCGGCGGTGACGACGCCGCCGGTGCCGGCCATGGCCCGAATGATGCCGGTGTTGAGTCCGGCGCCGATCTCCTCTTTGAACCGGGAGATCAGCAGCAGGTTGTAGTCCGATCCCACGGCGAGAAGCAGGATGACGGCCAGCGGGAGAATGACCCAGTACAACTGGTAGCCCAGAATGTGTTGCCAGACAAGCACCGAGATCCCGAACGAAGCGCCCAGCGACAGCGCGACGGTGCCCACGATGACCAGCGCGGCGACCAGGCTACGGGTGACGAACATCATGATGAGAAGAATCAGGCTGAGCGCGGCGATGCCTGCGATCATCAAGTCGTACTTCGCGCTCTCGCCGATATCCTTGTAGGTCGACGCGGTGCCCCCGATGTAGATGTGGGAGCCCGCCAGCGGCGTCCCCTTGACCGCCTCTTCCGCTGCGTGTCTCATCGCCTCGATGTGCGAGATGCCCTGCGGTGTGGCGGGATCCACGTCGTGCGTGACGATCATCCTGGCCGCCTTGCCGTCGGGTGACAGGAACAGCTTCAGCCCGCGCTGGAACTCCGCGTTGTCGAACGCCTCCGGCGGAACGTAGAACGAGTCATCGGTCTTCGCCGCGTCGAAAGCCGCGCCGAGCGCGGTCGCGTTCTGCAACGCCGCCGCGTTTTGGCTGTAGATCCCCGACAGCGTGGCGAAATTGGTCATCGTCAATTCGCGGTTGGTCTGCTGGCTGGCGATCTGCGGCGGAATCAGATCGAGCAGCTTGGGCTGGATGGTGTCCAACTTGTCCAGGCTCCCCGTCACGTTCGCCAACTGTTCGGTCAGCGCGTCGATGCCGTCAAGCGAATCGAACAACGACCGCATCGCCCAGCAGATCGGGATGTCGAAACAGTGTGGCTCCCAATAGAAGTAATTGCGCAGCGGCCGGAAGAAGTCGTCGAAGTTGGCGATCTTGTCCCGAAGATCGGAAGCAACGGCGACGGTTTGATGGAAAGCCTCCACCTGATCGTGCGTGGCGGCGACGCTCTGCTGCTGCAAGGTGTACTGCTGTCGCAGAATGCCGATCGTCTTGTCTATCTCGCCGACTTGCTTGAGCAGATCGTTGGCACGGTCTTGCTGATACCCCAGATTCTGAATCTGGCCGGCGCTCTGCGCGCTGATCTGGAACGGAATCGAAGTGTGGTCGAGCGGCGTGCCCAACGGCCGGGTGATGGACTGAACCTGGGCGATGCCGGTGGTGTGGAAGACGGCCTTGGCCACCCTCTCCAACAAGATCATGTCCGTCGGATTACGCAGATCGTGGTCCGTGTCGATCATCAACAGTTCGGGATTGAGTCGGGCCTTGGAGAAATGGCGCTCAGCCGCGGCGTATCCGATATTGGACGGCGCATCGTCAGGCAGGTATGCGCCGACGTCGTAACTGGTCTTGTAACCGGGTAGAGCGAGCAGACCGATGAAGGCCACAGCCAAACTGGCGACGAGAATGGGACCCGGCCACCGAACGATCGCGGTGCCGATCCGCCGCCATCCGCGCGTGCGGGCGGTGCGCTTCGGTTCCAATAGGCCGAAGCGGCTGCCGATGGTCAGCACGGCCGGAGCCAGCGTGAGCGCGGCCACCAGAGCCACCAACACACCGATCGCGGACGGAATGCCCAGTGCCTTGAAATACGGCAGCCGGGTAAAGGTCAGGCAGAAGACCGCGCCGGCGACCGTCAGCCCGGACCCCAGAATGACATGGGATGTCCCGCGATACATGTTGTAGTACGCGGCTTCCCGATCCAGTCCGGAGCTGCGGTCTTCGTGATAGCGACCGAGGACGAAGATCGCATAGTCGGTGCCTGCCGCGATGACGAGCAGAGTGAGAATGTTGGTCGAGTACGTCGAGAGTCCAATGAATCCGGAGTCCGCGAGGAAGGACACGATTCCGCGGGCCGCGGACATTTCGATCAGAACGGTGACGAGCACCAGCAGCATGGTGACCAGCGAGCGGTACACCAGCAGCAGCATGATCGCGATGACCAGGACCGTTAACACGGTGACCTTCGTGGTGTCCCTATTGCCCACCTCGAATTGGTCCGCAACCTGAGGTGCCGGGCCCGCGACGTACGCCTTGACGCCCGCGGGTGCCGGCGTATGAGCCACGATGTCGCGAAGCGCGTCGACGGACTCCAGGGATTTCGCTTCGCCTTGATCCCCGACGAGGAACACCTGAACGTATGCGGCCTTGCCATCGGCGCTCTGTGAGCCCGCCGCCGTCAGCGGGTCGCCCCAGAAGTCCTGAATGTGCTCAACGTGCTTCTGGTCGGAAGAGATTCGCTGGATCAGGGTGTCGTAGTAGCGATGTGCGTCGGCGCCGAGCGGCTGGTCGCCCTCCAGCACGACCATCGCCGCGCTGTCGTAGTTGAACTCCTTGAACACCTGGCCGATGCGTTTGAACGCCTGCAACGACGGCGAGTCGACAGAGCTCAGTGCGACGTTGTGCGCCTCGCCGACGACCTCCAATTGCGGAACCAGGACGTTGGTGAGTGCCGCAACGAGGACCCAGAACACCACGATGGGCACCGAAAGCCAGCGGACCGTCTTCGCGACGCGGTGCGTGAACGTCGTGTCTGTTTCGCGATGATCGCTCATCCCGACTTGTCCAGGCAGTAGACGTAGGCGTTCATGGTGTTGACCACTCTCTCGTCCTTGATCACGTCGTCGATGAGGATGCGGCAGCCGAGCGAATCGCTATCGCCTTGCGCCATGACGTTGACGAACACCGCCGGCTGAGTGGTGGTGGTGTCGTACTTCCACGGCAGGGTCACGTCGCTGGCACGCTGCGGCTGAGCGTTGACGTCCAGATAATTGACCGTCGCGACCGTGCCCGGCGGCCCGAACACCTCGAGGACGACGTGCTTGGGGTTAAACGGAACGATCTCGTTCGACAAAGCGCTGGCGGTCGAGGTCTTGTTGTTGGACCCGAAGATGCCGTGCAGCCGGTATACGGCGAAACCCGCGACCGCCACCACCACGACGGCGACCAGCAGCATCCACCGCCGCATGACCACACGGCCGATCGAAATCCCGCGCACCCGTTAGCCTTTCGGTTGCCACGACGCGACGTCGTGGACTGAAAGCGGACCCATTTCACTCGGACGGTATATCAACCTCCTTGACAGTACGGTACGGTACCGCACAGCACAAGACGTGAGCCGCGTCTAGCGGTTGCGGCGGGTCAGGCTGGGAATCAGCACGTCGTCGACCAGCGACGCGACGGTGCGGCGGGTGGGAGGCCGCGCCGACCAGATCGACCGGAAGATCAGGTAACCGGGCATCACGTCCCAGAGGTCTTCGGTGATGGCGGCGGCGTCGATCTCACCGCGATCGACCGCCTGCCCGAGGACCTGATCGAACAGGGCTTTGCGTTGGTCGAGGAACTGGTGCTGCATCACGTCGTTGAGCGCTGGGTTGCGCGATACCTCGACGAGCACGGCACGCATGGTGCTGGCGTGCGTGCGCGCCTGCTCGCAGATCAACTCGCCGATCTTCACCAGATCATCGCGAAGACAACCGGTTTCGGGTGCAACGGATACTTGGCGGACACCCTCGATGAATGCCGCCAACACCAATTCGGCTTTGGTCGGCCACCGCCGGTACACGGTAGCCTTGCTGGCTCGCGCCGTTGCGGCCACCGCATCCAGCGTCAGCCGGTCATAACCCTGCTGCTGGAGCAGCTGCAATGTCACCGCAAGGAGCTCGGCCTCTCGAGGCGACCACGGCGAGGTCTCCACAGCGCGCGCGGCACTTCGGGTCATCGAACCAGCCTCGAACATCGAACCGATACAGACCACCACCGTACTGCGTAACCCCAGCGGTGACCTCCGCCCTTATCCGCGAAGGCACGGAAGGGTGTCGTCACACGGCCACTCCGACCGCCTTCTCCAGATCGGCCAACGAGTCGTCGAGGTGCGTCAGCAGGCGCTGCAGATGTGGAATGCTCCGTCGACAACCGACGAGGCCGAAGTCGAGGTTGTCGGCGTTGTTGGTCAGGGTGATGTTCAGGGCCTGGCCATCGAGCGCGATCGACAACGGGTAGTTGCCGTCCAGCCGCGCGCCCTGCCAGTACAGCGGTTCGCGCCCGCCGGGCACATTCGAGATGACGATGTTGAAGGGCGGCGGCGCCGTCGACACGAACCCGGGCACCAACCCCAGCGCGATGCCGCCCATCAAGAACGCCGACAACGCCAAAGCCTGGTTCCGCGGCAGTCCGGCGAACACCTTCTTGTTCTCACGCATCGAGGTGTTGATCGCCTCGAGCCGCTTGGCGGGATCGGTGAGGTGGGTAGCCAAGTTGCACAGAATCGTGCCGACCATGTTGCCGCCGGCGTCCTGCTCGTCTGTCGAACGGAGGCTGACCGGGACCATCGCCACCAGAGGCGTGTCGGGCAGGGCGTCGGCCTCCACGAGATAGGCACGTAGCGCTCCCGCGCACATGGCCAGCACGACGTCGTTGATGGTGACCCCGGCCGCGGACTTGACGGCGCGGAACCGCTCCAATGGCCACGACTGTGCCGCGGCGCGCCGCGCACCTCCGATCGGCACATTGAACATGGTCTTGGGTGCGCGAAACGGCAGGGTCAGTTGCTGCTCTACCAGTGCAGCCCGCGCCACCGACAGTGTGGAGGGGGCCAGCGAGGCGACGGACCCGACGTCGGTGATCGGCGCGAGCGGCGACCGCGACTGTTCGGGTTTTCTTGCTTCTCCGCTTCGGGCTCGAGGTCCACGGCACCCTGATTTCGCGGTCGTCCGGGTCCGTCGTCATTGACCGGATCATCAGCCGTTGCGCCGAGACACCGTCGAGCAGCGAGTGATGGATCTTGGTGTAGATCGCGAAGCGACCGTCTTCGAGGCCCTCGACGAGGTGCGCTTCCCACAGTGGCCGGTGCCGGTCCAGTAGCGTGCCGTGCAATCGCGATGTCAGCTCGAGCAACTCGCGAACACGTCCGGGCCGGGGCAGGGCGGACCGGCGCAGGTGGTAGTCGATGTCGACGTCGTCGTCGAACGCCCAGGCCAGGTTGGCGATGCCGCCGAAGAGCCGTGGCGGGATGTTTCCTGAAGGTCGGCTGGAAGTCGTCGTTCTCGACGATGGCCTCATGTAGTTCGGTGATGAAGTCGGGGCCGCTGCCCTCGGGCGGCTTCGAAGAGCTGCAGGCCGGCAACGTGCATCGGGTGTTCGCGGGATTCGCCGATCAGGAACAACGAATCGGTCGGCGAGATCAGCTTCATCGACGTGACGGTACCCACAACACCTGTGATTCGCGGATGAATCGAGTTAGGCGTCCTGCGCCCGGTTTGCCGTGCCGCTACGACTGCCGCGCGGCGGTAGCACTCAGCAGCGTGCGCGCGACCCACTCCACCCGTCGCAACGATTCGTCCAGGTCCATGGCCCCGGCGAGCACCGCGGTGAGCGCACTGGTCAACGCGGCGTTGATGCCGAAGCTGACATTCGGAATCTCCTCCGCGGCAACGCCCTCGAGCAGGCGGTTGAACAACTCGACGTTCGTGCGGTTCATGTGGTCGATCGCGGCCTTCGCTTCGACATCGGTAGAGGTCATCGTCTGAAGCATCAGCGCGGTCATCTCGGGGTTGCGGTGAAAGGCGCGCTGGGCACGGCGCAAGTAGTCGACGATGCCGGGCAGTGGGTCCCCGTCAGCCTGACCGCGAGAGGCCAGAACCCTTCGGGTCAACCGCTTCTGCCAGTCTTCCAAGGCCGCCGCCAACAGATGCTCTTTCGAGCTGAAGTAGCGGTACACGGTGGCCAGCGCCACGCCGGACCGCTTGGCCACATCGCGCATCTGCACCGCATCGGCGCCGACGTCGCCGATCAGACCGATCACCGCTTCGATGATCTTGGCGCGCCGCGCCAGCTGGCCGCTGGTCATATCGGCCAACGGAATGTTGTCGGGCGCAGAGCGATCGATCACTTCGATGTTGACGACATGGCCTCCTGCTAGAACCCTGGCGTTCTCCTAGTCAGACACCTTACGATCAGTTGGGTGGCACGTGACCAGTATATTCGCAGCCTGCGTCGGTGCCGGACCTTGACTCTGGTAGAACGGTGTTTCAACATTGACCGGACAGCGACGCTCAGTCGCGCCGCGCTCGATCGGAGGACGCCATGGCCGGACCCATCGGTCTGCCGGTAATCGACACGATGATCGGCTTTCCCCACGAGGGTTCTGCCCAGTACGACTTCATCCGCAAGCAGACGAAGGACCGCGAGTCCAAAGAGAGTTTCGACTTTCCGGTCGAGTACATGTTCAAGGACGTGCCCAAGGGCCTGCCGACCGACGATCCCGTGTCGTTGGTCCTGCAGCAGATGGATCGGTTCGGCATCGAGAAGGCCATGATCGGCGTCAGTGAGGACTCCGCACACCTGGCGCTCAAGACCTTTCCTGACCGGTTCGTCGCCTCCGGCAACATCGCGGACCCCAATGACGTGATGGGTTCGGTGAACACCCTCCGCCGCGAGTACGAGCAGTACGGTATCCGCGCGGCGTCGGTGTTTCCCGCCGGCACATTTCCTCAGGTCCCGATCGACGACCCGAAGATGTATCCCGATCTATGCCACGTGCGTCGAACTGGGCATTCCGATCTTCGTGTGCGCTGGCGTTCCCGGTCCACGCGTTCCCTTTGCCCCGCAGGAAGTTTCACGCATCGACGTGGTGATGTTCGATTTCCCCGACCTGGTATTCGTCACCCGTCACGGCTGCGAGCCGTGGGAGGATCTCGCCGTCAAGCTCATGCTGAAATGGCCCAACCTCTACTACTCGACATCGGCATTCGCACCCAAGTATTACCCCAAGGCCATCCTGGACTACGCGAACTCGCGCGGCGCGGACAAGGTCCTCTACGCCGGCTACTTCCCGATGGGACTGTCGCTCGAACGGATCTTCAGCGAGCTGCCCAATGTGCCGCTCAAGGACGATGTGTGGCCGAAGTTCCTGTACGGCAACGCCGCACGCATTCTCGGCTTGGAGGGCTGAGGGCCTATGGTGCTGGCGATCACGGCCGAACAAGAGCATCTGGTCGACGCCGTCAGCGGGTTCGCCGCCCGCCACGCGCCGATGGACAAGACACGGGCCGCATTCGACTCCATCGCCGCCGGTGAGCTGCCTACGTGGTGGGAGGACTTCACCGCCAACGGCTTTCACGCGGTACATCTTCCTGAAGCGGTCGGTGGCCAGGGCGGAACGCTGGCCGACCTGGCGTGTGTCATTGAAGCCGCCGCCGCTGCGCTGCTGCCCGGACCGCTGTTGAGCACCGCGACCGCCAGCGCCGTGGCAGCCTCGGCCGATCAGTCCGCCGCGTCGTTGCTGACCGGTCTGGCTGCCGGCGCCACAGCGGTCGTCGTCCTTCCCGAGCACTCAGACGTCCATGCTATCCGCCACGGAGACGGCTGGCGGCTCACCGGCTCGTCACTCTCCACGCTGGGAATCTCTGCAGCGCAACGAATCCTGCTGGCAACGCATTCCGAGGACGGCGCCGTTCGTTGGTTCGTCCTGGATCCGCCCCACGGGCCGGGCGCCGGCTTCACCATCGAACGGCAACACGGCACCGACCTGTGCACAGACGTCGGTGTGCTGAACCTCAACGACCATCCCGCCGCCGCGGACGCGGAGCTGTCAGGCATCTCCACCGAACGCGCCCGCTGCATCGCCGTAGCCCTCGCGGCATGCGCGTCGGCCGGCACGGTGCGCCGGTGTACGGAGGCGGCAACGGAGTACATCCGAAGCCGCGAGCAGTTCGGCAAGCCCGTCGGCGCCTTCCAGGCGATGCAGCACAAGGCGGCGGTACTTCTGGTGAACGCCGAACTGGCGGGCGCAGCAGCATGGGACGCGGTGCGTGCCTTCGACGAGTCGCTCGAACAGCACCGGCTCGCCGCGGCTTCGGCCGCGCTGACGGCGGTCGCCGCCGGACCTGACCTCGTGCTCGACGCGCTGACCATGTTCGGCGCGATCGGCTACACCTGGGAGCACGACACGCACCTCTACTGGCGGCGGGCCACCAGCCTGGCTGCTTCGCTCGGCCCGACGACTCAGTGGAGCCGTGTGGTGGGTGAGTTGGCCCGCACGACAAAGCGTTCCACCGCAGTCAATCTCGGCGATATCGAATCCGAGTTCCGAGCCTCGGTGGCGGCAACCCTCGACCGGGCGCTGACGCTGCGCAACGATCATCCCTCGGACGACGTCAGGGCGCCCGGTCTCGCGTTCGGCGAACAGCGCGAGCTACTGGCCGAGGCCGGCCTGGCCGCTCCCCAGCTGCCTGCGCCGTGGGGCGTCGGCGCGTCGGCCGTGCAGCAGGTGATCCTCGACGAGGAGTTCGACAAGCGCCCCGAGTTGACCAAGCCCTCGCTCGGCATCGCCGAGTGGATACTGCCGACGATCCTCAACAGCGGGACGCAGCTGCAATGCGACCGATTCGCGTGGCCCATCCTGCGTGGAGTGCAGCGGTGGTGCCAGCTGTTCAGCGAACCGGGTGCGGGCTCGGACCTGGCGTCGCTGAGCACCCGCGCCGTCAAGGTAGACGGCGGGTGGCTCGTGAACGGTCACAAGATCTGGACCTCGATGGCCGACCGCGCACACTTCGGGGCGCTGCTCGCGCGCACCGACCCGGACGCGCGCAAGCACCGCGGCATCAGCTACTTCCTCATCGACATGGCTTCCCCAGGTGTCACCGTCGAGCCCATCAAGCAGGCCAGCGGACACTCCGACTTCAACGAGGTCTTCCTCACCGATGTGTTCGTCCCCGATGACATGCTGGTCGGAATGCCGGGCGCCGGATGGGATCTCGCCGTGGCGACCATGGCCGTCGAACGCAGGGCGATCGGAAACTACGTCAACATCGACCGCGCGGGCGCGCTTCGCCACATGGCCGAGATCGAGGGTCCCGAGCAGGATGCCGCGCTGCGGGCACTCGGTGATGTCGAGGCTTACACCACCGCGATCAAGGCCATGGTGCTGCGCGAAACCCTGCGACTGGTCGAGGGCCAGGCGGCGGGGCCGACGTCGAGTATCGCCAAGTACGCGATGGTGATGCTGCTGCGCCGCGCGTCGACCGCGACGCTCGGGCTCACCGGACGCCTCGCGATGCTCGAGGACTCCGACCCCGCGGTCATTCGACCCTACTTCGACATGCCATCGGAACTCATCGGCGGAGGCACAGCAGAGATACAGCTGACCATCATCGCCTCGATGATCCTCGGCCTGCCACGCAGTTAGACCGCGACGATCAATCGCGCCACAGAAAGGACACCGCGGCGATGACGACTGAACTCGGTTTCAAGTACTTCGACTGCGACAACCACTACTACGAGGCCGTCGACGCGTTCACCCGACACATCGACCCGCAGTACCGCAAGCGCGCGATCCAATGGGCGCAACTCGACGGCAAGCAGCGGCTGATCGTCGGCGGCAGGGTCAACAGGTTCATCCCGAACCCGACGTTCGATCCGGTCGGCAAACCCGGGGCGCTCGACGAGTACTTCCGTGGCCGCAATCCGCACGGATCGGATCTGAATTCGTTGTTCGGCGAACTGGAGCCGATCCGGCCTGCCTACCGCGACCGTGACGCACGCCTGGCGCTCATGGACGAGCAGGGCATGCAGGGTTGCATTCTGCTGCCGACGCTCGGCGTCGGAATGGAACAGGCGCTGCTGCCCGACCTGGACGCCATCGTCGCGACATTCCGCGCGTTCAACCGCTGGATGGACGAGGACTGGGGCTTCGCTTACCAGGAACGTATTTTCGCCGCTCCGTACATCACCCTGTGCAGGCCCGATGACGCGGTGCGCGAACTCGAGTGGGCGCTCGAGCGCGATGCGCGTTTCATCGTCATGGTTCCCGGCCCGATCTCGACCGACGTCGGTATGCGTGCTCCCGGCGACCCGATGTTCGACGAATTCTGGCGCCTGGCCAACGATTCCGGCATCACGGTCTGCTATCACTCCGGCGAGACGTATTACTCCAAGTTCATGCCGGCCTGGGGCGAGCCGGACTACATGATGTCGTTTCAAGCGCTGCTCGGCTTCCGATCGCTGTTCTCCGGGGACCCGATCCAAGACACGTTCGCCAACCACCTGCACAACGGGTTGTTCCTCCGCTTCCCCAACCTGCGGATGGCTTGTATCGAGAGCGGCTCGACGTGGGTGTTCCATCTCTTCGAGAAACTCACCAAGTCTTACGGTCAGATCCCCTTCATCTACAAGGAAGATCCGCGGGAGACGTTCAAACGCCACGTCTGGGTATCGCCCTTCTATGAAGACGAACTCGCCAGCCTGCTGAAACTGGTGGGTCAAGAACGGATCATCATGGGTTCGGACTACCCCCACGTAGAAGGCTTGGCCGATCCCGCTTCGTACATCAAGGATTTGGAGAATTTCGACTACACGCCCGAGCAGTGCCGCACGGTCATGCGCGACAACGGTTTGGAACTGTCGATTCGCCGACCGGTGTAACTGCGCCTCGTGAAGGTCGGGAAGTCCAGCCTGGTCGCCATGCTGTTGGAAGTCGGCGAGGAGAACGCAGCTGTGCTGCTTGCTCGTTCACAGCTGCCCGACGAGGTCGACACCGACCACGATCTCGAGGTGCTGGTTACGTTCGGGCTGGAGCGCGATCAGGTCGAGGAGGTGGCGCGACTGGCCGTCGGCGCCGTCGAACCCGAAGACGTGAATACCCGGCGCAGGCGCGACGAGATGGAGAAGGCGGTGTCTCGACGGTGGGCCGATCTCGTCGATCAGTGGAAGACCTAGGTAACGACTTGACTCTGCGGCGCTGCCGTCCCCGCGACTTCTGCATCAGGGCTGTACTTCCTGCGAGATGACAACCCTGGTGCAGAGCTCGGCGATCTGCCGCCGACATCGCCAACGAGCGGTCCCGCGTTAGTTGCCCCACAGATAGAAAACCCTTCCTTTTCACGAGGGGAATCTGGCTTCGCGACGATTCCGGAGCAGTTCGTAAATCACGACGATTTCTGTCATGGCTACGGACTGCCTCATCCCGACCGCCGCGACGGCAAGCGTCGCGCGCATCGCACTCGTCGGGATCGGCGTCGGCGGCACGCTCACGCTGAGCCGGCTCGCGGAGCAGGCCGACACCTCTTGGAGCGGAACCACGCTCGACATCGTCGACCGCCCCGAGAGCCTCGGCCGCGGCAGCGCATTCGGAAGCGACAGCGCCGCCGCCGCAGTCAACACCTCCCAGCACCGGCTCGAAGCGCTCTCTCCGCCGCTTCACTCGTTTCGGTCCTGGCTTCAGCGATCTAAAAGCCACTGGACGGACCTCAACGAACGGCCGATGTCCCGATCCGTGTACGGCGACTACCTGGCGGCGACCCTGGCTAAGGCCATCGACCGGCTCCGCGACTGTGGCGTCCGCGTCCGCTTCTCCCCGATGCACGCGACATCGGTACGCCCCGGCCTGGATGGCATCGAGGTGCTCGGCGCGACCGCCGACGTGCCGCCCGCCGACCTCGCGGTCATCGCTCCCGGCGTGTGGTCTCCGCGGCTGCCGGCGCTCGCCCACGACGTCGTCGACGCCTACCCACTGAGCGGTCTGCAGGCTCGTGTCGCCGGGCAGCGGTCCGTGGCAGTTCTCGGCAGCGGCCTGAGCGCCATCGACGTGGCGTGCGCACTAGACGACGGCGAGACTCGCGTCCATCTGCTGTCCCGTAGCGGCACCCTGCCGCGGGTTCAGGTCGAAGCCACGCACGGCGAGGCGCCACGACACCTCACCGAGGACACCGTCATCCGGCTCGCGGTGTGGACCGATCTCACCGCCGCGTCAGTGCTGACACTGATGGACCGCGAACTCGCGCGGTTCGGCTTCACTCGATCAGAGGTCTTCGACGATGACGCGCATGCCCGTCACTGGGCGGATCCGCTGGCCGACCCGGCCGACCTCGCCTGCCACCACGCGCTGAGCGGAACCAACCAGGCCCTTAACACCGCATTCACTCTGCTGTCGGATCCGGAACGGATCGCGCTTCGCGCCGCCCTCGGCTCGAAGTGGTTCCGCTACCGGGTCAGAGTGCCGCTGAGCCGATGGCGCCAGCTGAGCGCCATGCGAGCCGATGGACGCTTGATCGTCCACGGCGGCGTGGACGCCCACGACGGAGACCTTGACCACATCGTCGCCGACCTGGGAGCTGACCGGGTGATCCCCGCGATCGGCCAGTCGTCGGACCTCGAAGAGGGCCCCGAACTGGTCGCCGACCTCGCCACGTCGGGTCTCGTCGGCTGCGACGAGGCCGGCCGAGGCCTGGTCGATCCCGCGACGTGCCGGGCGCTCACTCCGGAAGGACTGCCGCGTGACGATCTTCTGCTCGTCGGCCAGGTATCCGCGGGCAGCTACTTCACCGTGTCCGCACTCGATGTCGTCGACCTGCAAGCCCGTCGCGCCGCTCAGACGATCGGCGACGCCATCACCACCCGAACCGGCCGTCTCGTGACGGAAAGAAAGGCACTCTGAGATGGCCACCTCGCCCGCACATCTGGTCGTGATCAGCGGCAACGACTCGAGCCTGCCGCTGGTGCGTCCGCCGCACACCACCATCACGCTCATCCAAACCCCAGACCGGGCAACCGATTTCCAGCGGTCGGCGGTGGACCGCTTTATCGAGGTGCCGGAAATCTCTGCGGAGTCGCTGACCGATCTGCTGCGGCCGATTCACGAAGCGTCACCGGTCACCGCGCTCGCGTGCTTCCTGGAATCCGCGATCCTCGCGGCCGCCGTCGCCGCCGACGCGCTGAACATCCCGTCGAACCCGCTCGAGGCCGTCCGCACCGCGCACAACAAGGCGCTGACGCGCGAGGCACTCGACCGGCACGGCGTTCCCCAGCAGCCGTGGCGCCTGTGCCGCAGTCTCGACGAGGTCGTCGCCTTCCGCAACGCATTGGCCGGCGCCCCCATCATCGTCAAGCCCGTGACGGGGGCCGGCAGTGCCGGTGTGCGGTTGATCCGCGACGACGCGGACCTGCACACCGCATGGGATTCGATCGCAGGGCTCAAATGGTGGGCGCTGCTGGACAATCCGGACAGCGCGGTGATCGCCGAGGCGGTGCTGTCCGGCGATGAGTTCAGTGTCGAGGCGATGAGTGTCGACGGTCGCCACGAAATCCTCGCCATCACAGGCAAACTCACCACCGGAGAGCCCGAGTTCGTGGAACTCGGACACTGGCAGCCGGTGGAGTTCGGCCCGGACCAACGGGACGCGATCGTGAAGCGGACGGTGCAGATCCTCGACGCGATCGGGCACCGCACCGGGCCGAGCCACACCGAGGTGATGGTCGACGGCCTCGATGTCGGGGTCGTCGAGACTCACACCCGCTTCGGCGGCGACCAGATCTGGGAACTCACCCAGCTCACGACCGGACGCCATTTCGCCACCGAAACCCTCTTCGCCCTCCTCGGTCTGCCCGCTCCTGAGCCGGGCCAGCGGCACGGCGCGGCCGCGATGCGGAAGCTCGACTGGGCCGACCCGGCGCACGTCGACGGAGCCGGCCGGCGCCCGGGAGTGGTGCGGGTCGCCCGCCCCACCCGCGTGCGTCAGGAGAACGTCACCGCGATCACCGATTCCTCTGACCTCAACGGCTATGTGCTGACCGTCGGCGACGATGTCCGCGAAGCGTGGCGGCGAGCCGAACGCTCGTGCGCCGCGGCCAAAGGACACAGTGTCATCGATGCACCTGTATTGGTGATGAGCCCGGCCAAGGTGATCAACCACTTCGGACGCACGCGCTTCGCCTCGGTGGTCCCGGAAGGATCGGTGCTGATCACATCGGGGCCCGTGGACGTCGACGCCGCGAGGTTGGCCGATGTCGTCGAGTTCGCCGATTACTCGACGAACGACGAAATCCCGTTGGCTGCAGAAGAACTGGTCGTCCGGTACGGACTGCAGCGCATCATCGTCCTGGCCGAAGCGGATGTTCTGCGCGCGGCAGAGATCCGGGCGCGGCTGGGGATGCCGGGGCAACTGCCCGACGATGCGCTGCGCTTCCGCGACAAGACGTTGATGAAGGCAGCGGTGAGCAACGCGAACATCGCGGTGGCAGCGCATTGCGAGGTCCGGTCGGCACTGGAACTTCACGACGCCGTCGCCCAGCTCGGATACCCGTGCGTGGTCAAACCCCCGCACGGCCGCGGCTCCTCGGGAGTGTCCGTTCTGGACAACGCAGAAGAATTGCGCGCGTTCCTGCGGACCGGTCCATTCAGCGATCAGGGACGGACGTATCCGTGGTTGGTCGAGGCGTTCCAGCCCGGCGAACAGTACCGGGTGGACGGCGTATGCCGTGACGGCCGCGTCGTGTTCTCCGCTGTCGCGCTTTACGTCAACACTCACCTGGACTTCCTCGGCGGTGGCCACATGGGCTCGGTCATGCTTCCCGCGGAGAGCCGCGAAGCGCGAAAGATCCTCGAACTGACCAGGGCGGTAATGGAAGACGCCCTACCCGCGTTCGACGGCGCATTCCACCTCGAGGCGTTCCTCACCCCCGAAGGTCCGGTGTTCAGCGAGGTCGGATCGCGGATCGGCGGCGGGTCCATACCCGAAGAGGTCGAGCTCTCCTACGGGTTCAATCTCGTCGAGGAGTCCATCCTCGCCCAGCGCGGGATGCCCTTCCGCCACGACTCGGTGCGACAGCGCAGGCTGGCCGGGCAGCTGAACATCTCTCCCCTACCCGGGTTGCTCGCCGAAGCCCCGCAACGTTTCGAGCATCCCGACGTCGTGCTTTCCGAGATCGCCGAGCCAGGCCGACGCTTCTGCGCGATGACCCACACCAACGCCGAATTCGCCCGCGTGGTCTTCCGCGCCGACTCCGTGGAGTCCGGCCTCACGACGATCTCAAAGCTCCTGCACCACATCAACACAACGACCCAATGGAAGGAAATCGATTATGTGGCGTCAGCTTGACAACCAGGACTACGAGGCGGTCGTCGCACTACGCGACGTCGTGCTCGACAACCTCCCGGACTCTGACTACTACGTCCGTGAAGATGACGAGGAAATGTTCGTCCGCGGTCACTTGAACGTGTTCGGCGAGTCCCTCGGGTTCTTCGACGGCGACGAGCTGGTGGCCTACCTCGCGCTGACCACCGACCTGGTGGCCTCGGGCGAGGACATCGAGTTCGCCGCCTGCGCACCGACTTCCAACGACGTCGTGTTCGCCGCCGCCATGGTGCTGCCGTCGCATGAGGGACGTTCGCTGCATCGCGCCGGGATCGTAAACCACATCGCGGCGGCGGAGCGACTCGGGGCGCACCGCGGCTTCGCTCAGATCTCGGCGCGCAACCACCGGTCGCTGCGGAACTACTTCGCGAACGGATTCCGGTGCACGCGGGCCGTCACGTATCCGGACGGACGCCGACGCCTCTTGCTCGAGCGCGACCTCCTGGGTGACGTCGACACCGCGCGCATCGACGACGTCGCGCTTGTCGACATGGACGACTTCCGCGGCATCGGCCGCGAGCTCACCGATACGCGGGCGGGACATCGCCTGCTTCCCGTCGGCTCCGGCGCACTGATGGTGGTCGGTGCCAGGGGGTCCGCGGCATGACGCACCTGCTCGTGGTGGGCGGCATCGCGTCGGTGCACGACATCGCCCGTCGTCTCGGCGCCGAGTTGACGCTGGTCAAGACGGGGCCGACGCAGACGATGCTCGCTTCCGACGCATACTCCCGGATCGTCGATGTTTCCGATCATGAATCCGGCGACCGAGACTCGCTGGCGAACAGAGTGATTGAGGCGGTCGCCGTAACAAGATTCGACGGCGTGCTCTGCCTGCACGACGAGGCCGTCGAACTCGGTGCGCTGCTGGCACGACGGCTGGGACTGCGCTTCGCCAGCCCCGAGGTGACACACCGCACGGTCAACAAGTCTGCGATGCGCGACCGGCTCGCCGCCGCCGGTCTCGGATCGGTGGCCCACGGCGTCGTCGTCGACGGCAGGGTCGAGTGGTCCGGACCACGCCCGACGGTGGGAATTGTGCTGAAGCCCGTCGACGGCCGAGCCAGCACAGGCGTGACGTTCCACCGTTCGGTCGACGAACTCGCCGAGTGGCTCGCTACCCGCCCAGGCGAGTTCGAGGGCTACTTGGCGGAAGAACGGAAGATCGGCCGGGAGTTCAGTGTCGAGTCACTGATCGTGCGTTCGGGCGCGTCATGGCACGGGGTGACGGCCAAGACCACCATCGGCGCTGTCGAATCGGGACATCTTCACCCGGCGCCGCTGGCAGCCGTTGAGCGGACTCGCATCATCGACGCTGCGATCGCTTGCGTCGAGGCACTGGGCATCGACCGCGGGCTGTTGCACACCGAAGTCATCCTCGACGAGGCAGGCGCGGCGCACATCGTCGAAACGCACCTGCGGGGTGGGGGCGACATGATCCTCGATCTGGTGCGGTCGGCCACCGGCCTGGATCTCGCGGAGCTCTTCGTCCGCGACCTGATCGAGGGTCTCGACGACATCCCGGCGGCGACCGATCTCCGTTTCGCAAGCAGCCAGTTCGTGTTTCCGGTCGAATGCGGCGTCATCCGCGGATGGAACGGTGTCGAGGAGGCGCGATCGATGCCCGGAGTGGACGTCGTCACCACGCTGCTGAACATGGGAGACCGCTTGGCACCGCAGGTCGATTCCAGCTACGGGCGGTCGGTGGGCGCGATGGCCCATGCCGACAACCCGCTCGAGGCTTGCAAGCGGGCCCGCGTCGCCGCCCTGACCCCGATGCCGGTTCTGGAGCCTGCGTGATGATTCCTCGTGTTCCTCGGTGGCCGGGGTTTCGTCCGCTGGCCGGCTCCATGTTGTTCAACGTGGCCTCGGGCTGCTTCACCATCACACTGGGGCAGGCGCTGTTCGAGAAGTCGGGATCGGTCTCGGCATTCACCGGCGTCGTGGTGATCGAATACCTGGTGCCGATACTGCTCGGGGCGGTGGCCGGAAGCGTGGCGGACCGAGTCAACCCCGCCTTGGTGTGCGCCGTCGCGTCGATCCTTCCCGCTCTGGCGTTGATGGGCTACCTCGTCGCGCCTGCGGGCCTCGTAATCATGGGCATCGCAATCGGGTTGATCGTCAACCTCATTCGCCCGTTCTATCGAGCCGGGATCTTCGCGGTCGGGCCGCGGTCCGTGGATGCGGTCGACCTTCCGCGGTACAACATGCGGTGGACGGTCTCCGTGCAGGCGGGTCAGATCGTCGGTGGTGCGATCGCCGGGGCGTTCCTGTGGGCCGCGGGGCCGAAGTGGGCGTTTTTCGCCGCCGCCACCGCGTACGCGCTGGCCGCCTACGCGCTGGCGTCCGCGCGTTCGATGGTGTCGGCGACGCAGGACCAAGACGGCACCACGAGGGACGGATGGATCTCGGTACTCCGAGAGGCTCTCGACAGTCGCTGGTCTGTCCTGTCGTTGCTACTTCTCGGCGTTGACTTCCTGACGATCGCCGCGTTCAACGTGGCACTGGCACCGCTGGTGCACCAGCTCTACGGAAACGAAAGCTGGCTGGGCATTCTGGATGTGTGTTTCGCGGTCGGCGCGATAGTGGCCCCGACTTTGTGGGGACGGTACTCGTCGAGCGTGTCGAGCCGAGCCGCCGTTACCTCGGGCTTCGCGATACAGATAGTGGGATTCGCCACGATCGCGCTCGGACTGGAATCCGGTGGCGCGCTGGGACAATCGGCTGTGCCGCTCGGCGCCGTCGTACTCGGGATCGGCGTGGCCGTGTCGTCGAGCCAGCAAGTGAGCATCCTGCAGAGCGGGGCCAAGGCATCCACGCTGGGCAGAATCGGTGCGTTGCGGCAAGCGGTGATCGGTCTCACGACTGCGGTGACCCTGCCGGTGGTTGGTCACCTCGTCGACAAGAATGTCGCAGCAGCCTGTGGCGGCGTGGTCGCCTTTCTCGCGCTGGGGGCGGTCGTGAACATGGCCGTCGCGCGCCGCGAAAGGGTCGGCCGCGAAGAGATTTTCGCGGCTTGACGGTCACCCGCTCATCAAGACTTGGGTCAGTCGCTGCCTTCGTCCCTGCCCGGCGGCGATTCGCGCGGCTGTGTTTTCGCGTTGCGGCGCATCGGGTTCTTGCGCAGTGCTTCGTTGTCGCCTTCCAAGGTCACGTTGAGTTCGTCGAGGGCGGCGTTGCGATCTTCCAACGAGAGGATGCGAACGATCCCCGCCAGGTTGACGCCTGCCTCGACAAGTTCACTGATGCGCTGTAGCCGAGCCAGGTCATCGGCGCTGTAGCGGCGGGTGCCGCCCGCGCTGCGTGCCGGCTGCAGAAGACCCTGTCGCTCGTACAACCGCAGCGACTGCTCGCTGATGCCCGATAGTTCGGATGTCACGGAGATCCCGTAGACCCCACGGTCGGACGCGGGCGGACCGACCTTGCCGACTTCGTCATTCCTGTCGTCGTCAGTCATCGCTGTTCAAGTGTCCTTGGTCGATCGGAAATGTATGCCTGTTCAAGGCCAACATATGACTGAAGCATTGCACAAGTCCAGTGCTGGTGCTATAACAAAATCTGTATCTGCAGACACAGATTATCACCCCGGAGATTGATGACAGGAGTCAGGCGAAGGAGCGTCAGCATGCTGCGACATGTTCGCGACGGTGCTCCCCGTCACGACGGCGTGAGCACACAATTCTCCGCGACGCTGGACGACCTTCCGGCGGTGCAACCGCCGAGCACGGCCATCGACGGGAACCGCGACGCGATTGAGCTCGCGCTGGGCACCGGTGAGCCACAGCGGGTGGGAAGTTTCCGTTTCTACGTCGACTCGCAGCGGTGGGAGTGGTCGGAAAACCTGGAACGGCTGCACGGCTACGAACCCGGCACCGTGACACCGACCACCGAACTGCTGCTCGGCCACAAGCACCCTGACGACCGCCGGCACGTCGCCGCCGTTCTGGACAAAGTGATGGAAGGCGAGGCATTCAGTAGTCGCCATCGGATCATCGACACCGCCGGACGCACCCACTGGGTCATCGTCGTCGGTGACCGCATGCTCGACGGGGCCGGCAATGTCATCGGCACATTCGGCTTCTACGTCGACATCACCGAGACCCTGCAATCCGACATCTCGGCAGCGGTGTCCAAAGCTGCCGACTCCCGTGCCGAGATCGAACAGGCCAAGGGACTGCTCATGGCCGCATACGGCATCAGCGCTGATCGCGCCTTCGACATCCTGGTCTGGCGCTCGCAGGAAACCAACATCAAGGTCAAAGATCTCGCCCACCGCTTCGTCGTCGCGATGGCCGGCGCCCTCCCGGCCCATTCGCGCGCGCAAGTGGACCACGCCCTGCTCGGCATAGGTTGAGTTACTCCTGCGAACATCGGGTATCGCATCGAGCACCACTGGTACCCGAGTGTCCCCTTCTATCAACTGCCGAGCTGCATCGACTGTTGATGGCACGCAAGGGTTTTTGAAGCCCACGCCGTCGTCAGGCGCTCGGTCATCACGTCACTCGGTGAGTGCGTCTCGGGCTGACCGGAGGGCGGAAACAACTGTCCTAGCACTGGGCGTCGACGAACACCGTCATGGAGACGACCTGCGTCATCGGGTCATTCTGGGCGCCAGGGTAACCGGAGTCGTAGCGCGTGTACGTCTGCCCGGGCCGCACTCCGGTCACCGTGCACTGCGACAGTGGTTGTGAGCCGGTCCGATTGACCACGACGGTGTCGCCCTGAGCCTGCAGCTTCATCACGACGTCGTCGGCGCTGTCGAGCCCTGAGGGCGCCGCGTTGGCGGCCGCTGCGCACGTGATGCTCGCACCGATGATGCCGGCTGCGAGCATGGTGGTGACTGTCTTCATCGTTGGATCCTTCGGTGGGGACACTGGCGACACCGGTTGGTGCGTCTACCAATTGGTGTCCCGCCGCGCAGTCGGCGTTACAGACCGGTTAACGCCAATCCCGGAAGGCGTCGATCAGCCGGGTGCGGAACGTCGGATCCAGTTCATCGACGGGGACCTTGCCGATGGTGGCTATGGTGCTGCGGAACTGCTGAAGGTAGTTCTCGCAGCCTTCACACTCCAGCAGGTGGGCATCGAATCGCGCCCGATCCTCCAAGTCCAGTGAGCCGTCGAGGTAGGCCGTCACGAGTTCGACGAGTTCGTTGCAGTCCATCGGTCGCGTGCTCATGCGGTTCCCCTCACATAGTCCTCGAGGACCTGCCTGACGGCCGCGCGTCCGCGATGAAGGAGGACACGCTGGTTGGCGACGCTGATGTCGAGCAGGTCGCACACCTCGGAGGAATCCAGCCCCAGCATGTCGCGCATGGCCACCACGAGGCGTTGTCGTTCGGGCAGTTTGTCGAGTTCTCGGCGCGCCAGGGTGATCAACTCGTCGCCGAGGACCGATCCTTCCGGAGTCTCGGGGAAGGGCGAGGGCACCTCGTCGGGTCGCCAGTGCCCGGGATAACGATCGTCGGAATCTCGAAACCGGGCGGGATCGACGGTCCCGCCGGTGAAGGCCATCAGCGCGACGTCGGCATCGCGGCGCTCGCGCATGCCCTTGCGTTTCGCGATGTTGATCAGGACGGTGAACAGCCAAGTGCGCAAGGAGGATCGGCGCTCGAAAGAGTCGATGCCCTTGAGAAGCGCGATCCAGGTCTCCTGGACGACCTCCTCGGCGAGTTCGCGGCTGGGCACATAGCCTCGCGCGACGCGCAGCATCGCAGGCGTATGAAGGTCGACGAGTGCGGCAAACGCCGACTCGTCGCGGTCCCTGAGGGCCGCGACGAGTTCTTCCTCGTCCCCCGCTGTCGTGGTCATGACGAGGAGCATCGTAGCGCTCAGCGGTACTCGGGGTTGTCGAAGTCGTACCGGCAGCCGGCATCCCAGCCCGATCGGATGTTTCCGTACGCAGGTACTCCGCCACCGTCGCGAAGCATCCGCGCAAGGTGCATGAGGTTCCACGTCATGAAGGTGGTGTTCCGGTTGGTGAAGTCGTTCTCGGGGCCGCCGGATCCCTTGTCGAGATACGAGGGTCCCGGCCCGGCTTCACCGATCCACCCCGCATCAGCCTGTGGCGGAATGGTGTAGCCGATGTGTTGCAGGGTGTACAGCACGTTCTGGGCACAGTGCTTCACACCGTCTTCGTTGCCGGTGATCAGACAACCACCGACGCGGCCGTAGTACAGATACTGGCCGGCATCGTTCAACAGATGCGACCCGCCGTACAGACGCTCATGGACCTTCTTCATCACCGAGCTGTTGTCGCCCAGCCAGATCGGTCCGGCAAGCACCAAGATGTCTGAGGCGAGCACTTTCTCGAAGATCGCCGGCCAGTCGTCGGTGGCCCAGCCGTGTTCGCGCATGTCCGGCCACACCCCGGTCGCGATGTCGTAATCGATGGCGCGCACAACCTCTACCGAGACCCCATTGGCCGCCATGATGCGCGTCGAGATGTCGATCAGGCCCTGGGTGTTGCTGACCTCGGGCGACTTCTTCAGCGTGCAGTTGATGAACAGGGCACGCAGTTCAGTAAAGTCCCACGCGGATTCAGACATGGCGAGCCGCCACAGCCGCGCGAAGTGCGTCACCCAGGCTCCACACGGAAAGACCCAGCAGCGCAACGTCTTTGATCAGAAACTGACCGGTCATCGACAGCGCCGGGAATCCTCCCGCAGAAGCCTCGCCAATGCCGGGCGTCGTGCAACAGGAAACTGACGGTGGCGACGAACAGACCGATCGCTGCGGCACTGCCCACTGCCGACAGCCTCGGCCACCACGGCTTGATCGCCAGTAGCACCGCGGTGCCCACCTCGACGACACCCAGCAGCGTCGCGAATCCGGTCACCGAGAACAGGTCGTAAAGCCACGCCATGAACGGGCTGTTGGCGACGAGCGGCTGAATGCCCTGCGCTTCGTGGGACGTGAACTTCAAAAGGCCGATCCAGCCAATCACGACCACTAGGCCGTAACGCGCCAGGACTGCGCCTACTCGCGTCACCGTCGACGCCACCGGCGGGTTTTTCGATCGCGGTCCGGGCGATCAGCGCCGTCACGGCGATTCCCTTCACTCAGCGCGGCGCCGGGAGTGGCTCCGCAGATGGTTACGTTGCTGAGTGCAATCGAGTGGCACGGCCGTTACACGTCAGCTCTGCCCGTCATGTCGGAGCTGGTGACAGGGTCGGGACAGCCGGGCATGAGCGGCCTGATGCGTCACCCGACGTCGATGTACGACGGCTCGCCCCCCGCGGCCGTGAATGCCGTCAGCGCCCGCACCATCCCCTTCCGCTCGCGAGCCGGCATCCTCTCGACGATCCGGGCGAGTTCGTTGCGTCGGTAAGCGGTGACATTCTGCACGACTCTGCGTCCGCGGGCGGTCAGACCGGCGACCAGTTCTCGACGTGAGGACGGATGTGGGCGCCGTTCTATCAATCCGGCACTGACCAGCCGGTCGACCATACGCCCCGTGGTCGATGGCTGTACGTCGAGCAGGCCGGCCAAAGTGGCCAGGTTCATCGGGCCTTCGTTGGACAAGATGATCAACGTTCGGAATTGCGGGATCGTAAGAGTCTCGTCTACCGCGGCGATCGAACGAGCAGATATGGCCACCAGCAGCCTCGATGCGTTGAGCAGCGAATCAGTGATCGCGTCAAGAGATTCGTGAGCGGCGGCGGTATCGGTCGTGCTCATCGAGTGGCTCCTAACACGATTGCAGAAAACCAACGGCGCCGACGCACATACGGCTTACGGCAACCATCGCCCAACGCCATTGTGTCGCCAGCCGAGGATTCTCGCAGAGCTATTCGGCGTGGCCGTCAGGCGGACCTGAGTCCGAGCGATCTTCGGGGCGCCGACGCTGAGAATGCCGCCGCACAGAGATCCAGTATGACGGATAGCGCAACTGTTGCACAGTGCTACTATCTGTTCATTCGCTCGTGACGCCCGGCGCCAACAGGAACACAGGCTTGCCACGAGCACCGTCAGCGTGTGCTGCCTCATGAACGACCGAGGGAATATCGACAATGGCACTGTCCCGGTACGAGCAACGGGCGCTCGATGAAATCGCCATCGACCTCTACGCGCAGGATCGCAGGTTGGCTTCGAGACTGGCTGATGATGGATGGCTCGCAAGGAGTCGGCTGCAGAGGCTGGCGGCGTCAGCCTTGTTCGTGTTCGGCTTCATGTTGCTCGCGGGTGGAATCCTGGTGCCGCACAGCTTCATCACAGGAATCCTTGCCGTTTCCATTCTCGGCTACATCGTCATGTTTGCCGCCGCACTGCTGTGGTGCAGGGACACCAAGAATCGGTTCCGCTGAGGCTGACGTAGGTCCGAACGAGGGCCTCGACATCGAGTTGTGACGCGGGTTCGGAACGGGGCACGGATTTCCCGGCCGTGAACGCGTCCGGACCGATTCCTGCGGCCGCAGAAATTCCGGTAACCCGATACCGCAGGTACGCATACCTGGCAGCAGGTTCGGGTACCAATCCAGTGCGCGACCGATGGGAGGCCGACCTCGATTGTCGGCTGGTAGGGAGGAGCACAACATGCCCGAGGTGCAGTTACATCATGACGGTCACCCGAAGTATCGCCGGATGGTGCGCTTCGATTGGTCCGACACCCCACTTCACTGGGTGCCGGACGACCCGTTCTCGACGCACATGATGAACGTGCTGCACCTGCTGCTGCCGGAAGGTGAGCGACACTTCATCAAGGCCGTCCTAGAGGCGTCGTCGCTCGTCGACGATCCAGAGCTCGAGGCCGCGATCAAACCGTTCATCCAGCAGGAGTCCTGGCACGCCTGGGCACACCAAGTCGTGCTGGATCACCTTGCTGAACAAGGCATCGACACCAAGCCCTACACCGACCGGCTCGGCAAGATCGCTATCGCGCACACTGGGCGATCCGCCGAAGTTCCTCCCCAAGCGGCTACACCGGTGGTGGTTGCTACCGTCGGCTGGCCGACGTCGCCTCCCTCGAGCACTTCACCGCGGTGCTCGGGCAATGGGTGTTGCAGAACCGAGGTCTCGACTACGCGCGGCACCGACCCGACGATGCTCGACCTGTTGCGCTGGCATGGCGCCGAAGAGGTCGAACACCGCTCGCTGGTGTTCGACGTGTACCAGAACGTCTGCGGCAGCTACTGGATCCGGGCGTTATCGATGTTGACTACCGCGCCGCTGTTCATCGGCTGGTGGATCGCCGGAGCCCGCTACCTGATGGCCAACGACAAGACCATCGACGCCAAGTGGCGTTGGCGCGACTGGCTCCGGGCGGCACGCGAATATCGCCTACCCGGACCGTGGTACATCCTGGGTGGGCGTACCTATCCGCTACTATGCGGCCCGGTCACCACCCGAGCACCGAAGCCTCCACGCAGATGGCGATCGACTATCTGGAATTCTCGCCGGCCGCCAACGCCGCCCGCCAGCGAGCGCGGGGCGAAGCCATCACCGGTGGGCCCGACGTCACCCGAGGAGTGCAACTATCCGATCTGAGCGCGGGAAAGGCGAAGGTGCGATGAGAGTTTCGGTCGATCTGGACACCTGCGACGGCAACGGCGTGTGCATGAGTATCTGCCACGAGGTGTTCGAGGTCAAAGACGACGGTCTGCACCTGTTGCAGGGCAACCCGCGCGACGAATTGCGCGAACAGTTGAAGGGCGCAGAGGTTTCCTGTCCCACCCGGGCGATCACGGTGAGGGACTGACCCGATGCCGACGAATCGGATGGAGCGAGGTGGTTGTCGTCGGCGCCGGAGTGGCCGGAACCCGCGCGGCGGAGACGTTACGGCAGGAAGGTTTCGATGGTGAGTTGACGATCGTGGGCGCTGAGCGGCACGCGCCCTACCATCGGCCGCCGCTGTCGAAGAAACTACTTGCCGGCGAGGTGCATCGTGCCGGCATCGACCTGGCGCCGCAGTTCGACCTCGACGCCGCGGTCTCTGCGCGGCGCCACCGCACTCGGCGTCGACATGTCCCGCGCACGGTCTGCGTGCGCGACGACAGGCCATGACCATCCGTTGCGGTTCGACGGGCTGGTGATCGCCAACGGTGCCGCACCGCGGCCGTGGCCCGAGCGACTCGGTGCCCGACGGCGTCATGCTGTTGCGCACCGTCGAGGACTGCCTCGCCATCCGCGAACGACTCGACGTCGCGCCCCGAGTCGTGGTCGTCGGCGGCGGCTTCATCGGCGCCGAGGTCGCCGCCACGTGCCGGTCCATCGGACCTCGACGTGATTTCATCGAGAAGTCCACTAGCCCTCTATTCGCCGTGTTGGGTGAGGAGCTCGCGCCGCGCTGGGCCGAACTGCACCGCGAGCACGGCGTCGACCTGCGCCTCGGTGTCAGCGTCGATGAGATCGTCGGCGAAAGCACGTCGAGGCAGTTCGGCTCACCGACGGTTCGCAAATCATCGCCGACCTCGTAATCGTCGGCCTTGGCGTCACGCCGGCCACCGAGCTGGCTCGACGGTTCGGGACTGCGCATCGACGACGGCATCGTCTGCGATGCCACGGGCGCGGTCGAAGGGCGGCACCAACGTCGTCGCCGCCGGCGACATCGCGCGCTGGTGGCATCCGCTCTACGAGCGACATCTGCGCATCGAGCATTGGGACTATGCCGGACGGCAGGGAGCCGCGGCAGCGCGAACGTTGATGGCGGGTCGCCGATGCCGCACAGGAATTCGACGAGGTACCCTACTTCTGGTCAGACCAATACGACGTAAAGGTCCAGATGCTGGGTGTACCCACCGATTACGACGCGATCGAGATCATAGAGGGCGACGCGGAAGGATGGGAGTTCGTCGCCGCGTACGGGCGCAACGGTCGCACCATCGCGGTGCTGGGCACCATCCCCGGCCGCGTGTACGCCTATCGCGACGCCATCAGCAAGCGCATGAATTTTCCTCCGCCACCTCCCGATTGAGATCTCGCCTTTCGCCGTGCTATTCAACGGCGTGGCTATTGGACTGCCTTGATGACTAGATCTTCATATCGACTCCTTGTTGCCGCGGGAAGGTCCGCACGGAACACCAAGACAAGGTCTTCAACCTGATATGTGTTCGCACCAGAACTGCCGGCGAACCTCTCCGCGAGACCGGTCGCGGGAAACTTCAGCACCGCCACGTCGTCGGTGTCCATTTCGGCCGAGCAGTGGACGGACGGGCATCGCTGTGCGGTGACGTCGCGCGCCGTGTCTGTCGGCAGACCTGCATGGGTAAATCGCGCTCACGAGCGATGCGGGTGTCGCGGAGTTGAGCAGGGCTGGCGCACTTGGCATCACGCCCGATGTCGCCGTGGGGGCCTGCCCGTCACATCCGACAGTCGCCGCCAAGGCCACAACGATGATCGTTATCGTCTTCTGAATCGCCGAGGGTCGGATCGGGTCGAGTCTCACAGGACATTCTCTATCGCTCGCCAATATGTTGATCGATCGGATCGCGACAGGGGTGGCGCGAAGGTGATGACGATGTTGCCATCGCGATTGGCTCCGTGAAGCTCTGCGTATCGCGCCGCTTGTTGTTCTGTGGCAAAAGATTTGACTCGCATCGTGTCGGTGACGAAGGCTTGTTGACACCCTGCGGACGGACACTCTTGCATCGTGGTTTCCAGCGGATTGGGCACCAGGATGCCGTGCTGCGCGAACAGTTTCACGACAGCCTTCGCGGTGAGCATCGGCCGATCTCGGCTGCTGCCCGATGGTCCCACGGTCGTGCCCTCGCAGCCACCTAGCGTGATGACACAGACCGCGACCGCTGTCAACAGTCCGATCCTGAGCAAGCGCGGCATGGTGCATTCTCCTCACTTGAGCCAGTTCAGGGCCTCCGTCGCCTGCACCGCGTTCACCTACGGGGCACGAAACGCACGAACGGCATCCGCATGCCGGCCTCTCGGAAGTCGGCTTCCGATCCGTCGACCGCGTATCCCATGAGCCGGGGCAAAACGTATTTGGCGAGCGTGGCTCGCCGTGACGCGTAGCGGACGAAGATCTCCGCGCCTTCCTCCCTGGTGAGCGGCAGTGCCGTGACGGCGATGGAGCGCCGTCCGACATCGATCGTGACGTCAGGCGTCTGCAGTACGTTGCGATACCAGGCTGCGGTTGGGCCCCATCCGGATGCGACGGCAAAACTGTCCGTGTCGGCATCGTGTTCGGCGACTTCGAGCACCACCTCGCGGGGCATCCCGGACTTCCGTCCCACATGATGCAGGAGCATCAGCCGATCGGCGAACAGGAAGCCCAGCCGCATGTGGTACAGGTGGATCGGTAGGCGGAACATGAAACGGCGGATGCCGGTTGGCGGTCCGATCTCCTTTACTACCTTCATCTTTCTCCTTTCGTTGCAGGATGGATCGTGCTGGCGTGCAATTCAGCGAGGCGGGCGTTGTAGGCCGCCAGTGCCGCCTCATCCTCATCGATGTCGAGTGCGGCGTAGCCGTCATCTGGAAGAAGCGAGCTGGCTCTGATGCGGTCTAGCCAGGGCCCGAGGCCAACTGCCCGATCACCGGAGACCATCCACTGGCCTGCGACGACGAGCATCAACACCATCATCAAGCCGTCGCCGCCGAACCACATGATGGCGCCGGCAAGAGATTGGTCGGCCAGAGCCGTAGGCCCCCAGTCTCGGCTGGCGGCATACGCGGGCGCGACCGGCGATCTGGTCATCATCAGCACGACACCGACGAGGGTGTCGGGTCCCATGCAGAAGGCCATCACGACGAACCGTAAGAACGGGGCGAGCGGCGCGGCGGTGAGCTCCGCGCCGAGCAACGGCAGAAACAGCAGATAGCCGGCGAGTACGTAGAGAGCTTGCTCGCTGTGATGAATCCACATGTGCTGCGACATCGCCTGCTGGAAACCGGTGAGATGAGTCAGCACCAAGACGGCGGCATAAAAGGGGGCGGTGAACCACGGTGAGGTGAGGAATCGGAAAGTGCTACACGCCTCCAGTCGCTCGACGGCGGCTGCCGTCCGGGGGCCACCGGCGTCGCGGAGAAGCCGGATGGGCTGGGCCCACACCGCAAAAGCGGGGACCACCATGATGAGCAGCAGATGAACCACCATGTGCGCCGAGAACAATTGGCGGCCGTAGACGGCCAGCGCACTGTTTGCTGCGAGGATCATGAATGACGCCGCGGCCAGTGCGCACGCCGACCGCGCCGCGGGCCAGTCGTGTCCGGCGCGGCGATGGCAGAAGACGAGGGCGAAGTATCCGCCGATCAGCACCGCGATGAGCCCATCGGTGACCGGTGCGAACGTCCAGACCCGCAGCAGCGTGTCCAACGTAGGCGCTTCGGCCGTCGTCACGATGTACCGCCAATGCCGGGATGCATTCGGGCTAGGACGGTTTCGTAGGTGACCCATCCGATGACGGCGGTCCCGCTGGTATCGAGGACCGGGAGGCCTGTGCCCCCATGGCCGTGGAGCGCCGCAAGGATTTCGCCCGGCCCTGTTTCGGCGCTGACCATAGGCGGTAGCCCGACCAGCGTGCGGATGGTCTTCGGCGGGTCCGAATCATCAAGAGCATCAGCGATATCGGCCGCCGACACGCAGCCCCGGTAGGTACCGTCGGCGTCGATCACCGGCAACGTCGGATACGGGGCGGCGGCGAGCGTTGCAGCCGCAGCATCCAGGGGAACATCCTGCGACATAGGCGTCGGCGCGTCACGCAGCACATCCGACGCAGTGAACGTGGGAAACGGACGCGGCGGATTGTCGAGGTCCACACCGCGTCGCCACAGCTTGGCCGTGTAGATCGTGTCCTTGGACAGCAGGCGTCCGGTCCCAGCGGCCATCACGACGGCGGCCATCAGCGGAAGGATGATCGAGTATTCGCCGGTCAGTTCGAACAGGATCACCACCGCTGTAATCGGCGCCCGCGTGGCCCCACCGAGTGCGGCACCCATCCCGATCAATCCGTAGGCGCCCGCGGATTCGGTGACCGTCGGGAACATATCGTGTGCGATTGCGCCGAACGCGGTTCCGGCCATTGCGCCGATGAACAATGTCGGCGCGAATACGCCACCCGAACCGCCGATGCCGATCGTCAGGCTCGTTGCGAACATCTTCCCGACCAGAAGAAGCAACAACATCGGCACGAGGTATTTGCCCTCGACGGCATTCTCGAGTACTGGGTAACCCACGCCGTACATCTGAGGAAGCACGAGAAGCAGGGCTCCTAACGCGATTCCTCCCACCGCCGGACGCGCCCACTCCGGTCCGCGCCATAACCAGTCGCAGACGTCTTCAACCGCAGTACAGAACTTTCGAGAATGCGACGCCGACAACGCCGACACCGATCCCGAGCGTGCCGTAGAGCACATACTCGACCGGACTGCGGATCGAGAACGTCGGCAATGACAGGAACGGATGGTCTCCCATCAACGCCCGGCCAATGATGTCGGCCGTCACACTCGATAGAACCAGCGCGCCGAACGATTCTGCCGCGAAATCCCGCAGGATGAGCTCCATGGCAAAGAACGGTCCGGCAAGTGGAGCGTTGAAGGTTGCCGAGATGCCGGCCGCCGCGCCGCAGGCAACCATGAGCCGCATTCTCGGCGTCGTCAGCCGCAGGATCTGAGCGATGGTTGAGCCGGTCGCCGAACCGATCTGAACGATCGGCCCTTCGCGGCCCACCGAACCGCCGCCGCCGATGCACAACGCGGATGCGAGAGCTTTGACGAGGGTGACCTGTGGTGCGATACGGCCGCCTTTGTGGGAGACGGCGTACATCACCTCCGGCACGCCGTGTCCCCGAGCCTCGGGCGCGAACCGATGCACGAGCGGCCCGTACAGCGCACCGGCGACGACAGGCGCGAGCACCAAGAACCATAGGCCGAGCCAAGGCCACTGCGCGCTCGGTATCCGGCCGAGATTGGAAAAGTCGTCGTATCCGGTAAACATCCGGGTGAAGCCGGTGATCAGGAGACGGAAACCGACCGCGCCGAGACCCGTGACCGCGCCTACCACAATGGCCAGCGGTACCAACGCCGAGGCGCTGCCCCGCAGCCACTCCCCGGGCGAAACGCGCCCAGGCAATGGAATTCGCCGCCCTGCCGCCAATCCGCCCACACTCACTATTGCATTATGCAATAGTTGTTATCTGCGCCCGTTGCCGGGCTCGAGCGCCGACCTTTCCCGGCCACTGTTCACGATCCATGCATATATGCGCATGCATGTGGGTATGCATGACGACGACACACCCAAGCAGCAAGAAGGGAGTAGTAGTGTTCGATTTCACTGAAACGGTCCGGATTGATGCACCCCGCGAGCATGTTTGGGAGGTGGTTCGCGATATCGACATGTGGTGGATGCGATCCAACACCGAACACCTCTCACTGGAGCATCTTGATGACCGTCCTGTCACCGAAGTCGGCGCTCGGCTTCGAATCAAAGAGCGGATCGGTGGTGTACCAGGCGAGGCTATCGGCGTCATCACCGCGGTCGAACCCGGCGTCGAAGTCACCTGGGAGGCGGATGCGATCTATCGCTGGCTCGGCATATCGGTGCCGGTAGCCGAGGGCGTCACCTGGCGCGTGAGCGAATGCGGCGAGTCCGCAACTGAACTCAGCGCGCACGTGTGGGCACGCTTCCCACGCTCCGGATTGGGCCGCCTCGCGGGGGTGTTGTTCACCCGGCTGCTGAACGGGGTGGCGAAAGACCGCGCACACACCCGCGCGGAGTTGGCGTACCTCAAATCGACGATCGAAGGGCCACGGGGTCCTCGATGCTGATTGAACTTCCGGACCTGCCGGACGGGGTTCAGGGGCTCGACGCAATCGGGACCGTGACCGCAGACGATTACGCAAACGTGTTCTCGCCGACTGGTCAACCACGCGAAGCGGACGCGCTCCTGCCTGCGCCTGCTGTTCCAGTTCGGACCGGACTTCGAGCGTTTCACTGCAGGCGGGCTGTGGGCCGATACCCGACTCGGCATGACCTACCTCCCACTGATCGACGGCTGCGCGATCGTCAGCGACATCAAATGGATTCGCGAGCCAAGCCGGCACCTCGGGGCGTGGTTGCCCTGCCCCATGCGCGTCTACGACACAGTCGAAGAGATGACGCGGCGGCGTGGTTGGCCTCTCTAGGCGGAGGTGCGATAACCCCCATCTCGCCCTTCACCTTTGCCAAGGCGTATGTCGGCGGCACGACTGCGGCCGCGAGGGGCATCGTCAAGGTGCTGCTCGATCGCTGATCACGCCTATTCGACTGTCGCTCTAGGCTATTCGTCGCACTCCGTCAGTCCGTCTCGCAGCACCGCAAGCGCGTTCGACAGCAAGCGGGAGACGTGCATCTGTGAGATGCCGAGCCGGTCGGCGATCTGCGTCTGCGTCAACGATTCGAAGAAGCGCATCGCGATGATTGCGCGTTCGCGCTTGGGCAACGCCGCTAACAGATGCCCCAATGCCTCCCGATCCACGATTGACGTGAGCTCGCTGTCGAGTTGGCCGATGCGTTCGGCGAGCACCGGTGCCGCGTGTTCGGCGCCTCGGGGTTACACGTCCATCGAGATGGTGCGGTAGCTTTCACCGGCGATCAGGGCCTCGATCACTTCTTGCCGGTCAACGCCCAGATACCCGGACAGTTCCGATGCCGTGGGCGCACGTTGGAAGCTCTGGGCGAAGTCGGCCATCGCCGCGTTGATCCTCAAGTGCAGTTCCTTGAGCCGACGCGGCACGTAAAGAGCCCAGCCGCAGTTACGGAAATGGCGACGGACCTC
Organism: uncultured Actinomycetota bacterium; assembly: GCA_963793055.1. Classification (GTDB taxonomy): domain Bacteria; phylum Actinomycetota; class Actinomycetes; order Mycobacteriales; family Mycobacteriaceae; genus Mycobacterium. Next base: position 676,168 of record CAWBYS010000014.1, on the reverse strand, counting down.
ACCCGCAATGGTAGGTACGGCGAAAGCCACGAAAGAGTGCCCAGCGCCGACGTCGTAGCGATTCACCGCGTTAACCAGTCCTACGCGGGCCACCTGTACAAGATCTTCTTCCGACTCTCCGCGGATCGGCACCGCGTGGGAGCAGGCGCTGGCGGCGGACGGTCCAACCGTGCTGGACATCCGTTGCGATCCCGAGATGCCGCCAATTCCGCCGCACGCGACGTTCGACCAAGCCAAGGAGCTGACTGAGTCGATCCTCAAGGGTGACCCGGAGGCCTGGCATCTGATGGTCCAGGGCGCAAAAACCAAGGCGCAAGAGTTTGTCCCACACCGGAGTTGACGGCTGACCGATGGTGCACGGATCTCACCGGCGGCTTGATGTCCCCAGCCGCCGAGGGGAAATGGCGAAAGCCAGTCCAAGCCTGCTCGTAGCGCCGCGAAGGGCTACCGACTTGCGGTGACTGCGGCGACAAGCGACGCCGCAGCGACGGCGCCGACTGCCACACCGACGCCCTTGGCATGGCGCCGCGCAGTGAACGCAGGACTGACCGAATGAGCCCTATCGTCGAAAATGCCGTGCGCACCGAAATCCTCGATGTCATCCGCAGGGTCCCACAGGTTGACCGACCTGTGATCGTCGTTCCGGGTGGTCTGTTGGGATGCGTACCCGGAGTGGGCCAGGTAGCGGTCGAGAAGCGCAGGCATCACACGCTGGCCGATCAGCGTCGCGACTGTGCTCGCACCGACCCAGTACTGCTTCCGTCGCGGGTGCTCAGCGGCGAAAACCACTGCGCGCGCAGCCACTTCCGGTTGATAGATCGGAGGCACCGGTTGAGGATGTTTGGGCAGCCGGGACAGCACCCAGGAGAACTGCGGCGTGTTCAACGCCGGCATTTGCACCACCGTGACCGCGACGTTGCTCTTGTCGTGCATGAGTTCGGTGCGCAATGATTCAGTGAATCCGTTGATCGCGTGCTTGGCACCGCAATACGCCGACTGCAGAGGTACGGAACGCTCTCCCAGCGCCGAACCGACCTGGACTATAGCCCCGTGATCGCGTGGCTTCATGCGGCGCAGCGCGGCCATCGTGCCGTGCACGAAACCTAGGTAACTCACTTCGGTTGCGCGGTGGAATTCATCGGGCTCGATTCCATCGAACGGCGCGAAAACCGTTGCGAAAGCGGCATTGACCCAGACATCGATTGGACCGAGTTGGCGCTCGACACGATCAGCTGCGGCGTCGACCTGTCCGTAGTCGGCGACATCGGTGGGTATCACCAACGCTTTGCCGCCCTCCGACTCGACATCCCGACCCGCCGCTTCGAGCCCAGCCCTGCCGCGCGCCAGCAATGCAACTCGGCATCCCTTTCGGGCGAACTCGCGAGATACCGCTCGACCCACTCCAGCGCTCGCTCCAGTCACAACGACTGTCGAAACAGCACTCATGTGAACATCTCCCTCCTGTCATGGACTCTGGAAGCCATTCGACGCCTAGATGATCGGGGCCAATCTGGACGACGCCTCGAACATCACCGCGTGTACGAACGCCTGCGGAAGATTTCCGCGCATCTGCCGCTGCCGGATGTCGTACTCCTCGGAGAACAGGCCCGGGGGTCCGCAGGCTGAACGGTTGCGCTCGAAATAGCGTGCCGCGGCCAGTGGTTCATTTTGTTGCGCTGCGCCCATCGCCATCACGAAGCCGCACAACAGGAATGCGCTATCGGTGGCAGAAAGCGCTGCGTCAGGCGGGAAGCGGTACACGTAATAGTCACGCGCGAGCCCATCGCGAACCGCCCGGTATGTCGCAACCGACCGGGAATCGTCGGGCGGCAAGGCGCCACGCAGCGTGGGCAACAGCAGCGCGGCATCGAGTCGGTCGTCGTCAGTGGCACGCTGCCATCGGCCACTCGGATGCAGGCAGGTCTGTGACACGTCGGCGACGATGGTGTCCGCCAACGCACTGAGCTCCCCGTCACGACCGATCAGCCCGCGACCGGCGATGGCGCGCAGCCCCGCCACACACGTCAGCCTGGAGTGTGTCCACTGACGATCGTGCAGTTCCCAGATTCCGGCATCGCTGCGACGCCAGTTCTTGTCGATCGCGTCGACGGCTATGGTTGCGGCGCGGAGGTGCTCACGGTTGAGTCGGTCGTAACGGTCAGCCGCGGCGAAGAGAAGCAGAGCCTCTCCGAACACGTCCAGCTGGAACTGGTCCCGCACATGGTTGCCGACGATGTCGCCCCCACCCGGGTAGCCGGGCAGATTTAGATGCCCCTGGGCGGGGACCGGTTCACCAGAAGTGGTGTAGGCCGGCATGAGATGGGCTCCGTCGTCGAGTAATCGCGCAGCGACGAAGTCCACTGCCGTTCCGAGGAGGGGATGGTCACCGTCTGCCGCGACGGCAAGTCCGGCGAAGCATTGGTCACGGATCCAGGCGTATCGGTAGTCATAGTTCGCGCCTTCGTCGGCACGTTCCGGCAGACTCATCGTCGCGGCTGCGACCATGCCGCCTGATGCGGTGGTCATTCCGCGCATCACGGCGTAGGCGTGGGCGGCATCGTCGGCGGCAGCCATTCGACCGAGGGCGGGAATCGCACGTTCCCAACCGGATTGCGTGTCCGCCCATGCGCCTGCGGGGTCCACCGGGGTGGACGGCAGCGTGGTGTCCGAGAGTTCCAGGATCAGATCGTGGCTCTCGCCGGCGGCCAACGTCAGCTCCGCGCGCAACGACCGCTCGCGTGGGGTATCGCCCACGACCACCGCATCGCCGGCGCCGCTCCAACGCATGCTCAGGTCACCGATCCGCGCTTCCCAACAACCTCTGCAGTCGTCGCGCAGGTCGTCCATGTGATGTCGACCGAACTCGGCAACAGGCTGCAGCCGAACGTTCAATCGGGCGTGGCCCTCGACGACTCGAATTTGGCGCAGCATCACGGCGCGGCCGCGCTCCCCGGGGAAGGCCAGAGCTTCGCGGCACTCCACGATGCCGGTCTCGGTGACCCACCGCGACCGCCAGATCAACGACCTCGGTTCGTAATAGCCGCCCCAAACGAAGCGCCCGACCGGAGTGACCGTATACAGGCCTTCACCCCCGAGGAGGGCGCCGAATACGGCACCGCTATCCCACCTCGGCAGGCACAACCACACGACGTCTCCGCACGGTCCGATCAGGGCACCGCGCTCGCCGTCCGCGATGAACGCATACTCGCGAAGCACGTGCGGGAGTTCACTGCTCAGGGACACAGGTACGACTACCCGTCCGCGCGAGGTTCTCACCTGAGACGTCACATTTCTCAGCTGATTACCAGCTTTGCCATTGCAGTTTCGTCGCCAGGCTCAGAACCCTGCTTCCATGGCATTCCGGTACATCGAGATGGCGCGCGCGGCGTGGGGACTCGGTTTACTGCTGGCCCCGGATTCAGCGCGCAAACGCGTACACGGAGTTCGGGTCGACCGAAAGGCGGTGGTCGTTGCGCGCATCCTCGGCGCTCGACACGTCGTACAAGCATCGCTTTCCGGCATCGACCCCTCGCCGGAGATCCTCGCGGCCGGGATATCGGTCGATGGACTGCACTCACTGACAGCGTTCGGGCTCGCCCTCGCCGATCGAAGCCGCGCGCGGGTCGGCGTCACCGACGGTCTGATCGCGGCCGCGTGGGCCGCCTACGGCAGCCACGATCCACACACGGGACGTGTGCCGTCCCGATCACACGCCAGAGGCCGAGACGATCTGGCGCGCGACATATTCGGTCGACTTCCCGCCGGGCGGAAACTCATGCGTCAAGCTCGCCGCGCGCGTGCGGGAAGTCGGTGAGCGGCACTACTGCGGCTCGCCGCCCATCATGGACAACATCTTGACTCCGCCGGTGCGCACGAACCGCCACACCAATAACGCAGCGAGAACCAGCGCCGCGAGGTTGAGCCAGGTGGTGTAATTCCAGCTGATGCCTGCGTCGGGCAGGTGCGCCGAGGACCGATCGGGAGCGAGTCCGGTCGCTGCGAACAGCGCCTCGATCACGTATCCGGCGGCGACCATCGCGGCATAGAAAATGCCTACGATCCGCAGCGTCATGGGCCAGCCGTAGTACTTACGGTAAATGTTCACGATGGGCAGGATGAGCAGGTCGGCGAAGATGAACGCGACGACGCCACCGAAGCTGATACCGCCGGTCCACAGGACAACCGCTAGCGGAACATTGCCCACTGAGCAGACGAAGCTGAGTACAGCGACTATCGGACCGATGACCGGTCCCCACAACGCTGAGAGTATCGGGTTCCCGTCGAAGAACAGGCTCCGCCAGAAGTCGTCCGGCACCCACGCTCCGATCGCTCCAGCGATGAGCAACCCGGCAGCGATATCGCGGTAGATGGCCGACCATTCCATGACGAAGACGTGAGAGACGGCGGTGGCGCCATCGGCGGAGAACAGACGTCGCCAAAAGCCGCCCGGCCCGCCCACGGACATGTCCATCGCGGCGTGTCCTTCCATCGACCCGGCCAGCCCCTTCTCGGCCTGCCGCCTTGCTTCGCGTATCAGGTTCTCCCGCAAAGTGATACGGAAACAGATCGCCACGATCAAGATGATAATCGGACCGCCGATGAACTCGGCGAGGGTGAACTGCCAACCCATCAGCAGCGCAAGAATCACGCCCAGTTCGATCACCAGATTGGTCGACGCGATCTCGAACGCCATCGCGGCGGTGAAGTTCGCTCCCTTGCGGAACAGCGAACGCGCCAATGCGACAGCGGCGTAGGAACACGACGACGACGCCATCCCCAATCCAGTAGCGGTCGCCAATGTGCGCGGACGGTCGTCGCCGAGTAAAGCAGTGATTGTCTCGCGACGCACCGCGGCTTGGACCATCGACGACAGGGCGAACCCGAACACGAGTGCCCACAGGATCGTCCACGCCATCGAGCCCGCGAGACTCAGCGCGTGCAAGAGCGCGTCCATCATTGCGTGTGCCGGTTCAGATCGATCGCGCCACCCGCAATCGAAGGGACGGTGGTGTTCGCGTGCGCCGCGACACCGGTCAGCAGCGCACCGCAAATCGGGGCCTCGGTGAACTGCTCCCACAGTGGAGAACCCAGTTGCGCGGCTCGCGCGGCGAGCGTCAGCGCCCCACGGAAACCCGTGGGACAAAAAGCGGCGCGGGGCAGGCTGCGCAAATCGGACATGCCGATGCTGCGGACGGCGTCCACGCCGTTGACCAATGGCGTCATGATCCGCCTGAACAGTCGACCCTCTCGGGTGTCGATGTCGGACAGTCCGGTGATCGTCTGGTCAAGCGAACGGTAAGCCACGCCTGCGGGACCGGTGTCCAACGGATGGGCGTAGGCGACCTTTGGTTGGACGAATCGAACCTTCTCCGCGAGCCGCAACCGCTGAAACACATTCGACGCCAGCGCCATTGGATGTACAGCCGAGCACAGGTCGTGGCGCAGCGGGACGCCGAGTTCGAGGTCGACCGTGCGGCAGCCGCCACCGGGCTCCGGTTGCGCTTCTAGCACCTGAACCGAAAGCCCTGCGGCCGCGAAGATGATCGCCGCCGTGAGCCCGTTCGGACCCGACCCGACGACCAGCACATCGTGGCGTCGAGTCATGAGGCGGTCGGGAACTCGAGGCGAATACCGAGTCGCGGACTCAATGGCACCCGCATCCTCAGACCTGCCGACTGCGCGAGGAGTCGACATCGCGCTCGCGCATTCTCCTGCGGTAATTCCATCGATACATCGCACGCTCCTTTTTCGAGAGGCCCCGACGCAACAGCCCTCCTCGGCGACGGAAGACGGCGACGAGCAAACCCATACCCAAACTCAGGCACGCCGCGGCGATGGCGCCGAGCACCACCGATGGCTCCGTCGCTCCTTCGCCCGCAAGAGTGAGAAATACCCCGAGGGCTGCGGCCCCGATCAAGAACACCGTCAGGCCGGACATGACAGCCGCATAACTTCTCAGAAAGGCGTTGAAACTGGGCATGACGGCGTCTACCCCGGATACCGGTGCGACTAACTCGATTCGTGCCGTCCAGCCTGAAACGGCATATGCGCGTGGGCGGTGCGGGCATCGATCCAGCCAAGAAGTCGCGCCGAACTGGGCAAACGTTCATGGAAACGACCCGCCGATGCGCGGAAGAGGCAGACGACATCACCGCTGGTGTGGAGCGGCTGATGGCTCCTCGTCGGCGGAGTTCGCGGCCCACCCATATCCGTTTGTAGGCTCTCGGACATGCCGTTGAACAACGGTGAGGTATTCGCCGGCTACGTGATCCAGCGGTTGCTCGGCACCGGTGGCATGGGTGAGGTCTACCTCGCCCAGCACCCCCGCTTGCCTCGTCAGGACGCACTGAAGATCTTGTCGGCGGCTTCAACGACCGACGACGAGTTTCGGGCGAGATTCATTCGCGAGGCCGAACTGGCCGCGACCCTCTGGCACCCACATATCGTCGGTGTTCTCGATCGTGGTGAGTTCAACGGTCGGCTCTGGATCTCGATGGACTATGTCGACGGCACTGACGCGGGTCGATTGATTCGGGAGCGCTACCCGCGAGGTATGCCCGAACAAGACGTCTGTGAAATCGTGACAGCGGTGGCTGATGCGCTCGACTTCGGCCATGAGCGGCGTCTGCTCCATCGTGACGTCAAGCCTGAGAACATTCTCGTGACCGCATCCGACGGCCACCGGCGCAGGATATTGCTGACCGACTTCGGCATCGCTCGCAGAATTGACGACGTCAGCAACCTCACTGACGACAACGTTGCCGTGGGAACCATCAGCTACGTGGCTCCCGAACAGCTCATGGGCAAGCCGCTCGACGGCCGAGCGGATCAATATGCGTTGGCTGCCACGACCTTTCACCTATTGACCGGCGCGCCACCGTTTGAGGACTCGAATCGCGCTGTCGTCATCAGCCATCATCTGAATACGCCGCCGCCGCGGATATCGGATCGCCGCCGCGATCTCGCGCATCTCGACGCCGTGCTGGCAAGAGCGCTGGCCAAAGACCCGAACCAGCGATACCCGAGTTGCCTCGACTTCGCCCGAGCGCTCGCGCAGCAAGACCGTCCACCGTCAGGCGACCGTCCTCCCACGCAGAGGCTCGAGCGTCTGGTCGTTCACGGGACCGCGCGCGGCGTACGGCAAAGCGCGGCCGGTGCTCAGCATGACCTGGGATCGTTGTTCTTCCAACTGGTTCCGTACGACCCGATCGACAACCGGCATGAGACTGTTCCGGTCGAGATTCAGACTCAGCTTGTGACCGGTCAACTCGCAGACGGGGATGAGGTCGAGGTCAGCGGCGTCTGGGACGGCAGCACCCTCGACGCAGACACGATCGTGAACGTGTCGGCCGGAGCTCGTCCCAAAGGACGATCGTCCCGTCGACGCGATAAGGCGCCGCGCGACAAGGCACCGAAACGCAAGAGAAGTCGGAAAGTCGCACTCATCGCTCTCGCTGGCGTGATCGTGTTGGCGGCGGCAGCGGTTCTGTACTTCACCGACGGATTCGGCATCTGGAGTCGTCCCGGACCAATCGTCAAACCAGTGAGCGCGACCGGTGTTTTCACCCAAGGGCGCCCCGGACAATCCGGAGAAGGCCGGCCTGGCGATCGACGGCAACCCGGATACGTCGTGGTCCACCGTCACCTATAAGGACCCCGTCCCGTTCCCGAACTTCGTCGAGGGCGAGGGTCTGTTGCTGCACCTGTCCGAACCGACCGAGCTGAGCGCCGTCACGATCGATCTATCCAGCACCGGAACCGAGGTGCAGATCCGCTCGTCGCCCACCGAAACTCCGGGCAGCTTGGCCGATACCACCGAGCTGACCCCCACGACGTCACTGCAGCCTGGACACAACCGCATCGCAGTAAAAGACCGGACCAAGACGTCGAATGTGTTGGTGTGGATCACCAAATTGGGTACGACCGACGGCCAGAGCCGGACGGACATCTCGGAGATCACGCTGCAGGCCGCCGGCTGATCGGGCTGACGACTCGACCCACCAGACCGCAGCCCACGACCGGACGTGATTGAACCAGCGTTGACACTCCTCGCTACCGGTGCAATAGTGGCCCCGTTAAACGAAAACGCTATTTTCAGATAAGCGGAGCTGCGGCATCCCCTCGACGCGGAGGAAGGTGAGCGTGGATAAGCCCTTGGCCTGGTTACCGCACTCCATTGCGGAGGCCTCGCTGGCCGGTAACCCAGCCGAAGGCGACTTGGGGTTGTCGGCGTCGTGGACGCATCTGCTCGGCAAGCTCGAACGGGCCGCGCAGGTCGTGCAATCCGATCCCGCCAGCCGGAATGCGATCGATCTCGCATCGGGGATGCGCCATCTGCTGGTACTGCTGGCCGCCGGCGTCGACGAGGCCCTGCGATTCGACCCGGATCCGATCCTGTCGGTGCAGCGCGCCAGCACCAACGACGTGATCAGCTGGGGCATGGAGTGCCCGGACTGCGTCTATACCCGGGCAGCGTTGCGCGGCGGCGAAAGCTACCGACTATTCGGTAATCGGGGCACCGCCCGCTATGTCGGGCTCCAGACGATGGACGGAATCGTCTCGACCGCAAATGAATTGGTCGACGAACTCGAGGTCGACGCCGATGGGAACTTCGAGGTGATCCTGTCTGGAGATGAGCGGCAAGGGAATTGGATGAGGATCGAGGGCGACCATCCGACTCTGACAGTGCGGCACTTCTTTTACGATTGGGACACCGAGGTGCAGTCCTCTCTGCGAATCGAGAGGCTCGGTGACGCGGTCAACCACGAGCAACTCCCCCATCACTCCCGACGTTCTGGTGTCGCGTCAGCTCGTCGCGCTCGGCGATTTCGTTCACGACAACCTCGAGTTCTTTCTCCAGTTCGGCGGTGCGGCGCCGGCCAACGGCTTCCTCCCCCCAATTGACCGCACCGCGATGGGCGCTGCTGCAGAAAACCAACCCGTGATCGGTCGCTGGGAACTCGGTCCTGATGAGGCGCTGATTCTCGAAGTGCGAACCACCGCAAGGCGTCTACTGGAGCTATTCGCTCGGCAATCCGTGGTGGGAAACCATCCACTACGGGCGCCATCAGTCCAGCTTGAATGCACACCAGGCCGTCGTGGACTCCGACGGCTTGGTGCGCGTTGTGGTGTGTGCGCGCGATCCCGGGGTGGCGAACTGGCTCGACACCGCGGGCCACAGCAACGGCGCCAGTGATCCTCCGTTGCGTGCGCACCACGACGGCACCGACACCCGACGCCAGGGTGGTGCCCTTCGACGACATCGCGTCGGCACTGCCTGCTGACACCAAGACGGTGAGCCGCCGACGAGAGGGCATCCGTCCTCGAGCGCCGCCGGCGCGCCGTGCACGAAAGGTTCGCGAGGTGACGTTCTCGGCCGACGAACTGGAAGACGGAGCCCGCGCGGCGACGGGCCTCGACGACTTCGGGTCGTCCTACTACCGCGAGGGTCTCGAGCGCACCGTCGAAGCGTTGAACACCGAGGCCGAACTCTCGGAGATGGGTCGGGTCATCCAGCACGCCACGATCAGCAATGCGCTCATCCAACGTCTCAAGGTCGAGGACACCTACGCCCAGCACCCCGAAATCGACGATGAGGTGGTGGGCGGTCCCGTCTTCGTCATCGGACTGCCGCGGACGGGCACGACGGCGCTGAGCCAATTGGTGGCCGCGGACCCCCAGTTCAGGTCGCTGAGAATGTGGGAATCGCAGGCGCCCACCCCGCCGCCGGAAGCCGCAACCCAGCACACCGACCCCCGCATCGCAGCAGGCCGAGGCCGGTCTGGAGATGTTGAATCGAGATGTTCCCGCTGATGAAGACGCTCTACAACTCTGAGGCGACGGCCGCGACGGAATGCCAAGACCTGATGGGGATGAGCTTTCGCACCTTCCACTTCGACGGTGTCGTGCGAGTGCCGAGTTACCTGGCGTGGCTGATGGACTGCGATATGCGCGAGACGTACACGTTTCATCGCCGGGTGCTCAAACTGTTGCAGTGGCACTGTCCACCGGTGCTGTGGCACCTCAAGACGCCGGTACACATGTTCGCGCTCGATGCGCTCGTCGAGGCATACCCCAATGCCAAATTCATGTGGAGCCATCGTGATCCGGCCAAGGTGATGGGTTCGGTGTGCAGCCTCATCCGCTACGTGCGCAGCTGGAGTAGTGATCGCGACGACCCCGTGGAACTCGGCGCCGAGCAACTCGACAGCTGGGCCGAAGCGGTGCGGCGGGCAATGGACTTCCGCAAACGTGTTGGCGACGAGCGGTTTTCCGATGTCTCATTCGCAGACCTGCAGACGGATCCGGTAAACACGTTGGAGAGAACCTACGAATCGTTGGGCTTGACCTTCACGGACGCGACCGCGCGTTCGGTCGAGCAGTGGGCGCGGGAGCACAAACCCGGCGCCCGCGGCGCCCATGACTATGACTTGGCCGATTTCGGCCTGACCCCGGCCGGCGTCCGCGAACAGTTCGCGGAGTATCTGGCTGCCTACGACGCGTCCGCATGACCAAACCGCGCACGCGACAACGCGACAAACTGTCCCCCGACCCCGATGTGCGCCGGGCAATCGTCGCAGCGGCGTCGAAGTCCGTTCGCGAGCAAGGAGTTCAAGGACTCAGCATCGCTGCTGTCCTGTCCCGCGCACAGCTGAGCACCCGCGCGTTCTACCGGCATTTCGAGTCGAAAGACCAATTGGTCACGGCGGTATTCCTGGAGATGGCGCACACGGAAGCGAAGGCGGTTGACGCGGAAGATGACGTCCTGCCGCCACGGCGATCGACGCGGTAGTGGCCTGGATTGACGGACGACTCGACCTGGCGTTCGACGAGGGCATCAAGTCCGATCTGCGCTACCTCTCGTCGGAGGCGCAGTCGCAGATCTTCGCCTCCCCCGCGCTGGTGCAACCCGCGTACGCCGAGATGCTCAAGCCGCTTGTCGACGCCCTGCAAAGGGGCGTGGACGAGGGCGAGTTTCACGATATCGAGCCGAGCAGCGCCGCTGAGTCGATTCAGGGCGTGGTGTGGGCATGCACCGAACGGCAGTGGGCCACAGGCGATTGTGAACGCGCTGAAGTCCGTGACCGCGCTCTGCGTTTCTGCCTTCGTGGGTTGGGTGCGGAACCTGCAGAGATTCGCCGGGTCGCCGTACGCCGAAGACTGATTACGAGGGAGACACGATGGACCTGGGGTTGGCCGGATCGAAAGCGGTTGTCACCGGCGGCAGCAAGGGCATGGGGCTGGCGATCGCCGAAACGCTGGCGAGCGAGGGCGCCAGCGTCGCGGTAATGGCCAGAGGACAGACGGCTCTCGACGCGGCAGTCGAAACGCTGCGCGAGGCCGGCGCGCCGGACGCCGTGGGAATCAGCGTGGACATGGCCGATGCAGCGTCCATCGCTGACGGCTTCGCTGCGGTCGCCGAGCGCTGGGGACAACTCAACAGCTTGGTACACACCATCGGGCCCGGCGACGGGTACTTCGAGGAGATGGACGACGCAGATTGGGACGCGGCTTTCGCACTCGGCACGATGTCGGGCGTGCGCTCGATCCGCGCGGCATTGCCTATGCTCCGCGCCGCGGATTGGGCGCGCATCGTGACCCTGTCCGCGCATTCCATTCAGCGACAGAATCCACGCATCGTCGCCTACACGGCGTCCAAAGCTGCGCTGTCCAGCGTCACCAAGAACCTGTCGAAAAGCCTTGCCAAGGACGGCATTCTGGTCAACTGTGTGTGTCCCGGCACCATCGTGACGGCCAGCTTCACCGAAAACCTGAAAGACATCCTCGCGGCCGACGGCCTGGACGCCACCAACCCGCACGATGTGATGACGTGGATCGACAACCAACTTCCATCAGCCGTGTGATCTCGGCCGCGCCGGGCTCCCCGAGGAGATCGCCTCCATCACGGCCTACCTGGCGTCCCGACGCAACGGGTACGTGACGGGGGCGACGGTGAACGTCGACGGGGGCTCGGACTTCGTATAAGTACCGCGCGGCTTGGGTGCCGACCGAGAACTCGATCAACTAACCGCCAAGCAGTTTCGCATCGGAGGAGCACCTCCTTTTTTTCGATAACACTGTAGACCAAAGCTGTATGTCAACACTGTTGACAGCCAACCGAGAGAAGCGTTGAATAGGGGATCTAGCACGCGGAATCAGGGGCGTCGCCATGATCGTCATAGTTGGTTTGGCTGTCTTGCTCGTCGCCGTAATCATCGGGATCGTCGGAGTGCTGAGCAATGCCGGTCCAGGTCACCCCCTGACCGACAATTTTGCCGTGTTCGGCTATCACGTCACCGGATCAACGGGCACGCTCTTTTTGTTCGGCATCGTTGTCGGAGCGGTGGCCATGCTGGGAATGAGCGCCTTGTTGGCCGGCGCCCGCCGCACCGCCGCCCGCGGGCAAGTCGCGCGCCGCGAACTCGCCGGTCCCAACGCGAAACGGAGTTCGTGAGCCGTGCACCGCGCCACCCTGCTGGAACAGCAGAGCGGCGGCACCGACGCTGACTCAGCCATGAAATCCGAGCGCGAAACCATCCCGAGAGGGGCCCAGACGAGCCGAAATCGAGTTGGCGCTTTCCGTCCCTGGTCGCGCCATCGGCGCCCGGTCGCCGGCGCTCAACGCGACGTCACCCGACGTCACCCGATAGCGCCCTGACCTCGATCGGTACAGAACCGTTCGATACCTCTCGCAGTCGCTCTGCGATCGCTACAACACCGAAGGAATCCCACATGAGCATTGGCAAGAAGCTCGCCCACAAGGCCCAAGCAGCTAAGGGCGCCACCAAGAAGTACTTCGGCCGCGCCACCGGCAACACCCGGCTACGCACCGAGGGACGCGTCGAGCAGGCCAAAGGCAACGCCAAACAGGCTGGGGCCAAGGCCAAAGACGTCTTCAAGCACTGACCGCTGACCACTACACACTCAACACGCAAACAGGAGTCAACATGACCACCAACACCATCGTTTTGATCGTGATCATCGCAGTCGCGGCAATTCTGCTGATCGCCGCAATCGCATGGGTTGCGCGTAACAAGCGCACCCAACACCATCGCGTCGAGGCCGGCGACATCCGCGACAGAGCCGCCGAACAGTCCCACAAGGTTGGGCAACGGGAGGCGCTCGCCGAGGAGACCGCAGCCAAAGCCCGCGCCGCTCAAGCCGAAGCTGACGCCAAAGCAGCGCACGCGACCGGCCTACAACACCAGGCGGAGATGCGCCGCAGCGATGCGGCTTCCGCACGCGACGAGGTGAACCAGGAATTCGACCGCGCCGACAAGATTGACCCGGACACGCACTACGACGACACTTCACGCCCGGACACCACCACCCGTGAGACGGCTCGAGACACCTCCACAGGCAAGCCGGGCCCAGCAGCGATGCCCAGAGCCAGGTGATCTCGCCCACCCTGGACGGCAACGCCGGCCGGGCGATGATTCGCCCAAACTGCAATAGAAGCGGAAGAATAATGAATAGTCGTCTTGACAGCATTTGGTACGCAATACAGCACCCGCTGGGACCGTCACGAGAACTTGGCTCATACACAAATCATCAGCAGAGCGTGGAGAAACTTGTCCGCGAGATGAAGGCAAGAGTCCATACCGACTAGGCGTTAGGCTGGAAATCCTCTGCAGGACAACCGATCCTGCTGCCCGCTAGTCATCTTGTCGCGACGGCGGTGCCGAAGTTGTGCGGTTGAGCAAAGCAACGGACGCGGTTATTGGGCTCAGACGACCAGCCGGGGCCTGAGACGTTCCGGCGTGATCGTGGCGTTCGCAGCGAGATCGTCGATCAGCGCGTCGGCGTAGTCGGCCAAACCTGCGACGTCGATGTCGTATGGCGCCGTGTCGTCTAGGGCAAGGACGGCCGACGCGCGGCGAAGCACGTTGACCGCCCCTTTGCCGTTGCCGCGCTGAACATGGGTGATGCCGACCGCGAGCTGGGCAAGCGCTTGCCACAATGTCTTCTCGTCGTCCGGGCCGTTCTTCCATGCGACCTCGAGCACTTCGTGCGCGCTGAACGCCAGGCCCCGGTCCAGCAGATCCTGGGCAAAGGCCAGGATTTCGGCCGGCGGCAACTCGAGGTCATCCGGAATGCGTGGAATGCCTTCGCTGCCCTGCGGAAGTGGTCGACCGAGGGCGTCGCGGGGACGACCGCTTCGGGGCCGGCCGGATTTGTCGCGATCACGCTCAGCCACGTGCTCATCATGGCATCGATCGAGATTCACTCGCCGCGACTGGGAGACCCGCTGATCCCCGTATCCGCTCGTGGTTGCCATCGGCGGTCGTGCGTGGCGGATGTCATCGCAGTCGATCAATGCCGTCGGAGGTAGGCTCAGTCCCGCGCCATCGCCATCCGCGATGGCCCGCCGTCATCGGCTCGCCACGAACAGCGGAGACGACCTGAACACGCTCATCGGCGACCAGCACAACGTGACCTCGCGCGAGAGGGCGCCGCTTGCAGGTTCTGCGGTGAGCGATCCGGTGACCCCTGTCGTCGACGACCTGCCCCAGGGTCTGGCTGACACCGTCGCCGAGCTCATCGGGAGGCCACGCGCCCGGGGGTGGATTCACCTCTGCTCGGCGGTCACCGCCACCGTGGGCGGGTTGGCGCTGGTGTTGGTGGCAGGTATCGCGTCGTCGCCAACGGGTTTGCTTGCGACCGCGATCTACACCGTCACGATCGTCGCCATGTTCAGCGTCAGCGCGATCTATCACCGAAAACACTGGCACTCCCCCGTCGCACTCAAGTGGATGAAGCGACTCGACCACTCGGCGATCTTCATTTTCATCGCCGGCAGCTACACACCGTTCGCGCTCCTGGCGATGCCGCCGCCGCCCGCCGCCGACGTGCTGACCATCGTGTGGACCGGTGCCGCGGCCGGTGTCGCACTCAAGATGCTGTGGCCGTCGGCCCCGCGATGGCTGGGCGTGCCGCTCTACCTTCTGCTCGGCTGGGTGGCGATCTGGTTCGCCGGCACCCTGCTCGATGGTGCCGGACCGATCGTTGTGAGCCTCCTTGTCCTAGGCGGAGTTCTTTACAACGTCGGCGCCATCCTCTACGGCCTTCGCTGGCCGAACCCTTGGCCGCACACGTTCGGCTATCACGAGTTTTTCCACGCCTTCACCGCGGCCGCGGCGGTCAGTCACTACATCGCCGTCTGGTTTGTCCTCCTGTAGCGGACGCCGCTGCATCGCGGTCCGCCCGGTTACGCTGCGGAGAGCCGACGGGGTTCACCTTCGGCGACCAGGGGAACAGCGAGGTTCGATGTCGACGACTGAGTCCTTGACACAAGAGGTGCTCGATGAGTTTGCGCTGCGGAAGCTTGTCCACGCCTACTGCCGAGCCGTTGATCGCGGCGACTTCGCGAAGACTGCGAGAGCTCTACCACCACGATGCCGTAGATGCCCACGGCACGATCTCAACGGGCTCGGTCGACGAGTTCTTCGAGGCGCTCGCCGCCTCCCGCCCGCACGTACGGTCGATGCAACACAACGTCACCACGGTGAACTTCGCCCTCAGTGGCGACATCGCCGAGGGCGAGATCTACACCATAGCGACACACACGTTCATCGCGGGCGATCGGGATGTCGATGTGATAGTTGGTGGGCGCTATCTCGACAAGTACGAGAAGCGCAATGACATATGGAAGATCATCGAGCGGACGATTGTGACCGACTGGGCCCACGTGAACGACCCGTCTGTCGTCGACCTCAGTCACCCGATCACTCGCGGCACCCTTAAAGGCAGCCCTGCAGCCGATGATCCGTCATACCAATTCTTTTCGCTGTTTTCCGCGCACGGTAATTCACGCTGATCACCCTGCGGCGCTGAGCATCTCCTCAAACGCCGTCTGCATACAGTCGGCGTAGTGACCCGGGTCAGGTAGCGCGCTGCGGTCGGCCGTCAGCCCGATCGAGACCGTTCCGTTGTAGCTCGCGACGATATGGAACAGGTTCATTCCGCCGATCAGTGGGCCCAGGCCGCTGACCCGCAGGAGTCGAGCCCCTGCGAAGAAGATGGGATCGGTCGGTCCTGGCACATTGCTCACTGTGGTGTTGGCGATGGCTGGGGCCGAGAATGGCACTGCGCTGGCGGCTTTCACCGTCAGCCCCATCAGGTGGTGGGTACGGTGCCCACCAGCTCGAGCAGCCGCGTGCCGGTCGAGGAATCAGACGTCGCACGGAAGGCGGAGGCCTCTTCGACGATCGCCGCCAACCGTTCGAGCGGGTCGGCGATCGTGGTTCCCAGCGCCTGCAATCTGCCGAACAGTCGGTTGCCACCGCTTCCGCTTTCGCTGCTGGACGCGTATCGACATGGGACATGCAGCCACGAGGGTCTCGTCGGGCAGCTCGCCGTGGCTGTCCAGGTAATGCCGAAGCGCCCCACCGACATAGGCAAGCGCCACGTCGTTGATGGTCGCGTCGGGCACGCACGCTTTGATCCGCTTGAAATCGTCGAGGTCGTGAAACCGGGCATCAAACACCCGGTGGGGTGTGGCAGCCCCGTTGAAGCGCGTGTTCGGAGCGAACAGCGAGCCCGATCCCGGGGTCAGCGTCGCTGCGACTCCCCCAACCAGTTTCCCCGGCAGCACCGCGGCGTGGCGAAGAGCGTTGAAAGCACCGGGAATCAAGACTTTGCCCGCGCGCAGTGGGTGGAGTACGCCGTTGATCGCAGTCCGCGAGACGAGGTCCGCTGTCGACGGCAACGCGTCCGGATTCCACGGCTTTTCCGGAGGGGCGGGACGCGGGCCGTCGACGGCGAGATCATGCATGGCCGCCATCAGCTCGACGCTTTCCATTCCGTCGACGACACAATGGTGCAGCTTGAGGGAGATTGCAAACGATCCCGGCGGCACGCCAGGGATGGAGTTCAGACCCTCGATCACCGTCATCTCCCACGGCGGCCGGCGGAGGTCGAGTTGGCGTCCATGGATTCGTGCGATCTGTATGCACAGCTGACGCCAGTCCCCGGGCTGAGGCAACGCGATGTGACGCACGTGGTACTCGAGATCGAAGTTCGGATCATCAACCCAGTACGGCATATGCAGGCCGCCGGGCAACTCGGTCAGCCGCCGACGGAAAGTCGGCGCAAGATGCAGTCGGGCGTCGATCTCCCCCAGGATGCGCTTGAATGTCACCCTGCCGGCGGGCGCGGTTGACTGGTCATAAATCAGCAGCATCTGGATCTGCATCGGGGTCTCGGGCTTTTCGGCGCGCAACATCATGTCGTCGGTCCAGCTCAGCTGCTCCATGTCGTACCCGTTCCCTGTGGTTTCGCAAGCCACACGCACGGCGCGCTTCGCCTAGCAGATCGGGAAACACGCGGCCTCCCTCAGCAGGTCAGCTGGGCCCCGAGCAGCAAATGCCTTCCAGCGGCGCCAATCCGTAGGTGTGAGTGGTCGCTGCGCCGTACGCTGCAGCGATGCCCCTAGTGGATGCAGGTCAGGCCGCTCGTACCGTCCGGTGCGGCATCCGATGGGTAAGGCGAGCAAAGCCAGGCGACTATGTGATCGCGCTGTGCGCCGCGTCGGCGGCGACTCCGGTTATCGGGCGACATCTCCAGCCGATCAGTGGAATGGCGGCGCTAGGCGTCGGCGGCAAGACGTACCTGCCCGGCATCGTTGTCCGCGATGGCCAGGGCGCGATTTGAGCCAGGGCGGTGGCCAACGCCAACTGCTTGCACAGACGCCGGCGGTACTGACGGAAGCGTTGCAGGGCATCGTGAGCGCCGACGACCTTGCCCATCCGTGGCCGTCGCATCCGCGGCCGGCTCCCCTTTGGACAGGCAGCCGGGCAGCGCCGATATGTGCATCGGTCATCGGTGCACTACGGCGATCACCCCAGCCAGGTTCTCGACGTATGGCGAAGCGACGAACACTTCGGCGCGGCCGCTCCAGTGCTTGTCTACATTCCGGGCGGGGCGTGGGTATTCGGAAGCCGGACCCTGCAGGGACACGCGCTGATGGCCCACTTGGTCAGGCGGGGCTGGGTCTGTTTGTCACTCGAATACCGGACCAGCCCGCAACATCGCTGGCCGCGTCAGATGACCGACGTGAAGGCAGCGATCGCATGGGCACGCGCGAACGTCGCCGATTTCGGAGGAGACCCCAATTTCGTTGTCGCCGCTGGGTCTTCGGCTGGCGGACACTTGGCAACGCTGGCGGGACTGACCGCCAACGATGCACAGTGGCAATCCGAACTGCCCGCTGACGCCGACACCTCCGTCGATGCAGTCATCAGTCTGTACGGCCTCTACGACTGGCAGGATCGCTCCACCGCGCAGCGAGCACGATTCATGGGCTTCCTTGAGCGCGTTGTCGTCAAGCGCTCGCAGGCTCGCCACCCCGAGGTGTTTGACGCGGCATCGCCGGTAGATCGCGTCCATGACGCAGCGCCACCGTTTCTCGTGGTACACGGAGCCCGTGACAGCCTCATTCCCGTCGACGAGGCGCGCGCGTTCGTCCACAAGCTGCGATCCGTGTCCTCGGCGACCGTGGCTTATGTCGAGTTGCCAGGTGTCGGTCACGGTTTCGATCTGGTCGATGGAGCGCGTACCGGGGTGGTTGTCGCCGCGCATCGGACGATTCCTCCGTCAGATCCACCGGGATCGCCCGGCCGCCCACGCGGGCGCGGCGATCTGAGCGACATGTCGCCGCGATTAACGCGCTTCCTCCCCCACGCGTGATCCCGGCGCGAACGCTTCGACGTCGACGCTCGCGATCCTTCCCGTGAACCGGAACGGGCGCAGCACGATGAGAATGTTCGGCGCGTCTGCGGGCAGACGAGTGACTTCTTCTCGGCGCTGGTGCGTCGATTCCGCGAGTGTGTAGCCGGCGGTGCTGGCTGACGGGGTCGTCGGGAAAGGGAGCACCGATCCGTCAGCTGCCGTGGTGTCTTCATCGCGTCCCACTTCTACTCCGGCGTCGCCGCGACGCCGCAATCGGTTCCGATGCCAGTAGGCGTACAGAAGTCCCACAACGACATTGACGGCGACGTAGATCAGGACTGCGGCCCTCAAGTTCTGATCCGGGTAGTTCGCCGCCGCCACCGCCAACGCGGTGCCGGGATGGCGGCAGGCCGCCGAGAACGCGAGCACCGCTGAATGCTCCGGCTCCGGACCGCCCAGCAGGTGGCCGACGGCAAACCCCGTCGACGACGAACAGCGTGATGGCGAGCATGGTGCCGTTGCCGACGAGGCGCCAGATGTCCGGGGCCGCGACGGCGATCAGCACGGCGGCCGCGACGGGCATGAACACCTTGCCGGCTCGCTCTACCCGGGTGGCAACCGCGTCGGCGAACGGCGCTGCGACGGCCCGGGTCACCATGCCGACCGTCAGTGGCAGCAGGATCGATGTCGACACGACAACGGCGATCTGTGCCGGGCGTCGCGACGTACGCACGACCGAATACTGCGCCGATCAGCCGCACGGCCAGCGGGACCACGGCTATCGAGAGCAGGGCCAGCACGACCATCAGGCCAAGCCCGTAACGCTCGCCTCCGCCGGCTTTCGCCTCGCGAGTCGGCAACAGGGGCGGCAAGGGCGAGATGGCGAGCGCCACCAACGCGATCTCGACAGTGGGCGTGAAGTCGAACCACCGGGCGAGCACGACGGCCACCGCGGGCATCACCACCAGGACAGCGATCAACGAACGCACAGCAGTGCCGGGCGGCGGAACAGGTACAGCAGGTCGGCGAACTCCGCCCTGAGTCCGTAGCCGAGGACGATGACGAACAGGCTGACCTGGAACGCGACGACGACGAGCTGTTTCGAGATCCACGGCTCGTCTCTCTACTGCTTCGCGAGCGCGATCTTCATCTGGGCTTCGTAGTCCTCGACGTGCTCGCCGCTGACGTCGACGATCACCCGATGAATCCGGTCGACTGAACCGGAACGGCGCCGCGTATTCGGGCGTCACGGCCGATCCGGTATCCGCCCCGACCAGCATCGCGCCGCCCTGGGCCAGGCGGATCGGCGTCGTCACCGGAAGGTCGCCACGACCGACCTCGTTGCCGTCGACGAAGAGCCGCACTTGGCCTGGAGTTCCCTTGCCGTTCTTGATATCTGGCTTCGCGGTCGGTTCGAACTCCATGCTGAGGAAGTGTCGCCCCGGAGGGCACAGTGGTCTCCGACTTCACGTGGAAGATCTCCTTGGCGACGTAATTGTGCGCGAAGCACAGCTGCCCGCCCTGAACATAGAACGTGATGCCTCCGTCATTGCCGCCCATGCTGAGCAGCACGCCCTCGGCGCCTTCGGCGGCGTCGACTTCGGCGTTGATCGAATACGGCCGATTGAGGATCTTGGGCGCCGCGGCGGCCGGAATCGACTGCGTGCCCGGGTAAAGCACGTAGCGATCGCGACTCTGGGCGATCTGCGGGCGCTCCTCGGCGATTCGGGCGGTGGCACGGCTGTCGATCGGAAGAACGTTGTAGCGGCCCGCCTCGGTGTACCACATCCCGATCATCGCGATCAGGCGTGCGCGTTCCTGCTCGGCAAGGTTCGTCGTCTCGGCGTAGTCCTCGTCGACGTGGTACAGCTCCCAGCCCGTCGCGTCGAGTTCGGTGAGCATGTCGGCGGTGATGACGTCGCCGAACTTGCGCCCAGATTCGGCGAAAGATGTTCCCGGCCAGGGGCATACGGCACGCCAGCCGTCGTGGTAGAGCGAGCGGTGGCCCAGCATCTCGAAGTATTGGGTGGTGCGCCGGGTCGGTGCGTCGGCGTCGGCGAAGGTGTGCCGGAAGCTCATGCCCTCGATCGGGGACTGCGTCACCCCGGCGATGGCGCCTGGCGGTTCGAGGCCGAGGGCGTCGAGCACGGTCGGCACCATGTCGATGATGTGCGTGTACTGCGTCCTGGTCTCACCGCGGGCGGCGATACCTCGTGGCCAGCACACGATGAACGGATCGGTGACGCCGCCGCGGTACGTCTCGCGCTTCCACCGCCGGAACGGTGTGTTGCCGGCGTTGGTCCAGCCCCAGGGGAAGTGATTGAACACCGACGGGCCCGCCGATGTCGTCGATGTGCGCCAGGCCATCCTCGACGGTGTCGGCGACGTTGTTGAAGAACCGGCACTCGTTGATCGAACCCGTCGGTCCCCCTTCGGCGCTCGAGCCGTTGTCGGAGACCAGCATGATCAGGGTGTTGTCGTATTCGCCGAGCTCCTTCAGAAATTCGATGAGTTCACCGAGGTAGTGATCGGTGTGTTCGAGGAACCCGGCGAAGACTTCCATCATGCGGGCGTAGAGGCGTCGTTCGTCCGGGGACAGCGAATTCCATTCCTGCACATCGGGATCGTGGCGCGACAGCACCGTGTCGTCGGGCATCAGGCCGAGCTCCTTCTGCCGCTCGAACACCCGCTCGCGGTAGACGTCCCAGCCTTCGTCGAACGCTCCCGCGTACTTGTCGGCCCATTCTTTCGGCACGTGATGCGGCGAATGCATCGCCCCGGGAGCGAAGTAGAGGAAGAACGGCTTGTCCGGCGCCACCTGCTTGGCGTCGGCGATCATTGCCTTGGCCTTCTCGACCAGATCGGGAGTCAGGTGGTAGCCCTCCTCCGGCGTCGCCTCGGGTTCGGTCTGCGAGTTGTCGCGCACCAGCTCCGGGTAGTACTGATGGGTGTCACCGCCGAGGAAGCCGTAGTACCGCTCGAAACCTCGCCCCAACGGCCAGCGGTCATACGGCCCCGCGGCGGTCATCGTCTCCTCCGGCGCGAGGTGCCACTTGCCGACGCAGTAGGTGTTGTAGCCCGCCGCCTTGAGAATCTCGGAGAGGAACCCGTTCTCGAACGGGATGTAGCCGTCCGAGCCGGGGAACCCGGTGGACCCGTTGGTCAGACAGGCCAGGTGATTCGAATGATGGTTGCGCCCGTTGATGATGCACGAGCGCGATGGCGAGCACAGCGCAGTGGTGTGCATGTTCGCGTAGCGCAGCCCGTCGGCGGCGAGCGCGTCGATGTTCGGCGTGGCGATCGGGCTTCCGTAACAGCCCAGGTGACCGAACCCCATGTCGTCGATCACGATGAACAAGACGTTCGGCGCGTCCGGGCTTGGCGCGCGTCGGGGCGGGCCACGCCGGTGCCGACTCAGCCGGCGTACGGCCGATGACGCCGGTGAACGTAGTGCCTGGCCGATACTCGTTCAGGGCCATGGGTTTCCGTCGACCTTCCTTCCAGCCACCTCGGCTGCCCTTCGGTCACAGCCGGGCACTTGCCACGCACGTCAGTCACCCTGCGCAAACTGGGCCGCAGTGGCTAGGGCCCTTTGGCACCGCAGTTGTGCCATCAGGTCCTTGCCTCTATATGCGCGCCTATCCCGGTACATTGCGACGCTCACTTCATCAGCGCGACCTCGTTGGTCGCCCAAGCGTCATCAGCGCGGGAGGTTCTCCTTGCCCGACATCGCCGAGTCAGCGGGCTCTTGGGTGGCGGCCCAGCTGGCAAGCAGCTTGAGTCCGTCCTCGGACGAGGTACCTGCATGCACGTTTGAGTGCAGACGTTACCGCTGACGGTCGTCATTGACATTCGTCAGCGAAACGGCGTACGGTTCCGGCATGTCATCGACGGCAGCGCCGACTGAAAAAATCTCGGTGAACACACGTGAGACCCAGCGCCTCGAGACGCGGGCGCGCTTGTTCGACGCCGCAGTAGCGGAGATCAGCCGGTCCGGGTTGGCGGGTGCGGATGTCAGCACGATCGTCGCTGCCACCGGCGTCGCGCGGGGAACGTTCTATTTTCATTTCCCCACCAAAGAACACGTGGTGGTGGAAGCGGAGCGGGCCGAGGAGGCCAAGATCGTGGCCCAGCTCGGCAAGCGACAGCCGGAGCCAACCGACCTGTCGTCAATGCTCTCGCAGTTGGTCCGCGAAGTACTGGCCGCCGAAAGGCGGTTGGGGCCGGTGTTTTTCCGAGACATGTTGGGGTTGCACTTTTCCTCGTCGCGACCGGTGGAAGACGAGTTGAGTGAGCATCCGCTCGCCGAATTCGTCATCGCCGCGATCGCTGAAGCGCAAGCCGCGGGACGGGTATCTCGGGATGCAGACCCGGGCGAACTCGGGGTGTTCTTTCTCACCGGGTTGTTTGCACTGCTGGCCACCGACAAGAGCACGCCCAAGTTGCGAGCTTCGCTCATTGATCGGTATGTGACGACGATCGTATTGGGAATGGAGACACGATGAACGACAACGGTATTGATGGCTACCGCGTGTACTTGGAGCGCCGCGACGGTGAAGCCGACCTGCTGAACAGACGGTTGGCCGGACGCGAGGAATTCTTCGGCGGTCTGGAGGCGAATCCCGTTCGGTCGGCGCATTCCATCGATCGAGGGATGTTCATGCGGAACCTGCGCCGCCGCCGACCGGAGCCAGGCGTCGACCAGAAAATGCTCTTCCTCCTGGCCACCGCCAAACTGAACCAGGCCGAACGGTTCGGCGTTGGGCTCGGAGAAACGTATGGGCTCAACAGCGGCGACGACCTGCCACCCGAACGGGTGTACATGGAGCTCGAGGAGCACTATCACACCCGCCTGCTGGCCTATGTGCTCGACATCTTCGGTTTGCCTTTCCAAGTGGTTGCGCCGCCGCTGGTGATGCGCCAGTTCGTCAAGACCGCTGTATTCCTGCCCGAGAGAGTGAGTTTCATGTTCGTGGGCGCCGCGGAGATGGCGGGTTGCATCATGTTCGACGAGCTGCGGCGCGTCGGCGCCGAGTTGTTCGCCGACGAACCAGAGGTGGCCGCTCGGATCGAGCTCCTCTACACCGAGATCCTCACCGACGAAGTGGGACACGTCGGCTATTGCGCCGCCCGGTGTACCCCCGCAGAGCGGGCGATCATGCGCCGCCTGTACCCGCGAATCGCACGGCTGTTTGCGCGACAGACATATGAGATCAGCCTTCTCACCGACCGCGAGCAACTCCGATGCTCGTTTGGACCGGCCATTCGACGTGGAGGAACTTACCGCCGGCCTACCCAACGAAACATTTCTCGCCACCCACCCCTGATCAACGTCCGAGACCACCTTGCCTGACTACGCGTCGGCCGGGAGTGGAAGGGCCGCAACCCGCGGCTGCGGCCGGCCCACCATCGACCACCGTAGCGACAGCCGTCCAGGGAGTCGGTGGGCTCTTCGAGGTTTTCGCCGTGGCTTGACAACGAAATCGACTACACCGCTGAGCAACTCGTCACGCACTTGCACAGGATTCCTCGCGGCCTCGGCACCCACGTGCTACTCGATCGCACCCCTGAGGCTTGAGAGCGGCACGCAAAGAACAACTTAGAGTGGTGTTTCCCGTGAGCATCGTTCGCCTTCTAGCCACGGCTGTAGACGGCCGCGTCATCAATGTCGAGCGCGAGCGGTCGGGCAGGGCGACACGCAAACCACTGTGATGACCACAGCCACCACGATGTAGACCGAGATCGAGTACGGCGTCCCGGTCTCGTGAAGCAGCCACGTCGCCACGAGTGGAGCCGGTCCGCCGGCAAACACCGATGCCAGTTGGTAGCCGAGACCGGCGCCGCCATAGCGTAGGTGGGTTGGGAAGCTCTCGCCGATCAGCGCGGCCTGCGGTCCGTACATCATCGAGTGAACGATCATCGACAGCACGACCGCGATGAAAATCAGCGCTTGGCCGCCATGAGTCAGCACGGCGAAATACGGAAACGCGAAGAGCCCGGCAAGACCGCGCCCGCCAGGTAAACCCGTCTTCGGCCCACCGAGTCGGACAGATGCGAGAAGAACGGGATCGTCGCAAGCTCCACCGCGGCGCCCACCAAGACCGCGGTCAGCACGAACGTCTTGCTGTAGTGGTGGCGCTGCACGACGTAGATCAAGACGAACGTGGTGAACAAGTAGAACGGCATCTGCTCGGCAAAGCGCAAACCCGCAGAGAGCAAGATCTCCCGCCAGTGGCGCCGGATCACGTCGAGCACAGGGGTGCGCGCGGCTTTGCCTTGCTCCAGCACCTTGGTGAACATCGGCGTCTCGAGGATCTTCAGCCGGATCACCAGGCCGATCGCGACGAGGATCAGGCTGGCCAGGAAGGGCACCCGCCAACCCCAGGAGTCGAACGCATCGTCGACATCGTCGCGGATAGCAATGTCATCCCACCGGTACCGAGCACCAGCCCGACCGGGACGCCGACCTGGGCGAAACTGCCGAGCAGACCGCGCCTGTTTTGGTCCCCCCATTCCATCGTGAGCAGCACCGACCCGCTCCACTCGCCGCCGACCGCGATGCCCTGCACCAGGCGCAGCGACGACCAGAATCAGCGGCGCGGCGACGCCGATGGATGCAGTCCCGGGCAATATGCCGATGGCGGCGGACGCGATACCCATCACCAGCAGTGTGATGATCAGCGTGGTCTTGCGGCCGATCCGGTCGCCCCAGTGCCCGAAGATGGCCGCCCCGATCGGCCGCGCGGCGAACCCCACGCGATAGGTTGCGAACGACTGCATTGCACCCGCATATGCAGTAGATGCGGGAAAGAACACGTGCGGGAAAATCAGCGCGGCGGCCGTGTTGTAGAGGAAGAAGTCGTACCACTCGATCGTCGTGCCGATCGCGCTTGCCGATCGCGGCACGCCGTACCTGTGTCCGCTGCGAATCCCGGTCCAGCTGGGTGTTTTCGGTCGTAATCGACGAATTGGGCATGGCGGCGACCCTTCGGTTAGGGCGAAGCGACCTCGTAGGGTTCCCGTACCGGTTGGAAACAAACTGCCTAGAATCCTGGATTCGACGACGCGGAATTGCGCGAGACGTAACGAGACGACATCTGGATACGCCGGGGTGTTTTCAGTCGACCGTCGACGAGAACCTACGCCGAGTGAAACGCGCTGGCTGCCGTCGGCGTTGAAGAGTTCTTTGGACCACCGCGCCAAGAGATCAGTCGTGTCGATGTCATTGGGGCGAAACCCGCGACGGTAGTAGGCGTTATAGCTACGAAGCGCCGCCTTGCTGAAGATCGGCGAACGACTGAGATGGTTGAAGCTGCGCAGAAGTCGTAGTGGTCGGTAGGACGCGCGGTCGTGCATCAACGATCGGAGGGTCTGGAGGATCGGCGGCGGCCGCGGTGACGGCGTGATCTCGGTGTCCGTCCGCTGGCCCACCTCTGGACTAGGCACTGGCTTGAGCCGCGGCTACCCGGGCCGGATCCAGCAGGACAAGCGTGTCGCCATCGAGGGTCGACTGGATCTGGGAGCCGGCGGTTGTCGGGGTGATGGATCGCGTCAGCTTGTTGATGGTGGCGTCTCCGGTCAGGGAACCGGTGTGGTCTCCTGATACCTGAATGTTGACGACGTAGTGGATGGTGTTTTGGGCAGCGCTTTGGTCGGTTGATTCGGTGCCGTTGAGCACCATCCCCTCGTCGTTGACGTAGTTGATGTAACGCACGCTGCGAACGATGTGACCCGTTGCCGCATCAGTCGTCTCGACGACCTCAGCGGTGCCGCCTCCGGGACCGTTGTAGACCTTTGGCGCCGCGATAGTTCCCGCATCTGGCAGCTTCACCTGCTGAGGGATGTTGCTGGTCAAAGAAGGAAAGATCGACGTCGACGGCAGAGCTGGAGTCGACTGGTCCCCGGCCGTCCCGGCGCTGGTGGTGTATTTCAGGTTGGCCACGACCAGCCGTGACGTCTGGCCTGTCGGGTCGTTGGCGTCGGCCTCCCAGAACGCGACCGCGGTGCCGCCGGCGTTCCAGCTGGGCATGCTTCGGGCGGTCCAGTTGTCGCCTTCGTCCACTGGTGTGTTGGGATCGTCGCTGACGAATAGCGGGATTCCGTTCTCCCGGTTGAGGTCATCCTCGACGGCGACCAGCCATGGCTGGTTGGAAACGTTTGTGGCATTCGACGTGCCTGCGTAGGCGGTGTACACCGACCCCTGAATCAATAGAGGCAGGAACGCTGGTCGCACGATCCTCGTCACCGGCGTCAGCGCATCGAGTCCGCGGGTGCTGTCGATCGTCACCCATTGATTGTTGGGTGACAGATCGGCGTCTTCGTCGTAGTCGAGGTTGCCGGTCAGACGGGTCACCTGTCCGGTCGCGATGTCGACAACGACGTCATCGACATTGCCCGACTCGTAGAGCCCACCGAGGATGATGACGCCCTTACCGTCGTGGGTCCATTGCTTGCCCTCCCCGACGGGGTAGACCACCCGCGCATCGGTGATGTTGTACACCTTGTTGCCGCTCGCATCGACGCCAGGCGTCAACGCACCCACGATCGGGACGGCGGTGATGAAGCCGGGGGGATCCGAGGGATTCGGAACGAGCTGAATTTGACTGAACAGCACGTGCGTCCCGTCCGGGGAGATCCTCATTTCGCGTTGGGGATCGATGGCAATAACCCCCGGCTTCCCTGACGGCGTGAGGATGCGGACGAGTCGTGTTCCGTTGGCATCGCTTTCGTAGACAACGTGGGTGTACGCCCCTGTCGCGGGGTCTACGGATTGCATCAGAATCCGCCCGGAGCCGTCCTCGAACGGAACCGGCTTGAACAGGTCTCTCGGCGCGGTGGTGCCGGCACGAAGAGGCGTGGCGTCAGCGACGCCGCATGTCAGGCAGGTCAGACCGGTGCCGTCGACATTGACCTGATAGATCTCCCGGCGAGCGTCGACCGCCGCGGTCGGCGGCGTCGCGCTGAACAGCAGGGACGTGCCGTCGGCAGCGAAGCGTGGAATGGCCGCATCGGTCATACCGGCGGGCAGGTTCACGATGATGCGCTGCGCCGTCGGACTCAGCACCGTGAGGTCGATGTCCGTTTGCGCGCTGTGCGGCACGCCGAACAGACTGAGCAGATTGGTCCTGCCATCGGTGACGGAGACGGTGAACGAATCGGTCTGTGCCACTTGGTAGTTGATGTCATCGGGGGTATAGGTGAAATGGCCCGTTGCCTGATCAACTGTCAGAGTGCCGTGCTCGGGTTCTTGCGTGACGGTGTAGGTCAGCGTGTCGCCTTCAGCGTCAGTGGCTCCGATGTCGCCGGTGAGGGTCTGCCCGGTCTGCGAAGTGAGAGTGGGGCTGTAGGCGATGGTCGGAGCCTGATTGAACAGGTTGCGCCGAACCCAGCCCAGCACCGCCCAGGCGATCGGAATTACCGGCCCCGGCGTGGACGGAGCCGGGGCGAGGAAAGGATTGAGCAGCGTGGTGACGATGCTGTTGAGTAGTCCCACGAAACCTGTTACCGGCGCGGCGATTTGGGCAACCGGTGCAACCAACGCCGTGGCCGAAGTGAACGCTGCGGAGGAGAGATCGTTGTTGCTCACGCCGGCGGCCAAAGTCCTCAACGACGAACCGGCGGTGGTGTATGTCGTCAACGACTCGACGGTGGCCGCATCGTTGACTGTCCTGTCCGCTCGCAGCTGTCGTCAACGCAAAGCCGGTCGCCGGTGAAGGCGTGGTCGCCGAGGCGCTGCCGGAGTTCGAAGAGTTCGAGTTCGTCTTGGAGGAGTTGGATGTCGACTGCTCAGTCTCCGGCGCTGGTGTCGGCGCCGGCAGGCTGGGCGCCGTTGAGTCGGCGGTCTGGCCGGAAGGATTCGACTCACCCGAGCCTGGTTCAAGCTCCTCGCCGCCACTCAGAACGGATTCAGCTTCGGACTCTTCGCCCGGTGTCGCGGGGTCCGTCGTCGCAGCGCTGCTTGATTCTCCGATACCGCTGGAGGTTGCCGTGTCGGCCGAGGTCGAATTCTCGGTGGCAGCCGCGCCGGCAGTGGCCGTCGATGACGGAGTTGCCGCATCCGAGGCGTTTTGAATTGCGCCGCCGCTGAGGGTTCCGGTCTGCGTTCCCGCGTTGCCTTCGGTGGCGGAAACTCCTGTTGACGTCGACGTTGACTCTGATTCCTCGGCAGTAGCCAATCCGGGCGAAGCGATGCTCATCATTCCGATGCCCAGCGCGGCAGCCAGTGCGCCCACGCGGCCGATGTGACGACTATAGGTGCTGACCTGCGAAGTCTTTGTGCTCATAGCGGCTCTCCGGATGCGCCTCGGTATTTGCACTCGGCAGAACCTTTCCTAGCCGAGCGTAAAGTATTAACTAGCCGAACGTAAAGCTGTAGCTTGCCGACTGTCAAGCCCCAACTTGCCGGGCATCTAGCCAGGACTTGCCGTTCGGCTAGGACATTGCTTCACTACTGATCTAGGGAGGCGACGCATGACATCCGCAGAAGTGCCAGCTACCGGCACTAATATCGACACGCGGCAGAGGCTGCTGGACGTCGCCAAGGCGCTGATAAGTCGGCACGGATTCGCCGGCACCTCGCTGCAGATGATCGCCGACGAATTGGGTTTCACGAAGGCTGCGATCTATTACCACTTCCGCACCCGCGACCAACTGCTCATAGCGGTGATGGAGCCGATCCTGCACGAGATCAAGCGAGTAGTTGAGACGGCTGAAAGGCAACGCACGGCGCGTATGCAGATGGACGCGTTGGTGCACGGCTTCGCCGGCGTGGTCGCCAGGAATCGGTCGCTCGCAGCGGTCATGGTTTTCGATCCGGGCGTTCATGCCGTACTTCAACAGCAGCCGGACTGGGGAGATCTGATCGCACGTCAGCTGTCGCTGCTCATGCAACTCGATTCCGGCGCGACCGGCGTCATCAAAGCCGACCGCGCTCCTGACGGGCCTTGCTGGAGCGCGCCACCGGCGCACCGCTCGAGATCGACGAGGAGGCGTTGATCGAGGAACTCGCCGAGATCGGCCGCCGAACGATGGGATTACGTCAGCCGCGTCGCCAGAACAATGTGCAACAGAATGGCGATTCCGCCGCCCGCAGGCGCCCCCAGCCCTCACCGGGACGTTGGAAGGATTTCTTGGCGGAGGCATGACGAAGTCCTGCAGTGGGTGATCGCCCGACAACTCATCGGCCGAGATGTCACTGGATAGACCGGCGACGACTAGCGGTTCTCGAGTTCGGCGAGCGCCCGCCGCACGGCCGCATCGCGCGCGAGTCTGGCGTCGACGATCGGGCCCGCCACCCCTCGAAGCGCGGCGACGGGCCGCCAGCGGCCGGGGACGGTAACGGAACGACGCCTTCGTTCCAGACCGTCGGCGATCGCGGCGGCAGCCGTCTGCGGCTGGATGCGCTTGAGGATGAACTTGGGCATCGCCGAGAGCAGGGCCAGTACATGGGGATCTGCATCCACGCCCTGACGAATCATGTCGGTCTCGATGAGTGAGAAGTACGCCGTCATGACCGAGACACCGTGACGCGCCAACTCGACACCAAGCCCCCGGCCGAGTTGCTCGACGGCCGCCTTGCTCATCGCATACGGGATCGCGCCGCCGAGGCGCCATGACCCGCCAACTCGACACCAAGGCCACGGCCGAGTTGCTCGACGGCGCCTTGCTCATCGCATACGGGATGGCGCCCGCCCCGTTGATGTAGGCGAACACTGAACTCACCACGACGATCTGCCCGCGGCTGCCGATCACCGAATCCATTGCGGCCGAGACCGTGTTGACGACTCCGTCCACGTTGACGGATAGCACCCCACCCACCTGATCGGGATGCAGGGCGCGGAATCGTGCCGCCACGCCCGAGAACACCCGCGTTGGCGATCACGACATCGATGCGCCCGAACCGCTCGAGGGTCAGGCGAACGGATTCCTGCACCGACGCGAGGTCGGTGACGTCGCACGGCAGCGCCAGACCATCACCCGCCGGGAGGGTTTCGGCAACGGACTGCGCCGTACACAAGTCGATATCGGCGATCACCACCCGTGCCCCGCGGTGAGTCAGTGCGGCGGCGGTGGCCGCCCCCAGCCCGCGGCCCGCCCCGGTGATGAATGCGACCTTGTCGGACAGCGAATATCGCTTCACCTCAAAGGCCACGCTTGCGCGCGAATGACACGGTGCCGTTGCGGCGGAGCATGGCGAGCGTGGTCGCGATGCGTCCGCGATTGAGGTCGGGTGAGAGACCGGCGCCGATGCGGTGCAGCTGGTCTGTGTGCCAGGAGAGTTCGAGGATCCCGTCGAGTGACTTGAGGTCGACGAACTTGCCAAGGACGCGGCGCATTCCGGCGCGCACCTGATGTGAGGCGAGAGTCTCGTCGCGCCCGGCCAGTATTGCATTCGGCCGCGTCCGTCGTTGTCGCGGTGGGACGGCCAAGACCGATGACGTCGCATTCGCCGTCGTGCACTGCCTGCTGCATCGCCGCTGCGGGAACGGAAGCCGCCCGTGACCGCCAGCGGGATGTCGCCGGCCAGGCTGCGGACCGTGCGCGCGTACTCCAAGAAGTAGGCCTCGCGCGCTCGGGTGCTGTCGGCGGCCTTGCCCATCATGGCGGGCTGCTCGTAGCTGCCGCCGCTGACCTCGATCAGGTCGATGCCCTCGTGCGCCAAAGCCGCCACCACGGAGCGGGATTCGTCTTCGGTGAAGCCCCCGCGCTGGAAGTCGGCCGAATTCAGTTTGATGCCCACCGCGAAGCCCGGCGACACCCGCCCGCGGATGCGCCGCACGACTTCGAGCACAAACCGCATCCGCCGCTGTGGGTCACCACCCCACTCGTCGTTGCGCTGGTTTGACAGCGGCGAGAGGAACTGCGCGACCAGGTATCCATGCGCACCGTGTATCTGCACACCGTCGAAACCCGCCGTCTCGCATACCACCGCGGCAGCCGCAAAACGCTCGATGATGTCTTCGATCTCAGCGGATGTCAGCTCACGCGGCGTGGTTGCGCCGGGCATATTGAGGGCCACCGGGCTGGGCGCCACCGGGGTGTGACCAAGTGCCAGCGGGTTGGACTGGCGCCCTGGATGATTGAGTTGCACCCAGATCGGAACGCCGGCGTCCTTCGTGGTCTTGGCCCAACGTGACAGTGCGCCCAGGTCGCGCTCATCCTCGATGACGACGTTGCCTGGCTCGCCGAGTTGGCGTGCGATCGACCATCACATTGCCGGTGACGATCAGACCGTAACCGCCTTGGCTCCAGCTCGTGTAGAGGCGCTCGAGCCGCTCGTCGGGAGAGTTCTTCTTGTCGCCGAGCCCTTCGCTCAACGCTGCCTTCATGATCCGATTCGGCAGCACCTGGCCACAGGGCAGGGGCAGTGGATCGTGCAGGGAGGTCATGCGGATGTTCCTTTCGTTCGGGTCGTTTGGGCTACCGACAGCGGAGCCGTGTCCCGCGACAGGTGCCGCGTGAGAAACTCGACCTGGTCACCCACCAGTGCCTCGAAGGGCTCGCCGAGGTAGAAGTCGAAATGGCCGGCGTCGTAGCGCTTGATCTCGCCCCGCGGTGCGGTGTGTGCGTATCGCAGAGTCTGTTCGGGTGGCGTGACGCTGTCGGTGTTGCTGACGCAGAACAGGATTGGGAACTCGATTCTCTTGGCCCTACGCCCCGGCCGGTAGGTGGCAATGGCAGGGGCAACACGCGCTGCCACCTCGTTGCGGAAGGTCGTTTCCGGTGGCAGCAGCGCCTCGTAGCCGGGCAGCGCATCTGGGGCGTTCATCAAGGCGAGTGAACCCGGAGGCCCAGCGAGCGGAATCATCGCCGGCGGCCCGCGGAAGACCATGGACGCGAGATCTCGCGCGACGGTCGGCAATACCTTGAGGGTTTCCTTCGGGCCCAATGCGAGTGCTGAGGCCAGGCCGTCTGTGAACGGGCACTGCGCTACCGCGGCGCTCAGCTCTGGATGACGTGACGCCACTGTGATCGCGTGCCCACCACCGAAGGAGCTCCCCCAGACCGCGATTCGTGTGCCATCGACATCGCGACGGTTCTTCACCCATGCGATGGCGGCATCCCAGTCGGCGAGCTGTCGCTTGATCGACAACAGCTGTCGGGGCTGACCACCGCTGTCCCCGAAATGACGATAGGTGAAGGCCAACGCGGCGATACCGGCCTGCGCGAAGCGTTCGGCGAAGGCGTCCAAGCGCATCTCCCGTGTCGCGCCGAGACCGTGCCCGAGGATGACCACGGGCGGCGAGGTGACCCCTGTTGGCAGGTAAAGCCATGCGGCACAGCTGTCCTCGCCAGAAGTGAACGAGACGTCGTGACGGGTATACGGCTGCGCAGTGCTCATCACCGGCTCACCGCGCCGTTGGTCGAACCGACGCGAGGCACCCGGCCCGATTCGAGTGCTTGAGCATAGGTGTCCTGGCGGTAGAGGGGCAGCTCGCCGGTGGAGTCGGTATCCGAGAGGTATTGGAGCATCAGTTCCTGTCCGACCTCGGACTGATCGGTCTGCAGGAATTCGGTGCGTTCGACATGTAGGCCCTCCGACAGCGACATGGAGCCGCCGAAGTACACCGACCGCTTGATGGCCTCGACTGACCCTTTGGTCCGCCGTCCGAAGTACTCGGCAAGTTCGGTCGCCCGTGTGACGACCTCGTCGGGCGCCACGACATCGTCAACGGCGCCGTTGGCCAGCGCCTGCGCGGGCGTGAACGGCTTGCCGTCAAGGATCGCGACGAGTGATTTGTGGGTGCCGATCAACCGGGTCAGCCGCTGGCTGCCGCCGCCGCCCGGCATGATCCCGAGGAGGACTTCTGGCTGGCCGATGAAGAACTCCCCATCGGCCATCACGCGCAGATCGCACGCCCAGGCGAATTCCGCGCCGAGGCCAAGAGCCGAACCATTCAGCGCGGCAACGAAGATGACGCCGCTGGCGTTCATGCGCAAGAACGTCGCGTGCAGGCGGTCGAGCTGGGCGGCTCCCCGCAGCGGGGTTCTGCGCAGAACGGGCTCGGGGACTCGGGCGCGGTCTATTCCTCTGGCCAGGCGCAGAACTGCCGAGGCGGCGCGTCGGTTCATGTCCGGGACCGCTGCACCCTCTGCTTGGAGCCACCGGACGTCGGCGTGGCTGATGAACCGGCCGGCCCGCGCGCCGGTGAAAACGACGGCGTGGATGCTGGGGTCGCGGTCGACGCGGTCTACCAGCTCATCGAGCTCGTTGGCTGCCTCGAGGCCGAACAAGCTGTGTGCTCCGCCGTCGATGCGAGTGATCAGGGTTGATCCGCGGTCCTCGATGTCGAAGTGGCTGTTGTCT
This sequence comes from uncultured Actinomycetota bacterium, assembly GCA_963793055.1. Classification (GTDB taxonomy): domain Bacteria; phylum Actinomycetota; class Actinomycetes; order Mycobacteriales; family Mycobacteriaceae; genus Mycobacterium. Next base: position 642,192 of record CAWBYS010000014.1, on the reverse strand, counting down.
GGAAGTGTCATGGGTTTGGCTTTCCTTGGGTTCATGTTGTGCCGTGGTGGTTGGCGAGCACGTCAGTCGAACGTGATGACGACTTTCCCGGCCTTGACTCTGCCGGTTTCGACGTAGGCGAGCGCTTCGAGCGTCTGCTCGAACGGGAAGGTTGAGTCGAGGACCGGTCGAAGGGCGCCGGCGTCGTAGAGGGCGCCGAGTTCGCGAAGCTGGGTACCGCTGGCCCGCATGAAGAAGAAGGAGTAGCGCACCCCGAGCTTGGATGCAGCCTTGCGGACCTTGCGACTCAGGAATGACAGCACCAGCTCGAAAGGTTTTGGCGCACCGAGCTGTTTGGCGAATCCGGCGTCTGGTGGGCCGGCGACGCCGATCGCCAAGCCTCCCGGCTTGAGCACAGTGAGCGATTTCATCAGATTCTCACCGCCGAGTGAGTCCACCACGACGTCGTAGCCGGAGAGGATCTGGGAGAAGTCCTGCTTTCTGTAATCGATGACAACGTCGGCTCCCAGGCCGCGAACGAGTTCCTCGTTGGCGCCATTCGCGGTAGCCGCCACGTGGGCTCCGAGATGCTTGGCGAGCTGGATCACGGTGGACCCCAGACCCCCAGCGCCCGCGTGGACGAGAACCTTCTGCCCGGGCTTGATCTGAGCCTTCTCGACCAGCATTTGCCAAGCCGCGAGCGCGACCAGAGGGACGGCGGCGGCCTCATGCAGCCGCAGTGACGCCGGCTTAGGTGCGACGTCGTGCTCGTCGATCGCGATGTACTCGGCGAAAGTCCCGATGCGCAGATCGCGAGGGCGGGCGTAGACCTCGTCGCCGACTTTGAAGTTGCGCACGCCCGGACCAACCCGGGTCACCACTCCGGCGACGTCATGGCCGATCACGAAGGGTGTCTTGTACTTCAGGAGTTGCTTGAATTCGCCGTCGCGAACCATCTTGTCCAGCGGGTTGATGCTGGACGCACTCACCCGGACCAGGACGTCATCGTTGCCGACCGTCGGCTCGGGTACGTCGGCGGCCCGGATGCCGTCCTTGCCGTAATGCGCAACGACGAAGGCCTTCATGAAGATCCACTTCCAATCGGTATCGAGCTGGTCAAAGATCCTGAGGCCGAGTGGTTTTCGGAGCCCGGCACGAGTTGATCATGGCGTCCCAATGCCGCGACCTCGCGCTCGAGCGCCGGCGTCACCTCGGCCGCGAATCGCCTCATCCACGGCCAGGCAACCGGCGAGTTCAGGGCGGCCTTGGCCCAGCTGGCCACGACTACCGCGCGCGGTACGTAGACGCGGCTACGCCGACGCACCAGCCCGCGGACGATCGCGGTGGCGGCTCGGTCGACACTCGTGGTGACGTTGCCCGGATACGGCAGCCGTCCGCGTAGTTCCTGGAATGAGGGCAGGTCGGCCTCGGCGCCCCGGACGAGGTCGGTGTCGATCCACGACGGGTGGACCAGACCGACGGTGATGCCGAGGTGCGCCACCTCCTGGCGGTAGGCCAGGGCCAGCATCTCCACTCCGGCCTTACTTGCCGCGTAGGAAGCCAGCCCGGCGATCGGCGTGAAGGATATCGCCGACGCCACCACCATCGCGTGGCCTCGACTGCTCTCCAGGTGAGGCGTCGCGTACTTGAGCGTGCGGAAAACGCCGTTCAAGTTGATATCGAGCACGCGCTCAAACGAGGCCTCGTCGGCGTGGCGCACCGTTCCGTAGGCGGCGACTCCGGCGTTGGCCACGACGAAGTCAATGCCGCCCATGGTCTTCGCGCAGTTGTCCATCGCCGACTGCAGGGCGACACCGTCGCGCACATCGGCTTCCCACCAGGATGCGCCTGAGCCCAGGTCGGCGGCGAGTGCACGCAGCCGATCAGGCTCGAGTCCGATCAGGGCCACCCGAGCACCGCGCGCGGCAGCGAGACGCGCCACCTTCTCCCCGATTCCCCTTGCGGCTCCGGTGATCACCATCTTCCGGCCGGATAGGTTGCGCCGCATCAGGCGATGCTCGTTACCGGTGAGCGATGCTGCGGCGGGATGCGGTAGCCGCCGAGAGCCTCGGTGAGCAACGCGGCGAATTCCACCGTTGTGCGGTCTCCCCCTTGCGGTCCCATCGCCTGGATCCCGACCGGCAGCCCCGCGGCGTTGGTGGTGATGGGCATCGTTGTGGCCGGCGCTCCGGCGATGTTGGCCAACGCGCTCCACTTGGTCTGGTCCCAATAGGAGCGGGTGACACCATCGACGTCGATGGTGCGGCCGAAGCGGTCGTGGTCTTTGTTGTGATGGCCGGGTGCTGCGGTGGGGGTGACCGGAAGCAGCAACACGTCGAAGTCTTTGAAGAAGCCCACCCAGCGATGCGCAATCTCCCGACGGGCCGCGTCGCGGAACAACCATGCGCGGTGGCTCTGGATCGTGCCGCGCAGTGCGGCGGCCGCGTCCCCTCGCGGGCTCATCAGTGAGCGCAGGACAAGGGCGCCGCCGAAGAGCGGGCTCATCGTGGAACGGTCAACCGAGAACGCGGCCATCACCAAGCTCAGGAAGAGGTCGTGGGAGGTAGCCAAGTTCACCGGAATGCTGGCGGGCTGCTCGACGACCCGTGCGCCCGCATCGCGCAACGCGGTGACGGCGTCGTCGAGCGCTCCGCGCACGTCGTTGTCGATGGGGCAGTCGGGATCGTCGGCCCATACCGCGACGCGAAAGTCTTTGAGTGCGGTTGCTCGCGGCGGAGCAAGGGTGTACGAGAAGCCGCCGTCGGGGTTCAGCGGGCCGACGGTGGCTTCCAACGCGGGGATGATGTCGCGGGCGCCGCGCACCTGCACGCCGGCGCAGGCCATATCGGCTTCCCCCCACCGTCCGGGATTACCTGGCGCGCTGGGGATGTGGCCGACCAGTGGAACTGACTGCCAAGTCGACTTGTGTCCGTAGAGGCCACAGAAGTGAGCCGGAATCCGGGTGGAGCCACCAATTTCCGACCCGTAGTCAAAACTCGTCAGGCCTGCAGCGGTCGCGGCGGCGCCGCCGCCGGCTGAGCCGCCGGATGTGCGCGAACGATCCCACGGGTTGTTTGTCCGGCCGAACACCGGATTGCTGGCCTGCACATCGGCATTGCCCGTCGGCAGGTTGGTCTTGCCGACGATGATGGCACCGGAGCGGCGCAACCGTGCAACCGCCTCGGCGTCCTGCGTCGGCACATAGTCGGCCAGATCAGCTCGACCGCACACCGTGCGCATACCGGCCGTCTCGTAGCTGTCCTTCACGGTGATCGGCAGGCCGTGCAGCGGTCCGAGGGCATCTCCTCGCGAGCGCGCGGCATCCGCCTCTGCCGCGGCGACCCGCGCCGCATCCGCGTCGACGGTCACGATCGCGTTGAGCGACTGGTTATGCATGCTGATTCGCGCGAGGTACAGCTCGAGCAATTCAGCACTGGACAGCTGGCCCGAGGCGAGCGCGGCGAGTTGTTCAGTCGCCGGGAGCCAAGCGAAAGGGTCTGAGGCCGAGGAGGACATGGGGATCTCTTTCTGCTGATGGAGCTGCCAGAGACGCGCTTTGTATACCGTTCGGTCTACTGACTGAGTGAGACGATAGTAGACCGAATGGTATATTGCAAGCCATGCGAGTACGCGAACGGCTGACGTCGGCCACAGCCATGCTGATGCAGCGACACGGGGTTGCCGGCACTGGGATTGCCGAGATTCTGTCGACCAGCGGTGTGACGCGACGGTCGATCTATCTCAACTTCCCCGGCGGGAAGTCCGAATTGGTGGCCGCGGCGACGCGGTCAGCGGGCGATGAGCTGACGGCCCTGCTGCATGACTGCGTCGAGCAGCGGGACCCCATCGGGGCGTTCACCCGCGTGTGGACCGAAATGCTGGTTACCACCGACTTCGAAGGTGGCTGCCCGATCGTGGCAGCGGCGTTCAGTCGTGACGAGGCCCCCGAGGCGGCCAGCACCGCAGCCGAGGTGTTCGCGGAGTGGAGTCAACTGCTCGCCGACAGGCTCATTGAAGACGGCATCAAGCGCTCGGCGGCCCAGTCGTTGTCGACGACGGTCGTGGCTGCGCTCGAAGGGGCAGTCATACTTTCTCGCGCCGCTCAGTCGACCAAGCCGCTCGAGCAGGTCGCCCGTCACGTCAAGGAACTGATTTCCCAGCACCGTCCTGGTGACTAGCCCGCCGCGTGATCGAGCAGCGTGGCGGCCGCCTTTCGGGCATGCGTCCAGGGCGTGGGGTCGTCGAGGGAGGTCGACAGTGCGGCAGCACCTTCGTACAGGAGGCCTAGTTGGTTGCCCAGCAGCGTCGGGTTGACGGCTCCGGCCTGTCTAGCCAGTTTGATCAGGGCCTTGATGTAGGCGCGCTTGTGTTCATGGACGATATCTTGAATTTCCGGCATGGCCTCCGACGCCTCGACGGCAGCATTGTGGAAGGGACAACCGCGCATCTGCCCGTCCGGTGACGGGGTTTCGAACAGGGCGAGTATTCGCTCACGAGGCGTGCGGTCGGCTGCATCCGGGCCTGGACGGATGGGGTCGCCGACCTGTTGCTGAATGCAACGCAGGTACTCCTCGACGACAGCCGTCTTGCTCGGAAAATGTTGATAGAGAGTACGTTTCGATACCGACGCCTCGCTGGCGAGTCGCTCGACCCCGGTGGCGTTGATGCCCTCGCGATAGAACAGGTCGGTGGCCGTGTTGAGGATGCGCTGTCGGGCGCCGCGGCCGCCGCGTCCAACGCTGGACTGTTCTTCACGCTGGGTGGTCATGGGTCAAGGGTACCGATAGGTTTACATCGTCCGCAAAGGCGTGTAGCGTCGTTCGGATCAGGTACACCGGTCGGTTTACAAGGAGTGAGCGTGGACCAGAAGAGCGGCGGGAGCCGACGTAGGTTGCAATGGACCCTCGGGGTGCTCGCAGCGATACCCGTGGCGAGCGCAACCGGTGAGATTCTCCGCGGCGCACAGGGCGTGCCCGGTGGCTCACCCGATGTGAGCCCGACGGTGGACAGTTCTCTGCGCTATGCCAATGCGTTCAAATTCGCGGTCGGGCCCGTGATCTGGTCTCAACTCCGACATATCGAGCAGTCGCCGGCCGTGACCTTCGCGGCCGCAACCATCGCGTTTGGCGGCCTCGCGCGGCTGAGGTCATGGCAACAACGCGGACGTCCGCACCCCATCACCGTGGGGGCGATCGCTCTGGAGACCATCGGAGTGCCGATCCTGCTCGCCTGGCAGCGGCGCCTTTCTGCGAAGGCGGTGTGACATGCCATCGGTACTGGTCACCGGCGCCGGCAGAGGAATCGGTCTGGCGATCACCGAGCACATGGGCCGACGAGGCTGGAACGTCTACGCCACCGCTCGATCCGACGCCGCCCTCAATCGCCTCAACCGCTTGCCTAACGTGCACGCCATTCCGCTCGACATCACCGACAGGGCCGCGATTGCAGCACTTCCAGATCAGCTTCCCGCCGAACTGAACGGCGTCGTCAACAACGCCGGCATCATCGTGAACGGCCCGGTCGAGGGGTTATCCCTCGATGATCTGACACAGCAACTCGACGTCAACGTCATCTCGCAGATCGCGGTGACACAGGCAGTGCTACCGAGAATCCGCGACACGCGTGGGCGGGTGGTCTTCATGTCATCGGTCAGCGGGCTGTTCACCACACCCGGCACCGGCGCCTACAACGCATCGAAGTACGCGCTCGAATCCCTGGCCGATGCACTCCGGATGGAGTTACGACCGTGGCGGATTCCCGTGTCGCTCATCGAGCCAGGCCCGATCCGTACCGATATGTGGTCTGAAGCGCTCGACGACTATGACCATATGACCAAACAACTCAGTGACCATCACCGGCGGCTGTATGCGTCGCACCTCGCTGGAAGTCGAAAGTTGTTGGGACGACTGCAGAAGCTTGCTGCCGACCCCAAGAAGGTCACCAAGGCCGTCGATCACGCGCTCACATCGAGGCGCCCAAAGCGTCGTTATCTGCTGGACATCGTCAGTCGCACCCAGAAAGCCGTCGTCGCCATCACGCCGACCGCGGTCAACGACGTTGTCCTGGCAGCGGCAACCACATCGAAATGAGCCCCTTGGCCGGCGCCGGGGTGCATCGCCTCGTTGCCGTGATCGACGTCATACAGTTGGGTATACCGAACGGTTTACTTGGTCGCCGATCGCGTGTACCGTCACCGTAAGAAGTACACCGGTCGGTTTATCAAAGGGAGAACACAATGGCAGCCAAACGAATCACCCGATACAACTCGACGAGTCATCTACACGCCGCGAGCCCAGGTCAGAGTGGCACGTCGTATGAGAACGCGCCGACGAAATCCGTCGACGTCGGTGGGACGCGATTTGTCTACCGGGAACTGGGCAGCAATACCGGCGTGCCGGTGGTCTTCCTCAATCACCTCGCCGCGAACCTCGACAACTGGGATCCCAGGGTGGTTGATGGCATCGCGGCCGAGCACCGCGTGATCACCTTCGACAATCGCGGGGTGGGCGGTTCTGGGGGCAAGACACCCGACACGGTCGAGGCGATGGCACATGACGCCGTGGCGTTCATCCGCGCACTGGGATTCGACCAGGTCGACCTTCTCGGGTTCTCACTCGGCGGCATGGTCTCCCAAGTGATCGCCCAGCAAGCGCCGGCGCTGGTCCGCAAGATCATCCTCGCCGGCACCGGACCCGCCGGCGGCGAAGGCATCGTCAACGTAACGAAACTGACCTACCTCGACACCTTCCACGCATTTGCCACCTTGAAGGATCCCAAGGAACTTCTGTTCTTCACCCGAACGGCCCACGGCAAGTCCGAAGCGAAAGCGTTCGTCAAGCGGTTGAAGGAACGCCGCAACGATCGGGACAAGGCGATGGGGATCAGAGCATTCCGCAGACAACTCAAGGCGATTCACGCATGGGGCCTCCAGAAGCCGGCTGACTTGTCAGGCATACAGCAGCCAGTCCTGGTCGCCAACGGCGACGACGACCGCATGGTGCCAACAACCAACTCCTACGACCTGGCACGTCGCCTTCCTGACGCGACCCTGCGGATCTACCCCGACGCCGGACACGGCGGCATCTTTCAAGCCCACAAACGATTCGTCCCCGAAGCACTCGAATTTCTGGGGTGATGAGGACCGAGCACATACCCATCGAATCACAAGGAAAGAGAACTCAATGACACACCTTGTCGGCCAGACAGCACTCGTCACCGGAGCGAACCGCGGGATGGGTCGCGAATACATCAGCCAGCTGCTCGACCGAGACGTGACCAAAGTCTATGCAGCGGCGCGAGATCCACGGTCAATTGATACGACGGATCCGCGGGTGGTTCCCCTGCAGCTCGACGTCACCGACTCGGCATCGGTCGTCAGGGCGGGCAAGATCGCAGTTGATGTGACCGTCCTCATCAACAACGCCGGTATCTTCCGCGGAACCTCGGTCCTGGACCCCGACACAGCCAAGCTGCGCGATGAGCTGGAGACCAACTTGTTCGGTCCGCTCGCCGTGGCATCCACCTTTGCCGATCGGATCGCCGAGAAGTCCGGTGTGATCGTCAATGTCGCGTCGGTCCTCGCGTGGATGCCCATCGCCGGCAGCTACGGGGTGTCGAAGGCCGCGATGTGGAACGCGACAGACGCTATGCGGCTCGAGCTCGGCCCGCGCGGCGTTCAGGTGGTCGGCGTCTACATGGGACTGGTGGACACCGATATGGCCGAGTTCAGCGACAGTCCCAAGTCCGATCCCGCCGATGTCGTCCGCCACGTGCTCGACGGCATCGAATCCGGGGCGGACGAAGTCCTCGCCGACGACATGACCCGCGCCGTGCGTGCGACGCTGGACGAGCCGATACACGAACGCTTGGGCGGGATGTCGCACGCCAGCTTCTAGGAGGTCAGATAAGGCGTGGTGAAAGCGGGCCAGCACCTTTCAGTCCTGGCCCGCTTCCATTCGATGCAGCCGGCGGAAGCCCAACTCGCCATGAAAATCGGTTACGCGCTCTGTTGAGCCGCTTCCGCAGCGGCGGGATCCGGGAGAGTTTGCACATCACCGTCGACGACGGACGTGATGTATCCCGTCAACGACTGTTGGAACGCATTTATTACGGCGTCGGCCTTCAAGGAACCGGTGTGCGTCCCCGTGACGGTGACGTCGGCGAGGTAATGAACGGCTACCTGACTGGCGTTGTAGTCAGCCGATTCCGTGCCGTTCAGCACCATCCGGTCGCTATCGACATAGTTCGTGTACGTGACAGTGCGAATGGTGCGGGTGGCGTCCATCGGGTCCGGTGCCTCACTGACCACGGCGGTCCCTCCGTTGGCGCCGTTGTACGTTCCTGTGCTGGGCAGCGGGGTTGTCGTGGGCACGTAGGTGCTCAGGTTTGGCGCCCAGGTCGGGTTCGGTGTCGTCGTGTCGGCTGAGACGGGTCCGACACTCGTCGTGTACTTCAGGTTGGCGATGACCAAACGGGACACCGAGGGGTCCTCGACGCTTGACTCCCAGAACGTGACGGCATCGCCGGCGGAGTTCCAGCTGGGCATGCTCCGGGCCGCGTAACCGTCGCCGGTGTCGAACAGCGGGATTCCATTCTCGCCCTTCAACTCGTCCTCCAGCGCGACTGCCCATTCCTGATTGGAGACGTTGATGGGCACCGCATACGAGAGATACACCGGTGCACCGACATACACCGGCAGGAAGTTCTGCCGGACGATCCTCGTCATGGGAGTCAGTGCGTCCAGCCCGCGCGTACTGCCGATGGCGATCCACTGCCGGTTGGGCGACATGTCGAGATCTTCGTCGTAGTCGAGGTTGGCGGTCACCCGGTGCGCTTCTCCGGTCGCGAGGTCGACTTCGATGTCGTCGACGTTGCCGGCGTCGAACTGGCCGCCGAGAATCAACACGCCCTTGCCATCGGGGGTCCACTGCTTGCCCTCGCCGGTCGGGTAGACCACCCGCTCGTCGGTGATCTCGTACCCTGTTGCCGTGCGGTCCAAGGTGCCCACGATCGGCAGCGCCTGCAGAAGTTGGTTCGGACCGATCACAATTCGGGTGTAGAGCACCTTCGTCCCGTCCGGCGAGACCCTCATTTCCCGCTGCTTGTCGATCACGAATCCGATTCCCGCGCCAGTGGTGATCGGAACGATCTCCTTTCCGTTGCCACCGTCCTCGAGCATCGAGTAGCGCGGCGGCTGACCGTCGACGTTGACGAGCACGAGCACCCGCCCCGAACCGTCGTTGACCGGAACAGGCTTGGCGAGATTGCCGGTTTCGCTGATCGACACGCCACAGGTCACGCACCGAACATCGGTGCCGTCGGCGTTGATCTGGTAGATCTCCGAACGACCACCGGTGGTCGGTTGGCCGGCGAAGAAGATCGAGTTTCCGTCGTCCGAGTAACGCGGGTTCGCCGGACTCTTGATGGTGTCGGGGAGATCGAGGATCACCCGCTGCACCGTCGGGTTGAGCACCGAAACGCCGATATCCGCCCGGGCATTGCGTGGCGCCAAGAGTCCCAGCAGGTTGAACTTGCCGTCAGTGACCGATACCGAGAACGTATCTGCTTGCGCTGCCGTGTAATTGATGTCATCTGGCGTGTAGGTGAAGGCACCGGTCGCCTGGTCGATCGTCAGGGTCCCGTGCTCGGGTTCCTGCGTGACCGTGTAGGTCAAGGCGTCGCCCTCCGGGTCGGCGGCACCGATGTTGCCGGTCAGCGTCTGCCCTGTCTGCGCGGTCAGCGCGCCGTTGTAGGTGATTGTCGGCGATTGATTGAACAGGTTCCGTCGCACCCAACCCAGTACCGCCCATAGCACTGGCGTGACGGGATCTCCCGTTGAGGGTGCCGGGGCCAGGAACGGATTGAGCAGGGTCGTGACGACGCTGTTCAGGAATCCCACGACACCGGCAACAGGTGCGGCGACTTGAGTCACCGGTGCCACCAGAGTCGAAGCGGCAGCGATCGCGGGACCGGCGGGTGCGGTGTCGGATGTCTCGGCACCGAACGTGCGCGGCGTCGAACCCGAGGTTACGTCGGTGGCAAGCGGCTGCACGACGCTCGAGTCCACGCCGCCATCACCGGCCAAGGAATTCGATGATGATGCTTTTGTCACTGACAACGGCGCCTTGTCGCCATCGCCGGTGTGTGAACTCGAGTCCTTCTCGACGGTCGGCGTCGTCAGCTGCTGAGTCGCCGGTGGCGGTGCGGTCGACGAGCTTGACGCCGGTGACGTGGCCGGATCGCCGGCAGCCGCCGATTCCCCTGACTCCACAGCAGTTTGGTCGCCATCGCCGAGCACCGCCTCGGCAGTCGACGACTCGGCAGTCGGTGTCGATGTTGTGCCGGGGATCGTCGTGCCGGGGATCGTGGTAGGGGGTTCGTTATCAGGCGTAGCGGGATTCACACCGCCGGTCGTCGTGGTGGACGAGATGTCGGTACCTGTGGTGGCGGTCGTAGCGGTGTTCGCCGCACCGCCGTCCCTTTCGCCCGTGCTGGACGAGGCCCCACTGTTGTCAGTGCCGGCTGCAGCAGATGCGTCGGTCGACGATGCCCCTGTGGCCGTCGAGTCCGCGGTCGCCATACCCGCAGAGGTGGCAACCATGACGCCGATCCCCAACGCCGCTGCCAGCGCGCCCACTCGACCGACGTAGCGGCTGCAGGTGCTGCTTTGCGTGAACGGCTTGCTCAATGCCAAGGCGTGTGAATGCGTACCAGTCATGGGTGTGGGCTCCGATGCCGTGGGCTGAAATATATTCGGAATGAGGCCTATTCAGTTGTCTTCAATGGTTTCCGCGCGGATTCGCCTACTTCAACATGCTTCCGGCATCGATCGTCATCGTCAGTCCGGTGACATAGCGCGATTCATCGGACGCCAGGAAGAGCACCGCGTTGCTGATATCCACGGCCTCGACCCAACCGACCGGAAGCACATGCATGAATTGGGCGGCGACGGCGAGATCCTCCGGCCCCGGGTTTTCGAGGTCGGGCCGGAACAGCTTCATGGTGCCTTCGTTCATGAACAAGGGTGTGTTCACGTTGGTGGGGTGGACGGTGTTGACGCGGATCGAGTGCTGCCCGAGTTCGACCGCAAAGGTGCGCATCAGGCCGACCACACCGTGCTTGGCCGCGATGTAGTGACCGGTATGGGGATAAGCCTTCAGTCCCCCGACAGAACTGGTGAGGATGATCGAGCCGCCTTCGCCCTGCGAGATCAGGTGCGGAACGGCGGCTTTGACCGTCTTCCAGACACCCGACAGGTTGACGTCGATCATGTCGGTCCAGTCGGCTTCACTGGTGTGATCCAGCGTCTGGCCGCCGTTGCCGATACCTGCGTTGGCGCAGATGATGTCGAGTCGCCCCAACTGCTCGACGCCACTGTCCACAGCGGCTTTGACCGCGTCATGGTCTCTTACGTCGACCTCGGCTGTGACGATGCGCCGGTTCAGTTGCTTGACGAGGTCCGCGGTCTCCGCCAGGTCGTCGGAGGTTGCGGGCGCAATCTGCGTGTTGCTGCTGACCGGGCCGCAGATATCGACCGCGATGATATCCGCGCCTTCTTCGGCCAGTCGGATCGCATGGCTACGGCCTTGCCCGCGCGCCGCGCCGGTGATGAAGGCGACCTTGCCCGCTACCCGTCCTGTCACGATTCCCTGCTTCCCTGCTTGGTCGACGGCGGCTTTGCGCTGCTGCCCACTCCGCGATCAAAAACTGATCGTTCGATCAGGAACACTCGCACGGAACTTCAGGGGCTGTCAATAGGTGCGATCGGAAATCGCGGCAATCGGCATCCAAAGGCCGCAGCGAGGGGCCTGCGACAGCAGGTCGACGCAATAGAAAGGCGCTAGGTGCGGACCGTAGCGGCCGGCTTCGTCAACGAGTCGATCTGATGCTCGATGAGTGCCCGCAGTTCACTGTGGCCTTGAGTCACACCCACGGCCACTTCGTTGGCCATGCTTCGCGCTGTCTGCGCAACGAGCATCGCGATCGCCACCGGCGGATAGGCGGTGACATCGACTTCATTCGTTCGAAGCACCAGCGCGACAGCGGCGGTCTCGATGTCGCGAACGCGCTCGGCATACGCCCTGAGCTCAGCTCCAATTGCCTTGCGATGGTTGGCTAAAGCCATGAACTCGGTGTTGAGCACCGATCGGCGGGAGTCGCTGTTGATCCGCCAGAGGGCGCCCAGCGGATCGTCGGCCATCAATGCGGACCGAATCTGCTCGAGGGCCTGGTCGGCCCCGACCTTCAGCACCTCGAGGAACAGGTCGTCCATGGTCGGAAAGTAGTAATACACCAGCGCCTGCTTCACACCGGCCTTCGCCGCCACCCGCCTCGACGTCGCTGCGGCGTATCCCTCGTCGTGCATGATCTGGATCGTCGCCTCGATCAGTCGCAGTCGTGCGCCACCGTCATCGGCCTTCGGCTTGCGTGTCGCGGCCATTCAGCGCTCCAGCCTGACGTTGCTTGACCGTCGTCGATGATGCGTGGTAGGCATGCAACACTCTAACATCCTGATCGTATGATCAGTTTTGTGCGACGGAGACCTGGCATTCGAGGAGAACGATGACTGACCTGGCGGATATCGACTACTTCTCCGACGCCAACATCGCACAAGATCCGTACGCCTACTGGGAGGCCTTACGCAGCGAAGGTCCGGTTGTTCGCGAACCGCATCACGGCGTGGTGGCGGTGACCGGCTACGCCGAAGTCATGGCCGCGTTCAAGGATGTCGAATCGTTCTCGGCAGTGAACGCCATCGGAGGGCCGTTTCCGCCGCTGCCATTCGAACCGGTGGGCGACGACATCGCTGAGCAGATAGAAGCCCATCGCCACCTCTTCCCGATATTCGAACACATGGTGGTCATGGACCCGCCGGCACACGAACGAGCCCGGTCACTGTTGAGCAAGCTGTTGACGCCACGCCGCCTCAAAGAGAACGAAGACTTCATGTGGCAGCTCGTGGACCGTCAGCTCGACGAGTTCATCGACAACGGCCGCTGCGAGTTTCTTTCCGAGTACGCCAAGCCCTTTGCCACGCTGGCGATTACCGACCTTCTCGGCGTGCCTGAGCAAGATCGCGAAGAGATCCGGCACGCACTCGGCGCGGGCAGGGCCCCCGGCGACACCGTGGGTGCCTTGAACGGTGCTCCCGTGGGCCGCAACCCGCTGAAGTATCTCGACGATCTGTTCAGCGACTACATCTCTGAGCGGCGAGGCGAGCCGCGCGACGACGTGCTCTCCGGTATGGCGACGGCGACCTATCCCGACGGTTCGATACCAACACTGCTGGAGGTGGTGCGGCCCGCCACGTTCCTGTTCGCGGCCGGGCAGGAGACTGTGACGAAACTGCTGAGCGCCGCGGTCCAGACGTTGGGCGATCGTCCCGACATTCAGGGTCAATTGCGCAATGACCGCGGATTGATTCCCGCTTTCATCGAGGAAGCGTTGCGCATGCAGAGTCCGACCAAAGTCGATTTTCGGCTTGCGAGGAGGACGACCACGCTGGGCGGCGTTCACATCAAAGCGGGAACCGTGGTGATGTTGTGCCTCGGGGCCGCCAACCGTGACCCGGCGAAGTTTGAGAAGCCCAACGAGTTTCGACTGGAACGAAAGAATGTTCGCGAGCACATCGCGTTCGGTCGTGGCATCCATTCCTGTGCCGGCGCGCCGCTTGCGCGCGTAGAGGGTCGCATCACCGTCCACCGCCTACTCGACCGGATGCGCGACATCACCGTGAACCAGGCGTCACACGGACCCATCGATGCCCGGCACTACACCTATGAGCCCACCTTTCTGCTCCGCGGCCTGAAGGACCTTCACATCGAATTCACGCCCGTCCCGTTGCGGCCGCAGGTGGTCGCGTAGCGGAACGCTTGACGCTTTAGCCGGCTGCCAGTCTCATGGTGGCCGGGATTCCGATCGCCGCCAGGCCGACACACCGCCGGGCGCGGAGAACATTCTCGCCGGCAGAGGCTACTCATCGGTTCTTCAGCCCATGCCGATGCGAATGTTTTTGACCTGGGTGAACTCCTGCAGCCCGTCTTGGCCGCCAGTACGGCCGAATCCGCTTTGTTTGTAGCCGCCGTATGGACCCTGGGGAGAGATCAGGCTGATCTGGTTGACCCATACCGATCCTGCCTCCAACTGTCGTGCGACGCGATGTGCCCGGGTGAGGTCGCTTGTTTGTACGAAGGCGTTCAATCCGTACGGGGTGTCGTTGGCGATTCGCAAGGCATCGGCTTCGTCGCGGAATCTGATGAGCGACACCACGGGACCGAAGGTTTCGGTCTGCGCAAGCTCGGACGCATTGTCGACTCCGCCGAAGACGGTGGGCTCGATGAAAAATCCTTGCGCGAGCTCTCCCCCAATTCGCTTGCCGCCGAGCAACAGCTCCCCCGAGTCTCGGGCCACCGCGCCGTCGATCACGCCGAGAATCCGGTCGGCGGCCACCTGGCTGATCACCGGTCCGAAGAACACGGTGGGATCGAAAGGATCGCCTATCTTGGCGGATTCGATTGCCGCAACGAATCTCTCCAGAAACGTGTCGTAGACCGAGTCATGTACCAGAACGCGGCTTGCACACGCACAGCTTTGCCCGGACTGCATCAGCGGTCCTTGGTGGGCGGACATCGCAGCCGCAAGGTCCAGATCGGCATCCTCGAACACGAGGCTCGCAGACTTGCCGCCCAATTCAGCCACCACCGGCGTGAGATTCGTCGCGGCGGCCACCAGCACGTGGCGTGCGGTCGCCCCTCCCCCGGTGAAGTGGATCTTGCGGACTCCCGGATGGCGGACGAGTTCGTCCCCTCCTTCGGCGCCCGCAGGAAGGACGTTCACCAGCCCCGGTGGTAGGCCGGCTTCCAGGCACAGTTCGCCGAACCGAAGAGCCGCCAGCGGAGCCAGTTCCGACGGTTTCAAGACCACCGCGTTCCCCGCCGCCAATGCGGGCGCGACGGCGGACGCGGCCACTGCCAGCGCCCCGTTCCACGGGGCAATGACACCGACGACGCCGTACGGTTCGCGCTCGATCAGGTTTACGTCGAATGACCCGTTCACCGGTGAACTGATGCCGTGCGGCTTGTCGACGTAACCGGCAAAGTGGCGCAGGAACCACTCGAGCATGTGGGCGGTGCCTGCAAAGGAGATCGGCACCGCGTAATCGTGCACATTGAGTAGGGCGAGTTCGTCGAGGTGGTCGTGCACGGTGTCAGCCAGTGCGATGAGCAGGTCTCGGCGACGATCGACCGTCAATGCCATCCAGGCTCGATGTGCCTGCCACGCCGATGTAACCGCGCGGTCAATCTCGGCCGCACCTGCCAGCGGGACGGTGACGTTCGGTTCACCGGTGGCCGGATAGATGTGTTCATGACTGCCGCCCGACGATTCCGTGACGAGTTCCTCGTCGATCAACAGGCCCGCCGTCAAGGACACCGCGGCATTCACGCCAGCGCCTCCGCCTCGGTCCGCCATTCTTCGAGCACACGTTCTTTCTGCCGCC
This sequence comes from uncultured Actinomycetota bacterium, assembly GCA_963793055.1. Taxonomy (GTDB): domain Bacteria; phylum Actinomycetota; class Actinomycetes; order Mycobacteriales; family Mycobacteriaceae; genus Mycobacterium. Next base: position 626,717 of record CAWBYS010000014.1, on the reverse strand, counting down.
CGATCTCATCGCTGAGAGTCGCTGCCTTCGCGTAGCCGTAGTACGCCGCGAAATGCAACGCCAACTCGTCCATCTCAGCGAAGGAGATGTCACGACTCTTCAGTGCGGCATAGACATGGCTCATGATCGGGTAGGGCGCATCCTGAAAAGCCACGCACGCCACCGTGATCAGCCGACGCTCCTTCCTTCCCAAGCCCGGCCGCTGCCACATCTCGCCGAAGACGAAGTTCAGTATTCCGGCGCCGGAATACGGGTTGTCCCGGGTGGGCACGTAGGGAACGCAGTTGACGTCCCGGAAAGCCTGCTCGCCGCCGACCAGGCGATCCTCCGGATCGCTCGGGGTCACCAACGGTAGAAGCGCGTCGGGGGGCGGCACAACTTCGCCGCGTTCGACGTGAATGCGCTCCCACTGCTCATCGACGGCCATGTTGAACCGAGATGCCTTGGGCCAGCCGCTGTACACCGCGAAATGTAGTACCGCCTCGCGCATTTCGGCGATCGTCAAATCGCCACTGTTCAACGCTGCGTACACGTGGTCCCGCAGCGGCCCCTCCGCGTCGGCCGCAGCAACGCAGGGCAATGTGACGAACCGCCGGTTACGACGACTCAGCCCCGGCCGTGCCCACACCTCGGCGAAGACGAAGTCGAGCATGCTCGTCGTCGTCGGCGCGCAGTCCTGCGGCGGCGGAAGGGTCATCACTTCGGCGTATGCGCGTCTTCCGCGCTCCGCGCGGTCGGTGTCCATCATCGTCATCGCTTCCGCCTTGTCCTGGATTCGTCAGCGCAACGTGACGCCGGCGTCGACCTTGAATTCCAATCCCGTCACCGATCGCGATTCGTCCGACACGAGGAACAGCACGGCGTTGCTGATGTCGGAGGCTTCGGCCATCATCACGGGTAGAGCGTTCAGGAATATCGGGATAAGGTCTGGACGCCTCTCACCGAGAAGTTCCTGCAGCGAGTCCGGCCGCATACCGGTTTCCACCCCGGTCGGATGAACCGTGTTGACGCGAATGTTCTGCGCCGCAAGCTCATTGGCCAGTGCCCGCATCAAACCGACGACGGCGTGTTTTGACGCCGTGTAGGGGATGTGCAGCGGTGTGCCCTTCAGGCCGGCCGAGGAACTGATGATGACAAGGCTGCCTCCGGAGTCCACCAGATGCGGAATCGCGGCGGCGCAGGTGTTCCAAGTTCCAATCAGGTTGATGTCAACAACCGTGCGCCACTGCTCGGGTGTGGTGGTGTCCCAGGTACCGACGGTGAGCACTCCCGCGTTGGCGACCGCGGCGTCCAGGCCGCCGAGTTCTACCACGCCCTCGTTGACCGCGGCGGTCAGCGCCGCAGCGTCGCGGACGTCGACGACACGCGTGACGGCGCGTCGGTCGTGCTTGCGCACAAGGCGGGCCGTCTCCTCGAGATCCTCGACTGTCGACAAGGGGTATTCGATTTCTGGCAGCGACTCGCAGATGTCGACGAGGATGAGATCCGCACCCTCCTCAGCGAGCCGGACGGCGTGGCTTCGACCCATACCGCGAGCAGCACCGGTGATGAGAACACGCTTGCCGATCGAACGACCGGATTGTGCTGTGCCGCTGGCAGTCTCGTTGGTGTTCACAGCTTGTTACAGAATCCTGCATCAACGGGGAAGGTTACGCCGGTCACGTACTTCGCCTCGTCGGAGACGAGGTAGGCAATCGCCGCACTGATGTCTCCAGGTTCCAGCAGTTCGACCGGCATCGGGTTCTGCAGATGCGGACCGTCGCCCGGATAGTTCTCGAGAAACTCCGTCATCGCCGGATTCACGGCCATCATCGTGTTGACCGCTGTCGGGTGAACGGTGTTGACCCGAATGCTCATAGGTGCCAGTGCATTGGCGAGTGTGCGCATCAGCCCGACGATCCCGTGCTTGGACGCTGCGTACCCAAGCCCGCCGCCTTGCAGGCCGCCGAAGCCTTTCAGGCCGGCGGTCGAGCTGGTGAAGACGATCGCGCCTCCGCGGTTGCCTGCGAGCAGATGCGGAATCGACGCCCAGGCGGTGTGATAGGCGCCGTCGAGGTTCACACCGATAGCCGCTTTCCACTGTTCGAGTTCCTCTTCGACACTGAGTTCACGGAATGCGACGGGGGCGATCCCGGCGTTGGCGAGCACGATGTCGAGGCGCCCGAACTGCTCAACACCGGCATCCACGGCGGATTTCACCTGTTGGAAATCACGGACATCGGCGACACTGCCCAGCATCTTGCCACCGGCGGATTCCACCAGCGCCACCGTCTCGTCGAGCTCATCACGCCCGGCCATCGGATAGTGATTGGCCGCGATGTCGGCACAGATGTCTATCCCGATGATGTTGGCGCCTTCGCGCGCGAGTCGAACGGCGTGGCTTCGGCCCTGACCGCGCGCAACGCCGGTGATGAAGGCGACTTTGCCGTCTAGAGATCCCATGATCCTCGTTTCAATTCGCCGTCGCCGCGCCGGCGCGACGTGAGTAACCGTGTTACACCCGGTACAGTAACCGTGTTACTGGACGACGGCAAGGTGCTCATTTGTGACTCGCTCCGATCTACCGGAGGCCTCCCCCGGCCCCGACCGCAGGATTCTGGGCATCGTCGTGAACATCCTCGAAAACGAGGGCTATGACGCCGTTCAACTGCGCGAAGTGGCCGGCCGCGCCCGAACCTCGCTGGCGACGATCTACAAGCACTATGCGAACCGAGACGAACTCATCCGTGCGGCGCTGCAGAACTGGATGGAAGACAACCGATATTCGCCGCTTTCACTGCAAACACCCGAGCCCGGCGATTCGCTCTACGAAGGCATGATGCGGGTACTCCGGACCATCTTCGAGCCGTGGGAGAAACACCCGGGCATGCTCACCGCCTACTTTCGCGCCAGAGGAGCACCGGGTGGGCAGGATCTCGTGCGTCGCGGCTTCGGCGTCGTCGCGCCCGCGGTCTTCGACGTACTCGGCGATGTGGACGACAGCTTCATCGCCGACCTCGATGCCATCATCTCCAGCCTCGTGTACGGATTGTTGGGTCGTTTCGCCGCCGGGGAGATCGCCGTCACGGAAATCCTGCCGATCCTGGACCGCACCGTGTTTTGGCTGACGAGCGGCTACGAATTACGTGCCACCCAAGGCGACCTTCACTCCCGTCGGCGGGAAACCGCAACCCGTTCGCGGGCGGGGAGCAAGGGCAGGGGTTGAACACCAAAGGACCGCCGATGTCGTCGATTGGGCCAGGCGTTAGCGCCTTCACTTTGGGTGCCGGACGAGTCGCGGTGTCAGTTGTTCCGGCGTGATCGCGGCGTTAGCGGTGATGTCATCGATCAGCGCGTCGGCGTATGCGGCCAAACCTGCGGCGTCGACGTCATACGGCACCGCACCGCCGAGGCCAAGGACGGTCGACGCGCGACGAAGCACAGCTACCGCCCCCTTGCCATTGCCGCGCTGGACATGGGTGATGCCGACCGCGAGTTGGGCAAGCGCTTGCCACAGTGCCTTCTCGTCGTCCGGGCCGTTCTTCCAGGCGGCCTCGAGCACTTCGTGTGCGTTGAATGCGAGACCCCGGTCCAGCAAATCCTGGGCAGCGGAGAGGGTTTCGGCCGCCGGCAACTCGAAGTCATCGGGGATGCGTGGTACGCCGACGCTGCCCCGCGGCAGCGGTCGACCGAGCGCGTCGCGGGGCCGATCGCTTCGCGGCCGGCCGGATTCGTCGCGAGCACGCTCGTCCACGTCCTCATCATGGCATCGATGGAGCTTCACTTGCCGCGACGGCCGTGCTTCCAATTCACGACGACCCGGCCGGCCCGATTCGACTCGAGTGATCATGGCTGGCGACCTGCCGCCCCTTGCCGGTGTGCACCTGCGGGACACCGTCGCTCGACGCAGAGGACGGATTGTGCGAGTCAACAAGAAAGGGCCGCTGATTGCTCAGCGGCCCTTCTTGGTGGAGCTGCCGGGAATCGAACCCGGGTCCTACGGCATTCCCTCGAGGCTTCTCCGTGCGCAGTCCGCTAGGTCTCTACTCGGATCTCCTGCTCACGCGAACAAGTTCAGGATGACGATCCCAGTCGCTGTTTGGTGTCCCGATGAGTCCCGCGACCGAACTCACCGGTTGATCCCTCTAGACGACGCCAGGGTCCGGGTCGAGGGCTCTCCCGGTCTGACGGACTCACAGTCGCTTATGCAGCGAGTGCGAAGTCGCGCTGATTGGAATCGGCGCTTAATTGGTTGCAACGACGCTTACGGTGGTCTCTTGCCTGCACCGGCACGCTTCCCTTGATTCGATGCGCGAAGTCGAAACCGTTCAGCCCCTCGCATCCCCGCCGACTTTCGGCAGGACTCTCAATGGTACGGCAGTATCAACAGCCGAGGCCACGCTTTCTTCCCGCGTCGACGCGTTCTTCCAGCTCAGATGGCACATCTCGAGTGAGCGCCGACAGCAGCGAGCCAACGAGTTGCCAGGCGATCGACAACCCGTCCTATTCAGCACATCGTCGCGCGCCAAGCCCAGAGCAAAAGACAATTGTCGAAGGGGTCAACCGCGATGAGATTTGCCATGAATGCGGGCAAATCCAGTTGAAGCAGTCGCGACACCTTGAACGTCGACCAATATTGACGATGCTGGCATATTTTTAGCAAACTGATCTGAGAAGCTGGAATGCGTTGGCGCCAAGCGGATAAGGCTTCGCCACGTGAACCGTCCAGCACGCACTGTTAAGGATCGAAGTGTCCAGTTACCAGCTGGAAATCGACGCATGCGTAGACATTCACGCTATGGACACGCACTGACGATGTTTTGCGAGCCTGTGATGGTATCTTCACGCCATGACGAACCGGGTAGGTCGAATTGACAATTCAGCAATCCCGTTCCCAATTGCCAACCACAGCGCCGGGCACATCGTGACCGTTCCGCTGGCCACGCCGCGGTGTCACGGATTGCCATTGCTGAACGGCAGGGCAATCTGATTCGCACCGAGAGCAAGCAAATCGATTGCGGCGGCGGTCCGATATGAGGTGGAGAGAGGGAGAGGCAATGGGAGATCACTCTGGTGCTACGCGTCACGCAGGCGGGCGTCATCGACGCCGACCCGAACGGCGATTGAACCTGTCTGGTATCCGGAAAATGAAGGTCCAGCCACTGCTCGTGCTGGCTGTCGGCGCATCAGTGGTCACCGCTGCCCCGGCAGCATCCACCGCTGCCTGCGGGGGGTGCGATGGCCATCCCCACGGCCACCACCATCCCGATGGCCACCCCAACGGCCACCACCCCGGCGGTCACGACCCCGGTGGAGTGGGTCCCATCGTCCCGTGGTCATGGGAACAGGCCGGCATGGGCCACTCGCACGGCAAGATCGGCTGGCAGGCCCTCCTCATCCCCGGCGCGAACGGGGGCCTCGGAACTGGCCTGGTGGGTATCAACCAACAATCGAGCCAACTGGGTCCGGCCTTCTTCGATCTCGACATCGTCAAGTCCGCCCTACTGAACGTCATCGGCGCACAGGCGAGTGGCGGCGGGGGTGCCGGAGGCGCAGCAGGCGGCTCGGCGTCACTACCACTGGTGGACATCGGCAAATGGAGGGGCGGAATCGCCGGTATCGGCGAGTCGGACGGAAAACTGGGCTTTGTCAGCAATTCCGTCGCCGACGGGGACGGGCTCACCACCGGCATCACGGGCTTCAACAAGCAGAACAACCACATCGGGCCGGCTGACGTCGACTTCAACCTCCTCGCCGGAGCCAATCTCGCGATCAGCCCCGGCGGGGACGACGAAGACGATTCGGGTGACGGCGGCTCCAGACCCGTCGGCCCCCATGTGTCGATGAATGCGTTTGGCATGGACCAATTCTCGAACAAACTGTTCGGGGTCGGCGGCCCGGCGGGAAAGTTGGGTTGGAATACCAACTTCACCGCTGATGCAACCGGGTTCGGGTTCGGCATTGGGGGCATCAACAACGACCAAACCGCTTCAGGCGGTCTCCATTTCGGTCTCAACGGTGGAGCAGGCGGGGACGGCAGTGGATCCGGCTCCGGTGGTGACTGCGATGACGACAACGATCACGATAAGGACACCGACAACAAGAAGTAGATGCGGACCGTCGGGTCAGATCACGTAGTTGAGGTGCTCGACGATCCGTCTACCGACGGCCTCGTCACCGCCGTAGCTGATCGCGTCGGCTTGCTGCCCCAATGGCGTTCGCCCACCTGCCAGCCGGGCGAACAGCAACGCGTCCAGGCGGATCGTCGACGTGGGGTCACTGTCGCCGAAGTCGTCCACGACCTGTGCACGACCGTTCACGGCGACGTTGATCGTGCGGCCCACCGGCCCCATCAGTTCGATCGACACCCGCGATCCGTCGGGTGCGCCGCCGAGCTTGCCGACGACGAAGCCCATGCTCGCGGCCATCTCGTCCAGTGACTGTTCGGCGGCGGGACCGACGAGCCCGCTCACACTTGCCGGCTGCCCGACGGCGTCGCGGATGTCGAGTTCGTGCATCCAGCAGTCGAATACCCGGATACGCATGAACCGCCCGTACGTGTCGGGACCCGCCGGTGTGGCGGTGACCTGAACCCAGTCCTGCTCCGAGACGTCGGAGAGCGCGAGCCGCCGCTGCGCCGTCGTCTCCCGGAACTTGTCGAGCAGTTCGGCATGACTCAGTGCCCGCATCTCGAGCACCCACCGTTCGTTCATCACGCCGATGTCGTTGCGTACGTGCTTGAACACCGACATATCGACGTCGGCCTGCGGCGTGGCGACTCCCTGCAACATTGACTCTGTTCCGACGATGTGAGCCACGACGTCGCGCACCGTCCACCCGGGAAGCGGAGTCGGCTCCTGCCACTGAGCATCACTGAATCCGCTTGTCAACGAATCGATGTCATGCCACACCGCGAACAAACCGGACAGGACGGACGACTTATCGAGCAGGGTTACCGGTCGTGTCATGTCATGTGACCTTAAACATGATCGCGACTGGCGGGTGAGAGTGCGGGAAATCTGATTTCTGTGCGGCGTGTCGGCCGCAGACACGCACGCTCGCGGGGAGAGGTGACCGGGGAGTCAGCCGGCGGTGATCATCGCGACGGCGGCCAACGCCAGCGCCATCCCGACGGCCTGCCAGCGCGTCACCCGCTCGCGCAACACCACGATTGCCAGCAGCACCGTCGCGGCCGGATACAGCGACATCAACACCCCCGCCAATGACAGCAGCGACGCGTGCAGGGCGAGCAGCATTGCGATGTTGGCACCGGTGTCCAGCACCGCTGCCAGTATCGACAGCTTCAACGGCGTCCCGGTAGGTGGCCGCAGGTTGTCGCTCACCACCGCGATGACGACCACCACCACCGTGGCCGACGCGCGCGCGAAGACCAGCGGCCACAGCATCGCGGCCGACGGCGCCTGGTCGATCAGCACGAAGTTGAGCCCGAACGCGACACCCGATCCGACCGTCAGCCACGCCACCGTCGCAGTGAACTTGTGCGGGTGGGCGTCCTCATCGGTCGCTTCGCGGCTGACCAACACGACCGCCACCAAGGCCAGCACCACACCCACGCCGGCGATGAGTCCGGGGCGCTCCCCCATCGCCAGCCCGACCCCCACGGGAATGCCCGCCACCAGGATTGCCGTCAGCGGCGACACCACCGAGATCGGTCCCGCCCCGAGCGCGGCGTAGAACCACCACACCCCGAACGCCTGCGACACTCCGCACAGTGCACCCCAGAACACGGCGTCCTGCGATACGTGTCCACCGACCAACGCCGCCGTCGCGGCGAGAAACACCATCGCGATCGGATACGAGACCAGCACCACCCGCAGCGCCGCGACACGTCGTGACGCGATGCCGCCGACGAAGTCGCTGACGCCGTAACCCAGCGCCGAGGTCAGCGCGAAGGCCGGACCTTCCAGCGGCCCGATCAGGTCATGCCCTTGGCGCGGCGGCCCAACTCGCGGGTGATCTCGCGCTGCGCGTCGCGGCGGGCCATGTCCTGGCGCTTGTCGCGCGCCTCCTTGCCTCGCGCCAGCGCCAACTCGACCTTGACCTTGCCGTCGGAGAAGTACACCGACAGCGGCACCAGGGTCAGGTTGCCGTCGCGGATCCGACCGATCAGCTGGTCAATCTGACTGCGGTGCAACAACAGTTTGCGGTTGCGCCGCGGCGGGTGATTCGTCCAGCTGCCGTGGTGATACTCCGGGATGTGCACATTGCGCAGCCAGATCTCGCCGTCGTCGATCGTGGCGAACGCGTCGGCCAGCGACGCCTGCCCGTCGCGCAGGCTCTTTACCTCGGTGCCCACCAGCTGAATGCCGGCCTCGTAGGTCTCCAGGATCGAATAGTTGTGCCGCGCTTTGCGATTCGTCGCAACGGTCTTGTTGTTGCTGGACTTCCCACCCTTCGCGGGGTCCGCCTTCTTGGCCACGGTCAGCGCCGTATGTAGAGCCGCAGCGTGACGTACGCAGTGAGCCCGGACATCGCGAGCCCCAGGAACACCATGAACGGCGCGCTGAAGTACAGCACGTCGGCGTAGTCGACCTTCGCGATCAGGTTGGCTTGGTAGAACTGGTTGAGCGCGTTCTCGAGGAACAGCGCACGCACCAGGACGAGCCCGACGATCGCGATGACCACCCCGATGAACGCCGCCAGCATCGCCTCCACCAGGAACGGCAACTGCGTGTACCAGCGGCTGGCGCCAACCAACCGCATGATGCCGATCTCCGTTCTTCGGGTGTAGGCGGCGACTTGAACCATGTTGGCTATCAACAGCACTGCACCGACCGCCTGCACCAACGCCACCGCGAATGCGGCGTTACTGATGCCGTCGAGCACGGCGAAGAGCCGATCAATCAGGTCCTTCTGGTTCAGCACGTTGAGCACGCCCGGCTGACCGACGATCGCTTGGTCGAACTCCTTGTGCTGCTCGGGATTTTCGAGCTTGACGATGAACGACGCCGGGAACGCGTCGCGGCCTGCGACGTCCTTGTATTGCGGGAACTTTTTGATCGCGTCGTCGTAAGCCTGGTCGCGGTCCAGGAACCGCACCGACCGCACGTCGTCGCGGTCCTCGATCCGCTGGCGCAGCGCCTTGCAGGGATCGGCGTCGCACGTCGGGTCGTTGGCCGACACATCGTTGGTCAAAAAGACCTGGCTCTCCACCCGATCCAGATAGATCTTGCGGGACTGGTCGGCCAGTCGCACGACCAGCAGGCCGCCGCCGAACAAACCAATCGAGATCGCGGTCGTCAGGATCATCGCGATCGTCATCGTCACATTGCGACGAAAACCAGTTAGTACCTCATTGACGAGGAAGCCGAAGCGCACTTAGCGATCCATTCCGTAGACGCCGCGGTCTTCGTCGCGAACGAGCCTGCCAAGCTCCAATTCGACGACGCGCTGGCGCATCGAGTCGACGATGTGGTGGTCGTGGGTGGCCATCAGCACCGTCGTTCCGGTGCGGTTGATGCGTTCGAGCAGATCCATGATGTCCCTGCTGGTGTCGGGATCGAGGTTGCCGGTGGGCTCGTCGGCCAGCAGCACCAACGGCCGGTTGACGAACGCGCGGGCGATCGCGACGCGCTGCTGCTCGCCGCCGGACAGCTCGGTCGGCAGGCGGTTGGCCTTGCCCGACAGCCCGACCATCTCCAGCACGTCGGGCACCACCCGGTTGATCACCTCCGGGCGCTTGCCGATGACCTCCAGCGCAAAGGCGACGTTCTCGAACACCGTCTTCTGCTGCAGCAGCCGGAAATCCTGGAACACGCAGCCGATCACCTGGCGCAGGCCCGGGACGTGACGGCCGGCCAGCTTGTTGACGTGGAACTTGGACACCCGGATGTCGCCCGTCGAAGGCGTCTCCTCGGCCAGCAGCAGCCGCATGAACGTCGACTTGCCGGAGCCCGACGGCCCGATGAGGAAGACGAACTCACCCTTGTCGATCTTGAGCGACACGTTGTCGAGGGCGGGTCGCGCCGACGACTTGTACAGCTTGGAGACATGGTCAAGGGTGATCATCGGATAGCCGCGGCGTGGAAGTCCCCGGTTTTAGCCGGGAGAGCCAATACCGCTTCTCCTTTCGGTGACTTGTCGGTGGTCGCGGCTACGTTGCTGGCGTGGCGCGATACCGGCTTCTTCCTACCACTGAGCAAGCACTGGCGTTGGAGGCGCATTGTCACCACGCCCGGTATGTATGGAACCTGGCCGTCGAACAGCAGCAGCACTGGCAGCCCGGGCGCCGCGCGCCCGGCTACCACGAGCACTGCGCTCAGTTGACCGCGGCCCGAGCCGAGCACCACTGGCTGGCGGCTGGCTCCCAAACCGTGCAACAGCAGGCCTTGCGGGACTTCGCCCAGGCCATGCGCAACTTTTTCACCGGAACGCACCGTCGCCCGACCTGGCGCAAAGCCGGGGTGCACGAGGGGTTTCGGCAAGTCGCTGTCAAGCCGCACCACATCGAGCGTCTGAACCGTCGGATCGGCCGTATGTGGGTACCGAAGGTCGGCTGGGTGCGCTTTGGCCTGTCGCGGCCGGTCCCTCAGGGTGTGAAGTCCTACCGGGTTACCCGCGACCGGGCCGGCCGCTGGCATGTCGCGTTCGCCCACGTCCCTGAGCCGATCGCCGGTCCGGGTGATCACAGCGTGGTGGGCATCGACCGCGGCGTTGCCGTGTCTGCGGCATTGTCGACCGGTGAACTGCTGCACGCCCCCAGTCTCACTCCGGGTGAGTCGAAGCGTTTGAAGGTGCTGCAACAGCGACTCGCGCGTGCCCAGCGCGGCTCCAACCGGCGAGCTCGGACCAAGGTGGCGATCGCGAGGCTCAATGCACGTGAGAGAGACCGACGCAAGGACTGGGCTGAAAAGACCACCACCCATATAGCGCGGCGCTTCGACACGATCCGCATCGAAGCCCTTGACGTGCGGGCGATGACCCGCAGTGCGCGTGGAACGGTTGAGAAGCCTGGTGTAGGTGTCGCTCAGAAGCGCGGACTCAACCGGGTCGTGCGCCGCAGCGGATGGGGTCTGCTCGCCTCGCGTCTGCAGCACAAAGCCTTTGGTCGGGTCGAGCAGATCCCGGCCGCGTACACGTCTCAACGATGCTCCGTGTGCGGGCACGTCGCGCTCGAAAACCGCAAGAGCCAAGCGGTCTTTGAATGCGAAGTCTGCAGCACGGGGTCGTGCAACGCCGACGTGAACGCTGCACGCAACATCGCCGCCGGACGGGCGGTGACAGCACGGGGAGACCTCGGCGTTAGCCGGTCTGCGAACCGTGAACCTCAACTCTGCCCTCCTGCCGCAAAGGTAACGGGTGAAGTTGAAATCCCCCGGCTTTAGCAGGGGGAGGACGTCAACACGGCTCGCCAGTGTAGCGGGGTGGCCAGCGCGGGCTAGCTGGGCGGAGTCGTGGTGGTCGGAGTGGGTGTCGGCCCGGGCGCGGTCGGCGTCGTCGTCACCGGAGTCGGCGTGACAACCGTCTGCGTCGTCGGCGGCAGCGGGCCGGGGCCGTCCGGATCGACCACCGTCGTGCTGGGCGTGGTCTCCGTCGGCGACGTGGGACTCGTCGTCTCAGTCGGGCTGGTCGTCGTGGTCGTGGTGGTTGTCGTGGTGGTGGTGTACGTCGGCTCCTTGGGCCGTCGCACATTGGTCCGCGGCACCCAGGTGTAGTTGGGATCGGGTACGAAGCCCGGCGGCACGACCGCGGGCGCGGGTGTCTGGCGGCGCCGGTTCAGGTGTGAATGTCTCGTGCACCCAGAACAGCGCGGCGAATGCGACGATGAGCGCCAACGTCGACACGCGAATACGGCCGAGGATCTTGGCCCTGAACCAGTCCGTCATGGCTGCTGCTCCGTCGGACCCTTCGGTTCGTCCTCGAGACCGCCGACTCTGGCCGGATGCGGTATCGCCTCCACGATCGGAGTTGCGCCGTCAGCCGGCGACACGATGCCTGCACGCCGAAGGGCGCGCAACACCAGCACCCGGATCCGCCGGCCGACCTCGAACTGCTTGCCCGGCAGCGTGCGGGCCACCATACGCAGGTTGACCGTGTCGAGTTCGATACTCTCCACACCCATCAGTTGCGGAGCGTCGAGCAGAAGATCCCGCAGCGCGGGGTCTTCCGCCGCCTTCTCCGCCACGTCTTGCAGCAGATCGTTCACCAGATTGAGGTCCGCCGACGTCGGCACCGGGATGTCGATGACGGCACGGGCCCAGTCCTTCGACAGATTCACCGACTTCACGATCTGGCCGTTGGGGATGGTGAACATCTCCCCCTCGGCGGACCGCAACTTGGTGACGCGCAGCGTGACGTCCACGACGGTGCCCTCCGCAGGGAGAGCGATGCCCGAGACGGTCAGCGCCACAAGATCGCCGAAGCCGTACTGCTTCTCGGTGATGATGAAGAAGCCCGCGAGCAGATCCTGCACGATGCGCTGGGCACCGAAACCGAGTGCGGCGCCGAGCACCGCCGCCGGCGCCACCAGCGACCCCACCGGGATGGCGAGGATGTCGGTGACCTCCATCATCACCAGGACGAACAGCAGCGCGACCGACACCCAGGAGATCACCGACGCGACGGCCTGGCGGTGCTTGGCGCTCTCGGTGCGCACCAACTGGTCGCTTTCCTGGTACTCGGCGTCGATGCGGCGCACGATCCTGCGGGCCGCCCAGGTGATGAACCGGGCGCCGAGCAGACCGCCGATCAGAAGCAAGGCGATCGGCACACCTCGGTCGAGGATCCAGATGCCGATGTTGCCCTGCCAGAAGCCGGTCCACCGGTCGGCGAAGGACAGTGCGATCACGTTGCTATTCGTCATCTCGCCTATTGCGCCAACGGATTCCGGCTTCGAGGAATCCGTCGATGTCTCCGTCAAGTACCGCCGCCGGATTGCCGACCTCGTACTCGGTGCGCAGGTCTTTGACCATCTGGTACGGGTGCAACACGTAGGAGCGCATCTGGTTTCCCCACGAGCTGCCGCTATCGCTCTTCAACGCGTCCAGCTCGGCACGTTCTTCTAAACGCTTGCGTTCCAATAACTTTGCCTGAAGTACCCGCATCGCCGACACCTTGTTCTGCAGTTGCGACTTCTCGTTCTGGCAGGTGACGACGATACCGGTCGGGATGTGTGTGAGTCGAACCGCTGAGTCGGTGGTGTTCACCGACTGACCGCCCGGCCCGCTGGACCGGTACACGTCGACGCGCACATCGCTCTCCGGAATATCGATGTGATCGGTGGTCTCGGTGACGGGCAGCACCTCGACTTCGGCGAACGACGTCTGGCGCCTGCCCTGGTTGTCGAACGGGCTGATTCGCACCAGCCGGTGTGTGCCCTGCTCCACCGACAACGTGCCGTACGCGAACGGCGCGTGCACCGCGAACGTCGCGCTCTTGATGCCCGCCTCTTCGGCGTAGGACGTATCGAACACCTCGACCGGATACTTGTGCTGCTCGGCCCAGCGGATGTACATCCGCATCAACATCTCGGCCCAGTCGGCGGCGTCCACCCCGCCGGCGCCGGAGCGGATGTTGACCAGCGCCTCGCGCTCGTCGTACTCGCCCGACGAGCAGCGTGCGGACCTCCATCGCCGCGATGTCCTCGCGCAGCTTCTTGTAGCTCGGCGTCGGCCTCGGCAACGCGTCGTCGCCGCTCGCCACCTTCTTCGGCGGCCATCTCGTAGATCACCGGCAGGTCGTCGAGGCGCTGGCGGAGTTCCTCGACCCGGCGCAGCTCGCCCTGGGTGTGCGACAGCTCGCTGGTGACCTTCTGCGCCCGCGACTGGTCGTCCCACAGGTTCGGATCGGAGGCCTCGTGCTCGAGCTTTTCGATCCGGATGCGCAGGCCGTCGACATCGAGCACCCGCTCCACCGTGGTCAGGGTGGAGTCAAGTGCTGCGAGGTCGGCTTGCCGGTCGGGATCCACGGGGGTTCAGCGCTACCGTCGGCGCCCGTTTACCATCGGACCGGTAACCAGCCTGGCCACGACGCGACAGCCCCTCTGCGCGATGGCCGGGCAGCGACAGAAAGCTATCCATGCGCCCATACCACGTGGCGATCGTCGGCTCAGGACCCTCGGGTTACTTCGCCGCGGCTTCGCTGCTGAAATTCGCCGACGCCAACGACGACGCCGACGTGCGCGTCGACATGCTGGAGATGCTGCCCACCCCGTGGGGCCTGGTGCGTTCCGGTGTGGCTCCCGACCATCCGAAGATCAAGTCGATCAGCGCCCAGTTCGAGAAGACGGCGCTGGATCCGCGGTTCCGGTTCTTCGGCAACATCGTCGTCGGCGACGCATGTGCAGACCGCCGAGCTGGCCGAGCGCTACGACGCGGTGATCTACGCCGTCGGCGCGCAGTCGGACCGGTCGCTGGGCATTCCCGGGCGAGGACCTGCCCGGCAGTGTGCCCGCGGTCGACTTCGTGGGCTGGTACAACGCCCACCCGCACTTCGAGGAGATGGCACCCGACCTGTCGACCGGCCGGGCCGTCGTCGTCGGCAACGGCAACGTCGCGCTGGACGTGGCGCGGATCCTCGTCACCGATCCCGACGTGCTGGCCGCGACGGACATCGCCGACCACGCGCTGCAGTCGCTGCACGACCGCGGGGTAGAGGAAGTCCTCATCATCGGCCGCCGCGGCCCGCTGCAGGCGCCGTTCACCACGCTGGAGTTGCGCGAGCTCGGCCACCTCGAGGGCCTCGGAGACGTCGACGTCATCGTCGACCCCGCCGACTTCGCCGACATCACCGACGAGGACATCGAGGCGGCGGGCAAGACCGTCCGCAACAACATCAAGGTGCTGCGCGGCTACTCCGAAACCACGCCGAAGGGCGCCAAACGCCGCATCGTGTTCCGATTCCGCACCTCTCCGATCGAGATCAAGGGCGACGGACAAGGTCGAATCGATCGTGCTCGGCCGCAATGAACTGGTCGACGAGGACGGCCGCATCGTCGCCAGGGACACCGGCGAGCGCGAGGAGGTGCCTGCCCAGCTGATCGTGCGCGCGGTCGGTTACCGCGGGGTGTTGCTGCCGGGCCTGCCGTTCGACGATCGCAACGGCACGATCCCGCACACCGACGGCCGCATCGAGGGCCGCCGGAACGAGTACGTCGTCGGCTGGATCAAGCGTGGCCCCACGGGGTGATCGGCAGCAACAAGAGCGACTCGCAGGAGACCGTCGACACGCTGCGTCGCGCGACCTGTCCGGCGCGGAGCTCAGCCGAATTCGGCGCCGACCATGCCGAGCAGCTGGCCGAGTGGCTGGTGGAACGCCAGCCGAAGCTGGTCACCGACGACCACTGGAAGCTGATCAACGAGTACGAACGCTCAGCCGGTGAACCGCACGGCCGGCCGCGGGTGAAGCTGACCAGCGTCGCGGAGTTGCTGCGCATCGGCCACGGCTGACGGTTTTGGCGCGCTCAGACGCCGCCGCCGTATCGCTTCGCCTGCGTTGGCGGATCCTGCGGACTGAAGCGCCAGTTGTCGGGATTGCTTCGGTGAGTACACGACCGGGAAGATCTGTCCCATCGTCGGCCACTGATCGACGTCGACGGCGAGCCGTTGGTACACGACGTGCTCGTTGACCGTCGGGTCCGTTGATGACGCCGGTGATCGTGACGAACTGCTCGCCGGTCGCGTCGGGCCGCGGGCTCACGCCGGTGACCAGCAGTTGCCCGACGGCCAGTTCGGCGCCCACCGGTCGGCGCCGCATGATCCAGGGCGCCGCGATCGCGACGAGAACGCCCGAGCATCACCAGGACCATCGCGACTTCCCACACACCGACATGGTAGGACGGCAGGCATGACTTCGGTCCGCGACGACATGGACTTGGCGCTGACGCTGGCCGAACCAGGCCGACGCGCTGACGCTGGACCGGTTCGGCGCGCTCGATCTGCGCGTCGACACCAAACCCGACCTCACCCCCGTCACCGACGCGGACCAATCGGCCGAGACCGCGCTGCGCGAGGCGCTGGCGAAGCAGCGGCCCGATGATGTCGTGCTCGGTGAAGAGTTCGGCGGCACAGCGGTTTTCGCCGGCCGCCAGTGGGTGCATCGACCCGATCGACGGGACGAAGAACTTCGTCCGCGGGGTACCGGTGTGGGCGACGTTGATCGCTCTGCTCGACGACGGCGTGCCGGTCGTCGGCGTGGTGAGCGCGCCGGCGCTGCATCGCCGGTGGTGGGCCGGCAGCGGCGAGGGCGCCTACACGTCGTTCGGCGGCGATGCCCCGGCGGATCGTCGGTGTCCGGCGGTCGGCGACCTGGCGTCGGCGAGCCTGTCGTACTCCGACCTCGACGACCGGCTGGGATGAGCTGCGGCCACGCTTCCTGAAGCTGACCGACGCGGTCTGGCGGGTGCGCGCCTACGGCGACTTCTGGTCGTACTGCCTGGTCGCCGAGGGCGCCGTCGACATCGCCGTCGAACCCGAAGTGAAGCTGTGGGACCTGGCGCCGCTCGACATCCTGGTGCGCGAGGCCGGCGGCGCGTTCACCGACGTCGACAGGCAAGCCAGGGCCGCACGGCGGCAGCGCCGTCGCGACCAACGGGCTGCTGCACGACGCAGTCCTGACGCTGGCTCGGCGGCGGACGCTGAAACGATGACGCGACCCGCAGACGGGGTGATCGACCAGCTGCGCACGCACTGATGACTCGCGCAGCTGTGAAATGCGTAACAACTTACTCAAGAGTCAGTTCACGTACCTTACTCTGGAGTCAGTTGCGACGATCGCGCACGTCCATCATCAAGCGAGGCTGCTGACATGACCAACACCCTGCCGTCGAAAAACGGCTCCACCCCACGGCCGCAAGCGCGACCGGCAAGGAAAGCGCCGTCGGCATGCACAAGCACAAGCGCACGGCCACCGACCTCGGGCTTGGCGCTGGTCACGCCGCTGGTCGGCCAGGAATTCCTGGACAAGCTACAACCTGCGCGATCCGCTTCAACCGCGGGCTCAAGTACGGCGTGAAGCAGGTGTTCTCGGTCGCGGGCGCGGCAAGCCGCCAGTTCAAGCGCGTGTCCGGGCTCGCACAAGCGGCCCGACGCGCCTGAAGAGGAGCGGCTCGGACTACTTCGACCTCACCCCCGACGACGAACAGAAGATGATCGTCGAAACCGTCAGCGGAGTTCGCCGAAGAGGTGATCCGTCCGGCCGCCCGGACGCCGACGAAGCCGCCACCTACCGCGGGGACCTCCTCGCCAAGGCCGCCGAACTCGGCATCACCGCGATCAACGTCCCCGAGGACTTCGACGGCATCGCCGCGCATCGCGCGGCCGTCACCAACGCGCTCGTCGCCGAGGCGCTGGCGTACGGCGACATGGGCTTGGCCCTGCCGATCCTGGCGCCCGCCGGCGTCGCATCGGCGCTGACCCACTGGGGCAGCGCCGACCAGCAGGCGACCTACCTGACGGAGTTCGCGGGCGAGAACGTGCCGCAGGCGTGTGTGGCGATCGCCGAACCGCAGCCGCTGTTCGACCCGACCGCGCTGAAGACCACGGCAGTGCGCACCCCGAGCGGCTACCGGCTCGACGGTGTCAAGTCGCTGGTACCCGCCGCCGCGAACGCCGAATTGTTCATCGTCGCAGCGCAACTCAACGGAAAGCCCGCGCTGTTCATCGTCGAGTCGTCGTCGCAGGGGCTGTCGGTGACGGCCGATCCCAGCATGGGAATTCGCGCGCGCGGCGCTCGGCCAGGTCGAGCTCGACCACGTGACGGTGCCGCTGTCCGCGCGTCTCGGCGAAGACGAGGCGCCGCCGCCACACGGACCAGGACTACTCCGAGGCCATCGCGCTGTCGCGGCTCGGCTGGGCGGCGCTGGCCGTCGGCACCTCGCATGCGGTGCTCGACTACGTCGTGCCATACGTCAAGGAACGCCAGGCATTCGGCGAGCCGATCGCCCACCGCCAGGCGGTGGCGTTCATGTGCGCCAACATCGCGATCGAATTCGACGGACTGCGGCTGATCACCTGGCGCGGGTGCGTCGCGGGCCGATCAGGGCCTGCCATTCGCCCGCGAGGCGGCGCTGGCCAAGCGGCTGGGCACCGACAAGGGCATGCAGATCGGCCTGGACGGCGTGCAGCTGCTCGGCGGCCACGGCTACACCAAGGAACACCCCGTCGAACGCTGGTACCGCGACCTGCGCGCGATCGGCGTCGCCGAGGGCGTCGTCGTCATCTAACGGAGTCATCCAACTCATCGCAACCGAAAGTCGAACCATGGCAATCAATCTGGAACTGCCCCGCAAGCTGGAAGCGGTGATCGAGAAGGCCCATCAGGGCGCCGCCGAGATGCTGCGACCGATCTCGCGCAAGTGGGACCTGCGGGAACACGAGTACCCCGTCGAGCTGGACACCCTGGCCACCCTGTTCGAGGGCATCTCGGACGCGAAGGCTGTTCGCGTTCGCGGGCGCCGAGGCGTTCCGCGACGGCGCCGAGACCAAGGACGTCAACCACAACGGCGGCAACATGTCGGCCGTGCTCAATGTGATGGAAATCAGTTGGGGCGACGTCGCTTTGATGCTGTCGGTGCCGCGCCAGGGTCTCGGCAACGCCGCGATCTCCAGCGTGGCCACACCGACGAACAGCTGGGGCAGCTCGGCAAGGGCGTGTGGGCCGCGATGGCGATCACCGAGCCGGGCTTCGGCTCCGACTCGGCGGCGGTGTCCACCACCGCCAAGCTCGACGGCGACGAGTACGTCATCAACGGCGAGAAGATCTTCGTCACCGCAGGATCACGGGCCACCCACATCGTGGTCTGGGCGACGCTGGACAAGTCGTTGGGCCGCGCGGCGATCAAGTCGTTCATCGTGCCGCGCGAACATCCCGGGCGTCACCGTCGAGCGACTCGAGGACAAGCTCGGGATCAAGGCCTCCGACACCGCGGTGATCCGCTTCGACAACGTCCGAATACCCAAGGAAAACCTGCTGGGCAGCCCGGAGATCCAGGTGGAGAAGGGCTTCGCCGGGGTCATGGAGACCTTCGACAACACCCGCCCGGTCGTCGCCGCGATGGCCGTCGGCATCGCCCGCGCCGCGCTCGAGGAGCTTCGCAAGATCCTCACCGAGGCGGGCGTCGAGATCTCCTACGACAAGCCCTCGCATGCGCAGAGCGCCCCGGCGGCGGAGTTCCTGCGGATGGAATCCGATTGGGAGGCCGGCGTATCTGCTGATGGTGCGCTCGGCGTGGCAGGCCGACAACAACATCCCGAACTCCAAGGAAGCGTCGATGGGCAAGGCCAAGGCCGGCCGGGTGGCCAGCGACATCACGCTCAAGGCCGTCGAATTGGCAGGCACCGTAGGCTATTCCGAGGAGACGCTGCTGGAGAAGTGGGCACGCGACAGCAAGATCCTCGACATCTTCGAGGGCACACAGCAGATTCAGCAGCTGGTGGTGGCCCGCCGCCTGCTGGGCCTGTCGTCGTCCGAACTGAAGTAATCTTTTCCCTCGCGAGCTGGTTGAAAGGTGAACGCGCCTAGAAGCCGTCCTTCACCACCACGCGGGTGCGGCCCGTCACGCCGCCGCCGATGATCGTGCGCAGCGTTTCCGGCGCCTCGAGGATCGAGACGTCGCGGGTGATGTCGTCGAGATGGCGCGGCTTCAGCTCGCCGGCCAGCTGACTGCCACACGTCGCGGCGGGGCCCGATGGCGAGCAGAACCGAATCGATGCCGGCGAGGGTAACGCCCCGCAAAATGAACGGCATCACCGTGGTCGGCAGGTCGGCAGACCTTGCCAGGCCTGAAATCGCCGCCACTGCCACCGTAATTCAGCGTGCTGAGCGCGTACGCGAGGGTGTCGCCGCCGACGCTGTCGACGCACCGCGGCCCACCGCGACTTGCCCAGCGCGCGAACCTTCTCCCCCTCCTCGGGCAGCCGGCCGATCACCTCGTAGGCGCCGAGCTTCATCAGGAAGTCGTGCGCGTCGGCCTTACCGGTCGACGCGATCACCTCGTACCCGAGACCGGCCAACAGGTCGACGCTGACGCTGCCCACGCCGCCCGTCGCGCCGGTGACCAGCACCGGACCGTCCTGCGGACGCACGCCGTGCGCTCGAATCGCGTTGACGCTCATGGCCGCAGTGAAACCGGCGGTGCCGATCGCGGCGGCCTCGGCGGTCGTCAAGCCCGTCGAGCTTGACCAAATAGTCCGCCGGGTAGCGGGCGGTGTCGGCGTAGCCGCCGTGGCGGCCGGTGCCGATGTCGTAGCCGTGGGCGACGACCCGGTCCCCCACCGCGAAGTCGGGCGCCGAGCTGGCGGTCACCGTGCCCGCGACGTCGATGCCCGGGATGAGCGGATAGGACCGCGCTACGCCGCCCTTCGGCGTGATGGCCAGTGCGTCCTTGTAGTTGATGCCGGAGTACTCGACGGCGATCGTCACGTCGCCCTCGGGCAGGAAGCTGTCGTCGACAACCTCGTGCGTGAGGGTGATCGATCCTTTCGGCGTCTTCGTGGGCGACCAGCGCATTGACTTCAGCCATGGCCTTCATTGTTCACCACACGCAAAAGTCCCCGGACACGATGTCCGGGGACCTTGCGACTGCTGCTACGAGCCCAGGTACGAGATCAGATCGGGCTTCATCTGCTGAAGCTGCGCTCCCCAGTACTCCCAGCTGTGGGTGCCGTTGTCCGGGAAGTTGAACACGGCGTTGTTACCGCCCGCGGCGATGTAGTTGTCGCGGAACGTGATGTTCGTCCGGATCGTCAGGCCCTCGAGGAACTTGGCGGGCAAGTTCGCGCCACCGAGCTCGTTGGGGGTGCCGTTGCCGCAGTACACCCAGAGGCGGGTGTTGTTGGCCACCAGCGCAGGGATCTGCACCATCGGATCATTGCGCTTCCACGCGCGGTTCGGTCTCCGCCGGGCCCCACATGTCGTCGGTCTTGTAGCCGCCCGCATCGCCCATCGCCATGTTGATCAGGAACGGCCAGCTGGCCCTCGGACGGGTTCAGGAACCCGGACAGCGAACCGGCGTAGATGAACTGGTCGGGATGATAGACCGCGAGAATCATCGCCGAGTTGCCCGCCATCGACAGGCCGACGGCCGCGTTGCCGGCCGTGGAAACGCCCTTGCTCGGACGACAACCACTGCGGCAGCTCGCAGGTCAGGAACGTCTCCCACTTGTAGGTCTGGCAGCCGTTGTTGCCGCACGCGGGCTGATACCAGTCGGAGTAGAAGCTCGACTGGCCGCCAACGGGCATCACGATCGACAGCGGCGTCTGGTAGAACCACTCGAACGCCTGGGTCTCGAGGTCCCAGCCGTTGTAGTCGTCGCGGGCGCGCAGGCCGTCGAGCAGGTAGACCGCATGCGATCCGGTGCCCTTCTGGAACTGGATCTTGATGTCTCGGCCCATCGACGGCGAAGGCACCATCAGGTACTCGACGGGCAGGCCCGGCCGCGAGAAGGCTCCCGCGGTGGCTGACTGCCCGGTGAGACCGACTACCCCCGGTAGCACTGCCGCCGCGATGGCCGCCACCGCGAACCGGCGGGCCCAGGGGCCACGAATCTTGTCAATGAACCTCATACTGCAAATCCATCCATCCGGTTGCCGCGTACACGTCTGTTCCCGCGATCGGTTGATCGCCAACAACAACGCAGCGGTTCCTTTACTGCGCGGTCGCGCCCGCTCCGCTGAGCCCGGTGGCCGTAGAGCGGACCGAGAAAGATTCAGTTGTCGCGTGAGCAGTAAAACATGCACCCACCACGGGAGAAACCCCGACAGGCCCCGACTGTAACAAACCTGTGAGAAATCAAAACTAACGTCGGCGTCAGGATCGACGGCCGTTCCCCGCCGTAGGCTGCGCGCGTATGGCAAAGGCCGGCGGGACGTCGACTGTCCGTCGACGACTGGATCGAGGCCGGCTACGCGATCCTCGCCGAAGAAGGCATCAAGGCGCTCAAGATCGATCGGCTGTGCAGCCGCCTCGGGGTGACCAAGGGCAGCTTCTACTGGCACTTCACGGACATCAAGGCCTACCGCGCCGCACTCGTGGAGGCGTGGGGCGAGTCACGCGACGAGGACCGCCGCCACTTGAGCGAACGCGGCTGGCACGTCGCCGCGTGAGCGGCTCTCGCAGATGATGACGTCGCTGGTCAGCGCCCGGCACTGGACGCTGGAACGGGCGATGCGGGAGTGGGCCCGCACCGACGACGCCGTGGCCGCCGGCGTGCGCGCCGCCGATCAACGGTGGTGGCCGCGGTGCGTCAGGCGTTTCTGGACTACGGGTTCTACCCCGATGACGCCGAACTGCGCGCCAACGCCACCTTCGCAGCCGGCATCGGCTTTCTGCACCTGTCGGGTCCGAAGCCCAGCAGCCGGGCCGCCGCGGGCCGGGAGCGTTTCCTCGACATCATGCTCAAGCCCTGACCAGCTATCCCGTCGACCGCGGAATTCGGCGGCCGTTTCAGCGCTTGTCGCACGAATTTACGTACTAAAAAGTATGGTAGCGTCCGCGCCATGCCCTGCGCGCCGATCATCACCGACGAGTTCGTCACCCGGCTGGCCGAGCGCGCACAAGACGCCGAGCAGCTGCGCAGATCTGCCCGCCGCCACGGTCGCCGACTTCGTCGCCTCCGGCTTCCCCGACCTGTTGGTGCCGGCGCGGTTCGGCGGTCGGCAGGCCGATTTCCCGGCGATCCTCGACCCGTCCGGCGCATGGCGCACGGTTGTGCGTCCACCGCCTGGACGCTCGGGTTCTACGTGCTGCACAACTGGCTGCTCGCCCTGTTCGACGAGCGGGCCCAGGAAGAGGCGTTCGCGACGCGGCCGTTCCTCGCGCCCGCGCCCCTCGCGCCGACGGGTCGAGGGGTCCCGTCCGGCGACGGCATCCGGCTGACCGGCCGGTGGTCGTGGGCGACGGGCGTGATGGACGGCAACTGGATCATCGTCGGCGCGCTGTGCGGTCCAGGACGATGCGCCATCTACCCCGCACTGGCGCTTCTGCCCATCGACGACATCGAGATCGACGACGTATGGCACACCGACGGCATGCGGGCCACCGGCTCCAACGATGTCGTCATCACCGACGCGTTCGTCCCCGCGCACCGGCTCGTTCGGGTCGTCGATATCTACACCGGCACCGCACCCGGCGCCGGCCTGCACGATGCCGACACCTACCGGTGGCCGATGGTGCCGGCGCTGTCGCTGCTGGCCGCGATGCCCGCCCTCGGCAGTGCCGAACGCGTCGCCGAGATTTACGCCGACCGGTTGGGCCAGCGCGTCCTCGCGTACGAGGGCGTCACCCAGAAGGACAAGCCCATCGCGCAGGCCCACCTGGCCGAGGCGCAGGTGCGGCTTCGTGCGCTGCGTGGACTGCTCGCCGACACCGTCGCCGGCCTCGAAACCGCCGTCGCATCAGGCGATCCCGTGCCGCGTCCGCTGCGGGCCGACGCGCGGCTCGCCGCGGCGCATATCGTGCACGAGTCGCGCGCGGTGATCGCCGACCTGCTCGCGGCCTCGGGAGCCAGCGCCCACTTCACCGGCAACCCGCTGCAGCGGATCAAGCGCGACGTCGATGTCCTCGCCGGTCACGTGGTGTTCGACTACGACACCAGCCGCGAACTTGCGGGTGCGCTCACACTGGGTATGAAGATTCCGCGCACCGCAATGGTCTGACCGAAGGGAAACAGCCATGGCCGACGATCTACGCGACCGGGTCACAAAGGTCTTTCAGAAGAACGTCGCGAACCGAATGATGCGGTTGATGCCGTTTCAGACACTGCTGGAGACGACGGGACGCAAGTCGGGCGAGCCCCGACGCACCCCGTTGGGCGGGCGCCGCGAGGGCGACCAGTTCTGGTTCGTCTCGGAGTTCGGCGACAAGTCGCAGTATGTGAGAAACATCCAGGCCGATCCGGCGGTCCGGGTGCGATTGAACGGCAAGTGGCACAAGGGCGTCGCACATCTCGTGCCCGACGACGACCCGCACGAACGGCTGCGCTCGCTGCCGCAGTTCAACAGCTTCGGCGTGCGGACCTTCGGCACCAACCTGCTGACCATTCGGGTTGATCTCAAGGATTGACTCCGACGCGAAAGTAAAACTAAAGTCAGTTTTATTTCTGGCCACCACTGTCGACGGAGACATCATGGAATCCTTCGTTCACCTGCGAAAAGGCCGGACGCCCCGGCGCTTGCACGCCGACTTGGACGGTTTGAAGGACGACGAACTGGGCCGCGGCGGGTTCACCGGGCGCACCGCGAACATCTATCGCCGCAACGATCCCACCGCCTACCGCGCCGAGGGTCCGCTGCGCCCGATCGACGTGCTGGGTGATCAACTGAAACCCAGCGACGCCACCGACGCCGCGGGCGGTCCGCTTGCTGATGTTCTCCAACGCCGACTGCCAGGTCCTGCTGTCCCGGCGCACCGAGCCCATGCCGTTCTTCGTCCGCTACGTTGACGGCGACCTGCTCAGCTTCGTTCATCGAGGCGCCGGACTCTTCGAGACCGAGTTCGGACCCCTTCGCTACCGCCAGGGCGACTGGATCTACATCCCGAAGGCGTGCACGTTCCGCCAGGTGCCCGATGAAGAGTCGACGCTGTTGATGATCCAGGCCACCGACGAGTTCCGCGTGCCGCCGCCGGGATACATGGGAAGACACTTCCCGTTCGACCCGTCGCAGGCGACCATCCCGGAACCGGCACCCATCGACGATGACGGCCGCGATGAGTACGAAGTGCGCCTCATTCATGAAGGCGGGCCGACATCGCTTTTCTACCAACACAATCCGCTTGACGTCGAGGGGTGGCGCGGCGACAACTTCGCATTCACTTTCAACATCGACGACTACAACGTGGTGACGTCCGACAGCGTGCATCTGCCACCGACAGTGCACCTGTTCATGGAGGCCACCGGCGTCTACGTGATGAACTTCCTGCCCAAGCCGGCCGAGGGGGTGCCGGGCACCGAGCGCACGCCCTGGTATCACCGCAACGTCGACTACGACGAGATCGCCTTCTTCCACGGCGGATCGCTCTACGGCATTCCCATGCCGCCGGGGCTGATCTCCCATGCGCCGCAGGGGGTTCACCACGGCGCACCCGAGAAGGCCCGCGAGCGGGCGCGCCGAAAGTTCGACGACTACGACAGCGTGGACTGGTCGGTCATCGCCATCGACACGCGGCGCCGTCTCGTTCCGTCCGAAGATATCCTGGCCAACGATTTGGGGCAGCACTCATGACAACGACAGAGACGCCGGTCAAGTACGAATATGACCGCATCCCGTATCTCATTGCCTATGAGAACATCTCAGGCGTTCGCGACGTCTACGGCGGCGTCTCTGAGCTGATCGTGCTGGAGAGCTACCTGCTCAAGCCGAAAACCAAGCCATCCGACACCGTGCTGGTGTTCATGCACCCGATCGGCGGCGGCGCATACCTGCCGATGATCAATGCGCTGGCGCGCGCGGGCCATCACGTCATCTACTGCAACAGCCGATTCCGCGGTACCGACTCGGCATTGTTGATGGAGAAGGTGGTCGAGGACCTCGGGGAGTGCATCAAGGACGCCAAGAACCGGCTTGGCTACTCGAAAGTCGTGTTGGCCGGCTGGAGCGGCGGCGGTTCGTTGTCGGTGTTCTATCAACAGCAGGCCAGGAATCCGACGGTAACGGCCAGCCCGTCCGGGGACGGTCCGGACCTGACGAAACTGGGGCTCATCCCTGCCGACGGCATCATGATGCTGGCCGCGCACATCAGTCGCCACGGCACGCTCACCGAGTGGATGGACGCATCCATCCTCGACGAATCCGACCCGTCCAAGCGGGATCCCGAACTCGATCTGTACAGCCCGGACAACCCCAACCAGCCGCCGTACAGCGCCGAGTTCCTGGCGCGGTACCGCGAGGCGCAGATCGCGCGCAACCGGCGAATCACGAAGTGGGTCAAAGAAAAACTGGCAGCGCTGGAGGCCGAGGGCCGACCGGAGGACGAGTACTCGTTCGTCGTACACGGCACGATGGCGGACCCACGCTGGCTCGACACCACCGTCGACCCCAACGAACGGGCCCCGAGAACGACGTATCTGGGCGACCCACAGGTGGTCAACATGGGCCCCTTCGGCCTCGCCCGGTTCTGCACGCTCCGTAGCTGGCTCTCGCAGTGGAGCTACGACGACGCAAACGGCGACGCCGTCAAAGCCGGCCCGGAGATCGATGTGCCTGCGCTGGTGATCGGCAACATGGCCGACAACGCGTGCACCCCGAGCCACACCCGGCGGCTCTTCGAGGCCATCGGGCATCCTGATAAAGAGATGTACGAGATCCCCGGCGCCAACCACTACTACTCCGGCCCTGACCAGCGCGGCGCGCTTCGCCAGGCCGTCGGCATCTGCACGGACTGGCTTCACCGCCACGGGTTCTCGCTGTGAGTGTGACCGGCCCGCTGGACGGCGTCCGCGTGATCGAGGTCGGCACGCTGATCTCCGGACCGTTCGCAGGCCGGTTGTTGGGCGACATGGGCGCCGAGGTGATCAAGGTCGAACCGCCGGGCGCAGCCGGACCCGCTGCGCACCTGGGGCCAGGCCGAACTCGACGGCCACCACTTCTTTTGGACCGTGCACGCCCGCAACAAGAAGGCCATCACGCTGAACCTGCGGGTGCCCGCGGGCCGGGAGCTGTTCCTCGATCTGGTTGAGCGCTCCGACATCATCGTCGAGAACTTCCGGCCGGGCACGCTGGAGAAGTGGAACCTCGGCTACGACGTGCTGCACGAGCGCAACCGCGGCATCATCCTGGTTCGGGTGTCCGGATACGGCCAGACCGGCCCGGAGGCGCACAAGGCCGGATACGCGTCGGTGGCGGAAGCGGCCAGCGGCCTGCGGCACATGAACGGATTCCCGGGCGGTCCGCCCCCTCGCCTGGCGCTGTCGCTCGGCGACAGCCTGGCGGGCATGTTCGCCGCTCAAGGCGCAATGGCTGCGCTGTACCGGCGCACGGTCACCGGCGAAGGCCAGGTCGTCGACGCTGCGTTGACCGAATCCTGCTTGGCCGTGCAGGAATCCACGATTCCGGACTACGACGTCGGCGGTGTGATACGCGGCCCGTCGGGCACCCGGCTGGAAGGTATCGCCCCGTCGAACATCTACTGCACGGCCGACGGCAGCTGGGTGGTGATCGCTGCCAATCAGGACACCGTCTTCCGCCGGCTGTGCGCGGCGATGGGTCAGCCGGAGCTCGCGACCGATGAGCGATTCGCCAATCACGTTGCGCGCGGTCGTAATCAGGACGAGCTCGACAAGATCATCGGCGATTGGGCGGCGGCCCGCCAGCCTGCCGACATCATCGCCACGCTGTCGGACGCCGGGGTGATCAGCGGCCCGATCAACACAGTCGCCGAGGTCGTCGAGGATCCGCAGCTGCAGGCCCGCGGCATGATCGCCGACCACTTCGACGAACGCATCGGCCGAAATATCAAGGGCCCCGGCGTCGTTCCGGTGCTCTCGGAAACCCCGGGAACGATTCGCAGTGCAGGCCCCGCCCGGCCGGGCCGGCACAACGATGAGGTGTACCGCGGTCTGCTCGGCAAGAGCGAGGCCGAACTCGAAGCGCTGCACGAGGAGGGCGCGATATGACCGAAACACCCACCCATGTCGACATCCGCGATGTCTCGCTGCGCGACGGGCTGCAGATCGAGGATCCGATTCCGTTGTCCGCCAAGCTGGAAGTGCTGGCCGCCGTCGCCGCCACCGGCGTGCGCGAGATGGAGGCGACGGCATTCGTGTCGCCGTCGAAGGTGCCCGCGCTGGCCGACGCCCCCGAGTTGGCGGTCGAACTGCGCAACTACCCCGACATCGAGTTCTCCGCCCTGGTCGCCAGCCCCAACGGTGCCAAACGCGCGATTGCGGCCGGATTGGGATCGATCGAATACGTGGTGTCGGCGGCCGACGGTCACAGCCGGTCGAACGTCGGGCGCTCAACGGCCGAAGCGACCGCGCTGATCGGCGAAATCGTGGCGATCGCACACGACAGCGACGCCACGGTCGAAGTCATCATCGCCACGGCGTGGGACTGCCCGTTCGACGGGCCGACGCCGCCCGAGCGGGTGCTCGACATCGTCACCGAGAGTCTCGACAGGAACGTCGACCGGGTCGCGATCGCCGACACCATCGGCACCACGACCCCGCGTCGGGTCACCGACCTGGTCCAGCGCGTGCGCCCGCTCATCGGTGACGTCCCGCTGGGGGCGCACTTCCACAACACCCGAGGCGCCGGGCTGGCCAGTGCCTATGCCGCCGTCATGGCCGGTGTCACCCGACTCGACGCGTCGGTCGGCGGACTGGGCGGCTGCCCCTTCGCCCCCGGTGCCAGCGGCAACATCGCCACCGAAGACCTCGTCTACCTACTGCGGGACAGTGGAATCCACGTCGACGTCGACCTCGAGGCCGCGATCGCCGCCGCACGCGTGGCGCAAGACGCCGTCGGGCATGACCTTCCTGGCTCGCTGTTGCGCGCAGGCGACCGGATACTGAGTTAGGCCGACGTGCCGGCCGGACCATCAGCGGCGCTCAGCGCGAAAGGGCGCCAAACTCGGGAGGCCATCGAGCAGGCTGCCCGGAAACTGTTCGCCGAGCGCGGTTTTCATGGGACGACACTGGGTGATATCACCTCGGCTGCGGGTAAGTCGCCTGCCGCGTTCTACCGCTATTACGCCGATAAGGAGGACCTGCTGGCCGCTCTGGCAGAGTCGTTCCTGCACGAGGTGGTCACGCCGTCGGGGTTGAGCCTTCACCTGCCGGACTCTCCCCCGCAAGCGGGAGGTGCCCCCACCGACGCCGACACCTTTTTCACTGCCGTGGTCAGTGGCTACTGGAACATGTTCAAGCAGAACATCGGCATCATGATCGCGGTCGCTCAGCTCGCGGCGACCCAACCGCGATTCGCCACTGTGCAGAACGAGTTCCGTCGGTTCGGGATGGATATCGTCGCGGCGTCCGTGCGCCGCGCCCAGGAGCAGGGCTACGGTCGCGAACTGCACCCCGAGCACACCGCCGCGGCGATCGCGCTGCTCTTCGAGAACTTCACCACGGTCTTCGTGGGCACGTCGGGCCTCGGGCTCGAGATCGACGACGAGGACGCGATCGCCACCTTGTCGAGAATTTGGAAGAAGACGCTGTACGGGTTCTAGCCAGAGGAGAACATCACCGTGGATTTCACCCTCCCCGACCATCTTCCCGGCCTGCTGGCCGAGATGGACGCGTTCATCGAGGCGGAGATCAAGCCGCTCGAACGTGAGAACATGCAGTATTTCGACCAGCGCCGCGAGTATGCGCGCACCGACTGGGAAAACGGCGGTATTCCGCGGCGGGACTGGGAGGACCTGCTCGGCGAGATGCGCCGCCGTGCCGATGCGGCCGGGTGGCTGCGCTACGGCTTGCCGTCGGCGTTCGGCGGCCGCGATGGCAGCAACATCGACATGGCCGTCATTCGAGAGCATCTGGCGCACAAGGGTCTTGGACTACACAATGACCTGCAGGACGAGTCATCGATCGTCGGCAACTTCCCGCAGGTCATCATGATGGACCGGTTCGGCACCGACGCGCAGAAAGCCGAGTGGACCAACGCGCTGATCACCGGCGAGCGGTCCATGGCATTCGGCCTCACCGAGCCGAACCACGGATCGGACGCCACATGGCTGGAGACCACTGCCGTTGCCGATGGCGACGAATGGGTCATCAACGGCGCCAAGCGGTTCAACACCGGTGTCCACCGGGCGACTCACGACCTGGTGTTCGCCCGTACGTCGGGAGAACCGGGGCAGGCTCGCGGGATCACCGCCTTCCTGGTACCGACGGATTCGCCGGGATTCACCGTGCCGTACTACTGGTGGACGTTCAACATGCCGACCGACCACGGTGAAGTCGAGCTCAAGGATGTCCGGGTACCTAACGATGCCGTACTCGGTGTCCTCGACCGCGGCCTCGAGGTCGGTCAGACCTTCCTGCACGAGAACAGGATTCGTCAAGCGGCAAGCAGTCTGGGAGCCGCACAGCACTGCATCGACCGCGCCGTCGGGTATGCCAACGAGCGCACTGTGTTCGGCAAGCCACTGGCGGTCAACCAGGCCGTGCAGTGGCCGCTGGTGGAATTGCAGACCGAGGCGCAGATGGTGCGCCTGTTGGTCCGCTATGCGGCGGCCGAGCTGGACCGTAACCACCACATGGAGGTGTCGGACAAGGTGTCGATGGCCAACTACCGCGCCAACAGGCTGGTGTGCGAGGCCGCCGACCGCGCGATGCAGGTGTTCGGTGGCGTCGGGTACAGCCGCCACGAACCGTTCGAGCACATCTACCGCCATCACCGTCGCTACCGCATCACCGAGGGTGCCGAGGAGATCCAGATCCGACGAGTGGCGCAGCGGCTCTTCGGTTTCGGGCGCAAGTGAAAGAGAAGCTCGCAGAGGTCCTGGCACCGGTCATCGGCGAGGTGAGCGTCGAGAACCTCCGGGCCCTCACCGGTGGGGCGAGCCGCACCACCTGGTCGTTCGACGCCCGCCCCCGGGCGGGATCGGCAGGAGTCGGCGATCCTTTGATCCCTCTGATCCTTCGTACCGGCCCGCCCGATGACGTGCACGCGGGCATGGAATTGGAGGCGGGAGTCCAGCAGCGTGCCGCCGCGGCGGGTGCCCCGGTTCCACACATCCTGGCCGCCGACAATTCGCCTGCGGCGCTGGGTAATCCGTATCTGATTTGCAATGCCATCGCCGGCGAGACGATCGTCAGGCGCATTCACCGGACGCTTGACGATGCGGGGCGCGAGCGATTGCTCCGGCAGTGCGCGCAGGCACTCGCCGCCATCCACCGCGCCGACGCGGACGGGCTCGGGCTGACCGAGTCAGACGACCTCGCGGAATGGCGCGACCGGCTCGACGAGATGCGCGACACCACAGCCACGTTCGAGTGGGCGTTTCGCTGGCTCGCCGCCCGTCGGCCTGCGCCATCGCCTCGGGTGCTGGTACATGGTGACTTCCGGATGGGCAACCTGATCGTGGACGAGTCGGGACTGGCGGCCGTGCTGGACTGGG
Source organism: uncultured Actinomycetota bacterium (assembly GCA_963793055.1). Taxonomy (GTDB): domain Bacteria; phylum Actinomycetota; class Actinomycetes; order Mycobacteriales; family Mycobacteriaceae; genus Mycobacterium. The sequence goes on along the minus strand of CAWBYS010000014.1, from coordinate 595,720 downwards.
AGCTCGTGCACGTCGGCGAGGTGTACGAAGACCTCGCGTGGTTCTGCATCCGGGCCTGGCGTTTCGGCGCGCCCGAGCACCTCGGCGCCGGCGGGCTGGGCAGCGTCGAGAGTTTTCTGTCGGCCTACGAGGCGGCCGCCGGCCTCACGCTGGACCGCGACGTGTTTCGGTGGTGGCTCACCGTGGCCACCTTGCGATGGGGCGTCATCTGCCGATTCCAGGCCGAACGCCACCTATCCGGTCAGACACCGTCGGTGGAGTTGGCAGCGATCGGCCGTCGCGTCAGCGAAACCGAGTGGGACATCCTGGATCTGCTGGAAGGAGGCGGACCGAAGTGAGCGGGCTCTACGGGCGCCCGACGGCAGCCGAACTGGTCGCGGTGGTCGCCGACTTCCTCGACAACGACGTGCGAGGGGCCACTGAAGGGCCCGTCAACTTCCACGCCCGCGTTGCCGCCAACGTGCTGCGCATCGTCGAGCGCGAACTGCTCGCCGGGTCCCCGGTCGACGTCATCGAAGCGCTCGCAGCTCTCGGCTTCGCCGATGAAGAGCAGCTCGCGGCGGCGATCCGCGCCGGCGAGCTCGACGCGCGGCCCGACGCGGTGCTGTCCTGCCTGCGCACGCTGGTGCGCCGCCGCCTCGATGTGGCCCACCCCGGCTATGCCACGCGGTAGCGATTTGTGTGCGAAAAGGAGCGGTGAGCGCTCCCGAACGCACACGAGTCACTCAGAGGCGACGGACGCGCGCCAGCCACGCGGGCTCGTCGACCACCGTGCCGACCGGCAGCCCGATGGCGTCGGCCTGCATCTCCTGCACGACGCCGCGATAGGCGGTCTCCCCGAGCGCCTCGAGCTCCCAGCCGTCGCCGCCGAACGCGTCGCGAATGACCGCCTCGCTGACCTGCGGGCCGAAGCCGCGGCCCTTGTCGGACAGCGCCAGCACGTGCATGAACGCCCCCGGTCGGCAGGCGGCGTGCAGGCTGCGGACGTATCGCAGGCGGTCGGTGTCGTCGAAGATGTGAAACAGCGCGCTGTCGAGGATGGTGTCGTAGCGCTGCTGTCCGCCCAGGTCCATCGCGTCGGCGACCTCGAAACGCGCGTCGACCCCCTTGCCGATGGCGTTCTCGCGGGCCTGCTCGACCGCGGTCGGCGCGGCGTCGACGCCGAGGACGTCGTAGCCCAGACGGGTCAGCAGGATGGTGTGCTCGCCCGTGCCGCACCCGACGTCGAGCACCCTGCTGCGTATCCGGCCGGACCTTTCGAGCTCGACGATCGCAGGTTGCGGCTCGCCGATCACCCACGGCGCAGTACGGGTCTTGTAGACATCGTCGAATCGGGAGAAGGTTGGTGTCGAATCCATGAAGACCAGAGTCGTACCTCAACCTGACTTGAGGTCAAGGGAGAAAAACGTCATGTCCGTCACCGACTCCGACACGATCGCCGACGTCGCCGATCGCCTGTTCAGCGCGATCGAACGCACGGACACGGCGGCCGTCGAGCAACTCTGGTCCGACGACGTGCTGGTCTGGCATTCCGGCGACACCGAGGACAACGACCGCCCGCGGGCGTTGCGGGTAATCTACTGGTTCATCAAACGAACCATCGACCGTCGCTACGAGATCCTCGACCGCCAGTTCTTCGACGGCGGGTTCGTGCAGCAGCACATTTTGCACGCCAATTGCCCCAACGGCGGCTCGATCGCCATGCGCGTCTGCATAGTCATCAGGGTGGACGCCAACGGACTGATCAACCGCATCGACGAGTATTTCGACCCGGCCGAAATGGCCCCGCTACTCGATTCGGCGAAATGATAGGGAGAGTGATATGGCAAGCATCAGTGAGCTTTTCAGCGATCCGGCGTCGACCGGTACGTGGACGCTGGTCCCCGACCAATCGACGATCGTCGTGAAAGCCAAGTCAATGTGGGGTGTCGCGCCGGTCAAGGTGCGCTTCGCGGAGTTCAGTGGTGGCGGCGAAATGACCGCTCCGCAAACGGTTTCCGGTCACGTTGACATCAAGGTGGCTTCGCTGCAGACCGGCATCCGCAAGCGCGACGATCATCTGCGTTCGGCCGATTTCTTTGAGGCTGAGAAGTTTCCCGATATCCGACTCGTGGTCGCCAGTGCCGAAGCCGTCGCCGGCGACACCGTCAACCTGCGGGCAGATCTCACCATCAAGGACACCACCAGATCGCTGCCCCTGTCGGTCAAGGTGACACCGGTCGGCGACGGCGGAATGCGGCTCTCTACGCACGCCACCGTCAACCGTCAGGACTTCGGTGTGGGCGGCAACATGATGGGGATGATCACCGACAACGTCACGATCTCGGGTGACGTCGTGTTCCGGCACGCCGGGTAGTCGTACGACGATCAAGCGGCTGAAAGCCGCGGTGAGAAGTGCGGCCATTGGGCCTAGTCGTACGATCGGCGCATGGTCGAGCCATCGCGTCCCTTGCGGATCCTCGTCTACAGCGACAACCCCAGGACCCGGGAGCAGGTGCAGCTAGCCCTCGGCAAGCGGGTGCACCCGGATTTGCCGGAGCTGACCTACGTCGACGTCGCCACCGGGCCGATGGTGATCCGGCTGATGGACGAGGGCGGATTCGATCTGGTCATCCTCGACGGGGAGGCCACGCCGACCGGCGGAATGGGAATCGCCAAGCAGCTCAAGGACGAGATCGCCGACTGCCCACCGATCCTGGTGCTCACCGGACGGCCCGACGACGCGTGGCTGGCCAGTTGGTCGCGCGCGGAAGCCGCCGTCCCCCACCCGATCGACCCGATCCGGTTGGGCGACGCGGTGGTGGAATTGCTGCGCGCACCAGTGCAGTAGGCGGAAACACCAAATCTATTGTCGCGCTTGCCTATTCGAGGCATGACGGCATAGCCACATGCGTGTTATTAGCGATACTAACCCCTCTGTGTGGCGTCCATCAAAACACCCGCTAGGGTGTGGGTAAGCTCACATCGACAGCCCACGAGGGAGCGTTTGCTCGGTATGGATTTGTACACGCCAATTCTGGTGCTCGGCGCGATCGCGGCAGCGTTCGCGGTCGGGTCGGTCGGCATTGCTCTGCTGATCGGCCCGCGGCGCTACAACCACTCCAAGCTCGAGGCCTACGAGTGCGGCATCGAACCGGTGCCCGAGATGGCCAGCGCGCATTCGGCAGGCCAGCGATTTCCGATCAAGTACTACCTGACGGCGATGTTGTTCATCATCTTCGACATCGAGATCGTCTTCCTCTACCCATGGGCGGTCGCGTTCGACAGTCTCGGGATGTTTGCGCTGGTAGAGATGCTTCTGTTCATGATCGTCGTGTTCGTGGCCTACGCGTACGTGTGGCGGCGGGGAGGCCTGACGTGGGACTAGAGGAAAAGCTGCCCGGCGGCATCCTGCTCTCGACGGTCGAGAAGGTGGCCGGCTACATCCGGAAGGGCTCACTGTGGCCCGCGACCTTCGGCCTGGCGTGCTGCGCGATCGAGATGATGGCGACGGCCGGCCCGCGCTTCGACATCTCGCGGTTCGGCATGGAGCGGTTCTCGGCGACACCGCGTCAGGCCGACCTGATGATCGTCGCAGGCCGGGTCAGCCAGAAGATGGCGCCGGTGCTGCGCCAGATCTACGACCAGATGGCCGAGCCCAAGTGGGTGCTGGCGATGGGGGTGTGCGCCTCATCGGGCGGCATGTTCAATAACTACGCGATCGTCCAGGGCGTCGACCACGTCGTGCCCGTCGACATCTACCTGCCCGGATGCCCGCCGCGCCCCGAAATGCTGTTGCACGCAATCCTCAAGCTGCACGACAAGATTCAGGAGATGCCGCTCGGCGTGCAACCGCGAGGAGGCGATCCGCGAAGCCGAGCAGGCGGCGCTGGCGGTGACCCCGACGATCGAGCTCAAAGGTCTGCTGCGGTGATGAGCCACTCGGGCGAAGAACAGACAACCGTGACCGAGAACGGAACCGATCCCCAGAACGAGAACTCCCGAGGTCATCGGCGTGCGCCGCGGCATGTTCGGGGCGAAGGGCTCGCGGCGACACGTCCGGCTACGGCCGCCTGGTCCGCCCGGTGGCGCTGCCCGGCAGCTCGCCGCGGCCGTACGGCGGCTATTTCGACGACGTCGTCGACAAGCTGGCCGCCGCACTCGGCGAGGACGGGTACGCCGCGTCCATCGAGCGAGTGGTGGTCTACCGCGACGAACTGACGCTGGAGGTTCAGCGCGAGCAGCTGCCGCGGTGGCGCAGACGCTGCGCGACGACGCCGGCCTGCGGTTCGAGCTGTGTCTCGGCGTCAGCGGCGTGCACTACCCCGACGACAACGGACGTGAACTGCACGCCGTCTATCCGCTGATGTCGATCACCCACAACCGCCGCATCCGCGTCGAGGTCGCCTGCCCCGGACGCCGATCCGCACATCCCGTCGCTGTACTCGGTGTATCCCACCGTCGACTGGCACGAGCGGGAGACCTACGACTTCTTCGGCATCGTCTTCGACGGCCACCCCGCCCTGACCCGCATCGAGATGCCCGACGACTGGGTCGGGCACCCGCAGCGCAAGGACTACCCGCTGGGCGGCATTCCCGTGGAGTACCACGGCGCCGAGATTCCACCGCCCGATCAGCGGAGGGCCTACAACTGATGAGCACATCCCCCACCCGTCGAGCCCCTCGGGTCGGGCGGTACCGAAAGGGTGGTCGTCGTCGGCGGCCAGGACTGGGACCAGGTCGTCGCGGCCGCACGGGAGAACGCGGCCGCGCACGCCGGCGAACGCATCGTCGTCAACATGGGGCCACAGCATCCGTCGACGCACGGCGTCCTGCGGCTGATCCTGGAGATCGAGGGCGAGACGATCGTCGAAGCCGGTGCGGGCATCGGCTATCTGCACACCGGCATCGAGAAGAACCTCGAGTTCCGCAACTGGACCCAGGGCGTCACGTTCGTGACCCGAATGGATTACCTCGCACCGCTTTTCAACGAAACGGTGTACTGCCTCGGCGTCGAGAAGCTGCTCGACGTCACCGATGACATCCCGGAGCGGGCCAGCGTCATCCGCGTGATGATGATGGAGCTCAACCGCATCTCCAGCCATCTGGTCGCGCTGGCCACCGGCGGCATGGAGCTGGGCTCGATGGGCGCGATGTTCTACGGGTTCCGCGAGCGCGAGCAGATCCTGTCGATCTTCGAGACCATCACCGGGCTGCGGATGAACAACGCCTACATCCGGCCCGGCGGCGTGGCGATGGACCTGCCCGACGAGGCCGTCCCGCAGATCCGCGACATGCTCAAGCTGATGCCGAAGCGGCTGAAAGACCTGGAGGACCTGCTTAGCGAGAACTACATCTGGAAGGCCCGCACCCAGGGCATCGGCTATCTGGATCTGACCGGGTGCATGGCGCTGGGCATCACCGGCCCCTGCCTGCGCTCCACCGGCCTGCCCCACGACCTGCGCAAGGCACAGCCGTACTGCGGCTACGAGAACTACGAGTTCGACGTCATCACCGACGACGGGTGCGACTCCTACGGCCGCTACCTGATCCGCGTCAAGGAGATGCACGAGTCGCTGAAGATCATCGAGCAGTGCCTGGACAGGCTGAAGCTCGGGCCCGGTGATGATCCAGGACAAGAAGCTCGCGTGGCCGGCCGACCTCAAGCTCGGGCCGGATGGTCTCGGCAACTCGCCCGAGCACATCGCCAAGATCATGGGCCATTCGATGGAGGGACTGATCCACCACTTCAAGCTCGTCACCGAGGGCATCCGCGTGCCGGCCGGCCAGGTGTACGTCGCGGTCGAGTCGCCGCGCGGCGAGCTCGGCGTGCACATGGTCTCCGACGGCGGCACCCGCCCCTACCGGGTGCACTACCGCGATCCGTCGTTCAACAATCTGCAGGCCGTGGCCGCGATGTGCGAAGGGCGGCATGGTCGCCGACGCGATCACCGCGGTGGCGTCGATCGACCCGGTGATGGGCGGGGTGGACAGGTGATGAGCGCTTGCGCGAAGAACAGGCAGTCATGAGCATTTTTCTCGAGCTGGGCCAGCGACCAGACGAGCCCGGCCCGCCGATCCACGGCGCCAAGACCTATCCGGCCGACGTCGAGGCGCGACTGGCCGCCGACGCCGCAGCAGATCATCGCCCGCTATCCGCAGAGCCGGTCGGCGCTGCTGCCGCTGCTGCATCTCGTGCAGGCCGAGGACGGCTGCCTCACCTCCGCGGGCATCGCTTTCTGCGCAGCGCAGCTGGGGTTGACCGACGCCGAGGTCACTGCCGTGGCGACGTTCTACTCGATGTACCGGCGCACGCCGACGGGTGAGTATCTGGTCGGGGTGTGCACCAACACGCTGTGCGCGATCATGGGCGGCGACGCGATTCTCGATGCGCTGCAGGACCATCTGGGCATCCACGCCGGCGAGACGACCGCCGACGGGCGGGTCACCCTCGAGCACATCGAGTGCAACGCCGCATGCGACTACGCGCCGGTCGTGATGGTCAACTGGGAGTTCTTCGACAACCAGACACCGTCGTCGGCCCGTGACCTCGTCGACGAGTTGCGCGCGGGCCAACCGCCCACTACCGACCCGCGGCGCGCCGTTGTGCACCTTCAAGGAGACCTCGAGAGTCCTTGCCGGCCTGCCCGATCCGGAGGCCGCCGCCGCGCAGGACCGGCACGGCGCGGCAACGCTGGCCGGGCTGCGGATCGCCAAGGAAAGGGGCATGGAGGCGCCTGACGTGCCGCAGTCGACGGATTCGCACGACGGTGCCGACGACGACGAAGGTGGCCGCCGAGGCGACGAAGGACCAACGCCGCGCCCGGGCCGTCGGCCACGGTGCCCGCGAAGCCGAACGAGCCCGAAACCGACCCGGACGCAACGGAATCCAAGAAATGACACCACTGACTCCCGTGCTGAGCCGGTTCTGGGACGAGCCCGAGCCCTGGTCGATGGACACCTACCGCCGCCACGACGGCTACCGCGCACTCGAGCGCGCCCTGGGGATGGAGCCCGACGATGTCATTGCGACTGGTGAAGGATTCGGGCCTGCGGGGCCGCGGCGGCGCGGGCTTCCCGACGGGCACGAAATGGTCCTTCATTCCGCAGGACGACACCGGCGCGGGCGCCAAACCGCATTACCTCGTGGTCAACGCCGACGAGTCGGAACCCGGTACGTGCAAAGACATCCCGCTGATGCTGACGACGCCGCACTTCCTGGTCGAGGGCGTCATCATCGCGGCGTACGCGATCCGGGCGCACCACGCGTTCATCTACGTCCGCGGCGAGGTCGTCCCGGTGCTGCGGCGGCTGCAGGCCGCGGTCGCCGAGGCCTACGAGGCGGGCTACCTGGGCACGGACATCAGCGGGTCGGGCTTCGATCTGGAACTGATCGTGCATGCCGGCGCGGGCGCCTACATCTGCGGCGAGGAGACCGCGCTGCTCGACTCGCTGGAGGGCCGGCGCGGACAGCCGAGGCTACGCCCTCCGTTCCCCGCCGTCGCCGGCCTGTACGCCTCCCCGACCGTGGTCAACAACGTCGAGTCCATCGCCAGCGTGCCGCCGATCCTGCTCAACGGCGTGGACTGGTTCCGGTCGATGGGCTCGGAGAAGTCGCCCGGGTTCACGCTGTACTCGCTGTCCGGGCACGTCACGACACCCCGGGCAGTACGAGGCGCCGCTGGGCATCACGCTGCGCGAGCTGCTCGACTACGCAGGCGGTGTCCGCGGCCGGACATTCGCTGAAGTTCTGGACGCCCGGCGGCTCGTCGACTCCGCTGCTGACCGACGAACACCTCGACGTGCCACTGGATTACGAGGGCATGGCAGGCGTCGGGTCGATGCTGGGCACCAAGGCGCTGCAGATCTTCGACGAGACCACCTGTGTGGTGCGTGCGGTGCGCCGGTGGACCGAGTTCTACGCGCATGAGTCGTGCGGCAAGTGCACGCCGTGCCGCGAAGGCACCTACTGGCTGGCCGCAGATCTACGAGCGCCTCGAAACCGGAGCGGGCACCGAGGCCGACATCCAGAAGCTGCTCGACATCTCCGACAACATCTTCGGAAAGTCGTTCTGCGCGTTGGGCGACGGTGCCGCCAGCCCGATCATCTCGTCGATCAAGTTCTTCCGCGACGAGTACGTCGCCCATCTGTCCGGCGGCTGTCCGTTCGACCCGCACGCCTCGACGCTGATGGCTACCGAAGGGGTGGGTGTCTAGATGACGCAGACCGCCGATACCGGCACCGCCCCTGGCGCTGCCAAACCAGTCGAGATGGTGAACCTCACCATCGACGACGTCGAGATCAGTGTGCCCAAGGGCACCTTGGTGATTCGCGCCGCCGAGCTGATCGGTGTGCAGATCCCGCGGTTCTGCGACCACCCGCTGCTCGACCCGGTCGGCGCGTGCAGGCAGTGCCTGGTCGAGGTGGAGGGCCAGCGCAAGCCGATGGCGTCGTGCACCATCACCTGCACCCCCGACATGGTGGTGCGCACCCAGTTCACCTCCGAGGCCGCCGACAAGGCGCAGCACGGGGTGATGGAACTGCTGCTCATCAACCATCCGCTGGACTGCCCGGTGTGCGACAAGGGCGGCGAGTGCCCGCTGCAGAACCAGGCGATGTCCAACGGCCGACCCGAAACCCGGTTCGAGGACGTCAAGCGGACCTTCCCCAAGCCGATCAACATCTCGTCGGAGGTGCTGCTGGACCGCGAGCGCTGCGTGCTGTGCGCGCGCTGCACCCGGTTCTCCGACCAGATCGCCGGCGACCCGTTCATCGACCTGCTCGAACGCGGTGCGCTGCAACAGGTCGGCATCGCCACCGGGCGAGCCGTTCCAGTCGTACTACTCCGGCAACACCGTGCAGATCTGCCCGGTCGGGGCGCTCACCGGCGCCGCCTACCGGTTCCGGGCCCGGCCGTTCGACCTGGTGTCCAGTCCCGAGCGTGTGCGAGCACTGCGCCTCCGGATGTGCCCAGCGCACCGACCATCGCCGCGGAAAAGTGCTGCGCCGCTTGGCCGGTGACGACCCCGAGGTCAACGAGGAATGGAACTGCGACAAGGGCCGCTGGGCGTTCACGTACACCACCGCGGGCGATCGCATCACCACCCCGCTGATCCGCGACGAGGACGGCACGCTGCGGCCGGCGTCGTGGTCGGAGGCTCTCGGCGTCGCGAGCGCCGGGCTGGCCGCGGCGCGCGGCAGCACCGGGGTGCTCGTCGGCGGGCGGGCGACCGTCGAGGACGCCTACGCCTACTCGAAGTTCGCCCGAATGGTTCTGGGCACCAACGACATCGACTTCCGCGCCCGCGCACACAGCGCCGAGGAGGCCGACTTCCTCGCCGCACATGTCGCGGGCCAGCCGATGACGGTGACCTACGCCGACCTGGAGAACGCGCCGGCGGTGCTGCTGGCCGGGCTTCGAACCCGAAGAGGAATCGCCGATCGTCTTCCTGCGGCTGCGAAAGGCCGTCCGCAAGAAGGGCTTGCAGGTCAAGTCGATCGCGCCGTTCGCCACCCGCACGCTGACCAAGCTGCGCGGCGCAGCTCGTTCGCGACAGCGCCCGGCGCCGAGGCGGCGGCACTCGACGGCCTGGCCGGCGACGACCCAACTGACGCTGCCCGGCTCGGTCATCCTGGTCGGCGAACGGCTGGCCACATCGCCCGGTGCGCTGTCCGCGGCAGGCAGATTGGCGGAGGCAACCGGCGCCCGGCTGGCCTGGATACCCGCGCCGGGCCGGTGAGCGCGGCGCCCTCGAAGCCGGCGCGATGCCCGGCCTACTGCCGGGCGGTCGGCCGGTCAGCGATGCCTCGGCGCGCGAACAGACCGCCGCCGCGTGGAACTTCGACGATCTGCCGACCGCTCCCGGCCGCGACACCGCAGCGATCCTCGACGCAGCGCGCAGCGGCGAGCTGAGCGCTCTGCTGGTCGGCGGTGTCGAACTCGCCGACCTGCCCGACCCCGATGCAGCGCTGGCCGCGATCGATGCCGCGCCGTTCGTCGTCAGCCTCGAACTGCGCGAGAGCGCGGTGACAGCGCTCGCCGACGTGGTGTTCCCCGTCGCGCCGGTCGTCGAGAAGGGCGGCGCATTCATCAACTGGGAGGGCCGGATCCGCCCGTTCGCGCCGTCGCTGCAGACCAACGCGATACCGGACCTGCGGGTGCTGGCCTATCTCGCCGACGAGTTCGGCATCGATCTGAACATGCCGTCGGCGTTGGTCGCGGGCGAGGAGATGGCACGCTTCGGGCTGTGGGGCGGGCCGCGGCCGGATGCGCCGACGGTGGCGCCGTCGCAGCCCGCACGACCCGGCAAGGGGCAGGCCGTACTGGCCGGCTGGCGGATGCTGCTCGACGCCGGGCGGCTGCAGGACGGTGAACCGCACCTCGCGGGCACCGCACGGCAGCCGGTGGCACGACTGTCGGCCGTCACCGCGAGCGAGATCGGCGCTGCCGAAGGCGATCCGGTCACCGTGAGCACCGACCGTGGAGCCATCACGCTCCCGCTGGCGATCACCGACATGACCGACGGCACCGTCTGGCTGCCGCTGAACTCCCCCGGCTCCGCGGTGCACGCGCAACTCGGCGTGACATCCGGCGCCATCGTGTCGATCGGGCGGGTGAAACAATGACATATCCGGATCCGACGCTGTTCGGCCACGACCCGTGGTGGCTGATCGGCATCAAGGCGCTCGCGATCTTCGCGTTCCTGATGCTGTCGTTGTTGGTTGCGATCCTGCTCGAGCGCAAGCTCCTCGGTTGGATGCAGATTCGACCCGGCCCCAACCGCGTCGGACCATGGGGACTGCTGCAGTCGCTGGTCGACGGCGTCAAACTTGCTCTGAAAGAGGGACTGATCCCCGCGGGTGTGGACAAGTTCGTCTACCTTGCGGCGCCAGTGATCTCCGTGGTTCCCGCGTTCATCGCGTTCTCCGTGATCCCGATGGGCGGCGAGGTATCGGTTTTCGGGCATCGCACCGCACTGCAGCTGACCGACATGCCCGTGGCGGTGCTGTTCGTGCTCGCCGCGACGTCGATCGGGGTGTACGGAATCGTGTTGGCGGGCTGGGCTTCCGGCTCCACCTATCCGCTGCTGGGCGGTCTGCGGTCAAGCGCGCAGGTGATCTCCTACGAGATCGCAATGGCGTTGTCCTTCGCCGCGGTGTTCATCTACGCGGGCACCATGTCGACGTCGGGAATCGTCGCGAGCCAGCAGGGGCTCTGGTTCGTGTTCCCGCTGCTGCCGTCGTTCATTGTCTACCTCACGTCGATGGTCGGCGAAACCAACCGGGCGCCTTTCGATCTGCCCGAGGCCGAGGGCGAGCTCGTCGGCGGATTCCACACCGAGTACTCGTCGATCAAGTTCGCGATGTTCATGCTCGCCGAGTACGTCAACATGTTCACGGTGTCGGCGCTGGCGACCACGTTGTTCTTCGGTGGATGGCACGCCCCGTGGCCGATCAACATGTGGGACGGAGCGAACCACGGGTGGTGGCCGCTTCTTTGGTTCGTCGCGAAGGTCTGGGGCTTCATGTTCTTCTTCTTCTGGCTGCGCGGCACATTGCCCCGGATGCGCTACGACCAGTTCATGGGGCTTGGCTGGAAGGTGCTGATTCCGGTCTCGCTGGCGTGGATCATGATCGTGTCCGTCACCCGCACCCTGCGCAATCAGGGGTACGACCAGGTGACAACCGGGCTGATCACCGTCGGTGCCGTCGTCGCGCTGATCATCGCGTTCGCACTGTTTAGAACGGTGCGGTCCAGGACTGTTCGGAACATCCCCCAGCAAGCCGTCGATACGGGCGCATTCCCGGTACCGCCCTTGCCCGACGGCTTCAAAGGAGACGTCAAATGCCTAAATTCCTGGATGCGATCGCCGGATTCGGGGTGACGTTCGGCACCATGTTCAAGAAGCGGCTCACCGAGAAGTATCCGGAGAAGCCGGGCCCGGTCGCCAAGCGCTACCACGGGCGGCATCAACTCAACCGCTACGACGATGGACTGGAGAAGTGCATCGGCTGCGAACTGTGCGCGTGGGCCTGCCCCGCCGACGCCATCTTCGTCGAGGGCGCGGACAACACTGCAGACGAACGGTTTTCGCCCGGCGAGCGCTACGGCCGCGTCTACCAGATCAACTATCTGCGGTGCATCGGGTGCGGGCTGTGCATCGAGGCCTGCCCGACCCGCGCGCTGACCATGACCAACAACTACGAGATGGCCGACGACAACCGGGCCGATCTGATCTGGGGCAAGGACAAGCTTCTCGCCCCGCTACGGGAAGGCATGCTGCCGCCGCCGCATGACATGGCGCCGGGCAGCACTGACGAGGACTACTACCGCGGCAACATCAAGCCGATCACCGAAGGATGCCCGGTGATCGTCGAGTTCGTCGCCGCGCTGCCCACCGACACCGGCGGGCAGACGTCGACGGCCGAAGCCGTGCTGTTCTGGGTGTTCGGCGCGATCGCGGTGGTCAGCGCCATCGGCGTCGTCGCCGCTCGGAAAGCGGTGTACTCGGCGATGTCCCTGGCCGCCACGATGATCGTGCTGGCGATCTTCTACATCGCACAGGACGCCCTGTTCCTCGGCGTCGTGCAGATCGTGGTCTACACGGGCGCGGTGATGATGCTGTTCTTGTTCGTGCTGATGCTCATCGGCGTCGACACGTCGGAATCGCTGGTGGAAACCATTCGGGGACAACGTGTTGCCGCGATCGTCGTCGGTGTCGGCTTCGGAATTCTGCTGATCGCCGGCATCGGCAACGTCTCGGCAGCAGGGTTCACCGGGCTGGCACAGGCCAACGCGAACGGCAACGTGCAGGGACTGGCCGCGCTGATCTTCACCAACTACCTGTGGGCGTTCGAGCTGACCGGCGCGCTGCTGATCACCGCCGCTCTCGGCGCCATGGTGCTCGCGCACCGCGAACGCTTCGAGCGTCGCAAGACCCAGCGCGAACTCGCCGAGGAACGCTTCCGCCGGGCGGCCACCCGACGACGCTGCCCAATCCCGGTGTGTACGCCCGCAACAACGCCGTCGACATGGCGGCCCGGCTGCCCGACGGGTCGGACTCCGAGCTGTCCGTCAGCGCGCTGCTGCAGAAGCGAACCGTCAGCCAGACCAACGGCCAGAGGGGTGACGAGTGAATCCCGACAACTACCTCTACCTGTCGGCGCTGTTGTTCACGATCGGCGCGTCCGGGAGTGCTGCTGCGCCGCAACGCCATCGTCATGTTCATGTGCGTCGAGCTGATGCTCAACGCGTGCAACCTCGCGTTCGTCACGTTCTCCCGGATGCACGGCCATCTCGACGGCCAGGTGGTGGCGTTCTTCACCATGGTGGTCGCCGCCTGCGAGGTCGTGGTCGGCCTCGCGATCATCATGACCATCTTCCGCGCCCGCCGTTCGGCCTCGGTCGACGACGCCAGTCTGCTGAAACACTAATGAGCGCTCGCCGAAGAGACCGTGGGCACGATGACAACTCCGGTGTGGCTCACGATCGCCCTGCCCCTGGCCGGTGCGGCGATACTTCTATTGGGTGGCCGACGCACCAACGGCTGGGGCCATCTGCTGGGCTGCGCGGCCTCGCTGGGGGCGTTCGCCGTCGGCGCCGTGCTGTTCGCCGACATGCTCGGCCGCGACGCCGAACATCGCACCGTCCACGAGGCGCTGTTCAGCTGGGTGCCGGTGGCCAGTCTCCACGTCGACTTCGGGTTGCAGCTGGACCAGTTGTCGATGTGTTTCGTGCTGCTGATCACCGGCGTCGGCTCGCTGATCCACATCTACTCCATCGGCTACATGGCCGAAGATCCCGAGCGCCGACGTTTTTTCGCCTACCTGAACCTGTTCCTGTCCGCGATGCTGCTGTTGGTGCTCGCCGACAACTACCTCGGCCTCTACGTCGGCTGGGAAGGCGTGGGTCTGGCGTCGTACCTGCTGATCGGGTTCTGGTCGTACAAGCCGTCGGCGGCCACCGCGGCCAAGAAGGCGTTCGTCGTCAACCGCGTCGGCGACATCGGCCTGGCCATCGCATTGATGGTGATGTTCGCCTACATCGGCTCCATCTCCTTCGCGGGCGTCTTCGCCGCCGCACCGCAGGTCGGCGAGGGCGTGCTGACCGCCATCGGCCTGCTGCTCCTGCTGGCGGCGTGCGGCAAGTCGGCGCAGGTGCCGCTGCAGTCCTGGCTCGGCGACGCGATGGAAGGCCCGACACCGGTGTCGGCGCTCATCCACGCCGCCACCATGGTGACCGCCGGCGTGTATCTGATCGTGCGGTCCGGCCCGATCTTCAACCTCGCGCCGGCCGCACAGACTCGGCGTGGTGATCGTCGGTGCGGTCACGCTGTTGTTCGGCGCGATCATCGGCTGCGCCAAGGACGACATCAAGAAAGCGCTTGCCGCGTCGACGATGTCGCAGATCGGCTACATGGTGCTGGCAGCCGGGCCTCGGCCCGGTCGGCTACGCGTTCGCGATCATGCACCTGCTGACCCACGGCTTCTTCAAGGCCGGCCTGTTCCTCGGCGCCGGTTCGGTGATGCACGGCATGAACGACGAAGTGAACATGCGCTACTACGGCGGCCTGCGCAAGGCGATGCCGATCACGTTCGTGACGTTCGGCCTCGGCTACCTGGCGATCATCGGGGTGCCGCCGCTGGCGGGCTTCTTCTCCAAGGACGGGATCATCGAGGCGGCGCTCGGCGCCGGCGGAGCCAAGGGCTACATCCTCGGCGGCGCGGCGATTCTGGGCGCCGGAATCACCGCGTTCTACATGACGCGCGTGATGCTGATGACGTTCTTCGGCGAGAAGCGGTGGAAGCCAGAAGCGCATCCGCACGAGTCGCCCGCGGTGATGACGTGGCCGATGATCCTGTTGGCGGTCGGCTCGGTGGCCTCGGGTGCGCTGTTCGCCGATCGGCGGCACGCTGGCGCACTGGCTGGAACCGGTCGTCGGCGCCCACGAGGAAGAGGCACACGCAGTGCCGGTGTGGGTGGCGACCACAGTGATCCTCGTTGTCGTCGCCGTCGGCATCGCGATCGCCTACCGGATGTACGGCAGCCAAGCCGGTGCCCGCAGAGGTGCCCGCCGGATCGGCGCTGACCGTGGCCGCCCGCCGGGATCTCTACGGTGACGCCTTCAACGAAGAGGTGTTCATGCGACCAGGCCAGCTGCTCACCAAGGGGCTGATCGAGATCGACGACGAGGCGGTGGACGGCGCGGGATCCGGACTGGCTGACTCTGGTCTCGCGCGCGTCGGGCGGCTTGCGGCAATTGCAGACCGGCTTCGCACGCTCCTACGCGTTGTCGATGTTGGCCGGCGCGTTCCTCGTCATCGGCGCGATCCTGGCGGTGCGGCTGTGGTGACCTCATTCCCGTGGCTGACGGTGCTGTGGGCCGTTCCGATGGTCGGCGCCGCGGTGGTGATCCTGCTGCCCGCGTCGCTGCGCGCGCTGGCCAAGTGGCTCGCGTTGCTGATCTCGCTGGTGGTGCTGGCCTCACCGTGCTGCTCGCGGTGCGGTTTGCAGCCGGGCGGCGAGCAGTATCAGTTCGTCGAATCCCACCGCGTGGATCCCGTCGTTCGGCACGGGCTACATCCTCGGGTTGGACGGCATCGCGCTCGCGATCGTCGCACTGACCGCGGTGCTGGTGCCGCTGCTGCTGATCGCGGGCTGGAACGACGTCAGCGACGAGGCCGCGTGGGGCGGCCGCTCGACGCACGCCTACTTCGCGCTGACGCTGGCCGTCGAGGGCATGGTGATCATGTCGCTCGTCTCGCTGGACGTGCTGCTGTTCTACGTGTTCTTCGAGGCGATGCTGATCCCGATGTACTTCCTCATCGGCGGATTCGGCGGCGAAGGGCGTTCGAAGGCGGCGGTGAAGTTCCTGCTGTACAACCTGTTCGGCGGCCTGATCATGCTGGCCGCGGTGATCGGGTCTGTATGTCGTCACCGCGCAGAGCGACGCGTTCGCCGCGCGGCACGTTCGACTTCCGTGCGATCGTCGCCGCGGTGTCGAGCGGCGACTTCGTCGTGCAACCCGGCAGTGATGAACCTGCTGTTCGTCGGGTTCATGTTCGCATTCGCCGTCAAGGCACCGCTGTGGCCGTTCCACCGCTGGCTGCCCGACGCCGCGGTCGAGGCCACCCCGGCCAGCGCGGTGCTGATGATGGCGGTCATGGACAAGGTCGGCACGTTCGGCATGCTGCGGTACTGCCTACAGCTGTTCCCCGACGCGTCAATGTATTTCCGGCCGTTGATCATCACGCTGGCGGTGATCGGCATCGTCTACGGCGCGATCGTGGCGATCGGGCAGACCGACGTGATGCGGCTGATCGCCTACACGTCGATCTCCCACTTCGGGTTCATCATCCTCGGCATCTTCGTGATGACCAGCCAGGGTCAGTCCGGGTCGACGCTGTACATGGTCAACCACGGATTGTCGACGGCCGCGCTGTTCCTGATCGCCGGATTCCTGGTGTCGCGCAGGGGCAGTCGCCTGATCGCCTCCTACGGCGGGGTGCAGAAGGTCGCGCCGATGCTGGCCGGCACCTTCCTGGTCGCGGGCCTGGCCACGCTGTCGCTGCCCGGCCTGGCACCGTTCATCAGCGAATTCCTGGTCCTCATCGGCACATTCACGCGATACCCGGCATTCGCGGTGTTCGCGGCGACCGCGCTGGTGTTGTCCGCCATCTACATCCTCTGGATGTACCAGCGGATGATGACCGGCCCGGTGCCGGCCGACGGCCGAGGGCAACGACCGGCTGCGCGATCTGGTGCCACGGGAGATCCTCGTCGTGGCACCGCTCATCGCGCTGCTGCTCGTGCTGGGCGTGTATCCGAAACCCGCGCTGGACGTGATCAACCCCGCGGTGTCGCATACGTTGACCACCATCGACCAGCCTGACCCGGTTCCTCAGATCGCGGAAGGGCCGAAGCGATGAATCTGCCTACACCCCCAGCGTCGAATACGGCCTGCATCTCCCCGATGCTGATCGTCTTCGGGGCGGCCATCCTCGGTGTGCTGGTCGAAGCGTTCCTGCCCCGACGGAGCCGCTACGCCTCGCAACTGGCCATCAGCATCGGCGGGCTGGCCGCCGCATTGGTGGCGGTGGTGGTGCTCGCGCGTGACCTGCACGGCAGCAGTGGGCCACACCGCGGTGATGGGCGCAGTGGCCGTCGACACACCGGCACTGTTCCTGCAGGGCACCATCCTGCTGGTCGGCGTGCTCGGCATCCTACTGATCGCCGAGCGGCAGATCGGGGCACAGGTCGAGGGCGACAAGAACTCTCGGGGGCTGGACGCGTTCACGCCGCAGGCGTCGGCGGTGCCGGGTGCGGTGGCCGAGAAGTTGGCCACGAAGGCCGGCATCATTCAAACCGAGGTGTTCCCGCTGACGCTGTTCGCGATCGGCGGCATGCTGCTGTTCCCTGCGTCCAACGACCTGCTGACGATGTTCATCGCGCTCGAGGTGCTGTCGTTGCCGCTGTATCTGCTGTGCGGGCTCGCGCGCCGGCATCGCCTGCTGTCGCAGGAAGCTGCGATGAAATACTTTCTGCTGGGCGCGTTCTCGTCCGCGTTCTTCCTTTTCGGCGTCGCGATGCTGTACGGCTACGCGGGCACCCTGGACCTCCGCGGAATTGCCGACGTGGTGACGGCAGGCACCGGGAAGACCTCGCTCGCGCTGATCGGCATCGGTCTGCTGCTGGTCGGCGTGCTGTTCAAAGTCGGTGCGGTGCCCTTCCATTCGTGGATTCCCGACGTCTATCAGGGGGCGCCGACGCCGATCACCGCGTTCATGGCCGCAGCCACCAAGATCGCGGCGTTCGGCGCGATGCTGCGCATCTTCTACGTCGCCCTGCCCGAGCTGCGTGACGACTGGCGGCCGGTGCTGTGGGCGATCGCGATCCTGACGATGGTGGTCGGCACCGATCACCGCGGTGACGCAGACCGACGTCAAGCGCATGCTGGCCTATTCGGCGGTGGCGCACACCGGCTTCATCCTCACCGGCGTGATCGCCCAGAACGAGGCCGGCCTGTCGTCGACGCTGTTCTACCTGTTCGCCTACGGGTTCAGCACGGTCGGCGCCTTCGCGGTGGTGAGCCTGGTGCGCAACGCGCTCGGCGATGAGGACACCACGCTGGAGCGCTGGGCAGGCCTCGGTAGACGTAATCCCGTTGTGGGAGTGGTTTCTCGCTATTCCTGCTCGCCTTCGCGGGTATCCCGTTGACCAGTGGCTTCGTCGCGAAGTTCGCGGTGTTCAAGGCGGCCGGCCAGGGCGGAGCGATTCCGCTCGTCATCGTCGGCGTGATCGCCAGCGCAATCGCCGCGTACTTCTACGTGCGGGTGATCGTGCTGATGTTCTTCACCGATCCGCCCGAGGATGCGCCGGTTGTGGTGGTGCCCAGCGTGCTGACCACCGCCGTCGTGACGATTACGGCGGCCGTCACCTTCGCCCTCGGCGCGTTGCCCCAGCCGCTGCTGGACCTGGCGAACACCGCAAACCAGTTCCTGCACTAGCGTGTCTGTCGCCCAAACGGACGTTTGGGCGAGAAAGTGCGGGAGAATTTCGCCATTACGTCGATCTCGGCGGGGAGGAAGCCATGACCGAACAGCTTGTCCTAGTCACCGACCACGACGCCGTCCGGGTACTGACGCTCAACCGGCCCGAGGCGCGAAATGCGTTGAGCCGAGCTCTGATCGGTGCGACCTATCGGGCGCTGACCGAGGCCGACGCCGACGAATCGGTGCGCGCGGTCGTGCTCACCGGTGCCGATCCGGCGTTCTGCGCGGGTGTGGACCTCAAGGAAGCGCAACGCGACGGCCTCGGGTACTTCGAGGAGTTCCGCTCGCAGAGCTGCATCGCCGCCGTGGCGAACATGCGCACACCGATCATCGGCGCGATCAACGGCGCGACGTTCACCGGCGGCATGGAGATGGCGCTCGGCTGCGACTTTCTCGTCGCCTCCGAACGGGCGGTGTTCGCCGATACGCATGCGCGTGTCGGCATCCTGCCCGGCGGTGGCATGACGGCGCGTCTCC
Organism: uncultured Actinomycetota bacterium; assembly: GCA_963793055.1. Classification (GTDB taxonomy): domain Bacteria; phylum Actinomycetota; class Actinomycetes; order Mycobacteriales; family Mycobacteriaceae; genus Mycobacterium. The sequence continues at coordinate 576,711 of CAWBYS010000014.1, read as the reverse complement.
CCCAGCTCGTCGGGCTCGGGATGGCCCGCCGGCTGTCGATGACCGGCGAGGTGGTCGACGCCGAGCGCGCCCAGCGCATCGGATTGGTGACCGAGGTCGTACCCCACGGTCAGCTGCTCGAGCGGGCGATCGGGCTGGCTACGCAAATCGCGGAGGTGCCGGGCCCGACCATGCTGGGGCTCAAGGAGATCTACACGACTGGCGCGGCCCCCGTGATCGATCCCGCCCTGGCCGCCGAGGAGAAGATCGCATACGCGCAACACCGCGATTTCGAGGGATTGGGCGATCAGTTCCGCGCGGTCACCGAGCGCAACAAGCGACAGATCGAGCGCTGACAGCCCGCGCGAGCGTGCGCAAAGTGCTCACCAAATGCGGCGTGTCGGCGTACAAACACGCACGCTCGCGCTATGGGGTGTGGCGCCTATGCCACCACACCGTGCACGACGATGGCAGTGGTCTGGTCGACCCAGTCGGCGCCCAGCGGCTCGTCGGGACGTAGCAGTATCCGCAGGAGCGTCGCGCCGCCGATCACCTCGACGAGGCGGTCGGGGTCGATGTCGGCGTGCACCTCACCGCGCTCGACCGCGTCCGCGAGGCGGTTGCGCACCGCGACGAACGCGTCGGTGAAGCGGTTCATCACCCTGGCGTTCAGCTCCGCGTCTGCGACCATGTCGGAGATCAGCCCGGGCAGCGCCGCGCGCACCACCGGGCTGGTGAACACGTCGCGGGCGGCGGCGATCATCGCGTGGATGTCGGCGGTGACATCTCCGGGAGGCGTCTCGATCGCGGTGGGGGCCGCCGGGAAGGCCGCCTCGTGCACGAGTTCGGCCTTGCTGGACCACCGGCGGTAAAGCGCCGTCTTCGTCGTGCCGGCCCGCTCGGCGACGGCGGCCATCGTCAGGTTCGAATAACCGATTTCCGCAAGCAGATCCGCCGTCGCCCGCAATATGGCAGCGTCGATACGCGGATCACGTGGCCGCCCCGCCGCCGTGGGGGGCTTGTCAACCGATGACGGGTCTGCTTTCATATCGCTACCCACAGTATCGTAATTGTCGGCCGAAGGAACAGTTCTGATGCCAAGCGAACCGGCTGTCGAAGACGTCGACCGCCTCCAGCATTCGAGTCGAGACGTCAGCACGCTGCCCGGTGTGATGTCGCAATGGCTGTCGACGGTGATGCCGGGCGGCGCGGCCCCGGAGATCACGGTGGAAAGCGGCGTCGACTCCAACGGCATGTCGTCGGAGACGATCATCCTCACCGGCCGCTGGGACGAGGACGGCCGGCCGCAGGAACAGAAGTGGGTGGCCAGGGTCGCCCCCACCGATGAGGACGTGCCGGTGTTCACGTCGTACCGGATGGACCACCAGTTCGACGTGATCCGGCTGGTCGGCGAGAAGACCGACGTCCCTGTGCCCAAAGTGCGCTGGCTCGAGGCGTCGGGCTCAGTGCTGGGCACGCAGTTCTTCCTGATGGATTTCGTCGAGGGCCGGGTTCCTCCCGACGTCATGCCGTACACGTTCGGCAACAACTGGTTCGCCGACGCGCCTGCCGAGAATCGGCGCGAACTGCAGGACAGCACCGTCGAGGTGATCGCCAAGCTGCATTCCATTCCAGAGCCCGAGAAGACGTTCGGGTTCCTCGATGACGGGTCGGAGCCAAATGCACTGCGGCGCAACCTCAACTGGCTGAAGTCCTGGTACGCCTGGTCGGTTCCCGACATCGGCAGCTCACCCCTGGTGGAGCGCGCTCTCGAGTGGCTGGAACAGAACTGGCCCGCGGACGTCGCTGCCACCGACCCAGTGCTGATATGGGGCGACTCCCGCGTCGGCAATGTCCTCTACGACGGCTTCGAGCCGATCGCGGTGTTGGACTGGGAGATGGCGACGCTCGGACCGCGTGAGATGGATGCCGCGTGGATGATATTCGCTCACAACGTCTTCCAGGAGCTCGCCGGCTTGGCGGGTATGCCCGGACTGCCGGACTTCATGCGCGAGGAGGACGTCCGCGCGACGTACGCCGAACGCACCGGCGTCGAGCTCGGCGACCTGAACTGGTTCTACGTGTACTCCGGGGTGATCTGGGCGTGTGTGTTCATGCGGACCAGCGCGCGGCGGGTGCGGTTCGGCGAGATCGAAAAGCCCGAAGACGTCGAAACGCTCTTCTACCACGGCTCACTGCTCAAACGACTAATCGGAGATGACGCCTGATGCTCGGACCCACCGACGAATTCCCGATCCACCAACTGCCGCAACCGATTTCGTGGCCGGGAGCGTCCGACCGTAACTTCTACGACCGCTCCTACCTCAACGCCCATGACCGTACGGGCGACATCTTCCTGATCACCGGGATCGGCTACTACCCCAACCTCGGGGTCAAGGACGCGTTCGTCCTCGTCCGCCGCGGCGACACCCAGACCGCAGTGCACCTGTCCGACGGCATCGACTCCGACCGGCTCAACCAGCATGTGCTGGGCTACCGCGTCGAGGTCAGCGAGCCTCTGCACAAGCTCCGGGTGGTCCTCGAGGAGACCGAGGGCATTGCCGTCGACCTCACCTGGAACGGGCTGTTCGACGTCATCCAGGAGCAGCGCCACGTGCTTCGGTCGGGGACGCGCGTGACGCTGGATGCGCAACGGTTCGCCCAGGTGGGCAGTTGGAGTGGGATCATCGCGATCGACGGCGAGGAGATCAAGGTGGATCCCGCGGTGTGGATCGGTAGCCGCGACCGGTCCTGGGGCATCCGTCCGATTGGTGAGCCCGAGCCCGCGGGCCGGCCGGCCCACCCGCCGTTCGAGGGCATGTGGTGGCTCTACGTGCCGATGGCGTTCGATGACTACGCGATCTGCCTGATCATCCAGGAGGAGCCCAACGGGTTCCGCAGCCTCAACGACGTCACCCGGATCTGGCGCGACGGCCGCGTCGAACAACTGGGCTGGCCGCGGGTCAAGATCCACTACACCTCGGGCACTCGCATCCCGACGGGCGCGACCATCGAAGCGACCGCGATGGACGGCTCCCCCGTTCACTTCGAGGTGGAGTCCAAGCTTCCGGTCCCGATCCACGTGGGCGGCGGCTACGGCGGCGACTCGGACTGGCTGCACGGGATGTGGAAGGGCGACAAGTTCACCGAGCGCCTGACCTACGACATGACCGATCCGGCGATCGTCGGACGGGCGGGCTTCGGCGTCATCGACCACGTGGGCCGTGCGGTCTGCACCGAGGGCGGCAAGTCGGTCGAGGGGTGGGGGCTGTTCGAGCACGGCGCGCTCGGGCGTCACGACCCGTCCGGATTCGCCGACTGGTTGACCGTCGCTCCCTAAGTGATTTCGGCGGGCTAGCGTCGTGTGTCGTTAACTCGTCGGCAGTAGGTGCCACCGATCTACAGACCGTTCCAAGTGCCAAGCTATGAGCGAAAATGTCGCTAAATAGGATGTCGCACAATACATAAAGCGAAAATTTCGCTCATAGCTTGGCAAGTCCTACTATCGCTTGCCCGAGTGGACGACATGCCAAGCACACCCGCGATCGCGAGCCCGAACCCGCCGTACACCGCGCGCACCTCGGAGCGCGACGCGGCGTTGCCAAGACTGATGCCGAACGGGCGGACGATGGCCGCCGGAGCAGCAAGCGCACAGATGCCCATCCCGCGAAGAACACGGTGGCGATGACGATGACCGCGGTTGTCACGCCGTCGCTCCGTACGCGGACTGGGCTGCTTCGACCTGCGCCCGGCCGAACACCATCGACTCCTCGATGCGGTCGAGGCGGTGATCGATCGCATCGAGCACGTAGTTATGGCGCACGTTCCACGGCCGGTGCGTCCCCGACTTCGGAAGGACATGCGCGGAGCGCTGCACGTAGCCGGCGTTGATGTTCCACGCCGGCTTCTCAGGCATCGGCTTGTCACCGAGGTGCGGGTAAGCGTGGGTGTAGCCGTGAGCGTCCATGTAGGCCAACAATTTCGCCACCGCCCGCGCCGTCAGGTCGGCGCGTAGCGTCCACGAGGCGTTGATGTAGCCGACGCACCATGCCACGTTCGGCACGTCCTCGAGCATGTGCTCCTTGTAGACGAAGCGATCCTGCGGTTTGACCTCCGCGCCGTCGATGCTCAACACCACGCCACCGAGCGCCTGCAACTGCAGTCCGGTCGCGGTGACGATCACGTCGGCGTCGAGGCGCTTGCCCGAGCGCAGCACGATGCCCGTCGCGTCGACGTGGTCGATGTTGTCGGTCACTACGTCGGCGCCGCCGGCGGAGATCGCGTTGTAGAGGTCGGTGTCGAGATCGAGGCACAACCGCTGATCCCACGGGTCGTACGTCGGCTTGAAATGCACGTCGACCGGATATCCCTCGGGCAGACTGCGTTTCGGCCATCGCGCGCATCAGCCACTTGGCGAACCGGGGCGCCTTGCGCGCGACGACGTACGTCAACACCGTGAACAATGTGTTGTACAGCCGGACCGCGGCATACGCGAGCCTGCCGGGCAGCACCTGCGCGAATCGCCTGCACGACGGGATTGATTCGCGGCGACGAGAGCATGTACGTCGGCGACCGCTGCAGCATCGTCACGTGGCCGGCCTTCTTGGTCAGCGACGGGATCAGCTGATCGCCGTTGCACCGCTTCCGATCACGACCATCCGCTTGCCGGTGTAGTCCAGCGACTCGGGCCAGTGCTGCGGGTGCACGACGTCGCCGGTGAAGTTCTCAATGCCCGGGAAGTCCGGAGTGTAGGGCTCGTCGTAGTTGTAGTAGCCGGTGCCGAAGAACAGGAAGCGACCGCGGTAGGTCTTCGGCACACCCTCGCCTCTTCGGTCTGCACGGTCCAGGTGTCGGTGGCGGAATCCCAGTCGGCAGACATCACGTGCGTATTGAACCGGATGTGCTGGTCGATCCCGTGCTTGCGGGCGGTCTCGGTCAGGTAGTCGCGGATGTCGTCGCCGTCGGCGACATTCTCCGGCCGGGTCCACGGCTCCAAGGGAAAGCTCAGCGTGAAGATGTCGCTGTCCGAGCGGATGCCCGGATACCGGAACAGATCCCAGGTCCCGCCGATGCGCTGCGCGCCCTTCAAGGATCGGTGTAGGACAGCTCCGGGTTCTTCTCGTGGATGCGGTACGCCGCGCCGATGCCGGAAATGCCCGCGCCGATGATCAGCACGTCGGAGTACTCGCTCCTGATCCATCCGCAACCTCCCTTGGTCCCGTACGGGTACCACGATATGGGTCAGGACGCCGAGCGCGTCGACGATCTCCGCCAACGACTCCACGGCGATCGGACCTGGCTGGTAGAGGCAGATCCTCTCCGCAACGCCCGCGACGCGGTCGCGGATGTGCGCTGCGATCTCGGCCGGACTGCCACAGGCCGCGATGGTGTGCAGCATGTGGTCGTCGATGAGCCCGCCCATATCCTCCCAGCGGCCCTGCTTGGACAGCGCATTCAGTTCGGGCTGCAGATCTCCCCAGCCGTGCACATCCAGGACGGGTCGATAGGCGGGAGTCGACCCGTAGAACGCCAACAGGCGCCGGGCGGCGGCGTGGTCCTCATCGTCGGAGCCCACCGACACGATGATCTCGGGAACCACCGCGAAATCCGCGGCGTCCCTGCCGGCGGCCGCCAGCCCCTTGCGGACGGCGGGCATCGTCGCCTCGTGCAGGAAGCGTTTCGACCCGAACGGCATCACCAGCAGCCCGTCGGCGATCTCCGCGGTGGCCCTGGTCAGCAGCGGACCCAGCGCACCGAGATAGATCGGCGGCGGACCGAACGGATTGGGTCCCGGGTTGAAGGTCGGGGTCATCAGCGTGTGCCGGTAGTACTCGCCGCGGAAGTCGAGTCGCTCGCCGGCATTCCACGCTGCGAAGATCGCGCGCAGCGCCCCGACCATCTCCCTCATCCGGGCGACGGGCCGGTCGAAGTCACTGCCGTAGCGCTTCTCGATCTGGGCCCGCACCTGGGTGCCCAGCCCCAGCGTGAACCGCCCCTGCGCTCAGCAACTGCAGGTCATTGGCCTGATGGGCGAGCTGAATGGGGTTGCGCGGGAACGCGATTGCCACGTTGGTCATGAGGTCGAGCCCGCCGACCGTTGACGCCAGCGTCAGCGGCGCGAACACGTCGTGCGGCCCCTCGAAGGTGAACACGCCGTCCGGCGCCCGCCTCGCGCAACGCATGGGCACGATCGATCGCATCCGTCGGCCCGAACAACGCTGTCATGACCTTCACGACGTGAGAGCCTATCCGCGTGACTTCTCCCGTCTTGCCAGGCAGCACCGACGTCGTCGTGGTGGGAGCCGGGTTCGCCGGGCTCTCGGCCGCCCGCGAGCTGGTGCGACTCGGACACGACGTGGTGGTCCTCGAAGGCCGCGAACAGGTCGGCGGCCGGTCGTCGACCACGACGATCGCGGGCGTCCCCGGTCGACCTGGGCGGAACGTTCGTCGGGCCGACCCAGGAAGCCGTCGTCGAGCTGGCCGCCGAGCTGGGCTGCCAGACCGTACCGACCCACAGCCGCGGCAAGAACCTGATCCGCTGGCGCGGCAAGGTGCGGTCGTATCGCAGCACCATTCCGAGGCTGTCCATCATCGAGTTGCTCGACGTGTCCCGCATCCAGTGGCGGTTCGACCGCGTCAGCCGGCGGGTGCCGGTCGACGAGCCGTGGACGTCGCCGATCGCCGAGATTCTCGACTCCAAGACGCTCGACGAGTGGCTGCGGTACGTGCACGCCAGCGCAGGCACCCGCGACCTGATGGCGATCATGGCCAGGGTGACATGGGGGTGTGAACCCGACGCCGTGTCGATGCTGCACGCGGTCCGCTACGTCAAGGCCGCCGGCGGGCTCGACCGCATGCTCGACGTCGAGGGCGGCGCGCAGCAGGACCGCTTTCCCGATGGCACGCAACAGATCGCGCTGCGGATGGCCGAGGAGCTGGGCTCGCGCGTCGTGCTCGACGCGGTGGTGCGCAGCATCGAACGGCACACCGACGGCACGCTCACGGTCGACGTCCGATCGCGGCGCCGTCGACCGCTAAGGCCGTCATCGTCGCGATCCCACCCGAGCACCGCGCGGGCATCTCCTTCGTGCCCGACCTGCCGCCGGAGTACGGCAAGCTCGCGCAGCACTGGCCGCAGGGCAACCTGAGCAAGGCGTACGCCGCCTACGAGACGCCGTTCTGGCGCGCGAACGGCCTGTCCGGCGAGGCGCTTTCCGACGAGGGTCCGGTGTTCATCACGTTCGACGTCAGCCCCGGCGACGACGGACCCGGCATCCTGCTGGGTTTCACCGACGCGCGCACATTCGACCCGCTGCCGCCCGAACAGCGCCGCGAGCGCGCACTGGCGGGTTTCGCCGACGCTGTTCGGCGATGCCGCGCTCGAACCCGATCGATTACCTCGACCACTGCTGGGGCGCAGAGGAATTCGCGCCCGGCGGTCCGACGGCCGCGGTACCGCCCGGCTCGTGGACCACGTACGGTCCGTGGCTGCACAAGCCCGTGGACGGCATCTACTGGGCAGGCACCGAGACCGCAGACAAGTGGACCGGCTTCCTCGACGGCGCCATCCGGTCGGGCGAAGGCGCGCCGCCGCCGAAGTCGACGACGGCGCTGGCCGACTAGAGCCGGCTTAAGACGTCGCCCGGCGGTCCTCGGTCGACCGACTCGATCAGCGAGCGCAGGTGCTTGTTGACCTCGTCGGGGCGTTCGAGGATCGCGCAGTGACCGCCGGACAGCTCGACGAACTGGGCCAGGTTCGGCGCTTCCTTCGCGATACGGCGCGACGAGACCATCGGCAGCAGGCGGTCCTTCTCGCTGCCGATCACCAGCGTCGGCACCGTCAGGTTCTTCAACCCGATGTGCTTGGGCCCGAGATGGTCGACGAGCGTGCGGGCCCAGCCGCCGCGGCCCGCGGGCGGGGTCGACATGAACAGCTCGTAGATGAAGTCGGCGATCGCGGGGTCGGCATCGCGGCCGACCGCCAGCGACGAGACGAAACCGGCGGCTGGTGCGAGTGGCCACCCGCAGCAGCGGCGCCTCACCGAACGTCTTGAGCAGCGTGCCCGCCGTCATCACCCGGGCGCTCGGCCAGCGGTGAGGGCACGGGCAGGAAATCCACGTGACGCAGCAGGTCGCCGGTGGTCGTGTTGATCAGGGCGACGGCGGCAGCGCGCTCGGCCACCCGCTCGGGATACCGCTCGGCCCACGAGGTGATCGCAATGCCGCCCATCGAATGGCCCGGCGATGACCGCCCGCTCACCCGGCGCGCAGCGTCGCCTCGAGCACCGAGTCGAGATCGCCCGCGAGGTGGTCCAGGCTGTAGCGGTCGCGCCGCGCGGGCACCGCACTTCGGCCGTGGCCGCGGTGATCGAAGGCGATGACGCGATAGTCCGTCGCGAGATCGGCGATCTGGTAGGCCCACACCCGGATGGCACAGGTGATGCCGTGCGCCAGCACGACGGGATGGCCGTCTTCGGGACCGAAGACCTCGGTGTGCAGGCGGATGCCGTCCTTGGAGCGCACCGGTACGACGCGACCGCGCCCAAGCGCCTCGGCCGCGGCGAATCGCGCAGATCGTCTGCGGGCGCTCTGACCACGTGCCATGCGTGCTCCCATCGAGTTCGGCAACGATTGCCGGACATATGCAGCCTACCGGCCGGTTGGTCGCAACCCGCGCAGGAGTTAAATGGGTTTCGCGCGGACGTGAGGAGCATTGAAATATCCGAGCCGGGAGAAAGGCCGCCATGCGCGCGATACAGATAGCCAGCCTCGATGGACCCCAAGCGGCGAAGGTCGTCGACATCGACGAGCCGAACGGTGACGGCGCGGTCCTGATCGACGTGCATGCCGCCGGAGTCGCCTTCCCCGACGTGCTGCAGTCCCGCGGTCTCTACCAGTACAAGCCGGAGCTGCCGTACACCCCCGGCGGTGAGATCGCGGGCGTGGTGCGCAGCGCCCCGACCGATGCGCATGTCTCGGCCGGCGATCGGGTCTGCGGGCTGACGATGTTGTGCGGGGCGATGGCCGAAGTCGTTGCGCTGCCTGCGGATCGGGTGTTCAAGCTGCCCGACTCGGTGTCGTTCGAGGCCGGTGCCGGGCCTGTTGTTCAACGACCTGACAATGCATCACGCGCTGGTCACCCGCGGGCGGCTGGCCGAGGGTGAGACGGTGCTGGTGCACGGCGCGGCCGGCGGCATCGGCACGTCAACGCTGCGGCTGGCGCCGGCGTGGGGAGCGTCTCGCGTCATCGCGGTGGTGAGCACCGAAGACAAGATTCCGGTCGCCAAGGCTGCGGGCGCCACCGATGTGGTGCTGGCCGACGGTTTCAAGGACGCGGTCAAGGAGCTGACCGACGGTCGCGGCGTGGACATCGTCGTTGACCCCGTCGGCGGGGACCGGTTCACCGACTCGCTGCGTTCACTGGCACCCGGCGGTCGGCTGCTCGTCATCGGGTTCACCGGCGGCGACATCCCGACCGTGAAGGTGAACCGGCTGCTGCTCAACAACGTTGACGTCGTCGGCGTCGGTTGGGGGGCATGGACTCTGACGCATCCCGGCTATCTGCACGCACAGTGGGCCGAGCTCGAGCCGCTGCTGGCGTCGGGCAAGGTGTCAGCACCCGAGCCGGTGGTCTACCCGCTCGATCGGGCCGCCGATGCGATCGCCTCGCTGGAGGACCGCAGCGCCAAGGGCAAGGTCGTCGTCAAACTGCGCTGAGCGCTGTGTCGACGTGGCCGGGGCTGTGCCACGATGAGCCATGGATGCAGCCCAGCTTCGTCACCTGCAAGCACCTCTCAAACAGCGGTACCGCGACGATCCCGCCTCGGCGTCGACCCCGCTGACCGCGACCGCCGATTTCCGCGATCCCGGCATCACCTGCACAGTCGATACGTGGGCCGGACCCGTGCGGGCCGGTCTTCATGCGGCGACTGGCGGTGACGGCAGCGACGCCTGTTCGGGGGACATGCTGCTGGAAGCGCTGCTCGGCTGCGCCGGAGTGACCATGCGCAGCGTGGCCACCGCGTTGAGCATCGAGATTCGATCGGCGACCCTTCGGGCAGACGGCAGTTTCGACGCCCGCGGCACGCTCGGAGTGTCCCGCGAGGTAGCCGTGGGTACGCAATCGATCAGCGTCCTCGCCCAAATCGACACGGATGCAAGCGATTCCGATCTTGCGAAACTTGCCGAGCTCACCGAGCGGTACTGTGTCGTCGGGCAAAGCCTTGCGCAGACACCGACATTCACTGTGACACGCGCATAGCGTGGCCGGACTGCTCAGGCGGTGGTTCACGCCGCGTCGGCGCACCGTGCCCGTTGGACGATTCGACGAGAACACCGGTCGCTGGGCGGACATCGACGCCGCCGGCACCGTTGATCGTGATGAGTTGACCATGGCGACCTACAACGTCTGGTTCGATCCCTTCCACGCCGAACAGCGCTACCTCGCGATCGCGGAACTGCTCTCGCGACGTGCGCCCGACGTCATGGTGTTCCAGGAGGTCACGCCGGCCGCACTCGATGTGCTTCTCGCCCAACCGTGGATCCGAGACGGCTACATGCGCGCGGCGGTCGCCGGTCGTCATGTCGGTAATTACGGCATGCTGATGCTGTCGCGGTTACCGGTCGATCGCGTCATATATTGTCGGCTGCCCAGCCGCCTTGACCGTGGCTTCCTGCGCGCCGACTTCGTGATCAACGGCGCGCCCGTGGTCATCTGCGGCGTTCATCTCGACAGCGGGAAGGCGTCCTCATCCTTGCGCGCGCGCCAGTTGAAGACTCTCTTCCGCGAGGTGCAGGCGACCGAAGATGCGGTGCTGCTTGGCGATTTCAATATGCGCGATGACGAGAACGCGCGCATCGTCGACCCGTTTCGTGATGTGTGGCCGATGCTGCGGGCTAATGACGACGGCTTCACCGAGGACACTGCCATCAACCACATGCGCTTCGACATGAAGAACAAGACGAGACAGGTGCGCTTCGACCGCGTACTGGTGAAGCTCTCGCGTTGGTCGGCGATGAATATCGACTTGCTTGGTACGCAGCCGATCTCGGATGAGAAACCGCGGGTTTTTCCGTCGGATCACTTCGGGGTGGTCTGCCGCCTCAGAGCCCGAAATCGATAGGCCGTCCCGCCGGACCCACCGCCGACTTGTCGGCCAGAAGGTCGACAATCATCCCGGGCTGTAAGCGCGATACTCGCGCGCAGCGATCGCGAAACGTCTTGGCGGGCTGTCACAGATAGGGGTCGGCCCAGGCGCTGATGATCCGGGCTGCGCGCGCCGCCTGGTTCCTGCCCGTCAGGAGATGGTCAGCGCCTTCCAGCGAGACGAAACTGCGCGGGTGCCGGGCGGCACGGAAGATGTCGCTCGCGTTGGCGATGCCGACGGTGTTGTCCGTCGGCGAATGCATGACCAGCAGCGCCCGGCGCAGCGCGCGGATGCACTCGCGAAGATCGGTGGCGCGGACGTCCTGGATGAAGTCTCGTTTCAGCGTCAGCCCCTTGCCCCCGATAGAGAACGGGGCCTCGCCTTCGGCTTCGATCCGTTGGACCAGGGCGTCATAGTTGTGCTCGACGTGGGCGGGTTGATAGGGCGCGGCGATGCTGACGACCGCCGCCACGGAGGGGCACTTCCCGGCGGCGGCGATGACGGCCGAGCCGCCGAACGAGTGGCCGACGAGCAGCCGCACCTCGCGGCCGGAGTCGTTCATGAACTCGACCGCACGGACCGTGTCGGCGACCTTGTGCGAGAACGAGCCGTCGCCCCAGTCGCCCTCGGAGTCGCCGAGCCCGAGGTTGTCGAAGCGCAGCATGCCGATGCCCTCGCTGGCGAGCTGCTTGCAGATCCGGCTCGCGGCGGGGCTGTCCTTGCCCAGAGTGAACCCGTGCGAGAAGACACCCCACCCGCGGAGGTCGCCCTCAGGAAGGTCGACCAGCCCCGCCAAGGTGGGTCCCGTGGTACTCGGGAACTCGACGCGCTCGGCCACGCGCGTCATCCTGTCATCTGCCGCTCGAATTCGACGGCCAGTCTGCGCACAGATCGTCGTTTTGGTCCGGATTACGATCTGCGTGCAGTCTCGATGAGGCCCGGACAAGGCCCGCGCTGGCGGGGTCAATATGTGGAGTAGATCAATGACCTTCTCCCCTACCCGTAACGGTGCTCAAGGGCGCACGCTGGGCAACAATCAAGCCGAAGCGCTTGAGCCGCAACTGATCAGCCGGAGGCAGAGACATGATCGACTACGACCTCGACACCGCGCATTCCATCGTTGTCGTACGACCGCACTCTCGGCTTGATAGGGACGACTTCGCCGAACTCGCGAAAGCGGTCGATCCACAGATCGAGGCGACTGGCGGTCTCGCCGGCGTCGTCATCGATGCGCCGTCATTCCCCGGCTGGGAAGATTTTGGCTCGATGGTCAGTCACTTGCGCTTTGTCCGAGACCATCACAAGCACGTAAAGAAAGTCGCCGTCGTAACAGACTCGACGTTCGGAGATGTCGCACAGCATCTCGCGTCGCATTTTGTATCCGCAGAGATCAAGCATTTTCCCGCCGGTCAGTGCGAAGCCGCAAAGCAGTGGATAGTCAACGGGTCGTGATGCGATTGGCGACGATTCCGTCTCCTCGCGACGTGCGCGAGTCGTATCACACCCTGTTCAAAACGCTGCAGCCCATCCGGACTGGACGCGCTCCATTCCCCGCTAGTTGAGCACCGGCGGTTATCGTTCCTACCATTGCAGCGGAGGATGTGTCGCTTTTCGCCCACGCAATTGAACCAGGCATTCAACAACCACCGCACCCATCAGGAAGCCGCCGAGGACCCAGAGGTGGCTTGGCGTCGTCGCGGCTGTGGATGCGGTCAATACACCGAATGACCCAAGGCAGGCCAGGGCTCCGGCGATCGCCAACAGCTTGGTCGTCCGCGAGGTACGCAGCCGCAACACCGCGAGGTTGACTGCGGCGAAGATCAATAAGAACCCGGCCGAACCCATGAGGCTGATGCCTTCGATGTCAACAGCATTCACCACCACCAACGTGCCCGCCGTCGTCGCGAGCAGTCCACCGATCGGCCGGTCCCAGACTGGCCTGCCCAGCGCGGGTGGCAGCTCGCCGTGGCGCGCCATGAGGTAGGTGAATTTTCCCGTGCCATACAGGGTGGCATTGATCGCGCTCGCGGTGGAGATCACCGCGGCGATCCCAATCAAGACGAAGCCCGCGGAGCCAAGGAACGGACGCGCGGCGGCGGCCAGCGCGTAGTCGCGGTCGCGGTCGATCTGCACCACGTCGAGATTTCCCACGGCGACAAACGCGACGAGCACATAGAGGCCGATCACCACGCCGATCGAAATGAGGTATGCCAGCGGCAGGCTGCGCCGGGGATCTCGAGCATCCTCGGCAGCATTCGCGATCAGCTCGAAACCCTCGTAACCCAAGAAGATCAACGCTCCGGCATAAACGATGACCCCGATCGAGGGATAGTGCGCGGGCGAGACACGGCCACCGTCGACGAAGAAAAGTCCGGCGACGCAGAAGACCGACAGGATCACCAGCTTGGCGTAGACCAGCAGCGCCTCGGCGCGCCCGACGATACGCGCGCCGGCCAGGTTCAGCCCCGCAAAGGCAAGTACCACGCCGCTGGCCAGCACGCGCCGCCATGGACCGTCGGGAGCGGCACCCAGCAATGCGGCACCGTAGCTGCCGAAGGCAACTGCGTAGAGCCCGAGCATCACGAAATAGCTCAGCCACAGCAGCACATTGAGCGGCCCGGCAATCTTGGTCCCAAAGCATTTGTCCAGGAAGACCGCGGTCCCGCCGCGGCTGCGGATCCGCACCGACAGCAGTGCGTAAGAACGGCCGGTAATGGCTGCGATGACGCCGCCGACGACGAACGACAGGTAGGCGCCCGCGTGAGCGATCTGCACCGTCAGCCCCAGAACCGAGAAAATGCCGCCACCGACCATGCCCCCGATACCAATGGAGACCAGCGCGCTGATGCCGAGTTCACCGTCCCTACTCGGTTCGCTCATGCCGTCGTACCCGCCGCTGAGGAGAGTCCGCGGGCGGTGGCTGATGGCGACCGAGACGGGAATCTTCGCGTCAGAGGTTGGCCGCGCTGGTCAGTGTGCTGCTGTTGTTCGGTGAAGGAGGTCGCCGAACTCTGTCGGCGGATGGCGGGCAGCGCTTTTGAGGGCCGTCGGCAGCGCAGGCCACGACAGAACGTCATGTCGGGCGCGGGACGACCAGGACGGGAGTGTCGACCAGCTCGAGAACCTTCCGGGTGACCGTGCCGACGTAGGGTCGGCCGGTTCCCCGCACATCGGATCGGCCGATGACGAGGAGGTCGGCGCCCCAATTGCCCGCCTCTGTCAACAGAAGCGCGGCCGGGTCACCTTCGAGGTGTGTCATCTCGGCTCGCACGCCCGCACGTTCGGCTTCGGCACCGACGTGTTGCAGGAGTGACTCCGCAGCTTTGTTGCGTCTGGTTGCCAGCTCGCTGTCGCGTCCCATGCGGGCGAGAGCACGCACGATTTCACCGTCGCTGGTGACGTGCACGAAACGAAGATGCGCGCCGGTGCGCGCCGCGATCTCTACTGCGGCGCGGACCGCGGCCAAGGCCGCCGGTGAGTCATCGACGGCGACGAGGACCCTGTCGAACATGGGAGCTGTCATGGCTTTCCTCTGCTGGGGCTTCCTCGTTCGGCGCCGGTGCGATTGCCTGCCGCCCAGCGCAATCGCACGGCGTCGTTGTGCTCGTCTTCTTCGAGCTTGAATTGCAGCTCGGCCAGGGCCTGCTGCAGACGTGGGATCCACCGGTCCTCGATGGCGCGGAGTCGGCGACGAGTGGCCATCTCTTGCGCCTCGAGAACACGTACTGCCGTCTCGATGGCTGCCTGCTGAACGGCGGCCTGTACCGCGCGTCGATAGCAGTCACGTGCCGCGACCAGTGCGGTGTTGCTGGGGGGCGGTGCGTCCGGTGCGGGGTCCGGCACGGTGCAGATGGCCTCGCCCGGATAGCGCACGCCCATCGACTGCTCCCAGAGGATGCGGACCTCGGCGGGCGCCGGAGCGGCGGCGAGCCGGACCGAGCGCTGTCCGCCGAGCAGCACTCCGCGCAACAGCCACCTGTCCGCCTCCCGGCTCGCGGACGCCCACTCGGCGGCCATCCTGTCCTGTTGCAGCGCGAGTTGTTCCCGCTCGGTACGCAGGATGCGTAACTTGTGGTCGAGCAGATCCGCGCCGTGCTGCGCGGTGGAGAGCCGATGTTGCAGCCACAGGCGACCAGCTCGTCCGGGAGGCATGTGCAGGAGCTTGGCCATCGCGTTCACGACCCCGCGGAAGGCTCGGCGTACCGGGCGTCGAGCACAGCGTTCGGAAGCATCGTGAGCTCTCGGCGCGGAAGAACACGCAGCGCCTCCCAGGCGCGGTCGAGTGTCTCATCGAGTGTTCGTGCCTCGTCGCGACGCTGGTTGAGCAGGCGCTGCTCCAACGCTTGTTCGAAGGACAGATATGAGCGGTCCGTGGCGCTGAGTGCATCCTCGCCCACCAACTCGGCGAGCTCACGCGCTTGCCGGGCCCGGGCCAACGATGCCAAGACCTGCGCGGCTACGTCGAGGTGATCCTCCCGGGTCCGTCCCGGGCCCGCACCTTTGCGCATGAGTCTGGACAGGGAGTTCAGTGGATCCACGGGCGGGTAGATTCCGGCGTCGCCCATGGTGGTCGAGAGCACGATCTGGCCTTCGGTGATGTATCCGGTGAGGTCCGGAACCGGATGGGTGATGTCCCCGGCAGGCATCGTCAACACCGGAAGCACGGTGACCGACCCGGGCACACCACGGATGCGGCCGCACCGCTCGTAGAGCGAGGCGAGGTCGCTGAAGAGGTAGCCCGGATACGCCCGGCGGCCGGGTATCTCACCTCGTGCCGCGGACACCTCCCGCAGCGCTTCCGCGTAGGACGTCATGTCAGCCATGACGACGAGCACGTGGCGGCCCATGTCGAAAGCGAGATACTCGGCGACCGTGAGGGCGATCCGGGGCGTCAGAATCCGTTCGACCACCGGGTCGTCAGCCGTGTTGAGCAACAACACCAGCTCGCCGGCGGCCGAGCGCGCCTCGAGGACGTCTCGCACAGCGGCCGTGTCGAGGTGGGTCAGGCCCATGCCCGCGAAGACGACCGAAAACGGCGCATCACCCGCGGTGGCCTGCGCGGCCACCTGAGTGGCGAGCTCGAGATGCGGCAACCCGGCAATCGAGAACACCGGCAGCTTCTGCCCCCTCACCACGGTGGTCAGCGCATCGATGGCCGAGACCCCGGTGGTGACTGGCTCAGCGGGCGGCTCGCGGTGCGTGGGGTTGAGCGGGAAACCCGAGACAGCAGCCCGCCGCACACCGAAGATCGGTGGCCCCCCGTCGACGGGTTCTCCCCTGCCGTTGCAGACCCGCCCGAGCCAGCCGGGGCCCACCGGGATGTGCAGGGTCTCCCCGGCGAAGCGGACGCGGGTGTCGCCGGGCCGGATACCGTCGGTCCCCTCGAGCATCTGGACGACCGCCAGGTCGCGGTCGACCTCGAGGACGAGCCCGTTGCGCACCTCCCCCGAACCCAGATGGACTCGTGCGGACTCGTCCCAGCCCACGCCCGCTACGCCGCGGACAACGAGGAGCGGCCCTCGCAGCTCGGCCACATCGGTGTACTCGAGCGCGCCGAACGTCGCGGCCGGCACGATGGAACTCGTACTCATGCCAGCGTTCCGAGTCGAGTCAGCATGGCGTCCAGGTGCTCCTGGACCCCCTGGAAGTCCTCGGGGCCGGTTTCCTGTGCAGCCCGCAGGACGCTGCCGAAGTCGGTCTCTTCGATCGCCGCGGCGGGCACCCCCGCGTCGACGAGCGCGTCACACCGGTCGATGACGGTGAGGACGGCATCGAGCAGCGCCGCACCTTTGGCCGCGGAACAGAAGACGTCATTTGGGCTCAGCGCGCTCTGTTGCAGCACCCCCTCGCGCAGCAGCCGCCCGGCCAGCATGACCACGCGTTCGGCACCGGGCATCGCCCCGATGCCGACCAGGTCGGCGAGGGCGCCGAGCCGGTCGGCGTCCGAGAGTAACGCGCTGACCCGCTCTCGGCGGTGAGCCCATGCCGGATCTCCCTTCCGCGCATGCCAGGCGCCCAGCGTGTCGGAGTCGCGGGAGAACGATCCCGACCACGCAACCGCCGGATAGTGCCGCGCGTAGGCCAGGTCCCGGTCGAGCATCCACACCGATCGGACGAACCGCTGCGTGTGCGCGGTCACCGGTTCGGTCATGTCCCCGCCCGGGGGCGAGACCGCACCGATAATGGTGACCGACCCGCGGCGCCCGCCGAGGGTGACGACATGTCCGGCTCGTTCGTAGAAGGCCGCCATCGCCGAGGCAAGACTCGCGGGATAGCCCTCCTCCGCCGGCAAGGCCCCGGTCCGAGAGGCGAACTCCCGCAGCGCCTCCGCCCAGCGCGACGTCGAGTCCGCAATCAGCACGACGTGATACCCCATGTCCCGGAAGTACTCGGCAACGGTGACACCGGTGTAGATGCTGGCCTCGCGGGCCATCATGGGCATGTTCGAGGTGTTGGCGATGATCACCGTGCGGCGACTGAGCCGGTCGCCGGTGCGAGGATCCTCGAGCGCGCTGAGCTCGGCGACCACATCGGCCATCTCGTTGCCGCGCTCGCCGCACCCGACGTACACGATCACGTCGGCGTCGCACCACTTGGCGATCTGTTGCAACAGCATTGTCTTGCCGGTACCGAATCCACCCGGCACGGCGGCACTGCTGCCGCGGGCCACCGGGTACAGCAGGTCGAGGACTCGCTGCCCGGTGTGCAGGCTCTCGGCGGCGTTGAGGCGTTCGCGGTACGGGCGCGGATGTCGGACCGGCCACACGCTGGTGAGCCGAACCTCGACCCCGGCAACCGTGGCGGCCACCGTGTGCGCGGCATAGCAGCCTGCCGTCGCGATGTACTGCACCACACCGGCCGTGCCGGCAGGGGCCAGGATCCGCAGCGGCAATGCAGTGTCGCCGCCGATCGATCCCAGCTCATCACCCTCCGACACGATGGCGCCTTCAGCGACCGAGGGAGTGAAGTGCCAGCGCGGTTCGGTGCCTGCTTGTCGTGCCGCGCCCGGAACGAGCCAGGTTCCGGCCCCGGACAACGGGCGGAGCAGGCCGTCGAATACCGAGCCCAGAAGTCCCGGGCCCAGTTCCGCCGAAAGTGGTGCGCCGCGGGAAACGGCCGCGGCGCCGGGGGCCAGGCCGCCGGTGTCCTCATAGGCCTGGACGGTGATCCGGCGATCGGTGATGGCAACGACTTCTCCCGGCAGCTGGTGCTCACCGAGCAGCACAACGTCATACATCGCCGCTCCGGTCAGACCCTCGATCTCGACCAGCGAGCCTGATACCCGGGAAACTTCAGCGCTCACGGCGACCAGAGTCCTTCGACCTCTGCACCCATCGTGTCGATCACGTGGTTGGCGAGTCCCACCAAGGTGTACAGCGCTCGCCGACCGTTCTTCTCGGCGAGTACCCCACCTTCGGGGGGCTCGCTCACCACGGCGTCGGTTCCGAGCACCGTTCGGGCATGCTCGGCCAGACGGTCCCGCCACGGTCCGTAGCAGGGGTCGTCCCGTAGGGCAGACAACGCCTGCACCACCTGGGAACGCAGCTCGTTGTAGGCCTCCCGTTGCGCAGCCAGGATGACCGCCCGGGCCTGGCGTCGAACCCGCGCACGCTCGGTAGCGAGTAACGCTGCGGCGTCGGATTCCCCTTCTGCGCGCGCTGCGGCGCGGACGGCGCCGGCTTCGCGCTGCGCCGCCGCCAGGGTGGCGCCGGCCTCGGCCTCGGCCGCTGCGACCACACGTTCGGCCTCCGCTCGCGCCCGTGCCAACAACCCCTCCCGGACGGGGGCGAGTGGATCGGCCAGGTCAGACGTCGGGGCGGCGGTTATGGTGGCATCACCACCGTGAGCGGGAGCATCTTCGCCGTGCGGGCATCACCCAGGGCACGGGCCGCTGCAGCAGTCAAGATGACGACCCCAACGTCGTCGGGCAGGCTGTTCCAGGCGCCGTGGGCCTCGTCGTCACCCTCGGCCGGCACGACTAGGACGCCGGCCAGTGCGTAGCCGGATACCGCGGTTTCTTCGCCGATGACCGCAACACGTCCCATCTCACTCATCCTTTGCCGATCAGAATGATCGCGACGATGAGGCCGTAGATCGCAATTCCCTCGGCCAGTCCGACGATGACCATGGCGCGGCCGAACAACTCGGGCCTCTCACTCATCGCCGCCAGCGCGGCGGCACCGGTGTAGGCCACCGCGAAGGCGGCCCCGAGGGAGGAGCCCGCCACGGCGATGGCAGCGCCGAGCAGCGCGGCCGACGACGAGGACCCGGACCCGCTTCCCTGCGCCACGGTCGTGGTCACATCGGCCACTCCCGGGCCGGCGGTGGCGATCAGAGCGAGCGCCGCGAGCGCGACGACGAACACGAAGGCATTGAGGCCCACGAGGATTCGCACGGCGGTCCGCCCCCTGCGCCTCAGCAGCTGACGAGTCGCGGTGAACGCGGCGACGAGGACGGGCAGTGCAAGAACCCAGATCATCATGGTTTTCTCCCGATGGTGGCGCCGAATGTTGCCGAGCTGTTCGTGGACTGGAGTTCACCGCTGCGATCGGTGGGGACCTGCCAGGGTCGAAACGGTCGGCCCTCGCCGGTGAAAATCCGGGAGAACAGCTCGTAGTACTCCAGACGCAGAGCCTGCACCCCGGCAACGAGCGCCTCGAGGCCGAAAGCGAGCACATTCCCGACGACGAAGACGATGACAGCAGCGGCCACCAGGACGCCACCTGACCGCCAAAGCGCGGCCGTGCCGTCCCACACGATCTTTCCCAGTGCTGCGTGGGTGAGACCGAATGCTGCCAGGCGGGTGAAGGAGACCAGGTTGGCGCCGACCCGCATCACGGCGTCGAAGACTTCGACGGAGGCTTGGGTGATCCCCGCTCCGCCTCCACCGGCCGCGGCCAGAAATCCGATGTACGCCAGGGCGACACCGCCCGCCATGACGAGGGCGCCGGCCACAATGAGCCACCCAAGACGGCCGTTCACGCCGAACGCGATGAGGCCGAGCCCGCCCAGAAGGGCCGCACCGGCGATTCCGGAGGGCGCACTCAGTGCCAGCGGCCACCCTCCCTCCCGCCAGCGGTTGACCGTGCCGACGATCTGGGCACCGGCAAGAAACACCGCGCCAGCACCCAACGCGACAGCCAACAACGTGACGGGTTGGTCGAGCGGGGCCAGCCACAGCACCGGAACGACTCCGGTGGGCCCGAAGAACTCTCCGTAGAACAGTCCGAACACGATCGCGGCCAGCCCGGACCCGACGACGAATGGCCAGACCTTGTGGAAGCGGGCAAGCGCGCGGGGTCTGCCGGCACGCATCAGGAGTCCGAGAACGACGAGCAGGGCGCCGTGTCCGGCGTCCCCAAACATCATTCCGAACATCAGCATGTACGCGACACCGGCGAGCATGCTGGGGTCGACGTCGGCGTACGGCACTGTCCCGTACGTCTCTACCAGCGGCGTGAACGACTGCCGCAAGCCCTTCCCGGGGTGCAGCAACGTCGGGGGGTCCACCCCACGCGGTGACGGGATCGGCACGACGCCAGCACCGACATCCGCCAGTCGGCTGGTCAGGTTAGGTAACTCCGTGGTTGGAACCCAGCCGGCCAGAGCGGCGATCTCGCCCCGAACGACGGCGTCGTCGGCGTACGAGACGAGTTCGGCCTCCCCTGCGAGCAGATCGTCACGGCCGTCACGCTCGAGGTCACCGAGGTCGGGTGCAGTGGCGCACAAACGCGGATCCGCTGATCCGCCAGGGCGCGCGCCGAGGAGCCTGTGCGCAGCCTCGCTTCCGGCCCCGCCGGCGCTGCGTCCCGAGGTCGTCGTGCGATCGATGTCGACGACGCCGGCGTCCGCAACGCGCACGAGCATGTCGCGCAGCACCGCCCTGGGGCAGACCAGGGCCACCCGCTGCATGCGCACCGGTGCGGTGGCCTCACGCCACCCCATCGAAGGCCTCCAGCGTCGGTCCCGCGCCACCACGCGCCGCCGTTTCCAGCGCTGCCCGAACCCGCCAGGCGTCCACGGCCAACACCGCGAGGGCACCGACCACCGGCTTCCGGTCGTAGCCGGAACCGCGCAGCAATGCAAACCCGTCCCGCTCGACCCGATGCCACCACGCGGCCTCCCCGCGCCAGAGGTCCTGAATCTGATCGATGCCCTCGAGCGCCCACGTGGCGCCAGACGGGAGGTCGGCCCGCAGCCCCGCCATGTCGACCGGGCGGCCGGACAACGCACCGACGAACGACGGCCCCAGCACGTACGACGCGCGCAGCGCCAGCGGCTCCGAGAGCCCTCGGTCCTCGACGGCGACCTCCTTGAGCACGAGCAGCGCCGCGCCAGCCCGCGCCCACCCCGCCGCCTCGGGCATACCCGCGACCACGGCATCGGCCCAGGCCAGGCGAATTCCGAGAGCAAGCTCGCGCGGTGTTCTGCACCCCCGTAGCTGCCAGCGCGATGTCTCGAGCACCTCCGCGATCCCGGTGAGAGCGGTCATCGACGACAGCCGCGACCACGCGGTGTCCAGCGACCCGAGCGAGTACGGCGGATCTGTGGGCACGCCCTGCGATGTCGGCGCGTGTTGCAGCGTGCAGAGGTGCTCGTCGAGATTGGCCACCTCGAAACCCGCCGCGAAGAGGCGCACGACGTCCACATGCCCACGCGGAAGCCACCCCGCGAGCACCCGCATGTTCCACAGCAGCGACGCGGCGACCGCGTGTTGGGCGGCGCCCAAACTCTGACCCGAGCGCACATCGTGCCCGTAGGACGACGAAGCCAGCGCGGCCAGCGCCCCACCGAGTCCCGGTGACGTCGCAACCGCGCGCGCCCCGGCCGCACCCAGACGTCGCCTGGCCAGCGCCTTGGCGCGGACCACACCCGCGACCCAGGACGAGCTCACGAACCGTGTTCCTCTGAGGAGTCCAGCCCGGCCCTCGTCGCTGACACCACCCGCTCGATGTACGACGGCATCTTGTCCGCGGCACGGCGGCGCACTGCCACGGCATCGAGCTCGGCGGCAGCCAAGGTCGCCGCCGTCTCCTCCTCGACGTGCCCGGCGAGACGACGAGCGGCGTCAGCGCGTTCCGCCGATGCTTCCCGGTGAGCGGCGGCGACTAGAGCACTCGCATGCTCCACCGCGGCCTGCCGCCGTCGCTCGGCTTCACGCTGCGCGTTTGCCCGGAGCCGCGAGACTTCCTCCTGCACCGCCACCAGCTGTGCAAGCACCGGCTCGAGCTCGGCCGACAGCTCGGCCACCCGGTCTGCCGGAACACCGGGCGCCGTGGCCGCCCCAGGCGTCCCGGCAGACCGGAAGCGCTGCAGTATGTCTCGGGACCTAGGCACGTGCCCTCCCGTCGTGGCGCTCGCCCTCGGCCCATACTAAGCCGCAGGGTGCCAGAAGACCGGCGTGGAGTGGACTGTCGAGCAAGCGGTCTACGGCACCTCGTCGCATATGACCCGACGATTGGCCACCTCATAAAGACCAAAGTCCCTGCAATCTAGGACGATTGCCCCGCGACGCCGTGGGCACGGCGTGGCTACCGTCGAAACCGTCTGCGAGAACGGCCAATAGCCGCTTTCAAGTCCTATAGCGAACTCGCTTACCAGGAGGTCAACATGATCGAGGTATTAGCAGGTTTTCCTGACAACGTCGCAGCGTTCACGTGCCACGGGCATGTGAGCAAGGCCGACTATGAAGGGGTGCTCGTCCCTGACATCGAGAAAAGGCTGCTCGACCACGACAAGGTGCGGATCTACTACGAAACCGCTGCAGATTTCGCCGGCATTGAGCCCGGCGCTGTCTGGGAGGACACCAAGGTAGGGTTCACGCACTTCCTCCGCTGGGAGCGGTTTGCAGTCGTCACCGATGTCGAATGGATCCAGCACACAACGAAACTCGTCGGCTTTCTGATGCCGGGTGAGATGCGCGCCTTTCCGACCGCCGAGGCAGAACGTGCCCGCACCTGGATCACCGAGGCTTCCGACTAGGTGAGACCTAACCGGTCTCGACCCGTAGGTCGCTCAGTTGCAGCGATACCAGCGTCGGGAAGGGCATGGACCGGTTGCCCGGACCGATCGGGTAGACCCATCGCCGGGTCCCGAACAGGAGTCCGTCGGCCTCGATGTGGTCGGTGCAATAGTGAGCGGCCCGCGCCCAGCGGCCCACCACCTCGGCGACGTAGTCGTGACGTCGTAGCCGCCCGCCCTCATCGACGTAGTACGTCTGGCGGGATGAGTGTGTGTCGATGGTCGGCGGGAAGCGCGCCTCGAGCCGTCGCCATGTCTCGCCGTCCTGAAGCCAGGTAGCTCCATCGCTGACCTCGACCCCGTCGCGGGTCAGCAGGTACGGAAACGTGAGGTAGTTCCACATCGCATAGCCCGCGAAGTAGACGGAGTCCAGTGGATCCCAGCGAATGTTCCGCCGCAGACCCGAGCCGCCGAAGAAGGCGGCCCGCGCATCCCTGCGCGAGGCGAGGACCTCGCCGTCGTGACTTTCGATTCTGGTCGCCCCAGGCTCGAAGACCCCGCGCTGGCCCTTCCGCGGGAACGGATCGAGAATCGTTCGGGGCTGCTGGACATGCACGGTGATGCGGTAGTCCATGAAGCGATTGCCCGGAACCCGCGTTCGGATCAGCAGCCCTCCCGAGCGCACGCGCGCGTGAATCGTCCTCGCCGCCCGCCACCGCTGCAACCCCCCGTGGGCATCGAGAAGCTCGTCCAGCAGAGCGGTCATCAACCCACGCTAGCCAGGCGCAGCCCGTCGTATACCGCAATCAGACGTGGTCACTTTGGCAGGACGCGGACGACCGCGACTGCAGACGTCCACATTCCTCTTCCCGGGAACGCCGATTCTGCGACACTCGCCCGGTGTGAATGTGCCCGGAGGAGATGCGGATGACCCGAGAGCGACTGAGCGGTCTCGTCGGTTTGAGCACCGTCTCGCTCGCGATCGCACTCTCACTTCCTGCGGTTGCCTTCACCGACCCCCCGTCCTGGAACGGCGACTACGCGATCACGTTCATCGTCGGTCCGAAATCTGGGACCAGCATGGCGGCCGGCCAGCCTGAGGGGCAGTACACCGATACGTACGGATTCCATTCCAGCTGTACGGGCGGTGAGTGCACGGCCACGATCATCAGCGGCCCCGCACCTAAGAATCCGACGGTCCCGCAACCTGTTCAGTTCACGTGGGACGGGTCGGCCTGGACGCAACACAGCGATTTCCAATGGGACTGCTTGATGCCCGACAACACGGTCCAGTGGAATCCGGCCCAGGCCGACGTGCGCTACACGCCCCAACCCGACGGCACGCTTTCCGGCACCATGCAGACCGAGATCTTGAGCGGCGCGTGCCAGGGCACCGTCGAAATGCACATGACTGCCGAGCCCGCCTATTACGCCGCCGAACAGTCGAGCTGATCAAACCGATTCGCACCCGGCGAACTTGCGTGCGCTGACGGCGCCGGCTTATGCCTGACCCTGCTGCTGACCCGCACGTCGCTCACAGCTGCCCGAGGCGGCCACGCAATCGTTGCATCTGACGCCGGGCCTAGACGGGGCCGCGACGTCGCGAACCACTGATACGAAACGGCCCCCGGAGGAGTTCTCCGCAGGCCGTTTCATTTCGTAGCCCTAAGTCGGTTCAGTCCGAACACATCGTTGACGGATGTGCAAGATGATGCAGAGGTGACTTATGGATCGACGCGGTTCGTGTCGCCGCCCCAGCAGCGGCGCCGGATTACCGCTCAACTGCGAGCCGCCGTGGTTAAGGCATATGAGTCAGGACAGTCCAGCCGGCAGGTAGCCGAGGAGTTGATGCTGGGCCGCGCGACGGTCTTGAAGATCTTGAAGGCTGCGGGGGTGACCGTCCGTCCGCAGGGCCGCAGATGACAACTCATTCGCCCATCGGTCTGGCTTCGAGCAGTCTCGTGAGATCCGTGACGTCCCGGTCTGCGTCGTACCGACGAAGGAGTTTGATGTAGCTGCGTTTGTCGACATTCCAGTCATACTGGAACACGGGATCGGAATCTTGAGCGGCAACGAATAGTATGTCTGCGAGAAGCCTTGTGGTACGGCCATTTCCGTCGACGAACGGGTGGATCCTTACTGTCTCGGCATGGGCCACAATACCCAGCTCGAACGGCGTCCAGTCGCCGGTATTCTCCCATCGATACAGGATCGTGCCCAATGAATTGCGGAGGTCGACAGCAATCTGCTCATATGCAACCCCGATGTTGGCGTCGTGTGTCCGCCATTTGCCCGCCCATGTCCAAATATCTCCGTACAGACGGGCGTGGAGGTCTTTGAGGAAGTAGTCGGTCAGCAGTTCACTGGGCTGCAGCGAACCCTCGAGAGCCACGGTGAGAAGCTCCTCGGCCACCTGATCCTGGATGCCCTGTTCGAGGTCGTAGACCGCAGCCCTAGTCACGGGTTCACCCAAGATCTGCACGACATCGGGCAGCAGAGCCACCAATTCGTCATCAGGAAGCGGAGTTTCGCCATACCCCGGCGTCAGCGACATCAGGGGCGCGGTTTACGCGCGGCGAGGAAGCGGCTCACAGTGGATGAGCGGACGAAGCCGGCAGGAATTACTCGATTCTCGAGTTGTGCCGACGCCTTCGTGGATCGAGCGGCGGCCCGCTTCACGGTGTCCTTCGTAACGACATGACGATGTTTCACGGCCAGCACCTCCATGTCAATCCTCGGGCGACCACAGATTTTACCGCCGTGTGCGCTGTCCCTATCACCCACACGGTGGACTACCGGTAACCGTTGCTCGACCCAATCCCAGTCGATTCGCTCCTGTTCGAGGCGCACACGTTCACCCAATCCGTCCCCGACCAGTTCCGAATAGAGGTCCTGCTCGCCAGGCGTCAGTCGTGTGAGGACCGACCTGGCCGGACGGTCTTCGGTGACCCAACGGTCGCGATGGGCGAGCAGCGTCTGGCTGTCCATCAGAACCGAACGTGCCCGTGGGAGCCACGCCCGTAAACGGTCGAGGATTGCGAATCCGTGGGTGTCGATGTCTCCCCAGTAATAAGCGTCGGCGTCGGCCAGCCATCGCAGCCGACCGACGCTGTCGACGTCGAAGCCCTTCCCCCAGATCACGACGCCGTCTTCGGGGACGTCGACGCTCAGATAGCTGATCTCGTTCTCGATGATCAATGCCGCTCGTGGTTCGACCGTGAGCTGTGCCAACTCCTCGGAACGCACCGCCAGCTCGGTGAGCGGAGCCGGGAGACCCAGCGAGGGCGCGGGCCGCAGCCGAACCAATCCGGGCTTCGACCGGAGGCCAAGGTCAGCCAGGAATCCCGACGCCGTCGACGAAACGCCAAGCATGGCGGCCAAGACCGGTCGAAGTGCGCTCAGCGAACTTCGTGTCGACGCCGGGCGCACTGATTTCGCGCAGATACCGATTCGAATGACGGTGACCGTCGAGCCACACGTAGGCAGCAATCAGCTGTGGCAGCTCGGGCCCCAGTTCGAGTGCGCGATGCGGATGCTCGATGACCCACTGCCGAACCCGAGGGTGTTGGCGTGCGAGGGCCAGGAGTTCGTCGAAACGACGAACCGCAGTGGCCACGCCCAGGAGTGCCGAGACCTGCTCGATCGAGGACACCACTGCGCGGACGGGCAACCGGTTGCGGCCGATCTGTCGGCCGCCGATCGATTGCCAATGCAGCGTGTATCGGCCGTCGTCGCGACGGCCGGCGTCGAGGGCGGCCACCCACTCGCGCGACGGCGGCGATGTCGTCACCGACCTGCGACGGTGTGGGGCCACGAAGTGCGCACTTCGATCGGATCGAAGGGGTCACCGTTGGCGTAGGCACGCAGCAGCGATCCGTCGTCCCACCGGCGCCTGACCCTGGCGGCAATGTCCTCTGGCGTGGTCCACCCGGCATTCATGGCCGACGGCCGTCACGTCGCGTCCGGTACTCCTCGATCGTCATGGTCTGGAGGCGAGAGAACGTTCCGGTCGGATTGTCGACGAACCCGATTGCCTTCACGTACGGCTCGATGACGTGAACCTTCTGTAAGGGCGTGACGATGAGAAGTTGCAGCCCGAGCGTCGCGAAGAGTTCCAGCGCGTAGCGCGTCGAGACATCCGAGCCGCGCCCGAATGCCTCGTCGATGACCGCGAACCGGAAGTCCCGTGACTGCTCGGCACCCCACTCGAGCCCGAACTGGTAGGCAAGCGACGCCGCCAGGATCGTGTAGGCGAGCTTCTCCTTCTGACCGCCGGACTTGCCGTCGGAATCGCTGTAATGCTCCCATTCATCACCGGTTTCAAGCGTCGCGCTCGGAGGCGGAGAAGACGAACCAGTTGCGCACGTCGGTGACCCGCCGGGTCCAGTTCTTGTCCGATTCGGCGTAGCCGTCGCGGCCGCGGAAGCGCTCGATGATTCGCTTGACGTCGAGGAAACGCTGCTCGGAGTACTGGTCGCCGTCGACCGCGAGGCTGTCGTTGGTCAGATTGCGCAAGTCTGAACGGAACTGCGCGACATCCTGATTGGTGGTGGGCTCCTTCTCCAGTTTGATGTAGCGACCTGGGTTGTAGGGCACCGCGCCGAGCGCCTCGTTGATGCGGTCGACGCGCTCGTCGATGCCGGACGCCTGCCGGTTGAGCCAGTTGTTGAACCCTGCCAGCTCCTGGATGGTGTTCTTGTTGAGCTGTTCCTTGAACTCAGCCTCGAAACGCGGGCAGGTCGTCGGTCGCGACGCGGTCACCGGAATGCCAGGAACTCCTGGCGGGCTTCGACATTGGCGTCCATGTCCGCGCGAAGCTCGGGCCATCGGCGTCAAGACCTTGAGCATTGACTGAATCAGGCTCTGGGCATAGCCGCTGAGTTCTCTATTGAGTCGCTCGATACGCTGATGAAGATCGTCCGAGAGGGCGTTCTCGGTCTCGGCACAGTCCGCTGCGCGCACCGGACGGCTCTTCGCCAGGCGTCCGTCGAGAGCCTCGTACGACGACGCGGGCGGCTGTCAGCTGCTCGTCTGGCTGCGCGGCGACGAACTCGTCGTCGCGCTTCTTCCCTTGTTCCGCTTGCCTTCTCGCCGCCTGGCCGTCGTGGCGAGCCGGCCGGTGAGTTTCTCGATCAACTCCCCCACGGCGGCAGCTTGCTCGGCGTTCTCGGCGAGCGCCCGCGCGATCTCCTCCAGCCGCGACGAGCCCGCCTGCAGTCGGGCGCGTTCGGCGTCGTGGTCGTTCGCGCGCGACTCGGCCTCGTCAACATCGAGGTCGGCCCAGGATTGGAATCCCTCCAGGCGAGCGAGAGCATCGCAGCTTGGCCTGCAGCGCATCCCGCTGCCCGTTGAGCCTCGCCAGCTCGGTGATAGCCGTCGCGCGCTCTTGCTCCAGCTCGGCGAGCTCAGTCGCGCAGCGCGGCGATCTTTCGTTCGTTGGCCCAGCCGAGGACCCAACGACGGGGGTCGTCGACGCGATGCCGATCGTCCTTCTCGTGGCGCTCGCCGGAGCGCACCTGGCCCTCGCGGGTCACGGCGCGCCGCTGGCTGCGGAACTCCTCGAGGCTTGACGCACATCGGTAGTCGGCCCGCTTCACGAGCTCGTCGACGAGATACTCACGAAAGGGCCCGTCCTTGACCTCGATGCAGTCGGCGAGCAAGAGCCCATCGTGCCCTGGCGATTGGAGGCGAACCCGTTGTCTGGGAACCCGTTCGTAGACGAGCTTGGCTCCCCTTACCTGGCCACCGCGACCGCGAAACGTGAGCCTACGGCTGTTCACCCATCCGGCAACGGCGTCGTAGTGCTGCTGTGGCACCAGCAGTGACAGCGCGAAGCCACGCAGCACTCGTTCCGCGGCGCCCCGCCACTCGGAGTGCTCATCGCTGACGTCGAGGAGCTCGCCGGCATAGGGAAGTCTCCACAGGCGTCAGCCCAAGGTCCGCGCATAGCTCTGCGCGCACCTCAACCTGCGCGAGGTCCAGGTTGCTGGTGCGTTGCTCGAGGCTCGTGAGTTCCTCGGTGATGAGGTCGCACTTGCGTTGGAACTCCTTCTCGCGTCCGATCGCTTCGGCGGTAGCCGCGTCGAGGGCCCGCTTCTCGGCGGTAAGCCGCGGGCGTTCGGTTGCCACCAGAGCGGACAGGGCCGCGAACTCCTCGCTGCCGGCGACCGCTTCCAGCCCGGCGCCGGAGACGGCTGCGTCGAACCGCGCTCGGGCCTGACGACGGCTTTGGGCCTGGGCTCGAGCCTCACTGGCAAGTCGCTCCAGCTCGCCGATGCGGTCCCCACCCGCGTTGGCGCGCTCCTCGATGAGAGAGTCGCGTTCGTGGTTTAGCTTCTGCTGCTTGGCTTTTGCGGTATCCTGCTCCTTCCACAAGCCCAAGCCCTCGGCCTCCAGCTGGGCGATCTCATCGGCAAGCAGATTGGAGCGAAGCTCTGCGATGAAGAGCCGGACGGCGGATCGCTCGCGCTCCCGGGCGTTGCGCTCCGCGAGGGCATCGTCGTACTTCGCCGCGGTCTGCACGACGGGCTCGAGCGCTTCGAGTTGCTCTCGCGCGCGCTTGACGGCGTCGTGAGCCTTGGTCAGGTCTTCGAAGTGGGCGATGATGTCGCGCACCCGCTCGGTGGAGTCGCTCGGTTCGAGCATGTGGTCGCGCACGAAATCGTTGAGGTTGCCGACCGACTTCATCGAGACGGTCTGATGGAACAGTTCGAGCGCCTGCTCCGATCGGATTCCGAGCAGGCGACGCAATGACGTTGCGTACTTGGGGAATTCGTCGAAGAGCTCTGCCCCGCTGGCCCGCAGTCTCCTGCGCAGATCTCGCAGGTCCGAGCCGAAGTCGGCGAAGTCCGTCGCGATCGACAGTTCCTTTGGTGGCGGTGACGAAAAACCGGTAGGGCTGTCCGGTGCTCTCGCGCTGCTGGAAGACCTGGGCCAGGGTGACCGTCTCGTCGTAGCCGTGGTTGACGAAGACCCCGAGGACAACTGAGTAGGTCCGTTTGTTCTCGCGCAGCCCCTTGGCGCGGGACCGTCCGGTGGCCTCGTTTCGCTCGGACTTGTAGTGGCCCTTCAACGTACGAGCGCAGCGTGCGTTCCTTGGCCTCCGCGCCGGCGGCCTTGTTGTAGGCGGCCTTATGGGATGGCATCAGCAACGTGGTGAGCGCGTCGACGATCGTCGACTTGCCGGAGCCGATGTCACCGGTCAGCAGAGCGGTCTCAGTGCCAGGAGTGAACCGCCAGACCTGGCTGTCGAACGTGCCCCAGTTCAAGTACCTCCGCGTGCTGCAGCCGGTAACCGGCCCGTCGAGTGTCCCCGAGTCCGACCGTGGCGAATAGCTCCTTCACTCATCAGCGGCCACCGCACCGGCGTACTCCCGCAGCTTGGCGGCGAAGTCCGACAAGGTCTGGGCGTCGACGTAGGCCTTGAGGATTCGCCGTACCTCCCAATGGTCGCTTTGACCGCGTAACTGCCGCAGAAAGCCGAGCTCGGCCGCCTTCTTGATCGTCGTCTCCGCCTGGTCCACGACGCGTGCATCGTTGGTGGACTCTGCCTGGAAGAGCCTCAGCATCTCGACGATCTGATCGGTGGTGAGGACCAGTCGGCCGTCACCGCCGGTCGTCTCGAACTCGACGAGCCGCTTGCGCAGTAGCACCAGCAGCAGGCTGACGTTGTATGTCAGTGCCCGCCTGCGCACCAGGCGCGGGAGCGCCTCATCGCCGTCCTCCTCTGGCCGGGATCGCAGATAGGCATAACCCTCGGCGTCATCGACGACCACGTCGACGCCGATGGCGGCGAAATGGTCTCGGACACCGGCGCCCAGGCGTTCCAACGTGAGCCAGGTGTCCTCGTCCGACCCACGGTAGACGACGCCTTGCATCAGCCGGATGATGGCGCTGGCGACCGCGTGCTCGTTGCTCATCGTCGCCGCACCGTCACTTTCGGCAGCCGCGCTCGCTTGGTGATGTCCGGGTCGGCGGGGTCCGAGTACTCCAGCAGCGTCTCATCCGCGTCGTCCATGTCGACCCTCACCTCTTCGTCGTTGAGCGCGAGGTAGCCGACGATCTCCGCCGCACCCTGCTCGATGGGGTGCATCGCGATGACGTCGGACAAGAGGGCGGAGGAACTCTCGGGCAGCACGGTGCGGATGGTCTCGATCAGGCGCGCTCTGGTCGATGAAAGTCTGAGTGAAGAGAAGGTCGGCGTCGACCTCCCCGGTCGCCGGGGGGATGTGGCTCTCGACCGCGACCGCCGCCGGAGGCTGGTACAGCGGGCGCTCGAACGGAAGCGCGATCTCGATGCCCGGCTGGTCGACCTCGAGCCCGAAGGCCGGCGGGTGGTCGCGGAGCTCGAGGGCGGTATTCTCCACCGCCCGAACCAGGTCCAGGACGCGCCGGTTCTCCAGCCAGACCTGGTCGTCGAGGAAGCGACGCAGTTGTTCGGATATCTGCCGGACGGTGCGTTGCGCCCGATCGGCAGCCTCGGACCAGTCGTGGTGAATGCCACGAATCCGATGGTCTGCTTCGATTGCGTCGACGGTCGACACTTTGGCGAGCAGTTCGGTGAGCTCGGCCTGGCGCGACTCGGAAAGAAGGAAGTCGTAGAACGACTGGAAGCTCCGGCCCTGGTCCGAGCCGGCGATCTCGGAGCGGCTTCCGACCAACTCGGCGAGCAGTTCGCCCTTCGATCCATCCCAGGCCGCAATCTTCTCGCGCGCGGCACGGTCGAGGAGCCGGAAGTTTTCTTCGACCTCGCGGAAGTCCGAGAGCAGTTCCCGCGCGGTCGCGGAGAGCTGTTGGTAGCGGTCGCGGACCCCGGTCGCGTCCAGCACGGTGATGACGCCGGCCTCGACGGCAGCGATCTCGGCGTCGAGTTCGTCGCGCCGGCGGCGTAGTTCGGCCAGCCGGAGGTCGGGTTCGGCTTCGGTTCCGTGCACGATCTGCCGCAGCAACTCGACCACGGTATGCAGCCTGGACTCGGTCCCGACGAAGGACCTGCCCTTGAGGGTCGTGACCCACGCGTAGGCCTTCTCGAACGCTGGTGTGACCTCGTAGTGGACTTCGTCATCGCCGGGCGGGTAGAACCGCCGCAGATAGGCGGCTTCGGTGGCCGCCCAGTCCTCCAAGTAGGCTCGCGGCTCCTTCGGATACCGCGGCTCGCCGCTCTCGGTGGGGAGCTCGGCGTTCAGAGCGTGTAGGTGGTCGTCCAACGCGGCCGCGGCCTCGCTTGCTGGGCACGCGCCTCGGTTGCCCTCGACGAAGAACATCCCGAGGAAGGACAGGACCAACGTGGAGTTGCCGGCACGCAGCAGTCGCCACGCGGGATGCCGCTCCCGCAGTGCGTCGATCGTTGCGTACTCCATCAGGGCAGACTAAAGAATACTGCCGACAGAATCTTGCGTGCCGGCCTGCAGAGTTACTTGCGCAACTGCCTGCGGGGGTTTCGCGTGGTGACCGCGTCGGGTTCGAAATCGATTCAGGCCGGGATTCCTTAAGGTATCCCGGCCTGAATCTCACAGTAGCGGGGACAGGATTCGAACCTGCGACCTCTGGGTTATGAGCTAACCGGTCCCAGTCTCACATCGCTTCGCGGGTCTCGAACGTGCAGGTCATCATCGATCGCCCGTCCCAGCCATCACTCCGCGTTCCACGCCATCTCGGCAGTTGCGCCGCGTTTCGTTCACAAATCCGTTCACAATTGTTGCCGACACTGGCCCCCGGCAGTAATCGAGTTGTCAGACGGCGAGACGTGACTGCTGGATGAAGTGGTGGACCCGCGCTGCCACCGCTGACCACCGAGGAAATCTTGAGCCGGCTCGTTCAGCGATACCAGATGACCGAAGCGGTCGAACTCATCCGCGCCATCGGACTCGTGACCCGAATGGCGCGAGATCACCTGCTGGGCGCGATTGGACCATCGAGGTCACCGCGATCTCGGCGTCATACGATCACCGAGGTGCGGCTTGCGCCGAACGCCCGGTCGGCGTGACTGTTCGAGGCCCGCTGAACGACAGCAGCCCGGTGCGTATCAGAGTGTCGACCATTGCGGGCGTGTACATTTCGCCGTAGTCGTGCGCAGTGCTGGCCTACGGTATTGAGGAGGTGCACCTTGGCAGTGGGTGCGATCGTGGGATACGACGGCTCCCCAGGGGCAAGCGCCGCGATCGATGCCGGTGCGATGCTGTTCCCCGGGGCGCACGGGTGGATCACCTACCTGTGGGTCCCGCCATTCGCCACCGACAAGGTGCGTCGGCGGCTGCGGGCCATCGCCCGTGACATCAACGAGTTGATCGAGATGGTCGAGCAAGAGGGTGAGCGCGAGGCCCAACGGCTCGTGGCGATGGGGGTGACGCTGGCCCGCGCGGCCGGATGGGACGCCGAGCCGCTGCTGAAAAAAACCTGGGGCGCCGAGGGCCTGCGCATCGCGCAGGCCGCCGAGCAGGTACAGGCGGACCTGGTGCTCGTCGGGTCCCGCGGGCTGGGCGGCACCCAGGCTGTGCTGGGCAGCGTGTCGGACATGGTGGTGCACTACGCCGCCCGACCCGTGGTCGTCGTCCCGCATCCGATGTTGACCGCCGAGTACGCGGCGCTTGCCGAAGGGCCGGTGGTTGTCGGCTGGGACGGCTCGGCCGGTGCCGAAACAGCGTTCGCGTCGGCCAGACGCCTGTTCCCCGAACGGGAGGTGCTGCTGGTATCCGTCGACGAAGGCGCCGACACGCCACCACCTGCCAATCCATCAGAGGCAGGAGCGCGAGAAGTCCTGCGGCTGAAGGTCGACCGCGGTCATGGCCTCCACGCTCGTGCCATCTCCGACGCACTTATCGCGGCCGCCAGCGACCGCAATGCGGCCGTGGTGATCGTCGGCTCGCGCGGACGTTCTGCCGCGCGGGAGATCCTGCTGGGCAGCGCCGCAATGGGAACCCTGCACCACTCCCACCGACCGGTCATGGTTGTGCCGAGCCAGTGGGAGGTCGGGTCGCGGCCGTGATCGCGGCGGTCCCCGCGGACAGTCCGCCTGACGGGCTGAGCCCGCTGGCCCGCCAGGTCCCCCTCGGGCGGTGAGCGTGATCAGTTGAGTCGGTCGTGTGCCGCGAGGTGAGGCGATTGCCGGTATCCGCGTCTACGAGAAACGCGCATCATGGTCTAGCGGCACACGAAGTGGTGCTGCTACTGGAGACCGATCCGCACCGGGGGTTGTCAGCCTTGAGGCGGCCGAACGATTGGAGCGGTTCGGGCCCAACGCCTTGCCGGAAGCTGCAGGGCCCGGCTTGCTGGTGCGAATGCTGCGGCAGTTTCATCACCCGCTGATCTATGTTTTGCTCGTCGCGGGGGTGATCACCGCCGGTCTGCAGGAATTCGTCGACTCCGCGGTGATCTTCGGTGTGGTCGTGGTCAACGCCGTCGTGGGTTTCATTCAGGAGT
Source organism: uncultured Actinomycetota bacterium (assembly GCA_963793055.1). Classification (GTDB taxonomy): domain Bacteria; phylum Actinomycetota; class Actinomycetes; order Mycobacteriales; family Mycobacteriaceae; genus Mycobacterium. The sequence continues at coordinate 542,206 of CAWBYS010000014.1, read as the reverse complement.
CCAAGGCCGAGGCCGCGCTGGAGGGCCTGCGGTCCATGGTGCGCACCCAGGCCAAGGTGGTGCGCGACGGTCACGAGCACACCGTGCCGTCGGAGGAGCTGGTTCCCGGCGATCTGGTGCTGCTGGAGGCCGGCGACAAGGTTCCCGCCGATGTGCGGCTGCTGCGCGAGACTGAGCTGCGGGTGAACGAGTCCGCGCTGACTGGGGAGTCGGCGCCGGTTCACAAAGACGAGGTCGTGTTGCCCGAGCCCACCCCGGTGGCCGATCGCCGCAATATGGCGTATTCGGGCACCCTGGTGACCGCGGGCAGCGGCGTCGGTGTCGTTGTGGCGACCGGCGCCGAGACCGAGCTCGGTGAAATCCATCGCCTTGTGGGTGCCGCGGAGATCCTCACCACGCCGTTGACCGCAAAGCTCGTCTGGTTCAGCAAGATCCTGACCATCGGCATTTTGGGTCTGGCCGCGCTCACCCTCGGTGTGGGGCTGCTGCGCCGGCAGGATGCCCGTCGAAACGTTCACCGCCGCGATCGCGCTGGCGGTCGGCGCCATCCCAGAAGGCCTGCCGGCCGCGGTCACGATCACGCTGGCCATCGGTGTGGCGCGAATGGCCAAGCGGCGAGCGGTCATTCGGCGCCTGCCTGCGGTGGAGACGTTGGGCAGCACCACGGTCATCTGCGCCGACAAGACTGGAACACTGACCGAGAACCAGATGACGGTCCAGGTGATCTGGACCCCCGACGGCGTGGTCGAGGCGACCGGAACGGGCTATGCCCCCGACGGTGTCCTCTGCGAGGCAGACGGTGCGCCGGTATCGGTGGATGCCAGCGCGGCGCTGCGGTGGTCGTTGCTGGCAGGGGCGTGCTGCAACGACGCCGCACTTACCCAGGACGGTGCGCGCCGGGACATCGTCGGTGACCCTACCGAGGGCGCCATGCTCGTCGTTGCTGCCAAGGCCGGCCTCGACCGGGATCGGCTCGCCGTGACGCTGCCGAGGGTGGCGGTCATTCCGTTCAGCTCCGAGCGCCAGTACATGGCCACCCTGCATCGCGATAGCGACGACAAGCACGTCGTGCTGGCCAAGGGTGCGGTCGAGCGCATCCTCGGCCTGTGCGGTGCGCAGATGGGCGCCGACGGAACGAGCTGCGTCCGCTGGATCGCTCGTCGGTGCTGCGAGCCGCCGACATGCTTAGCCGTCGAGGCCTGCGGGTGCTGGCCACCGCAGTGCGCGCCGCGAGCAGTCTCCTCGACTTCGAAGAAGATGCGCTGCCTGGTTCGCTGGCGTTCACCGGGTTGCAGGCAATGCTTGATCCACCCAGGGCGGCGGCGACCTCCGCGGTGGCCGCCTGCCACACCGCAGGCATCGCCGTGAAGATGATCACCGGTGACCATGCGGGCACGGCCGCGTCGATCGCAACGCAGGTCGGGTTGCTCGCCAACGCTGAGCCGACGCCAGGCGCGGTGCTCACCGGCGCCGATCTGGCTGCGCTGCATGCGGAGGACTACCCCGACGCCGTGGACGGAGCCAGCGTGTTTGCCAGGGTGTCACCCGAGCAGAAGCTGCGACTGGTGGAGGCGTTGCAGGCCAGGGGGCACGTGGTGGCGATGACCGGCGACGGTGTCAACGACGCACCCGCGTTGCGCCAGGCCAATATTGGGGTCGCGATGGGCCGCGGCGGCACCGAGGTTGCCAAGGACGCCGCCGACATGGTGCTGACCGATGACGACTTCGCCACCATCGAAGCCGCCGTCGAAGAGGGCCGCGGGGTGTTCGATAACCTCACGAAGTTCATCACCTGGACCCTGCCCACCAATATCGGTGAGGGATTGGTCATCTTGGTGGCCATCGCATTTGGCGCCGCGCTGCCGATCCTGCCCACCCAGATTCTGTGGATCAACATGACCACCGCCGTTGCGCTCGGCCTCATGCTCGCCTTCGAGCCCAAGGAGGCCGGCATCATGCTCCGCCCGCCGCGCGACCCCAACCAGTCGCTGCTCACCCGAGCGTTGATGACCCGGATCCTGCTCGTGTCCACCCTGCTCGTCGCCGGCGCCTGGTGGCTGTTCGAGTGGGAACTCCGCAACGGCGCCAGCCTGTCCGAGGCCCGAACCGCAGCGCTGAACCTCTTCGTCGTCGTCGAGGCGTTTTACCTGTTCAGCTGCAGGTCGTTGACCTATTCGGCGTGGCGGATCGGCGTCTTTTCCAACCGATGGATCATCCTCGGCGTGACTGGCCAGGCCATCGGCCAGCTCGCCATAACATACGTACCTGCCATGAATAGAATGTTCGGCACCGCACCAATCGACGTCGGCGCGTGGCTGCGCATCTACGGCCTCGCCCTCGCGGCCAGCATCATCGTCGCCATCGACAAGTGGCTGCGCCGACCACGCACCTCACCCTGAGCACAAGTGATACACAACCTCTCGTCATAGCGGCTGGTGGCACACCGCCCGCGCGAGGTCGGGTCCCAAAGTCGGGCCGGGGCCCGGCTCGGCGCTGACGCCCCGGCCTCGTACTGCAGGTCGGGATCGGGGCGGTCAGGCCCGGTCGACCGTCCCCGAATCGGCCTGCGCGAGAAGCGCATCGATTGTGTGCTGTCATCGGCTTGGGCGCGCCGCCCAATGCTGCGGACGCGGTCGCGAACTCTATCAGCAGCTCGCGGACCGCGTGCACCATCTGCATTTCAACCCCGCCGGCTATCGGGCAATGGGAAGCGCCGTCGATCCTGAGCAGTTGGCCGATCCCGCATGCTCGTGAGCTTGGGGTGCGGATGCGGCGCCATCGCCGAGCACATCGCCGAGTTGACCGGCGCGACGCCGTACGGCATCAACCTGGACCGCTCGCAGATCGAGAAGGCCTGGCGAAACCCCAAACTGCCGCGGTCAAACTTCCAGACCGGAGACTTCAACAAGGCTCTCGAGTTCGACGACGAGTCCTTCGACGCCGTATACGCGATCCAACCGATGACCTACGTCAGCGACCATGAATTCACCTTCAACGAGGTGTTTCGCGTGCTGCGGGGCCGCCGTGCTTCTCGTCGCCGTCTTGTCCGTTCCGGGATTGCGCCATGCGTTCGACTTCGGCCCCATCACGCTCGCACAATGGTGTGTGGCCATCGTCGCCGTCTTGTCCGTTCCGGGATTGCGCCATGCGTTCGACTTCGGCCCCATCACGCTCGCACAATGGTGTGTGGCCATCGTCGCCGGGATCGCCGGCGTCGCGTGGTTCGAGGTCTACAAGACGATCAGTGCACGCCGCCACGCGCACTCTGGCACGCGCGCCGCTGCCACGTCCAGGCAGCCGCGGGACAACCGGGTCAGGCCGTCGTGAACAGCTCGCGAATCTCGGTGGGGCTTCAGCTGGGCACCCAACCCCCGCTGAGCGCCACCCGCGCCTTTCTCCTCGGTGCGCGGGCGATGCGGCTGGACTCGGTGATGCTCATCGACCACTTCCAGAACGTCTTTCCCAGCGTCATCTGGGGTAGGGAGCTGACCTGGCTCGCCGCGCAACGCCCCAGCCCGCATGAGTTTTTCGACTACCAGGTGTTGCTCGGCTACCTCGCATCGCGGGTGGGGCGGATGCGCCTCGGGGTCGGGGTGACCGAGCCGATCCGGCGCCATCCCGTCTTGATCGCACAGGCGGTGATGACGCTGTCTCATCTCACCAAGCGCGCGCCCATCCTGGGCATCGGCGCCGGCGAGCGGATGAATATCGACCCGTACGGTCTGGACTTCTCCGAGCCGGTAACCCGCCTGGAGGAGGCTCTGCAGATCATCCGGCTGTGTCTGTCGGCGCGAGGGCCGATCACCTTCTCCGGCAAGCACTACCAGCTCGACCAGGCAACGATGGATCTCAAAGCCCCGAACGGCAGGGTGCCCGAGATCTGGATCGCCGGGCACGGTCCTCGCATGCTCGGATTGACCGGACGCTACGGCGACGGGTGGTACCCCACGGCGGTGGTGTCGCCGAGCGAGTACGCGGACAAGCTGGCGACGGTACGGGCCGCGGCCGCCGATGCGGGGCGAGATCCGGCCTCGATCACCCCTGCGCTGCATCGCTTCACGGTGATCGGCGCCACCGAGCAGGAGGCACGGGCCATGCTCGAGACCAAGGCCATCCGATTGCTGGGGCTCGGGGCTCCCGCCGATCTGTGGCGGCAGGCCGGGGCCGTGCACCCTCTTGGGGAGCACTTCAATGCGCTCGTCGACTTCGTGCCGGACCGCCACGATCGCCGGATGATCGAGGAGGCCATTGCCGCCGTGCCGGATGCCGTGATGACTGAGGGGCCCCTGCTGTGGGGTACCCCAGAACAGGTGGTGGCCAAGCTTCAGGCCTTCGGCGACGCGGGCCTGCGCCACGTGGTCCTCGCGCCCGTCTCAGGTCTGGTCTCCAAACACGCCGCCCTCTACGGACTATGGGCCACCGGCCGCATCGCTCGATCACTTCGTGAGATTGCATCGCGCTAGGTCGGATTACCGTCGCTGCTCATCCAACCCGGATGGATTACAACGCCGACGCCAGTCGACGAAGCCGGCGACGCGCTGTACCGCACATCGCCGCCGACATAGGAGTCAGTTGCCGGCTCACCGATTCGACCTATGAGCGGCTGTCCCGATTGAATATCGACCGCAGCACAGCCACACCGCAACAGGGGCACAGCATCAACTCACGTTGGGCACACGCGCCACGTCGAGAACTGCTGGGAGAGGGAGCAATACGTGCTCTGGGAGTACGACACACGACAGACGACTAACTGAAGCATCCCCGGTTGCATGCCGCGATCCACACAGAGGCGAAATCTGTGCCGCAGTGGCGAATGTGCCTGGCCAACCGCTGGGCTGGGGTTCCCACGGCAATTCCTACGCCCCACGTTGGCAATTCCTACGCCCCACGTTAGGGCCGGCGCCCCGTAGGAAATGAAGCGCTTCGTGAGACAAACCGGCGGTGCAGCGCCCTGAGACATGAACTATCGCCGTAGCATCGCGAGATGAAGCGGGATTTGAGAACCTGATATGTAGGCGACTTTGTCAAGGGGCAGGTGAAAGCCGCCCCGACCAATCGGTGGGGCGGTTTTCGTTTGACTGATCTGGCGATGGTGTCGGCGGTCGTTGCTCACGACGGTGGTGTCAGACTGATATGCGCGGGTTGGTTACCGCAGGACAATGATTCGGATGTGAACGTTTACTGCTGTCTACAGGCGAGCGTCACGGACGATCGTCGTTGAATCGTGTTGTGGCTCATAGGTTCTTGACAGGTTGGTTCACTCACCGCGCCGACGCCTGATCACCTGGATCAGCCAAGTCTTGGGTGTCGACCGGCTTATTGCATGGTCGCCAGTGACCAGCACCAGCCGGCGAGTTCGCGGGCGATCGCGACGTTGGCGACGAGGGGGTTCTTGCCGCGTTCGGTGAAACCGTGCCACCGCTTGTTGAGGCGGCGGTTGCCGGCGTGTCCGCGAGCGCGAAGCGCCGGGTCGACTTTGGCCCAGCGGGCTCGCAGTGTGGGACCGGAGGTGCTGTAGGACTTGCGGTGATGCCAGGCCGATTCGATCAGCAGGCGGCGCACATGGGTGTTGCCGGCTTTCGTGATCGACCCCTGCACCCGAGAGTTGCCCGAAGAGTACTCGGAGGGCACCAGCCCGACGTAGGCGCCGATCGCGGATCCGGTGAAGCGTGACCAGTCGCCGATCTCCACCGTCAGGACCAGCCCGGTGAGGGCGGAGATGCCGCGTAGGCAGCCTCGAACCGAAATTGACAGCGGCGGTGCGTGTTGCCCGACTATAGATCGAGCGTCAGGGAAGTGGTGTGTGAGCGGGACACGCACGGATAGATGACGCCCGCCCTGTCCTTGTGCTCCTCGCTCGCAACGGAGTCCAGGTGCTGGGGTTGGCCGGCGATGACGCGGACTTGGCATGCGCCGCAGATTCCTTCGCGGCATGACGAGTGCACGGGCAGATGGGCGCGTTCGAGCGCATCGAGCAGTGACTGGTGCTCTGAGACGTGCAGGTGGGTGCTGCTGCGTCTGCAGGTCACCTCGAAGGCCCGCCGGGGAGGGTACGGCTGTTGCGGTGCCGGGGTGAACCGTTCGATGTGCAGACGTGGCGCCGGGACGAGGGTCGCGAGTTCTTCGGTCATCGACGCTGGCCCGCAGCAGTACACCGCCGCTGTCGTGCCGTTGAGGATGCGCGCGAGATCAGGTCGGACGCCGGTCTCATCGCGGGCGTAGACGCTGACGTGCTGCGGCCACCGCTGCTGTAGTTCGCCGCTGAAGGCCATGGTGGCCCGACTGCGGCCGATGTAGACCAGCCGCCAGCGCCGGTCTGCGGGCAGCGCTTCGATCATCGTCTTGATGGGCGTTATGCCGATCCCACCGGCCACGAACAGGTACTCCTCTGCGGGCTCGAGTATGAAGTGGTTGTCCGGGCTGGACAACGTCCAGGATTTTGCCGGGCGCCGCGTTGGCGTGCAGCCAGGCGCTGCCGCCGCGCGAGGACGCCGCGCGGTGCACGGCGATTCGGTATCGGCTGCGGTCGGCCGGATCGCCGCACAGTGAGTAGCAGCGCGACAATCCGTTGGGCAGCCGCAAAGTCACGTGGGCTCCGGGCATCCAAACCGGCAACTCCGTCCCGTCCTGCAGCGAGAGATCGATGCCGAGGACCTCGCGGGTCAGCGGATATGTCGCGGTGACGATCATCGGGTGCGGCGGCACGGCTTGCTGCGGTCGCGGCGGGAGCGGCGAGGCAACCGTGAAGGTCAGCACCCGCACGAGCACCGCCACGGTGGTCAGACCCAGCAGGGTGAAGGCCACCAGTCGATAGCCCCAGGCACCCACGTCGCTGCCGGACCAGCCGGCGTGGAAGGACACCAGGATCACTGACAGGTAACTGCTGTAGTGCAGCGCTTTCCAGAATCGCCGCGGCATCCTCGACCGCAGCAGGGAGGATCCGTAGACGGCGACCAGCAGGTAGAACGCGACGATGCCCAGGGCTACCGGCCAGGGCCGGTAGCCCGCCGCCAATGGCACGAAGACCTCGGTGAGTGAGAAGTGCGTCCACCTGTCGAGCATGAGCGACAGCATGTGTAGCCCGGTCATGATCAGCGTGGTGCCGCCGAGCCAGCGATGCAAGTCCTGCAGCCACGCGGGGTTGTCGATGGACCGCAGCACCCGCGTGGCCAGCAGCACACCCCACAGCACTGAGCCGGTCATCGTGGCCCAGGCCACCAGACCGCTCGCGCGGACGACATACCACCACAGGTGCGGGTCGGTCATGCGAAATCTGCCCAGTTCGCCGTGCACTCGTGCCGTTGATCGGCAGTGACGATCAGTCCGGCGGCGCCGATACGGGGCAGCCAATCCAGTAGCCGATCGGGGTCGCGCACAAACGCCAGCTTGGCCAAAGCTTCGGCTCTGGCGCCGGTGCCGGCGATGACGGTCGAAGTGACCGTCGGGGTGACTGCGCCGACGCCAGTGTCGGGGTTGATCAGGTGATGCGCCGGACCGTCGGGGCCGGCCCACACCCGCACGAGCCGGCTCGACGTCGCCACGGATCCCCTGGTGAGCCGGATCACGCACAGCAGCTCCCCAGGCGTGAACGGGTCGGCGATGCCGATCGTCCACGCCGTGGCGTCGGGGGTCAGTCCGGCGACCACCAGGTCGCCTCCGACCTCGGCCAACACCCCGTCCGCGCCGCGGTCGAGTGCAAGCTCGGCGATCATGTCGGCGGCCAGGCCCTTGCCCAGCCCGCCCGGGTCGAGTGTGGTGCCCACCGGAAGCCGAATGTTCAGACCGGCGATGTCGATGCCCGAGACCGCGCCCGGCCACGCCGCGGTCTCGGGCAATGTCGTTCGCCGTGACGCATCGACGCGGCTGGTGTCGTAACCGCTGGCCACCAGCTGCGGCAGCACGGTCGGGTCGAAGTCGCCGTCAGTCAACGTCCAGGCGTTGATCAGTTCGGCCACGAGGCGCACGGTGCAGGGACGCACCCGCACCGGACGGCCCTGGGACCAGTTCAGCCGCCACACGTCGCTGCCCTCGCGGAAACGGCTCCATGCCTGCTCGAGCTCAGCCAGCAGCCCGAAGCAGTCGTCGAGAAGCCCCGGCGGTCCACCGACCAGGGTGATCGCGGCGGTGCCGCCCATCGCCGGGCGCCGATCCGCCCGTAGCGACTCTGCGTGGACGGGTGCTTGGCTGCGGCCACTCACAAGTGGCCGGACGCTCTCCAGGATCTTCTCAGCCACCGGAGGCTTTCGACACACCTTGGGGGACAACGGGTGCAGCGGACGGCGGAAGCACCGGGGCCGGGACCGCCGCACGTGCCGGGCGAGTGGGCTGGATGGCTGCGGTGGCCGGAAGGCCGCCCCCGGCTCCCGTGTCGATGCTCGGCGTTACTGCCGGCTCGGCTGCGGTCGCACTCAGCGCGTGAACGATGCCGAGGAGCGCACCGGCCGACAGTGTGGTGGCGGCGAGCTTGGACCATCGCGCAGGCGAATGCCGGAGCGTGCCGGAGTCAGTCGTCGCGCTCATGCTCGGCCTGTTCCGGTTCCGAGTGCTCGCCCGCGCTGTGCTCGTCGTCGCTTCGCGGCGACACAATGGACGTCGGCGCTGTCGGTGTCAGGGCAGGCACAACGGCTGGCGTGGCCGTCGGCGCCACAGCCGGCTGCGCTCCGCCGGGGATCAATACTTCGTTTGCCCGCCCGATGTCGGGTGGGGGCGAGGTGTTCAGAATCCTGGTGTTGACTGCCAGCGCGGCCCCTCCGACAGTCAGGACGAACGCCAGCGAGACAATCACCGCCACTTTCGATCTCATGAGTTCACGCTAGATTCCGGCCGGTCAAGGATGGTCGCGGCGACATCCAAGAATCGGCCAAGATCGCGCGAAGCCTCGTCGAAGACGATGCGCGTGATGCATCGACACGGGCGGCGGCGGGCCCATAATGCGGACGTGCGGGTACTGGTGGTCGAAGACGACGATGCGGTCGGCGCCGGGCTGTGCGACGGGCTGGGCAGAGCGGGCTTCGAGGCGAGCCGCGTCGGCACCGGCACCGACGCCGTGGCGGATGTATCGGCAACTGCGCCGGATTTCGTGCTGCTGGACCTGGGGTTGCCTGACCTGGACGGCACCGATGTCTGCCGTGCGATCCGGGCGCTCTCGCAGGTGCCGATCATCGTGGTCAGTGCCCGCAGCGAGGAGATCGACCGGGTCCTGGCGCTGGAGATGGGCGCCGACGACTATGTCGTCAAACCGTTCGGCATGCATGAGCTCGTGGCACGCATCCGCGCTGTCCTGCGGCGCACCGCAGTTCGAGACGGTCATCTCGATCAGGACGCCACCACCCGCACGATCGGGCCGCTCAGCATCGACCGCCGCACCCAGCGTGTGCACGTCAGCGAGCGGGAGGTGCACTTGACGCCCAAGGAATTCGACCTACTCTGCTATCTCGCCGAAGATCCCGGGGCTGTGCACCGCCGATCGGAGATCCTGCATCGGGTGTGGGGCGCCAACTGGTACGGCACCACCAAGACCGTCGACGCGCACGTGGCCGCGATCCGTAAGAAGCTCGGCGACCCGCGCTGGATCGAGGCGGTCCGCGGGGTCGGTTTCCGGTTTGGGATTCCGTCGTGAAGTGGCGGCTGATGGCCGCGTTCATGGCAGTGACCTTCCTCGTCGTGGTGGTGCAGGACATCCCGCTGGGCACCTACCTGGAGCGGGTCGAGCGCGAACGCATTGTGACCGCACTGGAACGCGACGCCTTTCTGCTCGCCGGGCGCAGCGAGGACACCCTCGAAGCAGCGACGTCACCCGATCCGCGCGTGGTGGCCGACGCGCACCGCTACCGCCAAGCCAGCGGAGCGCGGGTGGTCATCGTCAACGCGGCCGGCGATTCAGTCGCGACCTCAGACGACGACCAATCCGCTACGGGCACCTCTTACCGGTCGCGGCCCGAGATCGCCAGGGCACTCTCTGGCGACATCGCTACCGGACAACGTCACTCGGTCAGCCTGGCCACCGACCTGCTCTACGTGGCCGTGCCCGTCGTGAGCGGCGAGCGGGTGATCGGGGCGGTGCGGCTGACCTATCCGACGCAGGTGGTGACCGATAAAGTGCGCGGGCAGCTGCGGACACTGTGGTTTGTCGCCGGTATCACGGTGCTGCTGGCCGGGGCGGTGGCGTTCGTCCTCGCAGGCACGGTCACGCGGCGCCTGCAGCAATTGCGCGCCACCACCGAACTGCTGGCCGAAGGACGGCTCGAGGTGCGTGCGCCCGAGCCTGGTGGGGCGCCCGAAATCCGCAGCCTGGCAAGGTCTGTCAACAAGATGGCCGCGCGGCTCGAAGACCTGCTGCGCCAGCAACGTGCGTTCGCGGGCGACGCCTCTCACCAGCTGCGCACGCCATTGACGGCGCTGCGCGTCCGCTTAGACAATGCCGCCGACCTTGTCGATGCTGATCCCGAAGCCGCGCGCAACACCATCGCTGAAGCCCAGGACGAGGCATTGCGCTTGCAGCGGATCGTCGACGCGCTGCTGATGCTCAGCCGGGCCGACGATGCCGCAATGGCGTCGCAGAACATTGACCTCGCCGACATCGCGCGCGCGCGGGTCGAACAATGGCAGCCGCTCGCCGAAGAATCCGGGGTACACCTCGGCGTGACAACGCCAGAATCGGCCCCGTCGCTGGCCGTGCCCGGGGCCGCCGAGCAGATCATCGACAACCTCATCGACAACGCACTGGCCGTGTCCCCGGCCGGCAGCACCATCGACGTGACCATCACAGCGGCCCCCACCGTCGACGCCGTCGACCTGCATGTGCTGGATGAGGGTCCTGGCATGTCCCCCGAGGACCGCGCCCGTGCTTTCGATCGGTTCTGGCGCGGACGCACCGACACCGCCGGTAGCGGACTGGGCCTGGCCATTGTTGCCCGGCTCGCCCGCGCAAGCGACGCCACCGCCGAGTTGAGGCCACGCACCCACGGCAGCGGGCTCGATGCGCATGTGCGGTTCGTGCGCCCGCGGTCCTAGCCGAGGGCTATGCGGTCGTACTCATGACGATCCGACCGGCAGCCACCGCCCGGAGCCGGCACCGATTGCGGGACGCAGATCGGGTAATTCAGCTCAGGGCCGAAGGTGGTACAGACACGACCCTTCTCGCGACGGGCTGGAAGGAGTTGCATCCGTATGCCTCGCATGACGGCAACGTCTCGTGCATCCGAGAACACGACATCGGAGCCAACTGGCCGCCGAGTGGGGATGTCGCCATCCGCGGTACCCGGCGGGATGATTGCACCATGGTGATGACCCGATTTGAGAGCAGGTGCATCTAGGGCACAGCAGGAGCGGCGGTGGCGATGAGAATCTCCTCGGCGTGTGAGAAGACAAGCATGTGGCCCTCGCTCGGGTATTCGGTGAGATCCCCAACGGGGATGCGGACGGCCAGATCGCGCGCATGATGCAGCGGGACGCGGTCATCGAGCCCGCCGTGGTACAGATCCACCGGAACGCGAATGTCGTCGGGGCGAAAGCCCCACGGTGTTGCGATGATTCCCCAGTCAAGCACCTGTCCGCGAACGCCCTGCCGAAACGCCAGCGCGAACGAGTCGGCCAGGCTGTCCCGAACACGCGCGTCTGCGGCGACGCGGCGGTCGACCTCGGGCAGCGCCGCCATTAGGCCTCGATACACCGTCCCGGGCCGAAAGCGATCAGCGGTGACGGCCGTACCGACGAGACAGCGTGCCAGCAGTGGGGCGCGGCGGGCGAGGATCATGGTGCGCGCCTCGCCGCGGTTCATGCCGGAAAGCGCGCCAGGTCGATCCAGCGGACCCAGCGCACTGACGAGTGCCGCGCGGCCGATCCGGTCCGGCAACGCCACGCAGCAGGCGGCGGCATACGGTCCTCCACCGGAGGTGCCGAGCACGGCGAAACGGTCCAGTCGGAGTGAATCGGCAAGGGCGCGTACGTCATCGGGCCAGTCGAGCAGCGCGCGACCTGGTTGCGGGTCGGAGAAGCCGACGCCCGGACGGTCAACGGTGATGCGTCGCACCTGCGCCTCGGCGAGTTTGGTGTGGTCGATCGCGTCGCCAAGGCTCGAACTGGGTAGACCACGGAACTCCAGCACCGGTCGGCCTGTGCGGTCTCCCCACTCCGTATAGGAAAGCCTGCGGCCGTCCGCGAGTCTCACGTAGCCCCGCCGCGCATCCGGGTTGCGTGCGCCGTCGTTGAGGCCGGCTGCGCTCATCGGCAACGCTGCCGTATCAACTTCCAGGCGCACGGCGAGATCACATACTGGTCTTCAGGCGCGGCTGTTGGGCGTCAAGGCGCGTGATGAGCTCGGTGATACGACCGAGAACTAGAGGCAGGCATTCGTTGAACAGAAGGTGGTGATCAGTGTCGAACACCACCAGCTCTTTGGCAGGGGCCGCGATACGGGCGAAGACCTTCTGTGTGTAGTCGAAGCTGAACAAGGGGTCGCCCCGGCCGGCGACGACCACGATCGAACAGGTGATCGTGCCATCGCGCACGGCGCTCATGTCGGCGGTGAACAGGTCGGCCAGAAAAGCAAGCGGGTAGGCGCGCAGGCTCAGCGGGTCCATCAAGAATTGCTCGGCGGTCCAGGGCTCACGGCACACCCGAGCCATGTCGAGGTAGACGCTGAACCGGATTGGTAGCCGGGGCAACAGCATGGCCAGCACCCGTACGCCTCGCACGAACGGGCGGTACGCACCCTGCAGGAAAGTCGGGAACCGCGACACCGTGATGGAAGCGGGGAGTTCGGGATCGAGGATATTGTGAGCCACCACGCCGGCGAGGTCGCGGTCGCGCGTAGCGACGATCATCGCCAGCACACCGCCTTGACTGGAGCCCACGACAACGGGGCAACGCCCGAATCTCACGCGCGCCCATGCTGTCGCGTCGAGTGCGTTGGCGACCAGACTCTCCAAACGCAGGACCCGCCCAACGCGCGGGCTCTTGCCGTGCCCCTCGAGGTGAACCCCCACGACGTTAATGCCCTGGGCGGCAAGCGCGTCGCAGAACTCCTCGTAGAACAGCGGGTGTGTCATGGTGCCGGGCAGGAACATCGCGACCGGGCCACCCGGCCGGCCGTGCCACACCGATAGCACTATCGGTACGCGTGAGGAGGTGATTGTCACCTCCTCGTAACGTTCGGGGTGCTCAACCTCATTGCGCAGCCGCTGATCTCTGTCGCGCATCCCTATGACCTCCGCGCTTGCTCTCCCATATGGGTACCTCGGTTGTGTTCCGCCGACCTCCGGCACAGGCACATCGGAAACCCCACTGTCCGCTTGCGCGCGCTACCCGCGCCAGGGTCACAAGTCCCAGACGCGGTGGCCGTTGATCGACCGTGCCCGAGGAACCGATGGCTAGTGAAGAACTGGTCCGGGGTGCAGTTGAGCACCGACAGGCCCGGCGCGGTGCCGACCGGGCGTCGGCAATGCGGGCCCGCGCCGACTTCAGGTAAGGCACGCTGCTTGCCGCGGTGCCGATGGACGGACTGCCGTCCATCCAGATCCGCAGCATCGGCTTTCAGCTGACTGCCCGGCGGAACTTGCCGGCCGGAAGAGGGCACTAGGATCGATTCGTGGGCGAGGACGCCAGGTTGCGCCGATCGCTCGGGCTGCCCCTTGTGACCCTCTACGGCCTCGGCAACATCCTCGGCGCCGGCATCTATGTGCTCATCGGGAAAGTGGCGGGATTCGCCGGGTCGAGCACCACACTGGCGTTCGTTCTGGCGATGGTCACCGCCGGCATCACTGCGTTCTCCTACGTGGAACTGTCCGGGCGTTACCCGGTCAGCGCGAGCATCTCGGTGTACCTGCACCGCGCGTTCGGCAAACGCTGGCTGTCGACGGCGATCGGCCTGGCGATGGTTGGCGGCGGCATCTCGTCGGCGGCGGCGCTGGCGCAGGGCTTTGCGGGATATCTGAAGTCGTTCGTCTCGGTTCCGACTCTGGCCGCCAGCATCGGGCTACTGGTCGCCCTCGGGGCAATAGCGATCAAGGGAATCGGCGAGTCGGCCAAGACCGCGGCCTTTCTCACCGGGTTGGAGGTGTTGGGCCTGCTGCTGGTCATCTGGTTCGGCCGAAATGCGTTCGCGCACGCGGATGTTCGCGGCCTGCTGGCGATCGATCCCGCCGTCGGCCTGGGCGGGGTGTTCGCCGGCGCGTTCCTCGCCTTCTACGCCTTCATCGGCTTCGAGGACATGGTCAACGTGGCAGAGGAAGCCAAGAACCCCAGCAGGACAATGCCGCTGGCCATTCTGATCGCACTGGTCGTCTCGACCGTGTTGTACCTGCTGGTCGTCATCGTCTCGACGACGCTGGTGTCCCCGGCCGAACTGGCCGACAGCGATGCGCCGCTGAGCCTCGTCGTCGAACGAAGCGGTGCGAGCAATGCCGCGTTGTTGAGCCTCATCGGAATGGTCGCCGCCGTCAACGGGGTCATCGTGCAGATCATCATGGGCTCGCGCATTCTCTACGGGCTGGCCAAGGAGGGCTGGATCACTGGCCGGCTGGCAAAGGTACACGCGCGCTTAAAGACTCCGGTGACCGCGACCGTGGTGGTGCTCGTCGCCATGATCGTCGGCACCGCGCTGCTGCCGTTGGTGTCATTGGCGCAACTCACCAGCCTGCTGGTGCTGATCATATTCACCCTGGTAAACGCGTCACTGATCGCCATCAAGCGGCGCGGCACCGCACACCAGGGATACATCACCGTCCCCGCAGCGGTCCCGTACGTCGGCGTGATCCTCTGCGTCGGGATGACCGTCTTTCAGGTCATCAACTGGAATCAGGAGTGACCGCGCCCACCTCGTGAAGCCTCACTTAATTACTCAAGTGCTGGCGTCGCAGCAGCGTGGCAATCCAGACGGTGAGGCCGAATGCCTTCGCCGCCCACGCCGACCCTCGACACTAGGCCCGGGCGGCATCGCACATCCGCCGCAACCCGTCGCGGATCACAGCCTCTAGGCGCCTACGTCGGATCCGTTGTCACGCAGGTACCACTGCCGCGGCTGATCGACCTCGGTACCGTTGCCGCGGGCGACATCGATCTGCAACTCCGGCGCGTGCTCCTCATGTTCTTCTGTTGTTGTTGTTGCGAGCGGCGCGCAGTTCGTCGAGGTAGACCACGAAATCCTCCCACTCGAGGAGCTCGACCATCTCGCCAGGAGTTCCCCGAGATATCACTCGAGCTTCCCCGGCGTCGCGCGGAACCAGCTCGGCTGGCTCCAGCGCGTTGCCGAAGTGGCGGCTGGTGCTGCGGCCGTCGCGGTCGTGATCGTAGGACTGATGGCTGCGGGTTGCCTTACCCACCCAGAACGCAGCCGACTCCATCACGTCGCGCTCGTGGGAGCCGTACATAATCAGCGCCGCCGGGGTGACGTCACGTATCGCCTTGCCCTGCAGCGGGCCGTAGATCGCGTCGAGCTGCGAGCCGGCTTGGGCGGCAAAGCAAATCGCCACACCCAGCCCGCGCGATTCGGCCAGGTGTTGCGGCAGCCGCGGAATCGGGGTGTTGGTGATCTCATCGAGGAACATCCCGATGCGGCTGAACTGCTCCCACTGTGCCACCTTGGCGCGTTGCCGATTAATCAGCTGGTCCATCAACACGATCGCTTGAGCCGCGACCGTGCCATCCGCCGGGGTGAGCAAGTAGAGGGTGGCCCCAGGCTTGTCGAAGAAAGACAGGTCAAGGGGTGGGAACGGGCTGTCGCGTTGCGCGGTCAGCAGCCAGGCGGTGAGCACCTTGGTTACCGTCATTTTGACCGAATCGCGCTGCTTAGCTTCCATATCGAGAACCGCGCGCACCCAGCAGGCCCTCGCCACGACCCACGTCGAGGAGTCGCCGTGATGGTGTACGGCGTGTCTCCCCACCCGGGGCTACCGCAGCCACAGCCACACGTCATGCAGCAGAATCATTCCAGTAGCGCATGAACAGGGGAGTCTTCGTGAGCTGGCAGCAAATTCAGCCGTTCCTGGTGGCGCTTGCCATCGGGCTGCTGCTCGGCTTCGAGCGTGAACGCAGCCACACCCGCAAGCTCCCCGCTGGCTCGCGCTCGTTCGCACTGCTGTCCCTCGTCGGAGCCGTTGCCGCCAGCTTCGGCCAGTGGGCCGTGGTGGCCGGCCTCGTCGGGGTCGGAGCGCTCATGGCGCTCGCCTATTTCCGCACCAGCGAGCAGGACCCGGGGACCACCACCGAGATCGCCGCGCTCGTCGCCTACCTGCTCGGTGCGCTCGCCTACACCCGCCCGGCGGCGGCCGTCGCCCTCGCCGTGGTCGTCGCTGGCCTGCTGGTGTCCAAGACGCGCATCCATCGCTTCGCCCGCGAGATCGTCAGTGAAATCGAACTGGAGGACGCCATCAAGTTCTTCGTGGTGGCGTTTGTAATCTTGCCGTTGCTGCCCAACCAGGGACTCGGACCCTACGGCGTGCTCAACCCGGCGAAGGTGTGGCTTCTCGTCGTGCTGCTCACCGGTATCGGGTGGATCGGCTACATCGGCGTGCGTGCCCTCGGCCCCAAACGCGGCCTACTCGTCACCGGCTTGGCTGGCGGGTTCGTGTCGGCGACTGCGACGACGGCGTCGATGGGCCGGCTCAGCCGGACGGTCGCAGGCCTACGGGCGCCGCTTGCCGGCGCGCTGGTCGCCAGCCTCGCCACCTTCATGCAGCTGATCATCGTGATCGGGCTCGTCGACGCCGAGGTGCTCCGCCGGCTGTGGCCCCCGGTGGTTGCCGGGGCGATCGTGCTCGTGGGAATCGCCGCCTTCGTCTACCGGGGCACCACCCCGGCCCGTCGGGAGGACGTCGAGGACACCGTGGGGGCCGCGGACGTCGAGCCGATCCCCGCGAGGCGCCCTTTCTCCCTGCGGCCCGCTCTCGTCTTGGCCGCTGTGCTGATCTTCGCCCTGCTCGTCGGCCGATGGGGAGCCGACGTGCTCGGTCCCAAGGGGGCGGTGCTCGCCGCGTTCGCCGCAGGCCTCGCCGACGCCCACGCCGGCGCGGTCGGCGCCGCAAGCCTTGCTGCCAAGGGCGATATCACCGTCGACACCGCGCTGACAGCCATCGCCGCCGCGCTCGGATCGAACCTGCTCGTCAAGAGCGTGCTGGCCTTCACCGCGGGCGGGCGCCGCTTCGGACTCGGGTTTCTCGCTGGCACGGCCTTGCCTGCCGTCGTGTTCGCCCTCACCATGACCATTACCGTGACCGTAGGATGAGGCGGACCGGCCCCTGCCAGGGCCATCCGGCGGGCTGGGTTGCCAACGACGATGGCGGCGCCGGGAACCACACACTCATCCCGGCCATCATCGCAACCCAACCCCGCCAGGGGCGGGTCACATTCAAATCGACAAGGGGGTAACGACATTGCGTTCGCGATGGACTGGGGGGTCGCGCAGGGGGACCGGCGCGGTTACTAATGTTGACACGGCCCGCCCTAGCTGCATGTCGGATCGTCCTTCCCGGACGACTCGCGGCGCGGGCCGCGCTAGCACAAGGCCGAGTCTTACGTTCAACTCCAGGTCGGCTGATGTACCGATCCCACGTAACGAGGTGTGCAGGAAACCCGGGTCGCTTCAAGGTCCGTTCTGAGTCGCCCTGCATCTGGGACCACTGACATCCGACCAAGGGTCTAACGACCCTCAAACTCCAGCGCGCCTGGATACATTCGATTTCGGAAGCCGGCGACGGCAAGACGCCGACGGCTAGGTCGAATGGAAGAAACCATGGACTGGCCGACAGCTGCCGTCTTGATTGCGACCGTCATCGCAATCAAGGCCGTGCTGACTACATATCGCGGCGCGCAATTCCAAGAAGTGAGCGGCACGCCCGAAGATTGCGAATAGAGGACCACGAAATGTCGGAACAGGCGAAGAAACACAAAATCCTGGTGGCTGTCGATGGGTCTCCCGAATCCGACGCTGCCGTTCGCTGGGCAGCGCGCGAAGCCGAACTTCGCCGGCTACCAATCACGTTGGTGCATGTCGTGGAGCCGGTCGTCACCAGCTGGCCGGTTCGTTCTCTGCAGGCCGAGTTCAATGAGTGGCAAGAAGACAACGCACGGCAGGTCCTCGAGCACGCCCAAAAGATGTTGCGGTCCAATCTTGGTGAGTCCGAGCTGTCCAGCATTCGTGCCGAGGTGCTGCACGGATACGCCGTGGCTGCGTTGGTAGACGCTTCGCACGACGCGTCGATGCTCGTGGTCGGCAGCCGCGGGATGGGTGCATTCGGCCGCGCGGTGTTGGGTTCCGTCAGCAGCGGTGTGGTTCACCATGCGCGATGCCCTGTGGCAATCGTCCATGCCGACGAAGCGCAGTCACCCGACCGCACCTCACCCGTCTTGCTCGGTATCGACGGTTCACCGGCCTCGGAGACGGCCACTGCTTTGGCGTTCGACGAAGCGTCGCGCCGACAGGTCGACCTGGTGGCGCTACACGCGTGGAGCGACGTCGGCGTTTTTCCCATCCTCGGCCAGGACTGGCACAAGTACGAGGACGAGGGCCACCAGGTGCTCGGCGAACGCCTGGCGGGTTGGCAAGAGCAGTACCCGGATGTGCACGTGCGACGGAGAATTGTGTGTGACAAGCCTGCCCGCTGGCTGATCGACGAGTCGCAGCAAGCTCAGCTGGTCGTGGTCGGCAGTCGCGGTCGTGAGGTGAGCCCGTCGTAGTGGTCCAGTCGTTGTGGGACTCTGTTGCCCGGTGTTCGGGCAGGAAGAATCAGCAACGACATGGCATCGAACAAGCGCCGGCGGCATACGCCGGATCAGATCATCCGCAAGCTCGCCGAGGGCAACAAGCTCCTCGGGGCCGGCCAGGAACTCGACGAGGTGTGCCGGCACCTGGAGATCGCTGAGTCGACGTGGCATCGCTGGCTTGCCCAGTACGGCGGCATGAAGGCCAACGAGGCCAAACGGCTCAAGGAACTCGAGGCCGAGAACGCCCGGCTCAAGAAGCTGGTCGCCAACCAGGCCCTCGACATCGACATGCTCAAGGAGATCTCGGCGGGAAACTTCTGACCCCGAACCGCAAGCGCAGCGCCGTCACGGCGCTGCGCGACCGGTTCGGGGTATCTGAACGCCGCGCCTGCACGGTGGTGGGCATGCACCGTTCCACGATGCGCCTGACGCCGCCGCCGATCACAGCGGAGGAGGCCGAGTTGCGTGCCTGGCTGCGCCGGTTCTCGATCGACCGGCCTCGCTGGGGGTGGCGACGGGCCGCCAAGATGGCCCGCCGAGCCGGCTGGCAGGTCAACAACAAGCGCATCCGCCGGCTGTGGCGTGAGGAGGGCCTGCGGGTCCCGCAGCGCCGCAGGAAGAAGCGGTTGACCGGTATCGGTGTCGCCGTCGGCGCGATGTCACCGATTCGTCCGAACGTGATCTGGGCGATGGACTTTCAGTTCGACACCACCGCCGATGGCCGCACCCTGAAGATGTTGAACGTGATCGACGAGTTCACCCGCGAAGCACTCGCGATCGAGGTTGATCGTTCCATCGACGCCGACGGCGTCGTCGATGTCCTGGATCGCCTGGCCCTGCAACACGGGGCGCCGCACTACGTGCGCTTCGACAACGGTCCCGAGTTCGTGGCGCACGCCGTGCACGATTGGTGCCGATTCAACAGCGCCGGTTCACTTTTCATCGATCCCGGCTCGCCGTGGCAGAACGCCTGGATCGAATCGTTCAACGGCCGGCTACGCGACGAACTGCTCAACTCGTGGCGCTTCGACTCGCTGCTGGAAGCCCGCGTGATCATCGAAGACTGGCGCTGCGACTACAACGCCAACAGACCCCACTCCGCCCACGGCGAACTCACCCCAGCCGAGTTCGCTCTACAGTGGACCACGACCCACCAACCCCAAGCCGCATAGCGACTGGACCACCAAACGGGTCCCCCTCAGCGGCGGTTTCCCGGGCATGCTTCTCGGTTCGGTCAGTACCGCGGTAGCCGAGTCGGCAACAGCGCCCGTGATCGTGGTCCGTAGCAAGTAGGTGCGCTCAACCGTGTCGACACGTCCCAACGGCCACCGCAATCCGAGAAACCAGCAACTGTGCAGGGAATGTGATGCTCTGATCATTCCAGCCAAGAAGCGTCGGTTGTCAGACTGCGCATTGCGGATCATCATGTCGACCGGTGTTGTCGCCGCAGTCGTTTTGGCCACCGTTCTCGGTGTTGTCGCCACGCACCGCACTGAACCTGTAACTTCTTCGGCCCCAACGACTGCCGGCAGTGTCGCGATGCAGCAGTGGTAGTCGGCGGCGCGCGAACACTTCGACGAACTCCAGGGCGCGCTCGATGCTTCCCGGGGAGCATTGGAGCGCCGCGACCAACCCGCGTTGGAGAAATCTTGCCAGCAGATGCATGACGCCGGCGTGGTCAAATTACGGGCTCATTTGCCGGCACCAGACTCTGACCTCACTGCTGAACTCGACGCTGCAGTCAATGATGCCCACGACGCGCTGCACATATGTGTCTCGCGGCTATCAGTGGATCACTGAACAGCTACTTCGGTGAGTTAGCGGCCAACCTCGACCACGCCGAAATGCACATCACTGGGGTAGTGCACACCGAGATAAACTCGGGAGAAGCCGACACCACCGATGATGACACCGGCGGTCGTCCACATCGCGATTCGGCCATTCCACGACCGGATCAACCAGTGGTCGAACACCCACGCCGAGATCAACGCCGCGATCGTGACGCCCAGGGCGTGCCCAGACGGAAACGAGTAGCCGTCGGCGGCCATCACCGCGTAGGGCAGGGGCGGACGTTGGCGAGCCACCTCGAGTTTGACCACGGTCACGGCCAAAGCGAATCCTGCCAGCCCGATTGCGACAGTCGCGACCGGCAACCAACTACGGCTCCGCCACGCCACCGCCGCGCACACGATCACAGCTACCGCGGCCGCTGAAACCGGGCTGCCCACCATGCTCAGTGTGCGCATCACGGTGGTCAGTAAGGGCTCGCGGTGGGCGGCCAACCACTCCACGATGGGCCGGTCCATTAAGGCGATTCCGTCGTATTCCCGGACGCTGTCGGACACGTAGGCTAGCAGCGCGGATAGCCGCACAGAGTTATCAGGCCGATGGTTAACACCGCCAGCGCCGGCCCACCGAATAGCCTTGTTGCCCAGCGTATTCCACGCTGTCCGCAGTCGCCCAGATGCCTGGTCAGCAACCGCTGAACCGCGTCGCGCGTCCGTGCGGCCGCGGTTTGCAGCCGAGGTTGGTTGCGCGCGAGCCACACTGCAGTGACGATCACCGCCACCAGGATCCCGGTCAAGGCCGCGCTTGTCGGGCCCATGGTGATTTACCGTGTCGCCGCGGAGTCGGCTTGCTTTGATGGGCGCCGTGCTCGGGTGGTTTCGGGCGTCGCGGGCTCGTCCTCGGCGAAGCTGACCGGGTAGCTATGGGTGAACGGAGGCAAGCGGGCTGGCCGCGCGGCGACCCGCCATCTGCACGGCGACGAAATTAGAGTAGTCGATTACTCTAGGCCCGCCCCGGCGCTACGCCTCTAATGTCAGAGGTCGGCAGGTCCGATTCTCTCCACCTACCGAATAGCTCGTTTTCCTCGCGGATTGATGCGTGTGGTGGATAGGATCTCCAATGTCGCAATTAACCAACGTGAACAGGTCCCAGTTGCTGGCCGCCGCAACGGCGATGACCGCGGTGGGATTCCTCACGGCCGCACCGCCCGCCCAGGCGAATCCGCTGTTGCCGTTCCCCCTAGCCCCGGCCTGCAGCCATTACAGCTTCCCTAATGGGGACTGGCCCATCCGAATCAATGGGGAACCGTATGTCATCCAAACGCACCACGGAGCAAATGCCGCGGGGAGAGTGCTTAAAACCGGTAATTACGTGGGGAGCGTCACGAGCGGCGGCATCTATACGAACAGCTCCAACAGCTTAATCCTTGTCTCCTTCACCATAACCTTTAACGAGAATGTCATGGAAAGCTATGCCGGCAATGTGGATGACGACGGCCTCGTGCACGTTGGTCGCGTCGGCACCGGTACGGGAAGCTGGGACTCCACGCGTCCGCTCGAGTGCAATGATGCTCCCCCAGCACCGGCTCCTGCACAGCAACCGGCACCTCCGGCCGCTGCCGCCGCCGCCCGGTTGGGTGTCTCG
Organism: uncultured Actinomycetota bacterium; assembly: GCA_963793055.1. Classification (GTDB taxonomy): domain Bacteria; phylum Actinomycetota; class Actinomycetes; order Mycobacteriales; family Mycobacteriaceae; genus Mycobacterium. The sequence goes on along the minus strand of CAWBYS010000014.1, from coordinate 520,075 downwards.
GTGACTGGTCCGACCACATTGGCCGGCGGCATGAGCGGAACCTACACCGCCAATGTCACTAATCCGGGAGATCTGAGCGCGCCGGTCGAGCTGTACGTCAGCTTCGGGGGCAACCTGCAACAGACCGGCCAGGTCACCCCCTCCGGCGGCTTTAACTGCGACGTCATCAACAATGCCGGCGGCACCACAGCGGTGCACTGCACCGCCCCGCAACTTCCGTCGAAGGCGACAGAAACCATCGTGGTGCAGGGCCGGGGATCAGCGCCGGGCGCAGGCCACCTGACGGTGAACATCAACTCTTCTGACCCCGCAGCCCAATTCGTACAAAAGTCCCAACAATTGAACGTCACGATCACATAGACGGGCTCTTCAGCGGCAGGTCTGGACCAGACCGTCCGCGATCGCGGCCTCGGGCGTCTTTGACTGGCCCACGGTTGCGGCCATCGAACAGCAGTGCGCGCGTGAGCCGTGGGGTCTTGATACAAGTAAAGAAACTCCTCACCACAGCTGTTTGACGGGGCGTCTCAAAGTCTCAGAACATGTCAATACGAGGCGCTGCTCTTGACGCATCTTTTGAGACTCTACGAACTGGCACCACTGAGGCGCGCAGCCTGTCTGGGTAGCACGCATTCGCGTAGGGACCACGCGAAACCCGTTGTCGCACAACGGAATATGCCGATTCAAACCTGTTGCAGCCCAGCATTTTTGGGGTCTCGGCAACAAGTTTGCTGACTCAGAACTTTTCACCCGGGGAGAAAAACTCGTGACGTTCGTCAAGTCCATTGCCCACCCGCCCATCATGCGCAACCGCTAGGTCTGCTCGTTGACAGGTGTCGGACAGTGCCCGCCGCCGCCGGCTGCGATGCGTCAAGAACACCGACGAGCCGGCGGCACCTCTTCCCTGACGGAAATGACGAGCGAAATCCCTTTCTGCACAAATCAATTTGTTTCACTAATCAAGAAAAGGGGCGGTTGCTTTCTGCCGCCCCCACTGACATATGGTGTGCAACAATGGATTCTGCGATTTGATGCGACCGCACCCAAATATTGTGGTCACACTTTTTTCGGGACGTACGCGCATTCTTCCGTTTCATAATCGGGTAATCCACACCGGCGTATGCTCCATTTGACGGTCGAGCCGCCGGCTGGCTGAGGAGATGCGCCGTGGGGCATTTGCTCACCTACTCAAGAGCTACTGGTGCCGGGACTAGCAGGTGCTCCACAGCGGCCTCGAACTGCGCCGCGCCGATGATCGGTTTTGGTAGGCGACCGAACCTAGCGCGGCGAAATGTGTTGGCCCACCATTTATTCCAGCCACCGCCCGCAGGTGTGAGTTCCCAAGCTGCGCCCTGTGCTAACCAAGCCGCACAATCGATCGAAAGGATTCCGATGTCGCAAGTCACCATCTCGCATAAATCCCCCCTGGTCGCCGCCGTGGTAATTACCGCGGCGGGGTTCCTTACCGTCCCAGCCCCGGCACAGGCGGTCCCGAATATCCCGCTAGCCCCCGCCTGCACCAGTTATTTGTGGCCCGGTGGTGGTGTTTTCAGCATCAATGCAGGCAACGGCACCGACACCGCCGTTTCTACGTCCCAGGACTATGTCGTTGGCCGGGCTTTTTACACACCAGTCGGCGCGCCGGGCCCGGCAAATGCCACGTATGGGAATCCCTCCGGCGGCATCGTGGGAGGAACCTCAATCGACATCACCATCAACTGGGATCAGGGCCCCGGCGCCGGATACGCATCTCACTTCACCGGCAAGATCAACGACGAGGGTTTGGCAAGCGGCACTGTTCATAACAGTAACCGCGATGACTACTGGAGCAGCTCGCAAAAGTTCTCTTGCATAACACAACAGCCGGCTCCCCCCGATGCGCAGACAGCTGCCGCCCGGTTGGGTGTCTCCGTCAATGGTCCAACAACATTGCCCGCCGGCCAGAGTGGAACCTACACAGTCAACGTCAGCAATTCGGGGGATGTCGGTGCGCCGGTCGAGCTGTACGTCAGCTATAGCGGCAATCTGCAGCAGACCGGCCAGGTCACGCCCTCCGGTGGCTTTAACTGCGACGTCCAGAACTATGCCGGAGGCACCTCATCGGTGCACTGCACCGTCGGGCAATTTGGGCCGAAGGCGACAGAGACCATCGTCGTGCAGGGGCGAGGGTCGGCGCCAGGCGCTGGTGGGTTAGGCGTGAATATCAACTCCTCTGACCCCGGTGCCCAGTTCGTGCAGAAGTCCCAAAGGTTGAACGTCTCCATAACGTAGGGAGCGCGAGATCAGCGCTTCGAATTGCCACTCGTAAAGCGACAGCGCGTCCTAGGGCCGTGACGACCTATCGTTGGCGAATTGGTTGGTTCCGACCACGGATCGGCGGTGGGACGACCGGATGGTCAACCCCGACTGGTCCGCGCGAGTAGCGCGTGACCGGTTGGACGCCGAGCTAATCGAGCTTCCAGGAAGTCACTCGCCGTTTCTGTCACGGCCGTCAGCTTGCTGACGTGTTGCTCCGCGTGGCTGAGGCGAACGCATGAGGTTGGGTTAGATCAGGTGAATCAAACCACTGCCGCGATCACCCTCCCGACTCCGATACTTTCGCTGCGGCTTTCGAGAAGCCCACAACGTTAGTTCTGAGACGTTGGGCACCGGTCGGTCCGCTGGATTCCGGATGGTTGGCGGAGCCTGATACCCATCCCATGGCCCCGCGGCATCTCTAACGCTCGAACACCGCCCACTGCGGTCTGTTCCAGGCTCGCGTAGCAACCTTGATTTGTTGACTACAACTCGATTCTGCATGCACTACCAGGACGATTCGAGAGCGCTCAGGATGATAAGCAAAGACTGCGGTTCACAAATCCGTTCACAAGCGGCATGAAAACGGCCCCCGGAGAGATCTCCGGGGGCCGTTTTGCCTGGTAGCGGGGACAGGATTCGAACCTGCGACCTCTGGGTTATGAGCCCAGCGAGCTACCGAGCTGCTCCACCCCGCGATGGGTAAACGCAAGGTTACCGAAGGCGCGGGTGCACCTCCAAATCGAGTGATCAACGGCACGCGAGCGTGCGCGGACTGCCGAGTTCGAGCGGCGTGCCGTGTGCAAACACGCACGCTCGCGGGAAAAGGTGAGGAACTACGGGTCAGCCGGTTGACTGGTACTTCTTCACGGCTTCGTCGAGCTTCTGTAGCGCATCGCCGTACTGCGCGAAGTTTCCACTCTCCTGGGCCACCCTCAGTGCATCGAGGGCGGAGTTGACCTGTTGCAGCGCCGCGGCTTTAGCCGCCGACAACTGCACAGAGCCACCGGGCGGCGCGCCCACCGGCGTGGGGACCTCGGGCACGGACTGATTGACCGGCGGCTGACCGGACGGCCGTTGACCATCGGTGAGTGGCCGGCCGGCCGGCGGCTGTCCGCCCGGCGGCAAGGTCGGCGCTGGCCCGGTCGCCGTCGCGTCGGCACCCGGCCCGAACAACTCGGTGAGCGCGTCGCGCACGGTCGGCCCGTAGCCGACCTTGTCGTTGTACATCATCGCCACCCGGATGAGACGCGGGTATGACGACGCGGCGTCGCTGGCCCCCGGCGACGCGTAAACCGGTGCGACGTAGAGCAATCCGCCCTGAGCCACCGGCAGCGTCAGCAGGTTTCCCCACCGTATTCGGTTCTGGTTGTCGCGGCCGATCACGCCGAGATCCTGGCTGACCGCCGTGTCGGTGCTGATCGCGTTGAACGCCAGCTTCGGACCGTTGACCTGCCCGGGGATGGTGAGCACGGTCAGTTTGCCGTAGGTGGCCGGATCCGAACTCGCGCTGATGTAGGCGGCGAGGAAGTCGCGGCGGAACCGGTTCATCGCGCTCGTCAGCTGGAAGGAGGCCGAACTATCATCGGCGGCAAGGTCTTTGGCGACGATGTAGTACGGCGGCTGATAGCTGCTCGCGGTGGGGTTGGGATCCAGCGGGACGTCCCAGAAGTCCGAGGTCGAGAAGAACGTGACCGGGTCGTCGACGTGGTATTTCGCCAGCAGCTGACGCTGCACCTTGAACAGGTCCTCCGGGTAGCGCAGATGCTGCTGCAGTTCCGGGGAGATCTCGCTCTTGGGCTTGACCGTGCCCGGGAACACCGTCATCCACGCCTTGAGCACCGGATCCTGCTCGTCCTGGGCATACAGCGTCACTGTCCCGTCGTAGGCGTCGACGGTCGCCTTGACCGAGTTGCGGATGTAGGACACCTGCTTGTCGGGGGCCAACCGGTTGACGGCCACCTCGGTGGAGTCGGCCGTGGCGCTCGACAGTGTCGTCAGGTCGGAGTACGGGTAGTTGTCCAACGTGGTGTAGCCGTCGACGATCCACACCATGCGCTTGTTCACGATCGCGGGATACACACTGGTGTCGGTCGTCAGCCACGGCGCGACCTGCTCCACCCGGTACGACGGATCGCGGTTGAACAGGATCTTGCTGTTCTCCCCGATCACGTTGGAGAACAAGAAGTTCCGCTCGGCGAACTTGGCGGCGAACACCGAACGCGTCAGCCAATTGCCGATGGGCACGCCGCCCGTGCCGCTGTAGGTGTAGTTCTTCGTTTCGGTGTTGGTCTCGTAGTCGTACTCGCGGTCGACGCCGTTCTGGCCGACGATCGCGTAATCGGCGGACGCGCTGGCGATGACAGGACCGAAGTAGACGCGCGGCTGGTCCAGCGGCGCCGGTCCCGGTGACACGACGCTGCCGTTGGCGCCGACGACGCTGGCGAGAAACTCGGGGTATCCGCCGTTCTGGTTGGGATCATTGGCCACGCCACGCACGGTGTTGGCGGGCGAGGCGATGAAGCCGTTGCCGTGGGTGTAGACGGAATGCCGGTTGATCCAGTCACGCTGGTTGTCGATCAGGCGGTCGGGGTTCAATTCGCGGGCGGCCACCACGTAGTCGCGCAGGGCGCCGTCGGGTCCGGTGTAGCGGTCGATGGACAGCTGATCCGGGAAGTAATAGAAGTTCTTGCCCTGCTGGAACTGGGTGAACGCGGGGCTGACGATGGTCGGGTCGAGTAGCCGGATGTTCGACGTGGTAGCCCGATCAGCGGCGACCTGCTGCGCGGTGGTCTGGGCGTCGCCGCTGTAGTTGCGGTAGTTGACCTCGGTCAGCCCGTAGGCCTGTCTGGTGGCCTTGATACTTCGGCTGATGTACTCGCTTTCCTTCTGCGCCGCATTGGGTTTGACGCTGAACTGCTCGACGACCAGCGGCCAGCCGGCACCCACCACCAACGACGAGAGCAACAACAGCACGACGCCGATGGCGGGGATGCGCAGATCGCGCAGCACGATTGCGGAGAACACCGCGGCCGCACAGATCACGGCGATCGCCATCAAAATCAGCTTCGCGGGAAGCACCGCGTTGATGTCGGTGTAGCCGGCGCCGGTGAACGGCTTGCCACCGCGGGTGTGACTGAGCAACTCGTAGCGGTCGAGCCAGTACGCGACAGCCTTGAGCAGCATCAATATTCCGACCAGAGAGATCAGCTGGATTCGCGCGGAGCGACTCAATGCGCCGGTGCGGCCCGACAGCCTGATCCCACCGAACAGGTAGTGGCCCAACAAGTTCGCCAGAAACGCCAGGAACGTGCCGACGAACAGATACGTCACCACGAGGCGGTAGAACGGCAGATCGAATGCGTAGAAGCCGAGGTCCTTGCCGAATTGCGGGTCGGCGATACCGAACGAGCCACCGTGCAGAAACAGTTGCACGCGAGTCCAATACGTCTGCGCGACGAGGCCGGCCAAGGCACCGATGACGACGGGGACGCCGATACCGACCAGCCGCAGCCTGGCCATCACCGCCGTGCGATAACGCGCGACCGGATCGTTGGGCCCGGTGGTCGGCACGAACACCGGGCGCATGCGATAGGCCAGCGCCATCCCGGCGAACACGATTGCCCCGATGAGCACCCAGACCACAAGGAATACGAGCAGGCGGGTCACCACCACGGTGGTGAACACCGACCGGTAGCCCAGCTCACCGAACCACAGCCAGTCCACATAGGTGTCGATGAAACGCGGACCGATCAGCAACAGCAGGACGACCGCGACAGCGACCCCGATGAGAATTCGGCTACGTCGTGTCAGCTTCGGCATTCGCGCCGCGGGCCGCATACCCACTCGTTAACTCCAGTCCTGGATCCCACACGTCTTGTTCGACGTGCCATAACTCTACGCATCCGTAGGCCGGCGCCTGCTCAGCATCGTGGGCGTTCGCCACCGGCGGAAAGCGTCTTCAACGCGTCGACCGCCGTAGCCAGCGTGTCCACCTTGACCAGTTCGAGACCATTGTCGTGCGCTGTCACGGCCTCCGCACAGTTATCCGCGGGCACCAGGAAGACGCTGGCTCCCGCCTCCTGCGCCGCCAGCATCTTGTGGGTGATGCCACCGATCGGGCCGACCTTGCCGTCGCCGGTGATCGTCCCGGTGCCGGCGACGAACTTTCCGTCGCTCAGGTTGCCGGTGGTGAGTTTGTCGACCACCGCGAGACTGAACATCAACCCGGCCGACGGACCGCCGATGTTGGCGAGGTTGAACTCGATGGAGAACGGCGCCCACGGCGCGTCGAGCACTTTGATCCCCAGGAACCCGCTGTCGCGGTCGGGACTCTTGCCCAAAACGACGTTCGCGACGCCCAGCGAGCCGTCCTTGCGCCGGTAGTCCAGCGCGACGTTGTCACCGGGTTTGGTGTCCTTCAGCAGCGCCTGGAATTCCTCGAGGTTGGCCACCGGTTTGCCGTTGACCGCGTCGATCGCGTCGCCGTCGGCCAGCTTGCCCTTCGACGGGCCGTCGTCGTTGACGGATTCCACCGTGACGGCCATCGGGTACTTCAGGTACTGCAGCGCCGCGTACTGCGCGCTGTCCTCAGACTGCCGGAAGTCGCTGTTGTTGGCGTCGTCGACCTCGTCCCTGGACTTGTCGGGCGGATAGACCAGATCGTGGGGTACCAGCTGCTCGCGGCCCGACATCCACAGCATCAGCGCCTGGCCCAGCTTCAGGTCGTCCCGTTGCGACACCGTGGTCATGTTCAGGTGCCCGGTGGTCGGGTGCACGTCGGTGCCCTCGATCTGGACGACCTGCTTGCCGTCGACCTCACCGAGGGTGTCGAACGTCGGCCCCGGGCCCAGCGACACGTAGGGCACCGTCACGGCCGACACGAGCGCAAAGAACGCGAGGATCGGGAACACCGCGACGAGCAACGTCAAAATCCGCCTGTTCACGCCGCCCAATGTAAAGGTTGGGTGCAATCGGCCGACGGCTTCGCTCTGAGCGTGACGTGCGCAGCCACACGCAAGCGCGCCGATGAGTACCGTTGAGGCATGGCTGACCTGCCTTTCGGCTTCTCCGCCGGGGATGACCCGGACCCGGACAAGCCCAAGAAGGACCCCGACCCAGGGGCGTCGAACCCGTTCGGCGCCGGCGGTGGCGAATTCGACATGTCGCAGCTGGGTCAGATCTTCAGCCGGCTCGGGGATATGTTCAGCGGCGCGGGCGACGTGATGACGGGCGGCAAGCAGTCCGGTCCGGTGAACTACGACCTGGCCCGGCAGCTCGCGTCGAACTCGATCGGCTTCGTCGCGCCCGTGCCCGAGAAGACCAACGCGGCCATCGCCGACGCCGTCCGCCTGGCTGAGACGTGGCTCGACGGGGTGACCGCGCTGCCGGCGGGCACCGGCAAGGCCGTCGCCTGGACGCCCAAAGACTGGATCGACAACACGCTGGAGACCTGGAAGCGGTTGTGCGACCCGGTGGCCGAGCAGATCTCGACGGTGTGGGCGTCGGCCCTGCCCGAGGAAGCCAGGACCATGGCAGGCCCACTGCTGGCCATGATGACGCAGATGGGCGGCATGGCGTTCGGCTCGCAACTGGGTCAGGCGCTTGGCACACTCTCGCGAGAAGTGTTGACCTCCACCGACATTGGGTTGCCGCTGGGCCCCAAGGGCGTGGCCGCGCTGATGCCCGACGCCATCGAGTCGCTGTCCGAGGGGCTCGAGCAGCCGCGCAGCGAGATCCTCACCTTCCTCGCCGCGCGCGAGGCCGCTCATCACCGGCTGTTCAGTCATGTGCCGTGGCTGGCCAGCCAGCTGCTCAACACCGTCGAGGCGTTCGCGCGGGGCATGAAGATCGACATGAGCGGAATTGAGGAATTCGCCGCGGGTTTCAACCCTGCATCGTTGACCGATCCGTCGCAGATGGAACAGCTGCTGAACCAAGGCATTTTCGAGCCGAAGGCCACACCCGAGCAGACCGCGGCACTCGAGCGCCTCGAGACGCTGCTGGCGCTGATCGAGGGCTGGGTGCAGACCGTCGTCACCGAGGCCCTCGGTGACCGGCTCCCCGGTTGCTCGGCGCTGTCGGAGACGCTGCGCAGGCGCCGCGCCACCGGTGGACCCGCCGAGCAGACCTTCGCGACGCTCGTCGGGCTCGAGCTGCGGCCGCGCAAACTGCGGGAGGCCGCAACGCTGTGGCAGCGGCTCACCGAGGCCGTCGGCGCCGATGCGCGCGACGCGGTGTGGCAGCACCCCGATCTGCTGCCCGGCTCCGACGATCTCGACGACCCGGCCCCCTTCATCGACCGGGCGATCGGCGGAGACACCAGCGGCATCGACAAGGCGATCGCCGACCTGCAGGACGGCGACGGCGATGAAGGCGACGAGTCCGCGCGGTAAGCCCTGTGGATAACTCCACGACCTTCGACGGGTTCCGTGGCAGAGTCGTCGCATGTACGCGCTCAATCCGGCGACGCCCGTGTTGTTGCGTCCCGACGGAGCCGTGCAGGTCGGCTGGGATCCGCGTCGGGCCGTAATCGTCCGTCCCCCAACGGGAGTCAGCACGCTGACACTCGCCGAGCTGTTGCGCTCGATGCAATCCGGCGCCACCCCCGCCGAGCTCGCACTGCGATTCGGCTTCGACCCCACCGACGTGATCTCGTCGTTGGTCGACGCCGGTGTCGTGACAAGGACTGCGCGCCGGCGTAGCCGCGCCGCCGCCATTCGCATCCACGGCCGTGGGCCGCTGTCGGATCTACTCGCCGGTGCGCTGCGCTGCTCGGGTGCCCGGATCACCCACAGCAGCCGCACACATGCAGGCGCGCCGCCCGAGCCGACCGATCTGGTGGTGCTGTCCGACACCCTGGTCTCCGACCCGCGTGTGGTGCGCGACCTGCACGCCGCCCGGGTACCGCACATGCCGGTGCGGGTGCGTGACGGCGCCGGCTTGGTCGGGCCGCTGGTTGTGCCCGGCGTGACGAGCTGCCTGGAATGCGCCGACCTGCATCGCAGCGACCACGATGCCGCATGGCCGGCAGTGGCGGCGCAGCTGCGCGACGCTGTCGGCACCGCCGACCGGGCCACCATCCTGGCTACCGCGGCGCTGGCAGTCAACCAGGTCGATCGGGTCATCCGAGCGGTTCGCGGCGGGCACGAGGTGGGCGACGCGCCCGAACCGCCGCTGACGCTGGACACCACGCTGGAATTCGACGTGAATGTCGGTGCGATCGTGGCGCGGCGCTGGTCCCGGCACCCGAAATGTGTCTGCTGAACGTGATCGTGGCCACGTCGTCTGCAGGGCTTTGCGCCGCGTGATGGATGATGGTCTGGTGACTGACATCAAGCGGGGCCGGGCGGCCCGAAACGCCAAGCTGGCGGGCCTGGGCGCGGGGATGGCAGGCCGGGCGGCGCTGGGCGTCGGCAAACGGCTGACCGGCAAGTCCAAGGACGAGGTCAACGCCGAGTTGATGGACAAGGCCGCCCAGCAGCTGTTCCAAGTCCTTGGCGACCTCAAGGGCGGCGCGATGAAGGTCGGCCAGGCTTTGTCAGTCATGGAGGCCGCGATCCCCGAGCAGTACGGCAAGCCCTACCGCGAAGCGCTGACAAAGTTGCAGCGGGAGGCGCCGCCGCTGGCCGCGGCCAAGGTGCACCGCGTGCTCGACGGCCAATTGGGCACCAAATGGCGCGAACGCTTCACGTCGTTCGACGACACCGCCGTGGCGTCGGCAAGCATCGGCCAGGTGCACAAGGCGGTGTGGTCCGACGGCCGCGAGGTTGCCGTCAAGATCCAGTACCCCGGCGCCGACGAGGCACTGCGCGCCGACCTCAAGACCATGCAGCGGATGGTCAGCGTGCTCAAACAGCTCTCCCCCGGCGCAGACGTGGACGGGGTGGTCGGCGAGCTGATCGAGCGTACCGAGATGGAACTCGACTACCGCCTGGAGGCCGACAATCAGCGTGCCTTCGCGAAAGCCTATGAGGGACATCCGCATTTCCTGGTTCCACACATCGTGGCCAGTGCGCCCAAGGTCGTCATCCAGGAATGGATCGAGGGCATCCCGATGTCGGTGATAATCCGCGAGGGCACCGCCGAGCAGCGAGACCTGATGGGTACCCGGCTTTTCGAGCTGACCTACGACGCGCCACGCCGGCTCGAAATGATGCACGGCGACGCGCATCCCGGAAACTTCATGCTGATGCCCGACGGCAAGATGGGCGTCATCGACTTCGGCGCTGTCGCGCCCATGCCGGGCGGCATCCCCGTCGAGATCGGATTGGCGACGCGCTACGCGCTCAACGACGACTACGAGAATCTGCAGACGACCATGCAGAAGATCGGGTTCATCCAGAAGGGCGAGCAGGTCTCACACCGCGAGATGGACGAAATGATGAAGCAGTACGTGGAGCCGCTCGAGGTCGAGGTGTTCCACTACACCCGCAAATGGCTGCAGAAGCTGACCGCCATGAACATGAAGCCGGACCGAGCTGCAGGCCAGATCAAGGCTGCCAGGCAGATGGACATCCCGGCCAAGCTCGCGATCCCGATGCGGGTGATCGCCTCGAACGTCGCGATCTCATGTCAGCTCGACGCCCACATCCCGGCTAAAGCCCTTGCGACAGAACTGATTCCGGGCTTCGCCGACGAAGCGGCCTAGGGTCGCGGGAAAACTGCGTCGACACTACGGTTTCTGATGGAATTGCGGCTAAATCCGTCACAAAGCGTAGTCTCGCGGCCCTTGACGCCGGGAAAACCCGGCAGCGCTCAGGCAGCTGCCGGGTTGTCCACGGTGCTCTTGCGTGGCCGTCCACGCGGACGCTTGCGAGCAACGATCGTGCCGCGCTCGATGATCTCGCCGCCCCAAACACCCCACGGCTCCTGACGTTCCAGGGCCGCGGACAGGCACTCGCGCCGGATCGGGCAATCCGCGCACAGCGCCTTGGCGCGTTCGAGCTCGACGGGATTATCGGCGAACCACAGATCGGGGTCGCCGATGTGACACGGCACCGCCAGCATCGTCTTTTGTCGGCATGTCCCGAATGACATGTCCAGTCCTCTGCTTCCTGGTCGTTTCGTATCTCTTCGGATCTCTTCGGGTGATCCGTGACCAGGTGTTCTGAAACAAATTGGCCACGGATCCGGTGACTGCGGTTCCGTGGCCTTTTGGCGAAATCGAGGGCTTCCCTAGATGGGGCCCCGATCCACGGACGGTCCAGTCGCGGCGGTGGTGCGGCGCTTGCGCTGCGGCGTAATGGCAGCGGCAGCTCCCGCGGCGGCGTGCGCCATGAATGCGGGATGCGCCGCGGCAGCGGCAGCCGGGACGCGGAGGGTCCACGAAACGCCGGCAACGGCTACGCCGGTGGACGCATTGATGTTCGCCATGATCTCGGGCCCCTCCTTTCGCACGTCGAATCACACAGGCTGTGTGACATTGAGGCTAAGACTAACAGCTGAAACCGACAAACGATTTTTGACCTGCGCTTTTGGCGCGATCTTTACGATTCTTGGCGCTCTTTGACCATCGCGAGCACGTCGGGGCCGTACTGCTCGAGCTTGCGCGCCCCGATGCCGGGGATCGCGACCAGCGCAGCGTCATCGGTGGGCAGCGTCTCGGCGATCGCGATCAACGTGTTGTCGGTGAACACCACGTAGGCCGGCACGCTCATTTCCTTGGAGGTGCGCAGCCGCCAGTCCTTCAGCGCGGCGAGTAGGTCCTCGTCGATATCGGACGGGCAGGTTTCGCAGCGGCGCAACATGATCGCGGCCGACGTCGTCAAGGTGTCGTTGCAGACGCGGCACCGCGGGGTTGGCCCGCGGGGCTTACGCGGGCGACTCGGACCGGTGTCGTTCGACGCTTGCGGCGCGATGCCGTTGAGGAAGCGCGACGGCTTTCGGCTCTGCCGGCCGCCCGGTGCCCTGGCCAGCGCCCAGCTCAGGGCCAAATGCATTCGCGCTCTGGTGATTCCGACGTAGAGCAGTCTGCGTTCCTCTTCAACGGGCTCACTGTCGGGACCGTGCGCGAGGGCATGCGAGATGGGTAGGGTGCCGTCGGCGAGTCCGACCAGGAACACCGCATCCCATTCCAGACCCTTGGCGGCGTGCAGCGACGCGAGTGTGACGCCCTGGACGACCGGTGGATGCCGCGCGTCGGCGCGCTGCCGCAGTTCGGTCAGCAGCGCGCGCAGGTCGAGCGACGGGCGCAGCGCCACCTCTTCGTCGACGAGTTCGGCGAGCGCGGTCAGGGCCTCCCAACGCTCGCGCGCCCGCGTGCCCGCCGGCGGCTCGGCGGTGAGGCCGAGCGGTTCGAGCACCGCGCGCACGACCTCGGGCAGTGTGCCGTCGATGTCGCGCTCGGCGGCGCGCTGCAGTGCCACCAACGCCTGACGGATCTCCTGGCGGCTGAAGAAGCCCTCGCCCCCGCGCACCTGGAAGGCGACACCCGCCTCGGTGAGCGCTTCCTCGTAGACCTCCGACTGCGCGTTGATGCGATAGAGCACCGCGATCTCCGACGGCGCGATGCCGGCCTCGATGAGCCGCGTGATGCTTTTGGCCACCGCGGCGGCCTCGGCGACCTCGTCGGGATAGTCGGCGAAGGTGGGCGTCGGGCCAGGGTCGCGCTGACCGACGAGGTGCAGCTTGCTGCCGGCCATCCGGCCGCGGGCGGCAGCGATGACGCGGTTGGCCAGGGACACCACCTGCGGGGTGGACCGGTAGTCGCGTTCCAACCGGACGACCGAGGCGTCGGGGAAGCGGCGCGAGAAGTCCAGCAGGTACTGGGGTGTGGCGCCGGTGAACGAGTAGATGGTCTGGTTTGCGTCACCGACGACGGTGAGGTCGTCCCGCTCACCGAGCCACGCGTCGAGCACCCGCTGCTGCAGCGGGGTGACGTCCTGGTATTCGTCGACGACGAAGCAGCGGTAGCGGTCGCGGAACTCCTGTGCGACCGCCGCGTCGTTCTCGATGGCGGCGGCCGTGTGCAGCAGCAGGTCGTCGAAGTCGAGCAGCGTCATGCCCTCGTGGCGGGCCTTGAGTTTCTCGTAGCCGGCATAAACGGCCGCGATCTTTGCGGCGTCGAACGGGATGTCGCGCCCGGCCTGTGCGACTGCGGTGGCGTAGGACTCCGGGGTGATCAAAGACGCTTTGGCCCACTCGATTTCGCCGGCGAGATCGCGTACGTCGTCGGTGCTGGTCGACATGCTCGCGCGGTTGGCGGCTTGCGCCACCACCGCGAACTTGGTGTCGAGAAGCTGCCATTGCGTGTTGCCGACGACCCGGGGCCAGAAGTAGGACAACTGCCGGCGGGCAGCGGCGTGGAACGTCATCGCCTGCACCGCGTCTGCGGAGACCCCGGCCCAGTCGTTGCTGAGCGCGCGCAACCGCCCTCGCATCTCGCCCGCGGCGCGCGAGGTGAACGTCACCGCGAGCACCTGGCCGGGCGCAACATGGCCGGACGCGACGAGGTGCGCGATGCGGCGGGTGATCGTGCGGGTCTTGCCCGTCCCGGCACCGGCGAGCACGCATACCGGGCCGCGTGGGGCCAGCACGGCTTCACGCTGTTCGTCGTCGAGGTCGTCGACGATGCGCGAGCAGACGACCTCTACCGACATGCGGTCCATCTTGGCAGGGTGGGCCGACAAAACCCGGGCGCGTCGTCGGGCATGTTCGACACCTCGGTTAGGTTGAACGCCTTATGAGCGCTGAACTGACCATGTACACCACGTCGTGGTGTGGCTTCTGCTTCCGGTTGAAGAAAGTCTTGAAGTCCGAGGGCATTGCGTTCGCCGAGGTCGACATCGAAGCCGATCCCGCCGCGGCGCAGTTCGTCGCATCGGTCAACGGCGGCAATCAGACGGTGCCGACGCTGAAGTTTCCCGACGGCAGCACACTGACCAACCCGAGCGGCGCCGAGGTCAAGGCCAAGCTCGCCGGCTAGCGACCGTCGTCGAAATCGACGAAATGGCGTAAAACACTCGAACTTTGTCGCCCAAATGTCCGGTTTGGGCGTCAGGAAAGAGCGGCCCAGGACTCGATGATCTCCCGTGCGATGGAAATCGATCCGGGCAGCAGCAGGCGCGACGGTGAGTCGCTGCTCCAGTCGCCGTCGGCGAGTGCGGCGCGGATCTCGTCGCGGGTGAACCAGGCTGCCTCGGCGATCTCGCCGTCGTTGAACGAGAACTCCTGCTCGGGGTCGGCGATCGCGTGGAAGCCGACCATCAGGGACCGCGGGAACGGCCACGGCTGGCTGCCGAGGTAGCGCACGTCTGTCACCGACAGCCCGATCTCCTCGGCGATCTCGCGGATGACGCACGACTCGAATGACTCGCCGGCCTCGACGAAACCTGCCAGCAGCGAGAAAAACCGCTCCGGCCACACGGTCTGGCGGGCCAGCACCGCGCGGTCGTGGCCGTCGTGGACAAGGCAGATCACCGCCGGGTCGATGCGCGGGAACTCCTCGTGGCCGTTGGCCGAGTTGACTCTCGCCCAGCCCGCTTTGATCGCCTTGGTCGGCGCGCCGTCGATCGTGCTGAAACGCGCGCCGTCATGCCAATTCAGCAGGGCGGTGGCCGTCGCCACCAGCTGCGCGCTGACGTCGTCGAAGATGGTGCCCGCGCGGCGAAGGTCGAGTACCTCGGTCTCGGTGTGCGGATCCTCGGGTCCCTCCAGCGCCGAGCGGATGGCCCACACGTGCCTGCCGTCGTCGAGCTTGCCGAGGAAGACGGCGTGCTCCGGCGGCTTGTCGCCTACCTTGGCCGCGCTGGACAGCAGCACCCGACCGTCGGAAATCAGCACCTGATTGCGACGGTCGACCCGCAGCAGCAGCGCATCTTTCCAACCGGCCACCGCCGCGTCGACGTCCGTACGCAAAGTGTCGGCACGGTCGGCACCGACCCGGGACAGCAGGGGGATGTTGCGCAGCTGGAATCCGTTGGGCGTCATAGCGGTCTGTCCCCTCGCCCTTCGGGCTGGGGTCCCCACTTCGCGCAAGCGCTCATCACCGCTCGGCGTCCGCGCTGCGGATGTAGAGCAGCCGGTCGCCCGTCTCGACCGCGTCGACCTCGGGCTCGTCGACACGAAGCAGCTTTCCGTTGCGGACGACACCGAGCACGATGTCGCTCAGGTGCCGCGGGGAACCGCCGATTTCCTTCGGGGTGACTTCCCGCTCGGCGATCGCGAATCCGGCGTCGGGGGTGAGCAGATCCTCCATGACCTCGACAACGCTGGGCGTCTGCACCGCTATGCCCAGGAGCCGACCCGCGGTCTCGGAGGTGACGACCGTCGAATCGGCGCCGGACTGCTCGAGCAGATGCTGATTCTCGCCCTCCCGGACGGCGGCGATGATCTTGGCCTTCGGCGCGAGTTCTCGGGCCGTGAGGGTGACCAGCACCGCGCTGTCGTCGCGGTTGGTCGCGACGATGATCGCCTTCGCGTGCTGGGCGCTGGCCAGCCGCAGCACTTCGGAGTCGGTCGCGCTGCCGCGCACGGTGACCAGGCCGGCGCTCTTGGCTCGTTCGAGGGCGGCGGGGTTCTCGTCGACGACGACGATGTCGGCGGGCGCCACCTCGTCGCCGACGAGGGCGGCGGCCGCAGTCCTGCCCTTGGTGCCGTAGCCCACGATGACGATGTGGTTGCGCACTCTGTTCCTCCATCGCTGGATTTGGTAGACCTGCCGCGACTGCGTGGTCAGCGTCTCCACCGTCGTGCCGATCAAGACGATCAGGAAAGCGACGCGCAGCGGTGTGATGACCAGGACGTTGACCAGGCGGGCGGACGGCGTGAAGGGCGTGATGTCGCCGTAGCCGGTGGTCGACAGCGACACCGTGGCGTAGTAGAAGCAGTCCAGGAACGACAGCGGATCGTTGGGGTTGGGAGTGCTCTCCACGTCGCGGTAGCCGTGCCGGTCCAAGTACACGATCAGCACGGCGGCGAACAGTGCACCGAACGCGTAGACGACGCGCCGCATGATGCGCTGGGTGGGACTCACCGGTGCGGTCGGGATCTGGACCGTGTCGGTGAGGGCGTGCACGGGCCGATCAGCCAGTGACTGGTCGAACCTGCGGAGCCGACGCCGCAATCCCGCCTTAGCCACGAGGACCAGTCATCGCTGGAAGTGGGCGCACGCCATTATGTAATCATGACCGCCTCCCCTCTCGACGTGCAGCAGACTGCCAGCCCGAAACGTGCCCGCCTGATGGGGGCTGGGTTGCTCGGCATCGGCACCTTGCACTTTGTGGCACCGAAGCCGTTCGACGACATCGTCCCGGCCGAGTTGCCCGGCAGCGCACGCTTCTATACCTACGTATCCGGGGTGGCTGAACTGGGGGTTGCGGGCCTGCTGCTGGCGTCCAGGACACGTCGGCTGGGAGCGTTGGCTGCGGTGGCGTTGTTCGTGAGCGTCTTCCCGGCCAACGTCAACATGGTGCGGCTGTGGTTCAGAGCGCCTGCCAAGCCGTTGTTGATGCGACTGATCGCCATCGCCCGTCTTCCGCTGCAGATTCCGATGATCACCGAGGCGCTCAAGATCTACCGCGCGTCTTAGGCTGCCTCGATCAGGGCGGCGAGATCGTCGACGCCGGGCAGCGCGGCGGGACTGACCGTCTGACCGGTGCGCACGTAGTGGAACGCGGCGCGCACCGATGCCACCGGGCATCCCTGCAAGGCCGCCCACGCGAGCCGGTACACCGCGAGCTGAACGGCCGCATGCTGTTTGGCTTCCGGTGTGGCCGGTGGATCCCCGGTCTTCCAGTCGACGACGGTGGCGCCGCCGTCGTCGTCGGCGAAGACCGCGTCGATGCGTCCGCGTACAACACGGCCGCCGATGACCATGTCGAACGGCACCTCCACGTCGATCGGGGTGCGAGCCGCCCACGGTGACACCGCAAACGAGGCCTGCAATTCGGCTAGTTCATCCCCTGCAACGGCGTCGTGGTCGACGGCACCGGGCAGATCGTCGAGGTCGAAGAGCCGATCTGCGTGATAGAACCTCTGCACCCAGTCGTGAAACGCTGTGCCCAACAAGGCATGTGGGTCCGGACGCGTGGGCAGCCGCCGTTGCAGGCGGTGGGCGACGGCTTCGGCGTCACGGCATAGCTCCACCAGCGTGCTGACCGACAGCGCAACCGGCAGGGTCGGGACAGGGCGCAATGCCGCCCGATCGCGCTCGGCAAGGAGCGCGTCGACATCGGACGCCCAGCCCTCGCCATAGTCGGCGAGTACACCGTCGGCCTCTCCCGACATCGCGCGCACGACCAACGCGGCCCCGCGGTCGACGTCGGCGCGCTGTGAGCCCGCCGGGTCGATCGGCCACCTCGCCTCGATGGTTCTGTCCTGCAGGGGATTCTGCTCACCATCGACAGGTGCGTCCGCCCAGTCCTCGATGACGCCGCACGGGTCACCCGCCGCGGCCGACTTCTCGATGATGTCCTTGAGCTCCTCAAGGAACTCCGACGGCCCCCGGGGCTTCGTTCCGGTGGCCCCCCAGTGGTGACCGGACAGAAGCAACGTGTCCTCGGCACGGGTGATCGCGACGTACAGCAGTCGGCGTTCCTCGTCGACGCGGCGCTGCTCGAGGCTCTTCTTGTGGTCGAAAATCTTGTCCGACAACTGCTTTCGATCAGTAACGTCCGACGTGTCGAGAACCGGTACGCCGTAGTCGGACATCGTGGCCCTGTCGCCTCGCAGCAGTGGCGGCAGGTCGCCGGCGTCGGTCAGCCAGGTGCGGGGCGACGCCGTCGACGGGAACACCCGACCGCTGAGGTGCGGCACGGCCACCACCTGCCATTCCAGGCCCTTGGCGGCGTGCACGGTCAGGATTTGCACACGGTCGTGCGCGACCGATATTTCGGCCGGCGCCAGCCCGTTCTCCACCTGCTCGGCGGCGTCGAGGTAGGCCAGCAGCGTGGACACGTCGGCGCCGGCGCGGCCGGCGAAGTCGGCGACCACGTCGGCAAATGCGTCGAGGTGCTCCGTGCCCGACGACTGCGCGTGCACGGGCTGACTGGCACGCAGCTCGGTGTCGACGCCGAGCGCGCGGCGCACCTCGGCGATCAGCTCGGGCAGCGGATGCGACAGATGGGCACGCAGCGCGGTCAATTCACGGCCGAGGGCAACGATGCGCGCATAGCCCGTCGTGGAGTACGACGACGCTGGACCGGGATCGCAGATCGCGTCGGCCAGACACGACGTGTCCGCGTCGGGCGCTGCCGCCGCCACGATCCGATCGGTGACGCGTTCGTGCGGGGCCCGTGCGGTCTCGTCCAGCTCGACGGCACGCTGCCACAGCGCAGAGATGTCGCGTCCGCCCAGCCGCCACCGTGGCCCGGTGAGCACGCGCACAGCGGCGGTGCCCGCGGCCGGATCGGCCACCAGCCGCAGTGTGGCCACCAGGTCGGCGACCTCGGGCACGCTCAGCAGGCCGGCAAGCCCGACCACTTCGACCGGGACACCCCGCGCCGTCAGCGCGTCGGCCATTGGTGCGGCGTCGGCGTTGCGCCGCACCAACACGGCTGTGGTCGGTGGCGCGCCACCAGCGCCTCGTGCCGAGTGGTACATGCCCGCCAAATGGTCTGCCACCCAGTCCCGTTCGGCCACCACGTCGGGCAGCAACGCGCATCGAATTGTGCCTGGCTCGGCATCCGGCTTCGGCCGCAGCGCCCGCACCGCAACCGAGCGCCGTCGCGCCTGCGCCGATACCGCGTTGGCGACATGCAGCGCACGGGGCGGATTGCGCCAGCTGGTCCGTAGTTCCAGCGTCGGCGCGGGAGTGCCGTCGGAGCGGGGGAAGTCGACGGTGAACCGGGGCAGGTTGGTGGCCGACGCCCCACGCCAGCCGTAGATCGACTGAATCGGATCCCCCACCGCGGTCAGGGCCAGGTCATCGTCGACTCCGCCGCCGAAAAGCGCCGACAGGGCGACACGCTGCGCATGCCCGGTGTCCTGGTACTCGTCGAGTAGCACCACCCGGTACCGGCTGCGCAGCTGCTGCCCGACATGCGGGAACTCCGACGCGAGCCGGGCGGCCGACGCCATCTGCATGCCGAAGTCCATGACCTTCTCCGCGCGCATGCGCCGATGCAGCGCGTCGATCAACGGCACGAGCTCGGTGCGCTCCGTCTGGGTGGCCAGCATCCGCAGCAGCCACTGGCTCGGCCCACGGTCGCGCTGATAAGGCCCCGCGGGCAGGGTGTGCACGAGGCGCTCGAGTTCGACGTGGGTATCGCGCAACTGCTCGGTGTCGACGAGATGTTCGGCGAGCTGACCGGCCAGCCGCAGCACCATCGAGGTCACGGCGGCCGGGGTCTTGTCGGTGTCCAACGCGGGATGCTCGCACACCACGCGAAACGCCAACTGCCACAACTCGGTTTCGCTCAGCAGCCGAGTCTCCGGCTCGACGGGCAGCAGCAGCCCGTGTTCGCGCAGCAGCTGGCCCGCGAAGGCGTGGTACGTGCTGACAGTGACGGGGTCGTCGACCATCTGCGTCTTGTCGGCAACAAGGCCGACCCCGGCCAGCCGGGCCAGCCGCATCCGTACCCGACGCAGCAGCTGCCCGGCGGCCTTCCGGGTGAACGTCAGCCCGAGGACCTCGCCGGGGGTGGCGTACCCGTTGGCCACCAGCCACACCACCCGCGCGGCCATGGTTTCCGTCTTGCCCGCTCCAGCCCCCGCGATGACCACCAGCGGACCCGGCGGTGCGGCGATCACCGCGGCCTGCTCGTCGGTCGGCGCGAAAAGCCCGAGGGCGAAGGAGAGTTCGGCCGGACTGTACCGCGGGGTCATGACCGTCCGCCCGCGGTGGCCTGGGCCGGGCACATCGCTCGCACCGGGCAGTGCGTGCAGCCGTCGTTGATTCGGGCCGGGAACTCCGGGCCTTGGGTGGCGGCAGCGGCGCGGAGGACGAGCTCGCGCCACTCGGTTTGCGTATCGGGGGTCAGCGCATCCTGATCCCGCTCGGTCGCGCCGCCGGCGCCCGCCTTGCCGAGATAGACCAGGCGACCACCGCCGGGCGTGTCGCCCTGCGGCAGAAGTCCTTCCGCGATCGCCAGCTGATACATCGCCAACTGGGCATGGCGTTGTGCGTCGTCCTTGGTGACCGGGCTCTTGCCGGTCTTGATGTCGACCACCACCAACCGGCCCGCGCCGTCGCGTTCGAGTCGATCCACCCGCCCCCGCACGCGTACCTGGGGACCGGAATCGCTGCGGTGGCCGACGACGCCGTCGACGCTGACTTCGGTACCGACCTCGGTGAGCTGACCGCGGGTTTGCGCTCTCCATCTGGCGAAGGTCGCCAGCATCGCGCGATGCCGGTCGAGCTCGTTGTCGGCATACCACGACGATTCGAAAGGAAGTTTGTTCCAGACGGTTTCGAGTTCGTTGACCATGTGGCTCTCCGTCTTGTCCGAGTCGGAGACCAGAGCGTGCAGGAGTGATCCGACCGCAGAGCGCACGTCACGCCCGTCGGTGCCGCCGTGGCGTTCGAGCAGCCAGCGCAGCGGGCAGTCGCGCAGCGTCTGCAGCGTCGACGGCGACAAAGTGACGGTGTGGTCGTCCCCGCTCCAGAGGGGCTCGTCGCTGGACAAGGATGTCATCGCATACCACTGCTTCGGATCGGCACCGGTTATGCCCGCTGCAGCCAATCGCGCCAATTGTGCCGCCGCACAAGCGCGGACGTTATCACCCATGGATGCTTCGGGGGCACAGACGATCGCGCGCAGTCGGCCCACAAGTGCCGCGGGTGCCAGCAGGCGCGGCGCCTTGACCGGCTCGGCGGGAGCCGATTGCGAGTCGGTGGCCAGCGCGGCCAGTTCGTCGCAGAACGACGACGGCAGCATCGCATCGTCAGCGTGGTCGGTGTCGACGGCCGTCACCAGCAACCGACTGCGAGCACGGCCCATCGCCGCGACGAGCAGCCGACGCTCCTCGGCGAGGACGGGCGCCCTGGCCGACAGACCGCGCTCGCCGGCGGTGGCGACGCCGTCGATCACGTCGACGAGTTGCTGGGTCGCGAGTACTCCGCCGCGTGGAGTGGTGTTGGGCCACAGTCCTTCCTGCAGCCCGGCGATGACGACGAACTCCCACTCGCGACCCAACGCCCCATGCGCGCTGATGACCGGGACCGCATCGGATTCGTCGCGCTCGTCGCGCGGGGTGGACGGCAGCCCAAGTGCTGCGATGTGATCGATGAGCCCGCCCAGCGATGCGCCCGCAGTGCGGTTGACGTACTGCTCCGCAACGTCGAACAGAGCTGTGACGGCGTCGAGGTCGCGGTCGGCCTGCGCGCCGATGGCACCGCCCCGCTCACTGGCCGCCAGCCAGCGCCGCTGCAGCCCGGACCGGTGCCAGGCCTGCCACAGCGTGTAGCGGGGATCTCCCCCGTCGGCCGCCGTGCGCCGCGCGGCGGTGAGCACCGCGCGCACCCGTCGCAGCGGCCGGGCCAGCTCGCTGGACAATCCTCGCGGGGGCTCGCGGTCGAGTGCCTCGACGAGAAGGTCGGCGAATTCGCGGGGTGGCCGGTTTCCGTCGGCGCGTCGCAGCGCCCGGCGCAGCTGGCGCAACGACACCGGATCGACCCTGCCGATGGGTCCGGTCAGGAGCGAAAGTGCTTGCGCGCCATCGAGTACGTTCGCAGTGGCGCCGAGCACCGTGAGCAGGGCCTGCACCGCGGGCTGACCGGCCAGCGGGGCCGTCGGCATCGGCAGGTTGACGGGGACGCCTGCCGAGGCCAGGGTGCGCGCGAGCGCGACACCCAGGCGGGGCATGGAGCGCACGATGACCGCCATCTGCGACCAGGGCACCCCGTCGACCAGATGTGCGCGTCGCAGTGCGTCGGCGATCAATACGGATTCGGCATGCGGCGAAGCAGCGATGCGCACCGTGAGCGAACCGTGGTGTGCGTCAGCGCCGGTGATCTCGCGGCCCGGGTCGACGCCCGGCAGCCTGCGCGCGATCTCGGTGACAGCATCGGCGATGGCGGGCGCGCAGCGGTGCGACTGCGTCAGCGTGATCGCCGGCTCCTCGCCGCGCAACAGCGCAGGATCGGCGCCGCGATAGGAGAACACCGACTGGTTGGGATCACCCGCGATGACGGTGAGGCCGGCGCCGGCGGTCAGCACCCGCACCAGCCGGGCGGCCTGCGGATCGAGATGCTGTGCGTCGTCGACCAGGAGCAGCCTGATGCGGCCGGTCTCGGTGGCGAGTAGATCCGAGTCCGTCGCGAAGGCCTCGAGCGCGGCGCCGACGAGTTCGGCCGCTCCGAGCGCGGGCACGGTCGCCTGCGGTGCCGCCATCCCCACCGCCGAACGCAGCAGCATGATCTGCTCGTAGGCCTGCGCGAACCGGCCCGCCGCCAGCCACTCGGCACGCCCCGATAAACGGCCGATGCGTTGCAGCTCAAGGGGATCCACGCCCCGTTCGGTGCAGCGTGCCATCAGGTCGCGCAACTCGGTGGCGAAGCCGACGGTGCTCAGCGCCGGGCGCAGCTGCGCCGGCCACGCGACCACTGAGTCGTCACCGTCCTCGAGATCTCCGGCGAGCAGTTCGCGGATGATGCCGTCCTGCTCAGCGCTGGTGATCAGCCGTGGCGGCGCGTCACCGTTTCGCTGGGCCGCCGACCGCAGCACCGCGAACGCGTATGAATGCACGGTGCGCACGATCGGTTCGCGGATTGCCGCCCTGTCGCCCGCGGCCAGCAGTGTGGACGTGATCGCCGCGCGGGCCGTGGCACCCAGGCGCGCCGAGCCCGTCAGCAGCAGAACCGATTCCGGGTCCAGCCCGGCTTCGATATGGGCGGCCGCTGCGCGGACCAGCAGGCTGCTCTTGCCGGTGCCTGCGCCGCCGAGCACCCGGACGACGCCGTGCATGCCCGGTTCGGTGAGCGAGGCCGGCGTCAGATCGGTGTGCGGTGCGGACATGCTGGCATGAGACCACGGGGGTCCGACATTTAGCCGCCAACGGCTGCTGGCAGCATCACTGCTTGTGAGTGAAATCCTGCACGTGCACCGGTACGGCCCAGGCACGTCACCCGACGTGCTGGCCATCCACGGATTGACCGGGCACGGCCAGCGTTGGCAGACCCTGGCGACGCGGCATCTGTCCGACGTGACGATCGCCGCGCCCGACCTGCTGGGCCACGGCCGTTCCTCGTGGGCGGCACCCTGGACGATCGAAGCGAACGTGGCGGCGCTGGCCGACCTCGTCGACGGTGGCGAGCCCGTTGTCGTCGTCGGGCATTCGTTCGGCGGTGCGGTGGCGCTCAATCTCGCTGCGGCGCGCCCGGATCTGGTGGCGGCGCTGGTGCTACTCGACCCCGCCGTCAGCCTTGACGGTGCTTGGATGCGCGACATCGCCGAGGACATGCTGGCCTCGCCTGACTACACCGACCGCGCCGAGGCCCGATCCGAGAAGGCGAACGGCTCCTGGGGGGACGTCGACGCCGACGAGCTGGACCGCGAACTCGACGAGCACCTCGTCGGCCTGGCAGGTGGCCGGGTCGGCTGGCGGATCAGCATCCCGGCGATGATGTCGTATTGGAGCGAGCTTGCTCGGCCGATTACGTTGCCGTCCAACATGATTCCCACGACACTCGTGCGAGCGGTCCGGACCACCCCGCCGTATGTCACCGACGAGCTGCTGGCGGGTCTGGCGGCGCGGCCAGGCTTCGAACTGCTGGACTTCGACTGCGATCACATGGTTGCGCAGTCGCTGCCCGCCGAGACCGCGGCGGTCATTCGCAAACAGCTCGAGCGGTAGCGCCGATGGCGGCGATCACCGAAGACCAGGTCGAAACCGTGCGGGCGCTCGTCGCCGCGATACCGCCCGGACGGGTGTCGACCTACGGCGACATCGCCGAAGCCGCAGGCCTTTCCAGCCCCCGCATCGTCGGCTGGATCATGCGCACCGATTCGTCGGATCTACCCTGGCACCGGGTCATCCGGGCATCCGGTCGACCGGCACCGCACCTCACGTCGCGACAGCTGGAGCTGCTTCGCGCCGAGGGGGTGCTGGCCGACGACGGGCGGGTGAACCTGTCCGAGGTCCGCCATGAGTTCTGAGCCGCGAGCGGGAACTGATGGTTGTGATTCGTCGACCATCACAACCCGGAATGCTATTTCGCCGGAGATTCTAAAGGATCAGGCGCACCAGCGCCGCCGTGCGGGCCAGGCCCGGGAACGCGGCGGACGTCGACCGCGGATGCAGCGCATGGACAGCGAGCCGGAACATCAACGCGCGCAACAACATCTGCGGCCACTCCGGTAGCGGGCTCCAGCGTTCGATGAGCCCGTCGTCGGCCTCGCCCCAGGACAGCGCATCGACGACCACCACCCCCGCCGCCCACGAGGCGGGCCGCCAGTACGGGGTGATGTCGGTGATGCCCGGAGCGGCCGTGCCCGCGAAAAGCACTGTGCCGTAGAGGTCGCCGTGCACCAGCTGGCTGGGGCTCTTGGTCGGCCTGCGCAGCGCGGCGAGCTGATTGATGAGCTCGATCGAGCGTTCGCCGTCCGCCGAGCCCGGCGACACCCGCGCACCCGGCGGCAGTGAGTGCAGCGGACGCTCCTCCCACGCGGCACGGTCGGCGGCGATGAACACGTCGACGTCGGCCCACGGCGCGACCGGCGGTTGGGTCAAGAACCGGGGGCGTTCGAGTTTGGCTGTTGCCTCATGCAGCCGCACCGCGGCCGAGACCACCTCGTCATGGCGCGGTTCAGGCGTCCCTGCGACGAAGGTGTCCGCCCGCCAACCCGCCACCACGTAGCGACCGTCGGTCGAGCGCACCGGCCGGGCCAGCCGCACACCGTCGACGAACAGTGTCTCGCGGACCTTTGCCGACCATGCCGCACGCGCGTGGTCGGCGACCATCGACAACACGACTTCGCCGCAGCGCCAGCCGCCTTCCCAGCTCGAACCGAGCGGAACCGGCTGTACGCCGGTCAAACCGAACCCCGCCAGCACATGATCCGGCGGCCGCTCCACAGTCATCACCTCAGCGTAAGCGGAGCCCCGGCTAACTCGGCGTTAGTACATCACCATGTCGGGTTCGAGTTGCTTACCCCATGCCACGATTCCGCCCTGCACGTGCATCGCGTCGGAGAAGCCGGCCTTCTTCGCGATGGCCAGCACCTCGGCCGAGCGCACGCCGGTCTTGCAGTAGAAGACGGGTGTGCGGTCCACCTGCAGCTTGGCCAGCGCCTCGCCGGATTCGAACTCGCCCTTGGGGATCAGCTCGGCGCCCTCGATGCGGTTGATGTCCCACTCGACCGGCTCGCGCACGTCGATCAGCGCCAGCGGCTTACCCGAATCGATCAGCTCACGCAGCTCGCGCGGGGTGATCGTGGCATCGGCAGCGGCCTCCGCGGCGGCATCGGACACGACACCGCAGAACTCCTCGTAATCGATCAGCTCGGTGATCTTCGGGGTCGACGGATCCTTGCGGATCTTGATCGTCCGGTACGTCATGTCCAGTGCGTCGTACACCATCAGCCGGCCCAGCAGTGTCTCGCCGATGCCGGTGATCAGCTTGATGGCCTCGGTGCCCATCACCGACGCGATCGACGCGCACAGGATGCCCAGCACCCCGCCCTCGGCACAGGACGGCACCATTCCCGGGGGCGGCGGCTCCGGGTACAGGTCGCGGTAGTTCAGGCCCCGCTCATTGCCGACCTCGTCGGCCGGGGCGTCCTCCCAGAACACCGACACCTGGCCTTCGAACCGGTAGATCGATCCCCAGACGTACGGCTTGCCCGCGAGCACTGCGGCGTCGTTGACCAGATACCGCGTCGCGAAGTTGTCGGTGCCATCGAGGATCAGGTCGTACTGCTCAAAGAGTTCGAGGGCGTTGTCGGGCTCGAGGCGAAACTCGTGCAGCCGCACGTCGACGAGCGGGTTGACCTCGCGGATCGAATCGCGCGCACTCTCGGCCTTGGACCGGCCGATGTCGGACTGGCCATGGATGATCTGGCGCTGCAGGTTGGACTCGTCGACCACGTCGAACTCGACGATCCCGATCGTGCCGACGCCCGCGGCGGCCAGGTACAAAAGCGCGGGCGACCCCAGCCCGCCGGCCCCGATGACCAGCACGCGGGCGTTCTTCAGCCGCTTCTGCCCCGCCAACCCGAGGTCCGGGATGATGAGGTGACGGCTGTAGCGCGCGACCTCCTCGCGCGTCAGCTCGGCCGCCGGTTCTACCAGCGGCGGCAACGGTGTCGACACCGTGTCTTCTCCTTGATCCACCTTGGTTCCACGCCTACTGACCATCACAGCAGGTGTTGGAATCAACAGCAACGACACCCGGCTGCTTCCCGAGGTCAGGCGATCGGGTACGGCCAGGGGTTGAACCGGCAGGTCTTGCCGTCGGGCTTGACGACGTCGGGGTCGAATCGGGCGTCGTCGTTGTTGTTCGTCGAAAACGTCTGCTGCATCATCACCGGCGCGAGCTCGCCGTTGCCCGGGCACGACTCGTGGCGCTGGTAGCCGATCGCGTGGCCGACCTCGTGGTTGATCAGGTACTGCCGATATGAACCCACATCGCCCTGGAACGGCACCGCTCCGCGCACCCACCGCGCTTCGTTGATGAACACGCGGGGCTGGTTGCCGGCGTAGGCCGGGTTGTAGCACGACGCCTCGAGCGGGATGTCGTAGCCGCAGCCCTCACGGACCGTCATCGGCGAGCTCAGCGAGATGCGGAAGTCCGGCCGGCCGCTGTCGATGCGGGTGAACGCGAACTGCGGATTGTGCGTCCAGCTCTTGGGATTGGCGAGCGTCTCGCTGACCATGCGGGCGAACCCGTCGTCACCGCCGAACGAGGTGGTGTCGATGCCGTCCTCGACCTCGACGGTGTAGGTGAAGTCCTTGGCGGTGCCCTGACCGACCTTCGGCAGGGCGCCAGGCACGATGTGCCACGTCTTGGCGCCCGCCTCGTTGAAAGGGCCGCCGTCGGGCAGGATCCCGGTCGGCAGGCTCGCGTCGAACTGGGTCAGTCCCTTGGGTGGCGCGCCGATGATCGCCGTGCTCGCCACACCGATGGTCGGCGGCCCCTGCACCGGCCCCTCGGACGTCTCGGGCTGCGGCGCGCTGGTTCCGGTGATGGTCTGGTAGACCACGAGAGCGGTCAGCGCCACCAACACCGGCAGCGCGTACGCGCGCCAGCCGTAGGTCGAGATGAACCGGCCCAGCCACGTCTGCTTGCGAGCCCGGCGATGCTCCTCACGGTTCGATCTGACCCGGCCAGAGTCCTCGGCGACCGGATCGCGTTGCGCGCGCAGTGGCTCTCGCCACTCGTTGCGCAACGCCGGCAGGCCACCACCCCCGCGACGCCCCGAGTCGTGAGTCACCGCAACAGGATGACACAAGCGCAAGGGCCCGCCTCTCCGGCGCGCCACCAACTGCGCAGACGTCCTGGAGTGCACGCATGGCCAACGGTAGTAATCTCGTTGCGGTACCAAGCCAGACAAAGGACGTGATGAGCGATCTCGCCAATACCGCCGCAAGGCGTGGCGCGCAGCCGGCGAACGGAGACACAGTGAACCGGCGCGGCAACCGATTGCCTCGCGACGAGCGCCGCGAGCAGTTACTCGCCGCTGCCAGCGAGGTTTTCGTCGACCGCGGCTACCACGCCGCGGGAATGGACGAGATCGCCGACCGGGCCGGCGTGAGCAAACCCGTTCTCTATCAACACTTCTCGTCGAAGCTGGAGCTGTACCTCGCGGTGCTGCAGAAGCACGTCGAGAACCTGGTATCGGGTGTGCGCCAGGCGCTGCGCACGACAACCGACAACCGGCAGCGGTTGCGCGCCGCGGTGCACGCGTTCTTCGACTTCATCGAGCACGACAGCCAGGGCTACCGGCTGATCTTCGAGAACGACTACGTGACCGAACCTCAGGTCGCCGCGCAGGTGAAGGTGGCCACCGAAGCGTGTACCGACGCGGTTTTCGACCTGATCAGCCGCGACTCGGGCCTGGAAGCGCATCGGGCCAGGATGATCGCCGTCGGACTGGTCGCGATCAGCGTCGACTCTGCGCGCTACTGGCTGAACAACAACCGGCCGATCAGCAAGGACGACGCGGTGGAAGGCACCGTACAGTTCGCCTGGGGCGGCCTGTCACACGTACCGCTTACCCGGTCTTAGCCGACTCCGCCCCTACCCCGAAGCCGACACGGCGCACGTCCGCGGCGCCGATCTCGACATAAGCGATCCTGGTCACCTGCACGAGGAAGCGGCGTCCCTTCTCGTCGGTCAGAGCCAACACGCCCGAGTCCTTGCCCAGTGCGTCGGTGATCGCCTTTTCCACCTCGGTCGGCGTTTGCGCACTGTTGAAGATCAGCTCGCGCGGGCTGTCCGTGACACCGATTTTGACCTCCACGCTTGCGACCCTTTCCGTTCATGTGCGTCGTCGACGAACTTGAGCCAAGGCTAGTGGACGGCACAGGTCCCGCGCCGCTCCGGTGAGTTCGCGGTCAGCGAAGCCCGCCGCATGCGAACGGCGACCGAACCGAGTCCGGACCGTGACCCGGGGCCCAGCGCGTCAGCCTCATCCGTAACTTCAGCCTCGATAGCATCAGCCCCGGCACTGCACGAAACTACCGGGGAACCCCACATGAACAGGTCTTATACCGCACATTCACCGTATTCTCTGAGCCCGACCGAGCGTATCGACGCGTACCGCGACGACGCCGTCGACGAGCTCGAATACGAGGGGCTGGAGGACGCCCCGGACGACGAGGAGTACGCCGACTACGACGACTACGACTACGACGAAGCGCGGATCGACCGTCGCTGGATGTGGGTCGCCGGGGTGGCCGGCGTGATCCTCTTCGTCGCCGTGGTCACCACCGGCGTGATCCTCGGTGGCGGCGACAGCGGTTCGGTGTCGGCGACCATGACGTCGTCGGCGCCCAGCACCACCGCGGCGCCGGCCACGACGTCGTCCGCACCACCGGCCGCCGCCGCGCCGCAAGTGCCGTCGCTGCCGCCCGAGACGGTCACCACCCTGAGCCCGAGCCCCAGCCCGACGGCCGCGGCGGCACCCGCGCCGGCAGAGGCCGCGCCGCCGCCTCCCGCCCCCTCACCACGCACGATCACATACCGCGTGACGGGCAACCGGCAGTTGATCGACCTGGTGACGGTCATCTACACCGATCAGCAGGGTGCACTGCAGACGGACGTGAATGTCGCGTTGCCTTGGGCGAAGACCGTGGTGCTGGACCCGGGTGTCGAGCTGAAGTCAGTGACCGCGACGAGCGTCGCGGGCCAGCTCAACTGCAGCATCACCGATGCCGCCGGGAACCTGATCGCGGCGCAGAACAACAACTCGATGATCGTCACCTGCACGCAATAGTGCAGGTCAGGGGGCCGATCAGGCCAGGCCGAGCTCCTGCATGCGCGAAGCGTGGGTGCGCTGAAGGCGGTCGAAGAACTCGGTCATCTGGGTCAGGCCCTCGCCACTGGAGAGCACCAGGTCGACGAGTTCGTCGTGATCGGCCATCACGTACTGCGCCTGGGTGATCGCTTCGCCCAGCAGCCGCCGCGACCACAGCGCCAGCCGGTGACGCTGCTTTTCGCTGGCCGTCACGGCGGCCTGCACCTCGGCTACGACGAACTGCGAATGTCCCGTCTCGGACAGCACCGCACGAACCACGTCGGCCGCCTCGTCGGGCATCGCGTCGGCGATCTCCAGATAGAAGTCGGCGGCCAGCGCGTCGCCCACGTATGTCTTCACCAGCGCTTCCAACCAGGTGCTCGGAGTGGTCAGCCGGTGGTAGTTCTCCAGTGCCGGGGCGTATCTCGTCATCGCGGGCACGACGTCGACTCCCCTGCGCTCCAGCGCGTCGCGCAGCACCTCGTAGTGATTCATCTCCGCGGCGGCCATCGTGGCCAGGTTGATGCGGCCGCGCAGGTTGGGCGCCATGCGCGCCTCGTCGGTGAGGCGGTAGAACGCCGCCACCTCGCCGTAGGCAAGAAGGGCGAAGAGTTCGTTGACGCCGGGATGATCGGCCGACACGCCCGAGGTTTCCGAGTCGATCGTCGGCCCTGAGGAGGCCGTCGGCGGCGTCGAAGTCATGGCCCAACTCTAGCCATCGCCGGGCGCGCCGCTCCGTGGGCAAACCCCGCCGGTTATCATGGGTACAGGCAACGGCATCAAAACGGTCGCCAGACCGCGCCGTTACCGAAGAAATGTGCGTGCACCGAGTCGGCCCGCCTACCTCAGCGCAGGGCCCCGGCCATAGCTTTCGTCGACCTCGTGCGCGCGTGGACGCAAATGAGGATTGACAATTGAAAGGCTATGACCTCCGCGTATGACGCATTTAAACCCCACATTCGCTGAACTCGGAGTCCGCGAGGAAATCGTTCGCGCACTCGCCGAGGACGGCAAGGATCATCCGTTCGCCATCCAGGAACTCACCCTGCCGCTCGCGCTCGCAGGCGACGACCTGATCGGTCAGGCCCGCACCGGCATGGGCAAGACGCTCGCATTCGGCGTACCGCTGCTGCAGCGCATCACGACCGATCCACAGCGCGAGCTGTCCGGCATCCCTCGGGCGCTGGTGGTCGTGCCGACCCGCGAGCTGTGTCTGCAGGTGTATGGCGACCTCTCGATGGCCGCCAAGCACCTCACCGCCGACGGGCGCAAGCTGACCGTTACGTCCATCTACGGCGGTCGCCCCTACGAGCCGCAGATCGAGGCCTTGCAAAAGGGCGTCGACGTCGTCGTCGGCACCCCGGGCCGCCTGCTCGACCTCGCCCAGCAGGGCCATCTGCAGCTGGGCGGTCTGTCGATGCTGGTGCTCGACGAGGCCGACGAGATGCTCGACCTCGGCTTCCTGCCCGACATCGAGCGCATCCTGCGGCAGATTCCCGATGAGCGGCAGGCGATGCTGTTCTCGGCGACCATGCCGGACCCGATCATCACGCTGGCTCGCACGTTCATGAACCAGCCGACGCACATCCGCGCCGAGGCGCCGCATTCGGCCGCAACCCACGACACCACCGAGCAGTTCGCCTACCGCGCACACGCGCTCGACAAGGTGGAGATGGTCTCC
The DNA here is from genome assembly GCA_963793055.1 of uncultured Actinomycetota bacterium. Taxonomy (GTDB): domain Bacteria; phylum Actinomycetota; class Actinomycetes; order Mycobacteriales; family Mycobacteriaceae; genus Mycobacterium. The sequence goes on along the minus strand of CAWBYS010000014.1, from coordinate 488,764 downwards.
CGCATCCTGCAGGCCGAGAGCCGCGGCGCCACGATGATCTTCACCCGCACCAAGCGCACGGCCCAGAAGGTCTCCGACGAACTGGCCGAGCGAGGATTCAAGGTCGGCGCCGTGCACGGCGATCTCGGCCAGGCCGCTCGCGAGAAGGCGCTCAAGTCATTCCGTACCGGCGACATCGACGTGCTGGTCGCGACCGACGTCGCCGCCCGTGGCATCGACATCGACGACATCACCCACGTGATCAACTACCAGATCCCCGAAGACGAGCAGGCCTACGTGCACCGCATCGGCCGCACCGGCCGCGCGGGTAAGACCGGCATCGCGGTCACATTGGTCGACTGGGACGAGCTGGCCCGCTGGACGATGATCGACAAGGCGCTGGGGCTGAACACCCCCGATCCCGCCGAGACCTACTCCAGCTCGCCGCATCTGTACGCCGAGCTGGACATTCCGGCCGATGCCATGGGCAACGTCGGCCAACCACGCAAGGCACCGGTCAAGCGCACGCCCGCGGAGCGATCCGCCGATCGGCCCGCCAGCACACGCAACCGCAGGCGCACGCGCGGTGGCAAGACGGTCACCGGACATCCCGAGGCAGCCGCAACCGAAAAGTCCGACGCCGAGGGCGACGAGTCGGCCGCTTCCGAGCAGACGAGTCCGGCTCGGCGCAAGCGTCGCCGCCGCCCCCGCAAGACCGCGGCCGGCGCCGGCTAGCGAGGCGTCCGCCGAGGAATGGTCAAACCCGAACGCCGCACCCGGGCCGATCTGGTGGCGGCCTTGGCGATTGTCGTGGTACTGGCGGTTGCCGGTGTACTGATCTGGTGGACCAGCGACGCGCGGGCGACGATGAGCAGGCCCGCGGCGACACCCGTGCCAAGCCTGACGACCGCCAAAGCCGTGCCGTCGTCGCTGCGGCAACTGTGGACCGCCCCCAGCCCGAAGACCGCCCTGCCGCTCGTCGTGGGAGGCAGCGTGGTGACCGGCAACGGCCGCGACGTCGACGGCCGCGACCCGTCGACCGGCAAAACGCTGTGGAGCTACGCCCGCGACCTCGACCTGTGCGGGGTCAGCTGGGTGTACCAGTACGCCGTCGCGGTGTATCCCGACATGCGTGGCTGCGGTCAGGTCACCACAATCGACGCCAAGACCGGTTTGCGCGGGTCGACCCGCAGCGCATACGCCGACCCGGAGGTGACGCTGTCCTCGGACGGCACGACGGTGCTCTCGGCCGGCGACAGCCGTCTCGAACTGTGGCGTTCGGACATGGTCAGGATGCTGAGCTATGGCTCGCTCGACGCCAAGATCAAGCCGGGCGTGCCGGCGTCGCCGATCTGCCGGCTGGTTTCGGCGGCGGCCAGTTCAACCGCGGTGTCGGTGCTCGAATCGTGCCCGAAAGAGCCCGACATGCGCCTGACGCTGCTGCGGCCCGCCGACGAGGAGGACCAACCGGATCTGAAGTACGTGCCGCAGCCCGGCGTCACCGACGACTCCGGCGCCCGCATCATCGCGGTGTCGGACACCATGACCGCCGTCTATGTGCCAACGCCCAAACCGACGGTGAACATTGTCGACGAAACCGGCGCGACAGTCGCCAGCACAGCCCTATCCAAGCCACCGTCTGACAACGCGACCATGACGCGGGCCGGGGATCTGATCACCTGGTGGACCGGCGATAGCGTAATGGTGTTCTCCGCCAACGGACTTCGCTACAAGTTCACAGTCGAGCCGTCGGGCGCCAACCGTCCGCTGGGCCCGGGCACGGTGATGGCCGGACGGCTGCTGGTTCCGGTCACCGGCGGCTACGACGTCTTCGACCCCGAGAGTGGCCGTGGCGACCGCCACATTCCGGTCGAACGGCCGCAGACATCCGCAGCCGTCGTGCCCGCCGTCGCCGGGTCGACGGTGCTGGAGCAGCGCGGTGGCGAACTGGTGGCGCTCGGCTGATCCGGGGCGGCGCAGCAGCACTTCGGGCTTTCTATCTGGGACACGGTGCCGTGTTGCCAACCTCATAGCGACAAAATCGCTGGCCGGCTTGATTGGCCAACCAGTCAGCGAATCTGTCGCTTGAAGGCTGGCACCACAGACACGTGACCGCGGAAACCCGCGGTCAGCGCTAGATCTCGGGCGTGTAGGTCGCCAGCGACTTGCCGCTCTTCCAGTGTTTGAGTAGCGCGCTCGCCAGCTCGCGGTAAGCACTGGCGCCCTTGTTCTTGCGACCGGCTATCACCGACGCGCCAGACGCGGTCGCCTCGGCGAAGCGCACGGTGCGCGGTATCGGCGGGGCTAGGACGGGAAGGTCGTAGCGGTCGGCGACGTCGAGCAGCACGTCGCGACTGTGGGTGGTGCGGGAGTCGTACAGCGTGGGCAACGCTCCGAGGAGTTTGAGCTCGGCGTTGGTGATCTGCTGAACGTCGGTGATCGTGCGCAGGAACTGGCCAACGCCGCGGTGGGCCAGCGTCTCGCACTGCAGCGGCACGATGACGTCGTCGGCGGCGGTCAACCCGTTGAGCGTGAGCACGCCGAGCGACGGCGGGCAGTCGATGATCACCACGTCGAACTGATCGCTGACCTTCGCCAACGCCCGTTTGAGCGCGTATTCGCGGCCCGCCCGCATCAACAACATCGCCTCGGCACCGGCCAGGTCGATGTTGGCAGGCAGCAGCGTCATGCCCTCCGACGTGTCGACAAGGGCCGCATCGGGTTCGACCTCGCCGAGCAGCACCTCGTGGATCGACAACGGCAGCTTGTCAGGGTCCTGGCCGAGAGAGAACGTCAAACACCCTTGTGGATCAAGATCGACGAGCAGCACCCGCTTGCCCTTCTCCACCATCGCCGCACCCAACGACGCAACCGTCGTCGTCTTGGCTACCCCACCCTTTTGATTGGCGACCGCAAGTACCCGCGTCACTCGTTCATCCTGGCACGCGAAGAGTTATCGCGAAGCGACGTGGGGCAGAATCAGTCATTGTGGGTATCCTCCAGCATCGGCTGCTGCTGCTTCGCCATGGGGAAACGGAGTGGTCGAAGTCCGGCCGGCACACCGGCCGCACCGACCTGGAGCTGACCGACCTGGGCCGCGAACGCGCCGCGATGGCCGCCTCGGCACTCGCCGATCTGGAACTCGACAACCCACTGGTGATCAGCAGCCCGATGCGCCGCGCGCTGCACACCGCCGAACTGGCCGGGCTCACCGTCGACGAGGTGTCTCCTCTTCTGTCCGAATGGGACTACGGCGATTACGAGGGGCTGACCACCCCCGAGATCCGCCAACAGGTGCCCGACTGGCTGATCTGGACGCACGGCGCCAAGGGCGGGGAGAGCATCGCCGCCGTCACCGAGCGCGCGGACGGGGCCGTCGCACTGGCTCTGCAGCACATGGAGTCGCGCGACGTGGTGTTCGTCGGTCATGCGCACTTCTCCCGCTCGGTCATCGCCCGCTGGGTCGAACTGGCGGTGTCCAACGGCATTCGCTTCGCGATGGCGCCGGCATCGATCGCTGTGCTCAGCTTCGAGCACGCGGTCCGACAGATCATCGCGCAGGGACTGACCGGCCATCGGGATCCGTGTAAGCCACGGTGACCCGCGAACCATCCTTCGTCCTCGCCGACGGCGGGAGCGCTGTCGTCGCCGAGGGCGTGCACACCGCGTTCGCCCGAGTGTCTGACGCGCGGGCGGCCCTGGCGTCACACAGTGCCCCAATCATCTTGGGGGCCTTGCCGTTCGACATGTCCAAGCCGGCGGCGTTGATCCGCCCGCAGACGGTTCAGTTCCTCGACGCGCTGCCCACATGGCCGCTGCGTCAACTCCCGGCGGTGCAGATAGCCGCGACCCTTCCGGAACCCGAGGAACACCGCGCCCGGATCGCGACCGCACTGAGTCGACTGCGCGATCCGGCCAGCGGACTGCACAAGGTGGTACTTGCGCGCGCACTGAAGTTGGTCGCCGACGGCCCGCTGGACGCACGCACGATCGTCGAACGGCTCGTCTCCGCGGATCCGACGGCCAACACGTTCCTGGTCGACCTGACCGCGGCGGGCGGGGGATATTCGGGTTCCGTACTCGTGGGGGCGAGCCCTGAGCTGCTGGTGGCACGCCAGGGCGACCGCGTGGTCTGCGCGCCGTTCGCCGGCTCGGCACCGCGCCTGGCAGATCCCGACGACGATGAGGCCAGCGGAGCGGCGTTGTCCTCGTCGGCCAAGAACCGCCATGAACACCAGCTGGTGGTCGACGCGGTGCGCGAAGCGCTGGACCCGCTGTGCGCCGAACTGGAGATCGCACCGGAGCCTAAGCTGAACAGGACCGCAGCGGTGTGGCATCTCTACACGCCCATCCATGGCCGACTACGCGAAAAATCAATCACTGCACTGGATTTGGCGCTAGCACTGCATCCCACGCCCGCAGTTGGCGGGGTGCCAGCCGAGGCCGCTACCGAATTGATCAACGAGATCGAGGGCGACCGCGGGTTCTACGCGGGCGCGGTGGGCTGGTGCGACCAGCGCGGCGACGGCCGGTGGGTGGTGTCCATCCGCTGTGCACAGCTGTCGGCCGATCGCCGAGCTGCCTACGCATATGCCGGCGGCGGCATCGTCGCCGAGTCGGAACCCGACGACGAAGTCGACGAGACCACAATGAAATTCAGGACGATGTTCACCGCCCTGGGCGTGCAGCCGTGACCGAACTCATCCGCCGCGTCCGGCCCGGCGACGAGGTCGAACTGACCGCGATGATCCACGAACTCGCGGAATTCGAGCACGCCGCCGACGATTGCACCGTTACCGAAAGCCAGATGCGCACAGCGCTTTTCGGAGACCCGGCGACTGTGCACGGCCACCTCGTCGAGGTCGACGGCAAGGCCGCCGCCGGTGCACTGTGGTTTCGCAACTTCTCGACCTGGGACGGCGTCGCGGGCATCTATCTGGAGGATCTCTTTGTCCGGCCGGCCTTTCGGCGGCGCGGCTTGGCCCGAAAGGCCCTGGCCACGCTGGCGCGCGAATGCGTCGACAGTGGCTACACGCGGCTGTCGTGGGCCGTGCTGAACTGGAACGTCAACGCGATCGCGCTCTACGACGCGGTGGGCGGCAAGCCGCAGGACGAGTGGATCACCTACCGGGTGTCGGGCCCGGAATTGTCGGCGCTTGCGGGCGAATCTGGGCCGCCTCCTGGCCGATCGTCGGCGGCCGGCGAATCCTGAGCGCCCAACCACTGCAGCGTCGACGGGCTGAACAACAGCGCCAACGTAACCAGCGCGACGAGCCCGACAGGGATGGCGTACAGCCACTGCTGCGATCCGACGCCCATGTACCAGGCCACGGGCAGCAGGAGCAGCTGCGCAAAGACCGCGATGCCGCGACCCCATCGCCTCCCGGTCCACAACGCCCAGGCCGCCGCGAGCACCGCGCAGCCCATGATCACGAACCACGCCGCGGTGCCGTAGCCAGACAGCCAGGGCTGATCCTCGACGCCGCCCAAGTGACGCACGACCAGCGTCAGCGCCACCACAGCCAGCACCGCGCCCTCCAGCGCAACCACGATGGCCGCCTGGCGCACGGATGTCGGGGAAGGAACGGTCACGGCCTCGAGCGTAGAGGTTCGGCCGGCCCCGTTAGATAGTGTCGTGCTCTGTGCGGGCCGTGCTGATCGTCAACCCGAATGCCACCTCGACGACGCCGGCCGGGCGCGACCTGCTTGCCCACGCGCTGGAAAGTCGGGTCAAGCTGACCGTCATCCACACCGACCACCGCGGCCATGCCATCGAGATCGGCCGCGAAGCCGCCCGCGACGGCGTCGACGTGCTCATCGTGCACGGCGGCGACGGCACGGTGAACGAGGTGGTCAACGGCATTCTCGGGGAGCGCGGACCGCGCGCGGCAGGCGCCGGCGGTCGGCGTGGTGCCGGGCGGATCGGCCAACGTCTTCGCCCGCGCGCTGGGCATCAGCCCGGACCCGATCGAGGCGACCAACCAGCTCGTCGACCTGCTGGCGAGTACCGGCGCAGCCGGGCGTGGCGGCGCATCGGGCTGATGGACTGCGGTGAGCGCTGGGGCGTGTTCACCGCGGGCATGGGAGTCGACGGCGACGTGGTCGCGGCCGTCGAGGCGCAGCGCGAAAAGGGGCGCAAGGTCACGGCGTCGCGCTATATCCGGGTGGCGATCCGCGAGGTGCTGGCCAGCGCCCGCAAGGAGCCGGCGTTGACGCTGCACCTGCCGGGCCGCGAGCCCGTCACCGGCGTCCATTTCGTGTTCGTGTCGAACTCCAGCCCATGGACGTATGCGAATGCCAGGCCGGTGTGGACGAATCCGACGACGACGTTCGAGACGGGCCTTGGCGTGTTCGCCACGACCAGCATGAACGTGTGGGCGAATCTGGGGCTGGTGCGGCAGATGCTGTCGACGCGACCCGCGCATGAAGGCCAAGCACCTGGTCCGCGACGACGACCTGCCGTGGCTGCGGGTGACGAGCGACACACCGGTGGCGTGCCAGATCGACGGCGACTATCATGGGGCTGCGCGACGCGATGACGTTCACTGCGGTTCCGGACGCGCTGGGCGTGGTTGCTCCGCCCGCAAAAAGCCCACCTGACCTGCAGTGATATGTTGTGACCTGCCCGATTTAGGGCGCAGGTGGGTTGAGTGTAGTACAAACGAGTGAGGGTTCGGTAACCGGCCCACCTGCGCAGTGAGATTGCCCACTTGTTAACTCGACGCTATTGACATCTGTTCAGCCTGTGAAAGCATCGGATGCAACAGTGCAGAAACATTTTACGTGCACGCGTTAACAGCCGAAGAAAAGATCGTGCGCTTTGCTGCGCACACGAGTAAGGAGTTAGAGCTATGGATTGGCGCCACAAGGCGGTCTGTCGCGACGAGGATCCGGAACTGTTCTTCCCGGTGGGGAACAGCGGCCCGGCGCTCGCGCAGATCGCTGACGCGAAGCTTGTCTGCAACCGCTGCCCGGTGACCACTGAGTGCCTGACCTGGGCGTTGGATTCCGGCCAGGACGCCGGCGTGTGGGGCGGAATGAGCGAAGACGAGCGTCGCGCACTCAAGCGGCGCAACGCCCGCACCAAGGCACGCAGCGGGCGTCTAGACCTCAACAAGCATCACAGATTTACGGCCCCGGCAAATGCCGGGGCCGTAACTTGTGTTCATTCGCGACGTCAATTCCGGAATGACGGTCTACTGCGCGAGGCGCGCCCGGCGGCCGATCGGCACCCGCAACACCACGTCGGTGCCGCCGGTCGGCGCGCATCGTGCATGCCCAGTGAACCGTCCAGTTCGGCCGACACCAGCGTGCGCACGATCTGCAGGCCGAGCCGGTCCGACTTCTCCAGGCTGAAGCCGTCCGGCAGGCCGCGGCCGTCGTCGTGCACGACGACGTCGAGCCAGCGCGCCGAACGCTCGGCGCGGATGGTCACGCAGCCCTGCTCGGTGGACGAGTCGAAGGCGTGCTCGATCGCGTTCTGCACCAGCTCGGTGATCACCATGATCAGCGCGGTGGCGCGGTCGGCGTCGAGCACGCCCGAGCTCGCCCACGCGGTTGATCCGGATCGGCGTATCCACTGTGGCGACGTCATTCATGATCGGCAGGATCCGGTCGACCACCTCGTCGAGGTTGACCTCCTCGTCCACCGACATCGACAGCGCGTCGTGCACCAGCGCGATCGACGACACCCGGCGCACCGATTCGATCAGCGCCTCGCGGCCTTCGGCGTTGTTGGTGCGCCGGGCCTGCAGCCGCAGCAGCGCCGCGACGGTCTGCAGGTTGTTCTTCACCCGGTGGTGGATCTCGCGGATGGTCGCGTCCTTGGACAGCAGCGCACGGTCGCGGCGCTTGACCTCGGTGACGTCGCGAATCAGCACCGCCGCGCCGACGGCCTCGCCGTGCACCACCAGCGGCAGGGTGCGCAGCAGGACGGCCGCGCCGCCGGCGTCGACCTCCATGCGCATGCTCGACCCGCCGGCCAGCGAGTCGCGGACGTGATTGGCCAGTTCCTGCGCCTCGAACGGGTCGGAGATCAGCGGCCGGGTGACGGCGACGAGGTTGTGGCCCTCCAGTTCAGCCGTCAGCCCCATGCGGTGATACGCCGAGATCGCGTTCGGGCTGGCGAAGACGACGGCACCGGTCTCGTCGAGCCGGATGAAGCCGTCGCCGACGCGCGGGCTGGACCGCGACATCGCGAGATCGCCGACGTTGGGGAAGGTGCCTTCGGACAGCATCAGCAGCAGGTCGCCCGCGCAGTCGAGGTAGGCGCTCTCCAGCGGGCTGGCCTTGCGTGTCGGCCAGCGCGGTCTGGTGGGTCAGCACCGCGACCACGTCGTTGTCGTAGCGCACGGGAACGGCCTCCACGTTGAGCCAGGCCCATGCGAATCCTCTTGTCCCGCATCGCTTTCGCGGCCGATCGTGCCGGAGTGGAACGCGTCGACCACCAACGGCATCTCGTGGTCGGCGTTGATGGTGCCGACCGCGTCGGCCAGCAGCACCGTCGGCGCCGTGTTCGGGCCGCACCTGCGCGACGCAGACCACCGAGCCGTCGTCGCGGCGCACCCACATCAGGAAGTCGGCGAAGGACAGGTCGGCCAGCAGCTGCCACTCCCCGACCACCGCATGCAGATGGTCGACCGCGTTGCCGGGCAGGATGGTGTGCTCGGCGAGCAGGTCACCGAGCGTGGACATCGGGCTTTACTTCCGCGGCGCGTCCGGCGCGCTCAGCTGATCACCGCGATGAGGTCGCCGGCCTGGATGACGTCACCAACCGACACGCTCACCTTGCTGACGGTGCCCGCCACCTCGGCGAGCACCGGAATCTCCATCTTCATCGACTCCAGCAGCACCAGGGTGTCGCCCTCGCCGATCTGATCGCCTTCGTGCGACCACGACCTCGAGCACACTGGCCACGATCTCGGCGCGAACATCCTCGGCCATCTTCACCCCTTCGTCTGCTGCCAACGGCTCAATCGAACCACACCACCGGGGCGGGAGACGTGTCGCCAGGCCATGCGACAATGGGTTCAGACGCGCCCGCCGGATACGGGCGGAGCAGCAATCCCCAAAGCAAACGGAGGAACACCATGGCCAAGCGTGGCCGCAAGAAGCGCGACCGCAAGCACTCCAAGGCCAACCACGGCAAGCGGCCCAACTGCGGGTCGAAGGCCGTCAAGTAGCGGCGCCGGCCCGGCCGGCGCGCTAGCCGCGCCGAATGATGGTGGTGCGGCTGATCTCGATCCGCAGCCGCTCACGCAGGCCCTCGGGGGCCCTCTCGCCACTGCACTTGTGGCGATCAGCTTCTTGACCCGCTCCTCGACGCCGTAGTGCCGCAGGCACGCGGGGCACTCTTCGAGGTGGTGGCTGCAGCTTGTCGCGCGTCTCGGCGGTGCACTCACCGTCGAGCGAGCGTCCATACCTCGGCGATCACCGCGGCACATTCGGGGTGCTCGGGGTCGACGGGACCGAGCGGCGGAGTCCAACGTTCGTCGCTCATGACGTGACCTCCTCGGGAGCGTCGAGCTGCTCTCCACGCATGAACCCACGGTCGCGGGCCACATCCGGCCAGCAGCTCCCGAAGCTGACGCCTGCCCCTGTGCAGACGGGACATGACGGTGCCGATCGGCGTTTCCATGATCTCGGCGATCTCCTTGTATGGGAAGCCCTCGACGTCGGCGTAGTACACCGCCATCCGGAATTCCTCCGGCAGCGCCTGTAGCGCTTCCTTGATCTCATTGTCGGGAAGCGCCTCCAAGCGCCTCGACCTCCGCCGAACGCAAACCCGTCGAGGAGTGTTCGGCATTGGCCGCCAGCTGCCAGTCGGTGATCTCGTCCGTCGGGTACTCGGCGGGCTGTCGCTGCTTCTTGCGGTAGCTGTTGATGTAGGTGTTGGTCAGGATCCGGTACAGCCACGCCTTGAGATTGGTGCCTTCGCGGAACGAGCGGAATCCGGCGTACGCCTTGACCATCGTTTCCTGCAGCAGGTCCTCGGCGTCGGCGGGGTTGCGCGTCATGCGCAGCGCGCCGCCGTAGAGCTGGTCGAGCAGCGGAATCGCGTCGCGCTCGAACCGCGCCGTCAACTCGGCGTCGGTCTCTTCGTGGTCAGGCGCCGACATCTCCGGCGCGGTATCGGGCACCGGCGCGAGCGCCGAATCAGGCCTCGTACCGTCGCTGTCGGTCATCGTGGGAAACACCGTCCCTTCTGTAGCGGCGCCGCCAATTACGTCCAGTAACAACGGACGCGTCGTGGCAAATGTTGGCACCTGCACCCCTCCTTTGATCCTAGAGGTAGAGACCGACTACTCTTCTGGCCGCCGACCGCCGCCGGCCACCTTCGCCGTCAATAACAGCGCAATCGACCGGGCTTGTTCCCGCACTACGCTGTGGCCGTGGCAGCGGCAACTCCGGCGATCGCGGCCCTGTTGGCCGCCCAGGTGCCGCATGAGGTGCTGCAGTACCGCCATGACCCGCGCAACGAATCGTTCGGCGAGGAGGCAGCGCTCGAGCTGGCCGCCGGCGGCGTCGACGCCGAGCAGGTGTTCAAGACGCTGGTGGTCGCCCTGCCGAAGGGTCTCGCTGTCGCCGTGTTGCCGGTGCCCTCGAAGCTGTCGCTGAAGGCGGCGGCAGCCGCGCTCGGTGTGCCCAAAGCGACCATGGCCGACCGGGCCGCCGCCGAGCGCTCGACCGGCTATGTGATCGGCGGGATCTCGCCGTTGGGCCAACGCCGGCCACTGCCGACGGTGGTCGACGCGTCGGCACTGGGCTGGGACCGCGTGCTGTGCAGCGCTGGCAAGCGGGGCTGGGACGTCGCGATGCATCCGGCCGACCTGATCCGGCTCACCGACGCGGTCACCGCCGACATCCGCGCCTGACCTGTTCGCACTAGGGTGAGGCCATGTCGCTCTCCGGGAAAACCATGTTCATCTCCGGCGCCAGCCGCGGTATCGGGCTGGCGATCGCCAAGCGCGCCGCCGCCGACGGCGCGAATATCGCACTGATCGCGAAGACCGCTGAACCGCATCCCAAGCTTCCCGGCACCGTCTACACCGCCGCCAAGGAGCTCGAGGAGGCCGGCGGCCAGGCGCTGCCGATCGTCGGCGACATCCGCGACGGCGAGTCCGTCGCCTCGGCGGTAGCCCAGACCGTCGCACAGTTCGGCGGCATCGACATCTGCGTCAACAACGCCTCGGCGATCAACCTGGGCTCGATCACCGAGGTCCCGCTCAAGCGTTTCGACCTGATGAACGGTATCCAGGTCCGCGGCACCTACGCGGTGTCGCAGGCGTGCATCCCGCACATGGTCGGCCGCGAGAACCCACACATCCTGACGCTGTCGCCACCGGTACGGCTCGAATCCGAATGGCTTAAACCGACCGCCTACATGATGGCCAAATACGGAATGTCGTTGTGCGCGTTAGCGATTGCCGAGGAGATGCGCGATCAGGGCATTGCCTCCAACACGCTGTGGCCGCGCACGCTGGTGGCCACCGCGGCCGTGCAGAACCTACTCGGCGGTGACGAGGCGATGGGCCGCGCCCGCAAGCCCGATGTGTACGCCGACGCGGCCTACGCCGTCCTCAACAAGCCGGCCCGCGAGTACACCGGCAACGCGCTGCTGTGCGAGGACGTGCTGCTGGAGTCCGGTGTCACCGATCTGTCGGTGTACAACTGCGTGCCCGGCGCAGAACTGGGCGTCGACCTGTGGGTGGACACACCGAACCCGCCGGGATACACCGGGCCGTAACCGGATTCAGGCCACCCGCGTCGGCCTGCCGAACCGCGCGTGCACGCCCGGTGAGAACAGGGCGCGCAGGGGCTCCCCCGCTGCGACGACACCGCTGGCGGCCAGCAGATCATCGTCGAGCTCGACGATCTCGGCCGAGTGCAGCGGCCACTGCACGTGCTCGTTGGGCACCCACCACGTACGGCCGCCTTTGCGGGTGTGCGCGCCCCATCGGGCGGTGAGCCAGACCTCCAACGGAGTCGGCTCCACCTCGTCGCCGATGCGAACGGTCAGTCGGCTCCGCAGTCCCCGCCGTGGCCATCGGCGCAGGCTGTCGTAGGAGATCTCGTCGCCCGAAAGGGTCACGCGCATCTTTGCCCACGTGTACGGAACACCCAACAGGGCTCTGGTGAACCCCACGACCGCGAGCCGCTCGGTTTCCAGCGACCGGAACAGCACGCCGTGGCGGCCCGCGTCGTCTACCGAGTAGAGCCGGATATTGGTTTCGGCGAAGCTGCCGAAGTACGGCAGCCGCAGCGACCTGCCCACGGCGGTGTGCCGCATGGTGAACGGCACCAACCCCACGTAGGTCAGCCCGTCGGTGAACACATCGGGCCGAGTGCCCTGCGGGAACAGGTGCGCGACGCGCTCGGGGGTCACCGGCCAGTGCACGAAGGTCAGATCGGCCCAGAACTGGTCGAACAGCACGGGCGGCGGCAGTGGTGGCGCGGTCACCAGAAAGCTCACCGCGTCATCGTGGCACGACCTCGGTAGCGTGCTCGGGGTGTTGAACGGGAGCGACTTCGATCTCGACGGTGGACCCAGCGGCGAGAAGACGAGCCACTACGCGAGGGGGCTGCCCGAGCACTGGTGCTTCGACGGCAGGGCGTTCGGTGGGTACACCTCGGCGCTCGCGCTGGCCGCCGTCTTCGCGCACAGCGGTCGGCCGGCCGCAGCGTCGCTGTCGGTGATGTTCGTGGAGAGCGGCGTGCCGGGCCCTCTCGAACTCGAGACGCGCACCATTCGCGGCGGTCGGACCGCTACGGCCGTCGAAGCAACGATCAGCCAGGCGGGCCGCACGATTCTCATCGCGAGCAGTTGGCTGGCCGACGGCTGGCTGGAACCGCCGTCCGTCGACGCCCCGGTGCCGTTCGACCGCTACGGGAACGGATCGTCGCCGCTGCCGGATCCCGCCGACGGAACCGATCTGGAGTGGCTGCGCAACGAATGGCCCGCGTTGCGGTTCGCGAACCGGCGCGGCATCGAATATCCGGACAGCTGGGCCAAAGCCCGCGCCGCCCGGCCCGAGGTCGCGCTGTGGGTGACGGTCGACAGCGGCGCCACGGACCGCGATCCGCTTGCCCATCCACAGATCGCCGACGTGCTGCACGCCGACGCCCACCTGTTCGACTCCCCGGCACAGGTAACGGGTTTGGTGGACACGTGGCTGCTGAGCCTGGATCTGAGCATCGTCTGGCAGCCCGGCGCCCACCTCATTCCCTCGACCCGCTGGCGGCTCTTCGAGGGCCGTGGATCGGTCGGCACCAGCGGTGTGACGGCCTACGGCTCGCTGCGCGGCGACGACGGTTCCCTGCTCGCGGTGCTGACCTCCCAGGGCCTGGTGCGTTGACCGCCGTGGCACGCTGAAGTCATGCCATCGCCGACGATCTGGTCCGCCGGCCGCTACGAGGCCGTGGCCGAACAAATCGCATCCATCGCAGGAGAAGTCATCGACGCGGTCGAGCGACGAACACCGGTGCACGGCGCCGCGCTGGTCGACCTGGCCTGCGGAACCGGCAGCGCGGCGCTGGCGGCTGCGGCGCGAGGAGCGCAGGTGACAGCGGTGGACATCACTGCCGAGCTGGTCGCGATCGCCGCGGACAAGGCCGACAGCGCGGAGCGCTCGATCAGCTGGATGACCGCCGATGCGTCGGCCACCGGACTGCCCGCCCAGGCGTTCGACGCCGCCGTGTCCAACATGGGAATCATCTTCGTCGAACCCACGTCTCAGGTGGCGGAGTTCGGGCGTCTACTGAAACCCGGTGGGACGCTGGCGTTCTCGTCGTGGGTGCGCGACCACGACAATCCGTTCTTCAACCCGATCATCGAGGTGCTCGGCACGCCGCCGCCGGCGGACTTCACCCCCGATCAATGGGGTGACCGCGACACCATCTTCGCGCGACTCTCGGAGGGCTTCGACGATGTGACGATCGAAACCGGCGAGCACACATGGCGGTACCCATCGCTCGACATCGCGGTGAACTTCGTGATGCACGAATCGCCGATGCACGTCTCGGTATTCGACAAGGTCGACGCCGCCACGCGCGAGGCGTTGCGGTCCGCGTTCGTGGCTGCACTACGCGCGCATGCCGACGACGAGGGCGTGGTCTCGTTCGACGCGCCCTACGTGGTGGTCACTGCCCTGCGTCGTTGAGCCGCCCGGGTCGGCCATTCAGCATGCTGTGCACGCTGTCGGCGAACGCCGCGGTGGTGAAGCACGTCGGCTCGGCGAACTCCTCCAGCGTGATCGACTCATTCCAGTCCGCGTCGGCGGCGGCGCGCAGCAGTGGCTTCGTCATCGCGACGGTGTGGGCGGGCATTTCGGCGACACGTGAACACCATTCGTCGGCCGTCTCGAGGAGTCGACCGTGTTGCGCGACCTCCTGCACGAGCCCGAGCCGCAACGCCGCCTGGGCGTCGATGTGGTCCCCGCGCAGGTAGTACGCCAGCGCGCCCTGGTAACCCAGCCGACGCGTCAGCGCCCAGCTCGTACCGACTTCGGGAATGAGACCCAGTCGCCCGAACGCGGGCACGATCACGGCCCGCTCACTGGCGATGACGAGGTCACAGGTCAGCGCCCAGGCCAAGCCGACGCCGGCAGCCGCGCCGTTGACAGCGCCGATGAACAACGTGTCGGAACTCGCGATCAGACGGGCGATGCCGCCGAACTCGCGACGGATCCACCGCCATACGTCGGCGGTGCCCTCGGGCGCGCCGAGGTTCTCGACGGCGACGCGCATCATCTTCAGGTCACCGCCTGCGGAGAAGCCCGGGTCGGTGCCGGTCAACACGACCGAACGCACGTCGGGATCGGCGTCGAGCTCGACGAGGGCGCGCCGCAGTTGTCGCACCAGCGGCGCCGACAGCACGTTGAGGCGTTCGGGCTCGTCGAGCGTGACGACCGCCCGGTCGCCGCGGTGATCAACGCGCAGCCGGGCCGGAGCGTCGGGATCGTCGCCGTCGGCAACAAGCATCCGATAGATGGAATCCGGTTGAGCGCTCATCGTCTCTCCTCAATATCGTTGGCGCGCAATACCGCCCATGCGGCATCGGCGAATATCTCGACGGTTCCTCGCGGCATCTTCACCTCTGGGCCCGCCACCCAGTAGCGGGTGAATTCCTGCGCCGGCCCAAGCCAGAGCGCGGCGGTGATACCGATGCGCATCGGCGCGAGCACCCCGTAGGCGTGGTGCGGGCGCCACCAATCGCGGACCGCTGCGAAGAACGCGGCGTTCGAATGCCGCAACTCCTCGCTGTCGAGCCGCGAACCCAGCAGCAGGGTCGCCTCGCCGCGGTGTGCGGTCACCCACCGCAGGTGGTACCCGACGCCACCACGGATGCCGCCCTCTGCAGTGTCGTGTTTGCGCAGCATCGTCAAGAACCCGTCCTGGTACTCGCCGACCAGTTGCGCGTACACGGCGGTGGCCAGCGACAGCTTGTCCGGGAAGTGGTGGTACAGCGCGCCGACACTCACTTCGGCCTCCCGACGCACCTCGTCGAGCGTGGCCGACAGCGCGCCGTCGACCGCGAAGCGGCGCCGCGCTGCGGCCAGTAACCGGGTGCGGGCGTCGACGCCCGTTCGACTCGTCCGGGGCACGAGGATTACTCTAACAAGACCGAGAAATCCTCTGTCAAGCCGTCAGGCCACGCAGATGTCGGCACCGAGCATCATGAAGGGCCACATCAAGGCCGTCTGCACGAACGCGGCGATCTCCGACCCGGCCGGTAACCGCGTCGCAAGCACCGTCTCGATCGCCTGCACCTGTTCGGCGTCGAAGAACGCCCACGCAAGGCCAACCAACAGATACGGGATCGCCAACCACATCGCGACCTCGACCATCGCTTCGACGCTGACCTTGCGGCTCAGCACCCGCCGCAGCGTGTTCACACCAACGCGCGTCTCTGCCGGACCCGGCGGCGAACGTCTGCAAGCAGAACGTAGCTGCCGCCCTGGCGGATGAACACGGGCAGGAACCTGTTGACGAAAGCGACTACCAGGAAAAGCGTTTCGAACTGCCACTGCGCCAAATCACTCCACCGCACACCCATGGCTTCGCGGAACACCGGCGCCAGGAACCCGATCGTGAGGAACTTCAGGAGCGGCCGGAACGGCAGACCCAGGAGCGGATTGATCATGCGAAGGTTCAGTAGGTCGAGCAGGTAGTCGCGAACCCGGTCGTCGAGGATGACCTGCGCGCACGCGTCATTCCAGTAGCGGTCGAAATCTGCTCGGGTGGGCGGCCATTGGTCTTCGGTGACCTGCAAAGTGGTTCCAAGCGTCCACGCGGAACGGTAGAACTGCTCGGCCTGTTCGCCTGTCATCTCACCGCGCAGCAACGTATAGGTGTCTTCGAGTCCGACGAAAAGGCATGCCGCGACCCACATCTGCAGATCGCGATCAAAGGCGTTGTAGCGCAATGGGCTATCCGGTGTGGAGCGGACGTGTCGATGCGCGGAGTTGACGGCCTCGCGAATCGCCGCGCGGTCCTGCGGTGACCCCAGGATCGCGACCGCGAGGTACTGAAACGTAGTCCTGGCCCGCTTCCACGGATGTTTGAGCAAATTTCCGGAATCCACCTTGCTCTCGACCACGCCGTAACCCACTCCTGGTCGCGACAGCTGCATGATCACGTTGGCCGCTCCGGCGGCGAAAGACCAGAAGTCCATCGCGTCGGCGACGGTGACGGGTTCGCTGTCCCAGCGCGCGGTCCGCCTGCGGATGGTGATGCGGCAACGGTTCATGTCATGCACACGGTCGACGCCACCAGAACCGGCCACGACAGGATCGACCCGAGGATCGACATGATCCGGCCACCTCCCGCAGACTCGAAATGGTCGCTTTGGAACGCCGTCCACACCACTCCGACGACGAGGTAGGGAATCGCCAGCATGGCGGCCGTGCCAATCCACTCGGCGATGGTCATCTCGAAAGCCAGGACCCTGCGGACTGCGGCGATCACGGATAGATGTTAACGGCCATTCGCATATGGGGAGGACGTTTCCACCAGATCAATAGCATCGATACCTGAACGATGTGAACAGAAATTCACTAATCCCGCGATCGAACGCCGCGTGTGCTTGAAGCCCGAGCAATCGGGCAACGCCGTCCGTCGTGTACTCCGCGGCGCGCAGATCAGCGGCCAGCGCATCGACGACGGCGGCCGAACGCAGCGGTTCGGAGGATCGCGGGAGCGCCGTCACAGCAGCGTGGCTTGTTCCGGCTCCGGCTCGGCCGGCTCGATCAGCTCGGGGCCGTTGTTGCGGATGCTGTTGACCAACCGCGACACCTCACGGATCTCGATGCGATCGAGGTCGCCATGCCCGCGCAACAGCCCCTCATCGATCGGCGCGTCGGGGTCGAGCCAGCGGTCCCAGTCGCGCTTGCTGACAGTCAGGGGCATCCGGTCGTGGATCTCGGCGAGCGGGCCCGCAGCGTCGGTGGTGATGATCGTGCAGCTCAGCAGCGGCGGGGCGTCCTTCGAAGCCGCTTTCGGCCGCCACGTCGACCACAGCCCGGCCATGAACAACGGCTCGCCGTCGCCGCCGTACATGTAGAACGGCGTCTTGGGAGCCTTCTTGCCCGACGCCAATTCGCCGTTGGGCCGCCATTCGTACCAGCCGTCCATCGGAACCAGGCACCGCTTGCTCTTCGCAGAAGTGCGGAAGACCGGCGAACTCGTCACCTTCTCGGAGCGGGCGTTGATCAGCAGCGGACCCTTGGTGTCGGGTCCGCCGTCGTCCGCGGTCTTGGCCCACGGCGGCACCAACCCCCAGCGCATCGACCGCACCCGGCGGGTCGACTCGTCTTCGTCTTCGGTATGGCGTTTCACCACGACGCTGACCGTCGTGGTCGGTGCGACGTTGTAGTTGGGGCCACTGCCGGCCGCCTTCGCCGTCGCAGACGCCTCAGCGCTCGCAGTGGTTTCGTCGATGGCCTGGATCTTCTCGGCGAGCAGCGCCGGATCGGTGGTCACCGCGAATCGTCCACACATAAATCCCATGGTGGCACGCGCGGCCGACAAGGCAGGATATGCGTGTGAGCAACTGGCAGGCACCGTCGACGACGAAGCCCGTGCATGCCACCGTCACGGTGCCGGGCTCGAAGTCGCAAACCAACCGCGCGCTCGTGTTGGCGGCGCTCGCGACACCGCAGGGAACCTCAACGGTCAGTGGCGCGCTGCGCAGCCGCGACACCGACTTGATGATCGGCGCCCTGCAGGTTCTGGGTGCGACGGTCGACGGCGACGGGACGGATTTGACCATCAGCGGCGCAATCGCGCCAGGCCCCGACGCGCGCATCGACTGCGGGTTGGCCGGGACGGTGCTGCGGTTCGTTCCCCCGGTGGCCGCGCTGAGCACCGAGACCGTCGTGTTCGACGGCGACGAGCAGGCCCGCGCCCGTCCCATCGCTCCGCTGCTCGGCGCCCTGCGGGGTCTCGGGGTGGACATCGACGGCGACGGGCTGCCGTTCTCCGTGCGCGGGACGGGTTCGGTCGCCGGCGGCACGGTGGAGATCGACGCATCGGGGTCGTCACAGTTCGTGTCGGGTCTGCTGCTGTCCGGGGCGGCCTTCACCGACGGGCTGACGATCGTGCACACGGGCGAGTCGGTGCCGTCGGCGCCGCACGTGGCGATGACGGTGGCGATGCTGCGCGACGCGGGCGTCGACGTCGACGACACCCAGGCCAACCGGTGGCGGGTCTCCTCCGGGCCGATCGCGGCCAGAGAGTGGAGCATCGAGCCGGATCTGTCGAACGCCGTGCCGTTCCTCGCGGCGGCGGTGGTCAGTGGCGGAGCCGTGCGCGTGACCGGGTGGCCACGGGTCAGCACCCAGCCGGCCGGTGCGATCATCGCGATACTCGAGAAGCTGGGTTCGGTTGTGCAACATAGTAATACGTATCTCGAGGTTCAGGGCGCCGAAACGTATGGCGGTTTCGACGTCGATCTGCACGAGGTCGGCGAGCTGACACCGGCGGTGGCGGCGCTGGCCGCACTGGCCGCCGATGGCTCGGTGTCTGCGCTGTCCGGCATCGCCCATCTGCGCGGGCACGAAACCGACCGGTTGGCGGCGCTGTCGGCCGAGATCAACGGCCTCGGCGGCCGATGCGAAGAGACACCCGACGGCTTGGTGATCACTGCGCAACCGCTGCACGGCGGGGTGTGGCGATCGTATGCCGACCACCGGATGGCGACCGCGGGCGCGATCGTGGGATTGCGAGTGCCCGGCGTCGAGGTGGAGGACATCGGCACCACCGCCAAGACGTTGCCCGACTTCCCGCAGATGTGGGCCGGCCTGGTGGCGGGTGATTGACGTGAGGAGGAGTAAGGACACTTGAGCCGTCCTCGCGAGTACGACGAGTCCGATGTCCGGGTCCGCCCCGGCAAGGGCTCACGACCGCGAACCAAGACTCGCCCCGACCACGCCGATGCCCACGAGGCGATGGTGGTGACCGTCGACCGCGGCCGGTGGGGATGCGCGCTGGGCGGCGACCCGAAGCGTCATGTCATCGCGATGCGTGCCCGCGAACTGGGTCGTACCCCGATCGTCGTCGGCGACGACGTCGACATCGTCGGTGATGTGTCGGGCACGCCGGACACATTGGCGCGCATAGTGCGGCGCGGTGAACGGCGAACGGTGTTGCGGCGCACGGCAGATGACACCGACCCGACTGAGCGCGTCGTCGTCGCCAATGCCGACCAGCTTCTGATCGTGGTCGCGCTGGCCGACCCGCCGCCACGCACCGGCTTGGTCGAGCGCGCGCTGATCGCCGCCTACGCCGGGGGGCTCGAACCCATTCTGTGTCTGACCAAGACAGATCTGGCCCCGCCCGAGCAGTTCGCCGCCCATTTCGCCGACCTCGACCTCACCGTCACCATCGCCGGGCGTGACGATCCGCTCGATGTCGTTGCGCCGTTGCTGGCCGGGAAGGTGACAGTTTTGCTGGGACACTCTGGTGTCGGCAAGTCGACATTGGTGAATCGCCTTGTGCCGGAAGCGGAACGGGCGACCGGCGAGGTGACCGATGTCGGCAAGGGTCGACATACGTCGACCCAGTCGGTGGCGCTGCCGCTGAGTTTCGGCGGCTGGGTGATCGACACGCCCGGCATCCGGTCGTTCGGCCTTGCACATATCGAGCCCGATGACGTGTTGCTGGCGTTCTCCGATCTGGCCGAGGCCATCAAGGACTGCCCCCGCGGCTGCGGACACCTGGGAGCGCCCGCGGACCCGGAGTGCGCGCTCGACGATTTGACCGGCCCGGCCGCCCGCCGGGTGGCCGCCGCGCGCCGCCTGCTGGGCAGCCTGCACGACGCCGCGTCCTACTGAACGGTCTCGGCCTTCGCGAGCGTGCGCGAAATCGTATTTTGCGGCGGCGTGTCGTCCTCAAACACGCACGCTCGCGGAAAGAGGCGGAAAGAGTAGGGAGGTGGACGGTGTCTCAGCGGCGGTAGCCGTTGTTGACCAGGTTCTGGATGTGGAACTCGCCGTGGTGGTTGTGCCAGCCCGGGGTCGCGCTGGGGGCCGGGTGGGCCTTGACGCTGGGGGTGGTGAAACCGGGGTCGGGCTGGGACATGGTGGCCGCGCTGGCCATGCCTGCCAGGCTGAGGGGGGCGCCGACAAGCACTGCCGGGACGGCGATGTAGCGGGCGATCCGGGCGATCAGCGTCGTTTGAGTCTTGTTCGTCATGTCAATTCTCCTCTGTGAGTTGGCTTTTGATCTTCCTGTGCCGGTGTGTTCCGGCGATGAGATAAGAATGCCGCGCTCAGAGGGCGGGGTCTGTCCGGCGATCGGCCGGTGCACCGGTGGAATCTCGTGTCCACCGATCGGGGGAAGTAATCGCGACATCAGCGCGTTTGACCTTGGTGGATACCGGGCAGGCTGATGCCCGAAGGAGGATGGGCAGATGAGCAAGGTACCGACGATCGACCTGAACGATGGCGTGAAGATCCCGCAGCTAGGTTTCGGCGTGTTCCAGATCGAACCCGGCGAGACGGCCGACGCGGTGAAGACCGCGCTCGAGGTCGGTTACCGCCACATCGACACCGCCGAGATGTACCAGAACGAACGCGGCGTCGGGCAGGGCATCCGCGACGCCGGGGTCGAGCGCGGCGACGTCTTCATCACCAGCAAGCTCAGCAACGGCTTACACAAGCCTGACGATGCCCGGCGCGCATTCGACGGCACTCTCGACGCGCTCGGCTTCGACTACGTCGACCTGTTCTTGATCCACTGGCCGTTGCCGACGCTCTACGACGGCGACTTCGTCTCGACGTGGCAGACGCTCGAGGAGTTCAAACGCGACGGCCGCGCGCGCAGCATCGGGGTGTCGAACTTTCAGGTGGCACACCTGGAGCGGCTGGCCAAGGAGACCGACACCGTGCCCAGCGTGAACCAGATCGAAGTGCACCCGTATTTCACCAACGACGAGGTGCGCGCCTACGGCCAGCAGCACGGCATCGCTACCGAGGCCTGGTCGCCGATCGCGCAGGGCAAGGTGCTCGACGATCAGGTCGTCGCGGGTATCGCCAGCGCGACGGGCAAGTCGCCGGCTCAGGTCGTATTGCGTTGGCACATCGAACGCGGCGACATCGTGTTCCCGAAATCGGTCACACCCCAGCGCATCAAGGAAAACTTCGAGATCTTCGACTTCGAGCTCAGCCCTGACGACGTCGACGCGCTGAGCGAACTCGACAGGGGTTCCAACGGCCGCACCGGGCCGAACCCCGAGGGGTTCGACTACATCCCCGACTGACCGCCGTCAGGCAGCCAGATCGCGACGGGCCTGGACGCGCTTCTCGCGGCGACGGGCGCGGACGGCGGCGATGGCCGACTTGAGGCCACCCCGCTGCGCCGGCCCGAGTTCGGCGAACATCCGCTCACTGCGGGTCTCCGGAGCGTCGTCAGCGGTGTCGCGAAGGAACTTGTCCGGTAGCGAGAGCTTGGCGATGGTGCGCCAGGTCTTGCCGTACTGCACCAGGAACGAGCCCGTCGTGTACGGCAGGTCGTACTTTTCGCACACCTGCCTGACGCGCAGCGAGATCTCGTAGAGCCGGTTGCTCGGCAGATCGGGATACAGGTGATGCTCGATCTGGTGGCACAGGTTGCCGGACATGAACCGCAGGGCTGGGCCGTTCTCGAAGTTGGCGCTGCCCAGCATCTGTCGCAGGTACCACTCACCCTTGCTCTCGCCGGCCATGTCGGTCTTGGTGAACTTCTCGGCGCCGTCGGGGAAATGGCCGCAGAAGATCACGGCGTTGGCCCAGACGTTGCGGATGATGTTGGCGACCGCGTTGGCCTTCAGCGTCGAGGAGAACGTCGCACCCGGCGACAGCGAGGTCAGCGCGGGATAGGCGACGTAGTCCTTGGCCACCTGCGCCCCGGCCTTGACGCCGAACTCCCGCACGCGCACGAGTGTGGCGGCGCGGTCGTCACGCCCCTTGAAGATCTTGCCGATCTCCAAGTGCTGCAGGCCGACTCCCCACTCGAACAATGATGCGAGCATCGTGTTGAAGAACACATTGAAGATGTTGTGCGGCTTCCACTTCGCGTCGCGTGTCACCCGCAGCAGCCCGTAGCCCACATCGTCGTCCATGCCGAGGATGTTGGTGTACTTGTGGTGCATGAAGTTATGGGTGAAGCGCCAGTGCTTGGACGACCCGCTCATGTCCCACTCCCACGTCGAGGAGTGAATCTCGGGATCGTTCATCCAATCCCACTGGCCGTGCATGACGTTGTGGCCGATCTCCATGTTCTCGATGATCTTGGCCACGCCGAGCGTGACGGTGCCCGCCCACCACGCCGAGCGTCGCGAACTCGCGGCCAGCATCAGGCGGCCCGCGACCTCCAGGGCGCGCTGTGCGGCGATGGTGCGACGGATATAGCGCGCGTCGTGCTCCCCACGGGAGTCTTCGATGTCCTGCCGGATCGCATCCAGTTCGACAGCCAAACTCTCGATGTCGGCGTCGGTCAGATGTGCAAACGCCGGAACGTCTGTAATCGCCATCGTCAGCCTCCTTTCGCTTCCTACCCTAACGTAACCTACGGCACCGTAGGTTACCAGTCAGTAAACCTTAAACATCCAGTACACAATCGCCCGAAGCTGCGGAAATGCACGTCTGAATCCGTGACCCCGGCTCATGCTCTGCGCCCGTCCGAAGGTCCCGAACATGCCCGTCGAGCAGTCCGACGACGCACGACTGGCAGATACCCATCCGGCAGCCGAACGGCATCCGAATGCCGACGTTTTCGCCCGCGTCCATCAGCGGTGTCGCGGCGTCCACCGTGACGCTCTTGGCGCTGCGGGCGAACTCGACCGTGCCGCCCTGCCCGTGCGCGTTCGTCTTGGACACCGCGAAGCGTTCCAGGTGGAGGTTGTCGGCGACACCCGCCGCGGACCACATCTGTTCGGAGGCGTTGAGCATGCCTTCGGGACCGCAGGCCCAGGTCTGGCGCTCCCGCCAGTCGGGTACCTCGTCATCGAGCCGGCTCAAGTCCAAGCGGCCATGCGTGCGGGTGGTCCGCAGCCGCAGCCGATAGCCGTCATGGCGCTGTCCGAGATCGGCCAGCTCCGCGGCGAACATCATGTCGGATTCCGTTGGCGCCGAATGCAAGTGGACGACATCGGTGATCTGATCGCGACGCGCCAGCGTGCGAAGCATCGACATCACCGGCGTGATGCCCGAACCGCCGGTGATGAACAGCACCTTCGCCGGCGCCGGGTCGGGCATCACGAAGTTGCCCTGCGGCGCCGCCAGCCGAACGATCGTGCCCGGTGCCACCCCACCGACCAGGTGGGTCGACAGGAACCCCTCGGGCATCGCCTTGACGGTGATGGTGATGGTTCGACTCGAACCGGACGTCGCCGGCCGAACCGCTCCGGCCCTGACCGGGCTCGACGTCAGCGAGTACGACCGCCACCGCCACCGGCCGTCCATCAGCACACCGATCCCGATGTACTGGCCCGGTTGGTAGTCGAAGGAGAAGCCCCACCCCGGCTGGATGACCAGCGTCGCGGAGTCCTCGGTCTCCCGGCGCACCTCGACGATGCGGCCGCGCAGCTCGCGCGCCGACCACAGCGGGTTCGCGAGCTTGAGGTAGTCGTCGGGCAGCAGCGGGGTCGTGATACGGCCCACGACAGCCCGCAGCGCGTGCCAAGCCGGATGCTGCTTGGCACCGGCGGCGACGGCCGCCCGCGCGGTATCGGCGACATTGGCCGAGACCTTGATCGAGTTCTTGGCCACGCAACCTACGGTACCGTAACCTACGGTCCCGTATCCAGTGTGAGTTGCGTAATACCGACGGTCAGAGCAGCTCGAGCAGGAACGGCAGCTCCTGTGGCGCGTACCAGGCCAGATCGTGGTCCGCAGCGTCGCCGACCGTGAACTCAGCGTCCTCGTCGCCGAGGTCGGCCGCGTCGATGGCCTCGATCGCAGGCCGCACCGCGGCCTCCGCGTCGGCGTTGTCGACATACGCGGCGATCACGTCGTCGAAGGTGATCGGTCCGGCCAGCCGCACGACCGCGTCATCGAGGTCGGGCCGCAGCGTCACCTCGCCGACGTCGGCCACCAGTACCGCACGCCGCGGCGGCATGCCGGTCGTGCCCTCGCCGGCGAGCAGCCGCAGCGACGCCAGCGCCGCGTCGCGAAGCGCCACCTCGGCAAGTTCGTCGTCGTCGCCCTCGGCGTAGGCCTCCCGCAACGTCGGCGTCACCGCGAACGCCGTTCCACTGCGGGCGTGCATCAGCCGGTCCGCGACGAGCTGCTGCAGCATTCCCAGGGTCGCCGGGATGTAGACACGCACGACGCGACTCTAGCGACTACTGCGCGGCTTCCAGCAGTTCGTCCAGCGACTCACGCAGCAGGCTCGGCAGCACATCGACGTCGCTCATCGCGTCACGGTCGGCATTGATGCCGAAATAGAGCATGCCGTTGTACGACGTCACGCCGATGGCGAGCACCTGCTTGCTCAGCAACGGCGGCACAGAGTACGTCTCGAGCAGCTTGGTGCCCGCCACGTACATCTGCTTCTGCGCGCCGGGCACATTGGTGATCAGCAGGTTGAACTGCCTCGCCGAGAATGTGGTTGCCACACGAATCCCCATGGCGTGCAACGTCGGTGGGGCGAAACCCGACAGCGTGACGATGGTTCTCGCGTCCACCAGACTGGTCGCCGTTGGATACGACTCGGTGGCGTGCGCGATCTGCGACAGCCGCACCACCGCATTGCCCTCGCCGACGGGCAGGTCCACCAGGAACGGCGATACCTCACTGATCGGCTGGCCAGGTCCCGTCGCGTCCAGGTCGGCATCGGGATACACCGACAGCGGCGCCATGGCACGCACCGTGGTGGTGCTCGTCACCGGCTCGCCGCGTGAGAGCAGCCAGTTGCGCAGCGCGCCGGCCACCACGGCGAGCACGACGTCGTTGACGTCGCAGTCGTAGCGGGCGCGCACCAGCCGGAAATCCTCCAACTGGCCGGTCGCCACGGTGAAGCGGCGGTTGCGCGAGACCGTCGTGTTCAGCGGACTGCTGGGCGCCGTGCCGCGCGCGACGGTACGGGCGACGTCGACGAATCGGCGGCCGATGTCGAGCAGCTGACCGCCGTTGGTGGCCACCTCGGTGATCGTCGAGCGCACCGCGCCGAGTTGTTCGGCCGGACGGGTGATCCACTCGCCGACCGCACCGAGCATCAGCCGGCGGCTGCTGGGCTCGCGCGCGGGGATCCAGATGTCCTCGCCGAACTCGGGGGGCTTCTGGGTGCGGTCGACGATGACGTGGCCGATCTCGAGCGCCGTCATGCCGTTGACCAGTGCCTGGTGCGACTTGGTGTAGATCGCGATCCGGTTCTTGGCCAGACCCTCGATCAGATACATCTCCCACAGCGGACGTGACTTGTCGAGCGGCCGGGAGCCCAGTCGCGCGATCAGCTCGTGCAGTTGCGCGTCGCTGCCCGGGGAGGGCAGCGCGGAGCGACGGATGTGGTAGGTGATGTCGAAGTCTGGGTCGTCGATCCACACCGGCCGCGCCAGCCCAAGCGTCACCTCGCGCACTTTCTGGCGGTACCGCGGAATCTGGGGCAGCCGGCGTTCGACGGTTTCCAGCAGCAGTTCGTAGGTCAACCCATTACGAGGCTTGCGGAGTATCGACAGGGAGCCGACGTACATCGGCGTCGAGGTGCTCTCCTGCTGGAAGAAGGCAGCATCCGACGCCGACAATCTGGTCACCATGCGACGCCGCCCCTCCCCCCGAAACTCTGTGCGGCCCGGCCGCCGTATTTATCTGACGATCCCGCAACCGTATCGGCTGACCCTGTGACCCACCATTACGGGTGCGCCGACCCCCCGACGACCCGTGCGATCATAAACACGTCTGCAACTCTCCGGCAGATTCCGTTCGCCGCGTCGACCGCTGGAGAGTATCCGATGACAGCTTCCCGAACCCCCGCCGAACGACCGTCCCTGGTCTCACGGGTGATCGACTGCGAGCCACCGCCCGTCGGCGTCGCCGCCTGTCGGTCGGCGACGGCACTGCGCCGTCGCACGTCGCGTCCCCATCGCCCCGCCGCACCCTTTCCCGTTGTCGAAGCGGCCCCGCCGCGCGCCGCGATCGTCTTCGCCGACGCCGCACTGCGACGGGTGCTCGAGGTGATCGATCGCCGCAGGCCCGTCGCGCACCTACGGCCCCTGCTGGCTCCGCCCGTCATCGACACCGTCATCGCGCTGACGCGGTCGCCGCACTGCGCGTCCGCCACCCTGCGCCGGGTTCGGCTGCGCATGGTCACAACCGAGGAGGACGTGACGGCAGCCGAGGTCTTCGGCACCTACACCCGCGGCTCGCGCGTGCGTGCGCTCGCGGCGCGTATCGCGTTCACCGGGGACCGCTGGCGCATCGTCGCGCTGCAGCTGGGCTGAAGCCCGGGGATCCTGCCCTACCGCACGACGAACACCGTCATCGAGTTCGACCCCGACCGCCGGATCGCGTGGAAGACCACGATGGGTCCGCTCGGCCTGATCGGCGGGCGGATCTGGCGTTACGAACTGTCAGCCGCCGATGGCGGCACGCGGGTGCGCGAGACGTGGGACGTCTCCGAGGACCGGCTGGGGCCGATGCTCAAGATGGGGTCGGGGCCCAAGCAAGCCGAGGACGGCCTGCGGGCGACGCTGGAACGCATCGCCGCGCTGCTGGAACCCTAGCCCCGGCGCTTGGTCTCGCGGGCCTGCTGACGCGCGGCCTCACGCCGCTCCTTGCGCGTGCCGGCGCCCTCCGGCGCCGCATGCCGGCCACCGGTTGCGTGCTGCACCTCAGCCGAGCCGTCCTCCGACGGACCGCTGTAGATCATCGGCGGCGGCTCATTGTCAATTCCCTTGGCGTGCAGCCCAGTTGGCGCCGGACGTTCCTTGGTGGCGACGGCACCCTGTTCGGCGGCCTGCTCCGCGGCGGCCTGCGCGAACTCGGCGAGGCCCTGCGGCGTCGCCATCGGAGCGACCGCAGGCGCGGGCGCGGCCTCCACGGCCACGTTGAACAGGAAGCCCACCGACTCTTCCTTCACGCCGTCGAGCATGCCGATGAACATGTCGTAGCCCTCGCGCTGGTATTCCACCAGCGGGTCGCGCTGCGCCATCGCCCGCAGCCCGATGCCTTCCTTGAGGTAGTCCATCTCGTAGAGGTGCTCACGCCACTTGCGGTCGACGACGTTGAGGATCACGTTGCGTTCCAGCTGGCGCATCGCACCCTCGCCCGCGATTCCCTCGAGCTCCTTCTCGCGCACCGCGTACGCCCGCTCGGCGTCCTTGACCAACGCGTCGAGCAACTCATCGCGGGTCAGCTCGCCGGGTTCACCGACGGCATCGGAGTCGATGAGGTCGTGATGGTCGATCCCGACCGGGTAGAGCTGCTTCAGCGCCGTCCACAGCTGCTCGAGGTCCCAGTCCTCGGAGTAGCCCTCGGCGGTGGCCCCGTCGACGTAGGCGGTGACGACGTCGACGAGCATGTTGTGGGCCTGCTCGGCGAGGCTCTCGCCCTCCAGAACGCGGCGACGCTCCTCGTAGATGACCTTGCGCTGCTGGTTCATCACCTCGTCGTACTTGAGGACGTTCTTGCGGACCTCGAAGTTCTGCTGCTCGACCTGGGTCTGGGCGCTCTTGATCGCGCGGCTGACCATCTTCGCCTCGATCGGCACATCGTCGGGCAGGTTCAATCGGTTGAGCAGCGATTCCAACGTCTCGCCGTTGAACCGCCGCATCAACTCGTCGCCCAGTGACAGGTAGAACCGCGACTCGCCCGGATCGCCCTGGCGGCCGGACCGGCCGCGCAGCTGATTGTCGATGCGCCGCGACTCGTGGCGCTCGGTGCCGAGCACATACAGGCCACCGACGGCGATGACGTCCTCGGCTTCCGCCGCGGCCTCGGCCTTCACCTGCGGGAAGACTTTGTGCCACGCGGCTTCGTAGTCTTCGGGCGTCTCCACCGGGTCCAGCCCCTGCGCGCGCGCCTTCGCGTCGGCCAGGAAGTCGATGTTGCCGCCGAGCACGATGTCGGTGCCGCGGCCGGCCATGTTGGTGGCCACGGTGATCGCGCCGAGCCGCCCGGCCTCGGCGATGATGTTGGCCTCCTGCTCGTGGTATTTGGCGTTGAGCACGTTGTGCGGGATGCGCCGCTTGGTGAACTGCCGTGACAGGTACTCCGAGCGCTCGACGCTGGTGGTGCCGATCAGTACCGGCTGGCCCTTCTCGTAGCGCTCCGACACGTCGTCGACGACGGCGATGTACTTGGCTTCCTCGGTCTTGTAGATCAGGTCGGACTGGTCCGTGCGAATCATCGGCATGTTGGTCGGGATGCTGACCACACCCAGGCCGTAGATCTCGTGCAGCTCGGCGGCCTCCGTCTGGGCGGTGCCGGTCATGCCGGAGAGCTTGTCGTAGAGCCGGAAGTAGTTCTGCAGCGTGATGGTGGCCAGCGTCTGGTTCTCGGCCTTGATCTCGACGTGCTCCTTGGCCTCGATGGCCTGGTGCATGCCCTCGTTGTAGCGGCGGCCCAACAGCACGCGGCCGGTGAACTCGTCGACGATGAGCACCTCGCCGTCGCGCACGATGTAGTCCTTGTCGCGCTGGAAGAGCTCCTTGGCCTTGATCGCGTTGTTGAGGTAGCTGACCAACGGCGAGTTGGCAGCCTCGTAGAGGTTGTCGATGCCGAGCTGGTCTTCGACGAACTCGACGCCGACCTCGTGCACACCGATGGTCCGCTTGCGCAGGTCCACCTCGTAGTGGGTGTCCTTCTCCATCATCGGCGCAAGGCGCGCGAACTCGGTGTACCAGTTCGATGCGCCGTCGGCGGGCCCGGAGATGATCAGCGGGGTGCGGGCCTCGTCGATCAGGATGGAGTCGACCTCGTCGACGATGGCGAAGTTGTGGCCGCGCTGCACCAGGTCGGTCAGCGAGTGCGCCATGTTGTCGCGCAGATAGTCGAAGCCGAACTCGTTGTTGGTGCCGTAGGTGATGTCGGCGTTGTACGCCGCGCGCCGCTGGTCAGGCGTCATCTGCGACAGAATCACGCCGACGTCGAGGCCAAGGAAGCGGTGCACGCGGCCCATCTGCTCGGCGTCGCGCTTGGCCAGGTAGTCGTTGACGGTGACGATGTGCACGCCCTTGCCGCCGAGCGCGTTGAGATAGGCCGGCAGCACCGCGGTGAGCGTCTTGCCCTCACCGGTCTTCATCTCGGCGACGTTGCCGAAGTGCAGCGCCGCCGCGCCCATCACCTGGACGTCGAAGTGGCGCTGATCGCGCACCCGCCGTCGACGCCTCACGGGCCACCGCGAACGCTTCGGGCAGCAGGTCGTCGAGGCTGGCGCCGTCCTTGTAGCGCTTCTTGAATTCTTCCGTCTTGGCGCGCAGTTCGGCGTCCGAGAGCTTCTCGACGTCGGAAGCCAAGGTGGCGACGTAGTCGGCCACCCCCTTGAGGCGCTTGACCATGCGGCCTTCGCCGAGACGCAGCAATCTATCCAGCACGCGATATCCCCTATGGGTTGAAAGTCTTAGCTCAACCCATGGTAGGTGACGTGTATGGGTGTGCGGCCGCAGTGCATGCCGCCGGGCGGATCAGGCCAGCCGGATCAGCCCGTAGTCGTAGGCGTGGCGGCGGTACACGACGCACGGCTTGTCGCTCTGCTTGTCGTGGAACAGGAAGAAGTCGTGGCCCACCAGCTCCATCTGCGATAGCGCATCGTCCACCGTCATGGGCGTGGCGGGATGTTCCTTGGTTCGCACCACGCGTCCGGGTTCGTGGTCGTCAACACCTACGCCGTCCAGCAGCGACGCTTCGGGGGGCGATCCGTTGAGCGACTCGGGCAGCGGGCCGATCGCGGTGGCCTCGGCGACCGAGACGGGCGTCTTGTCGCCGTAGTGGATCTTGCGGCGGTCCTTGCTGCGGCGAAGCCGGTTCTCCAGCTTGCAGACCGCGGATTCCAGCGCAGCGTAGAAGCTGTCGGCACAGGCTTCGCCTCGGACCACAGGTCCGCGCCCGCGCGCGGTGATCTCGACGTGCTGGCAGTTCTTGCGTTGGCGCCGGTTGCGCTCGTGGTCGAGTTCGACGTCGAAGAGGTAGATGGTGCGGTCGAAGCGTTCCAGACGGGACAGTTTCTCCGAGACGTAGGTGCGGAAATGATCGGGAATTTCGACGTTGCGCCCCTTGACGACGACTTCGGCTCGTGCGTCGGGTTCCGGCGTCTCGTCCTCGACCACCATGGTGCGGTCAGATTCCAGGGAATGGGCTGCCATGCTTGCCAACTCGTTTCTCTTTGCGGCCGCACGCGTCAGCGTGCCCGGCTTGACGTTGATGAAACGCGCCGACGGGGCTTGCAGATCTGCGCCGCCCGCCGGTGCAAGGTGTCGACTACTCACCTCCTACCGCAACTCGGCGATGCTGGCGCTGTCTTCTGAGCGCCGCCGTGAGTCATTCACGGTCGTTGGTGCCGACGGTATCCCTGTTCACCCGGACGTGC
The DNA here is from genome assembly GCA_963793055.1 of uncultured Actinomycetota bacterium. Classification (GTDB taxonomy): domain Bacteria; phylum Actinomycetota; class Actinomycetes; order Mycobacteriales; family Mycobacteriaceae; genus Mycobacterium. The sequence goes on along the minus strand of CAWBYS010000014.1, from coordinate 457,786 downwards.
CAGTAAATTCGTTGAGGCGTTTTCAAGTCTTCACACGCGATTGACGTCGAGGTAATTGCCGGGGTCGTCATCGCTGAGGTCAGGCGTACGCGAGGGTGAGCACCGCGACCACGCGTGCCTTTGCCATGTGCAATAGGCGAACCGATTCACAGGCGGTCGCGCCGGTGGTGACGATGTCGTCGACGACCACCACCTCGCCTGCGACCGGCTTGACGATCTTGACGCGTCCCGCGATGTTGCGCTGCCGGTCGGCGCTGGACAATCCGACCGAGTCCACGACGAATGGCCGCGTGCGCAGGGCAGCTACGACAGCGATGCCGGGGTGCCCGGCCACCGCGGCCCTGGCCATGCGGATAACCGGATCTCCGCCACGGCGCCGCGCTGCCCAGCGGCGGGTCGGTGCGGCGACGACGGTGAGTGGGGCGTCCACCACGCCCCAGGTGAGAAGGTGAGCCAACCCGGCCCGCAAGGCGGCGGCGAGCGGGTGGACGAGGTCGGCGCGGCCGCGCTCCTTGAGCGCGACGATCGCCTCGCGGCGTGAGCCTGCGTAACGGCCCAGCGAGAAGACCGGCACACCGGGATCCAGCCGCGGAGTGATCAGGTGCGGCTCGTCGGGCCTGACCGCCAAGTCACCGGCGCAGGCGTCACACCATCGGGTCGAGGGCGCCCCGCATCCGCCGCACGAGAGGGGTAAGACCAGGTCGAGCATCTTCGCAGTGTCTCGGTGACCGGTGACAAATGATCGAAAGAAGTACCTGCGGTATTGCGGTACTCCACCGGCATGCAGAACAACCGTGAGGCGTTCATCGTCGACTGCCGGGTGCTGATCTTCGACGTCAACGACTTCGACGACGCCTTCGGCCGATATCTGGAGACGATCCCGCACACGAAGCGGTTCCGCGGGATCACTTACGACATCAAGGATGTGATCGGCAGGACGGGCACGGGCATCGGCAGCGCCGGACTGCCGGCATACACGTTCCTCATCGAAGGCTTCAACCAGGCATTGGACAACGACGTGGTGCTGTCGACGAAACAAGGCAATGTCGCCGCTCCGGGCCGGGTCATCGACAACCGCGAGGTGCATGACTACTTCAAGCATCACGACCATCGAACGGCGTTGTCCCAACGCGCATTACAGGCTCATGCCGACCCGTTACTCGGGTACACCGATATCGACGGGGTGGGCTTTGTGGTGAGTGAAATCTCGCCCTATGACAGCGATCTGGACTGGAGTGAGCTGACCGAACCAGACGAACTCACCGAGGTCATCGGGCAACTCGGCCAGGCGGTGGCCAAAGCGCACTGCGTGAGCGACACCGACAGCGATCAGACACTGGTGGACTTCCAGACCGCCGGGCGCTACTTGCGGATGATGCCGAGCTTGGTGGCCTGGATGTCGACCGGGCGGCCGACGCTAGCGACGAACTTCTCGTAGGCCTCGAGCGCACCGTCCCACTCGTTGTTGGGCGCGCAGTCGTCGACGACGATGACGCCGCCCGGCGACAGCCGCTCCCAGACCTTTTCCAGCGCGGATTCCACGGGCAGGAAGAGGTCGACGTCGATCAGGGCAAAAGCGATCGAATTGATGCCGGCGAAGTCGTATTTGACGACGTCGGCTTTGACCAATTCCACCCTGTTGAATCCATTCAAATCCAGGGTGGTGCGGACCGCTTCGATGCTGTTGTTGCTGAACGTCTCATCGAATTCGCCCATCTCCGATTTCTTCGAGCGCTTGGCCACTTCGAACTCGACGTCGCGATCGACGAAGCCGCCGAAGGTGTCGATGGCGATATACCGCCGGTCGCCGTGCCCAGTGGTACGCAGGTGTTCATTCAGGAACACCGTCGTGGTGGCCCAGGCACAGCCCACCTCCACCAGCGCGCCATCCACCTTCATCGCCTCGTCGACGACGTCGAGCATGACCCGCAGCTGGGTGGGTGAGTGCAGATAGGGATACCGGAACCGTTCCGCCAGCACCGACCGAAGCGGCGTCATGTACATGACGCGCCTTGCCAACGTTCGGGCTTGCATCGACACAGACATGCAGCGTCTCCTTCTCCATATGCGCGTTGTCCGGCATCCGACATCTCTTGTTCGGACGGCCGCGCAACTGCAGCTCATTCACCGAACGGTTGCTGGAAATGTACCGTGTCAGCCCAAAACGATCGAATCTCCCTGTACCGTCACGGCCGCCGATTCCAGGGGCTTCGTCGCCGGGCCGTTGGCAACCGATCCGTCGAGGTTGAACTTGCTTCCGTGACACGGGCAGTCGATGGTGCCGTTCGCCACCTCGTTCACCGTGCAGCCCTTGTGCGTGCACTTGGCCGAGAAGCCCTTGAACACGCCCGCAGATGGTTGGGTCACCACGATGTCGTCCACAATGATTCCCGACCCGACCGGCACATCCGCCGTCTTGGCGATGGCCTTCCCCGGCGCTGGTGCGCCGTCGCTCGTCGTCGCCGACTGACTGGCCGCCTCGGGCTTCTTGCCGTAGGTGGAGCAGGCGGCGAGCACGGTCGCCGCGAGCCCGATTCCCACGCCGATGATGGCCTTCTGCCGCGGGATGCGGATGTCTGCAATGTTCACGTGAGCCTTTCTGATGCCGTTTGTTTCGCTGCCGATTGTTGCGCTTACAGAGTGATGCCGTTGGTCTGAAAGAACCACAGGGCCGAGGTGAGCCAGACGTACACCAGCCCGAAAAAGACCAGTCCCCCCGCGATCGGGATCACCCAAGCGCGAAGGCCCTTGCGCGTCAACAGAATCATCTTGGTGACAAACGCTCCGTAGAAGAAACAGCCGAAGAGCGAATGAAACAGCACCCTGCTGTCGCCCGACTGGAATCCCAGCGCGTAAAGGCAGTGCACCGCGACGGGCACACTGGCCAGCACCGCCAGGCGTCCGACCCAGACATGTGCCGTGCCGACCCACTCGGGCGCCCTGCCGCCCGGGATCAGGCGGTACATCACGAAGGCCGACACAAGTTGGAACAAGGCGAGCGTCACGGCCAGCGTCGCCAGCCATGACTTCACCGCGAGTCCGCTGGAGAAGCCCGCGATACTCACCGAGAAATACTGCGGCTCATGGATTTTGCCGAAGACGCCGAGCCCGACGGCGACCAGGGCGCCGAGCACCACCGCGATCAGCACCGCTGCGCCGGCTCCGCCCTTGCGTTCGGAGGCAACGCGTTCAGACATCGCTGCTGCCTTGCACGCGGGTGGCGGTGACGGTGCGCCCGTCGATGACGGAGGTCTGGTCGGTCTCCAAACCCGGTGCGGGCACGGTGGATCCGTCGGACAGCCGCAACACGCCGGTGACGGCGCCGTCGGAGTCGACGATCCAACTGCCGCGCACGCCGCCGTCGGTGTAGACGTACAGTCCTGCGGGCGGCTGCGCAAGCGGCGCGGAGAAGTCCCACTTCTTATCGCCGATCGACAGGGTCCCGACGACGGCGTCGCCCTGGAGATGGCCGTCGAGCCGGCTGGTCTTGTCCTTGTTGGCCAGGCTCACCGTCCCGTTCGAAGCCGGTCCCCGCAGCCATGACTCGACGGTGTTGCCGTCGCAGGCGTAGGCGATGGCCGCATTGCCCTCGACGGTGATCTCCACCGTGATCACACCGTTGGCGCTCGGTACCTTGCCGACATAGTCGGCCTTCGCCGGAAACGCGGGTGGTGCCGGCGCAGGCGGCTGCGTGGGCGGTGGCTGCGCAGTGGTCGCCGCCGATCCGGCGACCGGCTTACCGGGGGCGGGCTCCGGCTCCTGGGACATGTTGACGAGCACGATGCCGATACCGAGCGCCGCGACTGCGGCCAAGGTGATCAGCGGGCCACGAACCTTCATCGACATCACTCCTGGCTGATAGCAAACGCGTATCGCGTTGTTTTGTCAGCACAACGGGCAATGCCCGCAACAGGTTCACCGGCACTTAACGTCGACGGCCAGAAGCCGGTTTCGTCAGGAGGCTTTGGTGAAGGTCATGAGGACCTGGCTCTGCCCCCACCAACTCGGATACGGGAACGGCGAGAACTCGGTCGCGTCACAGGTGAAGGTCTTCGACAGCGTTTCCTTGGTGACGCGCCAGTCGTAGCCGGTGTGAAAGCTCTTGCGATCCTCGGCGCGGGTGGGCGGGATGCCGAGGAAGATTCCTCGGAGAAGCTCGGCAATCGGCATCTGCGGGCGGCGCCGGTGCAGAACTGACCGGCTGAGTTCCTTGACCAGCAACACCGGGCCGATCTCGATCGGCACGGTGACCAAGAGTTTCCCGCCCGGCTTCAACACCTTCACGGAGAAGTCGATGAAGTCGAGAACCTCGTCGTCGTTGAGGTGTTCGTAGACCTCGAGGCAGGTGACCACATCGACCGATTCCGGCGCGATCTCGTCGATGTTCGACACCACTTCGTAGCCGTCGAACTTTGCGCTCATGTACGGGTCGTAACCGCGGAGCGAAACGTCAGGACGCGTCGCCTTTATGTCCGTGGCGAGGTCATTGAGGAAGCGGCCCTGCCCACAGCCGTAGTCGACCAGCGTGGCCGATCCGGAGAGGTACGGGTCCACCAGCTTCTTTGACTTCCGCATCCGGGTGCGATGGGCGAACCTGGCGATCGGATTGCGCCGGTCGACGGTCTGAAGTTCGTAGGGAACCGCGGACATGGCTATCAGGCTCCTGGGATTGGGAGGGCTTTCCGGCCCAAGGTAGCACGACAGAGCAGCCTGGGGTTAGGTGAGCCTGGCAAACTCATTCGCCGCCTTTGGACGTCACCCCGGCAGTACCGGTATCGCGCCCGAGACCATCAGCGGGCGGACTTCGGCCCAAGTCGGGTCGTTTTCCGCCGCGGCACCCGACAGCTGGAGCACGCCGCGTTGGTCGGCGACGTAAACCGTCGACGGGTTGGCGGCCACGGTGGTGACCGGCATCAACAGGTTGCGGTTCGGCCCATCGGAGTTCACACCGTCGAGATTGACGTAGGACACCGGGTGTTGCGGGTCTGTCCGACTGACGACGATGTCGTCGCCCGTGCGCCACGACAGCGACACCACGGTGTTGCGCAGTCCGAAGCCCAACCGCCTCGGATAGGTCAGGGCATATCCGCCGCCGGGTGTCTGCTCGACGCCGGCGAGGATCACTTGACCGTCGATGACCATCGCGGCTCGGGTGCCGTCGCGCGAGAGTTGCAAGTCTGCGATCACGCCGGGGAATCGGGTCGACACGGGTGTGGAGTCGACGGGAATGCGCGCGGGTTGCCCGGACGCATCCTGAATCACGCGCACCACGTTGTTTCCGTCCACCACCACCCACACGGCGTCGTCGAGCGACCAGCTCGGCCGCGACAGGCTGCGTCCGTCCAGCGCTTGGGACGCGTTGCCGCCGAGCGGTCCCACCCACAGCGACGACGCCATGTCGGGGGCACCCGGACGCAGCGTCACGATGGACGCCACCTCCTGCCCGGAGCGTGAGATGGCCGCCGCGGTCTGGTTCGGTGTCTGGCCGAACGACCCGGTGACGCGCGGCGCGCGCTGACCGTCGAGAAACACCAGCGAGCCACCGACCAACGCGTGCAGGCCCGCCGCGGCGCCGGGGAACGCGCCCGGATCGGTGGCCGCCACATCCGACGTCTCCCAGCCGTCGGCGAACCGGTCGTCCAACGCGGCGCCGTCGGCGTTGATCACGTACGGCCCGTTGACGCCGGCCCGCGACAGCGTCCAAATAATCTGTGCCGCAAGGAGTTGCCTGCTGTGCGGATCGGTCGTCGACAGATTCTCCAAGTCGATGCGGGCCCCGCCGTATCCGCGCCCGACCCCCATCTTGCCGCCGTCGGCGCGGGTCACCGGTCCGCGCAATTTCAGCGGCGGGCCGAGCAGGTTGCGCACCGACGGCGCCAGCTCGGGCCGCGGTCCGGCAATCAGCTTGCTCACCAATTCAGTGGCCAGCTGGTCGGGGTCCGACACTGCTACGTAGCGCGGATCGGGCACGACGGTGTTACCGGTCGGGTCGGCGAAGTACAGCGTGTAGCGCTTGTAGGTCGACTGAAACTGTTGCCAGTCGAGGAAAACCCCGTTGGGCAACTTGTCGATGCGCCAGCCGCCGGGCGTCTTGACCAGTTCGATCGGCCCCGGGTCCGGCAGCGCGCCCTCGCCTGTCTCGAAGACGCCCATATCCGATAGCGACCCGAGGATGTCGGCACGCATACTCACTGAAACCCGTTCTGCGGCACGCGTTTCAACGAACACCACGTTGTCGATCAGCAGGGAGCCACCGGCGTCGTCCCAGCCATTGGAGGCCGATTCGGTGAGAAACTGCCGAGCGGCGAGATGCCGGTTGGCGGGGTCTGCCGTTGCCTTGAGGAATTCGCGAAGCAGGGTATCGGGATCCATCCCGGGGGTCGGCTTGGGCAGGCTCGGCGGTGCAGGTCGGTCGACGGTGCCGATCGCTTGTGGCGCAGACGAACTCGGCACACCGGCGCATCCTGCGAGTAGAACCGCGAACACCAGCACCCATGTCGCGGTCAGCGCGCGTTTCACACGACCTCGCCCGCCGGTTCGCGCTCGCGGGCAGGACGGCGCGACCGTCGTTCGGAGCCGGCGGAGTTCTCCGTCGGCTTGAGCGGCAGCGGGCTGGTCGTCACCTTGTGGCCGCGCACCAGCGGGAGGGTGAGCCGGAAGCAGGCCCCCTTGCCGGGTTCGCCCCAGGCTTCCAGGCGGCCCTGGTGCAGCCGCGCGTCCTCGATGCTGATCGCCAGCCCCAGCCCGGTACCGCCCGAGCGGCGCACCCGCGACGGGTCGGAGCGCCAGAACCGGCTGAACACCAGCTTCTCCTCGCCGGGCCGCAACCCGACCCCGTAGTCGCGGACGGTGACCGCGACGGTGTCCGCGTCGGCGGCCATCCGGATACGCACCGGCTGGTGCTCGGCGTGGTCGATGGCGTTGGCGATCAGGTTGCGAAGGATGCGTTCCACCCGGCGCGGATCGACCTCGGCGATGACGTCCTCTGTCGGCATGTCCTCGATCAGCTCGATGTCGGCGTCGGCGGCCAGATGCCCGACGTTGTTCAGGGCGCTCTGCACCGTCGACCGCAGATCGACCGACTCGACCGACAGCTCGGCGACACCGGCGTCATGGCGGGAGATTTCGAGGAGGTCGTTGAGAAGTGACTCGAAGCGGTCGAGCTCGTTGACCATCAGCTCGGTGGACCGGCGAAGCGCCGGGTCGAGATCCTCGCTGTGGTCATAGATCAGGTCGGCTGCCATCCGCACCGTCGTCAACGGGGTGCGCAGCTCATGGCTGACGTCGGAGGTGAACCGGCGCTGCAGGTTTCCGAACTCCTCGAGCTGGGTGATCTGGCGGTGCAGGCTCTCGGCCATGTCGTTGAACGACACGGCCAGCCGCGCCATGTCGTCCTCGCCACGCACGGGCATGCGTTCCGTCAGGTGCCCTTCGGCGAACCGTTCGGCGATCCGCGACGCCGACCGCACCGGCAGCACGATCTGGCGTGCCACCACCAACGCGATCGCGGCCAGAAGGCCGAGCAGCACGACCGCGCCGGTGGCCATCGTGCCGCGCACCAGCGCGATGGTCGACTCCTCGTTGTTCAACGGGAAGATCAGGTACAGCTCGAGGTTGGTCACCGGCGAACTGGTCGGGCTGCCGATGATCAGCGCCGGACCGGAGAAGCCCTCGGTGTGCACGGTCGCGTACTGATAGCTGACCTGGCCGGCCTTGACGAACTCGCGCAGCGCGTTGGGCACCTGCTGAACCGGACCCGCCGCCGTCGCCGCGCGCGGTCCGTCGCCCGGCACCACGAGCACCGCGTCGAACGTGCCGGCCAGGCCGGGCCCCGCGTCGGCGGTGCGGTCGATCAGGGTGTTGCGGGCCAGTTGCAGGCTGCTGTCCAGCGACCGCGTCTCCTCACCGCCGACGATGCCGCTGACAGTGCTGCGCGCCCGGTCGATCTCCTCGGTGGCCGCCCGCACCTTGACTTCGAGGATGCGGTCGGTGATCTGACTGGTCAGCACGAAGCCCAGTGCCAAGATCACGGCCAGCGACAAGCCGAGTGTCAAGGTGACGACGCGCAGCTGCAGTGAGCGCCGCCAGGCGAGACCCATCGCCCGACTCAACGCACCCAGGCCGCGTAACAGTGGTGCCGAACGCCGGTGGATGCGTCTCCTCGAGCCCCAGATCATGGTGCCCATCCCCTGCTGACGCGTGGGCCCACCTCATCGCGACGCGCTTGATCGTCGCGGGCACGGATCACGGGGGTCCGGCCTTGTATCCCACTCCTCGAACGGTCAGGACCACCTGCGGGTTCTCCGGGTCTTTCTCAACCTTGGCCCGCAAACGTTGGACATGCACGTTCACCAAACGGGTGTCCGCGGGGTGCCGGTACCCCCACACCTGTTCGAGCAGCACATCACGAGTAAACACCTGACGAGGTTTGCGCGCCAACGCCACCAACAGGTCGAACTCCAGCGGTGTCAGGGAAATCTGTTCCCCCTGCCGAGTCACCTTGTGCGCGGGCACGTCGATGTCGATGTCGGCGATCGACAACATCTCCGCGGGCTCGTCCTCGTTGCGGCGCAGTCGCGCGCGCACCCGGGCGACGAGCTCCTTGGGTTTGAACGGCTTCATCACGTAGTCGTCGGCGCCCGACTCCAGGCCGAGCACGACGTCGACCGTGTCGGTCTTGGCCGTCAGCATCACGATCGGCACGCCCGAGTCCGCACGCAGCACGCGGCACACATCGATGCCGTTCATGCCGGGCAGCATCAGGTCGAGCAACACCAGATCGGGCCGCAGCTCGCGAACCGCGGTGAGCGCCTGCGTGCCGTCCCCGATGACCGCGGTGTCGAAACCCTCACCGCGCAGCACGATGGTGAGCATCTCAGCCAGCGACGGGTCGTCGTCGACTACCAGAATCCTTTGCCTCATGTTGACCATGGTGTCACCAAATTGCGAGAAAACGCCGGTAGCGCCCCCGCGAGTCGGCTACTGAACCAGCTCGGCGGCCAGCGCTGCCGCATCGACGTCGGCGCCCGCGACCAACCATCGGCCGCACCACTGCGCGGTTGCCAGCGCCGCGTAGACCTCGCCGGTGCGGCGCTGCAGCCCGTCGTCGCGTTCGTAGGCGTCCTTTGCGCGGTCGGCGTCTGCTGCGGCCCGACTGTCCGCGCGTGCCGCGGCAAGCTCAGCCGACACCGCCAGTAACACCTGCGCGTCGGGCACAGGCAACCGCAGCCGCTCGTACTCCAGCGTTCGCACCCAGTCGACGACGTCGCCGTCGGCCCCCTGGTGCAGCCGCGCGGCGCTGTAGGCCGCGTTGGAGGCGACGTAGCGGTCCAGGATGACGACGTCATACGCCGCGCCCAGCCGGGCGATCTCGTCCCGGGCCCCGGCCCGGTCGAGGGCGAACAGCACGGCCATCGCATAGACCGACCCGGCGAGGTCACCATGTCCCCCACGGAGCGCCTCGGCGGCGAGATCGGCTTCGACCGACTCGCCGTAACGTGGAAAGGCCAGGCTTGCAACGGATTTGTCGGCAGCCTCGAACGCGCTACGCAAACCCTTGGTCAGCGTGCGCTTGCCCGCACCGTCGACGCCTTCGATCGCGATGAGCACCACGGCAGCGTAACCCTCGGAGCCGCTGGCGGTTTCCTGTGTAAGCCCTTGGGAGTGGGGCGCCCAGCCTGCCGCTGGCGACAGACTGGCGAATGACCGCAGTTCCATTTGAGGAGTTCTCATGCTCAACGTCCGCACTCCACGCCGACTGTCGTTCTTCGCATTGGCTGGCGCGGCCGCCGGCGCCGCGCTCGTCATCCTGTCTCCGCTCGCCCACGCCAACGAGGACCCCGCGGCCAACCCGCCCAACTGCAGCAGCGCCGACCGGGAGGGCGTCAACGCGGGCGTCGAGGCCGCGACCTCGGCGTACCTGTTCACCCATCCCGACCTGAACACCTTCATGTCCGGCCTGAAGGGGCTGTCTCGCAGCCAGGTGGCCGCACAGGTCAGCGGTTACATGGTCAACCATCCCCAGGAGAAAGCCGAGATGGCCGGTATCCGCCAGCCGATGCTCGATCTCAAGAACCGCTGCGGCGCTCCCCCTGGCCCGTAACTAGCCCGCGCCGCCGAACAACCGATCCCAGTTCTCGCGTCCCGACAGCTCGGGAAACGCTGCACGCCACTGGGCCTGCACCGAAGTCGCCTGCGTCGCAAAGCGATACAGCAGGCGGGCAAGCCGCCACGTCAACTTGACCAACTGCGCCTTGTCGCGCCGCCTTATCCGGACTCCGGATTGGGAGGCGTCGGTGACGACGGCGTAGTCGTACATGGCCACGTACCACCAGGCGGCGATCTCAGCGGGAATCGCGACCGGGCCGCCTCGGGTCCACCCGAACCATTGCCGAATCAGCCTGTTGTGCAACACCAGGCGCAGCCGGTCGCGCTTCAGGTATTTGCGAGGTGGCGGCGCGATCTCGGGCAGTGTTCCCGTCAGGCTCGCGATGTCGAGCGCCGGGTGAATGACCGTCTCCGGGTATTGCGCCCGGTCGGCGCGAATCGCGGCCAGCGCGGTGATACCACCGTCCTGCAGGACCGAAGGCCCCGCGAGGTAGTCCTCCATTCCGCGGATCATCGTGTAGCCCAGGCCATACTGCATCGAGACCAGAGGATCGAGGATCTTGCGCGACAACCACCACGTGGTCTTCTTGACGTTGATGTCGTAATGAAGGGCGTAGGTGATCATCGCGTTGCGAATACCGAAGTAGCCCTTGATGTCATCGCGATCTTTCAAATGGAATTCCGCGTGCCACACGCCGGCGTTCGGGAGCGAGATCGTCGGGAAACCGGCACGGCGGGCCCGCATGGAGTATTCGATGTCATCCCAGGTGAAGAACATCGGCAGGGGCAGGCCGACGGCCTCGATGACTTCCGCCGGCAGCAGGCAACACCACCACGCGTTGTACTGGGCGTCGACGCGCTTGTTCTGCTGGTGGTCGATCATGTCCGTGTCACGCATGCCGTAGGGCACCATCTGCGAGGCGCTCAGCCGCTCGATGTCCACCCGCTCGGCCTGAATATGCAGTCGACGAGTGTTGCGCAGGAACAACATCTGCGCACCGACGATGGCGGGTGTTTCAGTCAGGTTGGCAAAAGCATTGAGCCGCAACAGAGTTTCCGGCTCACACAGGATGTCGTCATCCATCAGGATGACGTTGGCGGGCCGTCCCATCCGCGAGATCTCGTAGATGCCGCGCGTGAATCCGCCGCTGCCGCCCAGATTCGGCTGGCGTAGGTACACCAGCTTGTCGCCGAGTTGCGCCGCGATGTCGTTGAAAAGCGGTCTGGTGCTGATCAGGTCGGTGCCTTGATCGACGAGGTAGATCGCGGCGATTCCGCTGACCAAACCCTTGTCCGCCGAGATGGCGGCCAAAGCGGCGGCGCAGTCGTCGGCCCGGTTGAAGGTCGTCATTGCGATCGCCGCGGGCCGAACCGACGGCGGCGCAGCCACCGTCCATTCCAGATCGGTGATGCGCAACGGCCCGCCGACGGCCTTGCACTCCATCCAGATGGCCCCGCCGTCGACGTTCTCTTTCAGCGGGGCCGTCAGGGTCACCACGCCGGTGCCGTCGAGCTCGGCCGACGAGATCGTGCGCTCGACGCCGTGGGCATCGCAGCCGCGCAGCAGCACCCGCGCAGACCCGACCGCGTCGTAGGCCAGCTTCAGCCGGAACTCGGTGACCCGCGTCCACCGCTGGAAATAGCTGACCGGCAGGCGTCCGAAGTAGGTGTTGGTCGACGCCCGGGCACCCTTCTCCAGGTGCAGCGCGGTGCGCTCGCAGGTGCCCCGCCCGCGCACACGGGCGTACATATCGTCGGGGACCTGCGCACTCACTCCGGCGAACAGTCCGCGGGCCACGACCAGCCGATCCGTCACGGTTTCGGCCTGGCCGGGCGTGACCAGTACGCGATCTGTCATCCAGCTCCTCGTGCTGAAAAGTTAGCTGCGTAAGAGACTAGTCCCGCGGTCAGTGCGTCGGCCCGATTCGGCGCGCCGCGACCTCAGTACCGGTAGTGCTCGGGCTTGTACGGGCCTTCGACGTCGACGTTGATGTACTCGGCCTGCTCCTTGGTGAGCTTGGTCAGCGTGCCGCCGAGCGCCTCGACGTGAATGCGGGCCACCTTCTCGTCGAGATGCTTGGCCAGCCGGTACACGGCGTTGTCGTACTCGTCGTTCTTGGTCCACAGCTCGATCTGCGCGATGACCTGATTGGAGAAGCTGTTGCTCATCACGAATGACGGGTGGCCCGTGGCGTTTCCGAGGTTCAGCAGCCGGCCCTCGGACAAGATGATGATCGACTTGCCGTCGTCGAAGGTCCACTGGTCGACCTGCGGCTTGATGTTGAGGCGCTTGGCACCCGAACGCTCGAGCGCGGCCATCTGGATCTCGTCGTCGAAGTGGCCGATGTTGCCGAGGATGGCTTGGTGCTTCATCGCCTTCATGTGGTCGAGCGTGATGATGTCCTTGTTGCCGGTCGACGTGATCACGATGTCGGACGTGGCGATGGCCTGCTCGACGGTCACCACGTCGAAGCCGTCCATCAGCGCCTGCAGCGCGTTGATCGGGTCGATCTCGGTGACCGCCACCCGGGCACCCTGGCCCGCGAGTGACTCCGCGCAGCCCTTGCCGACGTCGCCGTACCCGCAGATCAGCACCTTCTTGCCGCCGATCAGGACGTCGGTGCCGCGGTTGATGCCGTCGATCAGCGAGTGCCGGGTCCCGTACTTGTTGTCGAACTTGGACTTGGTTACCGAGTCGTTGACGTTGATCGCCGGGAAGGGAAGCTCACCGGCGGCCTCGAACTGGTACAGCCGCAGCACGCCGGTGGTGGTCTCCTCGGTGACACCCTTGACCGAGTCGGCGATCTTGGTCCACTTGTCCTTCTCCGTTTCGAAGCGCGACCGCACCAGGTTCAGGAAGACCTTCCACTCGGCGGAGTCGTCGTCCTCCGCGGGCGGCACCACACCGGCCTTCTCGTACTGCGCCCCGCGCAGCACCAGCATCGTGGCGTCGCCGCCGTCGTCGAGGATCATGTTCGCCGGCTCACCGGGCCACGTCAGCATCTGCTCGGCGGCCCACCAGTACTCCTCCAGCGTCTCGCCCTTCCACGCGAACACCGGAGTGCCCTTGGGCTCCTGGAGGGTGCCGTGCGGGCCGACGACGACAGCTGCGGCGGCGTGGTCCTGAGTGGAGAAGATGTTGCAGGACGCCCAGCGCACCTCGGCGCCGAGAGCCACCAGCGTCTCGATCAGCACCGCGGTCTGCACCGTCATGTGCAGCGAGCCGGAGATCCGCGCGCCCTTGAGCGGCTGGACGTCGTGGTACTCCCGGCGCAGTGCCATCAGCCCGGGCATCTCATGCTCGGCGAGGCGGATCTCCTTGCGACCGAACTCGGCCAGGGACAGATCGGCCACCTTGTAGTCGATGCCGTTGCGTACGTCGGCGGTCAGCCGCTGCTCAGTCGTCGTCATGCTCTTCTCTTCCTCGGGCGCGCAGTTACTTAGCTTGCTTATATATTAGTCGGCCCGGCAGCGACGTTGCTAATCGGTGGCGATCACACCGTAGCGTTCGGCGGCCGGCGCGAACAGCCTAGCCAAGTCCGCTGCGACATCGTGATCCGCCTCCGGCGGCATGGAGATATAGCTCATCGCCAACCGCACGATCGCGCGCGCCAGGATGCCGGCGTCCTCGTCGTTGCAGTGCACCCAGCTACGGGTGAAAGTCGACGTCAACCGCTCTGAGCAGTGGCTGATGATGGGCCCGCTATCGGTGGTGATCAGCTGAAGCAGGTCGGGCTTGATCTCGCCGGTGAGCAGCGATATCACCAGTGGGTCCGCAGCGGATTCGGTGAAGAAGTCTCCGAAGCCCTGCAGGAACGCGGCATAGACGTCGCCGGCGTTGCCCTCGATCGCGCCCTCGATCTGGTCGACCAGTCTGTCGGCCAACCGCAGCGCATAGGCCTGCGCCAGCCCTTGGCGCGATCCGAACTCGTTGTAGATCGTCTGCCTGCTGATGCCCGCGGCCTTGGCCACGTCCGAGAGCGTGATCGCCGACCAGTCGCGGGTGAGCAGCAGCTCGCGCATGCCGTCCAGGATCGAATCGCGCAGCAACACCCTCGACGCCTCGGCGTACGGGATGCGCTGCGCGCTCCGGGGGCGGCTCACCCTCGCGACAGTAGAGGTCATCGTCACGAGCGCGCGACCTCAACCATCTCGAAGTCGGACTTGGCCGCGCCGCAGTCCGGGCAGCTCCAGTCGTCGGGGATGTCGTCCCAGCGCGTGCCGGGGGCGATGCCGTCCTCAGGCCAGCCCTTGGCTTCGTCGTACTCGAATCCGCACTGCACGCAGATGAACAGTTTGTAGTCCATGTCTTTTCCTAAGCTGTCGAGTCTGATCTAGACGGATTCGAAGTCGAGCTTTTCGCGTACCGCACAGTCGGGGCAGCACCAGTCGTCGGGGATGTCGCTCCAGGGCGTGCCCGCGGGAAACCCTTCCCGCGGTGCGCCTTTGGATTCGTCGTAGGTGTAGTCGCAGCCGGGGCAGCGGTAGGTGCTCACTGGGAATCTCCAGCCGCCGCGTACTTGGCGAGCATCTTGTCCCGCACCCGCGGGTGCACGTTCACCTTGGTGATGTCGCCGTCGTAGTGCTCGAGCACCCGGTGATCCATCAACTTGCGCCACAGCGGCGGGATGTACGTCACCCCGATCAACGTCGCATAGCCGGTCGGCAGGTTCGGGGCACCCGCCATGCTGCGCAGCGTCTGGTAGCGACGCGTCGGGTTGGCGTGATGGTCGCTGTGCCGCTGCAGGTGATAGAGGAACAGGTTGGTGACGATGTGGTCGGAGTTCCAGCTGTGCACCGGCGCGCACCGCTCGTAGCGACCGTTGGCCGTCTTCTGCCGCAGCAGGCCGTAGTGCTCCAGGTAGTTGACGCTTTCCAGCAGGGAGAAGCCGAACACCGCCTGCACCAACATGAACGGGATCAGCGCCGGGCCGAACACCGCGATCAGCACACCCCAGAACACGACCGACATCAGCCACGCGTTGAGCACGTCGTTGCGAATGTCCAAGGGGCTCTTGCCGAGTCGACGCAACCGCTGCGCCTCCAGCTGCCAGGCCGACTTCAAGCTGCCCCACACCGTGCGTGGCAGGAACTCCCAGAACGTCTCACCGAAGCGCGAAGACGCGGGATCCTCGGGTGTGGCGACCCGCACGTGGTGACCCCGGTTGTGCTCGATGTAGAAGTGGCCGTACCAGGTCTGGGCCAGCGTCACCTTGGACAGCCAGCGCTCCAACGAGTCCTTCTTGTGTCCCATCTCATGGGCCGTGTTGATGCCGACCCCGCCGAGCATGCCGACCGACAGCGCCAGACCGATCTTGGCCGGCCAGCTCAAAGGCCCGTCGAACCCGAGCCAGCTCACGTCCGACGCGGTGAACAGATAGGCGCCCAGGATCACGCTGGCGTACTGGAACGGGATGTAGAGGTAAGTGCAGTAGCGGTAGTACTTGTCGTTCTCCAACCGCTCCATCAGCTCGTCGGGCGGGTTCTGGCCGTCGGGGCCGAATCGCATGTCGAGGGCGGGCAGCACGATGAACAGCAGGATCGGCCCGATCCACAGCGGTACCTGCGCCGCGGCGTGCCAGCCCCATTGGTTGAACGCCCAGATCAGCGGCAGCATCACGAACAGCGCCGTCGGGGCGATCAGGCCCATCAGCCACAGATAGCGCTTCCTGTCGCGCCACTGAGCGATCTCGAGCTCGGTCAATTGGGTGGTCACTACATGCCTCCTGAAGTGAGTGCCGTCACGTCTGCGCTTGACTATAGACGCAGATTTGTCGGCTGTCTATACACAGAGGCTTATTTTGTAAACGATGCTGCTCCGGGCCGCTTTCCCGCCGCCACCGATTCGCCGTTGGCCAGCGCAGAGTGCCGTCGGCCGTAGAGCAGATAGATCACCAGCCCGACGGCCATCCAGACCACGAATCGGATCCAGGTGAGCGCGGTCAGGTTCAACATCAGCCATCCGCAGGCGAGGATTGCGGCGATGGGCAGCAACGGCACACCGGGCGCCCGGAACGCGCGGTGAAGGTCCGGACGTGTCCTGCGCAACACGATCACGCCCGCCGAGACCAACACGAACGCGAACAGCGTGCCGACGTTGACCATCTCCTCGAGCTTGGACATCGGAAACACCGATGCGGCCACGGCGACCAGCGCGCCGACCAGGATGGTCAGCCGCACAGGCGTGCCGTGCGTGCCGGTCTTGGCCAGTTGGCGCGGTAGCAACCGGTCTCGTGCCATGGCGAACAGCACCCTGACCTGTCCGAGCATCAACACCATGACGACGGTGGTCAGACCCGCCAACGCGCCAATCGAGATCACCTTGGCCGCCCAGGTCACGCCGTTCGCCGTGAATGCGGTGGCCAGGTTGGCGTCGTCACCGGCCTCCTTCAGGACGCCGTAATTCACCATCCCGGTCAGCACCACGGCGACCGCGACGTACAGCACGGTCACGATCACCAAGGTGCCGATGATGCCTCGCGGAATGTCGCGTTGCGGCTTCTTGGTCTCCTCGGCGGTCGTCGCGACCACGTCGAATCCGATGAAGGCGAAGAACACGATCGAGGCGCCGGCCAGCACTCCGTAGGCGCCATAGTGGCTGCTGCCCGCGCCGGTCAGCATCGAGAACAGCGACTGCTCACCAAATCCGCCCCCACCGGCCTGGGTCGGCGGGACCAGCGGCGTGAAGTTCGCCGTCTTGATGTAGAACGCGCCGACGACGATCACCAGCACCACCACCGTGACCTTGATCAGTGTGATGACGGCGCTGACGTTGGACGACAACTTGGTTCCCATGGCCAGCAGGGTGGTGACGATGGCGATGATCAAAAGGGCGCCCCAGTCCAGGGTCATACCGCCGATTTCGGTTGTGCCACCGGCGAATCCGAATACCTCGCCCAGGTAGGTAGACCAGCCCTTCGCCACGACGGCCGCCCCGACGGCGAACTCGAGCACCAGATCCCAGCCGATGATCCAGGCGACGAGCTCGCCGAAGCTGGCGTAGGAGAAGGTGTAGGCGCTGCCGGCGACGGGCACCGTCGACGCGAACTCGGCGTAGCACAGCGCCGCCAGGCCACACGCGACCGCGGCGATCACGAACGACAGCGAGATCGCCGGGCCGGTGATGCTGCCCGCGGTCGACGCGGTGATGGTGAAGATGCCCGCGCCGATGACCACCGACACACCGAAGACGATCAGGTCCCACCACGTCAGATCTTTCCGAAGCGCGGTTTCCGGGTCGTCGGTGTCGTTGATCGACTGTTCGACTGACTTGGTTCGCCAGGTGAGTCCGAAACCAGCCATCTCAGTCCCTTTCGCTTGTCCGGCCGGTGGCCGTCTCCGCAAACCGGCTGCAACGGGGTACCCAGTACTGTCGTGATTCATGGGGCGGAATACCGAGCACGCGATCGTCATCGGGGCCAGCCTCGCCGGCCTGTGCGCCGCGCGTGTGCTGTCAGACGTCTACGAGCGGGTGACCGTTTACGAGCGCGATGACCTGCCCGACGGCCCGGCGAACCGCTCCGCTGTGCCCCAGGGCAAGCATGTGCACCTGCTGATGGCGCGAGGGGCACAGGAATACGAGACCCACTTCCCCGGCCTACTAGAAGCCATGGTCGCCGACGGCGTTCCGATCTTGGAGAACAGACCCGACTGCATCCACTTCGGCGCTGCGGGCCACGTTCTGGGGACTGCCCATCGTCTGCAGAACGAGTTCACCGCGTATGTGCCGAGTCGGCCTCACCTGGAATGGCAGATCCGCAAGCGAGCGCTGGCCATAGCCAACGTCGAGGTTGTCAACGGTGCGGTCATCGAGCCGTGCCACGACGCAGTGCAGAGCCGGGTGACCGGGGTGCAGCTCGACTCCGGTGAGACGGTGCCCGCCGATCTCGTCGTCGATGCCACCGGCCGTGCCACCCGGCTGCCCGTGTGGCTCGACAAGTGGGGCTACCAGCGACCGCGCGAGGAAACCGTCGACGTCGGCATCGCATACGCCAGCCAGCAAGTGCATGTCCCCGACGGCCTGCTGGCGGAGAAGGTCGTGGTGGCCGGCGCCTCCCGAGAGCAGCCGCTGGGTCTCGGAATGCTGTTTTACGAAGACGGCAACTGGAACGTCACGACGTTCGGCATCGGAAAGGTCGAGCCGCCAAGGAATTACGAGCAGATCTGCGACCTGGCCGACCAGATCGTGCCATCACACGTGTCGTCGGCCCTACGCAGGGGCACGCCGATCGGCGAAATGGCATTCCACAAATATCCGACCAGTCGTTGGCGTCGCTACGACAAGCTCGAGCGCCTTCCCCTCGGCATCATTCCGTTCGGCGATGCGGTGGTCAGCTTCAACCCCACGTTCGGCCAAGGCATGACAATGACCGCGATTCAGGCGAGCAACCTGCGAACCGTGTTGAATTCGACAGATCCCGACATCGCGGGTCAGCTGGCGAAGGTGACGGCGAAGACCACATGGCCGGTCTGGGCGATGACGGCCATCGGTGATCTCACGCTGCACAACGCAACGGGCGAGTTGAAGTGGTGGTACAAGCCCGTCGGAGGGCTCTTCGACCAGTTCCTCGGCGCCGCCGAGACGGATCCCGTTCTGGCCGAATGGTTCCTGCGCCGGTTCAGTCTTCTCGACAGCCTCTACATGGTTCCGTCGGCACGCCTCGTCGGCCGCACCGTCGCGCACAACATGCGGCTGTGGCTTGCCGAGAAGCGCGCGGGGCGGCAGTCCACCCGAGTGCGGGATCTGGTTGCCGGTCGATAACCCGCGTACCTTTGGTGACGGAGGCAGTGTTGACGTCGCTGATCAGGCCACTCGAGGACGTCGCGTCATGCGACATCCCGTACTGGCTGCCGCCGGGCGGCCGCGACAACGGCGTCTGGGCCGACACCTGGGAGCTGATCGCCGACCTCGATTCCGGCCACGTACCAACGGTTCTCGATCTGCTCGCCCAGTGCGACGTCGGCGGCTACGCCGCGATTCCCGGCGGCCGCCGCGCCCGGGCACGGGGCCCGGTCGCGTACTCCCTCTGGGTGGATGCGATGCAGTACGGATTGGCCGAGGAAGTGTTGATCAGGTTCATGCGTGTGGCGGCCGCGACGCTGGCTTGAGCCGAGCTACGCGGGGCCCGGCGGCGTTGGGTAGCCTTCGTGCCATGACAGGGACGCGATGAGCGCGGGTCTGTTCGGGCTTCTCGATGACGTTGCCGCCCTGGCCCGGCTCGCGGCCGCATCCATCGACGACATCGGTGCCGCCACCGGGCGCGCGACCGCCAAGGCAGCCGGCGTGGTCATCGACGACACCGCGGTGACACCGCAATACGTCCACGGCATCACCGCCGATCGCGAGCTGCCGATGATCAGGCGGATCGCGATCGGATCGCTGCGCAACAAGCTGGTGTTCATCCTGCCTGCGGCCCTGCTGCTGAGTCAGTTCGCGCCGTGGGTCGTGACGCCGATCCTGATGCTCGGCGCGACGTACCTCTGCTTCGAGGGCGCCGAGAAGGTCTGGGGCTGGATCAGCGGCGAGCCCCACGCCGCGCCGACGGCGGCGGTCGGCGAGGATGCCGAGCACCAGATGACGGCCGGCGCCATCCGCACCGACTTCATCCTGTCGGCCGAGATCATGGTCATCGCCCTCAACGAAGTGGCCAGCGAGAGGTTCTGGTCCCGGTTCATCATTCTGGTGGTGGTCGCGATCGTGATCACAGTCGCGGTCTACGGCGTGGTCGCCCTGATCGTGAAGATGGACGACATCGGGCTGAACCTCGCACAACGCTCGTCACGGTTTGCGCAAAACGTCGGCCGCGGCCTGGTCGCCGGGATGCCCAAGGTGCTGTCGACGCTGTCGAGCATCGGCACGATCGCGATGCTGTGGGTCGGCGGGCACATCCTGCTGCAGGGGACGGACACGGTCGGCTGGCACGCGCCGTACGGGATCGTGCATCACCTCGAGGACCTGGTGCACCACGCGGTCGAAGGTGGCTTCGGCGGCGTGCTGGCGTGGCTGGTAAACACCGCGGTATCGGCCGTCGTCGGCTTGATCGTCGGGGCGGTGATCGTCGCGATCGTGCACGCGCTTCCGTCGAAGCGCCGCGAGCACTGATGTCGCGAGTCCTTGATTCGACTGCGGGCCCTAACTGGCTCGTCCCGGCGGCCACTGTGCTTCTTGCCAACCTCATAGCGACAAAGTCGTTGAATACCCTCTAACACCTTACTATTTAGCGACAATGTCGCTTCTAGTGGTGTGTCTCGGATTTAGCTGACTTTTTCGAGGGCGATGCGTCCGCGGGCGACTTTCGCGAGGATGGATTCGGCGGTCGCGGTCCAAACGAAGGGGCGGGGGTCTTCGTTGTGGGCGTCGAGGTATTCCTGGATCGAGGCGATCAGGTCGGGTACGGAGTGAAAGACCCCGCGCCGCAACGCCTTGTCGGTCAGCTCGCGGAACCAGCGTTCGACGAGATTGAGCCACGACGACGACGTCGGGGTGAAGTGGAGCTGGAACCGGGGATGTTTGTCGAGCCAGGCCCGCACGGTGGGGTGTTTGTGAGTGGCGTAGTTGTCGAGGATCAGGTGAATCGTCAATTCCGTGGGGACCTCCCGGTCGATGGTGCGCAGGAATTTCACGAACTCCTGATGACGGTGCCGGGGCAGGCACTGCCCGATGACCGCGCCGGTAAGCACGTCGAGAGCTGCGAACAACGTGGTAGTCCCGTGACGTTTGTAATCGTGGGTCATCGTCTGCGCGCGGCCCGGGATCATCGGCAGCGAGGCCTGGGTGCGGTCCAGGGCTTGCACCGAGGATTTTTCGTCGGCGCACAACACGATCGCCTTTTCCGGCGGGTTCAGATACAACCCGACGACGTCGACGAGTTTCTCGTCGAAGCGGGGATCGTTGGACAGCTTGAACGTCTCGATCCGGTGCGGTTTCAAACCGCGTGCCGACCACACCCGCTGCACCGTGTCCTTGGAGACCCCGACCGCCTCGGCCATCGTCCGACAGCTCCAATGCGTCTGACCCTGCGGACGATAGTTTTGGGTCAGATCCAGGATCTCGTCGATCTTGTCCTGCGGGATCGACGGCTTACGACCACGACCTTTGCGGACCTGGCCCAACTTCGCCAACCCGTCCTCGGCGAACCGTGCCCGCCAGTTCGCCACCGAGGCCGGCGACACCGACAATGCCTGCGCAATAACAGTATTCGCGGCCCCCTGCGACGCCATCAACAACGCCTTCGCTCGCACTACCTCACGATGGGCACCCGACTGCGACCGCGCCACCGACTCCAGCAACTCACGCTGCCCCACGGAAATCTCCAACGCAGCGACAGGCTTCCTCATGACAAGGATCCTATCCAGTCAAACGCTATCTATTTGCGCGACACACCACTAGCTTGGCACATTGAACGGTGGCCAGCCCCGAAGCCGAACACAAAACTTACTCTGCCTGAATTAGCGGCTCAGCACACTAAATACCGACGGTCGCCCGGAACAGCTTCGTCGGCTTGGCAGCGGCGAAGCGGATCGGCCCGTCGTCGGCGGCCACCCACGCCGCCGAACCTCGTTCCAGCGTCACAGTGCCCGCCTTGGCGTGCACCACCGTCGACCCTTCGGTGCACAGCAGGATCTGCGGGCCGTCATGCCGTGTCGGCGCGTCGATCTCGTGACCGAGCTGCTCGCCGTCGATGCACATCACCGACACCGCGAACTCGGGCGCGGGTGTGTTGTACACCAGCTCCATCCCCTCACGGGTGATCTCCGGACGCAGGGCGTCCTCCGTCGTCGGGTTGAAGTCCAGTATGCGCAGCAGCTCGGGCACGTCGACGTGCTTGGGGGTCAGTCCGCCGCGTAACACGTTGTCGGAGTTGGCCATCACTTCCACCCCCACCCCGCGCAGATATGCGTGCAGGTTGCCCGCGGGCAGGTAGATGGCCTCGCCGGGCGCAAGGGTGATCCGGTTCAGCAGCAGGCTGGCCAGCACGCCGGCGTCGCCGGGATACCGCTCACCCAACTCGAGCACGGTCCTGGCCTCGGCGGCGAATTCCTTTTTCCCCGACCGCACATAGTGGATCGCGCCCTCGATCACCGCGGGCACCAACACATCCAGATCGGGCTGTGGTGCGGTGATCCACGTGGTGAACAACGCCCGCAGGCCGTCGGCGTCGGGCTGGCCGGACAGCAGATTGACGAATGGATCGAGATCGGTCACCGCGAGCGCCCGCATCAACTCGACACTGCGCGCGGCGGGCCGGAACCCGGCGAGCGCGTCGAATTGCTCGAGCGCGACCAGTATCTCGGGCTTGTGGCTACGGTCGCGGTAGTTACGCGTGGGCGCCGACACGGCGAGGCCCAACTTGTCTTCGTAGGCGAAACCCTGCACCGCCTGTTCGGCGCTTGGATGCGCCTGAAGCGACAACGGCTCGTCGGCGGCGAGCACCTTCAGCAGAAACGGCAGCGTGTCACCGAATCGGTTGCAGACCGCGGCACCGAGCTGGCCCTCGGGATCGTCGCGCAGCGCGTCCAGCAGCGACTGTTCACCCCGGTCGGTTTCCAGCCACGCCGGATCCCCGGGATGGGCGCCGAACCACAACTCCGCCTCGGGATGCGCTGTGGGACTTGGGCGTCCGGTGAACTCGGCAATTGCGGTCCGCGAACCCCATGCGTAGGTCCGAACCGCTCCGCGTAGCAGGTGCACTCGTCTAACCCCGAACCAGTTTCAGATACACGGCCGTCATCTCCAACCGAACGGCGAGCGTCGCCAGTTGTTGCTCCGGACGGGCAACCGTCGCCGCCGCCGCGGCCTGGGATGCGGCCCCGCCGTCTGAAATGTCCACCACCTCCGGCACATCCTCGGCATTGATCACGTCGACATCGTCGAGCCCGCTCACCCGCGTCGCGACCACCGGTCGTTCGGCGTCGGTGGCGAGTACGAAGGTCCGAACCCGCGACGGCGGCGGACCGTCGATCTGGTCGTCGTGGAATATCGATCGCTCGCGATCGGCCGCCGACGAACCGAGCCAGCCGGAAAGCGCCACCAACGCGTCCGCCAATCCGGCGGCGGCGACCGTCTGGTGCGCGATCCGTAAAAGAATCGCCGCGCCATGCCGGGCCAGCGCCAGCGTCGCCGCGTTGTCACCGGCGAGCACGACGTCGCGACCGGACATCCGGTCGGCCAACGTCTTGGCCGGGTTGGTGAACAGTTCGTGTCGGGCGCTGTTGCGAAACGCCTCGGCATCCAGTTCGTCGGCCAGCGCGTCGAGATCCACCTGCAGGGTCGGGTCAACGGTGTGCAATGTCGCCAGGCCGGCAGCCAGATACCGGGACAGACCGAAGTCGTCGGGCACCCATACGCGGGGCGCCAGCGCCACGGAGCGGCCGGCGGTGGCGTCGCGCAGCGGGCCCTCGTAGGGCGCGGCCACCACGACGCGCGCGCCCCGGCGCACACCGGTGGCCGCGGCCGAAACCAGCGCGGGGTCACCAGGATCGTCACCCGCGACGACAACGACGTCCAGAGCACCGATCCACGGCGGCGCCTCCGAGGCGAGCACGATCGGTGCCGCCAGCGACCCGCCCAGCAGGGCCGCGAGCAGCGACCCCGCCGTCTCGGCGTTGCCCCGGCCGGCGACCCAGATCACCGTCCGTGGCGGCTGGCCGGATTGCAGCTGCGCCAACTCGCCCTCGGCGAGTGCCGCCGCGGTCGCGCGCACCTGCGCACCGGCCATCGAGGCGGCGCGCAACAAACCGTCGCGGTCGGCGGCGAGCAGACCCTCGGTGTCGTCGAGGTCGATCACCGTGTGGATTGCGTTCACGTGGATGCCTCTGCGCGAGAGGCGATCCGGGCCAGCACTTTACTGATCTGTCCCACGATCTCGTCGACTTCCTCAGTGCTGCGGGACTCGACGTTGAGCCGAAGCAACGGCTCGGTGTTCGACATGCGCAGGTTGAACCAGCTGCCCTCGCCGAGGTCGACGGTCACGCCGTCGAGGTGGTCGATGGAATGTATCCGCTGGCCGAACGACCGCAGCACCTCGTCGACACACGACTCGGCGTCGGTCACGGTGAAGTTGACCTCGCCTGAGGCTTCGTAGCGGTGGTAGTCGGCCATCACGTCCGACAACGGTCGCTGCTGTTCGCCGAGTGCGGCCAGGACATGGAGCGCGGCGAGCATGCCAGAGTCGGCGCCCCAGAAATCGCGGAAGTAGTAGTGCGCGGAATGTTCACCGCCGAAGATCGCGCCGGTATCGGCCATCAGCGCCTTGATGTAGGAGTGTCCGACGCGCGAACGTACCGGTGTTCCCCCACGTTCGGCCACGAGTTCCGGTACCGCACGGGAGGTGATCAGATTGTGAATCACCGTCGCGCCGATCTCTCTGCCGAGTTCCCGCCCTGCGACCAGTGCGGTCACCGCGGACGGGGACACCGGATGCCCCTTTTCGTCGACGACGAAACACCGGTCGGCGTCACCGTCGAAGGCCAGCCCGATATCGGCGCCGGTCTCCACCACGTGGGCCTCGAGGTCGACGAGATTCGCCGGATCCAGCGGATTGGCTTCGTGGTTGGGGAATGTGCCGTCGAGCTCGAAGTACAGCGGCGCCAACGTGATCGACGAGATCGCACCGAACACCGCGGGTGCCGTGTGGCCCGCCATGCCGTTGCCCGCGTCGACCGCGACCTTCAGCGGGCGCAGGTCGGCGAGGTTCGACCAGCGATCGCAGGAATTCGCCATAATCGGCCAGCACGTCGCGATCGGTGATCGCGCCTGGCGGGCCGTCGTAGGCGGGGACACCGGCGATGACCTCCTCGCTGATGGCTCGCCAGCCCGGTGTCCTTGCCGACGGGTTTCGCTCCGGCGCGGCACAGCTTGATGCCGTTGTAGGCGGCCGGATTGTGGCTGGCGGTGAACATCGCGCCCGGGCAATCCAGCAGGCCCGATGCGAAATACAGCTGATCCGTCGACGCCAGTCCGATGCGCACCACGTCGAGTCCCTGGCCGACCACGCCGTCGGCGAATGCGGCCGCCAGGGCCGGCGAGCTGGCGCGCATGTCGTAGCCGATCACCACCCGGGTGGCCTTCTCGTCGCGGATCAGGCGGGCGAACGCTGCGCCGATGTCGGCGACGAATTCCTCGTCGAGTTCCTCACCGACCAGGCCGCGCACGTCATATGCCTTGATGACGCGGTGGACAGCCGCAGCGGGCCGAGACTGCGATGAGCGCTTGCGCGAAGAGCGCATCACATAGAACTCCTTGCCGAGGGGACTGCTGGCGCCAGCCTAACCGTCACGCGCGGGCGCACGGCGGCTAGTCCGGGGCGCACCCGGTTACTCCGGGGGTCGGGCAACACGCGCAGGTGACCCCGCCTGCGACCGTTGGTGTCTGCCCGGCGGGCAGGCGACGCGATCAGCGCACCGCCCGGCATCCCGGTGACCGGATCGGAAAAGCCCGCAGCCACGCCGTTGATCGGCGGCGCGAGGTCGCGTCCCTCCCGCACCGCGTCGGCCAACGCCACCAGATCGTCTTCGTCCGGGTGCGACGGCAGGGGGCCCGCGTGGCGAACCAGCTCCCAGCCCCGCGGCGCGGTGATGCGGCCGGCGTGCATGACGCACAGGTCCCACGAATGCGGCTCGGACACCGTGGCCAACGGACCCACGACGGCCGTCGAGTCGGAGTAGACGAAGGTCAACGTCGCGACCGCATAGTGAGGGCACCCGGGCCGGCAGCAGCGACGGGGAACGTTCACAGCGAGAGATTATCGTGGCCGAACCCCCCGAGCCGCCGGACACGCGCAGCCAGGAGGCCGCCGATCTCCAACCGTTACGATCCGGGGCATGAGCGGAGCCGGGCGCGGGCACCTGCGATCTCGCCGAGGCCGAGGCATGCGCGGGCCGCTGCTTCCGCCCACCGTGCCGGGCTGGCGCAGCCGGGCCGAGAGGTTCGACATGGCAGTGCTCGAGGCCTACGAGCCCATCGAGCGCCGATGGCAGGACCGGGTCTCGACACTCGATGTCGCCGTCGACGAGATTCCCCGCATCTCACCCAAGGACCCCGAGGCGATCCAGTGGCCGCCCGAGGTGATCGCCGATGGCCCGATCGCACTGGCCAGGTTGATACCGGCAGGCGTCGACGTCCGCGGAAACGCCACGCGGGCGCGAATTGTGCTGTTTCGCAAGCCAATTGAGCGAAGGGCCAAAGACACCCTCGAATTGGCAGAGTTGTTACATGAAGTGCTGGTTGCTCAGGTCGCCACGTACCTGGGCGTGGAACCCTCCGTCATCGACCCGACGATTGACGACGAGTAGAGCACGCTCAGATTGCGATGAGCGCTTGCGCGAAGAGCGTCAGATGATGCCGCGCTTGAGGCGGCGGCGCTCCCGCTCGGACAGACCGCCCCAGATGCCGAAGCGTTCGTCGTGTGCCAGTGCGTAGTCCAGGCACGCATCACGCACCTCGCAGCCCAGGCAGATCCGCTTGGCTTCACGTGTCGAACCACCCTTTTCAGGGAAGAACGCCTCGGGGTCGGTCTGGGCGCACAGCGCCTTCTCTTGCCAGAGATCGTCTTCTGGCGTAATTGCCGGCGTTGCCGGGGCAACGTCAAATCTCTCGGATGGATCGGGCACCAAACTCAATTGCGGACGTCGAGGCATCCCAATTGGTGTCGGTCCGGTATTGGTATGCGGTGCACTGCCTACAGAGCCTAGAAATCGGTTCTCAAACCGTGTTGCGCGATCGAAATCGACCTGCTCATAGGACATGTTCCCGCCTCCTCACCTGGTTTCGTGAATACCCCGTTATTGTGATGTCCGGCCATCTCAATTCGAACAAATGATCGAATCTCGGTCTGCGACACCGGGACCGGCCGTCCAACCAGGAAATGACACTGGTGTGATTACACACGCGTTAGCTGCCGGGGTCAAGCACTAGAACAGAAATTCATACCATTCCGTGACACCAATTCGGCGCGTCGATTGGTCGGCGTGTCGGTCACACCCTCCGACCACGTGCTCCTGCCGGGATGACCCGGGGCGCGACGGCCTAGTGTCGGTCACGTGAAGGTCACGGTTCTGGTCGGCGGTGTGGGTGGCGCGCGCTTTCTGCTCGGCGTGCAACACCTGTTGGGGCTGGGCCGATTCGGGGATTCGGACCCTGGAGCACACGAGCTGACCGCGATCGTCAACGTGGGCGATGACGCATGGATGTTCGGCGTGCGGATCTGCCCGGACCTCGACACCTGCATGTATACGCTCGGCGACGGCATCGATGCGGAGCGTGGCTGGGGGCGGCGCGACGAAACCTGGCACGCGAAGGAGGAACTCGCCGCATACGGCGTGCAGCCCGACTGGTTCGGCCTCGGCGACCGCGACCTCGCCACCCACCTCGTCCGCAGCCAGATGCTGCGGGCCGGCTACCCGCTGTCACAGGTCACCGAAGCGCTGTGTAAGCGGTGGTCGCCGGGCGCGCGGCTGCTGCCCGCCACCGACGACCGCAGCGAAACCCACGTCGTCATCACCGATCCCGGCCCAGGCGATCAGACCGGCGAGAAGCGCGCGATCCACTTCGAGGAGTGGTGGGTGCGACACCGGGCGCAGGTGCCCACACACAGCTTCGCGTTCGTCGGTGCCGACAAGGCGACAGCGGGCCCCGGCGTCGTCGAGGCCATCGAGACGGCCGACATCGTGCTGCTGGCACCGTCGAACCCGGTGGTGAGCATCGGCGCGATCCTTGCGATCCCCGGTATTCGTGGCGCGCTGCGCACCACGAATGCACGAGTGGTCGGCTACTCGCCCATCGTCGCCGGAAAACCGTTGCGCGGCATGGCCGACGAATGCCTGTCGGTGATCGGTGTGGACAGCACGTCGGAGGGCGTCGGCAAGCACTACGGAGCGCGGTCGGCGGCGGGCATTCTCGATGGCTGGTTGATCCATGAGGGCGATTCGGCCCACGTCGACGGCGTCGAGGTCCGGTCGGCGCCGCTGCTGATGACAGATCCGGCGGTAACGGCCGAAATGGTGCGCGCAGGAATGGATCTGGCCGGGGTGAAGCCGTGACCGAGCACGGCTCGGCCGCCGCTGTCGAATTGCTCCCGGTGCCGGGCCTGCCCGAGTTCCGCCCGGGCGACGACCTCGCCGCAGCCATCGCCGCGGCGGCGCCCTGGCTGCGTGACGACGATGTCGTGGTGGTCACCAGCAAGGTGATGTCCAAGTGCGAAGGCCGGATCGTCGACGCTCCTGCCGACCCTGAAGAGCGAGATACATTGCGCCGCAAGCTGATCGATGAAGAAGCTGTGCGCGTGCTGGCCCGTAAGGGACGCACCTTGATAACCGAGAACGCTATCGGCCTGGTGCAGGCCGCCGCGGGCGTCGACGGCTCGAACGTCGATTCCGCCGAATTGGCGCTGTTGCCGGTCGATCCCGACGCCAGCGCCGCGGCATTGCGCACGGGATTACGCGACCGGTTGGGGGTCGCCGTCGGTGTCGTCGTCACCGACACCATGGGGCGGGCGTGGCGCAACGGCCAGACCGACGTCGCCATCGGAGCCGCAGGGCTGACGGTGCTGCACGGTTACGAGGGCTCACGCGACCGGCATGGCAATGAACTCATCGTCACCGAGATCGCGGTCGCCGACGAGATCGCGGCCGCCGCCGATCTGGTGAAGGGCAAGCTCACCGACATTCCGGTTGCAGTGGTGCGTGGACTGTCGCTGCAAGACAACGGTTCCACCGCCCACACCCTGGTGCGGGCCGGTGAAGAGGACCTGTTCTGGCTGGGCACCGAGGAGGCCATCGCCTTGGGCGTCGACAGAGGCAAGCGTCGAGCCCAGCTGCTGCGTCGGTCGGTACGCCACTTCAGTCCCGAGGCGGTCGCCCCCGACCTCATCGACGCCGCTGTCGCAGAAGCGCTCACGGCGCCCGCACCGCACCACACCCGCCCGGTGCGCTTCGTCTGGATACAGGATTCCGCCAAGCGGCTGGCGCTACTCGACCGGATGAAGGACAAGTGGCGTGCGGATCTCGCCGGCGACGGGCGGCCCGCCGACGCCGTCGAGCGTCGCGTCAGACGCGGCCAGATCCTCTACGACGCACCAGAAGTCGTCATCCCCTTCATGGTCCCCGACGGCGCCCACAGCTATCCCGATGCCGAGCGCACCGCCGCGGAGCACACGATGTTCACCGTCGCAGCCGGCGCTGCGGTCCAGGGGCTGCTGGTGGCTCTGGCGGTACGCGGTGTGGGCAGCTGCTGGATCGGATCGACCATCTTCGCCGCCGAGCTGGTGCGCGACGCCCTGAGCCTCCCCGCCGACTGGGAACCCTTGGGCGCCATCGCGATCGGCTACCCCGAGGAGGGATCGGTGCCACCGGGCCCGCGCGATCCCGTTCCCACGGACGGCCTGCTGGTGCGCGAGTGAGCCTGCACGCCTCGGCGGTCGACATGCTGACCGGGTGGCAGCCCCCGGATCCCGCTCAGGACACCCTGCGCCAGGCCGTGCTGGCGTTTCTGGCCGCGCGGCCGGACGGGTGCCTTCGCGAGTGCGTGCCCGGCCACGTCACCGCGTCGGCTCTCGTGCTCGACCACACCGGCAGTCGCGCAGTGCTGACGCTTCACCCGCGGTTCGGCCGATGGCTGCAGCTCGGTGGACACTGCGAGGCCACCGATTCCGACATCGTCGCCGCCGCGCTGCGGGAGGCCACCGAGGAGTCGGGCATCGAGGGCCTGCGCATCGACCCGTCGCTGGCCGCGCTGCACGTGCACCCGGTCACCTGTTCGCTCGGGGTGCCGACTCGCCACCTCGACATGCAGTTCGTCGCGCACGCGCCGCCCGGTGCCGAAATCGCGCGCAGCGACGAGTCGTTGGATCTGCGGTGGTGGCCGCTCGACGCGCTGCCACAAGAGTGCGACTTCGGCCTCACCCAACTGGCCGCCGCGGCGGGTCGCGCTCGACACGCGAAATAGCATTCCCGGTCGTGAATTTGAGCGGCCGAATAGCAGCCCGGAATGCTATTTCGCGGCGGTCAGGGCTAGATATCGGTCGAGTAGCGGATGCCGCCGTCGGGGATCGTGACGCCGGGCCACACCCGCGCACCGCGCAGCAGCTCGCAACGCGCGCCGATGTCGGCGCCGTCGCCGATCACGCCGTCGCGAATCAACGCGCGAGGGCCGATGCGGGCGCCGAAGCCGATGATCGACCGTTCGATCACCGCACCGGCTCCGACTTTCGCGCCATCGAAGATCACCGCGCCGTCGAGCCTTGCGCCGCCGGCGATCTCGGCACCGCGACCGACCACGGTGCCGCCGATGAGCAGCGCCCCCGGCGCTACGCTCGCGCCGTCGTGCACCAAGGACTCGCCGCGCTGCCCGCCGAGTGCGGGCGACGGGGCGATGCCGCGGACCAGGTCAGCCGAGCCGCGCACGAAATCCTCCGGGGTGCCCATATCGCGCCAGTACGTCGAGTCGACGTAGCCACACACCCGAAACCCGTCCGACAACAGGCCCGGGAACACCTCGCGCTCGACCGACAGCGGCCTGCCCTTGGGGATGCGGTCGATCACTTCGCGCTTGAAGACATAGCAGCCGGCGTTGATCTGGTCGGTCGGCGGATCCTGCGTCTTCTCGAGGAACGCCGTAACCAGCCCGTCGGAGTCCGTCGGCACGCATCCGAAGGCGCGGGGATCGCCGACGCGCACCAAGTGCAGGGTCACGTCGGCGCCGTTGTCCTCGTGGGATGCCAGCAGCGCACGCAGGTCGCAGCCCGACAGCACGTCGCCGTTGAACACCACCGCGGTGTCATAGCGCAGCTTGCCCGCCACGTTGGCGATGCCGCCGCCGGTGCCCAGCGGCTCGTCCTCGACGACGTAGTCGATCTGCAGACCCATCTTGGACCCGTCGCCGAACTCCGACTCGAACACGGCGGCCTTATAGGAGGTGCCCAGCACGACGTGCTCGATGCCCGCATCGGCGATTCTCGACAACAGGTGGCTCAGAAACGGCAGACCGGCGGTCGGCAACATCGGCTTGGGGGCCGACAGCGTCAGGGGGCGCAGCCGGGTGCCGAGGCCCCCGACCAGGACGACGGCATCCACTTTCGCGGGATTCACGCTAACTCCCCCCTTTCGCCTGCTTACGCCGAGAATTGCGAACCACCAGAGAGGCCCGCGCGGCGAGGGCGGTTCTGATCGACCAGCGCAGCGGCGCCTGCCACCGCGTCGGATACCGATCCGCGAGGAAAGTGTAGGTACTGGTGTGGTGAGCGGCCAAGTTGCGGGCGGGGTCGCGGCCCGTGGCATGACCCTTGTCGTGCAAAATCTCGGCCGACGGCACGTACACGTTCTGCCAGCCCGCCCGGCCGAGGCGATCGCCTAGGTCGACGTCTTCCATGTACATGAAGTAGCGCTCGTCGAACCCCGAGACCTCATCGAATGCGGCCCGTCGCAGCAACAGGCACGAACCGGACAGCCAGCCGACGGTGCGTTCGCTGGGAGTCTCCCGGGCCTGACGGTAGGAGGCCGTCCACGGGTTCGATCGCCACAGCGGCCCTACGACCGCGTGCATACCGCCCCGGATCAGGCTCGGCTGGTGCCGCGCGGACGGGTAAACCGAGCCGTCGGGGTCGCGGATCAGCGGGCCGAGTGCACCGGCCCGGGGCCAGCGCGCGGCGGCCTCCAAAAGGATGTCGATGCTTCGCGGCCCCCACTGCACGTCGGGGTTGGCGACGACGAAGAACTCTGGGTAGCCGGAGTCATTCAGATACTCGTCGACGGCGCGGTTGACCGCGGTGCCGTAGCCCAGGTTGCCGCCTGTGCGCAGCAGTCGCACGTTGGGGTAGCGGTCGACGGCTTCTTCGGGTGCGCCGTCGGTGGACCCGTTGTCGGCCATGATGACGGTCACGGGCCGATCGGTGGCATGAGACAGCGACGCCAGGAACCGGTTCAGATGTGGCCCCGGCGAGTACGTCACCGTGATCACGACCAGTTCGTCACTCACGGCGTAGAGGGTAGCGGCTGGTCATCTCGGCTCCGAAGCGGCGGTTTTCCGCGAGTCGGTTCCGGGGTCGGATTGACGCACTGGGCGACCCGCCCCACCGGGCGGCCAACGCCCATATCGCCGGCCGGAATATTTTCGAAAGCGCAAATTTTATTTCGTTCCGCGGATCGGCCCTGGCACCGCGGGATGAGGCGCGAATATAAGAGGCGGCGTTCGAGTCGCATCGGGTGCCGGGTACGCGTTGAGCCGCCCCTATCCATTTACCGAACGCGCTATCCGCCAACCGAAAAATCCGGCGCCGAGGACGCCGCGGTCCGCCGTGCGGTACCGGCCACTGCAGTTCGGTCTGCGGCGGGATTTCGCGCGGCGTCGACGCCTCGACGCCCGTGACCAGCAGGAGACGGCCCTGCCACCGGCATCGACGCCAGCGTGGGCGGCTGCCGAACCGACGGCCGAAGCTGTCGCCGACGCCTGGCGACGCCGAGTCACAGGCTGCGCCAGCAAACCTCCCAGAATGCCGTGGGTCTGGGTCAGTGTTGGTAAATAGCGCTGGACTACAGCGAATCCCTAAAATGGTTCTCGACATTCCCAGATGGGCGAGAAGACAACATAAACTGATACCCCGGTGTACCGTCGAGCAAATCATCGGTATATCAACGGCTGGCGCCGATAAGAGACGTGCGAAAGACGACCCCGCCAGAAACCATTTCACGGGTCTTTACGGGTGATATGAATTGTCAATAGCGCATCCGATGCGGCACCAATTCAGCGGATTGGCTTTCCCAGATATTGACGAGTCACCAGTAGGCCTAACGACGGCCAACAAGCCGCGATATCTCCCAACCGCGACTAAGATTCGTGCACCAATGGAACCGCGCGCAGATTAGTCAACTCAGCACCATCCACGAGGCGCTCAATTGACTCGCTCGCGATGCCTTTTTTCTTGACGTATACGAACAGGATCGGCTGGAACCAGCTCGGTAGATATTTGTGGAACCACTTCGTCAGTCCGAAGAAGATTCTGGACCCGAAGTAGTACGCCGGCTCCGAAGAGCCGCGAACCACGAAGACCTCGGCGCCGGGCCCGAACGCCTTCCGCAGAGCCCTGGGCGTGTTGAGAAGATAGCAGGTCGGGAAGATGTCCTGGGCCTTGCGAGCGGGCTGGATCTTCTTGAGAACACGCACGTGGAACGCGTTGGGAACCAGCTGGGCGGCGATGCCGACATAGCCGAGCTTGTTCGGTGTGATCGCCGCGATCAACCCTCCGGGCTTGACCACCCTCAACAGTTCTTGCGCGACGCGATCCGGCTCGCTTATATGCTCGAATACGGCCTGTGAAATGACGATGTCGAAGTGATTATCATCGTATGGCAGCGCATCACCCAAGGCGACGACTTCTGCATGATCCAAGAAAGGATTCTGCATTACGACGGGGTCGATGTCACATCCTTCTAAATGCGCACATCTCCCCTGAAACTTGGACAACCGGCGCCGGTACTCGACGACGTCATCATGCAGCGGCTCTCCTCGGCCGGCGCCGAAATCCAGCACGCGATGATGAGGCCGCAGGACAGCTGAAATCTGCGTATAAAACGTGACAATGCCATCTATGTGGCTGAATCCACTGATGTTTGCTTCCGGAAAGAACTTCCGCACCAACTCGTCGTACGTCACCGCGACGAGTCTAGGACGCATTCCACGCTTACAGCAACTCTTCTACATATGGTGGTGCAAGCCGGATCGCAATAGGCCAATCAGCGTGACCTTGTGAACGCCGCGGTCACCGCGTCACGCCAAGGACGCAGCGGCGTGAGCCCCGCGGCGACGGACTGCCCCATGGACAACGCCGAGTACGGCGGCCTGCGGGCCGGCCTGGGCGCCCGATCGCTGCCGATGGGCCGGACCCGCGCCGGATCGGCGCCGACTGCCTCGAACACCGCCTGGGCTTGCTCGAAACGGGTGGCCTCGCCTTCGTTGACGGCGTGCAGCACCGGTTCCCGTATGTCGTTGTCGGCCACTTCCAGCAACGCATCGACCAGGTCTCTCGCATAGGTGGGCGATCCGACCTGGTCGTCCACCACATCCACCGTCCCGTCGCCCGCCGCTTTGCGGCGCATCGTGGCGGCGAAGTCGGACCCGTCGCGACCTTCGTAGATCCACGCCGAGCGCACGATGTTGGCATCGGGCATCGCGGTGAGCACCGCGAACTCACCCTCGAGCTTGGTTCGGCCGTACACGCTCAGCGGACCTGTCTCGTCATCGATCTCATAGGGACGCCGCAGCGAACCCTCGAAAAAACCGGAGAATACGTAGTCGGTAGAGATGTGGACCAGCTGCGCACCCGCCCGGGCGCAGGCATGCGCGAGGTGGGCAGGCCCCTCCACGTTGACGGCGTGTGCGCGCTCGGCATCGGATTCGGCGCCGTCGACGTCGGTGTAGGCGGCGCAGTTGATCACGACGTCGCCTGCGGAGATGAAGCGCTCTGCGGCCGTCGGATCGGTGATGTCCCACTCCGACGACGTGAGCGCGCGTACATCGCGGCCCTGGCTCCTGGTCACTTCCGCCAGGATGCGGCCGACCATGCCGCCGGCCCCGGGAATAACGATTCGGGCTGACTTGGGCGAAGACACAGTCACGAGTCTGGCACGCCGACCCGCGCTACCGGGTTCGCGCCGGTGTCGCAAGTAGCCTGGGCTGATGCCCGCTCGCACACTTCGTGTCATCGCCGTGGCGACGGCATTGGCCGTCGTGGTCGGCACCGGGGTGGCCTGGGGCAAAATCCGCTCGTTCGAGGCCGGCATCAACCACATCTCCCCGATCTCGCTGGGAGACGGGGGTGAGGACGGCGCGATCGACATCCTGCTGGTGGGCATGGACAGCCGTACCGACGCGCATGGCAATCCCCTCTCGGCGGACGAACTGGCCACGCTGCGCGCCGGCGACGACGAAGCGACGAATACCGACACGATCATCCTGGTGCGCATCCCGAACAACGGGAAGTCGGCCACCGCGATCTCGATCCCCCGCGACTCCTACGTCGAGGCCCCCGGCGTCGGCAAGATGAAGATCAACGGCGTCTACGGGTCGGTACACCTCGAGAAGTTGAAGCAACTCGTCGAGGACCAGGGTGTGGACCCGTCGGTGGCCGAACCTCAGGCAACCGAGGCGGGCCGCGAAGCGCTGATCAAGACGGTCGCCAGTTTGACCGGTGTCACCGTCGACCATTACGCCGAGATCGGGCTGCTCGGTTTCGCTTTGATCACAGACGCGTTGGGCGGCGTCAACGTATGCCTGAAAGATGCTGTATACGAACCGCTTTCGGGCGCCGACTTCCCGGCCGGCTGGCAGAAGCTCGACGGCCCACAGGCATTGAGCTTCGTGCGCCAGCGCCACGACCTGCCGCGCGGTGACCTCGACCGGGTGACCCGCCAGCAGGCGGTGATGGCCTCCCTGGCGCACGAGGTGATCTCCGGCAAGACGCTGTCCAGCCCTGCCACGCTGAATCGCCTTCAGGATGCCGTGCAGCGCTCGGTGGTGCTGTCCGACGGCTGGGACGTCATGGATTTCGCCAAGCAGCTGCAAAAACTCGCAGCCGGGAACGTCGCGTTCGCCACCGTGCCCGTCCTCGACGAGAACGGCTGGAGCGACGACGGCATGCAGAGCGTGGTCCGGGTCGACCCCACTGCGGTCAAGGAATGGGTGAGCAGCCTGCTGCACGATCAGGACGAGGGCAAGACCGAACAACTCGCCTACGCGCCGGACAAGACCACCGTCGACGTCGTCAACGCGACGGATATCAACGGTCTGGCCGCCGCGGTATCGGCGGCTCTGACGAACAAGGGCTTCACCGCCGGCAACACCGGCAACCACGACGGTGCCCCGGTGACCGCCAGCCAGGTGCTGGCTGCGAAGGCCAATGACCTTGGCGCTGCGGCTGTTTCCAAGGAACTAGGCGGGCTGCCGATCGTCGAGGACTCGTCGGTGGCGCCTGGGTCGGTGCGGGTCGTGCTCGGCGGCGACTACACCGGCCCCGGGTCCGGCCTCGACGGCACCGACCCCATGCTCACCACCGCCGACCCGGTGGTCTCCGACTCGACCGAGGACGCTCCGCCACCGCCGTCGCCGATCCTGACCGCCGGCTCTGACGACCCGGCTTGCGTCAACTAGTAGTGACGACGCTCAGCTCGACGATCCTCGACCCGCTCATGGCGTCCGACCCGGCCGGACCGCGGATCACCTACTACGACGACGCCACCGGCGAGCGCATAGAGCTGTCGACTGCCACGCTTGCGAACTGGGCGGCCAAGACCGGCAACCTGTTACGCGACGAGTTGGGCGCGGGACCGTCGAGCCGCGTCGCGGTGATGCTGCCTGCGCACTGGCAGAGCGCCGCGGTGATGTTCGGAATCTGGTGGATCGGCGCCGAAGTCGTGACGGCCGGTGGTGAACAAGAAGGTGCCGACATCGCGCTGTGCACGGCCGACCGGATTGCCGACGCCGACGACGCCGTCGGGGTGGGCGAGATCGCCGTGTTGTCGCTCGACCCGTTCGGCAAGCCGGTGCCGGATTTGCCTGTGGGCGTGACGGATTACGCCACCGCCGTGCGCGTGCACGGCGACCAGATCTCCCCCGAGCGCCTACCGGGCGCCGCGCTGGACGGCCGATCGGTCGCCGACGTACTCGCGGCGGCGCAGGCCTCCGCGGCCGCACAGGGCATCCAGGCTCGCGATCGGGTGCTCTCCAGCGCGCCGTGGCGCACCGCCGACGAAATCATCGACAACCTCTTGGCCCTCTTCGCCGTGGGGGCATCGCTTGTGCAAGTGGCCAATCCGGACGCCGCGCTGCTGGACCGCCGCAGGGAGACGGAGAAAGTCAGCCGCGGGTGACGACGGTCCTGCGTCAGCCGAGCAGCGCGCGGGCCATCACGACCCGCTGAATCTGGTTGGTGCCCTCGTAGATCTGAGTGATCTTGGCGTCGCGCATCATCCGCTCGACGGGGAAGTCGACGGTGTAGCCGGCGCCGCCGAACAACTGCACCGCGTCGGTGGTGACCTCCATCGCGACGTCGGAAGCGAAGCACTTCGAGGCCGACGAGATGAAGCCGAGCGCAGGCTCGCCACGCTCTGCGCGCGCGGCGGCGGTGTAGGTCATCAACCGGGCGGCCTCCACCTTCATCGCCATGTCGGCGAGCATGAACTGCACACCCTGGAAATCACTGATGGATTTGCCGAACTGCTTGCGGTCCTTGACATATGCGATCGCAGCATCGACCGCACCCTGCGCGATTCCCACCGCTTGGGCGCCGATCGTCGGCCTGGTGTGGTCGAGGGTGCGCAGCGCTGTCTTGAAGCCGGTGCCCGGTTCGCCGATGATGCGGTCGCCGGGAATGCGGCAGTCTTCGAAGTAGAGCTCGGTGGTGGGTGAGCCCTTGATTCCGAGTTTGCGCTCCTTCGGGCCGACCGTGAAGCCTTCGTCGTCCTTGTGCACGATGAACGCCGAGATGCCGTTGGTGCCCTTGTCTGGGTCGGTCACCGCCATCACGGTGTACCAGGTTGACTTGCCGCCGTTGGTGATCCAGCACTTGGCGCCGTTGAGCACCCACGAGTCGCCGTCCTGGCGAGCGCGGGTGCGCATCGAAGCCGCGTCGCTGCCCGCCTCACGTTCGGACAGCGCGTAGGACGCCATCGCCTCGCCGGACGCCAGCGACGGCAACACCTGCTTCTTCAGCTCGTCCGAGCCGGACAGGATCAACCCCATGGTGCCGAGCTTGTTGACCGCCGGGATCAACGACGACGACGCGCAGACCCGCGCAACCTCCTCGATCACGATGCAGGTCGCGACCGAGTCAGCGCCCTGGCCGTCGTACTCCTCGGGGACGTGGACCGCCGAGAACCCGGACTCGTTGAGCACCTTGAGCGCCTCATCCGGGAAGCGCGAATTCTCGTCCACGTCGGCGGCGTGGGGCGCGATCTCCTTTTCGCACAGCGCGCGCAGCACCTCGCGCAGCTCGTTGTGCTCATCGGACAGTTTGAACAGGTCGAAGTCCGAATTACCCGACCATCCAGCCATGACGACTCCTTGCTACTCGCCGGTAACTTTACCCGCGGACGGCTAATGGCCCAAAAGACGGTCGCGCAGCGCCGCGTCCTTGGCCAGTACTGATTCCTCCAGGTCGGACTGGAACTTCTCCATCCGTTTCCGC
Source organism: uncultured Actinomycetota bacterium (assembly GCA_963793055.1). Taxonomy (GTDB): domain Bacteria; phylum Actinomycetota; class Actinomycetes; order Mycobacteriales; family Mycobacteriaceae; genus Mycobacterium. Next base: position 419,507 of record CAWBYS010000014.1, on the reverse strand, counting down.
AGCTGCGAATCGGCGGAGCCGAGGATGCGCACCGCCAGCAGACCCGCGTTACGCGCGCCGCCGATCGACACAGTCGCCACCGGCACGCCTGCGGGCATCTGGACGATAGACAGCAGCGAGTCCAGCCCGTCGAGCTTGGCCAGCGGCACCGGAACGCCGATCACCGGCAGGGCAGTCGCCGCGGCGACCATCCCGGGAAGGTGCGCGGCCCCGCCCGCCCCCGCGATGATCACCTCGATGCCGCGCTCGGCCGCAGATTTGGCGTAGGTCAGCATTCGATCGGGGGTGCGATGGGCCGACACGACACCGACTTCGAACGGCACATCGAATTCGGCCAGCGCGTGCGCGGCGTCTTCCATGACCGACCAGTCGCTGTCGCTGCCCATGATCAGGCCGACGCGAGGTTGCGGTTGCTGCGGCTGCGCCATGTCAGTGCCCACCGTCCCATCCGTCGGTCCATTGCGCGTGAGACAACCAGTGTGCCGCCCGCACGGCCCGTTCACGCACGTTCACCACGTACGCGTCGTCATCGGGTGAGCCGTGCGGGCGCCCCACAACGTTGACGTGGCCCAGCTTGCGGCCCGGTCGCTCACCCTTGGCGTACAGGTGCACTCTGGCGTCGGGGATCCGGCCGAACAGATGGTGCAGGCGTTCGTCCATGCTCATCGCCGGCGTCTGCGGCGCGCCCAGCACGTTGGCCATCACGGTCACGGGCGCGATCGGACCGGTGTCGCCCAGCGGATAGTCCAGTACCGCCCTCAAGTGCTGCTCGAACTGGCTGGTGCGGGCGCCATCCATCGTCCAGTGGCCGGAGTTGTGCGGACGCATCGCGAGCTCGTTCACCACGAGCCTGCCGTCGACCGTCTCGAACAGTTCGACGGCGAGCACGCCGACCACTCCGAGATCCTCGGCCAGCCGCAGACCCAGGTGGGCCGCGTCGCGGGCGAGGTCGTCATCCAGGCCGGGGGCGGGCGCGATCACCTCGACGCAGATGCCGTCGCGTTGCACCGTCTGCACCACCGGCCAGGCCGAGCCCTGCCCGAACGGGGACCGCGCCACCAGCGCCGCCAACTCGCGGCGCATCTCCACCCTTTCCTCCAACAGCACCACGACGCCGTCGGCCAGGTAGCGGGCGACCACGTCGCGCGCCTCGGCGAGGTCGCGGGCCATGGTCACTCCGCGGCCGTCGTAACCGCCGCGCACCGTCTTCACCACGATGCCCGCGTCGACGCGGGCCGCGAACGCGTCCACGTCGGCGACGTCGGTGGCCTCGGTGAACCGGGGCACGGGTGCGCCGTGCTCCTCCAACGCACGCCGCATCACGAGCTTGTCCTGCGCGTGGATCAGCGCCTGCGGAGGCGGATGCACGGTCACACCTTCGGCGACCAGCTTCTCCAGCAGCTCGGTAGGGACATGCTCGTGGTCGAAGGTGAGCGCATCGGCGCCTGCGGCCGCGCGGCGCAGGGCATCCAGATCGGTATGGTCGCCGATCACCACGTCGGGTGTGACGAGGGCCGCCGGGTCGTCCGGTGAGGCGGCCAGCACGCGCAGCGTCTGGCCCAGCGCGACTGCGGCCTGATGGGTCATCCTCGCGAGCTGTCCTCCGCCGACCATGGCCACCACCGGTGGCCGCCCTTCGATCCTCGACACACGCGTCATCGTGTCATGCGGCGGACGGCGAGACATACCGGCCGCGACCTGCGCGGGTACACGTACCCTGCGTTGTTTCCGTAGACTGCCCTGTTGTGTCCTTCACCGATGCCACGATTGCGCGGCTGCCACGGCCGATCCGGCCGTACTTCGAACGGCACCATGAGCTGATCAAGTTCGCGATCGTCGGAGCCACCACTTTCATCATCGACTCGGCGGTGTTCTACACGCTGAAGCTGACGGTGCTGGAGCCCAAGCCGGTGACGGCGAAAATCATCGCAGGCATCGTCGCGGTGATCGCGTCCTACATTCTGAACCGGGAGTGGAGCTTCCAGAACCGGGGCGGGCGTGAACGCCATCACGAGGCGCTGATGTTCTTCGCGTTCAGCGGCGTCGGGGTGCTGCTGTCCATGTTGCCGCTGTACTTCTCGAGCTACGTGCTGATGTTGCGGGTGCCCGAAGTCAGCCTGACCGTCGAGAACATCGCCGACTTCGTCTCGGCCTACGTCATCGGCAACCTTTTGCAGATGGCCTTCCGCTTCTGGGCGTTCCGGCGCTGGGTCTTCCCCGACGAATTCGGCCGCAACCCGGACCTGGCCATCGAGGCCACGCTCACCGACGGCGGTATCGCCGAGGCGCTCGAGGATCACGTCGAGCAGACCCGCAACGCGGGCACGGTCACGCCGCTGCGCCGGCCCGGCCGATCGCGCCGAAGCGCTCAGCTGGGCGACTCCTCGGACCCCAGGGTGTCGAAGACTTCGTGATACAGCAGGGAGTGCACCTGCTCCACGCGCGGTATGTCGTTGAACTCCAAGGGGTCCTGCGACGCTGACTCGATGATCAGCGTCCCGGTGCGGACCATCCGGTCGAGCAGGCCGTGACGGAACTCCACACTGTTGATGCGCGCCAACGGAATGTCGATGCCGCTGCGGGTCAACAGGCCGTGACGGAACATCACCCGCCGGTCGGTGATGACGAAATGTGTTGTGAGCCAACCCAGAAACGGCCACAACGTCAGCCAGCCGACGACCACCAGCCAGATGACGGCGATCACGCCGAAGACGACGTTCTTCGCCGTCTGGCTCCAGTCGGTCTGGCTGACGAATCCGACGCCGAATGCCGCGAGAGCACTCGCGACGATCAGCACCAGAACCGGGATTACCAGACGCTTCCAATGCGGATGACGATGAAGGACGACCCGTTCGTCGGTTGCCAGCACATTCTCCGGATATCCCACGTCGGCACCCTACCCGTCCTGCACCGCGGCTCGGGTCTGGTCAACAGTCATTTGCGTCGGAAGATGCAGTCGAATTCGACCGCTGAGGCCGGATCGTGTCGACTGACGTTGACGATCTTGAACTGTGCGGGCGTGTAGCCCAGCCCGTTCATGTAGTTCATGCACTCCGGGAAGGACCAGACGTCGTCGTAGAGGTGCTCGATCGGAACCTCGAGCTGAATCCCGGCCAGGTTCGTGCGCAGATTCGACGCACCTTCCAGCACTTCCCTCTCGAAACCCTGGGTGTCGATCTTGAGGAAGATGCTCTTGGCCGTTTCGTCTTGCATCAGATCATCGAGTGTCGCAACCGGAACCTGCTGCTTCTCGATCACGGCGACGCGCGAATCGAAATCCTGCGCGGTCTGGTTGGCGGACTTGATCGAGCTGAACACCGACATCTGGGAGACGTTGATGGTCGCTTCTCCGGTGGCGGCGCCAACGGCGCTGCGCGTCACCGTCCACCGGTCATCCCCCTGGGCGGCGGCGCGAAGTTTGCCGAACACCTCTTTGACCGGTTCGAACGACCAGATCCGTCCCTGGTAGCCGCGGTCGCGCAGGTCGCGGCCGTACTGCCCGACATTGGCGCCGACGTCGAGCACCAGATCGACCTGGTGAACCTCCAGAAAGGTGAGGACGTCGGGTGATCTGACGAGGTCCAGTCCCCGCCGGTGGAGGGCCTTCCTCACCAGGGACTTCAGCATTCGTTGTTTCCTTTCGTGCGAACGCATAGCGCATCTGCCACAGCGTTAAGCAGATGCGCCACACGCCACGCAATTCGAAGATAGCGGTTAAGGCCGTCCGCACCGGTTGGCCGCGCCGGAGGGGGCGCGCCTGGATTGCCGCGGCTCAGTAAGCGCCGTTGCTGCCGAGCACCGCCTTGAGGGTCTTGCACGCAATGAGGAGATCGCCTGCCATGGACCAGTTTTCGACGTAGGACAGATCAAGCCGGACCGACTCTTCCCACGACAGATCGGATCGGCCACTGACCTGCCACAGGCCGGTGATGCCCGGTTTGACCAGCAGCCTGCGCCGGACCGCGGGGTCGTACTTCTCGACCTCGTGCGCCAGCGGCGGACGCGGGCCCACCACACTCATGTCCCGCTTGAGGACGTTGATGAACTGGGGCAGCTCGTCGATGCTGAAGCGGCGCAGAATCCTGCCGACAGCCGTGACCCGCGGGTCCTTGCGCATCTTGAAGAGCACGCCCCCATCGGACTCGTTCATCTGCCACAGCACGTCGAGTTGCTTGTCGGCGTCGGCGACCATGGTCCGGAACTTCAGCATCTTGAACGGCTGCCCGTTGAGGCCGACCCGCTCGGCCGAGTAAAACACGGGCCCGGCGCTGGTCAGCTTGATCGCGATGGCCGACACGATGAGTAGTGGCGACGTGCCGATCAGCGCGGCGAGCGCGAAACAGAAGTCGAAGATGCGCTTCTGGATGCGCTCAGCGCCCTGATACTGCGGCTTCTCGACGTGGACGAGCGGGAACCCTGCCACGGGCCGCATGGACAGCCTCGCCCCGGCCACGTCCATGACACCGGGTGAGACCACCAGCTCGACGTCGACGGCCTCCAACCGCCACATCAGCTCGCGGATGCCGCGCACACCGAAGTGATCCGTACCGGTGACAGCCACCGTGTCAGCGCCGACGTCGCGGACCTGGTCGAGCGCGCAGATCTCGTCGCCCAGGATCGGCACCTCGTCACCGTGGATCGTGGCCGTCTCGCCGCGTCCGGGACCATAGCCCGGAATGCCGATACCGACGACGCGATACCCGGCCCGCGGATCGCGCATGAGTTCATGTGCGACGGTCAGCGCCGCATCGGCGGAGCCGATGGCCACCACGGATGTCTGGTAATGGCCTTTCGCCCGGCCACTGGACAAGGTCCTGCGCCAGAGGCCGCGGCTCACGAGCAACCCGATGCAGCCCGTGGGAAGGGCAATGACCAGATAGCCGCGCGCGACGTCGGTCGCGGTGATGAGACTCACGATCGCGATCAGGCCGAAGGTCCAGAAGGTGGCGGAAAGTATGCCCCGATACTCTTCGGGACCGCTGCCGATCACGCGCGGTGAGCGCGTCCGCAGGATCGCCAGCGCCGCCAGCCAGATGACGGCGAACGAGGTCGAGAACAAAACGATGTACCGGTTGGTGAAGGTCTGGTCGAGGGCGGCGACTCGGCCGAATCGAACGTATTGCGCCAACGCGATGGCTGCGACGACGACGATCGTGTCGCTGACGGCCAACCGACGCGCGTAGCTCTTCTGCCATGCGGCCCGCGACACAGTCTCGCGGAGCGTCATCACAGAGGTCATTCGGCCGTCCTTCCCGGCTAATGCGTGTGGTGACCGCCCACGCCGTCGGACCGCACTTAACTCCGGCACGTTGAGGTCGTTGGTGAATGGCTACGCTAGCAGACTTCAGCTACTTCATGGAAGAAACTAGCTATTTCAATCTTCGGTGCGCTCATCGAACCGATCACAGCTGCGGCTGTGTCTACGAAGTCTACCGCGGCTACTTTGCTTCAGCGAATCGAAAGTTCACGATATCGCCTCGTTGAAGCCACTGATTGGCTTCTTTCAGCGAGTTTGCGGTTAAACGTCACAATGAGGCGATCCGTACGCAGACACCGAGTCCCTTGTCAATAGCAACCGCGGCAATTGTCCAATCAAGATCGTGTGAAGTTGCTGCCAGCAAAGTCCGAGCGCGAACGCGGCGGCGGTCAGCTTTGCAAGCATAGTTGGACGTCAAAGTTTTCGCAGAACAGCTATGCCTTCAGACGTCCAGCGAAGCGGCCTGTAACACGTTTCAGCGGCGTTTTTCGGCCGGGTGGCCCTATGCGGGGCGGAGATGGACGACGTCGCCAGCCGAAACCGCAAGAGACCCGCCGTCAGCGTCCACGACGAGACGTCCTTGCGCGTCGACCGACATTGCGGTGCCGACCACCTCACGCCCGCCGGGCAGCATCACCCTGACCCGGGCGCCGATGGTCGCGCTGCGGTCACGGTAGTCCGCGGCCAGCCTCGCGTCCGCCCCGCCCCCGGCACGCCAGGCAGCGATGCGCTCGCCCAGCCCGAGGAGCAGTCGGCGCGCCAGCCGGTCACGATCCGGGTTGGCGACCCCGAGCTCGAGCAGTGACGTGGCGTTCGGCTCGCCGGCCTCATCGGGACTCAACGTCACATTGAGTCCCACGCCGACCACGATGGCCGACGACGCCACCTCGGCGAGGATGCCGGCGAGTTTGGCATCACCGACCAGGACGTCATTCGGCCACTTCAACAGGGCACGTACGCCGGTCTCGGCTGCGACAGCGTCGACCACGGCGACTCCGGTCGCCAGCGTCAACAGGCCCCACCGTTCGGAGGGCACCACGGACGCGTCGACTCCGAACGACAGCAGCAGCTGAGCCCGCGGCGCGGCCGACCAGCGCCGCCCGAGGCGCCCCCGTCCCGCGCTCTGGTGCTCCGCGATCAGCACCCTGCGATCGACACTCTCGCCGGCACGCGCGTGAGCCAGCAGATCAGCGTTCGTGGAGCCGGTTTCGTCGACGATGTCAAGACGCCGCCACGGCCGGCCCGGACCGACCAACGCGTCCCGCAAGACCTGCGCCGACAACGGCGATCGTCGCGTCAAGACGACCGCTGCGCAGCTGGGCTTTGCGCCGGAAGCGCGGAATTCCGGCGTCGAGAAAGGCCTCGTATCACGACGAGAAGGCCGGCCGACGAACAGACGGCCGCCGCGACTCCGATGGCCACATCGCGCCGCTGCCGAGCGGGAGGCCGGCTGCCGGTTGAGGTCAGGGACAGAGGGGCCGACGGGGTGAAGCCTCGCGGTGAGCCGGCGCGGTCGTCAGGGCCGGCGCCGGGCGGGTCCAGTTCGAGGAGCATGGGCAGATCGGCAGGCGTGATCGGTTCCTCGACGATGACGTCGGGACTGTTCGGCCCATCCAGCCGCGGCTCCAGCTTGGTGGGCGGCCAGAGGAAGTAGAAGAACAGCGCCGCCGCGAACATTTGCACCGCGAGGGATCCGGCGACGCCGCCGGGGGTGCCGATCCACACCGCTGCGCCGACGGCGACAACGAGCTGCACGACCCACGACGAGACCTTCATGGTGAGCAACTCGCGGCTTCGATTGAAGGTCTTCAGTTGAATCCCCACCACGACCGCGAAGCATGCCGCCACGAACCAAGCGGTCGTGGGGATCATCGCCTGCTGGGCAGAAATGAACGATTCGCCAAGCAGATAGAAGCCGATGTTGGGTGGCAGGAAGTAAGCGACCACCCCGATCCCGACGGTGGCCAGCGCGGTCAGTACGGCGGTGGGCAGCAGCATTCGCCAGACCACGCGCGGCGAGGCCGAGCTACGAACGCTTTCCGATATCAGGACCATCTGCACAGCGACACCGAAAATGCCGATCGGCGCGAACAGCGCCATCGCGCCTCGCAGGGTGCCGGCCGCATCCGGGCCCATCGCCGCCGATATCACGAGCAGGATGATCACGAGCCCGACCTGTTCCAGGCCCGCATCGACCGCGTAGTTGAGTCGGTCCTGCCAATTCGATCTGACCCAGGCGACGATCCCGCGGAAGCTCGGCAGCAGCCGCAGCTGGATCGCCATCGCCGCGAAGGCGATCAGGCCCAGCGCACCCCAGACGGCCAACACCGATGTCGCAGTGATGAACGGCAGGCGAAACCACGCGAGGACAAGAGTCAGCACCGCGCCGAGGCACCAGACGCCGTCCCAGATTGCCGCGACGTTCGGCCGCGCAATCGTGAGCGCGACATGGCGAAGCACGTCCTGCCCGAGGACGAAGGGCGCGAACACCGCAAGAGCGACGGCCGGCATGCCGACGACCGGGTACGCGGCGAGCACGACGATGACCAACACGGGGCTCACGACGAGCGCCGACGCCACCGCCCGCGAACCCTCTGTGCGGATGCCCTCGTCGGACTGGTTGGCCGTCTGCAGCAGCGGGATTCCGAGGCCGCCACGCAAGCACTGCAACACCGCAAAGATCACGGTCATCAAGATCGTGATCTCGCCGAAGGCCTCCGGGGTCGCCGCGACAGCGACCGCGAAGACGCTGACGCCGTTGCTGACGCTGGAGAAGACTTGGTCGAGACCTCCCGCGATCGCGCGCACGCGCCGCGGGCTGACGGTCGCCGTCACGAAGCCTTCACCACGCCTCACCCCTAGCTCGTCTTGACCGGCAGCAACCGGCGTCCAGCATAAGGGCGCTGTCCGCTGACACCTACCCGCGCAGAAACCGTCAGGCCGTTGCAGTCTCCGGCGGGGTGTAGCGCACATAGTCGACGAGCATGGTGGTGGGGAACTGCGTGGTGTTGTCCGGCGGCCCCCCTTGGTCCGCGCCGCCCACTGAGAGATTGAGCAGTAGATACATGGGGTGGTCGTTGTACGGCCAGGCCACGCCCTGCGGTAGCGACGAGGGTGTGTACGTCGCGATCTCCTGATTGTCGACGCCGGTGACGATCTTGTCTTTCTCCCACTTCAACCAGTACTCGTGCCAGTCACCGGTGACGTCGTACGGTGCCGCGGTTTGCAGGCCGAAGCCCGTGCCGTGCGCTGACGACCCCACGAGCCTGTTCGCCGCCTCGATCACGTCGATCTCGCCGGCCTTGGGCCAGCCGACGCTCTCGATGTCAGTACCCAGCAGCCAGAAGGCCGGCCTCATTCCCTTCCCGTTGGGAAGCTTGATGCGGGCACGCAGTGTGCCGTAACACATCTCGAACTTGCCCAGCGTGTTCAGACTCGCGCTGGTGTAGTCGTACCAGCCGAACCACGGCACGTTGATCCGTTCCTTGAGCGCATTGATGGCGTAGTTGCCGTTGCCGTCCAGCGACCCATTGCGCGGATAGTTGGTCTGCACCTCCAGGTATCCGACGCCGAGACGCTGGTTCCATATCTGCGCGTTCGGGGCAGAACCCGCGGCTCCGTCGAACTCATCGGCCATCGGCCGCGTCGACGAAGGTGGCGGCTGCGCGCACGTGCCGCTCGCCGGCGGCTCGGACCCGCCGGCGACGACGGACACCTTGTCCACAAACAAGGCTCGGTCGCAGAGCGGGAGCAAGAAGTTGAAATCGTTCGTGAAGGCAACAGCGATCGTGTGATCACCGGCGGCAATCGGTGTCGAGACCGAATATGTGGTCCAGACCCAGTTCTTGACCACCGACGTGTAGACCGGTGTCCCGTCGAGGCTGATGGTCAGGCTCGCCGCGCCGAGACAATCCTGGCTCATCGCGACAACCGAGATCTTCGTCGAGTCCGGCAACGTACTCGTCACCGAGACCGACGAGTTCGTCGCCATGTACAGCGCCTTGCCTCCCGACGCCGAGGACAAGTTGACGACCCGCCCAGCCCCGGGCGGCGAGAGGACCATGCCTTCGGCTTCGGCCGTGGTGTCGGCGGCCTTTGCGACCGACGCAAGGGACATCGCCATCACCACAGCAGCGAATGCGGCGATGCTCGTGCGCAGACAGGACACAGCGTCCTCCTTGGGACGGACATCAAGATCGGATCTCAGCCTCCCCTGTTCGAGCAAAAGTCACAACAGTCACTTTTATCACTTTGGTAACAATGCGATCTCGCAACGCGATTCGCGCCGCGCTCCCCTGGGAACCCACGGGCTTGTAGGTTGGTGACGGACACGCAGTTGTTCGCTGTCGTTCCCGATGCGCCAGACATGAACGGATTGTGATGGCTGATTCCGACTCCGGTTCCCGCTCGATTAGCACCACGCGTCACCGCATTCAGTGGACGTCGATAAAGGCGGTGATCGCCATCGCCATGTCGTTGGTGATGTTCTGCATATCGGGGTGCACAAAGATCGTCCGCGCCGGTGCGCAGCCCTGTCCGAATACTGCAGCGATGACGGAGGACTTCAACGGCCCGGCCGGCAGCCCGCCGGATCCGAGTATCTGGAGCAACCGCTTGGGCGGCGGATACCTCGAGGTGCAGACCGACTCACCGCGCAATGGGTCGCTGGATGGCAACGGCAACCTGGCCATCACCGCTCTCAAAGAGACAATCGTCGTGCCGCCGTACCCCCCGTTCGAGTACACCAGCGCCGCCTTCCAGACCCTGGGTAAGTGGGCCATCTGTTACGGCGATCTGCGCGCCCGCATCCGAATTCCCAGCGGAAAGGGCTTGAGGCCGACGTTCTGGTTGATGGGTACCGACCTCCCCGCAGTGGGCTGGCCGATCGCCGGCGAGATCGACATCATCGACGTCGCCAACAAGCTCGCAGGGTCCGCGCTTCACTCCCCTCTGTTCGACAAGGCCGACAAGGCGCCCATCGACATCACCGACGACTGGCACGAGTTCTGGATGCACTGGGAGCCCAACAAGATCGTCATGGGCGTCGACGGCTATACGACCTCGACGGCGGGGCCCAACTCGACGTTGCCGTTTGTACCGTGGATCTTCAACGACCACCCGATGTTCGTGACCATCCATATGTCCGTCGGCGGGCCCGAGCACGGTGGGCCGCCGGACGCCAACACACTGCCCGCCACCATGCTCGTCGATTGGATGCGCTACACGCCGCTCTAACCGGCCGTCGCGCCGACTCGTTCGAATCGGCAGCGGCTACCATTGCCCGGTGATCGAGGAAGACACGGCGCTCGACGTCCACAGTCGTGCTCAGGCGGGAGCTTCGTCTTGAGGATTCTGCACGTCCAGGAGACGCTCTCACAGCGGTTCGGCGGACCCACCCGCGTGATGGAGGACCTGGTCAAGGCGCAGGCCGCAGCCGGTCACGATGTCGTCGTTGTGACGACCAACGAAGAATTCCCGCGCGGAACGTACCGCGAACCCGGATGGGACACGATGCCGGACGGCAAAGTGCCGGTTTTCTATGGGGCCGTGGAGTTCACGCCTCTACTGTTCTCGCGAAGCCTGACCACATATCTGTGGCGCAACATCTCCGACTTCGACATCGTCGTCGTGCACGGCGCCTACCGGTACCCGCTCACGCTCGCCTGTTTTCTGGCCAAGAGACGCGGCATCCCCTACGTCGTCATGCCGCACGGATCGCTCGACCCCTACCTCCATGGCAAGAGCACCATGGGTCAGCTGCGGATGAAGCGACTGTACGAGCGCCTGTTCGCAATGCCCGCCCTGCAGGCGGCTAACGCGATCCACTTCACCGCGGAGGATGAGCGCGAGCGCGCGTCGTTTCTGAACCTGCGAGCGCCGTCGTTCGTGGTGCCGAATGGCCTCGACTGGGATCCCTACAGCACCCTGCCCCCACGCGGCGAGATGCGTCGCCGTTGGGGGCTGGGGGACGCTCCGATTGTGTTGTTCCTCGGTCGGCTGCATGTGAAGAAGGGCCTCGACCTTCTCATTCCGGCTTTCGACAAGGTGAGGCGAAGCGAACCGGACGCACAGCTCGTCATCGCGGGTCCTGACAACTATGACTACGGGAAAACCGTCAGAGGCTGGGTCACCGAACGGGGGCTCGATCCGGTAACCCACTTCGTCGGCGTACTGCACGGCCCAGATGTGGTGCAGGCCTTCGTCGATGCCGATGTGTTCTCCCTGCCGTCGTACACCGAGAACTTCGGCATGGCGGTGGCTGAGGCGATGGCCTGTAGGTGTCCCGTCGTGATCTCCGATCAAGTCAACATTCATGCCGCGATCGCCGAAGCCGGCGCGGGCATCGTTACGCACACCGACATCGAGGAGACCGCCGCTGCGCTGCAGGCCCTGCTGCGCAATGCCGACCGCCGACGCGCCATGGGCGACGCCGGCCGACGGCTCGTGGAGGAATGCTTCGTCTGGTCAGCCATCGTCGACAGGCTGACGGAGGAGTACCAAGCAGCCATCGCACGCAGTCGCCGCTGAGGAATGCCCATCGTGAACCTTGCCGCAAAGACCGGCAAGCTCGCCCGCATTCTGCCCGTGCGGTCGTGGCGCCGAGCGCTCATGCGATTCCGCGTGGCCGCAGCCGTCGAGCATGTCGGGCTCCTGCAGCGGATGCCGGGCCTGCGCACGGTCGTCGACATCGGCGCCAACCGCGGCCAGTTCGCGCTTGCCGCCCGGCACTGCCATCCCCAGGCGCAGGTCATTTCGTTCGAACCGCTTCCCGCGCCCGCGGCGACCTACCAGGCGCTGTTCGCCGACGACCCGCAGACGTCGCTCATCGATGCGGCCCTTGGGCCGGAGCTCGGCGAGGCACTGATCCATGTCTCCGCTCGGGACGACTGCTCCTCAATGCTCCCGATCACCGCAGCGCTCGACTCTGTATTCCCCGGCACCGCAGAGGTCTACACGACCGCGGTGTGGATGACGCCGCTGGCCGAACGGGTTGCGGCTGACGCGATCGAGGCACCGGCGCTGCTCAAAATCGACGTGCAGGGTTTCGAGCTGGAGGCGCTGGTCGGCAGCGAGGAAGTGCTGCACCGCTTCGACTGGGTGTATGTCGAATGTTCTTTCGTGGAGCTCTACGCCGGTCAGGCATTCGCCGACGACGTCATCGCGTGGCTGCGCGAGCGCGGCTTTGCGCTCACCGGCGTCTATCACATGTGCTACGACGCCGAGGGTGTCGCGGTGCAGGCGGACTTTCACTTCGCCCGGCGATGAGCGGCTTGCGCGAAGAGCATCAGACAGGATGAGCGGCTTGCGCGAAGAGCATCAGACAGGATGAGCGGCTTGCGCGAAGAGCATCAGACAGGATGAGCGGCTTGCGCGAAGAGCATCAGACAGGATGAGCGGCTTGCGCGAACCTGCAGGTCCAGGCAGGGCGAAGGGCCGCCTTAAGAGCGCGATAAGAAACCGATAGCATCGTCACCTATGACTAGCGTTACCGAGCCGGCGTCCGAGCACGAACCCGACATCCACACCACGGCGGGCAAGCTGGCCGATCTGCGCAGGCGCAGCGAGGAAACCCTGCATCCCGTCGGCGAGGCGGCGGTCGAGAAGACCCACGCGAAGGGCAAGCTGACCGCCCGCGAGCGCGTACTTGCCCTCCTGGACGAGGGTTCATTCGTCGAACTCGATGCGCTCGCACGCCATCGGAGCACCAACTTCGGGATGGAAGCCAGGCGTCCGCTCGGCGACGGCGTGGTCACCGGCTACGGCACCATCGACGGTCGCGAGGTCTGCATCTTCAGTCAGGATGCGACCGTCTTCGGCGGTAGCCTCGGCGAGGTCTACGGCGAGAAGATCGTCAAGGTCCAAGAGCTGGCCATCAAGACGGGCAGACCGCTCATCGGCATCAACGATGGCGCGGGCGCGCGCATCCAAGAGGGCGTGGTCTCACTTGGCTTGTACAGCAACATCTTTCACAACAACATCCTGGCGTCCGGCGTCATCCCGCAGATCTCGCTGATCATGGGCGCCGCGGCGGGTGGGCACGTGTACTCCCCCGCGCTGACCGACTTCGTGATCATGGTCGACCAGACGAGCCAGATGTTCATCACCGGGCCGGACGTCATCAAGACCGTCACCGGCGAGGAGGTGACGATGGAGGAACTCGGCGGCGCGCACACCCACATGGCCAAGTCGGGCACGGCCCACTATGTCGCCTCGGGCGAACAGGATGCGTTCGACTACGTCCGCGAACTGCTGTCCTACCTGCCGAGCAACAACCGCGCCGATCCGCCCCGTTATCCCGCCCAGATTCCGGAGGGCGCGATCGAAGACAACCTCACCGACGAGGATCTCGAGCTGGACACGCTGATTCCGGATTCGCCGAATCAGCCGTACGACATGCACGAGGTCATCACCCGCATCCTCGACGACGACGAGTTCCTCGAGGTGCAGGCCGGCTACGCCCAGAACATCGTCGTCGGGTTCGGCCGCATCGAGGGTCGCCCGGTCGGCATCGTCGCCAATCAGCCCACGCAGTTCGCGGGTTGCCTGGACATCAACGCCTCGGAGAAGGCGGCCCGGTTCGTCCGCACCTGCGACTGCTTCAACGTGCCGATCGTGATGCTGGTCGACGTCCCCGGCTTCCTGCCGGGCACCGACCAGGAATACAACGGCATCATCCGGCGCGGCGCGAAGCTGCTCTATGCGTACGGCGAGGCCACCGTCGCCAAGATCACCGTGATCACGCGCAAGGCCTACGGCGGCGCCTACTGCGTCATGGGTTCCAAGGAGATGGGCGCCGACGTCAACGTCGCATGGCCCAGCGCGCAGATCGCCGTGATGGGTGCCGCGGGCGCCGTCGGGTTCGTCTACCGCCAGGAACTGACTCAGGCCGCCAAGGACGGCAAGGACGTGGACGCGCTGCGGTTGGAGCTGCAGCAGACCTACGAGGACACCCTTGTCAACCCGTACATCGCGGCCGAGCGCGGCTACGTCGACGCGGTGATCCCGCCGTCGCACACCCGAGGCTATGTAGCCACGGCGCTACGGCTGTTGGAGCGCAAGATCACCCAGATTCCGCCGAAGAAGCACGGCAACATTCCACTGTGAGCGGGGCGAACGATTCGACGACTGTGAGCGGGGCGAACGATTCGACGACTGTGAGCGGGGCGAACGATGGGACGACTGTGACAGACGAACACAAGCACGAGCCGCACCTCGACGTCGTCAAGGGCGCACCCACAGACGAGGAATTGGCCGCGGTGATCGCCGTTCTCGCCGCTGCGTCAGATGCCGAAGCCGAGCCACGGGAGCAGGAAGAGAACCTGTGGGGCCATCCGGTCGACCGGCTCCGCTACACCACCTTCAGTTGGCAGCGCGTGACCTTGCTCGAACGCACGCACATGCGGCGTAGGTGATGGTCGGCTAGCTCGAGCTGGTTATATGCGGTGCCCGCTGCGCGCACGCCGGGCCTCGTCGTCGAGGACGCGACGTTCGGCCGCAGGCGGTGCGGCCGCTTCCTGCGCCGCGGCTTTGGCGAAGTCGCAGTAGACCATTCCGATCACGCTTGCCTTCAACTCCGCAAGCCGGTCGCGCACCCGTCGCAGGTCCGACAGCCGCGACTTACGCCGCGTCACGACGATCACGCCATCCGCCCATCCGGCGGAGGCAAGCGCGTCGGCGCTGCTCAGTACCGACGCGGAGTCGATGATCACGTAATCGAACCGGCTACCGAGTTCGGCCAGCAACCTGCCGAACTCCTTGGACGCCACCAGATCCGCGGTCGAGAAGTTGGGTGATTCGGTACCCGCGCCGACGACCGCAAGGTTGTCGCTCTTGGTCGGCATCAAGACCGAGTCGAGGTTGGCCCGGCCGCTCAGAACGTCGGCCAGTCCGGCTTCGGTCCGCACGCCGGTGATGCGACTGAGCGCGCGACCCGTCAGGTCGGCGTCGACGGCCACGACCAGATTCCCCGCGTGTGCCAGCACCGCACCGAAATTCATTGCGACAGTGGTCTTTTCGTCACCCGGCTGTGGGCTCGTCACAACTACTCGCTGTACCGAGGTATCCCGGGTATTGGCGGTGAATGACGCGCGAAGGTCGCGGTACGCCCTGGCCGCGTCGCTCGCGTCCCGTTCGAAATCGATGATCTTGTCGGCGCTGGCGGGGATGTTGGCCAGTCCCCGCGCACCCAGCGCGTTTTCGGCATCCTTCGCGTCCCGGACCCGGTTGTTCAACCGCTCCAGAACGAGAGCCAATATAAGTCCCACCAGGAGGCCGATGGCCGCCGCGACCGGAATGATGATCAGCGGCTTCGGCCATACCGGCTTTTCCTCGACCTGCGCGGTGTTGATCACGGTCACCCGTGCCGCGGGCGCTCCGCCACCGCTCGGTACGTCCAGCGTCGAGACGGCGTCGGCCAGGGAATCCGAGACCGCGTTCGCAAGGCGCTGAGCGACCAGCGGATCGTGGTCGGTCGCCGACACGGTCAGCGTCGTGATCAGCGGGTCGACTTCGACCCCAACCGCTTCGCGCGCGTCACTGATAGGCATATCGAGCCCGGCCGCCGTTATCGCCGGCGAAAGTACGGCGTCGGAATAAACGAGGCGCGCATACGTAGCTACCCGGTCCTGAGATGACTTCACGCCATCCCACGCCGAAGCCATTGAGGACGTCCCCGACGTCACGTAGACCGTCGCATCGGCCTTGTATTCCGGCTCCACCCACCACCAGCAATAAACAACCGCACCCAGCGCGGCGGCGATGGTGACGCCGAGAATGAGCGCCCAGGCTCGCGCGATTGTGGAGAAGAACCCGCGCGCGCCTGTGGGAGGTGGCTGGTAGTTCATCGATTTTGACCTATCAGTCGAGTGCTAGCTTGAGGCGAAACGGTGACGACGTGCCGCCGACTGGATGCTACATGACGTCCCCGAAACGGTCTGTAACCTAGCAAACAGGCGCGACATACCCGCGCTGTGGCAGAATCCGACGCGCCTTCAGTCGAAGGCGAACATAACGCAGGAAGGCACGGCGTGGCCGGAAGCGCGATCAAGGTCCCGGAACTCATTCCGCGACTAACTCTGCTCTGCCTGCTTTTGGCTGCGTTTACCACGACCTGGAACGGCCTGCGATTTCTGCCTGCTGGACAAATCGGCGACGTTTTCTTGGCTTTGACACTTGCACTGGTAATGGGGCTCGTTATTTTCAGCGATTTGCGGTTCACCACGCCCACCTGGATATGGATCGCACCAATAGCCGTGATGTTGGTCACGGCAATACGCTACCTCGATCCAATCCCGTATTCAAAAATCATCATGCGCTACACCGAGCCGCCCTTTGCGCCCAATAACTTGCCAAAGACAGCATTCTGGATCATCGCGTTGGTCGGTGTGCCGGTGGCGATCATCGCGTGCACAAAGCTCTACCCCCGGACCCCGCAGATGGTTATGGGCGCATTCACTGCGGGCGTGTGCCTTTCGGCTGCGGTCGGGGTGAGCGATCTGATGGGGTACACCCATATCGCGGTCACTTACGGCTCGCAGAATCCAGTGGAGACCCGATCACTCGGCCTGACATTCCATGCCAACTTCCTGGGAGTCACGTGTGTCATCGCGATCCCATTGGCCCTCTACTTCATTGACTTCGTGCGGTGGAAATGGAAATGGCTTCCGGCATTAGCGCTCATCTGCCTTTTTGGTGGAGTGCTCGCGTCGGGATCCCGCGGCGCCCAGGTCGCTGCGGTGCTCGCGGCCGCGGCGGCGGTGCTGATCGCGCCCAAGGGCAATCGCAACTTCGTCCAGTCGCTGTTGGGACTCGGGTTGGCCGGGGTCGTGGTCTTGGCCTTCGCTCAGATCTTTCTCGGCGACGTTCTGTCGGCGCTGGTGCGGTTCGGCGGCGGCACCGGGAGCATGGACGTGGGCACCAGTGACCAAACCCGGACCAGACTCACGGCGCAAGCTCTCGAAGATTTCCAGGACTATCCGGTGGCGGGACTCGGGATGAAATCCATCACGAACGCGCACGGTATTTATCTGCAGTTGCTTCAGGCAGGCGGCATGATTTTGTTTATCGGGCTCGTCGTGTACTGGATTTGGTGTCTGGTGGACGGATTCAGGCTGCAGCGCATGGGACATCCGGTCGCACGTTATCTGATGGTTTCGATTTGCGCGTGGCTTGTTCTGGGCCTCATCGAGAATCAGCTGACCGACCGGATGCTCTATTACACCGTCGGCTGCATCGCCGCCTTGTCGGCCACATATCTCAGTGTCAGAAATCGCAGCGCGCAGGCGAACATCAGTTCCTCGGTCGGTGAGCCGGACTCGGCGAACTCGACCGAGGCCGGCCTACAGCTACACGACAGCAGGAGGTAACCCTTTGTCTCGATCCGCTATGTGGAAGGCATTGGCGATTGTCGTCCTCACCGTGGGTTTGGCGGCCGTGCTCGGCGGAGCGTGGTGGTTGAACAAGGGCCAATCGGTCTCGGTTCCCCCGGCCGCCGCGCCAACACTCGAGTCTGTGCCCGGAGCCGCTCCGGATGCCCCGGCGAACACCGGCGTCCGCCATGATTTCAAGCTCTACCCGAAGGTCGCTGTTCTTGCCGACACCCTCGCCTTGGGCTACATCGGTGGCGGCCCGAGCTGGGCCGAGGCGTTGGCCAACGACATGTGCTGGTCGATTGCGGCGAAGTCCGCCGAATTGGAAACGGGCTACACCAACCCCGGTGGCAGTCCGGATACGTCGGCGTTCACCGATCGGGCCGATGAAGTGGCGGCCAGCGGCCCGGCGGTCATCCTGGTCCAGGGTGGGCTGCATGACTACCGAGCGCGGCCCGAGAGGCTGCGCGACGCGGCATTCAAGACATTCACCACGCTGAAAGACCAGTCGGCCCCGGGAACCATGATCGTGGCGGTGGGACCGCTCGCCGCCGGCGACATTGCGACGCCGGAAGACGTTGCGAAGATATCCGGCGCGATTTCGGCCGCCGCAG
The DNA here is from genome assembly GCA_963793055.1 of uncultured Actinomycetota bacterium. GTDB lineage: Bacteria > Actinomycetota > Actinomycetes > Mycobacteriales > Mycobacteriaceae > Mycobacterium. The sequence continues at coordinate 401,268 of CAWBYS010000014.1, read as the reverse complement.
CGGACGCCGGCGTTATCTGGATCGACCCGATGGCAGAGCAGTGGCTGCCGGATCCGAGCTTCTTCTCGCAGGGCGGCATCATGCCCAACGCCAAGGGACAGCTCGAGTACGCGAAGAGATTCGCGGCGGATCTGCGAGCGTTGAACGCGCCGAGCGGATGCTGATCGAGAACTCCGGTCAGCCGATCTTCCTGCGCGCCCAGATCTCGGTGAAGGCAACCGCGGCATCCGTCACGCCGTTGCGGGCCCAGGCTTCGAAAGTCGCGTAGCCCCCGACCCATTCGGCGATTCGCTTGTCTCTGATGGTGCGACGTTGGCCGTCGGGGAGGCTGATCAGCGCCCGATCGCCGTCGAGCGTCACCTGGGCCTCGTACACCGTGGTGCCGTCCTCCTTCAGCGGCGGATTGAACTCACCCTCTTCCAGGTTCTCGAGTTGGGGGATGTTTCCGCCTTCCACCGGGGGCCAGACACCATAGGCCCACTTGTACGGGGTGGCGGTGAAATGGACGGGGAAGGGCGGTTTTACGGCCTCGCGGGATACCAGCAAAGCCATTGCGCCATCTTTGGTACCGCCCCGTGGGTTGTAGACCCACCGTGCGCCGATGTTGACGACCGGCGCCCCCAACTGAACGTTGAAATAGCTGGCACCCTGTCTGGCTTTGGTGGGCTCGACGGTCAACTTGCCGTTCACTATCCGGAACTTCGCCCCCGGGTCGTCAGGAACGACTTCGGGAGACACCCGCGCCGGCACGCCACTGACGGTGGTCGGAGCCGGACCGTCGGGGAGATCCGCGAACTTCAGTGAAACCACCGATTCCGAAGGCAATTTGACCTCCGCACGTTGCGGTCGCTGGCATGCGGTGCTGGTCGCGGTCACAGCAGTCACGGTGACCAGCGCCGCGCCGATGACAAATCCTCGTCGGCCGGTGATCCTCATGGCGCACACTCTAAGACGAGTTGGGGTTGGTCAGCTCCGCGCGTAGCACAGTGTCATCAAATGGTCCCGGCCACGTGATCGACTCGGTGCGGTCCCACCAGGCGAAGTCCTTCAACTCCCGGATGTATTTCGCCGGGGCTCCGGCGTAGAGGCCGTACGGCTTCATCGCGTCGTCGCGCTGCCTGGTGAGGACGGAACCCGCGGCGAGAACGGACTTTTCGGGGACGCGTGCGCCCATGAGGAGAAGGACGCCGGTCCCCGTCATCGCGTTGGGTTCGAGGATTATCTGCCCACAGAAGGTTTCGTTCCTCGCGACGTCGATCTCATGACTCTGGAAAATGCTGCGCAGGCCCCCGATACCCGAGTTTCGCCGAAGAACCACTTGACCGGCGCAGTCGAGGTAATGGCGATTGGTCATGCCCGCCATCTCCTCCAGGATCAGAAACCCGACGTAGTCACTGAACCGCTGGTACTCGGCTTGTGCAGTGATGAAGTTGAAGTTCGCGATGTGCGCCTTCTTGCCCAGTCGCGCGTGCCGCAAGTGCTTGAACGTGTTGCCGAGCCCGAGGTAGGCGTTGTCATCAATCCAGAACGGTCCGCAATTGAGAACCAGCGTGGGCCCGATGATGACGTTCTCGCCGATGTGGTTGCCCAGCTTGCGCAACAGCCAGTTCTTGAAGCGCAGGTTGGGCGGCAGCAGCCATGCAAACAGCGAGAGAAGCGGATTCGGCCGTGGCGTCGAGGCCACGAAATCCAAGATGTCCGGCCTGCCGCTACTGCGGTCAGTGGTGTCTCGAGCAATCGTCATATCCAGTACTCCCACCCTGCGTTTGTCCATTGTGTCTTGTCGAGGCACATGCGGCCGTCGATGACGGTGCGGCGTCGCACCTGCTCACCAAGCCGCTGCGGGTCCAACTGCAGAAACTCGTCCCATTCGGTCAACACCATCACGACGTCGGCGCCCGCACAGGCAGCCTCGGCGGAATCCGCATAGTGCAGGGTCGGGAAGAGGCTGCGGGCATTCGCGTTGGCCCTGGGGTCGTATGCGGTCACCATCGCGCCCTGCAGCTGAATCTGGCCGGCGACGTTCAACGCCGGCGAGTCACGCACGTCGTCGCATTCGGGTTTGAAGGCCAGCCCCAGAACGGCGACGCGCGCGCCTAGCAACGATCCCCCGCAGACCTCCCGACAGCGCTGGACCGTCCTGGTGCGTTGCGCCATGTTGATGGAGTCCACCTCGCGCAGGAACGTCAGCGCCTCCGCGGCGCCGAGTTCACCCGCCCTCGCCATGAACGCGCGGATGTCCTTGGGCAGACAACCACCGCCGAATCCCAGGCCCGCATTGAGGAAATGCCTGCCGATGCGCGGGTCGTAACCGATCGCGTCGGCAACAGCTTTGACGTCGGCTCCCGCAGCTGCACAAACTTCTGCGATCGCGTTGATGAACGAGATCTTCGTCGCCAGGAACGCGTTCGCGGTTGTTTTAACCAGTTCCGCTGTCGCAGTGTCGGTTACCAGAAACGGTGTGCCCTCGGCGAGCAGGCGCGCATAGATTTCCCTCGCCGCCGCCTCGGCCTTGCCGCCGGCAATTTGCGTGCCGATCACCAGACGGTGTGGATGAAGGGTGTCCTCGATCGCGTTGCCCTCACGCAGGAACTCCGGATTCCAGGCGATGTCGACCGCTATGTCTTCTTTCGCGAGTTCGTCAGCGCGGTCGGCCAGCCGCTGCGCCGTGCCCACCGGGACGGTCGACTTGCCGAGGATGACGGCGTCTCGCTTCAACAGCGGAACAAGAGTGTCGATGGCTGCGTCGACGTAGCGCAGGTCGGCGCTGTAGTCGCCGTCCTTCTGAGGCGTCTGAACGCAGATGAAGTAGACGTCGCTGAAGTCCGATGCCTCCTCGTATGAGGAGGTGACCCGCAATTGGCCCGACACGACGTGCTTCTTGAACAACTCGTCTGCACCCGGTTCATAGAACGGCAGCACGCCGGCGGCCAGTTTCGCGAGCTTGTCCGGGTCGACGTCGACACCGAGTACCTCGTGCCCCAGCTCAGCCAGGCAGGCCGCATGGGTGGCGCCCAGATAGCCCATGCCGAGAACTGTCAGTCGCACGGCGACTCACAAATGGTGTTCCGGCTAGCCTGCACCAAGCTAACTTGCAGCAAAACCGTGCGCCGGTCAAGCGACGACGCCGCGTTTTGGCCTGCGCACCGCGGCGATCACAGCAAGTAGCGATGGCACGCATATCTATCAGCGGCTTCGGTTGACAATCACCAGCAAAGGGTTGGCGTGAGCACCGCCGAATCGTGGCTCGTCGACGAATCCGAGCCCACGCCGGCAAGCCGGCAGGACGGTACGGTCACCGTGATGACGCGGGTAATCCTCGGCTCGGCTTCGCCAGGTCGACGCATGGTGCTGCGCAACGCCGGAGTCGAACCACTGGTCGTGGTGTCGGGCGTCGATGAAGACGCCGTCATCGCGTCCCTTGGCGCACACCAGGCCCCCGCGGACGTCACCGGCGCACTGGCCGCTGCGAAGGCCGAGCGCGTGGCCCAGGTGCTCGACGCCGGGCTCACCGACGACGCCGTGGTGATCGGGTGCGATTCGATGCTGTACAGCCATGGCCGACTAATGGGCAAGCCGGCGTCGGCCGAGGCGGCACGCCGGCAGTGGCAGCTGATGGCGGGCACCGCGGCTCAGTTGCACACCGGCCACTGCCTGATCCGGTTGCAGAACTCCGAAATCGCTTATCAGGGCGTCGAAAACACGATCACCACTGTGCATTTCGGCACACCGACGGCCGGTGAGATCGACAGCTACATCGCCAGTGGCGAGCCGTTACGAGTGGCGGGCGGCTTCACCATCGACGGGCTCGGCGGATGGTTCGTGGACGGCGTCGATGGCGATCCCTTGGCGGTGATCGGCCTCGGGCTGGCGACCATCCGGCGGCTGATCACCGCGGCCGGGTTGTCGATCCCCGACCTTTGGACCACCAATCCCGCTGGCTGACGGTGCGCGTGACGGGTGTGGGTAGGCTCGACTTGTGCCGCTGCCTCCTGACTCCGATCCCGCCCTGCAGTCGTATGCCCACCCCGAACGGCTGGTCACCCCCGACTGGCTGTCGGGCAATCTGGGCCGGCCCGGACTGGCCATCGTCGAGTCCGATGAGGATGTGCTGCTCTACGACACGGGCCACATTCCGGGCGCGGTGAAGATCGACTGGCACACCGACCTCAATGATCCCCACGTGCGCGACTACATCACCGGTGAGCAGTTCGCCGAGCTGATGAACCGCAAGGGTATTTCGCGTGATGACACCGTGGTCATCTACGGCGACAAGAGCAATTGGTGGGCCGCCTACGCGCTGTGGGTGTTCACGCTGTTCGGTCACCCCGACGTCCGCCTGCTCAACGGCGGGCGCGACCTGTGGATCAACGACGGCCGCGACACCACCTTGGACGTGCCGACCAAGCAGTCCGCCGGCTACCCCGTCGTCGAGCGCGATGACGCGCCCATCCGCGCCTTCAAGGACGACGTGCTCGCCGTCCTCGGTGAGCAGCCGCTGATCGATGTCCGCTCCCCGCAGGAGTACACCGGCGAACGCACCCACATGCCCGACTACCCCGAGGAGGGCGCGCTGCGCGGCGGGCACATTCCCACTGGGCGCTCCATCCCCTGGGGCAAGGCCGCCGACGAGAGCGGGCGGTTCCGCAGCCGCGCCGAGCTGGACGAGTTGTACGGGTTCCTGACGCAAGAGAACACGGACCCGAAAACCATTGTGTACTGCCGCATCGGCGAACGCTCCAGCCACACCTGGTTCGTGTTGACGCATCTGTTGGGCCTGCCTGGCGTCCGTAACTACGACGGCTCGTGGACGGAATGGGGCAACGCGGTGCGAGTGCCCGTCGTGGTCGGCGAGGATCCCGGCGAGGCACCCGGCTCCTCATGAGCACCATGCCGGCCGCGCTGGGCGAGGTAGTCAACGATTTCCAGGAAGTGCAGGGCCAGGACAAACTGCAACTCTTGCTGGAATTCGCCAACGAGCTGCCGGCGCTGCCTGCCGAACTCGAAGAGTCCGCCATGGAGCCGGTGCCGGAGTGCCAGTCCCCGCTCTTCTTGCATGTGGACGCGACTGACCCCGAACGTGTGCGGTTGTACTTCAGCGCACCGGCCGAGGCCCCGACCACCCGCGGATTTGCCGCGATCCTGGCGGCCGGCCTCGACGAACAGCCCGCGCGAGACATTCTGGCGGTGCCCGAGGACTTCTATCGCGACCTTGGCCTCGCCGCACTGATCAGCCCGCTGCGCCTTCGCGGTATGGCTGCCATGCTGGCACGGATCAAGCGCCGCCTACGCGGCGATTAACCACTCTTGTATGCGTTTGCTGACAACTACAGAACATATGCGGCCTGCGATATTATGCGACGACCAGTAAGCAACAAGGGGGAATGTCCGTTGCCCAGCAATGACCGAGACGTCATCTTCTACGAGCTCAATGAAGTTCCATGGACGATCGTCGACCATTATCTGGCCAAGCGCCCCGACTCCAACTTCGCCGCTCTCATCAAGAACGGTCTCTCGCTGACGACGGTTCACGACGACTCTGTGCATCTGACGCCCTGGCGCACGTGGCCGACGCTGCACAACTCGATGTACGACCACAATTCGTTCGACCTGGGCCAGGATCCCGCCACTTTCCGCGGCGATCCGATCTGGAACGTCGCCGATCAGGCGGGGTTGCGCGTCGGCATCTTCGGCCCCATGCAGAGCTGGCCGGCGCACCAATTCGCCAATGGCGGCTTCTACATTCCCGACACCTTCAGTCAGGACAGCAAGACATTCCCGTCGTCGATGAGCAGCTTCCAGGAGTTCAACCTGGCGATGACGAAGAAGATGGGCTTCGATGCCAACGTCGCGCTGGACCCCAAGATGCTGGCGGGCGCGGGCGTCGACATGCTGCGGCACGGGCTGACCGCCGGCTCGTCGGCCGCCATCGTCCGGCACCTCCTTCGCGAGCGGAAGGACAAACGCTACAAGGCGTTTCGCGCGGGACTACAAGTGCTGCCGGGCTTTGATCTGTACTGGAAGCTCCACCTGAAGAATCGCCCCCGGCTGAGCATCTTCTTCACCAACCACGTCGCCAGCATGATGCACCGCTTCTGGGGTGACACCATGCCGGGCTACACCGACATGTACGAGTACAAGGCCGACGACGTATTCGGCAGTTTCATCATGGCCTCCATGGAGCTCGCCGATAAGCAGCTCGGTCGAATCCGAAAGTACTTGGCCGCCAACCCGAAATCGATGCTGGTTGTCGCCGCCAGCATGGGCCAGGGGCCGGTCAGAGCCCGCTTCGGCGAGGCGAACATGTTCATCCTCGATGATCGCGACAAGTTCGCCGCCCGCCTGGGAATCAATCCCATCGAGTGGGGTATGACGATGTACCCGATGCTGTCGGCCGTGTTCGCCAACGAAGACGACGCGCGCAAGGCGGTCGCCCCGATCGAGTCGGTGGTCGCCGAGGGTTTCGGCCCGATGTTCGAGTACGTACGTCTCGAGGGCAAGACGGTGACGTTCCAGACGAGGGGATACGACTACGCGGCCGACCACGTCGGCAACGACCCCGACATGTCGACCCCGCTGACCTTCACATCCACTGGCGGTCAGAATGCCACCACGACGCCCGCGGACCTCGGGTTCACCATCCGGACGAGAACCGGGGGCGACAACACGGGCTACCACATCCCGCAAGGGATGATGCTGGCGTACGGAGCCGGAATCGCGACGGATACGTCGCGACGGGAGGTCGACGTGCTCGATGTCGCACCCTCGTTGCTGACCAACGTGCTCGGTGTCGAACCGGGGCCGATGATGCAAGGGGTTCCCAGCCTCTTCGCGCCGGCGACGCAGCACGTCTAGCCACTCGCCGAGTCACCGCCACGGAGTCCGTGGCGGCGTGTCCGGAGGCGGGAAAAGCCTTGCCGTGGAGAGCATTTCGTAGAGTACCGGCGAAATGCCCTCCGGCAACTGAGCCAGCTGCTCGCCGGCGGGCGCAAGTAAGCGTGGCCGCTGGCGCGGCTCGCTGAAGTACATCGGCTCGAACAGCCGGACCACCGCGTCCCCGATCTCGCCCACATCGAAGCCGCCGGGCTGCTCGATGAGGCGCTCGGGAACCATCGGCCGGTACAGGCCGAGCCTGCCCGAACCGGAGATGTCGAAGACGTGGCCGTTGATCCAGCCCGCGCTTTCGCTCGCGAGGTACACCACCAGCGGTGCGACGTTGGCCGACGGACCGACCAGCCGATCGGCGATCGGGCCGTGGACGCCCTGCACGCCGGCGGGGCACACGGTGTTCGCGCAAATGCCGAACGGGTCGAGTTCAATGGTGACGGCCCGCATCAGGCCGACGATCCCGGACTTTGCCGCGCAGTACGGCGACTGGTGCGAATCGCCGATGGTGCCCTGCACCGACGAGAACCCGACGATGCGGCCATAGCGCTTGTCCTGCATCACCGGAGCAGCGGCCTGAATGAGGGTGAAATGTCCCTTCAGGTGGCTGTCGATCACCCCGTCCCACTCTTCCTCGGTGACATCGGCCAACGGACCCAACGGAATTCGGCCCGCAAGCAGAATCAGCGCGTCGACGGTGCCGAACTCGTCGACGGCGCGCTGCACGAGTGCGCGTCCGCCCGCGAAGGAGGTGACGTCGGTCGGGTCGAAGACGGCCCGTCCCCCGGCGGAGTGGATCTCTGCGAGAAGGCGCTCACCCTGGCGGGCGTTCACGTCGTTGATGACCAACGCCGCGCCCTGCGCCGCGCACAGCCGGCTGATATGGGCGCCCAGATTGCCCGCGGCGCCGGTCACGATCGCCACCCGGCCGTCGAGCAGTCCTGTCGCCATGGCATCGCCCTTCCGGGAAGCAGGTTGCCGATCGGCAACTCGCCCGGACCGTAGCCGCTGCCCCGAAGAGCGGTCAAGAGTGTTCACGGACCGCGTCACCGGAGTCCCAGCGCTGTCTCCTAAACTGCCTCGGGATACATTCTTAAAGACGATTCTTAGAGAACATGCCATCAGGAGGCGCAGTGGCCAGTCACGCCAGCTCGAAGATCTCCAAGGTGCTCGTCGCCAATCGCGGGGAGATCGCAGTCCGCGTGATCCGGGCGGCCCGCGACGCGGGCCTGCTGAGCGTCGCCGTGTACGCCGAGCCCGACGCGGATGCGCCGCACGTACGGCTCGCCGACGAGGCCTTCGCGTTGGGCGGCCAGACCTCCGCAGAGTCCTATCTGGTGTTCGAGAAGCTGCTCGATGCCGCCGAGAAGTCCGGCGCCAACGCCATCCACCCCGGGTACGGCTTCCTGTCTGAGAACGCCGACTTCGCGCAGGCGGTCATCGACGCCGGGCTGATCTGGATCGGGCCGAGCCCGCAGTCCATCCGCGACCTCGGCGACAAGGTCACCGCGCGCCACATCGCCGCGCGGGCGCAGGCGCCGTTGGTGCCGGGCACCCCCGATCCGGTCAAGGACGCCGACGAGGTCGTCGCGTTCGCCGAGGAATACGGCGTACCCGTCGCGATCAAGGCGGCCTTCGGCGGCGGCGGCCGTGGCATGAAGGTGGCCCGCACCATCGAGGAGATCCCGGAGCTGTTCGAATCGGCCACTCGCGAGGCCGTCGCCGCCTTCGGCCGCGGCGAGTGCTTCGTCGAGCGCTACCTGGACAAGCCGCGCCACGTCGAGGCCCAGGTGATCGCCGACCAGCACGGCAACGTGGTCGTCGCGGGCACGCGTGACTGCTCCCTTCAGCGCCGCTTCCAGAAGCTCGTCGAGGAGGCACCCGCGCCGTTCCTGACCGACGCGCAGCGCAAGGAGATCCACGAGTCCGCAAAGCGCATCTGCAAGGAAGCCCACTACTACGGCGCGGGAACCGTCGAATACCTGGTCGGCCAGGACGGCCTGATCTCGTTCCTCGAGGTCAACACGCGCCTTCAGGTCGAACATCCGGTCACTGAGGAGACCTCCGGCATCGACCTGGTGCGCCAGCAGTTCCGCATCGCCAACGGCGAAGCGCTCGACATCACCGAAGACCCGACGCCACGCGGACACTCGATCGAGTTCCGCATCAACGGCGAGGACGCCGGACGTGGCTTCCTGCCCGCGCCCGGTCCCGTCACGACGTTCGAGGCGCCGCAGGGCCCGGGCATTCGGCTGGACTCCGGCGTCGAGACCGGTTCGGTAATCGGCGGGCAGTTCGACTCGATGCTGGCCAAGCTCATCGTCACCGGCGCCAACCGCGAGGAGGCCCTGGAGCGCTCGCGCCGTGCGCTCGACGAGTTCAAGGTTGAAGGGCTCGCGACGGTCATTCCGTTCCACCGCGCGGTCGTCTCCGACCCCGCTTTCATCGGTGACGACGACGGCTTCTCCGTCCACACCCGCTGGATCGAGACCGAGTGGGACAACACCATTGAGCCCTTCACCGGCGGGGACCCGATCGAGGAGGAAGACACCATCCCGCGGCAGAGCGTGGTGGTCGAGGTCGGCGGTCGCCGCATCGAGGTGTCACTACCGGGCGATCTGGCGCTCGGCGGCGGCGCTGGAGGAAACGTCGGCAATGTTGTTCATAAGAAGCCGAAGCCTCGCAAGCGGGGCTCGCACGGTGGCGCGGCCGCGTCCGGCGACGCGGTGACCGCCCCCATGCAGGGCACCGTGGTCAAGGTGGCCGTCGAAGAGGGTCAGCAGGTGTCCTCGGGCGATCTCATCGTGGTTCTCGAGGCGATGAAGATGGAGAACCCTGTCACCGCGCACAAGGAAGGCACGGTCACCGGCCTCGCGGTCGAGGCGGGTGCGGCCATCACCCAGGGCACGGTACTGGCCGAGATCAAGTGATCTCGGTGCGCTTGCGATCGCTCGCGATCGTTAGCGCACCCAACTCCCGCCTACCATCAACGGATGGAGCCGGTGGAAATCAATGCAGGCGCTTGGTATCTGCGTGCACCCCGCGCCGATGAACTCATCGACGACCGCCCAGCGCTGGCCGAAATGGGTGAGACGGACCAGAACTACGCGGCCCGCTGCACCGCCCAATGGGCCTCGGACACCGGGTACAGCTGGGCGGTCTGTGAACCGACCACCGGTGAGATGCTCGCCGAGGTACGAATAGATCCGCGCGCCGCATCGATGCACACCCGAGCGCGAGACGGTCACGCCGACGCCGCGGCGATCGCCGAGCAATCGGTGCGCCGGTTCGCCATGGCGATGCTGGGGTTGACGATCACCTAGCCTCGTCCGAGCTGAGCGGTTGGCCGCGAGGTCAGCCCCCTTCGGTTCAGGCGCCATCGTCGAGATCGACCCCATGGTCGTGGAATCGTCCACCGCGCAGGAATTCGCAGCCCTGACGTCGATCTCGACGTTAGGACACTCAGCAGACCCAGCCGTAGCCGCCTGCCGACTCAGCCGGTGTCGATATCGCGGCCCGTCGCCAGATCGGCACAATCCACCGCCATGACGTCGTCGCGCGCCGACAGAAACGACCGGGCGCCCTCATCGCCGCGAAGCCTCCGCAACAGTTCGGGCCAATGTCCGCGTGCCACCACCACCGGGTGGCCGGGCGTCGCCTGGTAGGTGGCCCTTGCCAGTCCCGACGGCGACGAGCGCGCGGCGTCCAGCACGCGACGCACCACGTCGGCGCCGATGTCGGGGGTGTCGACGGTGTGCAGCACCGCGTAATCGGCGGTCACCGCCGACAGCCCCGCGCGCAACGATGCCGACAGCCCTATCGACCAGTCCTCGGCGATTACGGCCCGCGCCGGCGCGGGCACGTCGACGACCGCCGCGCCCAGCACCACCACCACGTCGTCGCAGCCACCGCCGGCCAGCGCATCAACTGCGAATTGCAACCACTCCCCTTGAGCGGCAAGTACTTTCGGCATCCCGAAGCGAATACCGGCGCCGGCGGCGAGTAGCACCCCGGCGGCCGTAGTGGACATGAGACCAGTGTCGCGCCGGCGGCCGGCAACACAAAGCCCGAACTTCCGCAACGGCGTGTCGCGATATACCCCCGACGGTCGTGAATAGACCCCTCTGAGCTGGTCTTATAAGAGACTTCGCGCAGCGATTGCTTGTCACCACCACACGGCGTAGCGTTCCAAGCAGGTTGAGTTCACAGCCAGCTGCTTGCTATCCGTCATCGACGTGCAGGGCACCGCCAAGACCCTGCAGCTGGGGCTTTGAAACCGCAGGGCCTAAATCTTGACGTGAGCCAACAGTACGAAATCAACGCATTCCGACTGATGGAGTCACAATGTCTACCGCCAGCCATGCTCGTGCGGCTTCGCATGCCGCAATCGAGCCCGCCGACTTCCACACGGCGCGTTTCGCCACCCGTTGGCTTACGCCCAACACCGCAGTGATCACCGCCAACGGAGAGATCGACGCCGCGAATTCGCAAGAGTTCGTCGACTACGCACTGCGCCACGCAGAGGCCATCAGCTGTCTTGTCCTCGACCTCACCGGTGTCGAGTTCTTCGGCACCGCCGGGTTCTCGTCACTGCACAGCCTCAACGTCCGGTGCGCGGGCGAGTCCATCGAGTGGGCGTCAGTCCCCAGCGCCGCGGTCATCCGGTTGCTGCGCATCTGCGATCCCGATTCGACTCTGCCGTTCTTCGACGGTGTCGACGCGGCGCTCGCCGCGGTGCACGGCGAACCCCGCCGGTTACTGCAGCTGGTCCCGAAGCCGCGCTAGGGATTTAGCCAACAGGCGCGACACGTGCATCTGTGAGATGCCGACGCGCTCGGCGATCTGCGTCTGCGTCAGCGACTCGAAAAACCGCAACACCAACACCGTGCGCTCCCGCTCCGGAAGTGCGGCGAGCAAGGGACGCAACGATTCTCGGTTCTCGATCTGGTCGAGGCCGAAGTCGACATCGCCGAGTGTGTCGGCGATGGCGGGGGCGTCATCAGTCCCGGATCCACCGCTGTCGATCGACAGCGTGTTGTACGAACTACCCGCTACCAGGCCCTCGATGACCTCGTCGCGATCCATCTCGAGCTCTGCGGCCAGTTCCGATGCGGTGGGTGCGCGGCCGAGCCGCTGCGACAACTCCGCGGTGGCAGCGCCGAGTCGCAGGTGCAGTTCCTTGAGCCGGCGGGGCACCTTGACCGACCAGCTGTTGTCGCGGAAGTGCCTGCGGACCTCGCCCATGATGGTCGGCACGGCGAACGAGACGAAGTCGGAACCGGCGTTCACGTCGAAGCGGATCACCGCGTTCACCAGCCCAACCCGGGCGACCTGCACGAGATCGTCGCGGGATTCGCCGCGGCCGTCGAAGCGTCGGGCGATGTGGTCGGCCAGCGGCAGGCAACGCTCGACGATCCGGTCGCGCTTGCGCTGAAAGTCCGCCGACTCGGCAGGCACGTCGGAGAGTTCGCGGAACATGTCGGCGACGTCCGCGTACTCAGAGCTCGGTCGTGACGACGAACCCTGTGACGTCGGCGGGGTCACTGCAGGGAGCTCGCTCGTCTCGTTGTCATGGAGATGCCGAACTGCTCATGCCCGCCCTGGCCGTTCTGGAAGGTCCGCACCTCATCGGTGAGTGAGCTCAGTACATGCCAGCTGAAGCTGCCGGGCGCCAGGATGTCGGGGCCCTTACAGGTGGTCGAAGCATTGATGACGACGGCATCGTCGCGCGGATCGATGACGAGCAGCAACGTGGAGTCCGGAACAGCGGAGCGGATGAGCCGAGTGCACGCCTCGTCGACGGCCAAGCGCAGGTCGGCCACGGCGTCGAAGTCGAGGTCTTCGAAGGTTGCGACCGCCGCTACGAGCGTGCGCAGAACCGCAAGATTCTCGAGCGTCGCCGCCACCCTCAGCTCGACAGAACGGGCGCTCGGCTGATGCCCGTTGTTCGTGTTGGCGACGTCGGCCATCTGACCTCCCGGCAATGTCGAAGCGAGACTACCCCAGGTGGCATCCCAGCTAACCATGAGCACTCCGATCACCCGGAGACGGCAGCGTGTGGCAACGGCTATCGCCGGGTAGACCTCCGTCATGGAGGAGACCAAGGACACTCACCCTCTGCGGCGGATACTCGTCACGACCGGACTGGTCGTGGCAGCGTTGATGTTGGTCGCGGTGGCCGTGTACGCGTTCGCGTTCATCATCCTGGCGCCGATGATGCAATGACCGCGAATGTGCCGCCGCGATTAGCGGTCCGTTTATCCCCATGGTGCAGGTTTAATACCCAGGCCAGCGCGGGTGCCAAACATGCGGCTTCGTCGTAGCGATGTGAGCGGCCCGGGAATCCGCCGGGTGCACCGCGGCCGCGGGTTCTCCTATCACCATTCCGACGGGTCCGCACTCACCGATGCCGAAACGCTGGAACGGATCAAAGACCTGGTAATCCCGCCTGCCTGGAAGGACGTGTGGATCTCGCCCTCCCCCCACGGTCACATCCAAGCAATCGGGACCGACGCGGCCGGACGACGGCAGTACCTCTATCACCAGAGGTGGCATGAGGAGCGCAGCGAGGAAAAGTTCGATCGCGTGCTGGAGATGTCGGCCGCACTGCCCGACATGCGGGCACGCATCGCATCGGATCTGCGCCGCCGAGGACTCACCCGCGACCGAGTACTGGCCCTCGCGTTGCAGCTGCTCGACCTCGGCTACTTCCGGGCCGGGGGTGAGCAATACGCCGAGGAGCACAACTCGTTCGGCATCGCGACGTTGATGTGCGAGCACGTGACGCTGCAGAGCAAGGCGGTCACGTTCGACTACCCGGCCAAGAGCGGGGTCCGCCGATCCCTGCAGATCGAGGACCCTCAGGTGGTCCGCTCGGTCCGGGCACTGGTGCGCCGTCCGGAGCGGACCGACCGGCTGCTGGTGTGCCGCAACGGATCCGGCTGGACCGACATTCACGCCGAAGATCTCAACAACCGGTTCAAGGAACTCGTCGGCGACGAGTACACCGTCAAGGATCTGCGGACCTGGCATGGCACCGTTCTGGCGGCAGCGGCCTTCGTTGACGCGGACCCGCCGGTGAACAAGACGGTGATCAAGCGAGTCGAGTCGGCGGTGATGAAGGAGGTCGCCGAAGAGCTGGGCAACACCCCTGCGGTATCGCGCAGATCCTATGTCGACCCCCGGGTGGTCGAGGGATACCAGGCCGGCCTGACCATCGCCGCAGCGACACGGCGCGCGGCGCGCAAGAGGCCGGGAGCCGCGCGTCAGGAGATTCTCGATCGCAGCACCGCGCGGTTGATCCGTAAGGTCGCCAAGGATTCCCGCGGTTCCCGCGGCCAGCGCTCGTAGCGGAACAGCGGCGTAATGGTCGCTGCTGCCGCGAAATAGTTTGTGTGACTAGCATTTTCGAAATCAGACGGCATACTTCCGGCCGACTGAAAACATCCCGCCCAGCTCCGCACGATCCGGTCACCTTGCGCCGCGTTACACAGAACTCCTGCGCTGAGGTGTTTAGCCCCCCGAGTGCTCGGGAACCCGTTTCTTGCACGGGGAAGTTCCCCGGGTACAAGACCTGTCTTTGCATTAGCGGAAAGGTAACTCTATGAGCGACAACAAGAATTCGGGGCCTGAAGAAGGCGTCAAGGGCGTCGTCGAGGACGTCAAGGGCAAGGCCAAGGAAGCGGTCGGCACCGTGACCGGCCGCGACGACATGGTTCGCGAGGGCAAGGCTCAGCAAGACAAGGCCGACGCTCAGCGCGATGTCGCCCAGAAGGAAGCCGAAGCCGAATCGGCGCGCGCGGGAGCCAAGACGGCCGAGAAGCGCCAAGAGTCAGAGCAGCGGTCGTAAGACCCTGACGAGGAGGGCCAGTCGGACCACCGGCTGGCCCTTTTTCGTGCCGGCGCTAACTGCTCGGTCGCTGCCTGAGCGCATTGGGATGCTCTGCGTACCAACGCTCTTCGATGCGGCGAACGCGCAGATGTTCGATCAGCAGCCAGCCGCCGCCGATGACGAATCCAGCTCCGGCCAATGCTGCCATGAGCATCCCGACATCCTGGTGGTGGGTGGCGAATGCCGCCAGGCTTCCTACGAATGACACCAGCGCCAGTCCGATCAGGATCAGTCCCGGCATGATCTTGTTATCGGTCATCGACTCGCCTGCGTGCGGTCGCGTTGTTCTCACGTGATCGACGGGATCCTTTGGGCCTTTCATCGGTACTCCTCTCTCGCGTACCTCTGGCCGCCCGTAACGGGCTGATTCAACGGTAGGACTACCCGCGCTGGATCGCTACCCGCTGAAGACCCCGGACCCGGCCAGGTCCGGCATGCTCGTCGTCACGACGAGCAGCATCGCCACCATCAGGAGCCAGCCGGCGCCTTGCCACGCCCACCACGTCTCGCGGTTGCGCCACGTCAAGTAGGCGCGGACGAACGCGTGCAGGCCGCCTAGGAGCAAGATGGCGGGCGCTCCGACGGCCAGCAATGCCCGCTGCGGCACCCCGCAGGCCACGCTGTCAGCCGTCGCGCCGCTACACGTGCTCACCCACACGGCGGCGGTGACCAGAAACGCCAGCCCCAACGCAGCGACCGTCAAGCTGAAGCGCACCGCGTCGCGGACGCTGGCGTCGTCATGCCGCAAATGTTGCGGATTCTGATACACGGCTTGGCTCTCCCGAATTCGCTGGTGGAAGCGTTGGGAGGAATTCCCGAGTCCCGGGGTGGCTAAACCTCAGGACCCGACGCGGTAATGCGCGGTCAGCAGCAGCCGGTCGTACACGCTGCGATGCGGAAGCTCCTCGTCGTACTTGACGTCCAGGAAATCCTTGGCGATCTGCTCGGCGAGGACCCGCAGTTTGGTGTTGGTTTCCTGAGAGCGCCACCTCAGGAGCTCGAACGCGGACTCCGCGCTGATCCGGTAGATGAGCATGAGCATGCCCTTGGCCTGCTCGATCACGCCGCGGGCCTCGGCGATCTCGGCCACCGCCTCGGTGACGATCTCGTCGTGGCGCTCCTTCACCGACGGCGTGACGTCGACATAGAACCCGTGGGTGCCGATCACTGCGCCGGCGTCGTCGAAGATCTGGTCGCCCACCACGACGACGTGGTGCACGTCGCCACGGGTGTCGATGATCCGGTGCCGGGTGGAGAAAGCGCCTGAGGTGCGGCGGATCTCGTCCAGCGTCGCGGCGACCTGACCGTAGTCGTCGGGATGCTTGTGCGACAACACCAGCTCGGTTGTCGGCTGCACGGCGCCGGGCTCGTATCCGTGCATCCGTTCGACCTGCGGCGACCACTCCCAGCGCTCGTCGGCGAAATAAAACTTGAACCAACCGACCCGCTGGGGATCACCCCCGGCGAGCGCGTGTTCGATGGGCGTTTGCCCTTCGAACTCGGCCAGCTCGTCGGTCATGTTGTGCAGATTAACGCGGCTGGCTGGAGGTAGGTATCCAGCCGGCTGAGACGATTCGCGAATCGGACAAGTTCGGCGGACACGCGTCGCGGTTCGCACTCGCTGTCGGACGGCCGACCTACCATTCGCCGCGTGGCACGCAAGTGGTACCCGCTGGCTGCACTTGCCGCGGGCATCGCGGCATGGGCGCTGGGGGTTGCACCGGGGTGGAGTTTGGCGATCGGCACCGCGGCGCCGCTGGTACTGGCCGCTGCGCCCCGGTTCCTCCTCGCGACGATCAGCGGTGCGATGACTGCGAGCCCGCGGGAGGACGCGACCGGGTTGATGTCGGGCGAGGAGTTCGAGGATTACGTCGCGCGGATCGCCCGGTGCAGCGGCGCCCCCGTCATCATGACGTCCGTTACGGGCGACTGGGGTGTCGACATCATCGTCGGCAGGCGGCCCAATCGCCTTGCCATTCAATGCAAACGACAGTCGCGACCCGTTGGCGCGGGTGCGGTGCAGGAGGTGGTGGCGGGCGCGCCGATGCAGGACTGCACAAGAACGATGGTGGTCACCAACCACGAATTCACGCCCGCTGCACGCAAACTCGCCGAGTTGCACGGCTGCGAGCTGGTCGGCGGCGCGCAGTTACCCAGCCTACGGACCACTATCCGGCGCCTCACCGAGCCGTCGGCGCCGACGGAGGTTTAGCGCAGCGCGTCGCGGACTGCGGCGAGTGCGGCGTCGATGTCGTCGCGAGACACCGTCAGCGCGGGCCGGAACCGCACGCTGTCGGCTCCGCTGGCGAGCATGATCACGTGGCGGTCCCAGAGCCTGCGGACCAACTCGTCGCGCTGCTCTCGCGACGGCAGGCTGAACGCACACATCAGGCCGCGGCCACGGACATCGAGCACCAACCCGGGAAAGTCAGCGGCAAGCTCGTTGAGCCTGTCGAGTAGATAGCGACCCGCCTGGGCGGCCCGCACCATGAGCCCGTCGGCTTCCATCACCTCGAGGATGCGACGGGAGCGCACCATGTCGACGAGATTGCCTCCCCACGTCGAATTGATCCGCGAGCTCACCGCGAAGACATTGTCGGCCACCTCGTCAACGCGCCGGCCCGCCATCACCCCACACACCTGGGTCTTCTTGCCGAAGGCCACCACGTCGGGTGCGACGCCCAATTGTTGGTATGCCCAAGGCGTTCCGGTCATCCCACAGCCGGTCTGCACTTCGTCGAAGACCAGCAGCGCGTCGAACTCGTCGCACAGTTCACGCATCGCTTCGAAGAACTGCGACCTGAAATGACGGTCACCGCCCTCGCCCTGGATTGGTTCGGCGATGAAGCACGCGATGTCGTGCGGGTGGGCCTCGAACGCCGCCCTGGCCTGTCGCAGCGATTCCGCCTCGACGGCGTCCATGTTCGCGCCCGGTCGGATGAACGGAGCGTCGATGCGCGGCCAGTCGAACTTCGGGAACCGCGCGACCTTGTTCGGATCGGTGTTGGTGAGCGACAGCGTGTAACCGCTGCGGCCGTGGAAGGCACCGCGCAAGTGCAGCACCTTGGTGCCGAGTTCGGGGTCTCGACCGTGCGCCTCGTTGTGTCGGCTCTTCCAGTCGAACGCCACCTTCAAGGCGTTCTCGACCGCCAGTGCTCCCCCGTCGACGAAGAACAGGTGCGGGAGCGCCGCGTCGCCCAGCACTCGGGCGAAGGTGTCGACGAACCGCGCCATCGGCACGCTGTAAACGTCGGAGTTGCTGGGCTTGTTGACCGCGGCCTGCGCGAGTTCGGCGAGGAAGTCCGCATCGTCGGCCAGTGCCGGGTGGTTCATGCCCAGGGCGGATGACGCGAAGAAGGTGAACATGTCGAGGTAGCGTTCGCCGGTGCTGGCGTCCACCAGATAGGAGCCCGACGACCGGTCGATGTCGAGCACCAGCTCCAGGCCGTCGGCCAGAATGCTGCGGGCGAGCACCTCACGGACGTCGACGGGGCGAATCGCTCCCTGGACATCGCGGTCACGTGGCATCAAGACAGCGGTCATACGTCGATCTTAACGTATTTTTTACGGCATTTACGCCATTCAGCCGTAGTTCTTCCGGTCTCAACTCACGGTGCCTGAGCTGGCGTGATCGGAATAATTACGGTATTGACTGCCTTCTCTCGTAAAATGTCTGCAGGATGATGGTGCTACGAGTCCGAACGTTCGCCGCGCTGCGGATCTGCTGCAGCAGGTCTTCGAGCGCACGCGCGGACTCCACGCGCACCAGCAGCACGTAGCTTTCCTCGCCCGCCACCGAGTGGCATGACTCGATGGCCGCTATGTGCTCGAGACGGGCGGGCGCATCAT
Source organism: uncultured Actinomycetota bacterium (assembly GCA_963793055.1). Taxonomy (GTDB): domain Bacteria; phylum Actinomycetota; class Actinomycetes; order Mycobacteriales; family Mycobacteriaceae; genus Mycobacterium. Next base: position 382,643 of record CAWBYS010000014.1, on the reverse strand, counting down.
CAGGTTGAGACGGATCGAGAGGGGTGATGGCGACGAACGCCGACAGCTGGTGCCCGACCGCCTCGGGATCCACCTGCGCGTGGTATCCCGTGATGACGCCGCGCGCCTCGAGCCGACGCACTCGCGACTGCACCGCCGACACCGACAAGCCGGCACGGGCCGCGAGATGCGCGAGCGTCGCCCGTCCGTCGACGGCAAGTTCGCGCGCCACGATGCGGTCGATCTCGTCGAGCTCAACCGGCGCATGGGCGTGTTCTTCGGCTTCACCCATGGCCGCACTGTATCCGAGCCACCGCCCGCGAGTACCGACGTCGGCAGCACGCATCACCAGCACCCACGACCTCGAGAAGAAAGTCGCGACATCATGACCACCGTGCAGAAAGTCCAGCTTCCGACCGCCGACGACCTGCGCACGCGGGTCCGTGACGCGTTGACCGCCGTTGGTTCGGCCGCCGAGCTCGGTGAGCCCGGTCGCCACGGGATTCCGGCCAGCACACCCATCACCGGTGAAGTGCTGTTCAGCATCGCCGAGACCACACCCGATGAAGCTGATGCAGCGATCGACCAAGCGGCGCAAGCCTTTACCACTTGGCGGGCCACGCCCGCTCCGGTTCGTGGCGCCCTGGTGGCGCGGCTGGGTGAACTGCTCGTCGAGCATAAGGAAGACCTCGCGACGCTCGTCACGGTCGAGGCGGGCAAGATCACCTCCGAGGCACTCGGCGAAGTGCAGGAGATGATCGACATCTGCCAGTTCGCCGTCGGCCTGTCGCGCCAGCTGTACGGCAAAACCATCGCCTCCGAACGGCCGGGCCACCGGCTGATGGAGACGTGGCATCCGCTCGGCGTGGTCGGCGTCATCACCGCGTTCAACTTCCCGGTCGCGGTGTGGGCGTGGAACACTGCGGTCGCGCTCGTGTGCGGCGACACCGTGGTGTGGAAGCCGTCGGAGCTGACGCCGTTGACGGCGTTGGCATGTCAGGCATTGATCGAACGGGCTGCTGCTGATGTGGGCGCGCCCCGCGAGGTAAGCCGGCTCATCCAGGGCGCGCGCGAGGTCGGCGAGCGCCTCGTCGACGACCCGCGAGTGGCCCTGCTCAGTGCGACGGGTTCGGTGCGCATGGGGCGGCAGGTCGGCCCGAGAGTGGCCGAACGGTTCGGGAAGGTGCTGCTCGAGTTGGGCGGGAACAACGCCGCAATCGTCACGCCGTCGGCCGATCTCGATCTCGCGGTGCGTGGCATCGTGTTCGCCGCAGCAGGGACCGCCGGACAGCGCTGCACGACGCTGCGTCGGCTGATTGTGCATTCTTCGGTGGCCGACGATCTTGTCGCCCGCATCGCGTCGGCGTACCGCCAGTTACCCGTCGGTGATCCGGGCGCCGAGGGCACGCTGGTCGGGCCACTGATCCACGAGACCGCCTACCGCGACATGGTGCGCGCGCTCGAGAAGGCCCGCGCCGACGGCGGTGAGGTGGTCGGCGGTGAGCGCCGGGATGTCGGCGATGAGAGCGCGTACTACGTCGCGCCTGCGGTCGTGCGGATGCCCGCCCAGACCGACGTGGTGCACACCGAGACGTTCGCGCCGATTCTGTACGTGTTGACCTACGACGACCTCGATGACGCGATCGCGCTGAACAACGCTGTACCACAGGGTCTTTCGTCCGCGATCTTCACCACAGACGTCCGCGAGGCAGAGCGTTTCATGGCTGCCGACGGCTCGGACTGCGGCATCGCCAACGTCAACATCGGCACGTCGGGTGCTGAGATCGGCGGCGCGTTCGGCGGCGAGAAGCAGACCGGCGGTGGTCGTGAATCGGGCTCCGATGCGTGGAAGGCGTACATGCGGCGGGCCACCAACACCGTCAACTTCTCATCCGAGCTGCCGCTGGCCCAAGGTGTGCATTTCGGCTAGGGCGACAGCGGAATTCGGGCGATGAACTCACTCGTCGACACAACCTAACGGTAGCGGCCGCGACCCTGCCCAATTGTTGTACATGCGTCAATTACGATGGTGGGCATGGCTGAGTCCGATGCTCTTCGCGCAAGCGGCTCATCGACGTCCCGACGGCGGCTGTCCCCCGACGACCGGCGCAGCGAGCTGCTGGCGCTGGGCGCCGAGGTGTTCGGTCAGCGCCCATACGACGAGGTCCGCATCGACGAGATCGCCGAACGCGCAGGCGTGTCCCGTGCGTTGATGTATCACTATTTCCCCGACAAGCGGGCGTTCTTCGCGGCTGTGGTGCGCGCCGAGGGCGAGCGACTGTTCGAGGCCACCAATACCCCGCCGGAACCGGGGCAGAGCCTGTTCGACCAGTTGCGCGAGGGCGTGATGGCCTACCTGCGCTACGACGAGGAGTATCCGCACGGAGCCTGGGCCGCCTATGTCGGCATGGGCCGGTCGGATCCGGTGCTGCGCGATGTCGAGGATGTCGACAACGACCGGCAGGCCGAGCGCATCCTGGGCCGGATCAACGACGCCGTCGGCGGCGGGCTGGATTCCAAGGTGGAACGGGACCTACGGATCACCGTCTACGCATGGCTGGCCTTCACCTTCGAGATGTGCAGGCAGCGGTTGATGGACCCGTCGCTGGACGCCGACCAGGTCGCCGGTGCGTGCGCGCACGCCCTGCTCGACGCGGTCGGGCGGGTGCCGGGCATCCCCGCTGAGCTGGTCGAAGCAGTCGCGCCCGGGCATCGCTGACTTTTGTCGGTGCACTGCTGCACGATGGCGAGATGAGCTCCGCTCCCCTGGCTCGGTTCAGCGCGCTGACCCGCGAGTGGTTCACGGGCACTTTCGCCGAGCCCACTCCCGCGCAGGCGCAGGCGTGGGCTGCCATTGCCGACGGCGACAACACGCTGGTCATCGCGCCCACCGGGTCCGGCAAGACGCTGGCCGCGTTCCTGTGGGCCATCGACCGGCTCGCGTCGTCCGAACCGCGGCCGGCCGGTGCCGGCACTCCCCACACAAGCGGTGCCCTAGTGTGCTCTACGTATCGCCACTGAAGGCGCTGGCCGTCGACGTCGAACGCAACCTGCGCACCCCGTTGACCGGGATCGGCGCGCGTCGCCGAACGCCACGGGGTCCCCGCACCAGCGATCAGCGTCGGCGTGCGCTCCGGCGACACCCCACCGGCCCAGCGTCGCGAGTTGATCACCAGGCCACCGGACATCCTCATCACCACGCCGGAGTCGCTGTTCCTGATGCTGACTTCGGCGGCCCGCGACACCCTGGCCGAGGTGCAGACGGTCATCGTCGACGAGGTCCATGCCGTCGCGGCAACCAAACGCGGAGCACATCTCGCGCTGTCGCTGGAACGGCTCGACCAGCTTCTCGCCAAACCTGCGCAGCGTATCGGGTTGTCGGCCACAGTGCGCCCACCTGAGGAGGTCGCGCGGTTCCTGTCCGGGCAGGCTCGCACGACGATCGTCGCGCCGCCCGCGGCGAAGACCTTCGAGCTGTCGGTTCAGGTGCCGGTGCCGGACATGGCCAACCTGGAGAACAACACCATCTGGCCCGACGTGGAAGAGCGCATCGTCGACCTGATCGAGGCGCACAACTCGTCGATCGTCTTCGCGAACTCCCGGCGGCTGGCCGAGCGACTTACCTCGCGGCTCAACGAGATTCACGCCGAGCGCTCGGGAGTCGAGCTGGAGACCGGCCCCAACAAGCACGTCGGCGGTGGCTCGCCGGCCCACATCATGGGCAGTGGACAGAGCGTCGGGCGCGCCGACGCTGCTGGCCCGGGCACACCACGGCTCGGTCAGCAAGGAGCAACGCGCCCTCGTCGAGGAGGACTTGAAGTCCGGTCGGCTGAAAGCTGTTGTCGCGACTTCGAGCCTGGAGTTGGGCATCGACATGGGGGCCGTCGATCTGGTGATCCAGGTCGAGGCGCCGCCATCGGTGGCCAGCGGGCTGCAGCGCATCGGCCGCGCAGGCCACCAGGTCGGCGAGATCTCCCAGGGGGTGTTGTTCCCCAAGCACCGCACGGACCTGATCGACTGCGCCGTCACGGTCAAGCGGATGCTGTCCGGCGAGATCGAGACCATGCGGGTGCCGACGAACCCGCTCGACGTGCTCGCCCAGCACACCGTGGCGGCGTGTGCGCTGGAGCCGCTGGATGCCGACCGATGGTTCGATGCCGTGCGGCGCAGCGCACCGTTTGCGACGCTGCCGCGCAGTGCATTCGAGGCAACGCTTGACCTGCTATCCGGCAAGTACCCGTCGACCGAGTTCGCCGAGTTGAGGCCGCGGCTGGTGTACGACCGCGACACGGGCACGCTGACCGCGCGTCCGGGTGCGCAACGGCTGGCGGTCACGTCCGGCGGGGCGATTCCGGACCGCGGGCTGTTCACCGTCTACCTGGCCACCGACTCCGAGAAGCCTTCGCGGGTAGGCGAACTCGACGAGGAGATGGTCTACGAGTCACGGCCAGGAGACGTGATCTCGCTGGGCGCGACCAGCTGGCGGATCACCGAGATCACCCACGACCGGGTGCTCGTAGTGCCCGCGCCCGGACAGCCCGCCAGGTTGCCGTTCTGGCGCGGCGACAGTGTAGGCCGTCCCGCCGAATTGGGTGCTGCTGTCGGCGCGTTCACCGGGGAGCTGGCGCAGCTGGGCCAGGCCGATTTCGACAACGCGCTGCCGCGCAATGGGTTTCGACGAGTTCGCTTCCGACAATCTGTGGCAGCTACTCGACGAGCAGCGCAGCGCCACCGGAGTCGTGCCCACCGACACGACGTTTGTGGTGGAGCGATTCCGCGATGAGCTGGGCGACTGGCGGGTGATCCTGCACTCGCCGTATGGGCTGAGGGTGCACGGCCCACTGGCGTTGGCAGTCTCGCGTCGCTTGCGCGAACGCTACGGCATCGACGAAAAGCCGACGGCTTCCGACGACGGCATCATTGTGCGGCTGCCCGACACCCTGCCTGATTCCGGAACACCGCCCCCGGCGCCGACCTGTTCGTGTTCGACGCCGACGAGATCGAGCCCATCGTCACCGCCGAGGTCGGTGGCTCCGCACTGTTCGCATCGCGGTTTCGCGAATGTGCCGCCCGCGCACTGCTTCTGCCGCGCCGCCATCCGGGGAAACGGTCACCGCTGTGGCATCAACGGCAGCGTGCCGCGCAACTTCTGGATGTCGCGCGCAAGTATCCCGACTTCCCCATCGTGCTCGAGGCCGTCCGCGAATGCCTGCAGGACGTGTACGACGTGCCCGCACTGACAGAGCTGATGCGCCGGGTCGCGCAGCGCAGGCTGCGGCTGGTGGAGGTCGAAACCACTACACCGTCGCCGTTCGCGGCGTCGCTGCTGTTCGGTTACGTCGGCGCGTTCATGTACGAGGGCGACAGCCCGCTGGCCGAACGCCGAGCCGCGGCGCTGTCGTTGGATAGCGTCCTGCTGGCAGAGCTGCTGGGCCGCGTCGAGTTGCGTGAGCTGCTCGATCCGCAGGTGATCACGTCGACGGTGCGGCAGCTGCAGCACCTCAGCGACGACCGCAGGGCCCGTGACGCCGAGGGCGTCGCGGATCTGTTGCGGATGCTCGGTCCGCTGACCGAGGCCGAGATCGCCGAGCGGTGTACGACATCCGAAGTGGGTGGCTGGCTCGACGGGTTACTGGCCGCCAAGCGCGTGCTGACCGTGTCCTTCGCCGACCACATGTGGTGGGTGGCAATTGAAGACATCGGCCTGCTGCGCGACGGTGTCGGGGTTGCGGTGCCGGTCGGCGTGCCGACGGCGTTCACTGAATCCGTCGCCGACCCACTGGTCGACCTGCTCGGCCGCTACGCGCGCACCCGCGGGCCGTTCACCACGCACGAAGCGGCAGCGCGCTTCGGCCTCGGGCTGCGTGTCACGGCTGACGTGCTGGGCCGGATGGCCATCGACGGCAAGCTGATTCGCGGCGAGTTCACCTCCGAGGCTGACGGCGACCAGTGGTGCGACGCGGATGTGCTGAAAATCCTGCGTCGCCGTTCGCTGGCCGCGCTGCGCGCCCAGGTCGAACCGGTCAGCACCGCCGCATACGGTCGGTTCCTGCCAGCATGGCAGCAGGTCGGGTCGGCGCACTGTTCCGGAGTCGACGGGCTCGCCGCGGTGATCGATCAGCTTGCGGGCGTGCCGGTTCCAGCATCGGCGGTGGAGCCGTTGGTGTTCGGCTTGCGCGTGCGCGACTACCAGCCGGCGATGCTCGATGAGCTGTTGGCTTCCGGTGAGGTCACCTGGTCGGGCCTCGGCCAGCTCGGTGGCAGTGACGGCTGGATCACGTTCCACCCCGCCGATTCGGCACCGCTGACGCTGGCCGCGCCCGCCGAGATCGAGTTCACCGACACCCATCGCGCGATCATGGAGACGCTGGGTGGCGGCGGGGCGTACTTCTTCCGCCAGCTCGCCGAGCATCCGGGTGAGGACGTCAAACAAGCTCTGTGGGAATTGATCTGGTCAGGCTGGGTCACCGGCGACACCTTCGCGCCGGTGCGGGCGATGCTGTTGGGTACTCGTCGTGGAGCCGGTCGACGCGGCGCCCCGGCACACCGCCAACGCCAACGGCCGCCGCGATTGAGCAGCTACAGCGTCGCGCACGCACAGTCCCGGACCTCGGATCCAACCGTGGCCGGACGCTGGTCGGCGCTTCCCGCAGCCGAGCCGGAATCCACAGTGCGGGCGCATTTCACGGCCGAGCTGTTGCTCGGCCGTCACGGCGTGCTGACCAAGGGTGCAGTCTCGGCCGAAGAGGTGTCCGGCGGTTTCGCGATGCTCTACAAGGTGCTGACCGCGTTCGAGGATGCGGGACGGTGCCAGCGCGGGTATTTCGTCGAGTCCTTGGGCGGTGCGCAATTCGCGGTGGCGTCGACGGTGGATCGGCTGCGCTCATACCTCGACGGCGTCAACCCGGATCACCGCGAGTATCACGCAGTGGTGATGGCGGCCGCCGACCCCGCCAATCCGTATGGGGCCGCACTGGCTTGGCCGACAAGGAAGGCCTCCGACGAGGACGTTGCTCATAGACCGGGCCGCAAGGCGGGCGCGTTGGTGGCGATCGTCGACGGCGAACTCGTGTGGTTCCTCGAACGCGGCGGCCGGTCGTTGTTGAGCTTCACTGATGATGCGGAGGCGCACACCGCGGCCGCGGCGGCGCTCGCCGATCTCGTGAGCGCCGGCCGGGTGCGGTCGTTCCTCGTCGAGAAGATCAACGGCGTGCCGGTGCTGGAGCCTGGCGCCGAAGGCGAACGCGCCGCGGTGCAGGAGGCGCTGATCGGCGCCGGCTTCACGCGCACGCCGAGAGGGCTGCGGCTACGGTGAAATATGCCTGAGGGCGACACCGTCTTTCGCACCGCTGCCAAGTTGCGCGATGCACTCGAGGGCAAGGTGCTGACTCGTTGCGACGTGCGGGTGCCCAAGTTTGCCACCGTCGACCTGACCGCCTGTGTCGTCGATGAGGTCGTCAGCCGGGGCAAGCATCTGTTCATCCGCGTCGCCGATGCCAGCATCCATTCGCATCTCAAGATGGACGGAGCCTGGTTGATCGGCGGTCAGATCCGCCGGGTGCCCGCCCACAAGATCCGGATCGTCCTGGAAACCGACGACTCACGCGCCGCGGGGGTGGATCTCGGCGTGCTGGAGATCCTCAAGCGAGGGAACGACATGGAAGCCGTCGCACATCTCGGGCCGGACCTGCTGGGCGATGACTGGGAACCCGCTGTCGCCCGGGCGAATCTCACCGCCGACCCGGACCGCGCCGTCGCGGAGGCGCTGTTGGACCAGCGGGTGATGGCCGGAGTGGGCAATGTGTATGCGAATGAGTTGTGCTTCGTCACCGGCTATCTGCCCACTACACCGGTGGGCAACGTGAAGGATCCGTTGCGGATGGTGCAGCGGGCGCGGGACATGTTGTGGCTCAACCGCTCCCGTATCAACCGGACCACCACCGGCGACACCCGATCCGGCCGAGACCTGTGGGTCTACGGGCGGGTCGGGCGTCCATGCCGGCGCTGCGGCACCGCCATCGAGTCAGACGACAGCGGCGACAGGGTCAGTTACTGGTGTCCGAACTGTCAGACGTGAGGGCAGGGCCAGCCTGAAGATCTTGCGCACGACCGTGGCGAACTGATGCGGTAGCGGTCCCATGTTGTACGGAATGCCGTAGCGCTTGCAGATCTCCTGGACCTGCGGAGCGATCTCGGCGTGGCGGTGCGCCGGAATGTCGGGGAACAGGTGGTGCTCGATCTGGAACGACAGGTTGCCGGACAGAATGTGAAACAGCCTGCCGCCGGTGAGGTTTGCCGATCCGAGGATCTGGCGGAAGTACCACCCGCCGCGGGTCTCGGCCTTCGTCTCCTCGATCGAGAACTCCTGCACATCCTCGGGGAAGTGACCGCAGAAGATGATCATGTAGGACCAGACGTTGCGCATCAGGTTCGCGGTCACGTTGCCCGCCAACACCCACGGCGCGAACGGGCCGGCCAGAAGCGGGAACGCCACGTAGTCCTTCAGCGTCTGCTTCTTGGTCTTGCGCCAGATGCCCTCGAGGATCTCGCGCTTGTCGGACAGCGAGATCTCACCCGCCGTGATCCGCTCGGTTTCCATCTCGTGCAGGGCGACGCCGTACTGGAACAGCACCATCAGCAGGAATGCGTACACCGGGTTGCCCAGGAAGTAGGGTCGCCACTTCTGGTCCTCGCTCATCCGCAGAATGCCGTAGCCGACATCGCGATCCATGCCGATGATGTTGGTATAGGTGTGGTGCATGTAGTTGTGCGAGTGACGCCACTGGTCGGCCGGGCAGGCGGTGTCCCACTCGAACTTCTTGCTGGACAACGCCGGATCACCGGTCCAGTCGTACTGGCCGTGCATGACGTTGTGGCCGATCTCCATGTTGTCGAGGATCTTCGAGATCCCCAGCATCGCGGTGCCCGCGAGCCAGAACGGCGGGAAGATGCCGCCGAAGAGCAGCGCCCGGCCGGCGACCTCCAGGCCGCGCTGCGCCTTGATGATCTTTCGGATGTAGGTGACGTCACGCTCGCCGAGGTCGGCGATCACGCGCTCCTTGAGCGCGTCGAGTTCGCGGCCGAATGCCTCGGCCTGCTCGGGGGTCAGCGTAACGGTCCTTCCTGCGACGGCTTTCTGCAGCGTCTTCTGAGGGTGTGTTGTGGTCGGTGCGGTCATGATTGTCCTTTCCTAGAGGGCGATCTCGACGTCGCCGACGGGCGCGGACACGCAGATCTGCACGTCCTCCTCGTCGGCGGTGGAGATCGTCCCGCTGATCAAATTGCGTACCGCTCCCCGCGTCTTGCGACGGGTGCAGCTGTGGCAGATGCCCATCCGGCATCCGCTTTCGGGGGTTAGCCCCGCGTCCTCGGCTTGAGCCAGCAGCGGCCTGCCGTCGTCGGTGGCCTGAACCCCGCTGTCGGTGAACGTGATTCGGCCGCCGGCGGATTCGGCCGGAACGCTGAAAGTGGGTGGAACGAAGGTCTCGGATCGCGCATCGGGGCAGTGCTCGCGGACAGCTTCGACAAGAGCAGGGGGGCCGCACACGAAAACCGCATCCGGTTCAGGCATGGCGGCCGCGAGGTGGTCGGCGTCGAAGTAGCCGGTCACGTCGCCCACTCCGTCGCGCGTGTAGCCGTGCAGCACCCGAACCCCCGGCGTGGCCGCGAGCTCGTGGCGGTAGCACGCCTCCTCGGCGCCGCGTGCGTAATGGATGAAGGCGGCCTCGCCGTCGAACTTCTCGGCGCGCAGCGTGCGCAGCATCGACATCACCGGGGTGATGCCGCTGCCGCCCGACACGAACAAGACGCGCCGGGGTCGCTCCGCGGGCAGCACGAAGTCGCCACCGACCGAGTCCAGCCCCACGACCATGCCGGGTCGGGCGTGCTCGCATAGGTAGGTGGACACCAGGCCGCCGTCGTGGCGGCCGACGGTCAGCTCGATGTACGGATTCCCCTCGGCGCTGGCCGGCGAGTAGGGCCTGGTGCGCCGCCGACCGTCGATCTCGACTGTGAGGTTGATGTGTTGGCCGGAGCGGAAGCCGGTGAACGCCCGGTTCGGCTCGAGAGTGAGGGTGACGCTTCGCGGGGTCTGCCTGCGCACGGCGATCACCTTGGCGCGCGCGTCAGCGGTCCATGTCGGTTCGACCAGCTCGGTGTACCGGTCGACGCCATGCGGCCCGGTCAGCAGGTCGACCAGCGGAGATCGGAGCACCCGCCGGGTCAAAGTTTGAGTAAACATATGTACACTGTGTGTGCGCGCTGCGGGGTTAGTCAACGGAAATCCCCAGTTTGTGGCGGGCTTCACATCAGTGAACGGTCGTACTCCCGTGGTCACAAATCGAGGCGGCGGGCCGTGCGGTCGCATTACTGGGCGGCAAAGCCGGAGGCTGGCCATCCTGCGTCATCGCTGGCCACGGCACCCTCAACCTCAACACCGACGGCTCCTTCACCTACACACCTACGAGCAGCTACAGCAGCTCCGACAGCTTCACCTATCGCGCCTCCGATGGCACCACCACTGGAAACATCGCCACGGTCACGATCACCGACAACATCGCACCGACGGCGGTCGACGTGCAAACCACCAACGTCGGCAGCAACCCCGGCCGCCTCGAGCAGAACGACAAGATCACATACACCTTCAGCGAGCCGATCGATCCCGAGTCGATCCTCCACTTGTGGAACGGCAGCTCGACCAACGTCACCGTACGGGTGTACGACAACGGCATCCTCGGCCTCCCGCTCGGCAATGACGCCCTGCAGGTCTACAACGCCGCCAACAACGCGGTGCTCCCGCTTGGGACGGTCGACCTTGGCGGGAATGACTACGCCAGCGGATTGCTAGCCGGCAGCTACCGATTCACCGGCTCGACGATGGTGATGAGCGGCAACACCATCACGATCACGCTCGGCACTTACAGCTCGACCTTCCTCGTCGACGCCGCCCGCGGCACCGAGAGTACAGCCGGGACGATGGTGTGGACGCCGTCGACGGGGCCGGAAGATTGGGCGGGCAACGCGTTGAACACGACGCCTGTGAGCGAGACGGGCGGCTCCGACACGGAATTCTAAGTTTCGCAGCGACCAATGACCGCCCGATGTCCGTTGAGTAAACAGTTGTACGCTGGTTGCCGTGGCCAGTACTTCGCGATCGCATCGATCCAGCCGGTCGGGACGCCCTCGCGAGCGCGAGCGCGAAACGCTGTCCCGCGAAGAACGCAAGGAAGCCACCCGCCGAGCCATCGTCGCCGCCGCGCTGAAGCTGCTGGAGGACCAAAGTTTCGCAGCGCTGAGCCTGCGTGAGGTCACCCGTGAGGCCGGCATCGTCCCAGCCGCGTTCTACCGGCACTTCGACTCCATGGAAGCACTTGGATTGGTGCTGATCGACGAGTCTTTCCGCTCGCTGCGCGACATGCTTCGTGGTGCGCGCGCAGGCAAGCTCGACCCGAATCGGGTCATCGAGTCCTCCGTCGACATCCTCATCGATGGTGTGAACGAGCGTCGCGAACACTGGCGCTTCATCGGCCGCGAGCGAAACAGCGGCGTGACCGTGTTGCGCTACGCCATCCGCACCGAAATCCGCTTGATCACTTCGGAATTGGCGATCGACCTTGCCCGGTTCCCAGGACTCAACACCTGGAGCGGAGAAGATCTCAGCATCCTTGCCACCCTGTTCGTCAACGCGATGATCTCGATCGCCGAAGCCATCGAAGACGCCGGCGACCCTGCCACTCTCGCGGAGATCCGGCGCGTCGCGATCAAGCAACTGCGAATGATCGTCGTCGGCGTCACCGGTTGGCGCAGCGCCGTCTAGCGTGTGCCACATGGCCGACCTGGAACTGACCTACCCGCGACCCGACATTGCCGTCCTCACCCTCAATCGGCCGGAAAAGCTCAACGCGCTGTCGTATGACCTGGTCGAGGATCTGCATTCCGCGCTGGACGGCATTCGCGCGAACAACGACTGCCGCGTCGTCGTGCTCACCGGCGCGGGCCGCGGTTTCTGCTCTGGGCCTGGACCTGACCGATCCGAACCCGAACAAAGCAGGCGAAGGAACTGAGTTCCCCCGATCGGGGATGCGCTGGCAGGAACGCATCGCCGACCTGACCGCCAAGATCCACCGTCTGCGGCAGCCGGTGATCGCGGCAGTCAACGGTCCCGCGTACGGCGGCGGAATGGGCATCGCGCTGGCTTGCGACATCCGGATCGCCTCTGAGTCCGCCCGGTTCTGCACGCAGTTCATCAAGCTCGGTCTCGGCGGGTGCGACATCGGCGTCAGCTACACGCTGCCGCGTATCGTCGGTGCGGGTCCGGCCTTCGACCTGATCCTCACCGCGCGGGTGGTGGATGCCGAGGAGGCGCTACGGCTGGGCATGGTTTCACGCGTGTCATCCGGCTCCGACGTGGTCGACGATGCCGTCGCGGTCGCCGAAACTCTCTGCGGCTACGGCAAGTTCGGCGTCGAGTCGACGAAGCAGGTGCTATGGGCGAATCTCGACGCATCGAGTCTCGAGGCGGCGCTGCACCTGGAGAACCGTAGCCAGATCCTCGCGTCGACGGGCGGGGTGATGAGCGAGGCTACCGAGGCGTTCCGCCACCGTCAGCGATAATCACCGTCCCCGTCATGTAACTTCCCGCGTCCGACGCCAACAGCATTGCGGCACCGACCATTTCGTCCGGAGTCGCCAGACGCTTCATCAGTGTGGCGCCGGCCATGCGATCAACGGCTTCCTGCGGGTTGTTCCGCATCATGTCGGTGTCGACGGGCCCGGGAGCGATCGCGTTGACCCGGATCCCGAACCGCGCGAACTCCGCGGCCATCGACCGGGTGAACGACATCAGTGCCGCCTTGTTCGACGAGTAGATGGCCGTCCCCGGTGCGAAATTGAACGCCCCGACCGACACCATGTTCACCACGGCGGCATGCGAACTGGCCTTGAGATACGGCAACGCCGCCTGCACCAGAAACAGCGGGCCACGCAGGTTCACGTCGTACGACTTGGTCAACGCCTCGACGGTCATCTCGCCCAGCGGCTGCGCCAACGCGTTGGCGGCGTTGTTCACCACGACGTCGATGCCACCGAACTCGTCAACGGTCTTCTGGACCAGGGCCTCGAGATCACCGACGTCACCGAGGTGCGTGGGCACGCCGATGGCGTGGCCGCCGAGCTCCCGCAGATGCTGTGCAACCTGATCGCAGGCATCGGCCTTGCGACTGGCCACCACCACGCGGGCGCCGGCAAGGACGAAGCCCTCGGCGAGAGCCAGGCCGATACCCCTGGTGCCGCCAGTCACGATGACGGTGCGGTCGGTCATGTCGAACAGGCGGTCAAACGCAGCGCGATCCACGACGTCAGTCAAACAGATCGCGATGAGACGCCACGTACTGCGCCACGGTCCGGGCGGGTCTACCGATGATGCGCGCGACGTCGTCGGTGGCGCGGTTATAGCGGTCTTCGCGATGCAGCCGCGCCATCGTCGCGATGTGCTGTCCGACGTGCTCGGGCAGGCCGATCGGTTCGAGAACGTCGCGCTCCCATGCGTCGAGGGCAAGGTCTTCACCGGCGATGGGCCGCCCCAGTGCACTGGTGTATTGCTCAGCCAGGCCGTCGATGTCGAGTACCTGCGGGCCGGTCAGCTCGTACACCGCTCCGATGCGGTCCGCCGGGTCGCGGAGCACCGTGGCGACGACAGCGGCGACGTCGTCGGCCGCGATCGGTGAGGTGCGGCCCCCGCCGAACGGCAGAACGAGCACGCCGCGCTCACGGATTGTTCGCGACGCCAATATCGTGAAGAGCGGGTTGTCGAGGAAAGCCGTTGGGCGGATGTGGATTACGGGCAAGCCGGACCAGTTCAGCACGTGTTCGGACAGCCAATGCAGGCGCTGGTGTTTCGACTCGTCGGTGCTCGTCAAGGTCATCTGCGACACCGTCATCTGTGACATGTTGACGAGAACTTCGAGGTGGCCGCGCTCGAGTGCCGCTGCGCACACCTCGGCGGTAGCCCGCAAATAGTCCGGCGACACGCTCATGTTGAAGAACATGCGCGCAACACCGTCGATCGCCTCCACGATGTCGCCGGCGTGTGTCAGGTCACCGACGACGACATCGGCGCCCAACGCCCGAAGTTGCTCCGCGCGTTCGTCTTCCCTGCGCACCAAGGCCCGCACAGACTCGCCGGCGTCGAGCAGCAGCTCGATGACGCGGCGGCTGACGCTGCCGACCCCTCCACCGGCTCCGGTGACCAGGTACACGGCCGGCTAGCCAGTCATACTCCACGTCGACGTGGCGATCAGATCGCCTCGCTCGAGCGCGTCGGCGCGGTACTGGTGGATCTTGAGGTACTCCTCGTCGCCGACCATGTCGAGAAATGCCGCCGGCGACGGATACTCCACCACGAAAATGGCATCCCACCAAGGCTTCTCGCCATCGCCGATGACTTGCGAGGGACCAGTACCCGCATATCGGACGGTTCCCCCGACCCGCTGCAGATGGGGGGCGACTTCCGCCGCGTATCGCAAATAGCTTTCCCTGCCGCCCTCGCGGAATTGCAGCAGATTGACCATCACGACGGGCTCATCGGCCGGCCTTGCCGCCAGAGCGTGGACTTGCTCGGGTGTCGGCTCCAACCACGGAGCCAAGGCTAGATGCACCCACTCACGCTGATGCGCCGTCCCACGCTGGCGCACACGTCGACATTCGGTAACGGCGGCGGGTAATACACCGGCGGAGGCGGCGGAGGCGGAGGGGGTGGCGGCGCGTCAGGCGGTGGTGGGGGTGGCGGCGCTGCGGGAGGCGGAGGGGGTGGCGGCAGCGCGTCGTTGAGGTAAGCAAACGGGTCGGCGCAACCAGTGACGTCGACGCGCCTGCCGCCCACCGAGCCACAAATGGTGGCTTCGGCAGAGGGCGTGCCCACGCTGACTAAACCACCAGCGAACAGCAACGCCGCCGCGGACAAGAAAATCTTTCGCACATTTGCTCCTTCAGAAGGCTGCCGCACGTCGGCGGCCGCGACGACAATTCTGCCCTTCGCTTGCACCTCGTCGCGGCTAAATGCGCATCGACCGTCCGATGAAGTCGCATGCCCGGACTGGCTGCGTCAAGGCTTGAACATGTTGCGGAGTGTCGGAACAGCTCCTTTGCCAGACACGTACTTCTCAAACGTAGGACCCGCCGCTGCGAAGTTGACCGTCCAGCCGTGCCCGACACCACGCTGCGCGCGCTCCTGAGGTGCCACCGAAATCGCGTGGTGGACCTCACTCCAAGAGCGTTTATGTGGCTGCATATGTGATTTAGGCGCTAAGTCGCTGCATCGAAGCTCCAGACAATATTGCTGGCGATTTGCTGATACTTGGCCGTCGTCTGGGTTCGGAAACGTCGGCCAGACTCGCCGATACGGCCTACTTCCTTGATCAACGTCTTCAGGATATGTTTGCTGCGACGTGACGGCCTGCCGGGGGTCCTTTGGGGTCGATGCCGCCAAGTCGGTTCCGACTCATCACTACCTTGGGGGAGTACCCTTGCCTGCTGGCACCGTTGGTCGCCGCGCCGCGAACAGCGCGCGATGACGCGCCACCATCTGGACACCTCGGTTGTCCACCACTGCGCGCGCAAGGTCGCGAGCCGATCGCGGCTTGGTCTGGTCGCCGTCGTGGCGTTGGTACTGTCGGCGGCGATGGCGATGGTGAACCCACCGGCTCATGCCGCCGATGTCTGGCAACCGAAGACCCCGCCCTTGTCCACGCCATGGACCCACCTGGTGGGGCCGAACAACGCGCTGCCCGACTATCCGCGTCCGCAGCTGTCGCGGACTCGTTGGCAGAACCTCAACGGCTTGTGGGGCTACACCGGCAGGCCTGCGAAGGCCGGTGCGGCGACGCCGCCCCCGGCCAATGAGTACCGCGAGCAGATCCTGGTCCCCTACCCCCCAGAGTCGGCGCTGTCGGGCGTCCAGCGCCACGACGATCAGATGTGGTACCGCAAAGACTTTCAGCTGCCGGCTGATTGGAACGGACAGCATGTGCTGCTGCATTTCGGCGCGGTAGATCAGATCGCCACAGTATGGGTGAACAACAGAAAGGTCGCCTACCACGAGGGTGGCTACACCGAGTTCAGCGCTGACATCACCAGCGCGCTACGGCCGTCGGGCACGCAAGAGCTGACAGTGCGGGTCGAGGACCGCAACGAGGCCAACACCTTCCCCGTCGGCAAGCAGCGCAACGGTCCTGCCGGGCTCTTCTACACCGGCGCATCGGGCATCTGGCAGACGGTGTGGATGGAGCCGGTGCCGGTCACGCATCTCGACAAACTCGACATCAATCCGGACCTCACGAGTTTCAATGTGACGCCCAAGGTCTCGGGGGCGGCCCGAGTACGTACCGAGGTGGTCGTCTACAAGCCGACGGGTGAGGAAGTGGCGCGTTCGCAGGGCGCACCGAGTCAGACCCTTCGTATCCCGGTGCCGTACCCGCACCTGTGGTCGCCTGATGACCCATACCTCTACGACCTGAAGGTTCGGCTGCTCAGCCCGTCGGGCCAGGTCGTCGACGAGGTCTCGAGCTATGCAGGGCTGCGGACAATCGGCACGGTCAACGACGCGCAAGGCAGGCCGCGAATCGCGTTGAACGGAAGGATCACCTTCCTGCACGGCCCGCTGGACCAGGGTTACTGGCCGGACGGCATCTACACCGCACCCACCGACGACGCGCTGAAGTTCGACCTCGAGCAGACCAAGACACTGGGATTCAACTTCGTACGCAAGCACGCCAAGGTCGAACCGGCGCGGTGGTACTTCTGGGCGGACAAGCTGGGTTTGATGGTGTGGCAGGACATGCCGTCGCTCGACGTGTCACTCGAGGTGCCGACCGGGCCCGCGCCCACCCCGGTTTCCCAGGCGCAGCGGCATTTCGAGAATGAGCTGTCGGCGATGATCGACCAGCTTCGCAGCGTCACCTCGATTGTCGGCTGGGTTCCGTTCAACGAGGGCTGGGGCGAATACGACACGGCCAGGATCGCCAACGCGGTGAAGGGCGAGGACCCCACCCGGATGGTGATCCCGAACAGCGGCGCCAACTGCTGCAAGTCGCGCGGCGACTCACGGGCCGGCGACATCTTCGACGACCACACCTACGTCGGGCCCGGGCCGCCCAGTGGTGCGCGACAAGCGCGCGATTGTCGACGGCGAGTACGGCGGACTGGGGCAGGTGCTCGAGGGGAACCGATGGCCGGGACCGCCGATGGCCTACGAGATGACCGACAGCAAGGCCCGGCTGACGCAGCGCTACGTCGAGCTCAGCCTGGACCTGGAGAACGTTGTGCGGACCAATGGGCTGTCCGCGGCGGTCTACACGCAGACGACCGACGTCGAAAATGAGGTCAACGGATTGCTGACCTATGACCGGCAGATGGTCAAGCCCGACCTCGCGATTGTGGCGGACCGGAATCGCGCGGTGATCGCTGCGGGATCCCAATAAAGCTTGTGAAACGCGGGACCAGAACAACGTTTCGGTCTCCGCGCAGGCCGCGGTGCGGATAATGAG
Organism: uncultured Actinomycetota bacterium; assembly: GCA_963793055.1. GTDB lineage: Bacteria > Actinomycetota > Actinomycetes > Mycobacteriales > Mycobacteriaceae > Mycobacterium. Next base: position 365,124 of record CAWBYS010000014.1, on the reverse strand, counting down.
GCGACGCCATGCGGGACGACCCGTTATGACCGAACCCTGTGGAGGATCTGATGAACTATCCGGCGCCGGGTCCTGTACCGCCGAACCGCGACTACCCGGGATACCGACCGAAAGGGCCGCGCCGCAATACGGGGTTGTGGATCTCACTGGCGATCGCGGGCGTCGTCATCGTGGTGTTGTCGGCGGTGCTGATCACCCAACTGACCGGCAAGAAGTCCGAGTCGGCCCCGTCGACCACCGCGGCGCCCACGCAATCCTCCACAGTCCAGGCGGCGCCCCAACCCAGTGCCACTGCGCCCCCGCCGACGGGCAGCGGCAGCCCATCGACGACCTGCGAGGGGTTCACCGCATCGGTCGACGAGAGTTCACAACCAGGCTGGCATGCGACGGTCAACCACTTCGGACTGGCCTATGCCGCACCGCCGGATTGGACCGTGGCCGCGTGCGGCGTACGGATGGGCTGGGCCAAACCGTGTCCCGAGGGTCAGTGCGTGATTCGTGAGATCGGAGCGGCGTCCACGATCGCCAACCCGTCATGCCCGAAGCAGAATCTAGGGATGGCCGGCGTAGCGAGGATCGAACAACCCCGACATCAAAGCGGCTTTGGGCGAGGAATCGAAGACTGTGCCGCTCATTTACTCCGCAAAAGGTGACCAGCAACCCAAGGTCGACTACGGACAGGTGCGGGAATTCACCATCGGCACACATCCAGCGGTACAGATGGTTGCGACCGTCACCGACATCCCGACGGACGAGTGCTATGGCGGGTCAGCGCTTCACAGCATCGTCGTGACCACGGTGCCCAACGTTCCAGGCTCCGTGGTGTTCATCATCTCGCTGAGACAGGGAGTGAACGTTTCGCCCAAACCGGACGTGATCAACCAGATGGTCAACACGCTGCGCAGCCCCGCCTGACCGTCACAACGTGCGCCTGCTGACGAATTCACGTCGACGACCCGCTCAATGGGTCCTCGAACTCGAGGCGGTACGCCAGCAGCTGCAGCGGCCGCGTGAAATCGTCGGGTGCCACATCGATGACGTCTGGGTACAACGGATCGCCGACGATCGGCAGACCCAGCGACGCCATGTGAACCCGCAGCTGATGCGTGCGGCCAGTCCGCGGCGTCAACCGGTACAGGCCGTCGCCCAGGTGCTCCACCGATGTCTCGGCGTTCGGCTCCCCCGGCTCCTCCACCGCCTGTAACTGCCCGCGCCGCTTCATGATCCGGCTCCGCACCACCGCTCGGCAGCTCGAGTCCGGATCCACTGCCGCGCGCGCCAGATACACCTTCTGGACGATGCCCTGCGCGAACATCGTCTGATAGGCGCCCCGGACTTCGCGTCGAGCGGTGAACACCAGTACCCCCGCCGTCAGCCGGTCCAGCCGGTGCGCCGGCGACAGCTCCGGCAGATCCAGTTCCCGGCGCAATCGAACCGTCGCCGTCTGCGCCACGTGCCGTCCCCGCGGCATCGTCGCCAGAAAATGCGGTTTGTCCACCACCACGATGTGCTCGTCGCGGTACAGGATCGGAACATCGAACGGAACCTCGACCTCGTCGCGCAACTCCCGGTACAAGTACACGTGCGCGCCAGTCGGCAGCACGGTCGATCTCATCGACCGGGACACCGTCTGCGCAGACGACTTCTCCGGCAAGCACTTTCGCCCGCGCCTGCGCCCCGAAGCGGTGACTCCAGTTCCGCCATTACCGGCCCACCACGCAGCCGCACCCGCGCCGGGCCCAGACCATCGCGCACCGGCAACGGCGCTGTCCGTCTCAATTCAGCGGAACCGGTTCGAGGATCTCTGCCCGCGCTTCCGGCGCCGCGGCTCGCAGCGCGTCGGCTGATTCGTCGTCCGGCTCCTGCTGAGAACGGATCTCCGCATCGACGCGCGCCAGGTACGTCGACACCTCCCGGTCGATGTCGTCGTTGCTCCAACCCAGCACCGGCGCAACCACTTCCGCAACCTCGCGCGCGCACTCCACCCCGCGGTGCGGATACTCGATGGAGATCCGCATCCGTCGGGCCAGGATGTCCTCCAGATGAAGAGCCCCCTCGGCAGCCGCCGCGTACCACGCCTCCACCTTCAAATACACCGGCGCAGCGGTGATGGGATCCAGGAGGTCCGGCCTTACTGCGGCTTGTTCGCTGGCCATCTGCAACACCTCACCGATCAGCGACCCGTAGCGATCCAGCAGGTGGCGAACCCGGTACGGATGCAAACCGTAATGCGCCCCAACGCTTTCCGTCTGGTTGACCAACGCGAAGTAGCCGTCGGCCCCCATCAACGGCACCTTCTCGGTGATCGACGGGGCTACCCGCGCCGGCACGTATTCGGCAGCCGCGTCGATCGCGTCGGCGCCCATCACCCGGTACGTCGTGTACTTGCCGCCCGCAATCGCCACCAGACCCGGCGCCGGCACCGCCACCGCATGCTCACGAGACAGCTTGGACGTCTCCTCGCTCTCCCCGGCCAGCAGCGGACGCAGCCCCGCGTACACCCCGTCGATGTCGTCGTGAGTCAGCGGCGTCGCGAGCACTGCATTCACATGCTCCAGGATGTAGTCGATGTCGGCCTTGGTGGCCGCCGGATGGGCCAGGTCGAGATTCCAGTCCGTATCGGTGGTGCCGATGATCCAGTGCGTGCCCCACGGAATGACGAACAGCACCGACTTCTCGGTGCGCAGGATGATCGCCACCTCGCTGACGATCCGGTCGCGGGGCACCACCACATGCACACCCTTGGACGCCCGCACCCGAAATCGCCCACGCTGCTTGGACAACGCCTGAATCTCGTCGGTCCAGACGCCGGTGGCGTTGACCACGACGTGACCCCGAACCTCGGTGACCGAGCCATCCTCGGAATCGCGGACCTCCACACCGATCACGCGGTCGCCCTCTCGCAGCAACGACACCACCTGCGTCGAGGACCGAACCACCGCGCCGTAGTGCGCGGCTGTGCGCGCCACCGTCATCGTGTGGCGGGCATCGTCGACCACGGTGTCGTAGTAGCGGATACCGCCGACCAGCGACGAGCGCTTCAGTCCCGGCGTCAGCCGCAGCGCGCCGGCCCGCGTCAAATGCTTTTGCGCCGGAACGGATTTCGCGCCACCGAGCTGGTCGTACAGGAATATCCCCGCCGCGATGTACGGGCGTTCCCACCACCGCTTGGTCAGCGGGAAGAGAAACGGCAGCGGCTTGACCAGATGCGGGGCCAGCGTCTTCAGCGAGAGCTCGCGCTCATAGAGCGCCTCGCGCACCAACCCGAACTCCAGCTGCTCGAGATAACGCAGGCCGCCGTGGAACATCTTCGACGAACGGCTCGACGTGCCCGACGCGAAATCGCGCGCCTCGACGAGTGCCACCTTCAGACCGCGCGTGGCCGCGTCCAGCGCCGCACCGGCTCCGACGACGCCGCCCCCGATGACCACGACGTCGAATTGCTCGTCGCCGAGTCGCTTCCACGCCTCTGCCCGCTGCTGCGGACCCATCAGCGTCTGGCCGTTGGGCGGGATCGGGTCGCTCACCGGAAAGAACTCCTAGTTACTCGTCGGTATCTTTACCCGGTCCCAGGTTACGTGGACTCAGTCCAGATCGTCGTGCGCCATCAACCTTCGCGCCGCCTCGACGATGGAGCCCGACAGCGACGGATACACCGACAGTGTCTGGGCCAGGTCGGTCACCGACAGGTTGTTCTGCACCGACAGCGCGATCGGCAGGATCAGCTCCGACGCGATCGGAGCCACCACGACACCGCCGATCACCACGCCGGTCGCCGGGCGGCAGAAGATCTTCACGAACCCGAGGCGCAGCAGAGACATCTTGGCCCGCGCATTGGTGTTCAGCGGCAACATCAGGGTCCGTGCGGCCACCGTGCCGTTGTCGATCGCGGTCTGGGGAACCCCGACGGCCGCGATCTCCGGCCTGGTGAACACCGCCGCCGCCACCGTTCGCAGCCGGATCGGGCTGACCGCCTCACCCAGCGCGTGATACATCGCGATGCGACCCTGCATGGCCGCCACCGACGCCAGCGGCAACAGCCCGGTGCAGTCGCCGGCGGCGTATATCCCCGCCGCCGTGGTCCGCGACACCCGGTCGACGGGCAGATAATTACCGGGCCCCAACTCGATGCCGACCTTCTCCAAGCCCAGTCCCGACGTATTGGGCACCGAACCGACTGTCATCAGCGCGTGGCTGCCTGCGACGGTTCGCCCGTCGGCCATCGTCACCAGCACCCGGTCAGACGTCCGGATCACCGAGTCGGCGCGCGCGTTCTTCACCAGCTGGACCCCGCGTTCGGCGAACGCCTCCTCGAGCACAGCGGCCGCATCGGAGTCCTCGTGCGGCAGGATCTGGTCGCGGCTGGCCACGACGGTCACCCGGACGCCCAGTTCGGTGTAGGCGTTGCAGAACTCGGCACCGGTGACGCCGGACCCGACGATGATGAGGTGTTCGGGCAGCTCAGCCAGGTCATAGAGCTGGCGCCAGTTCAGGATTCGCTCGCCGTCGGGCACGGCGTTGGGTAGCACCCGAGGGCTGGCTCCGGTGGCGACGAGCACGACATCGGCCTTCAGGGTCGCAACCCTGCCGTCGACGGTGGTGACCTTCACCCGGTGGTGAGCCATTCCGGACGTGTCGTCGACCAATTCGCCGCGGCCGGCGACCACGTTGACGCCGGCGCGAAGCAACTGGTGGCCGATGTCGGTCGACTGCGACTTCGCCAGCGTCTTGACCCGGTTGTGAATCTGGTCCAGCGAGATCTTCGCGTCCTCGACCGCGATGTCGAAGCCCAGCGGCGACGCGCGTCGCAGCTCGGTGCGCACGCCGGTGGACGCGATGAACGTCTTGGACGGCACGCAATCCCACAGCACACAGGCACCGCCGATGCCGTCGGAGTCGACGACGGTGACCTCGGCCACCTGCCGACCGGCGGCGGCCGCGACGAGCGCCGCCTCGTAGCCGGCGGGGCCGCCGCCGATGATCACGATGCGGGTAGCCACGGCTCTAAGCTAGCCGGAGACGATCAAGCGGCGAGGAACGAGCCGCGTTGAGGAGTTCGGCCATCGGATGTAGCCAACCGGGTCGTTGATCGCCGCGTCAGAGGGCGAAGCCTTAGTCTTTCCTGGTGCCGCTCTACGCCGCTTACGGATCGAACATGCATCCGGAGCAGATGCTGCAGCGCGCACCCGCATTCCCCGATGGCGGGAACCGGGTGGCTCTACGGCTGGCGGCTGACGTTCGGCGGCGAGGACATCGGCTGGGAAGGTGCGCTGGCGACGGTCGTCGAGGATCCCGTGTCGCGGGTCTTCGTCGTGCTCTACGACATGACCAAAGAAGACGAGAAGAATCTCGACCGCTGGGAAGGCTCCGAGCTCGGCATCCACAAGAAGATCCGCTGCCGCGTGCATCGCGATCTCGTCCGACACCACCACCGATCCAGCGCTGGCCTGGCTGTATGTCGTCGACGCCTGGGAAGGCGGCGCTGCCCTCGGCGCGCTACCTCGGCGTCATGGCCGATGCGGCCGAAATCGCAGGTGCTCCACCCGAATACGTGCACGAGCTACGCACCCGGCCCGCCCGCAACATCGGCCCGGGTACCGCCAGCTGGCGGGACGCCGGATCGGCGCATCGGCGAGTCAGCGTCGCCATAGCCTCGGTGATCTCGATTCGCTGTGGGCACAAGGACTGCGGCAGGAGTTCGTCGTGAGGGTGCTGAACCACGAGTACGGCGGCCATCCTTTCGGCCTGCATCTGAGTCGCGAATTGGCGCGCCGCGGCCACGAAGTCGAGCATCAGTACTGTGCGTCCTACACCGGCGGCCAAGGCGCCACGACACGGCAGGACGATGATCCACCGACCTTCTCGGTGCGCGCCCTCGAACTGGGCGGGGAGTTCAAGCGCTACAACCCCCTGAAACGGGTGCAGCAGGAAATCCAGTACGCCCGCATCGCCGCCCGTGCCATCGCCGACGCGCGCCCGGACATCGTCGTGTTGAGCACTGTGCCGCTGATCTCCCTGTACCTGCTGACCCGGACACTTCGCCGGAAGCGAATCCCGTACGTGTTCTGGCTGCAGGACGTCTACAGCGACGCGATCGGCGTCGTCGCACGGCAGCGACTGCGGCGCCTCGGCGGTGTCATCGCCCGGACCGCCGACCTCGCCGAACGACAGGTGGCCCGCGACGCGGCAGGCGTCGTCCCGATCAGCGACACGTTCATCGAGCAGACCGACACCTGGGGCGTCGCCCGTGACGTCATCCAAGTCGTTCCGAACTGGGGTGCCATCGATGAGATGCCGGTACGGCCGAAGGACAACGACTGGTCGCGCGGTAAAGGTCTCGCCGACGTCCCAGTCGTGATGTATGCCGGAACTCTGGGGCTCAAGCACGATCCGTCGATCCTTCTCACGATGGCGCAGAATGCGCCCGAGGGCACCCATTTCGTCGTCGTGTCACAGGGACTGGGCCGGGAATGGCTCGACGAGCGGGCCAGCGCCACACCGAACCTCACCCTGCTCGACTACCAGCCCTATGAGCAGCTACCTGACATGCTGGCCACTGCCGACGTCCTGGTCGTGGTGCTGGAGAAGGACGCCAGCCGCTACTCGGTGCCGTCGAAGGTCCTCAACTACTTCTGCGCCGGACGGCCCGTGCTGGGTGTGCTGCCCACCGACAACGCGGTGGCACGCACGATCGAGTCTGCGCAGGCGGGGCTGGTAGTCGACCAGGGTGAGGCCGACAAGGCGTCCGCGATGCTCAACGGTCTGCTCGCCGACGCCGCGGCGCGCGAGAAGATGGGCGCGAACGCACGCGCCTACGCCGAGAAGACGTTCGATGTGCGAACCGTCGCCGACGCGTTTGAGTACGTCTTCGCGAGGGCGGTCAGACGATGACCGCGCAGGTGGACTTCACGCCCGGTGAGCTCGATCGCGACGCCACCTTCTACGTCGCCGGACACCGCGGACTCGTCGGGTCGGCGATCGTGCGCCGACTGGAAGCCGCAGGCTTCGAGAACATCATCGGCAGGTCGTCGGCCGAGCTCGACCTCAAGCACCGCGACGCGGTCTTCGACTTCTTCGCCGAAACCAAGCCGAAATACGTCGTGCTGGCCGCGGCAAAAGTCGGTGGGATTCTCGCGAACAGCACCTACCCGGTGGACTTCTTGAGCGACAACATGCGGATCCAGGTGAACGTGTTCGACGCGGCGCGTGAAGTCGGCGTGCAACGCCTGCTGTTCCTGGGCTCGTCATGCATCTACCCGAAATTCGCCGAGCAACCCATCCGCGAGGAATCGCTGCTGACCGGCCACCTCGAGCCCACCAACGATGCCTACGCGATCGCCAAGATCGCGGGCATCCTGCACGTGCAGGCGGTGCGCAGGCAGTATGGGCTGCCGTGGATTTCGGCGATGCCGACCAACCTCTACGGACCCAACGACAACTTCTCGCCACAGGGTTCGCACGTACTGCCCGCTTTGATCCGGCGCTACGACGAGGCGGCCGCATCGGGTGCTCCCTCGGTCACCAACTGGGGCACCGGATCACCGCGGCGGGAGTTCCTTCACTCCGACGACATGGCCGATGCCTGCCTGCACCTGCTGGAGCACTATGACGGGCCCGAACAGGTCAACGTCGGCACCGGCACCGACGTGACGATCCGCGAGATCGCTGAGACGGTGGCATCGGTTGTCGGGTTCACCGGCGAAACCCACTGGGACACTTCGAAACCCGACGGCACGCCACAGAAGCTCCTCGACGTTTCGAAACTCGCCGCGGCGGGCTGGACGTCCAAAATCGGCTTGCGCGAGGGACTCGAGCGCACGGTGGCCTGGTTCCGCGACCAGAAAGGCGCCCTGCGCGGGTAGCTGAGTCCGCTTGCAGTCGTCGGCGACGACGCCGGAATATCCGGGATGCTGTGCGGCAGACACAGTGGTCGGTGCCAACCTAGGAGCGACACTGTCGCTCAAGTACTACCGGATCACATGAGGTCAGCGACTTTATCGCTGAGAGGTTGGCGCCTCGACTACCCCTAGCCCACGCGAAGGCACGTCTGCGCAGATTTGAGCGGGCTCGCGGGCGACGTCACCGATATGGGACCCGGGCAACGCGGGCCGCCACCGCGCTAGATGTTCGCGGCCTGGTCGATGATATTGACCATCGCCCGCACACCCACCGCCATCGCGCGCTCGTCGAGGTCGAACGTCGGCTGATGCAGGTCCAGCTGCGGCCCGCGGCCCGACCACACGCCCAGCCGCGCCATCGCCCCGGGCACCTCCTCGAGGTACCACGAGAAGTCTTCGCCGCCACCGGACTGGCGGGTGTCGCACAGCACGTCGGGGCCGATCGCCTCGATGGCGTGGGTGAGGATGTGCGTCGAGATCTCCTCGTTCACCACCGGCGGCACGCCGCGACGGTACTGCAGGGCGTGCTCGATGTTCAGCGGAGCCAGCAGCGATGAAACAATCTCGCGCACAATGGATTCCATCGACTCCCAAGTGTCGCGGCTTGCCGTGCGGATGGTGCCTGCGAGCGTGCCGGTCTGCGGGATCGCGTTGGCGGCCACACCTGAGTTGACGGCGCCCCACACCATGATCGTGCTGTTGCGCGGATCGATGCGGCGCGACAGCACTCCGGGCAGACCTGTGATCACCGTGCCGAGGCCGTAGACGAGGTCACCGGTCAGGTGCGGTCGCGACGTGTGCCCGCCGGGTGAATGCAGTGTCACCTCGAGCTGATCAGCCGCCGAGGTGATCGGGCCCGGACGCACCGCGACCTTGCCGACCGGAAGGCGAGGATCGCAGTGCAGCGCGAAGATCCGGGAGACGCCGGTCAGTGCGCCCGCGGCGATCGCATCGATCGCCCCGCCCGGCATCAGTTCCTCGGCCGCCTGGAAGATCAGCCGGACGCCGACCGGAAGCTCCGGCACCGACGCCAACGCCAGGGCGGCCCCCAACAGGACTGCCGTGTGCGCATCGTGGCCGCATGCGTGCGCGACGTTCGGCACCACCGACGCGTACGGCGCACCGGTCCGCTCGGCCATCGGCAGGGCGTCCATGTCGGCGCGCAACGCGATCCTCGGCCCGTGCTCCGGCCCGAAGTCACACGTCAACCCGGTCCCGCCGGGCAACACCTTCGGATTCAGGCCCGCGTCGGCCAGATGCGACGCGACGAACTGCGTGGTGGCGAACTCCTGACGGCCCAATTCCGGGTGGGCGTGGATGTGACGGCGCCACGCCACCAGGTCGTCGTAGTGAGCGTCGAGCCACAGCTCGGTGGCCTCCTGCAGGTTCATGACGCCCGCCTCGCCTGCTGATCAAGCACCCGCTCACGCTCGGCCGGCGTTTCGGCGAGCTCAACCACCGTGCGGGCCAGCATGATCGCGCCCTCGACGACGGCCGTGTCGGCACTGGGACCGGCTGCCGCGGCGGCGAACTGCGGCTGGTGGACCGAGGCGCCGCCGGCGTCGATGCCCACGATCGGATGGATCCCCGGCATCACCTGGGTCACGTTGCCCATATCGGTGCTGCCCAGCGGCATCGCCGCCTCGAGATCCACGGGTACCGGGTTCCTGCCGAGCCGCACCATCTCGGCGCGGAACGTGTCGGCGAGCCACCTGTCGGGGGTCAGTTCGTGGTAGGCGGGTTCGGTCTCGCGGACCTGATGCTCGCAACCGGTGGCCACCGCTCCCGCAAGGAAGCAGTCGGCCATGCGCCGCTCCAACCCGCTCAGCGAGGCGGCGTCCGTGGCCCGCATCGTGTAGTGCATCTCGGCGCGGGCCGGAATGACGTTGGTGGCCTGGCCGCCGTCGGTGACGATGCCGTGCGTCATCTGGCCCGGAGCCATCTGCTGGCGCAGCAACCCGATCGCAACTTGCGCGACGGTGATCGCATCAGCGGCGTTGAGTCCGAGATAAGGAGCGACGGCCGCGTGCGCTTCCCGGCCGTGGTACTCGACCGCGACCTGTGACAGCGCCAGCGATCGCGCGGCCGCGATGTCAAGAGGCCCGGGGTGCAGCATCACCGTCGCGGCGATGTCGTCGAACGCTCCGGCGTTGAGCAGCAACACTTTTCCGCCGCCCTTTTCCTCTGCGGGCGTGCCGAGCAGCACCACTTTCAACCCGAGGTCATCAGCGACGTCGGCGAGGGCGAGGGCGGTGCCCACCGCCGCCGCGGCGATGATGTTATGCCCGCAGGCGTGTCCGATTCCGGGGAGCGCGTCGTACTCGGCGCAGACGCCGATGACCAGTGGCCCGTCGCCGTAGTCGGCGCGAAACGCGGTGTCCAGCCCGCCGGGCGCCCTGGTGACGTCAAACCCGCGCTCGGCCACCAGCGCCTGCGTCTTGGCGCAGCTGCGGTGTTCGGCGAAGGCGAGTTCGGGCTCGCCGTGGATGGCGTGCGACAGCTCCACCAGATCGCCACGGCACCGGCGGACGGCGTCTTCAACGCGACTCGACGCGGTGGTGGAGGGCATCATCGAAGTATCTCACTGCGCGGCTATACGCTGCGCACGCGCTAGCCGCCCTTGGTATACCCCGGACTTTTCGTTTCCCGTATAAATTTCGCTTTCCGTATAGGCCAAAACAGATGCGACGTGCCCGTCAATTTTGTTAACTTAGTTCAATGAGCGCTCCTGGCGGTCTCGCACTTGCGCGGGCAAAGACTGTCGCCAAGCTGCGCTTCCCCACGCTCTACGAGGCCCTAAAGGCGCAACGCCCAGCCACGCGGCGCCGAAAGCGCAACCTGAACGGGCGAAGTTCGGCAGACATCTTTTCCGAGATCTACGCCACCAATGCCTGGCATTCGGCGGACTCGAGATCTGGCTGCGGATCGACGTTAGCGGCGACCGCTGAGATCCGCGCGGCGCTGCCCCGATTGTTAGCTGATCTCGACGTGAGAGTGCTGTTCGACGCGCCGTGCGGCGACTTCAACTGGATGCGCCACGTCGATTTGCCCGTCGAGCGCTACATCGGTGGCGAGATCGTCCCCACTCTTGTCCGGCAGTTGAATGCCCGATACGCCAATGGCAGGCGGCACTTCGTCCTCATCGACCTCACTATGGACAAACTCCCGGCCGCAGACGCGTTATTCTGCCGGGACCTCTTTCTGCATCTCTCTTTCGCCGACATTGAACGCGTTAAAGCCAATTTCCTGCGGTCCGGCTGCAAGTACTTGATCGGGTCGACTTATCCGAATGTCAGAATCCAGTTCGACATTCTCACGGGCGAGGCGCGCCCGGCGAATATGTTGCAGACGCCGATCAACTGGCCGAGGCCGATCCGCGTCGTCAACGACAGAGCCGACGAGCTGATGGATCGGCAGATGGGTGTCTGGCACCGCGATCAGTTCTGGTCGAGGTGTCTGGCACGCGATCGGTTCCGCGCACCCATAGTGTTTGGGGCATGACGGACCCGGACGCGGCGGCCGCCCAAGCGGCGAGCGCTATCTCTGACCGCACAGGGGTCGCCGCGCACGATGTCGCCGTCATCCTCGGGTCCGGCTGGGCACCTGCGGCAAGCGCGCTCGGGGATGCGGTCGCGGTCGTGCCGATGGCCGAACTGCCCGGCTTCATCCCGCCCGCCGCCGAAGGCCACGGCGGTCAACTGTTGTCGTTGCGCATCGGTGACCGGCGGGTCCTGGTGTGCGTCGGCAGGATTCACGGCTACGAGGGCTACCCGCCGCAGCAGGTCGTGCACGCCGTGCGCGCCGCGTGCGCGACCGGAGTGCACACGGTGGTGTTGACCAACGCCGCGGGCAGCCTTCGTGAGGATTTTCCGGTGGGCCAACCGGTATTGGTCAGCGACCACCTGAACCTCACCGGGCTATCGCCACTCGTCGGCGCACGGTTCGTCGACATGGTGGACGCCTATTCTCCTCGGCTGCGCGCGATCGCCCGCGAGATCGAGCCGTCGCTGCCCGACGGCGTCTACGCCGCACTGGCGGGTCCGCAGTACGAGACGCCCGCGGAGATCGCGATGCTGCGCACCCTGGGCGCGGATCTGGTCGGCATGTCGACGGTCCACGAGACCATCGCCGCGCGGGCCGCCGGGGCGCAGGTGCTGGCGGTGTCGCTGGTGACCAATCTCGCCGCGGGAATGACGGGAGAGCCGCTGAGTCACGACGAGGTGCTGGAAGCGGGCCGTCAATCCGCGACGAGGATGGGTTCCCTGCTCGCGGGGGTTGTCGCGCGGCTGTGACGGCCGAACCGACGACCGACGCGCACCATGGCCCGGGCCAACAGCGGCGCCGCGAACAGCATCAGCAGGATCCGCACCACCTGCGCGGCGATGATGAACGTGACGTTGGATCCGGTTTCGACGGCGGTCGCGAGGACGGCGTATACCCCGCCGGGGCTGGTGGCCAGGTAGCCCTCCAACGGCGTGAGCCCTGCGATGTGTGCAAGCACCACACCGAGACCGACGGTCGCGATGCCGAGCACGACGATGAGGCCGATAGCCGTGGGCAACATTCGTCCGACTGCCCGCAACGAATCGCGGGTGAAGGCGAGGCCGGCCTGCCACCCGATCAGCGCATAGCCGATCTGCACCAGCACCGCCGGCACCGTCAGTCCGAACGACATGCCCGTGAGCTCGAGGATCACCGTCAGTGCCAGCGGACCGAGCAGGCCTGCCCCGGCAGCCGGACCAGCCTGCCGACCGTCGCCCCGACAACCACCAGCGCGATCAGCATCCCGATGCGCAGGTACCAAGGCGCAGAATCAGTTTGGGTAACGATGCTTGCTCCGTGCGATTTGTCGGCGTGGTAGATCAGCGTCACCACTGCGGGCATCGAAGCGGTCACCAGACCCACACGCAGGTACTGCACCACCGAGACGACGCGGTCGTCCCCGCCGAGTTCGCGGGCGATGGCAACCAACCCCGACGCCCCTCCGGCGACCAGGGCCAGCGACCCGGTCAGCGGGCTCACGTCGCGGTGCATCGCCAGCAGCGCCCCGCACACCACGCTCAACAGCAGCGTCGCGACCGCGACGGCCAATACGATTGGCCAGTGCGAGCCGAGCGCACCTACCGCGTTCTGCTGGACCATGGTGCCGATGTACACGCCGAGCACGCCCTGCGCGACGACGCCGGCCCTGCGGGGCAGCTGGTTGGGCGCCAACGACGACAGCGCCAGCACGATCCCGACGACGAGTGCGGCGAATAGCGCCGCGGACGGAACGCCGATCAGGGTGAGCGGGTAGGTGGTCGCCGCGGTCGTCGCCGCCAGCAAGGTCCACCTGAGAATCTGTCGCACCGCCATTGATTACAAGTATCTCCTTGGTACTTTGACCATGCAATATGCTGTGACATCCATGACAGCCGAACTTTCCCAAGGTATAACTTGGTTATGGAGCGTCTCGAGGCCAGCCCTCGGTCAGCGGCCACCGAGCTGCGTGAATCGATGATGGCGGTGACGCGGCAGATGCGCAGACATCGCCCCGACAACGGGCTGACGCTGAGCCAGATGGAACTGCTCGGGGAGATCAGCCGCACCGGGGTGACGACACCCGCCGAACTCGGATCACGCCTGCATGTGCGGGTGCAGTCGCTGACCGACAGCATCAACGAACTCGTGAGCCGTGAGTTGATCGCGCGGCGGCCCGACGAGTCTGATCGCCGCCGGCAGCTCATCGAGATCACCGACGCCGGCACCGCGTTGCTCGAGGCCGACCGGGCAGAGCGCGACGCGTGGTTGCACACCACCATGCGCGACAACCTGTCGCAGCTCGAGTTCGACCTGCTGATGCTCGTCGCGCCGGTGCTGCGCAAGCTGGCATATGCCGAAGCGAAACCGGGCACACTGACCGGATGACAGCGGGAGACTGGACCGCGACCGCCGCTCAGGAATGGATTTCCCACGACCCCGATCCGAAGACCGCCGCCGAGCTGCTGCAGTGCGGCGAGGACGAGCTCGCAGAACGGTTCGCACATCCCTTGACGTTCGGCACCGCGGGCCTGCGCGGTCCGCTGCGCGGCGGACCGAACGGAATGAATCTGGCCGTCGTGCTGCGTGCGACGTGGGCCGTCGCCAAGGTGCTCAAAGACCACGGCCTGCACGGCCAAGATGTCGTCGTCGGACGCGACGCGCGGCACGGCTCCGATGATTTCGCGCTGGGCGCAGCGGAAGTGCTTGCTGCACAGGGCTTTCCCGTGACGCTTGATGTTCACCGCGGTACCTACGCCCGTGCGTCGCGTTCGCCGTGCGCCAGACGCCCGCCGCGGCGGGGATCCAGATCACCGCATCGCACAACCCGCCCGTCGGACAATGGCTTACAAGGTGTACTTCGAGGGCGGGTTCCCGATCGTGCCGCCGCTCGACGACGAGATCGAGCAGGCCATGGCCCAAGCGCCGCACGCCGACGAGATCCCGTCGCCGCGCCGTCACGCCGTCCGGCGTCGACGTCGTGCAGCGGTACATCCACCGAGCGGCCCAGGTTCGGCGCACGTCACGGCTCGGTGCGGGTCGCACTGACCCCGCTGCATGGCGTCGGCGGCGAGTTCGCCCTCGACGCACTTGTGGCCGAGCAGGATTCTCCGATGTGCATGTGGTCGAGGAGCAGTTCGCGCCGGACCCGGACTTCCCCACCGTCACACTGCCCAACCCCGAGGAGCCGGGCGCGGCGACGCGCTGCTGAAGCTCGCCGCCGATGATCGACGCCGACGTCGCGCTGGCGCTTGGATCCCGACGCCGACCGGTGCGCGGTCGCAGTGCCCACACCCGACGGCTGGCGGATGCTGTCCGGCAACGAAACCGGTTGGCTGCTGGGCGATTACCTGCTATCACAGATCGAGCCCGGCCCCGTGATGGCGGCGACGGTGGTGGCGAGTTCGGTGGTCTCCTCGCGCATGCTCGCGGCGATCGCCGAAGAGCACGGCGCGTGTCACGTCGAGACGCTGACCGGATTCAAGTGGCTGTCACGCGCCGACGAGGACATGCCCGGACACACGCTCGTCTACGCCTATGAAGAGGCGATCGGCCACTGCGTCGATCCCGCTGCCGTGCGCGACAAGGACGGCATCAGCGCCGCCGTGTTGGTCTGTGATCTTGTTGCTCGCTTCGCCATCGCGGCCACACGCTGCTCGACGCGCTCGACGACTTGGCCCGCCGGCACGGCGTGCACACCACCACTCGCCGTATCGCGGCCCGTCGCCGACGCCGACGAGGCGGCGGCGGTCATGTCCCGTCTGCGCCACAGCGCCGCCCGACCGGCTCGTCGGCTTCGACGTGACGGTCACCGACCTGCTGCACGCGGACGGCAGGCGTCGCAGCGATGCGCTGATCCTGTCCGGTGGTGACGGGGAGACCACGGTCGCGTGGTGGTACGACCGTCGGGCACGGAGCCGAAGATCAAGTCCTACATCGAGGTTCGCTGCGCAGATGCCAGCGACCTGGCCGACGTCGCGTGCCCGGGCGCGCCGTCTGCAGGACGAACTGGCCGGCGTCGCCGCCCGCTTCTAGCGGCGGTCGCCCGGTCCAACTGGCGGTCCCCGGCATCGCCGAGACCCGGCACGATGTAGGCGACGTCGTTGAGTCGCTCGTCGATCGACGCAGTGAACAGCTTGAGATCCGGCGCCACCTTCTCCAGTGCGGCGATCCCCTCGGGCGCGGCGACGACGCAGATCGCGGTGATGTCAACGGCATTGCGGGAATACAGCAGGCCGAGCGTATGAGCCATCGACCCGCCCGTCGCCAGCATCGGATCGAGCACCATCACGGGTTGGGCGCTCAGGTCGTCGGGTAGAGACTCCAAGTACGGCTTCGGCTGCGCGGTCTCCTCGTCACGGGCCACGCCGACGAACCCGACGCGGGCTTCCGGAATCAACGCATGCGCTTGATCGACCATGCCGAGACCGGCACGCAGCACGGGTACGAGCAGCGGCGGGTTGGCCAGTCGGACGCCCGTCGTCTGCGCCAGCGGCGTACGGACCGTGACCGTTTCGGTCGCCGCATCGCGGGTCGCCTCGTACACCAGCATCAGTGTCACGTCGCGCAGGGCGGCTCGAAAGGCCGCGTTGCCGGTGGTCTCGTCGCGCAGGGTGGTCAACCGCGCAGCGGCCAGTGGGTGGTCGACGACGCACACATCCATAGGCCGCACCTTAATGGAACCGATGCAGCGCGCGAGCCGTCCTAAGCGCATGTTCGCCGATACCGATGCCATCCGTGCGCTGGGCGCCGCCAACTCGCGCGTACGCCTCCGAGCTGGCCGAGGTCGCCAACGCGTTGTCAGCGCTACCGGCCGCAGCCATGCCTCGGACCCGTCGGCGCGCGGTTCATGTCCGCGCTGATCGAGGCGGCCGCCGAAGGGTCTCGGGCGCTGACCGCAGTGAGCGACAGGCTCTCGCGGTCGGATGCCACCGCGCACGCCGCGGCGGGCGCCTATGAGGGGGCCGACCGGGGCGCCGGCTCACGCATCGCGGGGGTCTAGCTGTGCCGAGTGCGCTGGTGGCGGCCCTGACTGCGCCGATCCGCGACCTCCAGTCGATGGTGGGTCCCGGATGGTCCGGTGACCCGCTCGCCGATCCGGCCGTCGTGCTGCGTCGAGCGCGTGACACCCTCGCCGACGTTTCCGCGGCCGCCAGGCGAACGTGGGACCGCGCCGATGCGCGATGGTCGGGCGCGGGCGCCGACGGTGCCCGCGAATACATGGCCACGGCCGTCGCGGCCATCGATGGACTTGCCGCGCGTGCTGACCAGTTGAGCGCAGTGGCACATACAGCGTCGGACGCTGTCGCGCGTGCCCATGAACAATTGCGCGCAATCGTCGACCGCCTCGAGGCGCGCGCTGCGGCGCTGGAACCGTACTCCGACGATCCCGCCGTCGCCAAGGCGCTGACGGCCGAGGCGCAACGATCACTGGCGGAGGCCGTCGCCGTCGTCGAGCAGTTGCAGGAGGAGCTCGACGGCCATGCGGCGGCGGTGTCGTCCACGTGCGCCCGCGCCCGCGTCGACGACACCGGCAGGTCTGATGTCGTCGGCGATGCCGGCGGCGGGCTCGGGCCTCGGCGGTACCTCACCGTCGACGAGCCCGCTGACCAATTCCGGTGGCGGGTCTGGGTTCGGCGGCCTCCTCGGCGACCTGGCCTCGTTGGCACCGCACGACACCGGGGTGTCCGTCCCGGATGCCGCAGCCTTCGGGGACGGCGTCGCGGTGCGCCTCCCCGACGGCAGCACGGCGACGGCGCCGAATGCGGTCGCGGCCAGCGCCGTTCGCCATGCCCTCACTCAATTGGGTGTGCCCTATGACTGGGGCGGCACCACGCCAGGCGTGGGACTCGACTGCAGCGGCCTCACCCAGTGGGCGTATCACGAAGCGGGACTTGATCTTCCACGACTCGCTCAGGAGCAGGACGTCGGGACACCCGTCGCGTCCGGCGACCTCAGACCGGGCGACCTGGCGGTATGGGACGGCCACGTCGCGATGATCGTGGGGAACGGAACGATGATCGAGGCGGGCGACCCGGTGAAGCTATCGCCGATCCGCACGACGAACGCGGGCCAGGGGTTCCAAGGCTTCTGGCGCCCGACGGGGTGAGACCCGGTTAGAACCTCAACGTCACTGCTATGAGAGCGACGACTCCGAGGCCGGCGATCAGCGCCGCCATCATCCCGGCCATCGAGAAGGGCAAGACGCCGAACTCCGCCTGAAGCGCCTTCATATCACGACGATGCTGAATCCACGCTAAGACAAGGGCAATGAGCCCGACGAGAATCATTGCCACACCGACGACTTGAGGGCTGACGAACGGAGCGCGTAGCCGTTCAGACGTCGCGAGATAGCGGAATATCTGATAGATCGTGAAGCCGAACGCGATCAACGACGTACAGGTGCGAATCCATGCCATCAGCGTCCGCTCATAAGCCAGGCGAGTGCGTTGCACGGCAAGTCGTGTGTTTGCGTCCGAAGGCTGATCTGTCATGGCCTTCTCCCGGCGCCTAACGACGACATCGCAGTAATTGACGATTCAGTAGGGCTCCGAGACTACTATCCGGGCGTGGGCGTCTCGAAGGCGGCGCCAACCGCGTCGTCGCGTGCCGCGCCTTCGGCCTCGGGAGGACTGCACCATGGGCGATAAGCCGAACATTCTCATCATCTGGGGCGACGACATCGGCCAGACCAACCTCAGCTGTTACAGCAACGGCCTGATGGGGTACCGCACGCCCAACATCGACCGCATCGCGCGCGAGGGTGCGCTCTTCACCGACTATTACGGCGAGCAGAGCTGTACGGCGGGCCGTGCGGCGTTCATCACCGGCCAGAATCCCTATCGCACCGGACTGACCAAGGTCGGGTTACCCGGCGCCCCGATCGGACTGCAGGCCGAGGATCCGACCATTGCGACTGCGCTCAAAGCGCAGGGATATGCCACCGGCCAGTTCGGCAAAAACCACCTCGGCGACCGGGACGAATTCCTGCCGACGATGCACGGCTTCGATGAGTTCTTCGGCAACCTGTATCACCTCAACGCCGAGGAGGAGCCGGAGAACGTCGACTATCCGAAGGATCCGGAGTTTCGGAAGAAGTTCGGACCCCGCGGGGTGCTGCACACATGGGCGAACGGCGACGGTACCCAACGCATCGAGGACACCGGCCCGCTGACCCGAAAGCGCATGGAGACGTGTGACGAGGAGTTTCGAGACGCCGCAATCGATTTCATCAAGCGCCAGCATGAGGCCGACACGCCATTCTTCGTATGGTTCAACTCGACCCACATGCACTTCCGCACCCATCCGAAGCCGGAGAGCATCGGCAGGGCGGGGCAATGGCAGTCCGAGTACCACGACACGATGCTGGACCACGACGACATCGTCGGCGATTTGCTGACGACGTTGGACGAACTCGGCATCGCGGACGACACGATCGTCATGTACTCCACCGACAACGGGCCGCACATGAACAGCTGGCCCGATGCAGGGATGACGCCGTTCCGCAATGAAAAGAACTCGAACTGGGAGGGTGCCTACCGGGTTCCCGCCTTGGTGCGCTGGCCGGGACACATCACGGCGGGCACCGTGCTGAACGGCATCGTCAGTCACAACGACTGGTTCGTCACCCTGCTCGCGGCGGCCGGTGAGCCCGATATCGCCGAAAAACTAAGAGCGGGAACCGATCTCAACGCCATCACGTTCAAGGTGCACCTCGACGGTCACAACCAGTTGGACTACATCACCGGAGCCGCCGACGAGAGCCCGCGCAAGCACTTCTTCTACGTCTCCGACGACGGGGACCTGACGGGGCTGCGATACGACAATTGGAAGATCGTCTTCATGGAGCAGCGGGCCACCGGAACGCTGCGAATCTGGCTCGAGCCCTACACCGTGCTGCGCGCACCGAAGTTGTTCAACCTGCGCACCGACCCCTACGAGCGGGCTGACATCACGTCGAACACCTACTTCGACTGGGTACTCGACCGGGTGTTCGTGTTCGCCCCGGCACAGCTCTACGTGGCGCAGATGTTGCAGAGCCTTGTCGAGTTCCCGCAACGGCAGGAGTCGGCGAGCTTCAACCTCGAGCAGGTGATGGCGAAACTGCAGGCCGGCATCCCCGACTCCTGAGCCGGCGGCCTTAGTCCCGACGCGCCGGGACCTAATGCCCTAGGGGCCGCGCCAAAACCCAAGTTGACTTGCAGCAAGCGATGATTCGTGGTGCAAGCTGCTAATCGGCTATGCGCCGGAAGTATGCCTGATCCAGTGGGAGCCACAACATGCGTTCGCGAAAGCGTTCCGCGGTCGCAGCCACCCCGAAGAGTTCCGCTTCGACACCGGCTGAAAGACATGACCTTCGACAAGTCGGTCGCGGTGGGCCAGGCGAACCTCGACAACTGCATTCGCCGGAATCCGTGCACGGTCACAAGTCACCCTTCGTGATCACCGACGATCAGGTGGTGCGTGACAGATTCCCGTACGGCGTCAACGGCCCGCCGGTCGATACCGGATGCGGCACAACGCCATGCGGTCTTTCGACACCCGCCCTGACAGCGCCCACGTCGCCGTCATCCAGCGACCGGGCGCCGTCGGCGCAGCGCGCTGCTGTCGACAGCACTTCCATCGATCCGATCGAAGCACCGCGGACCGCGGAGCCATCCGCCGCCGCACAGTCCAGCCCAACCGACAGCGATCAGGCAAGCGCCGAATCCTATGGCAACGCAGAGTAGTCGAAGCGCGTGACGCCACCACTCCGTCCTCACCGCCAGCACGAGCGTTCCTACTCAAAACTGCAGGAACTGGTCCCACACCCAACCGTTGCCGGCGGCCAGTTCAGGAATGACGACATTGCACCAGTCATTCGGTTTGCAGCTGCCCACAAGCTTGACCTGACGGCCACTGCGCAAGATGCCGATCTTGTTTCCGTTACCGCCAGGCGCATCGTAAACATCCACATCGCTGCTCACTGTCGCGACCGGCGCCCCGGCGGGAGCGGCGGGAGCGGCGGGGGGAACCACACGTCGATTGGGGACCTCTGTCGCCGGCTCTGACAGCAGAGGGTTTTGTGGCGGTGCGGCTGCCGGCGCCGGTGCGGATGCCGCGGGTGTGCTGCACACGAGTGGAACGGTGGAGTCCCAGTGGGCGATTCCCGCGGTGCCAAACACGTCCGCGGTGTTCCCGTGCGCGAAGCCGTCGTTACCAACGCCGCCCAAATAATGTCCTACCGACGCGTCGTGGAAAACGTTGCCCCAGTTTATGGAGAAGTCGAGTTTGTCACCGGTGATGCCACCAGTGACGTAGCCGTTGAGCGGACCGTTGCCGCCTCCGGTTGCGGTAGCCGTTCCGCTGGCAACTGGTCCGGTCGCGTCGAAACGCACCGTGTCGCCGTTGGATTGTTTGAGGGAGAAGTTTCCGGGAAAGCCCCACTGGCTGCAGGCCGGGGCGAGAGGGAATGGCAGCATCGGGTGCGCCTGCGCGGGCGGTGAGACCGTGAGGAACCCCACCGCGGCAATCGCCGTCGTGAAGGCAAGCAATTGGTATCTGATCGCGATGGTCGACTGCGGCATCGGGATCCTTTCTGGTGCAGGGCTTTCGACGCTCGATCTGGCGTGACCGGGGTGACTGGCCCGTCAAGTTATCGAGACGTTCACCTGTTGGGACTTCTGCACGAACTGGGCCGCGGGGTCAGACGAGTTGATGTTGGCGACCAATTGACCTGCGCCAGGTGCCGACCCTTGCCCCTGCACAGTGATGCTCGCGGTTGCCTTCGAGCCAAATTGCCCGACCGTGCAGTGCACCGCTGAAGTGCCGCCGGCATAGTTGTTGACCGTGCAGTCAAAGCCACCGGAAGGCGCGGGCTGGCCGCTCAGCCGCAAGTTGCCGTTGAAGCTGATGAACAACTCGACCGGCGCGGGGAGATCCCCCGGATTGCTGACGGTCACCGTGTAGCCGCTGGTCATTCCGGCCTTCAACGTTGTTGGGCCCGTAGCGTTGACAGCCAAACGGGCGACGTCAGCCGCAGCAGGAGGAGCCGGCGGGGCTGCCGGAGCGGGTGGGGCTGCCGGGCCCGCCGCGGGTGCCGTGGGTGTGGTGCACACGAGCGGAACGGTGGAGTCCCAGTGCGAGTGGTCGTTTGCCAACTCGTCATGGGTTTCACCGTGCGCGAAGCCGTCGGTACCCACAGAGCCTTGATAGCGTCCTTTCGAAAGGAGCGGCCCGTTATCAGGGACTCCCCTGCCGCGCCAGGGGATGGTGAAGTCGAGATTGTCACCTGTGATGCCGCCAGCGACGGTGCCGTGATACTCGCCGTCGTTCGCTTCAGCCATTACTCCGCTGGCATTTCGTCCGGTCGCGTTGAAACTCACCGTGTCACCGCTGGACTGTTTGAGCGTAAACACCCCGGGAAAACCCCACTGGCTGCAAGCGGGCGGACCCAACGGGAACACCGGACGCGCCTGCGCGGATGGTGAGACCGTGAGGAACCCCATGGCGGTTATCGCCGTTGCTGCGGCGAACAACTGGGTCCTGTTAGCGACGGTTAACTGCGACATGGGAATGTCCCTTCCACCTCACGCATCAATCCGCAAGGAATCGATCTTTCGGTAGGTGGAAGAGAATCGGACCCGCCGACCTCTGACGTTAAAGCCCTATCACGACGGCGACCTAGAGTAAGGGGCTACTCTAATTTCGTTGGCCGTCCGGACAATTCGTTGCGATAAGTCATCGCCGTAATATCCGTCAATCGATAACAGGTCTCACGGGCATAGCGGGTGTGAAAACAGTGGCCGGCGACCGGAGGTGGTCGAGCCCCGGCGCCGAGGCGATCGTGGTCGTTGCGGTCGGATTATCTCGAGCGGTGATCGGAACTGTGAAACCCCTGTGAGCTGCCCGTTTGGCGGCTGCCCGCCGCAGATCGGGGTAACTTCATGGCTGAGGGGCAGTAGATCGCGGTCGGTTCCCGGTCGAGGAGAGGGGGACGACTGGTGTTGCTATGGCCATTCGTTGGCCGTGACCGAGAGTTTCAGCGCGCATTGGACGCGCTCGAAGAGCACTCTGCCTATTGCGGTGTTGTCCTCATTGGTGACGCCGGAGTCGGCAAGACGGCGCTGGCCCGTTCCCTTGCAGACGAGCTGAAGTCAAGTGGGCTGAAGGAACGGTTCGTACTCGGCACGAAAACCGCGCGCGCGGTCCCCTTGGCTGCTTTCGAGCGCTGGGTGCCCGTGGAGGAACCCCACGAGCCGACAGTGTTGCTGGCGGCCGCGCACCGCGCGCTGGCAGACGAGAAAGATCTGCTCGTGGTTGTCGACGACGCCCATTTGCTTGATCGGTTGTCGGCGTTGTTGGTTCATCAAGTCGCCGCGGGCGGCACCACAAAGATGATCGCGACCATTCGCTCGGGTGAAGAAATTCCCGACGCGGTGACGGCGCTGTGGAAAGAGCAGCACCTGATGCGCATCGACATCAAGCCGTTTACGCCTGCGCAGACCGCCGAGCTCGTCAGCGCGGTGCTCGATGGGGTGGTTTCTGACGCCGTGATCGACCAGCTCCATGAGCTTTCCGCTGGGAATGCGCTGGTGCTGCGCGGTCTGCTCACCGCTGCTGTGGAGAGCGGAAATTTACTCCAAGACGGCGGCAAGTGGTACCTGAAGGGCCCGCTGCGAGTGGGAGCCGACCTCAACGACCTCTTGGCGGCCCCTCTTCAAACCATGTCCGCTGACGAGCTCGAGGTCGTCGAAATCGTTGCCGCCGCCGAGGTGCTGGACTGGGACATACTGCGCCGGTTGTGCGATACGGACGCTGTCGCTCGCGCGGAGCGCCGGGGAGCGATTCAGTTAGTAACCGATAAATCGCACACCCTAGCCCGGCTCGCGACACCCGGTTCTGCGCGACGTCGTGATCCAACGCTGCGGCGTCGCACGATCACGCCAGCTCAACACTCTGCTGGCCCAGCACCTGTCGGAGTTTCTCCACCGAGCCGAATCGCCGGGCGCCCACGGCGCGCGAACCCGATCCGACGTGCGCGCCGAGATTCAGCTGGCACAGTTGATGACCCGCAGCGACATGGACCCAGACCTCCATGCCATCACCCATGCCGCGGCAAGCGCAGTGACCATGTCGAACGTGGTTCTGGGAGAAGAACTTGCGCAATTTGCGTATGACCACGGTCGAGGCCTGACCGCGGCGATCGTGTTGGCGGAGGCGATGAGCTGGCAAGGGCGTGGCGACGAGGCGGAGTCGCTGCTCGCCACGTTTGAGCCCGACGGAAGCGACGCGCTGGCAACGGTGCGCTGGGGCTGCACGAGAGCCGCCAACCTGTACTGGGCATGCGGGGACGTTGATTCGGCGCGCGCGGCGTTGGCCACAGTTCGTGACCGCGTCGCGTCGCCAGCCATGCTCGGCTTGGTGACGGCAATGGAAGTGTCGTTCGACTTCTTCGCCGGCCGACTGACCCAGACCATCTCGGTGGGTTCGCCCGTGTGCGCAGCGCCGGATCAAGTCCCGTTGGCGTTGGTGTGGGCTGCGTCCGCAACCGCCGGGGCCTTGGCGCTGCGCGGCCGATTCGCGGAGGTGCCCGCAATCGCGCAGCGAGGTCTGGCCGCCGCGCAGCGGTGTGAGTCCGGACTGCAGCGGTTCGCGATCGGCCTGGCCGAGGTGCTGGCTCTCACAGCGGCCGGGGCGTTCGCCGAGGCCGACCAGGTGTGTGCCCGTTACCGCGATATGACAGCCGGTGAAGCACAAGCCAATTCAATTGTTGATGCCATGGCTGGGCGCGTCGCTCTTGGTCGCGGTGCACTGACCGACGCGTGCGCCGAACTTCACGGCGCACTGTCGGTGATGGCTGAGACGCTCCCGCGCGGTTGGGTCATGCTGGTGGCCGCGTGGCATGCTCAGGCCGAAGCCGCCCGCGGTAACTCCGCCGCAGCAGGGGCCGCGCTGAGCCAGGCTGAAGCCTCTGCGGGCCCGCAGGTGGCCGTGTTCCAGCCCGAACTCGAGTTGGCGCGCGCGTGGGAGCGTGCTGCGGTCGGCGAAACATCCGCTGCCCGAATGCATTCGGCCCGGGCCGCGCAGCTGGCACGCCGCGCCGACATGTTGCCCGTCGAGATGCACGCACTGCATACCGCGGTGCGATTCGGTGACCGTTCCGCGTCCCCGCGACTTCGTGAACTCGCCAACCTACTGAGCAGTCCGCTGGCCGAGGTTGTCGCAGTGCATAGCCGCGCCCTGGCCGACCACGACGGTGACCGTCTCGACGATGCCGCTGGCCGCTTCGAGGGGTTGGGCGCAATGGCCATGGCCGCCGATGCGTCCGCCCAGGCAGCACGCGAGCATGCGCGCACCGGCAGTCGGATCAAGGAATTGGAGTCCTCCACGCATGCGCATTGGCAGGCAAGCCAATGCGATCTACACACGCCGGCGACCGCCGCTATTGAGCGGCCGCTTCCGATCACCGACCGAGAACGAGAAGTCGCGACACTAGTCGCGGCGGGCCTGTCCAGCCGCGAAATCGGCGATCGACTCAATGTCTCCGCTCGCACCGTGGAGGGACATCTCTACCGAATCTTCACTAAACTCGGCATCGTCGACCGCGACGAGTTGGCTCATCTGCTGCGCAATCGCGCCACCAATTGAGGCAGACCGGACTCCGATCGCCAAGCTGGTGAGGGCGAATAGGCACCAATGCGAAACCGGCGCAGCGGGCCGTCGTCAGCTGATGACCGCCCGGTGGCGTCCGCCGCCGAGACTCCGACCAACCCCTTGAATCTGCTGTCGGACCTCAACGCGTTGATAGGCAACTTCTACCTGCCTGGCACCGTCGGCGCTGCGCGCTGCTGAAGACAGCACTTCGGTCGACACGATCGAAGCGGCGCACGCGGCGGAAACGCCGAAGCCAGCGACGCCGACCATTAGCGATGCCCGCGCGTCGAAGAGCGACGAGCCCGGGGACCCACCGACAACGGACCGTCCGGTCTCGTCGGCGGAACCCATTGGGACACCGTCACCGACGCACGCCGAGGCGCGCAGGGCCGCGCAGCCATCGTCTGCCGCCGCACAGTCGGGTCAAACCGACAGCGATCAGGCTGGCACCGATTCCTCTGGCAACGCAAACGGTTAGCCAATTGAGTTACGTCGTCGGCGTGGCGCTTTCTGAGCTCGTCGGTCTTGCTCCGTAGGTCCACACCAGGGGGTTCCGCCAATTCAGGGGAAAACCAGTGTTGGGCACGGGTAGCCCACATTCACAACCAATGGATCGTCCTGCAAGGCCATTAGACCCTTTTACCCCTATGGGCATGAGCGTTGACTCGCGGACAGATAGCTGCAAGCACAGGAGCAAACATGTCCGCTGCCCCCCACATCGAGCGCACCGAAGCCGAGGAGTCCACCCAGACCCCGCCGGTGACCTGGAGTTTGGTGCATGCCGAACCCGGCGCTCTGGTGTACTCGACGCCCGGACTGCCGCCCGGCCGTCCTGTCGCTCGGCACGCCGCGGGCCGGTCGGGTGGTTGGACACCGGCGGGCACGATGACTCTGCCGCCTGCGAAATCCGAGGATCATACGACCGCGGACTACGCGCGCTTCATCGGTCGGGTGGGACTGTTGGCCGCCGCGCTCGGCCTCGGCGCAGCGGTAGTCGGTCAGCCCGGCATCGCGACCGCCCAACCGGCCGACACCGATTCCTCCACCTCGACTTCCGAGTCGGCCGAAGAGTCATCGTCGACGTCGACGCAGGACACTGCCACGACCGACGAAACCTCCACCGACACCGATACGTCCACCGCCGAATCAGGGTCGACGAGCACGTCCTCCCCGGAGACGCCGGCATCGTCATCTGAAACCTCGACCACCGTGTCGGCGCCGGGCGACGCCGCTCCCGAGGTGACCATCAGCAGCTCAGGCGGAGCACATACGTCCGACACTCCAGCGGAAGCACCCGCGGAATCGTCGGCTCCCACCGAGATCGCGCCTGAGCCGGCCGTCGAGCAGGCTCCGGCCGCGACCACCGAAACACCAACCGCGTCAACGCCGCTCACAGAAACCGCCGAACGGGAGTCGGGGCGGCGCAGTGTCACACCCGCGCCCACGACGGCCCCACTTCCCTCGACTCCGACGGGCAGCGCGCCCACACTGCGCGCGCCGGCCCCGGTCAGCGCGCAGCCCACTCAGCCGACGCCGGTACCCGTCACAGCTCAGCCCTCTCTGGCCACGACGGCGGCCACGGCAGAGTCGCGCACCGTCACCCCGACTTCCGCTGAGTTGGTCACCCCGGCTCCGGTTGGGTTGATCAGCCGAGTGATCAGCATCGTGCTGGCTCCGTTCAGCCCCGCCAGCGCAACGCCCGCGGCCGCGCAAGCCGCGCAGGCACCGGTGGTCTGGGGTCTGTTCGCCTGGGTTCGGCGCACGTTCTTCAACTCCACCCCGACCGTGAGCTACGACCCCACCCAGACCACGCAGGTCGACAACGCCATCACCGGCCACCTGACAGGCTTGGACGCCGACAACGACGCGCTGACCTACACCGCCACCCAACCGGCCAACGGCGGGGCGGTCACCTTCGCCCCCGGCGGCACGTTCACCTACACCGCCCCGGCGTCGATGTACTCGACCGGCGGGACCGACTCCTTCACGGTCACGGTCACCGACGCAGACGCTGCCGGACATATCCACGGGCTCTCCGGGCTTTTGAACATGATCACGTTCGGTGTGCTGGGTGACGGCGGCCATACAACGAGCACGACCATCAACCTGGACGTCGCCGCGGTCAACGCTGCGCCCATCCCGGGAAGCCCCGCCTTCACCCTCGGCGAGGTGGACCACACCAGCGGCGCGGTTGCCGGCGCGATCCATGCCACCGACCCGAACCAAGACGCTCTGAAATACACGCTGGCGGGTGGACCCGTCGACGGCTCGGTTCTGCTCAACCTGACCAGCGGCACCTTCACCTACACGCCGAACCTCGATGCCCGGCACGACGCCGCCGCCACTCCGATCGTCGACGTGGACAACTTCTCCGTCACCGTCGATGACCAGCACGGCGGTGTCATCAACGTGCCCGTGTCGGTTGCCATCGACCCGACCAACGTTCCTCCGACCATCACCGGCCTGGTCTTAAGCGAAGCTGACGCGGCTACCGGCGCGGTGCATGTCTCGATCGCTGTTGCCGACCCCGACAGAGACCCCGCGGTTTATCTCGTCATCCACGACCCTGCGTCGGGCACCGTCACCACCGACCCGTTGGGCGGCGGCGTCATCTACACGCCCAGCGAGGCGGCGCGCATCGCCGCCGCATACACCCTGGGCACCGACACCGACACCTTCGACGTCTCGGTCTCGGACCTGCACGGCGGGGAGACCGCCCCCCAGCCGGTCGTCGTCGAGATCAGCCCCGTCAACATCGCACCAGTTGCTGTCAACGACACGATCGCCACTGCTGAAGACACCCCCGTCACGGGCAACGTGCTCGCCAACGACACCGACGTCGATCCCACTACCACGCTGACGGTGGCCAGCCACACTGACCCTGCCCACGGAACGCTGGTACTCAGCCCCAACGGCTCATTCACCTACGCCCCTGCCCAAAACTGGTCAGGCACAGACAGTTTCAGCTATGCCGCCTCCGACGGCACCCTGACCAGCGACCCCGCCACCGTCACCATCAACGTCACCCCCATCAACGACGCCCCGATCGCACACGACACCCAGTTGAACACCGACGAAGACACCGCCCTCACCGGCAACGTGCTCGACCACGTCACCGACGTCGACACTGCACACGCGGCACTGACTGCCAACCTGGGGGCCGGCCCCCAGCACGCTCAGTCGTTCGCCCTCAACCCCGACGGCTCATTCACCTACACCCCGGCCCAAAACTGGTCCGGCACAGATAGTTTCACCTACACCGCCTCCGACAGCGTGCTGACCAGCAACACCGCCACGGTCACCATCGACGTGAAGGCGGTCAATGACGCCCCCGTGGCCGCCGACGACACCTACACCGCCACTGAAGACACCCCGCTGACCGTCCCCGCCCCCGGTGTGCTGGTCAATGACACGGACGTCGACAGCCCCACCCTGACCGTCACCGATTACACCCAACCCGCCCACGGCAGCGTCACCGTCAACACCGACGGCTCTTTCACCTACACCCCCGACCACCAACTACAACGGCGACGGACACCTTCACCTACACCGCCACCGACCTCAGCGGCGCAAGCGACACCGCCACCGTGAACGTCAACGTCACCGCGGTCAACGACGCCCCGGTCACCGCCGACACCACGGCCGCCACCGCCGAGGACACCGCGGTGCTCATCACCCCGCCGGTCAGCGACGCCGACCCGGGCGACACCTTGACCGTGGCGGCGACCAGCGCCCCGGCCCACGGCACCGTGGCGCTCAGCCCCGACGGCAAGTCGTTCACCTACACCCCCAACGAAAACTGGTCGGGCACCGACACCTTCAGCTACACCGCCACCGACGGCGAGCTCACCAGCACCCCGGCCACCATCACCATCACCGTGGCCGCGGTCCCCGACGCCCCGACCGCCGCCGACACCACCGCCACCACGCCCGAGGACACCGCGGTGCTCATCACCCCGGCGGTCTACGACGCCGACCCGGGCGACACCCTGACCGTGGCCGCGACCAGCGCCCCGACCAACGGCACCGTGGCGCTCAGCCCAGACGGCAAGTCGTTCACCTACACCCCCAACGAAAACTGGTCGGGCACCGACACCTTCACCTACACCGCCACCGACGGCGAGCTCACCAGCACCCCGGCCACCATCACCATCACCGTGGCCGCGGTCCCCGACGCCCCGACCGCCGCCGACACCACCGCCACCACGCCCGAGGACACCGCGGTGCTCATCACCCCGGCGGTCTACGACGCCGACCCGGGCGACACCCTGACCGTGGCCGCGACCAGCGCCCCGACCAACGGCACCGTGGCGCTCAGCCCAGACGGCAAGTCGTTCACCTACACCCCCAACGAAAACTGGTCGGGCACCGACACCTTCACCTACACCGCCACCGACGGCGAGCTCACCAGCACCCCGGCCACCGTCACCATCACCGTGGCCGCGGTCCCCGACGCCCCGACCGCCGCCGACACCACCGCCACCACGCCCGAGGACACCGCGGTGCTCATCACCCCGGCGGTCTACGACGCCGACCCGGGCGACACCCTGACCGTGGCCGCGACCAGCGCCCCGACCAACGGCACCGTGGCGCTCAGCCCAGACGGCAAGTCGTTCACCTACACCCCCAACGAAAACTGGTCGGGCACCGACACCTTCACCTACACCGCCACCGACGGCGAGCTCACCAGCACCCCGGCCACCGTCACCATCACCGTGGCCTCCGTCAACGACGCCCCGGTCGCCATCCCCGACGCGTACGCCACCAACGAGGACATCCCGCTGACCGTGGCCGCCCCCGGCGTGCTGACCAACGACACCGACGTCGACGACACGGTGTTGAGCGCCGTGGTGCGCACCGCCCCCGCCCACGCCCAGTCGTTCGCCCTTAACGCCGACGGTTCGTTCACCTACACCCCCGAGCTCGACTGGTCGGGCACGGACTCCTTCACCTATATCGCCGTCGACCCGCACGGCGCCAGCAGCGACGAAATCACCGTCACCATCACCGTCACCGCGGTTCCCGACGCCCCGACCGCGGGCGACACCAGCGCCGCCACCAGTGAGGACACCGCGGTCACGATCACCCCGGCGGTCTACGACGCCGACCCGGGCGAGGCCCTGACCGTGGCGGCGACCAGCGACCCGGCCAACGGCACCGTCGTGCTCAACCCCGAAGGCAAGTCGTTCACCTACACCCCCGACCAAAACTGGTACGGCACCGACAGTTTCACCTACACCGCCACTGACGGCACACTCACCAGCAACCCCGCCACCGTCACCATCACGATCGCGGCGGTGCCCGACGCTCCTGTCGCCGGCGACACCACCGCCGCCACCGACGAGGACACCTCCGTGGTCATCGTGCCGCCAGTCAGTGACGCCGACCCCGGCGACACCCTGACCGTCACGGCAACCAGCGACCCGGCCAACGGCACCGTCGTGCTCGACCCCGACGGCAAGTCCTTCACCTACACCCCCGACCAAAACTGGTCGGGCACAGACACTTTCACCTACACCGCCACCGACGGCACCCTCACCAGCAACCCCGCCACCATCACCATCACCGTGGCCGCGGTCCCTGACACTCCTGTCGCCGGCGACACCAGCGCCGCCACCAACGAGGACACCGCGGTGTTCATCGCTCCGCCGGTTTACGACGCCGACCCGGGCGACACCCTGACCGTGGCAGCGACCAGCAACCCGGCCCACGGCACCGTGTCGGTCAACCCGGACGGCGCCTCCTTCACCTACACCCCCGCCTCCAACTACTTCGGGTCCGACAGCTTCACTTACACCGCCTTCGACGGCGCCCACACCAGCAACACCGCCACCGTGGCGGTCACCGTCACC
This sequence comes from uncultured Actinomycetota bacterium, assembly GCA_963793055.1. Lineage (GTDB taxonomy): Bacteria > Actinomycetota > Actinomycetes > Mycobacteriales > Mycobacteriaceae > Mycobacterium. The sequence goes on along the minus strand of CAWBYS010000014.1, from coordinate 334,220 downwards.
TCGGTGCCCGACGCCCCGGTGGCCGCCGACATCACGGCCAGCACCGCCGAGGACACCCCGGTGGGCATCGCGGCCCCGATCAGCGACCCCGACATCTTCGACACCCTGACCGTGGCAGTGGACTCCGCCCCGGACCACGGCACCGTGACGGTCTCCCACTGGAAGGCCAATTGGTCGTTCACATACACCCCGGACGCCAACTGGTCGGGCACAGACTCCTTCACCTACACCGCGTCCGACGGCTCACTGACGAGCGCACCCGCTACCGTCACCATCACCGTCAACCCCGTGCCCGACGCCCCGACCGCCGCCGACACCACTGCCGCCACCAGTGAGGACACCGCAGTCACGATCACCCCGCCGGTCAGCGATGCCGACCCCGGCGAGATTCTGACGGTGGCGGCGACCGGCGACCCGGCCAACGGCACCGTCGCGCTCAACCCCGACGGCAAGTCATTCACCTACACCCCCGACCAAAACTGGTCCGGCGAAGACTCATTCACCTACACCGCCACCGACGGCACACTCACCAGCAACCCCGCCACCATCACCATCACCGTCGCCGCGGTGCCCGACGCTCCTATCGTCGGCGACACCACCGCCGCCACGCCCGAGGACACCGCGGTCACGATCACCCCGCCGGTCTACGACGCCGACCCCGGCGACACCCTGACCGTAAAGGCGGCCAGCGACCCCGCCAACGGCACCGTCGCGCTCAACCCCGACGGCAAGTCATTCACCTACACCCCCGACCAAAACTGGTCCGGCGAAGACTCATTCACCTACACCGCCACCGACGGCGAACTCACCAGCACCCCGGCCACCATCACCATCACCGTGGCCGCGGTCAACGACGCCCCCGTCGCCGAACCCGACACCTACACCGCCACCGAAGACACCACCCTGACCGTCCCCGCCCCCGGCGTGCTGGCCAACGACACCGACATCGACAACCCCACCCTGACCGTCACCGGCTACACCCAACCCGCCCACGGCACCGTCACCGTCACCACCGACGGCTCCTTCACCTACACCCCCACCGCCGACTACAACGGCGACGACGCCTTCACCTACACCGCCACCGACCCCGGCGGCGCCAGCGACACCGCCACCGTCAACATCACCGTCACCGCGGTCAACGACGCCCCCGTCGCCGTCGCCGATACCTACACCACCGCCGAGGACACCCCCGTCACAGGCAACGTGCTGGACAACGACATCAACGTCGACCACCTGTCTGTAACCACGACGGTGACCACCTGGCCGGCCCACGGCACCCTCTACCTACCGGACTCCTCGGGCGCATTCACTTACACCCCCAACGCCAATTACACCGGCACCGACAGCTTCACCTATTTCAACCAGGCGGGCAGCTCAGCCACGGTCACCATCACCATCACCCCGATCAACGACGCTCCCGTCGCCACCGAGGACACCTACACCACCGCAGAAGACACCTCACTGACCGTCCCGGCGCCCGGCGTGCTGGCCAACGACACCGACGTCGACAGCCCCACCCTGACCGTCACCGACTACACCCAACCCGGCCACGGGACCGTCACGGTCAACACCGACGGCTCCTTCACGTACACCCCCACCACCAACTACAACGGCGACGACAGCTTCACCTACACCGTCTCCGACACCGAGGGCGCCACGGACACCGGTACCGTCGCCATCACCATCACCCCCGTCAACGACGCCCCGGTGGTCAACACCGTCGTCGGCACGCCGAGTGCAGCCAATGGCAGCGTCACGGTCACGCTGACCGCCAGCGACCCCGACGGTGACCCGATCACCGTCACCAACACGGCGCCGTCGCAGGGCACGCTCACCGCCAACCCCGACGGCACCTACACCTACACACCCACGGCGGCGGCCCGCGTGAACGCGGGCAACACACCCGGCGCCGACACCGACGGCATCACCGTCAGCGCCAGCGACAACCACGGCGCCAGCACACAGGTCGCCGTCGCGCTCCCGGTCGCCCCTGCCGACCCGGCCGTCACCGCCAACATCCCGGTTGGCAACGATCCGAGAGGGGTGGCCGTCAGCCCCGACGGCAGCCGCGCCTATGTCGTCAACATCGACAGTTTCTCGGTGTCGGTGATCGACACAGCCACCAACGCCGTCGTCACGACCATCCCGACGCCCTCGTACGGCTATCCCGGCGGGATAGCACTCAGCCCCGACGGCACCCGCGCCTACGTCACCAACTGGAATTCCGGCCAGGTGACGGTGATCGACACCACCACCAACAGCGTCATCACCAACATCCCCAGCACCGGTTACAACCCCAACGGGGTGGCGGTCACCCCGAACGGTAGATACGTCTACGTCGCCAACTACCAGAGCTACAGCCCCAACGGCTCGGTGTCGGTGATCGACACCACCACCAACACCGTGACGGCCACCATCCCCGTGGGCGAAGCGCCGTCGACGGTGGCAATCACCCCGGACGGCGCCCACGTCTACGTCACCAACTACCGCAGTAATGACGTGTCGGTGATCGACACTTCCACCAACACCGTCACCGATACCGTCACCGTCGCCGGCCCCGGCGGGGTGTCGATCAGCCACGACGGCACCCGCGCCTACGTCACGAGCGCCGGCACCAACTCGGTGGTGGTGATCGACACGGCCACCAACAGCGTCATCGACACCGTGCCGGTCGGCAGCAGCCCGGGCGCGGTGGTGATCAGCCTCGACGGCACGCTGGCCTACGTCGCCAACGCCGGCAGCAACACAGTGTCGGTGATCGACACCGCCACCAACACCGTGATCGAAACCGTGCCGGTCGGCAGCAACGCGTTTGGGCTGGCGGCCGGCCAGAACGGCACCGCCTATCTCAACAACGTCACCAATGGCGCCGGCAGGACATCGGTTATCTCCCTGGTTCCCTCCGCGCCGGACGCCAGCACCACGGTCGGGGCCCCTGATCCCGCGACCGGCAAGGTCACCGCGACGCTGACCGCGAGCGACCCCGAGGGTGACCCGCTGACCATCACCAACACCGATCCGGCGAAGGGCAGCGTGGCGGTTGTCGACAATCTCGACGGAACCTGGACGTACACGTACACCCCCACCGAGGAGGCCCGGCACGCCGCCTCCGCCGACGGCGCCTCATCGGCCGACTTGCAGGACACCTTCGCGGTGACCGTCACCGACATCATCGGCGGCGCCGTGACGCTGCCGATCGTCGTGGCGATCAGTCCCGCCAACGAGGCGCCCAACGGCGGCACCGCAAGCCCGGGCAGCCCCATCCCCGCGACCGGTGTCGTCACCGGAACGGTCAGCGGCGGCAGTGACCCCGACGGCGACAGCCTGTCCTACACCGGCCCGGCCACCAGCGCCAAGGGCGGCACGGTCACGGTCGAAACGGACAGCTCGTTCACCTACACGCCGACCGACGAGGCGCGGCACGCTGCCGCTGCCGACGGCGCCGACCCGGCCGATCGGCAGGACACATTCGACCTGACCGTCAAAGACGGGCACGGCGGCAGCGCCACCGTTCCGGTCACCGTCGATGTCAGCCCCGCCAACAACGCGCCCACGGCGAATCCGACGGTCGGGTCCACCAACCCGGCCAACGGCGTGGTCAGCGGATCGCTGAATCCGGCCGACCTCGACGACGACACGCTGACCTACTCGGTCACCGGCGCGCCGGCGAGCGGCACGGTCACCGTCGACCCGAACGGCGTTTTCCATTACGACCCCACCGACGCCGCGCGCCTGCACGCCGCGCAAACCCCGGCCATCGAAACCGACAGCTTCACCGTCACCATCACCGACGCCCACGGAGGAAGCACCCCGGTCACCGTGACGAGTGTGCCGGTCTCACCGGCCAATGCCACGGTCACCGGCACCGTCCCGGTCGGGAACTACCCGGAGTCGGTGGCGGTCAGCCCCGACGGCACTCACGCCTACATCGCCAACTCGGGCAGCAACACCGTGTCGGTGATCGACACCACCACCAACACCGTCACCGCCACGATTCCCGTCGGCGCCAATCCATACGGCGTGGCAGTCAGCCCCGACGGCAGCCACGCCTACATCACCAACTGGTCCAGCAACACCGTGTCCGTGATCGACACCACCACCAACACCGTCACCGCCACCATCCCCGTCGGCACCCACCCGCACGGCGTGGCGGCCAGCCCCGACGACACCCATGCCTACGTCACCAACTACAACAGCAACACCGTGTCTGTGATCGACACCACCACCAACACCGTCACCGCCACCATTCCCGTCGGCGCCAATCCATACGGCGTGGCAGTCAGCCCCGACGCCGACCACGCCTACGTCATCCAGCAAGGCACCAATACGGTGTCGGTGATCGACACCACCACCAACACCGTCACCGCCACCATCCCCGTCGGCGCAATTCCACGAGCCGTGGCGGTCAGCCCAGAAGGCACCCTCGCATACGTCGCGAACGGGGGTAGCAGAACCGTGTCGGTGATCGACACCGCCACCAACACCGTCACCGCCACCATCCCACTCGCTAATGCGCCGGAATCCTTAGCGGTCAGCCCCGATGGCAGCCTCGTATATGTCACAGGTGAAACAAGCGCCACGGTGGCGGTGATCGACACCGCCACGAACGCTGTCTTCGAGACGATTCCGGTTGGCGGCAACACCAGGCAAGTCGCGGTCAGCCCGGACGGCAGCCACGCCTACGTCACCAATTACCTCAACGGCTCCATGAAGGTGATCTCCCTCGTCACCGTCAACACCACACCGCAGCCCGCCGACCCCGCGTACACGATCGCGGGGGTCAACGAACAGACCGGCCAGGTCGGCGGCAACCTGCACGTCACTGACCCCGACGGCGACGTGCTGTCCTACAGCGCCCCGGCGACCACCGACAAGGGCGGCGCCGTGATGGTCATGCCGAACGGCTTCTTCACCTACACGCCGACCGCACAGGCCCGGCACGCCGCGGCTACCGAGGGCGCCGGTCCTGACGTGACCCAGGACAGCTTCACCGTCACGGTCAGCGACGGGCGCGGCGGCACCGTGACGGTTCCGGTCACCGTCGACATCAGCCCCGACAACAAAGCGCCGGCGTCAACGGCACCTCCGACGGTCGGTGATCCGACGTCGTACGGCGCGGTCATGGGTTCGCTGAAGGTCACCGACCAGGACGGCGACCAGCTCGCCTATGCGCTCGCCACCGCGCCGACCAGTGGACGGGTCGCCATCGACCCGGCGACCGGCAACTACGTCTATACGCCGTTCGACAACGCCCGGCTTCACGCCGACACCACGACGGGCCCGGACACCGACAGCTTCGCGGTCACGGTCAGCGACGGCCACGGCGGCAGCACCACCGTCACGGTGCCCGCAATCCCGGTTTCGGCAGCCGAGGTCGTCAACACCGGCACCGTGTGGGTCGAATCGCAACCGAGCGGGGTGGCCGTCAACCGTGACGGCACGCGCGCCTACGTTGTGAACCAGTCCAGCAACACGGTTTCCGTCATCGACACCGCCGGCAACAATGTCGTCAGCACCATCACCGTCGGCGACCACCCGATCGGGGTCGCGGTAGCCCCCAACGGCACCCGCGCCTACGTCGCCAACAACGGCAGCGGCACAATTTCGGTAATCAACACCACCACCAACACCGTGATCGACACCGTCACGGTTGAAAGTAGCCCGACCGGCGTGGCAGTCAGCCCCGACGGCGCGCACGTCTACGTCACCAACACGGGCAGCAACACGGTGTCGGTGATCGACACCGCCACCAACGCCGTCATCGAAACCATCACCGTAGAGAGCACCCCTTACGGCGTGGCAGTCACCGACGGTTACGCCTACGTCACCAATCGCGGCAGCAGTTCGGTATCGGTGATCGACACCGCCACCAACACCGTCGCCGCAACGGTCGCCGTCGGAAATGGCCCGATCGGGGTGGCGGTCAGCCCCGACGGCTCCCATGTATACGTCACCAACAACGGCAGCAGCTCGGTGTCGGTGATCGACACCGCCACCAACACCGTCAGCGGAACCATCTCCGGCATCAACGATCCCCGTGAGGTGGCGTTCAGCAAGGACGGCACGCTGGCCTACGTCGCCAGTCGCGGCACCAGCTCGGTGTCGGTGATCGACACCGCCAGCAACACGGTGGTCGGCACCGTGCCGGCCGGCACCGGACCGTTGGGGGTGGCAGTCGGCTCCAAGGGCACCGCCTACGTGACCAACAGTGGCAGCAGTTCGGTGTCTCTGATCACCCTCAACGCCGCGCCCGTGGCGAGCGCCACCGTCGGCTCGGCGGACCTGACGACGGGCGCGGTCGTCGTCACCGTCTCGGCCAGCGACCCCGCCAGCGAGGCGCTGACGTTGACCACCACCGCGCCGTCGCAGGGCAAGGTGGTCGTCGTCGACAACGCTGACGGGACGTGGACGCTCACCTACACCCCGACGGACGGGGCTCGCCTGAACGCCGGCGTCATGCCCGGAGACCAAACCGACAGCGTCACCGTCACCGTCACCGACTCGCGTGGCGTCACCTCCGTTGTCCCTGTCACGGTGCCGGTCAACCCGACCAAGGTGTGGCCCACCGCCTCCATCCCCGTCGGCACGCATCCGTCGGGAGTGGCAGTCACCCCGAACGGGACCCTCACCTACGTCCCCAACAACCAGATCAGCGGCACAGTGTCGGTGATCGACAACGCCACCAACACCGTCGTCAAGACCATCGCCGTCGGCAGCTATCCGAGCGCGGTGGCGGTCAGCGAGGACGGCAGCCGCGCCTACGTCACCAGCGGATACGACCAGTCGGTGACGGTGATCAACACCGCCACCAACACCGTGATCGACACGATCAACCTGGGGTCCGGGTCGCCGGCCGGAGTGGCCGTCAGCCCGGACGGCACGCGCCTCTATGTGACGAGTTCCAACACCAATTCGGTGTTCGTCATCGACACCGCGACCAAGGCGGTAATTACGACGATCCCCGTCGGCACCGTTCCGCTCGGGGTGGCGGTCAGCCCGGACGGCCACCGCGTCTTCGTCGCGAACCTGTACAGCAACTCGGTTTCGGTGATCGACACCTCGACCAACAACGTCTTCGCCACCGTCAACGTCGGCAGCAATCCGAGCGCGCTAGCGGTCAGCCCGGACGGCGCCCGCCTCTACGTCACCAACCGGGGCAGCAACTCGGTGTCGGTGATCAACACCACGACCGGCGCGGTGACCACCATTCCCGTGGAGACGGGCCCACGCTCGGTGGCCGTCAGCCCGGACGGCAGCTTCGTGTACGTCGGCAACAGCGACGGGTCGATGTCGGTGATTTACACCGCCACCAACACGGTGATCAGCACCGTCCCCGTCACCGCGACCGGACTGGCGTTCGGATCCCACGGCACCGCCTACGCCACCAACTACGACGGCAACGCGGTGATGGTGGTCAGCCTCGTCCACTTCGACAACACCGAGCCCACGGGTAGCGCCACGGTGGGATCCACAGATCCGGAGACCGGCGACGTGACGGTGACGCTGACCGCCAGCGATCCGGACGGCGACCCGCTGACCGTCACGACCACCACCGGTACGTCCTCGCAGGGCCGGGTGACCGTCGTCGACAACGGCAACGGCACCTGGACCCTGACCTACAACCCGACCGACGCCGCCCGCCTGCGCGCCGGCCAAACCCCGGGTGTCGACACCGACAGCTTCACGATCACCCTCAGCGACGGCCTCGGCGGCTACACCAGCCTGGCCCCCACCGCGGTCTCGGTCTCCCCCGCCGAAGCCCGCCTCACCGACACGATCACGGTGGGCACCGAGCCTTGGCAGGTAGCGGTGAGCCCGGACGGCACCCGCGCCTACGTCACCAACCGGTCCGGGAACTCGGTGTCGGTAATCGACACCGCCACCGGAGACGTCATTGCCGTGGTCCCCAATATCGCCGGACCGATGGGTGTTGCGGTCACCCCCGACGGCAGCCGCATCTATGTCACCAGCGTCAACAGGGTGACGGCCATCGACGCGGCCACCAACACCGTCATCACCAACAACATTGGGGTCACGTCGTATCCCTACGCGATAGCCGTCAGCCCGAACGGCAAAGAGGCCTACGTCGCCTGTGACGGCCAGGTGGCCATCATCGACATCGACCCCGCGAGTGGCCACTACAACCAGATGGTCGCCTGGATCTACGGCCTCGGCGGAAATCCGATGGCGGTCACGTTCACGCCCGACGGCACCCAGGCCTACGTGGTCAACTACGGCAGCAACTCGGTGTCGGTGATCAACACCGCCAACCGGTACGTCACCAAGACCGTCGCGGTGGGCGCCTATCCGTCCGCGGTGGCGGTCAGCCCGGACGGCACCCGCGCCTACGTCTCGAACGGCAATTCGACGGTGTCGGTGATCAACACGGCCACCAACACCGTGGTCGCCACCGTCCCGCTCGGCTCCGGCGGTGGCGGAAATGGGATAGCTGTCAGCCCGGACGGCACCTTGGTCTACGTGACCCGCGGCGCCTCCGTTTCGGTGATGGACACGGCCACCAACACCGTCGTCGCCACCGTCCCGGTCGGGACTGCCCCAATGGGTGTGGCGGTCAGTTCCGACGGCACGGCCTATGTCGCCAATCGCGGGAGCAATACAGCCTCGGTGATCTCGCTCGTCACGATGTCGCCGCAGATGTGACCTCATGTAGGGAAGTCATGCAGGGATTTGCCGCGGCGATTTCACCCGCGTACCTTCGTGCGCCGGCGCACGTTCGTCGCAGGTTCAGCGCGGGACGTCCGCACACAGCAGAACCACCGAATGGCCGTCAGGCCCCGTACATGCGCGACCCGAAATAGCCGGACGGCACCCCTACGTCGTCGACAACGCCAGCAACACGCTCTCGGTGATCTCGCTCGTCCCCGTCTCAGCGCGGGCGGTAGATGTGAGCACGGTGGTCGACGCCAACGATGACGATGGTGTGCTCGGCGTCGTCGATGCGAAACACGACACGGTATCCGCCGCGGCGGGCACTGCGATAGGCCGCCAGTTCACCGCGCGTTGGCTTGCTGAGCCGCTGCGGGTTCTCGGCCAGCGCGCCGGTGATGAACTCGATGATCGCGGCGCCGATCTTGGCGGGCAGGCGCCGCAAGTCACGGCGTGCAGGCCCGGCGACCTCGACCCGGTACGGCCGATCCTCCGAGGTCACTTAGGCGGCAAACCGAATTGGTCGCGCAGTGCGTCGCCGCCGACGGTCGACCCCTCGGCGTACTCACGTTCGGCCGCGGCGATGTCGTCGCGGATGCCGGGACGTGAGAGCCAAAACACGGTCTCCTGCAACGATTCCAGGTCGTCGGCAGACATGAGCACAGCTGCCGGGCGGCCGTGCTTGGTAATCGTGATGATGTCGTGGGTGGATTCGGCATCGTCGACCAGTGCGGAGAGCTTGTCCTTGGCCTCGCCGAGCGGTATTGAACGCATACACCAAATATAGCCACACTACTAGCCATCGTCCAGCCTGGCATTTAGCCGATACTCGGCGAGATTGTCAACTCGGCGTCGGGCAATTCATCAAAGCGGGACGCGCTTACCCGCGCGCCGTCGCCCTGGCGGCCGTGCATGACATCGCTGACGTCCCTATCGTGCCAGCGGTTCGGCGGTCATTGACATTCTTCAAAGGCCAACAGCAGGCGAGGGCGGGTACGAACGGATGCTTGCTGTGGACTTGGTCCCTAACGCGCCTCGGGTATCGGCGCTCTACTGGGCTAAGTCGTGTGCAAACTAATTCTTACGATCCGCTGGTCCGCCGCGCTGCCGCTGGCCCGGGCGGGTGGTTGGGTGCCGGGCGGAGCGCCAGCCCGTTGTTGAGCCGCCGCCAGCTGGGTGCTACTGAACTGGGCGCGCCGCCAAAAACACCAGTCCACCGGCGAGCAGACCACCGCCGGCACACCCCCAACCGGACTGGCACAGGGCGACCCGGCCCACGACACCTACCTACCTTGTCGCCGGGGGCCCCGCCGACGGCACCGTCATCATTACCCCCAAAGGCACCTTCACTTACACCCCCAGCACCGGCCAGGACACCGCCGCTTCGGCCACGCCGGACAGGTTCACCGTCACGGTCAGCGAAGCCCACGGCCAGAGCAACCGTGCCGCTCACCCTCACCACCGACTCCACCACCGGCACGCCGGAAACCGGCTGATCCTCACCGACCCCGGCGGCGCCATCTCCACGGTTCCGGTGGGGCGGCGCCGTCACCACCTCCAACGTCCTCGGCAGCGGCACTCGGGGATGTCGGTCAGCCCCGACGGCAGCCACATCTACGCAGCCAGCATCAACAGCAGCAACGTGGCGGTTCTCTCCCTCATACCGACCGCGCCGTAGTCTCCGGCGTTACAGGCTGCTCACTCAACACGCCTGCTCAAGCAGTGATCATCGCCGAGGTACCCGTCGGCGGCAGCATCCCGAACCCCACCAGCCCGGACTACAACATGGTTACCACCATCCACGTCGGCGGCGTTCCGGAGGTCAAGACCGGGCGTGGCTTTCAGGGGCTCTGGCGGGCGACGGCGTCAACGACTGCAGTCGACGGCTCGCTTCGCTCATGTCGTGCATGTCGTGCGCCATCCGGTTTCCCCTGCCCATCCACCGGTATCGCGGCCCTTCGCCCCCGCTGGACGAGGTTCACTGCCGAATCTGCCGGTGCCGCAGGCGCTTGCGCAGGCTTGACGACGGCATTGAACAGCGATCGCACGCATTCTTCCTTCGCTCCCTCGAGCATGCCGACGAACATGTCGTAGCCTTCGGTCTGGAATTCGATAACCGGGTCGCGCTGAGCCATCGCGCGTAGCCCGATGCCCTCCTTGAGGTAGTCCATCTCGTAAAGATGCTCACGCCATCTGCGGTCGATCACCCCGAAGATCACATCGCGTTCGAGCTGACGCATCGTGCCGGCACCGACCAACTCTTCGATCTCCGCCTCGCGTCGCGCGAAGGCACGTTGGATATCCTCACTCAGCGCACCGAGCAACCCAGCGCGAGTCATGCGACTGCGCTCGCCGCAACGAATCCAGCTCGACGCCAACGGGATACAGCGTGATCAGCGCCCTCCACAACGCCTCGAGGTCCCACGACCTAGCGCGAGCTTTCGGAGGTCGCGCCGTCGACGTAGGCGGTGACCACCTCGATCAGCATGTTGCGCACCTGCTCCTGCAGGTCTTCGCCCTCGAGAATGCGCCGCCGCGTGGCGTAGACGACCTTGCGCTGTTCGTTCATCACGTCGTCGTACTTGAGAACGTTTTTGCGCGTCTCGAAGTTCTGCTGCTCGACTTGGGTCTGGGCGCTTTTGATCGCGCGGGTGACCACATTGGCTTCGATCGGTTCATCGTCGGGCATTTTCAGCCGGTTCAGCAGCTTCTCGAGATTCACGGGGCTGAAGCGCTGCATCAGTTCGTCACCGAGAGAGAGGTAGAACCGCGTCTCCCCGGGGTCGCCCTGACGGCCGGTCCGTCCACGCAATTGATTGTCGATGCGTCGGGACTCGTGACGCTCGGTACCGAGCACGTACAGTCCACCCAGCGCGACCACTTCCTTTGCCTCACGCGGCGGATTGAGCCTTGACCCCGGGACGCTCCTCGCGCCAGGCGGCTTGGTACTCGTCGGGTGTCTGCACGGGATCAAGACCACGGGAGCGCAGCCGCTTGTCGGTCAGGAAGTCGACGTTTCCGCCCGGAACGATGTCGGTGCCCCGGCCCGCCATGTCGGTGGCGACCGTGATCGCGCCACGACGGCCGCCCTCCGCAACGATCGCCGCCTCCTGCTCGAGATGCTTCGCGTTGAGCACGGTGTGAGGGATCCGCCGCTCGGTGAACTGCCGCGACAGATATTCCGACTTCGCCACACTGGTCGTGCCGATCAGAACGGGCTGGGCCTTCGCGTAGCGCTCGACGACGTCGTCGACAATCGCGTTGAACTTCGCAAGCTCGGTCTTGTAGATCACATCGCCCTTGTCCCGCCGAATCATCGGTTCGTTGGGCGGGATGGTGATCACCCCGAGTCGGTAGATCTCGCGGAACTCCGACGCTTCCGTCTGCGCAGTCCCCGTCATTCCGGCGAGCTTGTCGTAGAGCCGGAAGTAGTTCTGCAGCGTGATGGTGGCCAGCGTCTGGTTCTCGGGCTTGATCTCCACGCCCTCTTTCGCCTCGATGGCCTGATGCAGGCCCTCGTTGTAGCGGCGGCCGATCAGCACCCGGCCGGTGAACTCGTCAACGATCAGCACTTCGCCGTCGTCGTTGACGATGTAGTCCTGGTCGCAGTGAAACAGCTCCTTGGCCTTTACCGCGTTGTTGAGGTAGCCGACGAGTGCCGAGCTGGCGGCCTGGTAGAGGTTGTCGATGCCCAGCTGATCCTCGACCAGAGCGACCCCTGTCTCGTGAATGCCGATGGTGCGCTTACGAATATCGACCTCGTAGTGCGTGTCAATATCCATGAGTGCCGCCAGCCGTGCGAATTCGGTGTACCACTGCGACGCGTCGTCGGCCGGCCCGGAGATGATCAGGGGCGTGCGGGCCTCGTCGATGAGGATGGAGTCGACCTCGTCGACGATCGCGTAGTTGTGTCCTCGCTGTACGAGGTCGTCCAGCCGGTGCGCCATGTTGTCGCGCAGGTAATCGAACCCGAACTCGGTGTTGGTGCCATAGGTGATGTCGGCGTGGTATGCCACACGCCGCTCGTCGGGTTTCATCTCCGAGAGAATCACGCCGACGCTGAGTCCCAGGAAGCGGTGCACCCTGCCCATCTGTTCGGCATCACGCTTGGCGAGGTAGTCGTTGACGGTGACGATGTGTACGCCCTTGCCGCCAATCGCGTTGAGATAGGCCGGCATCACGCAAGCCAGCGTCTTGCCCTCACCGGTCAGCATCTCGGCGATGTTGCCGAAGTGCAGTGCCGCCCCGCCCATCACCTGGACGTCGTATGGGCGCAGATCCAGTACGCGCCATGACGCCTCGCGCGCCACCGCGAACGCCTCGGGCAGCAAGTCATCGAGGCGTGTCCCGTCGGCGATGCGCTTCTTGAACTCGTCGGTCTTCGCCCGCAATTCGGTATCGGTGAGCTTCTCGACACGCTCGGACAAGATATTGACGTAGTCGGCAATACCTCTGAGCTGCTTGACCGTTCGGCCCTCACCGAGGCGGAGAACGTCCCACAACACGGCTACGTGCCCCCAGTGCGACAGGTCCCGCCAACGGTCGCCCGCTGTCGCACCGTCACTTCGGCCGGCCGCACAGCACAGAGCACGGCGCGGGCCTTAACCCAGACGCCGCCACCCCCGGTGCGTCCCGAACCGTGACTCACACGATCAGCGTGCCAGTTGTGTCGTTCGAGCCCAACGGCACTTGGAGAGCAGTCGCGACGACCTATGGCACGGGCCCGGTGGGACCTTCGTCTCTACTGCCCCCGCGGGTATCGGAGCACACTCGCAAGAAACAGCCAGCAAAGCGCTTTATTCGCACGGGGGTAAATTAATGACCAGCACGGCCACACCACAGGCAGACACTTCGGCATTGACGTGGCAACTGGTGCATGCCGAGCCCGGAGCGTTGGTGTACGCCGCGGCCGGGCTGAACCCCACCCATCCGCTGGTGCGCCACGCGGCCAGCCGCACGACCGGTTGGGTGCCGGCGGGAACACTGACCACACACGCTGAGCCCGAGCAGCATTCAGCACTGCATTACGCCGAGTACATCGGCCGGGTCGGGGTGCTGGCCGCAGCGCTGGGCGTGGGCGCAGCGCTGGCCGGCCAACAGCCAGGGATCGCCTGGGCCCAAGACACCGACACCGACGCAGGCTCGTCGTCGTCCTCTACGTCCGCTGACGCGGGTACGGAGGCCTCTGAGCCGTCCGGATCGACAACGATCTCCACCAGCAGCGACAGCGATTCCGGTGGCGCGCAAACCTCCGAAACCGCCCCCGACGCCGGAGCCGAAACGTCGACAGATTCCCCGTCAGAGACCTCGACGACCGTGGCGGCCCCCGGCAGCACCGGACCCACGGCCACCGTGAGCAGCTCAGGCGGTGCCACCTCGACACCCTCCGACCAAGAGTTCGTTCCAGAAGAACCCACCGCACCGACCGAGACCGCCACCGCACCGGTCGAGCAGACCCCCGTCGAAGAAACCCCGCCAGCCCAACCCGTCGCGGAGCCGGCCCAAGCGGCGCCCGCCCCTGAAACCACGCCGCTCGCACCGAGCGTCGCCACACCGCAGACCAGCGGTTCTGCCACCACGCCGACGGGTGCGCGGCAGGGCGCTGCGTCGGAGACCGTGGCCATCACCAGCCCCACCACCACACCCTCAACCGCGATGTTGCAGGCACCCCTATCCCCGACGACATCGCCGACGACCGCGCCCACCAATGGGGCTACCTCACCCACCACGGCCACCCCCGCCGCGGCGGCCCCCACCACCCTGCAGGCGAGCGCTACTACGGCGACGCCGGCCCCAGGCGGGCTGATCAGCCGGTTCGTCACCATGGTGCTGGCTCCGTTCAGCCCCGCAGCCACGACCCCCGCCGCCCAGGCCGCTCAAACCCCCGTGCTGTGGGGGCTTTTCGCCTGGATACGCCGCACCTACTTCAACTCCACCCCCACCGTGTCCTACGACCCGACCGGGACCACCCAGGTCGATGACACCATCACCGGCCACCTCACCGGCCTGGACCCCGACGGCGACACCCTGACCTACACCGCCACCGCACCAACCAACGGGGGCACCGTCACCTTCGCCCCCGGCGGCGCATTCACCTACACCGTGCCGGATTCCATGTATGCCACCGGGGGCACCGACACGTTCACCGTCACCGCCACCGACGCCGGTGCCGCCCATATCCACGGGCTCTCCGGGTTCATGAACATGATCACCTTCGGAATCATGGGCAACCCCGGCCATACCGCCACCACGACTGTCACCCTCACCATCGCCGCGGTCAACGCCGCACCCGTCCCAGGCACCCCCGCCTACACCCTTGAGCCCGTTGACCATTCGAGCGGTGCGGTGCCCGGCGCGGTGCATGTCACCGACCCCGACGACGACATCCTGGCCTACAGCTATGACGTCAGCGGCGGCCCCACCGACGGCCGACTCGACCTCAACGACGCCACCGGCACCTTTACCTACACCCCCAACCCCGACGCCCGCCACGACGCCGCGGGCACCCCGATCATCGACTTGGACCACTTCGCCGTCACCGTCAACGACGGCCACGGCGGCGTGATCAGCGTGCCGGTATCGGTGGCCATCGACCCCATCAACCAACCCCCGACCATCACCGGTTTGACAATCAGCGACCCCTCCGGCGCCACCGGCGCTGTCAACGTCACCATCACCGTCACCGACCCCGACACCGACCCGATCGTGTATCTCGTCGTCCACGACCCGTCCAATGGGACCGTCGCCCCCAGCCCCGGCGGCGTTATCTACACGCCCACCGAAGAAGCACGCAAGGCCGCGGCCTACACGCAGGGTGCCGATTTCGACACGTTCCAGATCGAGGCGTCCGATCTGCACGGTGGCGTCACCGTGCCCCAGTCGGTCACCGTCGAAATCAGCCCCGCCAACATCGCCCCGGATGCTGCCAATGACACAGCCACCACGCTGGAAGACACCCCCGTCTCGGGCAACGTCCTGGCCAACGACACCGATTTCGAGCACGCGACCCTGACCGTCTTCTCACACACCCAACCCCAACACGGCGACCTCAGCATCGCCCCCGATGGCACCTTCACCTACACGCCCAACCGAAACTTCAACGGCGCAGACAGTTTCACCTACACGGCTTCCGACGGCGTAAACACAAGTAACACCGCCACCGTCGCAATCACCGTCACAGCGGTCAACGACGCCCCCGTAGCGGTCAGCGACGCCTACACCACGTTGGAGGACGTCCCAGTCTCGGGGAACGTGCTGAATAACGACGTCGACGTCGAAGGCACCCCCTTGACCGCAACCTTGGGCACCGGACCGGCCCACGGCAACCTCGTGCTGAGTGCTGACGGCTCCTTCACCTACACGCCCGACCAAAACTGGTCGGGCGCAGACGGATTCAGCTACACCGCCTCAGACGGCACCAACACCAGCAACAGCGCCGCCGTCGCCATCACCGTCGTCGCCGTCAACGACGCCCCCGTGGCCGTCAACGACCTCGTCACTACCGCCGAGGACACCCCCGTCACGGGCAACGTGCTCACCAACGACACCGACGTCGAAGGCACCACCCTGACCGCCGCTCTAGTCGGTGGACCGGCCCACGGCGCCCTGAACCTGGCCCCCAACGGCGCATTCACCTACACCCCCAACCAAAACTTCAACGGCGCAGACAGTTTCACCTATACGGCGTCCGACGGCGCCAAGACCAGCAACCCGGCCACCGTTGCGATCACCGTCAGTCCGGTCAATGACGCCCCCGTGGCGGCCAACGACACCGTCACCACGCTGGAGGACACCCCGGTCTCTGGCAACGTCCTGGCGAACGACACCGATGTCGAAGGCACCACCCTGACCGCCGCTCTAGTCGGTGGACCGGCCCACGGCACCCTGAACCTGGCCGCCAACGGCTCGTTCACCTACGCGCCCGCTCCCAACTACAACGGCGCGGACTCGTTTACCTACAAGGCTTCCGACGGCACCCTCACCAGCAACACCGCCACCGTCGCGATCACCGTCACCGCGGTCAACGACGCACCTGTGGCGGTCGACGACGCCTTCAGCACCGCCGAGGACACAGCCGTGTCGGGCAACGTGCTGACCAACGACGGAGACGTCGAGGGCACCACCCTGACCGCCGTCTTGGTGGGCAACCCCTCGCACGGGACGGTGAACCTTGCTACCAACGGCACATTCACCTACACCCCGGCCGTCAACTACAACGGTGCGGACTCGTTCACCTACCGGGCCACCGACGGCTCGCTTACAAGCAATACCGCCACCGTCGCCATCACCGTCACCCAGGTCAACGACGTTCCGGTTGCGGTGAATGACACGGTCTCTGTTGCCAAGAACACCCCGGCCACGGGCAACGTGTTGACCAACGACACTGACGCCGAGGGCACGACGCTGACCGCCGCGCTTGTCTCCAACCCGACGCACGGCACGGTGACCCTGGCCGGCAACGGTTTGTTCACCTACACCCCTGCCACCGACTACACCGGCGCTGACTCGTTCTCCTACACCGCGTCCGACGGCGTGAACACCAGCAACACGGCCACCGTGACGGTCAACGTCGGCGTGATCAACACCGCTCCCGTCGCCGCCAACGACAGCTACACGACTCTCGAGGACAATCCTGTCTCCGGCAACGTGCTTACCAACGACACCGACGCCGAACACGACACCCTGACTGCCACACTGGTCACAGGCCCTGCACACGGCACAGTGAACCTCGCTGCCAACGGCACGTTCACCTACACACCGGCCGCCAACTACAACGGCCCCGACACCTTCACTTACCGCGCCTCTGACGGCGCGCTCACAAGCAATGTCGCCACGGTCGGCATCTCCGTCACCGCGGTCAACGACGCACCGGTGGCCGTCGACGACGCCTTCACCACCGACGAAGACACCGCTGTTACCGGCAACGTGCTGACCAACGACGGCGACGTCGAGGGCACCACGCTGACCGCCATCTTGGTGGGCAACCCTTCGCACGGCACGGTGAACCTTGCCACCACCGGCTCGTTCACCTACACCCCGGCCGCCAACTACAACGGCGCCGACAGCTTCACCTACCGCGCCTCCGACGGCTCGCTCACGAGCAACGTGGCCACCGTCGCCATCACCATCACCCCCGTCAACGACGCACCAATTGCTTTGGGCGACAGTGTTACCACCGCCGAAGACACCGCGGCCACCGGCAACGTGCTCACCAACGACACCGACGTCGACACCGCGCACGCGGCGCTCACCGCCGCACTGGTTACCGGTCCGTCACACGGCACGGTGAACCTCGCCACCGACGGGTCATTCACCTACACCCCGGCCGCCAACTACAACGGCGCCGACAGCTTCACCTACCGCGCCTCCGACGGCTCGCTGCCGAGCAGCGTGGCCACCGTCGCCATCACCATCACCCCCGTCAACGACGCACCAATTGCTTTGGGCGACAGCTTCACAACCGCCGAAGACACCGCGGCCACCGGCAACGTGCTCACCAACGACACCGACGTCGACACCCCGCACGCAGCGCTGACCGCCACACTGGTCGGCAACGCATCACACGGAACCGTCAGCCTCAACACCGACGGCTCCTTCACCTACACCCCAGCGCTCAACTACAACGGCCCGGACTCATTCACCTACAGCGCATCCGACAGCTCACTCACCAGCAACGTGGCCACCGTCGCCATCACCATCACCCCCGTCAACGACGCACCAATTGCTTTGGGCGACAGTGTTACCACCGCCGAAGACACCGCGGCCACCGGCAACGTGCTCACCAACGACACCGACGTCGACACCGCGCACGCGGCGCTCACCGCCGCACTGGTTACCGGTCCGTCACACGGCACGGTGAACCTCGCCACCGACGGGTCATTCACCTACACCCCGGCCGCCAACTACAACGGCGCCGACAGCTTCACCTACCGCGCCTCCGACGGCTCGCTGCCGAGCAGCGTGGCCACCGTCGCCATCACCATCACCCCCGTCAACGACGCACCAATTGCTTTGGGCGACAGCTTCACAACCGCCGAAGACACCGCGGCCACCGGCAACGTGCTCACCAACGACACCGACGTCGACACCCCGCACGCAGCGCTGACCGCCACACTGGTCGGCAACGCATCACACGGAACCGTCAGCCTCAACACCGACGGCTCCTTCACCTACACCCCAGCGCTCAACTACAACGGCCCGGACTCATTCACCTACAGCGCATCCGACGCCTCACTCACCAGCAACGTGGCCACCGTCGCCATCACCATCACCCCCGTCAACGACGCACCAGTAGTGAACACGGTCACGGTCGATGCTGCCGATGCGACGACCGGCGCGGTCACGGTGTCGGTGAGCGCCAGCGACCCCGATGGTGACCCGGTCACCCTCACCAGCTCTACTCCGCCCAAGGGTGCGGTGAGCATCGTCGACAACCTGAACGGCACTTGGACGCTGAGCTACCGGCCGACCGAGGCGTCCCGACTGCAGGCGGCGCTCACGTCCGGCGCGGATATTGACAGCTTCACCGTCACGGCAAGCGATACGCATAGCGAAACGACCACAGCTCCCGTGAACGCCGTTCCGGTCGCCCCCGGCTACTTCGCCGTCACCGCCAGTGCGGACACAGTGACAGGCCCGATGCTTGTCGTCGGCGACTTCGGGTACATCGCCAGCAGCTACGGCGGCGTGGTGGTCGTGATCGACACCGACACCCTCGCCCCGATTGGTCAACCAATCCCGGTCGGCAGCGCTCCCGTCTGGATGGCGACGAGCGGAAACAATCTCTACGTCAGCCTCTTCGGCGATAACAAGGTGTCGGTCATCGACACGACCAACAACACCTTCGTCACGAACATCGACGTCGGCCACAGCCCCTACGGTCTCGCGGCAAGCGGGAACAAGCTCTACGTCACCAACACGGGATGGGACACCCTGCCCGGTACCAGTACGGTCAACGGCACGGTCTCCGTCATCGACACCGACCCGACCCATACGCTCACCTACAACACCGTGATCGACACGATCACCGTGGGCAAGGGACCGTTCAACGTCGTGGCTAGCACCGACGGCAGTCATGTCTACGTCGACAACACGAACGACAACACCGTGTCGGTGATCCAGACGAGCGACAATTCCGTTGTCGGCCTTCCCATCACGGTGGGTACCGCGCCGGCCGGGATGGCGGTCGCCGGACACTCCCTCTACGTCGCCAACAGCGCAGACGGCACGGTGACGGTCATCGACACCGACACCAACACTGTGGTCGACGGCCCCATCACCGTCGGCAACCTGCCGGCAACCGTAATTGCCAGCCCCGACGGCAGCCTCGTCTTCGTCGCCAACAACTCTGACAAGACCGTGACGGTCATCGACACCAGTACCAACACCGTCATCGACACCAATCCCGGGCTCGCCGGGGTCCAGCCTCTGTCCTTCGAAAACCCGCCCTACTACATGGTCACCGACGGAACTCAGTTGGGCGTCTCCACCACCGCGGTCGGTGCCACCAGCAGCACCTTCACGAGGTTCGACATTACGGGCAACGGTTCACCGGCGGTCGGCTTCCCGGCCTATACGCTGGACGCGCCGGATCCGGTCGACGGGTCAATCCACGGCCAGGGGTTCTTGGCCGACCCCAACGGCGACCAGCTTCAACTCGTCGAGATTATCCAGGGCACCAGAAACGGCAACGTGGTGGGGGACCCGTTCACAGGCACGTTCACCTACACCCCCGAACTGGCCGCGCGCATCCGGGCCGGCACGGGCGGAGAGAACGCTGAACACATCGCGATCACAGTCTCCGACGGCGTGAATCCACCGGTCACCGTTCGCGTGGACATTCCCATCTCACCCACGGACGTGACAGTCAGCGATCCGATCCTCGCCGGTGACAACAACGCGATGGTGGTCAGCCCCGACGGCACCCGCGCCTACCTCGCCAACAACGCCGGCACGGTGGTGGTGGTGGACGCCACACGCAATCCGGTTGGTGATCCCATCCCGGTTGGTAGCAATCCGTCTGCGCTCGCGCTTAGCGGAAATCTGCTGTATGTCACCAACTCTGGCAGCGACAACGTGACAGTGATCGATATCAATAACGACACCAACAGCGTCGTGGGCACCGTCATCGTGGGCGACGATCCGCAGGGTGTCGCGGTCAGCGAATACTCCGGTCTGGCCTACGTCAGCAACCGGGGCAGCGACACGGTGTCGGTGATCGGATTCGATTGGGAGACCAACACCTACAAAGTCATCGAGACCATCAGTACCGGCATCGAGGACCAGCCATGGGGTGTGGCGGCCAGCGCTGATGGCGGCCGTTATGTCTACGTCGCCAACTCCTGGGGCAACTCGATATCCGTGATCGACGCCGACCCAAGCCACGAAAGCACGTTCAACACCGTCATCACGTGGTTCAGAGGCGCTGACATCGCTGGTCCGATCTCGTTGGCGACATCGAGCCATGACGGACGCAACTGGCTGAACGTGGCCAACGTCAACGGCGGCATCACGCAGTTTGACACCGACACCAACACTCAGATCGGTGCGCCCACCTTCCTGCCCGATGGCGTTCGCCCGTACAACGTGGTGGTCAGCACCGACGGCAGCATCGTCTACGCCTCCGTGCCCTCGGACTCATCAGGCTTAACCAACCAGGTGTATGCCATCGACGCCCGCTACCGCGACCTGCTGGACACCGACTTCGACAACGCCGGCGTCCAACCCCTCACAGTCGGCGCTACGGCTGGTAGCGCTCCACAAGGGATGGCGTTCAACCCCGTGACGAACGAGCTCTACGTCCTCAATAAGAACGAGGGCACTATCTCGACAGCCAGCATGACGACCCTCGGCCAGCCGCCCCTCGTCGCTTCGCTTCTCCCTCCGAGTGAGCCCGATCCGACCACAGGCGCGGTGAGCGGCTCCCTGGCAGCCGCGCCAACTGCCGCCCGGACCACTTCTGCGATCTCGCAGCCGGACAACACCGTCGGCGTGGGCAACCATCCCACCGAGGTGGCGGTCAGTCCCGACGGCACCCGCGCCTATGTCACCAACGCCGACAGCAAGTCGGTGTCGGTGATCGACACCGCCACCAACACGGTGGTCGCCACCGTGGGCGTGGGCAACCATCCCACCGCGGTGACGGTCAGCCCCGACGGCACCCGCGCCTACGTCACCAACAGCGCGAGCAAGTCGGTGTCGGTGATCGACACCAAGACCAACGCCGTGCTGGCCACCATTGGTGTGGGCAAGAAACCCACCGCGGTGACGGTCAGCCCCGACGGCGCCCGCGCCTACGTCACCAACACCGACAGCAGGTCGGTGTCGGTGATCGACACCCACGACCAACACGGTGCTGGCCACCGTGGGGGTCGGCGTCCACCCCACCGAGGTGGCCGTCAGCCCCAACGGCACCCGGGCCTACGTCACCAACGCCTACGACAAGTCGGTGTCGGTGATCGACACCCCCACCAACACCGTGCTCGCCACCGTGGGCGTGGGCAACCGGCCCACCGAGGTGGCCCTCAGCCCCGACGGCAGCCGGGCCTACGTCAGCAACTTCTACAGCAGGTCGGTGTCGGTGATCGACACCGCCACCAACACCGTGCTCGCCACCGTCGGCGTGGGCGATCACCCCACCGAAGTAGCGGTCAGCTCCGACGGCGCCCGGGCCTACGTCACCAACACCGACGACAGGTCGGTGTCGGTGATCGACACCGCCACCGACACGGTGCTCGCGACCGTGGGCGTCGGCAAAAAGCCCACCGAGGTGGTGGTCAGCCCCGACGGCACCCGCGCCTATGTCACCAACACCAACAGCAAGACGGTGTCGGTGATCGACACCACCACCAACACCGTGATCGACACCATCGGCGTCGGCAACGGCCCGACCGCGCTGGCGATCAGCGTCGGCAGCGGGACCGGACCCATCGTCACCCCGCCCTCCCCGCCCAGCCCACCCGATCCCACCACCGGCGACGTCACCGGCTCCCTGGGTGTGGTCGACCCCGCCGGTAACCCGTTCACCATCACCTACGCCCCCGGCGGCGCCCCCCGATACGGCACCGTCACCTTCGACGACCTCACCGCCACCTACACCTACGTCCCCAACCAGGCCGGACAAATCCGCGCCGGACTGGGCCTGGGCAACGAAGACAGTTTTATCGTCAACGTCTCCCAGCCCGGCATCCCGACCCAATCCACCCAGATCTACGTCGTCAACACCAACAGCAACACCGTGTCGGTCATCGGCGTCCAACCCGCCCCCGCCCCCCAAACACTAAGGGCCGCAGCCGCACCCGCCGCGCTCACCGAGCAGGACGGGTTCTCCACCCAGGTCACCATCGACGGCATCCAAATCGAGCCCTCACAATTTGGGACCCCTACCAAGATCCAGGTGGCCAACCCGTACGGGTTGGCGGTCAGCCCGGACGGCGCCCGCGCGTACGTCGCAGGCGCCAACGTCGTGACGGTGATCGACACCGAAACCGGCGACGTGATCGGCGACCCGATCCCAGTCGGCGCGCAACCCACTCGGGTGGCGTTCAACCACGACGGCACCCGCGCCTTCGTCACCAATGAAGGCGACAACACCGTGTCGGTGATCAACACAGACCCCACTCCCGGCAATCCCGACTACAACCACGTCATCGACCTCGTGCAGGTCACTGGCCAGGGCCCGATCGCGCTGGCGGTGATCCCCGAGCCCGCCGGCACTGTCTACGTCGCCAACCTCAACAGCGACAACGTGTCGGTGATCCGCTACGACCCCGACATCGGCCACTACAGGGAGTTCGGCGACCTCATCCCGGTCGGCCCCGGCCCGCAGGGGATAGCGGCCAGTCCCGACGGCACCCACGTCTACGTCACCAGCATCGGCGGCGGCGACGGCGGCCCCATGACGATGATCAACACCTATACCAACACCCCCATTCCCATCCAGGTCGGCCTCGGCACGTTCGGGGTGGCGGTCGGCCCCAACAGTGATCGCGTTTACGTCACCGGCGGCACCCGACCTTACCCACCCCATCTTGGCGGTCATCGACACCACCGACCCCGAAAATCCCGCCATCATCGAGGACGAACCTCGATGCCGGCCCCTCCCCGATCGCCCTGGCACTCAGCCCTGACGGCACCCTGGCCTACGTCACCCAGTACTTCGACGGCACGATGACGGTCATCGACATCACCGACGCTGCTCATCCCAGCATGATCGGCGACCCCATCCCGGTCGGCAACGCCCCGCTCGGGGTGGCTGTCACCCCTGTCAACGAGGACCTCACCTACGCCATCTATGTCGCCAACGACAACCCCTACGGCTCCGACAACACCGTCACCGCCATCGCCGTCGGCCCGGTCACGAATTAGTCGTCGTGTAGGTCGGCGCACAGGAAGACCACCGAATGTGCGTCGACCCGGTACCCCGAACCCGAGATCGGTTGTGCGCTCGCGAGATCGGCGACATCGTCGGGCGGGTCGAGGGCGGTGTCGACGACGCGGCGCCACGGCAGGTCTGGCTCGACAACCTCAGGTAGCTCGAAATCCACGGCTTCCTGCGAACTGTTGAGCATCGCATGCACCATCCGCGTACCGATCACGCTGCGCACGGTGAGCGCCAACACGCGGGAATCGTCGGACCAGTCGGGCTGATGGAGCCGACGGCCGTGGAACTGCACCAACGACCGGGTCAGAAACTCCTGCAACGGAAGCCCGTGCATAACCTGTGTCATGTCGAGCTCCAGCCGCACGTCGATCAGCTTCTCGACGAACCGGCGGATATCGGCATACCGATCGGTCAACGACCAATCGAACCAACTGATTTCGTTGTCCTGACAGTAGGCGTTGTTGTTGCCCAATTGAGTTCGCCGAACTTCGTCGCCCATGACGATCATCGGCACGCCCATCGCGATCAACGTGATGCCGAGCAGGTTCTTCGCCAGCCGCGCCCGGGTGCGCTCGATCTCGGAATCATCCGAAGGCCCTTCGACGCCGCAATTCGTGGAGTAGTTGTCGTTCGAGCCATCGGTGTTGTCGGAGAGGTTGGCCTCGTTGTGTTTACGGTCATAACTGACGAGGTCGTTCAGGGTGAAGCCATCATGACAGGCGACGAAGTTGATGCTGTGTTCCACCTCCGCGGGACGCCTCCCGAACAGGTCCGGACTACCGAGCAGCCGGTTGGGCAATAGCGCGACGGTGCCGCTGTCGCCGCGCACGAACCTGCGGATGTCGTCACGGAACTTCCCGTTCCACTCCCGCCAGCGGTCACCGACGAACGACCCGAGCTGATACAGCCCGGCGACGTCCCACGCCTCCGCGATCACCTTCGTTCCGGCCAGCACCGGGTCGCTCTCGATCTCCCAGATGATCGGCGGATTGGCCATCGGAGCGCCGCGCTCGTCGCGCGTCATTGCCGAAGCGAGGTCGAACCGGAAACCGTCCACGTGCATCTGGTCCACCCAGTGGTGCAGCGCGTCGACGATCATCCGGCGAACCACCGAATGGTTGGCGTTGACGGTGTTACCGCATCCCGTGAAGTCCAGATACCTGGCCGAATTCGTTGGATCGACAATGTAATAGGCGTCGTTGTCCAGCCCGCGCCAACAAAACGTGGGACCGTCGGCGCCACCCTCGGCGGTGTGGTTGAACACCACGTCCAGAATCACCTCGATCCCGGCCCGATGCAGTTCCTTGACCATGGTCCGGAACTCGTCCAACGCGCCGATCGGGTCACGGGTCGAGGCATATGCGGCATGCGGCGCGAAGAACGAAACCGGGCTATAGCCCCAATAGTTGACCAGGCCCGGCGGCGCATCCTGCGGATCGAACGCCAGCACCGGCATCAGCTCCACCGCGGTGATTCCCAGCGAGCGCAGATAGGGAATCTTGGCCGTCAGCCCGGCGTAGGTGCCGGCCAGCTCAGGAGCCAGCCCGCTGTTCGGGTGAGCGGTGAAGCCCCGGACGTGAAGCTCGTAGATGACGGTGCGCGCGAACGGGCGCCCCAACGGGACATCCCCTTCCCAGTCGTAGCCCGAAAGATCGGCGACGACGCTTTTCATCGCGGTACGTAAATCCCGATCGGTGTATGCGCCGGCCTTCCGGTCGTAGCCCGCGGGCACCCCCACCCCCACGCCGTATGGATCAAGGAGGATTGCCGACGTGTCGCGGACACGCCAGGCGTAGACCTGTCCCGGCACGACGCCGGGCACGAAAACATGCCAGTAGTAGGCCGTCCGGTTCCGCAGACGGTCGAGCGGGATTACGCAAGACGGACGTGCGTCGTCGACGTCGTCGAACAGCAGCAGATCGAGCGATGTTGACGTGCGCGACCACACCGAGAAATTGGTGCCGCCGCCAACCGGGTGGGCACCCAAGGGATAGGCGCGGCCAGTCGCCGAGGCGCGCTCGGTCACGTTGGTGACTAACTTGTCTCGTCGCCCGCGCCGCCGTAGTAGCCCTGCCGCAGCAGCGCGGTGATCTCGCTGACGAGCGGCATCCGCGGATTGGTGCGGTTGCTGAGATCCTCGAACGCGGTCATGGCGAGTTCGGGTAGCGCTGAGAGGAATTCGTCCTCGGGCACGCCGTACTCCTTGAGCGAACGCGGCATGTCGAGTTGGTCGAGCAGCTCCTCAACCGCGTGGAACAACCGCTGCCTGCTGTCCTCAGGCTCGTGTCCACCGAAGACGAGTTGTCCGATCTGCGCGTACTTCTCAGGCACCACGTACGCCGAATACCCGGGTGCCGGCATGAACTTGCTCGGCAGGCTGGAGTTGTATCGCATCACGTGGGGCAGGAAGATGCCGTTGGCCCGGCCGTGCGCGATCTTGAACCTCGCACCGACGGCGTGCGCCAGCGCATGGTTGGTGCCTACGAAAGCGTTCGAGAACGCCAGCCCGGCAAGCGTCGCCGCGTTCGACATGTCGGTGCGCGCGGACAGGTCGGACGGATCGGCGTACGCTCGCGGCAGCGCGCTGAAGATCAGCCGAACGGCCTGCGCGCACAACGCATCCGTGTACGACGATGCGAAGATCGAGATCACCGCTTCCAGCGCATGGGTCAACGCATCGACGCCCGTGTCGGCGGTCAACGTCGGCGGCATCGACGACGTCAGGACCGGGTCGACGATCGCGAGGTCGGGCACCAGGCTGTAGTCGACCAGCGTCTCCTTGCGACCATTGACGGTCAGCACCGCCGCCGGCGACACCTCCGATCCAGTGCCGGAAGTCGTTGGAATGGCTACCAATTGAAGACGGTGTCGATCGGTGGGAAAATCGGCCACCCGCTTGCGGGGATCCAGGAACGGCATCGTCAGCTCATCCAGGCTCATTTCGGGATGCTCGTAGAACAAGCGCATCGCCTTCGCCGCGTCCAGTACCGATCCGCCGCCCACGGCGATCAGCACGTCGGGTTCGGTGCGCTGCAGCAGCGCGACGCCGCGCTGGATCGTCGCCTCGTCCGGCTCCGGGGTCACCTCGCTGAACACCTGCACGTGGTGGGTGCGCAACTTGCCGCGCACCTGATCGACCACGCCACGCTCCTCGCTCAGCGCGTCGGTGACCACGACGGCCGTCTCGCAGTCGAGGTCGCGCAGATTGTCGAGCGCACCCTCGTTGAAATATGTGTTCGACGGCACCCGGAACCACTGCGGCGGAGTGCGCCGGTACGCGACGGTCTTGATGTTGAGCAGCTGCTTGTAGTTGACGTTCTCGGTCGTGCTCGAACCGCCCCAGGTGCCGCAGCCCAGCGAGAAGGTCGGCGTCAGGTTGTTGTAGATACCGCCGAGCGCACCGACCGCGGTCGGCGCGTTGACCAGGATGCGGCCGGTACGCACCGCCAAACTGAAGGCGTTGACGACGTCTTCGTCGTTGGCGTAGATCGCCGACGTATGCCCCAGCCCGCCGTGTTCGGTGACCAGTACGGCGGCGTCGATGCCGTGCTGCACGCTGCGCGCGCGCACCAATCCCAGCACCGGCATCAGCTTCTCGGCCACCAGCGGATGTGCGGCAAGCGCGTCGAGGTCTGACGGCAACGGCGCCAGCAGCACCTTGACCGTCGGCGACACTGTGAACCCAGCGCGCGCAGCGAGTTCGGAAGCCTTCTGCCCCACGGCATCCAGCGAGATCTTGTCGCCGCAGCCGAACGCGAATTGTGCGATCTTCGCAGCCTCGTCGTCGCTGAGCAGGCGAGCGCCCATCCGCTCGAACTCGGCGACCACCTCGTCGTAGATCTCGTCGTCGATGATGCACGTCTGCTCGGCCGGGCAGATCACCGACGAGTCGAAGGTCTTCGAGATCAGCACGTCCACGACGGCGCCCTTGATGTCGGCCGACTTGTGCAGGTAGATCGGGGCGTTGCCGGGTCCGACGCTGATACCGGGTTTCCCCGACGCGTTGGCCAGCGCCACGATCTTCGGGCCGCCGGTGACCCAGACGAAGTCGACCTTCGGATGCTTGAACAGGTAGTGGGTCACCTCGTGCGCCGCGGCCGGAATGACCTGCAGCGCACCCGGTGGCATCCCGGCCGCCTCGGCCGCCTCACGCAGGATCTCGACGCTGCGTTCGCAGCACCGCACCGCGTATGGCGACGGACGAAACACTATGGCATTGCGCGCCTTTGCCGCGACGATCGCCTTGAACAGCACGGTCGACGTCGGGTTGGTCACCGGGGTGATCGCCAGCACTACGCCGATGGGTTCGGCGACGTAGCGAATGTTGTTCTCGACGTCCTCGTCGATGACGCCGACCGACTTCTTGTCCCTCAGATAGTCGTGCAGAAACTCGGTCGCCACGTAGTTCTTGACCACTTTGTCCTCGAAGACGCCGAAGCCGGTTTCCTCGATCGCCACCGCGGCCAGCTCGGCGGCGGCACGGAGTCCCGCGCGCACCATCGCCTCCACGATCGCGTCGACCTGCTCCTGGTTGAGCTTGCGGAACTCCCGCGCCGCGTTGGCCGCCGCGTCGACGACGGTATCGACGTCGCCCGTCCACTGCTCAGCGGGCGACCCGTCCGTCGCTTGAAGAGTGTTGTCCGTCTGAATTGATGTCATGTTCGCGCCCTTGAAGTTTGAAGAACCCGCGCAAAGCCCGTCGGCAGCATTGCACGGTCACAATCGACGCTACGTCGGTTGTCTTTCCGGGCCTATAGATTCGACCGCGGTAGTGACTGATGCCCACAGAGTGAGGACCTTCGTCACTCCGCAGTTCCGCTGGGCTGACTTTCGGTCGACGACGGTGGCGAAACCAGGCGCAGGGCTAACGCGCCCAGCGCGAGCACCGACACCGGCGGAGTGAGAAAGAGCAGGACGGCCCAGGCCATCCCGACGCCGGTTCCGGTGAGCGCCTTCACCAACGTGAACACCGCGACGACCCAACTCACCCCACCGGCAATCAGTGTCACCGCCAGCGCCACCGCCAGCGCGCGGCCCAAGCCGTAGTGCTGATAGCCGGTCGCCGTCAGCAGCGCCGCGGTGGGAACGACCACGACCAGCGCGCCCAACCACGGCTGCGTGGCGCCGATGTGCAGCCCGGGCACCAGAACCAACGCCGCCACCACGGCGGCGCCCAGGATGCCCGCCAGCGCGACGCCGCGGCCGTTCCTCGTGGACATGAATTGATTCTTGCGAATCAGGCGCGGCTACCCGGACGCTTTGGACCAGACTGCCGGTAAGTGGCTGGTCAGCGCGGCCGTCCCCCTCGACCGCGATGCTTGTGGTCAATCAGCTTTCAGAGTTCCGGAAAGCAAATTCACCGCAGAGTCTTTGAGCAATCCAGGACCCGTGGCAGCTTCGAGGACCAATGGCACGAACCAGTGGTCATAGGACCCTATTGGCCTTCGCGCGGTCGACTTGCACTGAGGATAGGGAGCAGATGCAGCAAATCGTATCTGCGGAGGCGGGGTGTCCCATGACCAGCACTTCCAAGCTCACCAACCGGACCCCAACACTGCCACTCACATGGCAGTTGGTACACGCCGAGCCCGGCGCACTCGTGTTTGCCGCGCCGGGCATCAAGCCTCCGAGAGCAATGCTGTACCAAGCCGGCGGTAACCGCGGAGGTTGGGAACCGGCCGGACATCTTGACACGCACCTGCTTGACGGTGCGGGCAAGCACTCCGCGCGCCACTACGCCGAACACATCGGCCGCGTAGGAGTGCTGGCCGCCGCCTTGGGGGTCGGGGCGGCGATCGTCGGCCCACCGAGCATCGCCGGGGCGCAACCAGCCGACACCACTTCCACGACATCTTCCTCGTCGACGCCGGAGTCCTCGAGCACTTCCGACACCGACACCACGTCGGCCGCCGAGGCGACACCCTCGGACACTCCCTCCGAGGAAACCGGCGCATCGGCCAGCGACGCCAACGGGTCGCCATCGTCGACCGACTCCTCGCCGACTGCGGTCACCACCGACTCGGGAACGGTCTCGCCATCGCAAGCCACCGAGACGGTATCCGCCCCCGGCGGCGACAGCCCCGCCGTGACAATCAGTAGCTCCGGTGGCGCCGTCTCCACCGAGCCGACGCCTTCGGCCGAAATCCTTGCCGCCGGGTCGCCGACCACTGCGGCCGACTCCAACACCGCACCGAGCACCCCGACCGAATCCGTCACGCGGGCACCGATGCCCACACCCGCGGCAGGGTCGAAGCACGCCGAGACACCCTCGCCGTCATCGCAACCCAGCGCGCCCAACACCTCGACGACCCCGTTGACGGCCACGACAGCCGGCACCGAATCCACGTCCATCCAGTCCGGCGCTGCCGCGTCCAGCACCACCACCAACGAAGCCGCCGAACCGGTGACCACACCCGCTTCGACGGTGACACCGTCGGCGACGTCCACACCGCCGCCCACATCGCCGACCGCATCGGCGACATCCTCCACGTTCAGCCGTGTACTCGATGCCGCATTAGCACCGCTGACAACGACGGCCGCCCCGGCAGCCCAAGCCGCCCAAACGCCGGTGCTGTGGGGCGTGCTGGCCTGGCTGCGCCGCACCTTCGACAACCGCACCCCCACACTGACCTACAACTCTGCCCAGACCACCCAGGTCGACAACACCATCACCGGGCATGTCACGGCCAACGACGCCGACGGCGACACGTTGACCTACACCGCCTCGACGCCAATCCACGGCGGCGCCGTAACTGTCTCGCCTACAGGAACTCTCAGCTACACCGCTCCTACCACGCTGGTCAAGACTGGAGGCACCGACACCTTCACGATCACCGTCAGCGACGCGTCGAGCCCCTCGCATATCCACCGTCTGACCGGTTTGTTCAACCCAGACGCGGGCCACACTGCCAGCGAGACCATCACGGTGACCATCAAACCCGTGGATGTCAACCAGGCCCCAGTGGCGGGCAGTCCGGCCTACACCCTGGGGACTGTCGATCACACCAGTGGCACGGTGCCCGGCATCCTCAACGTCAGCGACCCCGACCACGATGCCTTGTCCTTCAACGTCACCGGCGGTCCCGCCGCCGGAACCGTGGTCATGCGTACTGACGGCACCTTCACCTACACACCCGCTATCGCGGCGCGTCATGCGGCGTCAGCCGAAAGCGCAACTCCCACACAGGTGGCCGACAGCTTCACCGTCACCGTCAATGACGGCCGGGGCGGTACGTTGGCTGTGCCCGTCGCCATGACGATCGATCCCGCCAACACGCCGCCGACGCTCAGCCTGCAGGTCTCTGATCCCGACATCGACGGCCACGTGTCCGTCACCGTGCTGACCAGCGATCCCGACAATGACCCCGTCACCTACCTCGTCGTGCACGACCCGACCACCGGGACCCTCACCCCTACCGCCACCGGCTACACGTTCGTCCCGACCACCGATGCGCGCCATGCCGCGGCGGCCATACCGGGCATCGATACCGACACCCTCCAGATCACCGCCACCGATTCCCATCACGGCACCGCCACCCAAAGCGCCACTGTCACCATCGCTCCGCAAAACGCCGCCCCGGACGTCTCCGTCACGGTCGGCGCTCCAGATGCCGACGGGGTGGTAATGGGCAATGTCCGCGGCACTTATCCCCACAGCAATCCGCTCACCTATGCCGGTACGACCACCACTGCCAAGGGCAGTGTGGCAGTAAACGCGGACGGTTCGTTCATCTACACGCCCACCGATGGCGCCGCCGACGCCGCGGCCGCTGGCGCCGAATACGATCACTTCACGATCGCCGTCAGCGACGGCCACGGTTTCAACACAATTGTGCCCGTATCGGTTCCGCGTCTGCTCGCCGCCGTGAACAGCCCGCCTGTTGCCGATGATGAGGTCTACACCGTCACCGAGGACAAGACGCTGTCCAAGTCGAGCGGCTTGCTCACCGGAGACACCGACCCCGACCGCGACCGGTTGAGCGTCATCGGCAGCACCACCCCGGCGCACGGAACGGCCACGGTCACCTCCGTCGGCGGATTCACCTACAAGCCAGCCGCCAATTTCAACGGCGTCGACACCTTCAACTACACCGTGTCCGATGGCAAGGGTGGCACCGATGTAGGCACGGTGACCATCAATGTCACTTCGGTCAACGACGCGCCCGTGGCGAAGGCTGACTCCTACACCGTCGCCGAAGACAGCAGCGTGCAAGTCGCTGCCTCGGGTGGTGTGCTGGCCAACGACTCCGATGTCGACGCCGACACGCTGCAAGTCACCCGCACGACAACTCCGACGCGCGGGGGGAAGGTCACCGTCACCCCCGCCGGAGCGCTGACCTACACCCCGGCGGCCAACTTCAACGGCACCGAGACTTTCAACTACACCGTCTCCGATGGCAAAGGCAAAACCGCCACCGCGACCGTCACCGTCAACGTCACGCCTGTCAACGACGCCCCGGTGGCCGCCAACCAGTCGTTCACCACCGCCGAGGACACCGCAGCCAACAAGACGCTGCCCGCGGCGACCGACGTCGACCGCAATGTGCTGACCTACGCCATCAGCACGCCGCCGGCGCACGGCACTATCACCAACTTCAACGCCACCACGCGGGCCTACACCTACACCCCGGCCACCAACTACAACGGCGCCGACAACTTCAAATACACCGTCTCTGACGGTAAGGGCGGCATCGCCATCGGAACCGTCACGATCAAGGTCACCGCGGTCAACGACGCGCCCGTGGCGACATACTGACTCCTATAACGCCGTGAAGAACACCACGCTTCAGATTCCTGCATCAACCGGTGTGCTGGCCAACGACTTTGATGTCGAACACGACACACTGAGCGTCATCAGCAAGACCAACCCGTCGCACGGAACGGTCACCGTTGCCGCTAACGGAGGGCTGACCTACACCCCGACGACCAACTACACCGGCGCCGACTCGTTCAGATACACGATCTCCGACGGCAAGGGCAAGACCGCCACCGCGACCGTCAACATCAACGTCAAACTCGCCACCAACAGCACACCCGTCGCCGCCAATGACACCATCGCGACCGCCGAGGACACCGCGACCAACAAGACCCTGCCCACCGGCACCGACGCGGACAGTGGTCAGACACTGACCTACGCCATCAGCACGCCACCTGCGCACGGCACTATCACCGGGCTCAACACCAGCACGGGTGCCTACACCTACACCCCAGCGACCAACTACAACGGCGCAGATGCCTTCAATTACGTTGTCTCCGATGGCATCGCCTACAGTGCGCCGGCCACCGTGACGATCACCGTCACCGCGGTCAATGACGCTCCGATAGCCAGCAATGGGAGCTTCAGCACCGCCGAGGACACCGCGGCGACCAAGACTCTCCCTGCGGGTACCGATGTCGAGGGTCAGGCGCTGACCTATGCGGTCAGCACGCCACCTGCGCACGGCACGATCACCGGGCTCAACACCACCACCGGTGCCTACACCTACACCCCCGCGGCCAACTACAACGGCGCGGATAACTTCAAATACGTTGTCTCCGACGGTGTGGCCACCAGCGCGCCGGCCACCGTGAGCATCACCGTCACCGCGGTCAACGACGCACCGGTGGCCAGCGCGGGAAGCTTCAGCACCGCCGAAGACACCGCGACCAACAAGACCCTCCCCGCGGGCACCGACGTCGAAGGCCAGACCCTCACCTATGCCATCAGCACCCCACCGGCGCACGGCACCATCACCGGATTCGTTGCCGCCACGGGTGCCTACACCTACAACCCGGCCACCAACTACAACGGCACCGACACGTTCAACTACACCGTCTCCGACGGTGTCGCCACCAGCACCCCGGCCACCATCACCATCACTGTCACCGCCGTCAACGACGCACCAGTCGCCAGCAATGCGAGCTTCAGCACCGCCGAGGACACCGCAGCCACCAAGACGCTGCCCGGCACCGATGTCGACAACGCCTCGCTGACCTACGCCATCAGCACGCCACCCGCACATGGAACGATCACCGGATTCGTTGCCGCCACGGGTGCCTACACCTACACCCCGGCGACGAATTACAGCGGGCAGGATTCGTTGTCCTACACCGTCTCCGACGGCACCGCCATCAGCGCGCCGGCCACCGTGAGCATCACCGTCACCGCGGTCAACGACGCACCGGTGGCCAGCGCGGGAAGCTTCAGCACCGCCGAAGACACCGCGACCAACAAGACCCTCCCCGCGGGCACCGACGTCGAAGGCCAGACCCTCACCTATGCCATCAGCACCCCGCCCACACACGGCACCATCACCAACCTCAACGCCACCACCGGTGCCTACACCTACACCCCCGCCACCAACTACAACGGCACCGACACATTCGTTTACGTTGCCTCTGACGGCACCGCCACCAGCGCCCCGGCCGCCATCACCATCACTGTCACCGCCGTCAACGACGCACCAGTCGCCAGCAATGCGAGCTTCAGCACCGCCGAGGACACCGCGGCCACCAAGACGCTGCCCGGCACCGATGTCGACAACGCCTCGCTGACCTACGCGATCACCACCCCGCCGGCGCACGGCACCATCACCAACCTCAACACCGCCACCGGTGCCTACACCTACACCCCCGCGACCAACTACAACGGCCCGGATTCGTTGAACTACACCGTCTCCGACGGCGTAGCCACGAGCACGCCGGCCACCATCACCATCACCGTCACCGCGGTCAACGACGCCCCGGCGGCCAGCAATGGCAGCTTCAGCACCGCCGAGGACACCGCGGCGACCAAGACCCTCCCCGCGGGCACCGATGTCGAAGGCCAGACCCTGACCTACGCCATCTCCACCCCGCCCGCGCACGGCACGATCACCAACCTCAACACCACCACCGGCGCCTACACCTACAGCCCAGCCACCAACTACAACGGCCCGGATGCGTTGTCCTACACCGTCTCCGACGGCGTCGCCACCAGCGCTCCGGCCACCGTGACGATCACCGTCACCGCGGTCAACGACGCCCCGGCGGCCAGCAATGGCAGCTTCAGCACCGCCGAAGACACCGCGGCCACCAAGACCCTGCCCGGCACCGATGTCGACAACGCCTCGCTGACCTACGCCATCAGCACCCCACCCGCGCACGGCACCATCACCGGATTCAACATCACCACCGGTGCCTACACCTACACCCCGGCCACAATTACAGCGGGCAGGATCGTTCTCCTACACCGTCTCCGACGGTGTAGCTACGAGCACCCCGGCCACCATCACCATCACCGTCACCGCGGTCAACGACGCCCCGGTGGCCAGTGCGGGCAGCTTCACCACCGCTGAAGACACCGCGAGCCACCAAGACCCTGCCCGCGCACCGATGTCGACAACGCCTCGCTGACCTACGCCATCAGCACGCCACCCGCGCACGGCACCATCACCGGATTCAACATCACCACCGGTGCCTACACCTACACCCCGGCCACGAATTACAGCGGCGCAGGATTCGTTGTCACTACACCGTCTCCGACGGTGTAGCTACGAGCACCCCGGCCACCATCACCATCACCGTCACCGCGGTCAACGACGCTCCGGTGGCCAGTGCGGGCAGCTTCAGCACCGCCGAAGACACCGCGGCCACCAAGACCCTCCCCGCGGGCACCGACGTCGACAGGCCAGACCCTGACCTACGCCATCAGCACGCCACCCGCGCATGGAACGGTCACCGGATTCGTTGCCGCCACGGGTGCCTACACCTACACCCCGGCGGCCAATTACAGCGGGCAGGATTCGTTGTCCTACACCGTCTCCGACGGTGTAGCCACCAGCACCCCGGCCACCATCACCATCACCGTCACCGCGGTCAACGACGCTCCGGTGGCCAGTGCGGGCAGCTTCAGCACCGCCGAAGACACCGCGGCCACCAAGACCCTCCCCGCGGGCACCGACGTCGAAGGCCAGACCCTGACCTACGCCATCTCCACCCCGCCCATACACGGCACCATCACCAACCTCAACACCGCCACCGGCGCCTACACCTACACCCCGGTCACCAACTACAACGGTCCGGATGCGTTCAACTACACCGTCTCCGACGGTGTAGCCACCAGCACCCCAGCCACCGTCACCATCACCGTCACCGCGGTCAACGACGCACCGGTGGCCAGTGCGGGCAGCTTCAGCACCGCCGAAGACACCGCGACCACCAAGACCTTCCCCGCGGGCACCGACGTCGAAGGCCGACCCTGACCTACGCCATCTCCACCCCGCCCGCACACGGCACCATCACCAACCTCAACACCGCCACCGGTGCCTACACCTACACCCCGGCCACCAACTACAACGGCCCGGACACGTTCAACTACACCGTCTCCGACGGTGCGCCACCAGCAGCCCCGGCCACCATCACCATCACCGTCACCGCGGTCAACGACGCACCGGTGGCCAGCGCGGGACAGCTTCAGCACCAACGAAGACACCGCGACCAACAAGCACCCTCCCCGCGGGCACCGACGTCGACAGGCCAGACCCTCACCTATGCCGATCGCCACCCCGCCCACACACGGCACCATCACCAACCTCAACGCCACCACCGGTGCCTACACCTACACCCCCGCCGCCAACTACAACGGCACCGACACATTCATCTACATGCCTCCGACGGCACCGCCACCAGCGCCCCGGCCACCATCACCATCACCGTCACCGCGTCAACGACGCACCCGTCGCTACCGGCGGGAGCTTCAGCACCGCCGAAGACACCGCGGCCACAAGACGCTGGCCGGCACCGATGTCGACAACGCCGACGCTGACCTACGCGATCTCCACCACGCCGGCGCACGGCACCATCACCAACCTCAACACCGCCACCGGTGCCTACACCTACACGCCCGGCGACCAACTACAACGGCGCCGGATTCCTTCACCTTCACCGTCTCCGACGGTGCAGCCACCAGCACCACCGGCCACCATCACGATCACCGTCACCGCGGTCAACGACGCTCCGGTCGCCAGTGGCGGCAGCGTGACCACCGACGAAGACACCGCAACCACCAAGACCCTCCCCGCGGGCACCGACGTCGACAGCCAGGCCCTGACCTACGCCATCGCCACCAGCCCACACACGGCACCATCACCGGCTTCAATCCGCCACCGGTGCCTACACCTACACCCCGGCGCCAACTACAACGGCACCGACACCTTCACCTACACCGTCTCCGACGGCGGCAGCCACCAGCACACCGGCCACCGTCACCATCACCGTCACCGCGGTCAACGACGCCCCGGTGGCCAGTGCGGCAGCCTCACCACCGCCGAAGACACCGCCACCACCGAGACCCTGCCCGCGGGCACCGACGTCGAAGGCCAGACCGCTCACCTACGCCATCTCCACCCCGCCCGCACACGGCACCATCACCAACCTCAACACCGCCACCGGTGCCTACACCTACACCCCGGTCGCCAACTACAACGGCACCGACACGTTCAACTACACCGTCTCTGACGGCTGTAGCTACGAGCGCCCCGGCCACCGTCACCATCACCGTCACCGCGGTCAACGACGCACCCGTCGCCATGCGGAAGCGTCACGCACCAACGAAGACACCGCACTCAACGACCACCCTGCCCGCGGAACTGATGTCGACGGTCAGGCCTTGACCTACGCCGTCGCCACCGGCACCCACCAACGGCACCATCACCGGATTCAATTCGGCCACTGGCGCCTACACCTACACCCCGGCCGCCAACTACAACGGTCCGACATCCGTTCAACTTCACCGTCTCCGACGGAGTGCCACCAGCAGCGCCGGCCACCGTCACCATCACCGTCACACCAGTCAACGACGCACCCGTCGCCACCTGGCAGCTTCAGCACCGACCGAAGACACCGCGGCCACCAAGACGCTGCCCGGCACCGATGTCGACAACGCATCGCTGACCTACGCCATCTCCACCCCGCCCGCGCACGGCACCATCACCAACTTCAACGCCGCCACCGGTGCCTACACCTACAGCCCGGCGACCAACTACAACGGCACCGACCGTTCAGTCTACACCGTCTCCGACGGTGTAGCCACCAGCACACCGGCCACCATCACCATCACCGTCACCGCGGTCAACGACGCACCCGTCGCGAGTGGCGGAAGCGCTCACGCACCAATGAAGACACCGCACTCAACACCACCCTGCCCGCGGGCACCGACGTCGACGGCCAGACCCTGACCTACGCCATCGCCACCCCGCCCACACACGGCACCATCACCAACTTCAACACCGCCACCGGTGCCTACACCTACACCCCGGCCACCAACTACAACGGTCCGGACTCGTTCAACTACACCGTCTCCGACGGAGTAGCCACCAGCACCCCAGCCACCGTGACCATCACCGTCACCGCCGTCAACGACGCCCGGTCGCCACCAACGGCACCTTCAGCACCACCGAGGACACCGCCGACAACAAGTACGCTGCCCGCGACCGATGTCGACAGCGCCACGCTGACCTACGCCGATCGCCACCAGACCCACCAACGGCACCATCACCGGATTCAACTCCGCCACAGGCGCTTACACCTACACCCCCAACGCCAACGTCAACGGCGCCGACACCTTCACCTACACCGTCTCCGACGGCGTCGCCACCAGCAACGCCGGCCACCGTCAGCGATCACCATCACCGCCGTCAACGACGCCCCGTCGGCCAGCGACGGCAGCTTCAGCACCAACGAAGACACCGCGACCAACAAGCATGCCTGCCCGGCACCGATGTCGACGGCGACGCGCTGACCTACGCCATCACCAGCCGCCCGCGCACGGCACCATCACCGGATTCAACGCCAGCCACAGGTGCTTACACCTACACGCCCGCCGCCAACTACAACGGCCCGGACACGTTCAACTACACCGTCTCCGACGGCACCGTCACCACCAGCCCGGCCACCATCACCATCACCGTCACCGCGGTCAACGACGCCCCCGTGGCCAGCAGCGGCAGCTTCACCACCGCCGAAGACACCGCGACCAACAAGACCCTGCCCGCGGGTAGCGACATCGACGGCGGCCAAACACTGACCTACGCGATCACCACCGCCCCCACCACACGGCACCATCACCAACTTCAACGCCACCACCGGCACCTACACCTACACCCCGGCCGCCAACTACAACGGCACCGACACTTCAGCTACACCGTCTCCGACGGCAGTAGCCACCAGCACACCCGGCCACCATCAGCGTCACCATCACCGCCGTCAACGACGCCCCCGTCGCAGTCACCGACAGCTACTCGACCCCGAAGGACGTCTCGGCTGACGGTTGCGGCACCCGGTGCGCCTGGGCAACGACACCGACGTCGACGGCGACACGCTGCAGGCCGTCGCGGCCACCCAACCGGCACATGGGCAGCTCTACGGCAACGCCGACGGCTCGTTCACCTACATTCCGAACGCCGGCTACGTCGGCGCCGACCCCTTCACCTACACCGTCACCGATGGCAAGGGCGCGTACGCCACCGGCACGGTCAACATCACCGTCACCGGGTCCACCACGCTCCGCCTGTCGCCACCGGCGGCTCCATCACCACCGCGGAAGACACCGCCAAGACCACCACG
Source organism: uncultured Actinomycetota bacterium (assembly GCA_963793055.1). Lineage (GTDB taxonomy): Bacteria > Actinomycetota > Actinomycetes > Mycobacteriales > Mycobacteriaceae > Mycobacterium. The sequence goes on along the minus strand of CAWBYS010000014.1, from coordinate 294,589 downwards.
CTGCCGGCCACCGACCCCGACAGCACCGTGCTTACCTACGCCATCACCCAGCAGCCCACCCAGGGCACCATCTCCAACTTCAGCAGCGCCTCCGGCACCTACACCTACACCCCGGCCGCGAACTACAACGGCACCGATTCGTTTAACTACACCGTCTCCGACGGCACCACGATCAGCGCGCCGGCCACCATCACCGTCACCGTCACCGCGGTCAACGACGCCCCCGTCGCCGGCGGAGACATCGTCTCCACCCCCACCGACACGCCAATCACCGATACGCTGCCCGCCACCGACGTCGACGGTCAGGCGTTGACCTACACCATCACCCAACAGCCGACCAACGGCTCCATCTCCGACTTCAACGCCACCACGGGTGCCTACACCTACACCCCCAACACCACCTACACCGGGCCCGACAGCTTCACCTACACCGCCTCTGACGGCGCCGCCACCAGCAACGTCGGCACTGTCAACATCACCGTGGGCAACGTGGCCAACGCCGCGCCGGTCATTTCGATCGGTGACCGCCGGTACACCCGATTCCGCTACCGGCGCAACGACATACACGGTGCAGGCCACCGACACCGACGGACCGCTGGCCAACCTCACACTGACCGTCACCCAGCCGGACGGCGACACCGGCACCATCTCGGCGATCACGACCACCACCCCGGGGACCGTTCACCTTCACCTACACCCCGACGACACTGGCGCGCCTGGATGCCGGCTCCTCGCTGCCCCGCGACCTGGACACCGTCACGTCAGCGTCAGTGACGGCATTTCGACCACCAGTGCGACGGGCAACGTGGAGGTTTACGCGGGCTCCTTGATCACCGGGACCAGTCAGATCTACATGGGCTGGATACCCACCGGCCATGGTCGTCAACGGCAACAACATGTTCGTGGCCAGTTACTGGAACAACAACGTCACGATCATCGACACCGATACCGGCAATTTGATCAAGACCATCGATACCCAGGCCAACCCGTCGCGACTGGCGGTCAACTCCGATGCCACCCGGGTGTATGTGGTGGCCGCCAACAACGTGTCCTCGTACGACGTCGCCAGCGGCAGTCCCGTTGCCAGCGTCACGCTTTCGGGTGCCCAAGGCTTGGCGCTGAGCCAAGACGGCACCACGCTCTACGTCACCAGCGGCACGTCAAACAGTGTGAATGTGTTGAACGCCACGACGTTGGCGACCATCACGACCGTCGCGGTCGCGGCCAACCCCTCGGCATCGCGGTCAGCGGCGACAGGGTCTATGTCGTCAACAAGGGCTCGGGCACCGTGTCGGCGATCGACACCGCCACCAACACCGTCGTCGGCGGCGCAACAGTAGGTACATCGCCGCAACAAATCGCGGTCAGCGCCGACGGTCAGCGCCTGTATGTCACCAACGCCGGCAGCGGGACCGTGTCGGTTCTCGACCGGGCCACCGGCTCCACGCTTGCAACGATCACGGTCGGACCGTCGCCCACCGGGATCGTGCTCAGCCCCGACGGCAGCGTGGCCTACGTGGCCAACGGCGACAACACCCTCTCGGTGATCGACACCACGACCAACACCAAGGTCACCGGAACCATCCGGGCCGAAACCGGCTTCGACCCATGGGTCGCGGTAAGTTCGGACGGCACCAAGCTGTTCGTCAACAACTCCAGCGGCTTCACGCTGCGCACCGTGACGCTGACCCATCTGGCCGACCCGCCCCCACCCACCAGCAACCCCAACGCCGGCGCACTGTTCGAGGACTTCAACGGCCCAGCGGGCTCAGCGCCCAACACGAGCCGTCTTCCACTACGTCACCGGCGCCGGCGGCGGCGGCCAGCTGCAGGCCTACACCAACAACCCGGCCAACGGTTCGCTCGACGGCAACGGCAACCTCGTCATCACCGCGCTCCAGGAAACCGTCAACGTGCCGTTCCTCGGGACGTTCAACTACACCAGTGCCGGCTTCAGCACCCAGGACCAGTTCGAGTTCACCTACGGCACGCTGGAGGCGCGCATCCAGTTCCCCGCCGATCAGGGTCTGTGGCCGGTGTTTTGGACGCTGGGCTCCGACATCGACACCACCGGCTGGCCCAACGCCGGCGAGGTCGACATCATGGAGCTGTGGAGCGGCGCTACCACCTCCGGAACCTCCATCCACGGCATCGGCGAATACTCGATCTCCCAGCAATCGCCGATCGACATCACCGACGGCTTCCACACCTACTGGATGAAGTGGGAGCCCGACAAGATCACCGCCGGCATCGACGACATCACCACCGTGGTGTTCACCCCCGACTCGTTGCCACCCGGAACCCCGTGGACGTTCAACGACCGCTCCCAGTACGCGATCCTCAACCTCATGGTCGGCGGCCCACTCGGAGCACCCGACGCCACCACCGATTTCCCGGCAAGCATGATCATCGACTCGTTCTCGTACACACCACTGTGACAAGCAGGGCTAGCACCGATCGCTGCCATGCTCGACACCAAGCCCCCGACGGATCCTCGCCGACGGCGCTTTAGGGCCGATGGCTATTCTGTGCGCCATGGCTGCTGACATCGTGCCGATCCGGCTTGGGCTGACCAAGGGCGACCTTTACACGTTGTGGGCGCCGCGCTGGCGCGATGAGGGCGACGAGTGGGAGGCGTTCCTCGGCAAGGACGAGGACCTCTACGCCTTCGAATCCGTCGCCGACCTGGTCGCCTTCGTGCGGACCAATAAGGACAACGACCTCACCGACCACCCCGCGTGGGCCAAGATCACCGAGGCCAACGCGCACCGGCTGGATCCGTCCGAGGAGCGCCAGTACGACATCGTCGGGTTGGAAGAGCTCGTCGCCGAGAAGCCCAGCGAGGAGACGGTCAGCGACTTGCACCGCACGCTGGCCATCGTCACTGCCATCGGATCGGTGTGTGAGCTCGCCCCGATCACCAAGTTCTTCAACGGCAACCCGGTGCTCGGCAGCCTGGGCGGCGGCATCGACGCGTTCGCCGGGCGCGCCGGTCGCAAGCGCTGGGCCGAGATCGAGTCCACCATCGGCCGCGGCTGGGACAACGTCATCGACGCCCTCGACGGTGTGATCACCACCCCTGACGTCGACGCCGCCGCCTCGAAGAAGGCCGCGGCCGAGTTGGACGAACCTGCACCCGAGCCGGAAGAAGTACCCGAGGAAGACGGTCGACGACTCGACGAGACCGACGAGTCGGACGTCGAGGAGCACGATGACCTCGAGGACCATGCCGCGGGCAGCGTGCTGGGCAGCGACGACGACTTCTGGCACAAGGTCGGCATCGACCCGGTGCGGATGATGACCCGAGCGGGCACCTACTACACGCTGCGCTGCTACCTCGACGACCAGCCGGTCTTCCTGGGCCGCAACGGACGAATCAGCGTGTTCAACTCCGAGCGCGCGCTGGCGCGCTATCTGGCCGACGAGCACGATCACGACCTTTCCGGTCTGGCCACCTACGACGACATCCGCACCGCGGCCAACGACGGATCACTGCAGGTCAACGTCACCGACGAGAACGTCTACGTGCTGACCGAGATCTACGACGGCCTCGCCGACGGCCCTGACGCGATCGACCGCGACCAGCTCGAGCTGGCCGTCGAATTGCTCAGGGATGTCGGCGATTACGCCGAGGACACCGTGGTCGAGGAGACGCTCGACCCGATCAGCCGCTGGGCCGGCTGGTCGCCCATGTGCTGGATCCCGAGACGGTCACGCGCCCCAACCCGCCGTACGCCAAGGCCGTCGAGCAGTGGGAAGCGCTGGAGGCCTTCGTCGAATCGCGGCTGCGCGCCGAGTAGCGCTACAGCTCGACCGCCGCGATGACTTCCGCGCGGACCCCCAGTCTGTAGGGGTATGACCCTGTCGACGAGCCCCACCACCCGTTCCCTCACCGTCCCCGGCGCGCGACTGCACTACGAGATCCGCGGGGCCGGCCCGCTGCTCCTCGTCATCGGCTCGCCGATGGCGGCGGCGGAGTTCGCGCCGCTGGCCGATGCACTGGCCAGCGACCACACCGTCGTCACCTATGACCCGCGTGGCTATGCGGGCAGCATGGTCGACGATCCGGACGCGCCATCCGGGGTCGAGGAGCGCGCCGATGACGTCAACGCGATCCTCGACGACCTCGGGCCGAATCCGCCGACCTGTTCGGGTCCAGCGGCGGGGCGGTCACCGGTCTCGCGCTCGTCGCTCGCCATCCCGGGCCGGATCCGCACCCTCGTCGCCCACGAGCCGCCGCTGCTGGAACTGCTGCCCGACGCCGCCGAGCAACGCGTCGACACAGAGGCCATCGTCGACACCTTCCACCGCGACGGGTTCCGTGCCGCCTGGGCTCACTTCATGCGCAACGCCGGATTCGGCCTGAACCCAGACGACGCACCGCCCATCGAGTCGAACGCCGTCCGACCAAGAGCTCCGTGAGAACGCCCGCTTCTTCGAGATCGATCTGCGCCCGACGACGGGGTTCGTGCCCGACGTCGGCGCGTTGACGAGCGGCCCGTCGCGCATCGTTGTCGGTCTCGGCGCGGATTCCGGCGCCCTGCTGACGTACCGCACCTCGAAGGCGCTGGCCGAACTCCTCGGAAGCGATCCCGTCGAGTTCCCCGGCGATCACGGCGGATTCATGGGCGCGCCAACCGAATTCGCCGACGCCCTTCGCGCGGCGCTTCGGTAACGCCGCGAGCGTGCGCAAACCTCTGCCTAGCGATCGGCGTGTCGCGCACAGACACGCACGCTCGCGGAAAACCGGGGTTCAGCCGATGAGGACGGCGAAGCGCGGCTTGATCACGTCGTCGATGATCGCCAGCCGCTCGTCGAACGAGATGAACGCCGACTTCATCGCGTTGATGGTGAACCGCTGCAGATCACTCCAGCCGTAGCCGAACGCCTCGACGAGCCGCATCATCTCCTGGCTCATCGTGGTGTCGCTCATCAACCGGTTGTCGGTGTTGACGGTGACGCGGAACCGCAACCGGGCCAGCAGGTCGAACGGATGCTCGGCGATGCTGGCCGACCGCGCCGGTCTGCACATTCGACGACGGGCACATCTCGAACGGAATTCGCTTGTCCCGCAACAGCGCCGCCAGCCGGCCCAGATGCGCGGTGCCGTCCGCGCCGACGGTGATGTCGTCGACGATCCGCACGCCGTGGCCGAGCCGGTCGGCGCCGCAGAACGCGATGGCCTCGTGGATGGACGGCAGCCCGAACGCCTCGCCCGCGTGAATGGTGAAGCGGGCGTTGTTGCTTCGCATGTACTCGAACGCGTCGAGATGCCGCGTCGGCGGATATCCGGCCTCGGCGCCGGCGATGTCGAAACCGACCACGCCCTTGTCGCGGAACCGGATCGCCAGCTCGGCGATCTCCAGCGACCGCGCCGCGTGCCGCATCGCGGTGACCAGGCAGCGCACCGTGATGGCGCGGCCCTCGGCGCTGGCGGCCTTCTCTCCGTCGGCGAATCCGGCCAGCACCGCGTCGACGACGGCGTCCAGCGACAGCCCGTTGTCGATGTGCAGCTCAGGAGCGAACCGGATCTCGGCGTACACGACGTTGTCGGCGGCCAGGTCCTCGACGCATTCGAAGGCCACCCGGTGCAGCGCCTCCGGCGTCTGCATCACCCCGACGGTGTGCGCGAACGGCTCCAGATAGCGCACCAGCGATCCGCTGTGCGCGGCGGTGCGGAAGAACGTCGCGCAGGCTCGTCGACGTCGGTGGCGGGCAGCTCGTCGTAGCCGGCTCGCTTCGGCCAGCTCGAGCACGGTCGCCGGGCGCAGGCCCGCCGTCGAGGTGGTCGTGCAGCAGCGCCTTGGGTGCCTGCCGGATGGACTCCAACGTCAGCGGCGTGGCCACCTCACTTCGGGCTCGTCGGGATCCGGTCGATGATCAGCGGCCGTTCGGGCGGGCGCCTCGTCGCCGACGCTCCAGCCGCCGTCCAGCTCGGCCATCGCGCGCCTCGAACCGTTCCGGGGTCTCGGTGTAGAGCGTGAACACCGGCTTCCCCGGCGGCGACGGCTCGCCGCGGACGCCGGTGGATGTGCAGCCCGGCGCCGAACTGCACCCGCTCACCGGGGACCGAGCGGCCCGCGCCGAGCCGCCACACCGCCAGTCCCACCGCCATCGCGTCGATATCGCCCATCGTGCCACCGCGCGGCGCGGTGATGGTCTCGGAATAGGCACCGATCGGCAACTCGCGTCGACAAGTCGCCGCCCTGCGCGGCGACCAGCGTCGCGGAAGCGGTCCATCGCCGTGCCGTCGCGCAGCGTCTGCGCGGGATCGACGCCGTCCAGCCCGGCGGCGTCGAGCATCTCGGCGGCCAGCGCCAGCGTCAGCTCCACCACGTCGGCGGGCCCGCCGCCGGCCAGCACCTCCAGCGACTCGACGACCTCGACGGCGTTGCCGACGGCGCGGCCCAGCGGCGTCGACATGTCGGTCAGCAGCGCGCGGGTCATGCAGCCCCGCTGCGGTGCCCAGCGCCACCATGGTCCGGGCCAGCTCCCGCGACTCGGCCTCCGTCTTCAGGAACGCGCCCGCGCCGACCTTGGAGTCCAGCACCAACGCCTCGGTGCCCTCGGCGATCTTCTTGCTCATCACCGAGCTGGCGATCAGCGGCAGCGACTCGGTGGTCGCCGGTGACGTCGCGCAGCGCGTAGATCTTGCGGTCGGCGGGGGCGAGCTCCCCGGCGGCGAAGATCGCCGCGCCGATATCGCAAAGTTGTTGCCGGATCTGCGCTTTGGACAGTTCGGCGGTGAATCCCGGATGGACTCCAGCTTGTCGAGGGTGCCGCCGGTGTGGCCGAGGCCGCGGCCGGCGGCCTGCGGCACCGCGCCACCGCACGCCATCACGACCGGCACCAGCGGGATGGTGATCTTGTCGCCGACTCCACCGGTGGAATGCTTGTCCACCAACGCCAATGGCTTTCCATCGCGCCGCAGATCTGTAAAGTCCAGCCGCTCACCCGGAGGCCACCATCGCCGCCGTCCAGCGGGCGATCTCGCGACTCGGTCATGCCGCGCAAGAAGATCGCCATCAGCAACGCCGACATCTGCTCGTCGGCGACCCGGCCGTCGGGTGTAGGCGTCGATCACCCAGTCGATCGCCGCATCCGACAGCACGCCGCCGTCGCGCTTGGTCCGGATGACCGTCGGCGCGTCGAATGTGAAGCCGGCGTCACGGCGATTTCCTCGTGCGCGCTCGTCGCGGCGCGCCAGATCGTCGGGCCCGAACGCGTCGGGCAGCAGCTCGCCCAGCGGCCGCGGACCCAACGGATGGTCGATCAGCATCTCCGGTCCGCCATGCTCCAGCAGCACCTGCCGCACCGCCCGCACGGCATCAGCGACCTCGCCCGCGGCGTCCACACACGACAGCGCGACAGCCTGCCGCCGCCGCCGGAATACAGGGCGCAGACCACTGCGCACTCGGCACAGAGACCTAGGCCATATGAGACATTCTCCACATTGCAGCCGGCCACCATCCGGCGGTCGTCCACCAGCGCCGCGGCGCCCGACCGAGAAGCCCGAATACGGCGCATATGCGCGGGTAGCCGCCTCAGTTGCCTTGTGCCGCAACATCTTCCAGTCGATATCGGATGTCATGTCACCCTCACCGCACCGATTCTGAATGCATTCCGAAACTCCCGTCCCGCAGCCGGCAACGTGAGCAAGGTAACCCTAACTTTTGCCGTTTTGCGTGCACCGACGGCTAAACGGTAGTTCGTTTAGCGGTACAACTGGGTTTAGAGTCGCCGCGAGGTTTGGGTTGAGCTGATTGTGGAACCGGGCCGAATGTCGCCGCCGTTGCGGCTCCGGTGCCCAAACCGCGTACCGATGGCGTTGGAGGCCAGATGAGTACTCAAGTTCCGGGCTAACGCCCGGAGACACGGCGGTGCCGGCCCCGCGATCGCAAGCCGTCGCGCAGGCGCACCCTCTACCGCGGTGATCCCGGCATGTGGTCCTGGGTGCTGCACCGCATCACCGGTGCGACGATCTTCTTCTTCCTGTTCGTCCATGTGCTCGACACGGCGCTGGTGCGGGTCAGCCCGCAGGCCTACAACGAGGTCGTCGAGACCTACAAGACACCGATCGTCGGTCTGATGGAGATCGGCCTTGTCGTTGCGGTGCTCTACCACGCCCTCAACGGCATCCGCGTCATCCTCATCGACTTCTGGCAGCACGGCCCGCAGCTATCAGCGCGTGATGCTGTGGATCGTCGTCGGCATCTTCCTGGCCGTCTTCATCCCGGCACTGGGTGTCCTCGGCATGCACATGGCGGAGCGGTTCCTGTGAGCGCGCCAGCGGGGGGTCGGCGGGAGTGCCCTGGACGCCCCACCACCGCGAGGGCCGCGCACGCCCCGGTGATGGAGAAGGAGTACGACCGCCCCGCCAGCCTGGACCATCCCCGCGCGCCTCGCCGCCCGCGAGGCATTCCCTACTTCGAGAAGTACGCCTGGCTGTTCATGCGGTTCTCCGGTGTGGCGCTGGTGTTCCTCGCGCTCGGGCCACCTGTTCGTCGATGCTGATCTGGCAGGACGGCGTGTACCGCATCGACTTCAACTATGTCGCCGCAGCGCTGGGCCTCGCCGTTCTGGCAGATCTGGGACATGGCCGCTGCTGTGGCTGGCGATGATCCACGGCGCCAACGGCATGCGCACGATCATCGGCGACTACGCCCGCAAGAACGTCACCAAGTTCTGGCTGAACTCGCTGCTGTTGCTGGCGACCGGATTCACCTTGGTGCTGGGCACCTACGTGCTGGTGACCTTCGACGCGAACATCTCATGAAGGGCGAGCGAAGCGACGGGAGAAATCCAGTTAGACGTTCACATGATTGTCGAACATCGCTACGACGTCGTCATCGTCGGCGCCGGCGGCGCAGGTATGCGCGCCGCGGTCGAGGCCGGGCCGCGGGCGCGCACCGCGGTGCTGACCAAGCTGTACCCGACCCGCAGCCACACCGGCGCGGCGCAGGGCGGCATGTGCGCCGCGCTGGCCAACGTCGAAGAGGACAACTGGGAGTGGCACACCTTCGACACCGTCAAGGGCGGCGACTATCTCGCCGACCAGGACGCCGTCGAGATCATGTGCCAGGAAGCCATCGACGCGGTGCTGGACCTCGAGAAGATGGGGATGCCGTTCAACCGCACCCCCGAGGGCCGCATCGACCAGCGCCGGTTCGGCGGGCACACCCGCGACCACGGCAAGGCGCCCGTGCGCCGGGCCTGTTACGCCGCCGACCGCACCGGTCACATGATCCTGCAGACGCTGTACCAGAACTGCGTCAAGCACGACGTCGAGTTCTTCAACGAGTTCTACGCGCTCGACATCGCGATCACGGAGACGCAGTCGGGGCCCGTCGCCACCGGCGTCATCGCCTACGAGCTGGCCACCGGTGACATCCACGTCTTCCACGCCAAGTCGATCGTGTTCGCCACCGGCGGGTCGGGCCGGATGTACAAGACCACCTCCAACGCGCACACGCTGACCGGCGACGGCCTGGGCATCGTGTTCCGCAAGGGACTTCCGTTGGAGGACATGGAGTTTCACCAGTTCCATCCGACCGGCCTGGCCGGTCTGGGCATCCTGATCTCCGAGGCCGTGCGCGGTGAGGGCGGCCGGCTGCTCAACGGCGAGGGCGAGCGCTTCATGGAGCGCTACGCGCCGACGATCGTCGACCTGGCACCGCGCGACATCGTCGCCCGGTCGATGGTGCTCGAGGTGCTCGAGGGCCGCGGCGCCGGCCCGAACAAGGACTACGTCTACATCGACGTGCGCCACCTCGGCGCGGACGTGCTCGAGGCCAAGCTGCCCGACATCACCGAGTTCGCCCGCACCTATCTGGGCGTCGACCCGGTCACCGAACTGGTGCCGGTCTACCCCACCTGCCACTACGTGATGGGCGGCATCCCGACCACGGTCAACGGCCAAGTGCTGCGGGACAACACGACGATCGTCCCGGGCCTGTACGCCGCCGGCGAATGCGCGTGCGTATCGGTGCACGGCGCCAACCGGCTGGGCACCAACTCGCTGCTGGACATCAACGTGTTCGGCCGCCGCGCAGGCATCGCCGCGGCCAACTACGCGCTGGGCCACGACTTCGTCGACATGCCGCCGGATCCGTCGGCCATGGTGGTCGGCTGGGTCGGCGACATCCTCTCCGAACACGGCAACGAGCGTGTCGCCGACATCAGGAGCTGCGCTGCAGCAGTCGATGGACAACAACGCCGCGGTGTTCCGCACCGAGGAAACGCTCAAGCAGGCGCTGACCGACATCCACGCCCTCAAGGAGCGCTACGCCCGAATCTCCGTGCACGACAAGGGCAAGCGCTATAACAGCGATCTGCTCGAGGCGATCGAGCTCGGCTTCCTGCTCGAGCTCGCCGAGGTGACCGTGGTCGGCGCGCTCAATCGCAAGGAGTCCCGCGGCGGGCATGCCCGCGAGGACTACCCCAACCGCGACGACACCAACTACATGCGCCACACCATGGCCTACAAGGCAGGGCAGGAGCATGGCCTCGCCGACGCTGCTGGGGATCAGAGGCACCGATCTGTTGTCCGACTCCGGCTGGACTACAAGCCGGTGGTGCAGACGCGCTACGAGCCGATGGAACGGAAGTACTGATGACCCTGTCGCCCGACGTCCAGGCCAAGGACGCTGAACTGCCGCCGGTGCCCGAGGGCGCGGTGATGGTGACGCTCAAGATCGCGCGGTTCAACCCGGAGGACCCCGACGCTCATGCCGACTCGGGGGGTTGGCAGAGCTTCCGGGTGCCGTGTCTGCCGAGCGACCGGCTGCTCAACCTGCTGCATTACGTGAAGTGGTATCTGGACGGCACGCTGACGTTCCGGCGGTCGTGCGCGCACGGCGTGTGCGGTTCGGACGCGATGCGCATCAACGGCGTCAACCGGCTGGCATGCAAGGTGCTGATGCGCGACCTGCTGCCGAAGAAGCCCGGCAAGCAGCTCACCATCACCATCGAGCCGATCCGCGGGCTGCCCGTCGAGAAGGACCTCGTCGTCGACATGGAGCCGTTCTTCGACGCCTATCGCGCGGTGAAGCCGTTCCTGATCACCAGCGGCAATCCGCCGACGCGCGAGCGGATTCAGAGCCAGACCGACCGCGCCCGCTACGACGACACCACCAAATGCATCCTGTGCGCGTGTTGCACGACGAGCTGCCCCGTCTACTGGAGCGAAGGCTCGTACTTCGGGCCCGCCGCGATCGTCAACGCCCACCGGTTCATCTTCGACAGCCGGGACGAGGCGGCCGCCGAGCGCCTCGACATCCTCAACGAGGTCGACGGGGTGTGGCGGTGCCGCACCACGTTCAACTGCACGGAGTCCTGCCCGCGCGGCATCCAGGTGACGCAGGCCATCCAAGAGGTCAAGCGCGCGCTGATGTTCGCGCGCTAGCGGTAAACGACGCGCTGCACGTCTGAACCGGGGGCTGGCCTTGGAGCGGGGTGGTCGTTGCGCCAGCCTCTGCGCGATATTTCGCTCATCTACTACTGGCGTGGCTGACGTCAGCGAATTTCTCGCTGCGAGGTTGGCGCCCCGGCAGTCATGTCCGCCAGCCGTCACACTTCACACCCCTGGCTCGTCTAACGGGTATGACACAGAAAACGCGCATTGCTCCCGTCACGCCGAAGCAAGCCGGCCTGGTGACCCGGATGATGTATCGGATCGCCAAGCGCCGGTTCGGCGAGGTGCCCGAGCCGTTCACCGTCGCGGCGCACCACCCGCGGCTGCTGGTCGCCAACGCCGTCCACGAGACCATGCTGCAGTCCGCGTCGAAGAAGCTGCCCGCCAGCGTCCGCGAGCTGGCGGTGTTCTGGACCGCGCGCACCGTCGGGTGCTCGTGGTGCGTCGATTTCGGCGCGATGCTGATGCGCATGGAGGAGCTCGACGTCGACCGGCTGAAGGACATCGACGACTACCCGACCTCGCCTCGGTATACCGACGACGAGCGGGCCGCGATCGCCTATGCCGACGCCATGACGACGGACCCGCACACCATCACCGACGAGCAGGTCGACGATCTGCGTCGGCGCTTCGGTGACGACGGCGTGATCGAGCTGACCTATCAGATCGGCGTGGAGAACATGCGGGCACGCATGTACTCCGCGCTCGGCATCACCGAGCAGGGATTCAACTCCGGTGACGCTTGCCGGGTGCCCTGGGCGACGGAAGACGCTGACGAGCGCTCGCGCGAGGCTAATCAGGCCTGAGCGGGGAGCCGGTGAACTTGTCGGGATTCGCGATATCCCATATGGCGCAGACCTTTCCGTCGCGCACCGTCATCGCGGTCACCCGCGGCATCATCGCGGGGTAATCCCCGCTCGCGGGTGTACCCGGCGTGTAGCTGCCGAGCTGGCCGTTGACGAGGGCCAGCTGACTGGCCGCAAGGAAGTTCGGGCCGTAACGCGCGGCCAGCCCGAACAGGAACCGCGCGACCTTGTCCGGGCCGTGAATCACGCGCGCGGCCGTCGGCGCCCGGCGGTTCGAGTCGCCGGTGAATGTGACCTCCGGATGCAGAAGGCGCACAACGGCTTCCATGTCGCCGGCTGCAAGCGCGCCCATCAGCGCACCGGCCACCTCGTTGTGGGCCTCGTCGGCCACCGGTTCCGGCGCCGACGCGACCGCCCGCCGCGCGCGGGACGCCAGCTGCCGCGCGGCCGCGTCGCTGACCCCCAGCACCGAGGCGATCTCGCTGAACGGCACCGCGAATCCGTCGTGCAGCACGAAGGCGACGCGCTGATCGGGGTTGAGGCGCTCGAGCACCACCATCGCGGCGAATCGAGCGTCCTCGCCCGCGACCACCGCCGCCAGCGGATCGTCGCCGTCGATTGCGGTGACGACGGGCTCGGGCAGCCATTCGCCGTAGTAGGTCTCCCGTCGATGCGCGGCCGACCGCAGCCGGTCCAGGGCGAGCCTGCTGACCACCGTCGTCAGCCACGCGCGCAGATCGGATAATCGGCCTTCGAGTCCGCGCGATCCCACCGCAGCCACGCATCCTGCACGATGTCCTCGGCGTCGGCGACGGTTCCGGTCAGTCGATAAGCGACCGCCAGCAGATGTGGGCGCAGCTGCTCGAACTCGTCGACCCGCGTGCTCGCGGTCATGGTTCGAGTCTATGACCCGCGGAGCGGTGACTGATTCCGTAGCAACATGCCTGGCACAAAACGTTTTCCGCGTTGATCCCCCGTCATATTTGCGTGAACCGTATATTCCCGTCATGGCAATCAAGGAGCCGGATGCCCCGGCCGTCGGCGACAAAGGCCTGCAGGCCGGCGCACTCGGCCTCGTCGGCAACGTCGTCATCGGCCTCGGTGCCGTAGCGCCCGCCTACAGCCTGGCCGCCACGCTCGGTTACGTCGTGTTGAACGTCGGCGAGAAGTCACCGTCGATGTTCGTCCTGGCCTTCATCCCGATGCTGCTGGTTGCCTTCGCGTACAAGGAGCTGTCCCAGGACACCCCCGACTGCGGCACGACGTTCACCTGGGCCACCAAGGCGTTCGGGCCGTGGATCGGCTGGATCGGCGGCTGGGGTTTGGCGGTCTCGGCGATCATCGTGCTGGCCAATGTCGCCGAAGTCGCCGCGGTCTACCTGTTCGACTTCCTCGGCCTCGACGACCTCGCCGACAACGGCCCCGCCAAGGTGGCTCTCGGATCGTTCTTCATCATCGGGATGACGCTGGTGTCGGCGCGGGGGATCGTCGTCAGCGAGCGGGTGCAGAACGTCTTGATCGCCATCCAGTTCGGCGTGTTGATCACCGTCAGCGTCATCGCGTTGATCCGAGTCTTCACCGGGAACGCAGGTGCGCAGGCGATCATGCCGCGGCTGTCGTGGCTATGGCCCAGTGGGCTGGACGAGTCGTCGATCGCCGCCGCGATCATCCTGTGCATCTTCATCTACTGGGGCTGGGACGCATGTCTGGCGGTCGGCGAGGAGACCAAGGACCCCGGCAAGACACCCGGTATCGCCGCCGTCATCACCACGCTGATTCTGGTGTGCACCTATGTTCTGGTCGCCTATGCAGTCCAGTCGTTCGCGGGGTTCGGCGATGTCGGCATCGGGTTGAACAACGCGATGAACACCGACGACGTGCTGACGGTGCTCGGTGAGCCGGTCGCGGGCACCATCGCCGCGTCCGCACTACTGCTGACGGTCTCGGTGTCGGCGCTGTCCTCGACGCAGACCACAATCCTGCCCACCGCCCGCGGAACCCTGTCCATGGCGGTGTACGAGGCGCTGCCCAAGCGGTTCGCCAGCGTGCATCCCCGGTACATGACGCCCGCGTTCGGCACCATCGTGATGGGCCTGTCCGCGCTGTTCTTCTACCTGGTGCTGACCGTCCTTTCGGAGAACGCACTGCTGGACTCGGTGGCGTCGCTGGGACTCGCGGTCGCGTTCTACTACGGCATCACCGCCTACTCGTGCGTGTGGTACTTCCGTAAAACGCTGTTCAAATCGGTCCGAAACCTGTTCTTCCGCGGCATCTTCCCGCTGCTGGGTGCGCTGGCGATGACGTGGGCGTTCGTGCAGAGCGCCAAAGACATGATCCAGCCCGATTACGGCTACACGGCGTTCGGCCCGATCGGCGGCGTGTTCGTGCTCGGCGTAGGAATGCTCGTACTCGGTGTCCCACTCATGCTGGCGTGCTTCGCATTCGGCACCAAGCGGTTCTTCCGCGGCGAAACGCTCAATGCCCGAACCGAGGTCAAGGTCCCCGACACCTACTGATTCGCCGGCGTTACCGCTTCGTGAATATCGTCCGGTGCCACTCCTTGTCGGCCACCCCGGTGATGTCGCTCATCACGTGCTTGATGGTGAGGTACTCCTCGAGGGAGTAGTCGCTCATGTCCTTGCCGAAGCCGGACGCGCCGACGCCGCCGTGCGGCATCTCGCTGATGATCGGGATGTGGTCGTTGATCCACACGCAGCCGGCCTTGATCTCCCGCGACGCGCGCTGCGCGCGGTACACGTCGCGTGTCCACGCCGACGCGGCCAGACCGTAGGCGGTGTCGTTGGCCTGCCGCAGCGCGTCGTCGTCATCGGTGAACGGCCGCACCGTCAGCACCGGGCCGAAGATCTCGTCGCGGTAGACCTCTGACTGTTCGTCGACGTCCGCGATCACCGTCGGCAGGTAGAACGATCCCGGCAGATCCGGAGCGGCGCCGCCGGTGACGATGCGCCCACCCTGGCCGGGCGCCCGCTCCACCATGCCCGCCACCTTCGCGCGGTGCGCCATCGTGATCAGCGGACCGAGATCGGTGTCGGCATCGTGCGGGTCGCCGACGACGATCTTGCCGAACAGCTCGCCGACGCCTGCGACGAAGTCGTCGTAGAGCTCACGCGCCACGATCGCCCGCGTCGCCGCGGTGCAGTCCTGGCCGGTGTTGATCAGTGCCCCGGCGGCCGCTCCTTGGATCGCGGCGTCGAGGTCCGCGTCGTCGAACACCACGAACGGCGCCTTGCCGCCCAGCTCCAGCTGCGTGCGGTGGCCGTGCACCGCGGCGGCGGCCATCACCTTGCGTCCGACCGGGGTGGACCCGGTGAACGTCACCACGTCGACGTCGCGATGCCCGGCCAGCGCGGTGCCGACGTCCGCGCCGGCGCCGGTCACCACGTTGAACACACCGTCGGGCAGCCCGGCCTCGGTGGCCAGCCGCGCCAACGTCAGCGTCGTCAACGGGGTCAGCTCGCACGGCTTGATCACCACTGAACAACCGGCGGCCAACGCGGGCAACACCTTCCACACCGCCATCTGCAACGGGTAGTTCCACGGCGTGATCGTGGCGACCACACCGACGGCCTCGCGTCGAATGCTCGAGGTGTGATCGCCGGAGTACTCCGCGGTGGCCTTGCCCTCGAGGTGGCGGGCGGCGCCGGCGAAGAAGTCGATGTTGTCGATGCTGCCCGGGACGTCGAACTCGGTCGCCAGTCGCACCGGCTTGCCGGTCTGGCTGACCTCCTCGGCGACCAGATCATCGGCATGCTCGCCCGCCAATTGCGCCAACTTGGACAGCACCGCCGCCCGGTCGACCGGGGTGGCGTTCGCCCAGCCGGACAGCGCGGCGCGGGCCGAAGCGACGGCGATGTCGACGTCGCCCGGGGTGGCCAGCGCATACTCGGCGGCGGTCTCGTTGGTCGCGGGATTGAGCACGCGGTGCGGGCTGCCCCCGGTCACCACCGGAGCGCCGTTGATCCAGCTACTTGCCAGGTTGACGGAAACGGTCGCGGTCATGGGCCAACGCTAGCCCACCCTGCAGCGTGTTTCTACGCATTCCCGCAGCCCTACGGCCCTCAAACGAAGGATTTCATGGTTATAGTTGCTTGTGACGACGGATTCCGTGCACAATCTCATGCATGGTAAACCCGGGTCCCGCCCACACACTGGGGTCCATGGGGCCCGTTTCGTTTCGCGTCAACTCGTCGCGCCCGGGCGCGGCGTTCCAGCTTGACGATTTGTCGAAGCAGATCATCGAGAAATTGCAGCAGGACGGCCGGCGGTCCTACGCCGGCATCGGCAAGGCGGTCGGGCTGTCCGAGGCCGCGGTGCGCCAGCGCGTCCAACGGATGGTCGACGCGGGCGTCATGCAGATCGTCGCGGTCACCGACCCGATGCAGCTGGGTTTCGCGCGCCAGGCGATGATCGGCATCCGCTGCACCGGCGACACCACCAAGGTGGCCGAGAAACTGGCCACCATCGAATCCGTCGACTACGTCGTGCTGACCGCAGGGTCGTTCGACGCCATCGTCGAAGTCGTCTGCGCGGACGACGACGACCTTCTCGACCTCCTCAACACCCAGATCCGCGCATTGCCGGGAGTGATATCCACCGAGACACTTGTTTACCTGAAACTCGTTAAACAGCAATATAATTGGGGTACAAGATGACTACCATCGATATCACACAAGAGCTTTCGGCCGACCTCGGCGCGAAGGCCAACCGTCACCTGTGGGGCCATTTCGCCCGCCACGGTGCCGGCATCACGCCGCCGATCATCACCCGCGGCGAAGGCGTCATGATCTGGGACAGCAACGGCAAGAGCTACATCGACGGGCTGTCCGGGCTCTTCGTCGTCCAGGTCGGCCACGGCCGCAAGGAACTCGCCGAGGCCGCCGCCAAGCAGGCCGAGACGCTGTCGTTCTTCCCGCTGTGGTCCTACGCCACGCCCACGGCGATCGAACTGTCCGAGCGGATCGCCGGCTACGCGCCCGGCGACCTGAACCGGGTGTTCTTCACCACCGGCGGCGGCGAGGCCGTCGAATCGGCGTGGAAACTCGCCAAGAACTACTTCAAGCTGACCGGCAAACCCGGTAAGTACAAGGTGATTTCGCGCTCGATCGCCTACCACGGCACGCCGCAGGGTGCGCTGGCCATCACCGGCCTGCCGGTGTTCAAGGCGCCGTTCGAACCGCTGACCCCCGGCGGTTTCCGCGTGCCCAACACCAACTTCTACCGCGCCCCGGCGCCCTACGAGCACGACACCAAGGCGTTCGGGCAGTACTGCGCGGACCGCATCGCCGAGGCCATCGAGTTCGAGGGTCCCGACACCGTGGCCGCGGTCTTCCTCGAGCCCGTGCAGAACGCCGGTGGCTGCTTCCCGCCGCCGCCCGGGTATTTCGAGCGGGTCCGCGAGATCTGCGACGAGTACGACGTGCTGCTGGTGTCCGACGAGGTGATCTGCGCCTACGGCCGCATCGGCTCGATGTTCGCCTGCGACGACTTCGGCTATGTGCCCGACATCATCACGTGCGCAAAGGGTTTGACGTCGGGCTACTCGCCGATCGGCGCGATGATCGCCAGTGACCGGCTGTTCGAGCCGTTCAACGACGGCAAGACCACCTTCGCGCATGGCTACACGTTCGGCGGCCATCCCGTTTCGTCGGCGGTCGCGCTGGCCAACCTCGACATCTTCGAGCGTGAGGGACTCAACGACCACGTCAAGGAGAACGCACCGGTGTTCCGGGCCACCCTCGAGCAGCTCCTCGAGCTCCCGATCGTCGGCGACGTGCGCGGCGAGGGCTACTTCTACGGCATCGAACTGGTCAAGGACAAGGCCACCAAGGAGACCTTCGACGACGACGAGAGCTGAGCGGCTATTGCGCGGCTTCCTCACGCCGTGCGCTGTTCGAGGCGGGGCTGTACTGCCGCGCCGACGACCGCGGCGACCCAGTCGTGCAGCTGGCACCCCCGCTGATCAGCGGCAAGAAGGAGTTCGACGCGATCTACAACATCCTTCACCGCGTGCTCGGCGAAGCCAGCCGGATGCTCTGACTTCCTCCGCGAACGGTAATTCCAGCAGCGAAAGTTCGAGTAAGGCCCTGCTGGAATAGCGTTTCGGCGCAGACGTCGGCAGCGTGCCGACGAAGACACGCAAGCCACCGATCCATCCCGTCCGCTGGCAGCCGCCGCCGGTCGACCCACTACCGGACGTTCCCGCGGCGGCCGTCACCGTCGTCCCGCTTCCCGGCGACGGTCCCGAAGACGTCGTCGTGGACGCCGACGGCCAGATCTGGACGGGGCTGGTCGACGGGCGCATCGTCCGAATCTCCCCTGACGGCAACGAACACAAAGTCGTTGCCGACACGGCCGGACGCCCGCTCGGACTCCACGTCGCTCGCGACGGCCGGCTGCTGATCTGTGACAGCCACCGCGGCCTGCTCGCCATGGATCGCGGCACCGGCGAGCTGGATGTACTGGTGACCCGACGTCGACGGGAGACCATTGCGGTTCTGCTCGAACGTCACTGAAACTGCGGACGGCACAATATATTTCACCGAATCGACGAGCGACTTTCACTTCGAGCACTTCCTGGCGCCGATACTCGAGGCCCGCGGCACCGGCGGCCTGTACCGCCTCGCCGCCGATGGCAGCGTCACCACGCTGGCCAAGGGCCTGTACTTCGCCAACGGCGTGACAGTGACCGCCGACGGGTCTGCTCTGGTGTTCGCGGAAACGATGGGACGCCGACTGTCGAAGTTCTGGCTGACGGGCCCGCAGGCCGGGAACGTGACGCCGCTCGCCGTGCACCTGCCGGGGATGCCCGACAACATCTCCACGGGTTCCGACGGACGAATCTGGACCGCCCTGGTGACACCGGTCAATCCCGCCGCCGAGGGCCTGATGGTCCGCCCGCCGTGGATTCGCAAGCTGATCTGGCGGCTCCCGGCGCGACTCCAGCCCAAGGTCGACCCCGTGATCTGGGTGGTGGGGTTCGACGCCGACAGCGGCGAGGCGGTCGGGGGCGTCCGCACCAAGCACCCGGATTTCGGCGGCGTCACCGGCGTCGTCGAGTCCGCCGGAAAGCTCTGGATGTCGACGATCGAGTTCCCTGCGGTCGCCTACGTCGACCTGGCGGCCACTGCGCTGTAGCCGCTACCCCGTCGAGTCACATTTGAAACACTGATCACACCAGCCACAGCGCGCCTCCGCGGAAACCCGCTCGCGAACCCCTAATCTGCGCTCACGATGGCGAACTATCGAACCGCGTTGTCGCGCTCTGTTGCCCTGGCGGCGGCACTTTTCCTGATCGGCGGACCAGCTGTGGCGAGCGCCCAGCCGGACGCGGTGCCCGATGCGAACGCGTGCCCCTACCGCGAGTCGACGCCGCCGGCCATCGATGAGTCCGAGGTGCCGAAACCGGGTGAGGACCCGCCCGCGCCGGTGCCCGTGCCCGCCAAGCCGATGGGTGGCGACGCGCTGGCCGGCTGCGGAATCATCGCGGCCCCCGGCACCCCGCCGCTGCCCAACGACGTGTCGGCCGACGCCTGGCTGGTGGCCGACCTGGACAGCGGCGACGTCATCGCCGCCAAGGACCCGCACGGCCGGCACCGGCCCGCGAGCATCATCAAAGTTCTGGTCGCGATGCAGGCCATCAAGGACCTGCCGGTCCACAAGGTCGTGGCGGGCACCCAGGACGACGCGAACGCCGAAGGCACCCGGGTCGGCGTCGGCGAGAACGGCTTCTACTCGATCAACGATCTGCTGCACGGCCTGCTGATGCACTCGGGCAACGACGCCGCGCACGCGTTGGCGATGCAGCTGGGCGGAATGGACACCGCCATCGCCAAGATCAACGACCTCGCAAGCAAACTCGGCGGCCGCGACACCCGGGTGGCCACGCCGTCCGGTCTCGACGGGCCCGGCATGAGCACGTCGGCTTACGACATCGGCCTGTTCTACCGGTATGCCTGGCAGAACCCGATCTTCTCCGACATCGTCGCGACCCGCACATTCGATTTCCCGGGCCGCGGCGACGTCGGCTACCAGATCGAGAACGACAACAAGCTGCTCGACAACTACCCCGGCGCCATGGGCGGCAAGACCGGCTACACCGACGACGCGGGGCAGACCTTCGTGGGCGCGGCCAATCACGACGGGCGCCGGCTTGTCGCGGTGCTCATGCATGGAACGCGCCAGCCGATCGCCCCGTGGGAGCAGGCGGCGCATCTGCTGGACTACGGCTTCGCGACCCCGCCGGGCACCAAGGTGGGCGCGCTGATCGAACCGGACCCGTCGCTTGTCGCCCCAGCGCCGGAGTCCGCCAACGGCGCTCCTACGGTCAACGCCGCACCCATGCTGGGAGACGTCGACGCGATGCCCGTACGGGTAGGAGTGGCGATCATCGGCACGTTGATCGTGCTCGGCCTGATCATGGGCGCTCGGTCACTCAATCGCCGACCGCAGCACTAGTGGCCTCTTAGACTTAGCTGGCTCGCTGTCGCAGGCCGCCGCTCAGTGGGCGGTGTGGAGGGCCAGGAAATTGGAGTGACGGAGACGAATCCGGTTCCCGACCGGCCGCCGCAATCCGACGAGGTGTGGGATTACGACGCGTTTCTGTCGTACACGCATCGTGATCGAGCAGTGGTCAGCGGAATTCAAAAGGGCCTGCACCGAATCGGGCGGCGCTGGGGTCAACTACGCGCGCTTCGAATTTTCCGCGATGACACGGACCTGACGGTCAGCCCCGATCTGTGGGCGAAGATCACCGACGCGATGGACCGTAGCCGCTTCCTGATCGTCGTGCTGTCGCCGGAAGCGGCCCAATCCGTCTGGGTCAACAAGGAATTCGCATACTGGCTAACCCACCGTGGTCACGAGACGCTGATGTTGGTGCTGGCCGACGGAGTGCTGATGTGGGATGGCGAGCGCGCGTGCTTCGACCCACAAACCTCTGACGCCGCCGTGCCCGGGCTCACCGAGCCCGGAAGACTGCCGTCGGAGCCATTCTTTGTTGATGTCAGTGGCGATGCGCCATGGGATATTCGCGGCGCACCGTTCCGGGAGAAGATCACCGCGCTGGCGGCGCCGATCCACGGCAAGCCCAAGGATCAGCTGGCCAGCGACGATCTGCGCGAACAGCGCCGTTTCCGTCGGCTGCGCGCGGCCGCGGTCGCCGCACTGGCGGTGCTGACCGTCGCCGCAATTGTGGCGGCGCTCATCGCCGTCGGACAGCGCCAACAGGCCCTGGCACAACGCAATACGGCTATCGCGCTGAGGCTCAACAGTGAAGCTGACGCCATGCTCGCCGGTTCCCGCTCGGGCGGCGACATTCGAGCCTTTCAGCAGTTGTTGGCCGCGCGAACGTTGGCCACTCCCGACGAAGGGGCTCTGCTGCACGCGACCGCCCAGCGGGCGAGCACGGTGAAAGTCGTCGCTGCGGACGCCACCTTCGACTGCGTGACGTTCAGCCCCGATGGTCGTCGATTGGCCACTGGCGGCGCGGACAACACAGTGCGGATCTGGGATGCCGAAACCGCCCGCCCGCTCGTCGATCTCGTCGGCCACACCGGACCGGTGACCAATGTGGCGTTCAGCCCCGACGGCCGCCGCCTGGCGACCGCAAGCGCCGACACGACGGTACGGCTGTGGAATGTGGATACCGGCCGACTCCTCGCGACGCTCCGTGGCCACACCGGATCGGTGACCGCAGTAGCGTTCACCGCCGACGGTCGGCTGGCCACGGCCAGTGGCTCCGCCGTGCGGTTCTGGGAAGCCCGCACCGGTCGTTCGCTCGGCCCTGCCATCAGGATCGGCTTCTTGAGTTTCGAGAGCGCGGCGTTCAGCTCCGACGGACGCATCCTCGCGACGGCGAATGCGCTTGCCGTCGACCTGTGGGACGCCGCCACCGGCCGTCATGTCGGCACGACCAAGACGAACCTCTCCGTGGTCAGCAGCGTGGCGATCGGCCCGGATAACCGAGTGGCCGCGGCATTCTGGGACGGCAGCGTGCGCATCTGGAGCTTCGACAACCCCACTCCGTTCGCCACCCTCACCGGCCACGCGGGCAAGGTCAACGCGCTGGCATTCAGTGCCGACGGCCAGCGCTTGGCCAGCGCCGGTTTCGACAACACCGTTCGGCTGTGGAACACCGCCACCGGAAGACTTCTCGCGACCCTGCCGGGCCACACCGACAGCGTCACGAGTGTGGCGTTCAGCCCGGACGGGCGTCACCTGGCCAGCGTCAGTGTCGACGGCACGATGCGGCTGTGGACCGCCGACCTTCCCCTTGCCGGTCATGACGACGAGGTGACCACGGCGGTGTTCAGCCCCGACGGGCGGCACCTGGCCAGTTCGGGCCCCGGCAAGACCGTCGTGTGGGAGATCGACGGCACCCAGCCCGTCGGTGCACCCGTCACCATCTACCAACACTGGACGTCCGGCATCGCCTACAGCCCAGACGGGCGTCGCTTCGCCGGCGCGGACCTCGTCGCGGTGCGACTCTGGAACGTGGCCGGCGGCCGACCCGTCGGCGACCCGTTGGTCATCGCCCCAGGAGCCGACGCGGTGGCGTTCAGCCCCGACGGCCACCGGCTGGCAACCGGCGGCGCCGACGGTGCGATGCTGTGGAACGCCGACACCGGTCAGCGGCTCGCGCAGTTGACCAGCTCCCAGCACGCTGTTCGGGACGTGGCGTTCAGCCCCGACGGACACCGGGTGGCCACCGCCGGCTTCGAGAAGGAGGTGCGGCTGTGGAACGCCGATACCGCACAGCAGGTGGCCGTGCTGTCCGGCCACACCGCTTCCGTGCGGAGCGTGGCGTTCAGCGACGACGGGCAGCTGGTGGCCACCGCAGGCGACGACAACACAGTGCGACTGTGGAATGCCGAAGACGGGCACGCCCTGGCCACCCTCACCGGGCACAAGAGCTGGGTGACAAGTGTCGCGTTCGGCCCCGATAGCCACCATCTGGCCAGCACCGGATACGACTCCACCGTGCGACTCTGGGACGCCGACACCGGCAAGCCGCTCGCGGACCCGTTCACCGGCGATACCGGCGTGGTGAACAGTGTGGCGTTCAGCCCTGACGGTCACTTTGTGGCCACCGCGAGCAACGACTCCACAGTTCGCTTCTGGCCTGCCGACGCCACCCCGAAGATGCTGTGCGACAAGCTCGTCACCAACATGACTCACCAGCAATGGCGCGACTGGGTTTCCCCCGACGTCCCGTACACCATCCTGTGCCCGGAGCTACCCGTGCCGTCCAATTGACCGTTACCGGCGCCGCGTCAACCTCGAAAGACCAAGCGCGCCAAGGGCGCCGACGGCTGCGGCGGCCAGCACGCCACCCGTTCCCACCCCTTCGCGAATCTCGACCCGCGGGGTGATCTGCGCGGGGTTGGGCGGTTCGACCGGCGCGGCGGCAAGGCTGTCTTTCGACGTGGCCGCCCACGCGGTGGCGAACAGAATCAGCCGCGCGGTGATGTAGGCGAACACCATCAGACCCAACACGGGTCCGAACGTCGCTCCCGCCGGCCCCGTCGTCACCGACCGCAGGTAGATCGAGGCCACCTGCTTGAAGATCTCGAACGCCACCGCCGCCAACAGAGCCGCCCCGAGCGCGCTGCGGATGCTCACGGACTCACGCGGCAAGCGCGCGATGACCCAGGTGAACAACAGCCAGGTGATCACGATCGAGATTGCCAGTGACGCGAACCGAAGCGCCAGACTCACACCCGGAACATCCTGCAGGCCAAACCATTCGAGCACGTGCTCCATCACGCCCGAGTTGCCGAGTGCCGTGAGCGCAATGGTGACGACGATCGCCACGAACAAACCCGCGATGGCCACCAGATCCGACAGCTTGGTGCGCAGAAACCCCGGCGGCTCGCGGCGCAGCATGCCCCACATCTGGCTCAGCGCCTCGCGCAGGTTGGCGATCCAGCCCAACCCGGCAAACGCCGCGACAGCGAGGCCAATGATGCCGACCGACGTGCGCGACTCGATGGCGGAGTCCATCAGCTGGATCAGCTGCTGGCTGAAATTCCCCGAGACCGAGGCCTTGATCTTGTCCTCGATATCGCTGAGCAGGTCTGGGCGGCTTGCCAATACGAAGCCGCCGATCGCGAATCCGACCATGAGAATCGGGAACAGCGCGAAGATCGTGAAGTACGTGATGCCCGCGGCGTAGAAGTCGCCCTTGCTGTCCTGATACCGCTCCTGCGCGCGCATCGCATGGTCGAACCAGCCGTATCGCGCCCGCAATCGGTCGAGCATGCCCGGTTTGGCCGGCTTCTGCCCCTGGTCCGGCTCGGCCGGACGTGCCATACCGACCTCCCAAGCGCGTCATGAGCGTTGCTGCAAGAACCCTAACCGGTCGTATACCCGCCGCAGCGTCTTCGCAGACACGTCCCGTGCGCGTTCGGCGCCGGTTGCCAGCACCGACTCCAGCTCGGCGGGGTCAGCGAGCAGTTCGTCGACCCGCGCCTTGATGGGCGTGACGAACTCGACGACCGCCTCGGCGGTGTCTGCCTTCAGGTCGCCGTAGCCGCGACCCGCGTAGTCCTCCACCAGTTTGTCGACATCGGCGCCGGTGACCGCCGACAGGATGGTCAGCAGGTTGGACACGCCCGCCTTGGCGTCGACGTCGTAGCGGATCTCGCGCTCGCTGTCGGTGACGGCCGACCGGATCTTTTTCGCCGAGACCTTCGGCTCGTCGAGCAGCGCGATCAGCCCCGCGTCCGTACCTGCGGATTTGCTCATCTTCGAGGTCGGGTCGGCCAGGTCGTAGATCTTGGCCGTCGCCTTCGGGATGAGCGGTTCGGGAACGACGAAGGTCTCCGGGAAGCGGGAGTTGAACCGCTGCGCGACATCACGGGCCAGCTCGAGGTGCTGTCGCTGATCCTCCCCGACCGGCACCAGGTCCGCGTCGTAGAGCAGGACGTCGGCCGCCATCAGGACGGGATAGGTGAACAGCCCGACGGTGGTGGCCTCGCTGCCCTCCTTCTGCGACTTGTCCTTGAACTGCGTCATCCGCGACGCCTGGCCGAACCCGGTGAAACAGCCCAGCACCCAGGCGAGTTCGGCATGGGCCGGGACGTGACTCTGCACGAAGATCGTCGAACGCGACGGGTCGATGCCCAGCGCCAGGTACTGCGCGGCGGTGACGAGCGTGCGGCGCCGCAACTGGTCGGGGTCCTGCGGGACAGTGATCGCATGCAGGTCGACCACGCAGAAGTACGCGTCATAGTCGTCCTGCAGCCCGACCCACTGCTTGATGGCACCGAGCGCGTTGCCGAGATGCAGGGAATCAGAGGTGGGCTGGACGCCGGAGAAGACGACGGGACGCTTGCGACTGACCGCACTCATGGTGGGTCAATCTTGGCACGCGTCATCCAATGGATTTCTGGGCGTTCTGCTCGCGGACCTCCTCCAGCGCCCTACGCGCGAACACCCATCGCTCACGTAGGGACCTTAACGGTCGCTGCGTCCGTCGAGTGTGGGGTTAATACACGCTTCACGCGGTCTTCGCGTGACACAACCTGACCCTCGGCGGCTTACTTGCGGTACCGGCGGTATCACCTTTAATGTCGGGCACCATGACCGAGCGCGCACCGATACATGTGGGTTCCGGCGAGCCCATCTTGCTGCTGCACCCGTTCATGATGTCGCAGGACGTCTGGAAGAAGGTCGCCCCGCTGATCGCCGACACCGGCCGCTACGAGGTGCTCGCCCCGACCATGCCGGGCCACAACGGCGGCATCAAGGGCCGGTTCTTCCTGGACACCGCCGAGCTGGCCGACGACTGCGAACGCCGGATGGATGCGCTGGGCTGGGACACCGCGCACATCGTCGGAAATTCGCTCGGCGGGTGGGTGGCGTTCGAACTCGAGCGTCGCGGCAGGGCGCGCTCGCTGACCGGCATCGCGCCGGCGGGCGGCTGGCACCGCTGGACGCCGGCGAAGTTCGAGATCGTCTTCAAGTTCCTGGCCGGCCTGCCGGTGTGGCTGACGGCGATCGTGCTGGGCCCACGGTCGCTTCGCCTTCCCCTCGCCAAGCAGGCCGCCTCCGTGCCGATCACCTCGACCCCCGACCGCCTCAGCGACGAGGACCTGCTGCAGATCATCGATGACGTCACCCACTGCCCGGCGTATTACCAGCTGCTGATCAAGGCGCTGCTGCTGCCCGGGTTGATGGAACTTGCCGAGGGCAGCTCCCCCACGCACCTGGTCATCTGCGAGAAGGACCGGGTGCTGCCGCATCCGCGGTTCACCCGCCACTTCACCAAGCATTTGCCGCCGACCACACAGGTCACCCACCTCGACGGCGTCGGGCACATACCGATGTTCGAGGCGCCGCAGCGAGTCGCCGACCTGATCGTCGAGTTCGCCGATTGTCACCGCGAGCCGCAAGCGCCGCCCGAGAAGGCCATCGGCTAACCGAGTTCCTTTTTGCGGGCCGTCAGCCCCGAGCGGACTCGAGGACCGAGTTGAACGTCTTGCTCGGCCGCATCACCGCGGTGGTCTTCTTCTGGTCCAGCCAGAAGTAGCCACCGATGTCCACTGAATCGCCTTGCACTTGCGCAAGTTCGTCGACGATGGCGTCTTCCTTCTCGGCAAGCGAGGAGGCCAGTGCGGCGAAATGGTCGGCCAGCTCCTGATCCTCGGTCTGCTCGGCGAGCTCCTGCGCCCAGTACATCGCGAGATAGAACTGGCTGCCGCGGTTGTCGAGCTCGCCGGTCTTGCGCGACGGACCCTTGTCGTTCTCCAGCAGCTTGCCGATTGCGCCGTCCAGCGTCTTACCCAGCAGCGTCGCGCGCTTGTTGCTCGTCTTGTCGCCCAGGTCTTCGAAACAGGCGCCCAGCGCGAGGAATTCGCCGAGCGAATCCCAGCGCAGGTGGTTCTCCTCGACCAGCTGCTGCACGTGCTTGGGCGCCGACCCACCTGCACCCGTTTCGTACATCCCGCCGCCGGCCATCAACGGGACGATGGACAGCATCTTCGCGCTGGTGCCGAGTTCCAGGATCGGGAACAGGTCGGTGAGGTAGTCGCGCAGGATGTTTCCGGTCACCGCGATGGTGTCCTGTCCGCGCGTGGCGCGCTCCAGCGTGTACCGCATGGCCCACACCTGCGGCATGATCTGGATGTGTAGGCCCTCGGTGTCATGATCCTTCAGGTAGGCCTTGACCTTCTTGCGCAGTTCGACCTCGTGCGGCCGTTCGGTGTCCAGCCAGAACACCGCCGTCATGCCCGACGCACGTGCCCGGGCGACGGCCAACTTGACCCAGTCCCGGATCGCCGCGTCCTTGGTGACCGGCATGCGCCAGATGTCGCCCTCCTCGACGTCCCACGACATCAGCACCTCGCCGGTGTCGTTGTCGACGATGTCGGCGACGCCGTCCTCGGGGATCTCGAAGGTCTTGTCGTGTGAGCCGTACTCCTCGGCCTTCTGCGCCATCAGCCCGACGTTCGGCACCGTGCCCATGGTCGTCGGGTCGAACTGGCCGTTGGTCTTACACCAGTTGATCATCTCCTGGTAGATGCGGGAGAACGTCGACTCGGGGTTGACCGCCTTGGTGTCCTTGGTCCGCCCGTCGGCGCCGTACATCTTTCCGCCGAGGCGGATCATCGCGGGCATCGACGCGTCGACGATCACGTCGCTGGGCGAGTGGAAGTTGGTGATGCCGCGCGCCGAATCCACCATCGCCAGCTCGGGCCGGTGCTCGTGTACATCGTGGATGTCCTGGATGATCTGCTCACGCTGGAACGACGGCAGCGACTCGATCTTGTTGTAGAGATCGACCATCCCGTTGTTGACGTTGACGCCGAGTTCGTCGAGCACCGCTTGGTGCTTGACGAAGGCGTCCTTGTAGAAGACCTTCACGCAGTGGCCGAACACGATGGGATGGCTGACCTTCATCATGGTCGCCTTGACGTGCAGTGAGAACATCACGCCGGTCTTGTAGGCGTCCTCGATCTGTTCCTCGTAGAACGCGCACAGCGCTTTCTTGCTCATGAACATGCTCTCGATGACGTCGCCGTCGTCGAGCTTCACCTCGGGCTTGAGCACTACAACTTTGCCGGCCTCACCGCCGCTCTTGGTCTTCAGCTCCATCCGCACGTTGCGGGCGCGGTCCAGCGTCATCGACTTCTCGCCGTGGTAGAAGTCGCCGTTCTTCATCGTCGCGACGTGGGTGCGCGAGGCCTGCGACCACTCCCCCATGCTGTGCGGGTGCTTACGCGCGTACTCCTTGACGGCCTTCGGGGCGCGACGGTCCGAATTGCCTTCACGCAGAACAGGGTTCACGGCGCTGCCCAGAACCTTGCCATAGCGCTCCTTGAGCGCCTTCTCCTCGTCGTTCTTCGGCTGCGCCGGGTAGTCGGGGACGGCGTACCCCTTCTCCTGTAGCTCCTTGATCGCCTTGGCGAGCTGCGGGACCGAAGCGCTGATGTTCGGCAGCTTGATGATGTTCGTCGCCGGGTCCTGCGTCAGCTGGCCGAGCTCGCCCAGGTTGTCCGTCACCCGCTGGTCCTCGGTGAGGTAATCGGAGAACTCGGCCAGGATCCGCGCAGCCACCGAGATGTCGCTGGTTTCGACGTTGATGCCCGCCGGCTCGGTGAAGGTCCGGATGATCGGCAGGAAGCCGTAGGTCGCCAGCAGCGGGGCCTCGTCGGTCAGCGTGTAAATGATGGTCGGCTGCTCGGCACTCATGTCGTGTGCTCTCCCGCTCTCGTCGGTCCGTCCCAGGAAGTCGGGTACGACGCTACGCGTCAACTGTGCGCGCGGCTCTCCTACCTCGGCTCCGCACCACCGGTCGGCGGAAAATGGGGGCAATTTGCCCATACCCCACCCAACCGGACGGGACACGATGACGGGCGACCGCTTCGGCGCGAAAACACCGGTTGGCACCCAGTCAGCTGCGTGCGATATTCTTCTCATCGGTCATGAGTGCCAGCGTCAAGCCCCGGCTTGCTGGCCGGCAACCCTCCAACCGCGGTGGGGTGCCCCGGGTGATTGACCAGGTTGAGTAGCTGAAACCGGCTACACGGCAAGCGCGGGTCCGCCCGAAACGGACCCCCAGAGCACAGATGGAGGGCCGTTTCGTATGAGCACGCCAGAAGATCTCACCGCCAGTTGGTCGTTCGAGACCAAGCAGGTCCACGCCGGGCAGACGCCCGACAGCGCCACCAACGCGCGGGCCCTGCCGATCTACCAGACCACGTCCTACACCTTCAACAGCACCGAGCACGCCGCCGCGCTGTTCGGTCTGGCCGAGCCGGGCAACATCTACACCCGGATCATGAATCCCACGCAGGACACCGTGGAGCAGCGCATCGCCGCCCTCGAGGGTGGCGTCGCCGCGCTGTTCCTGGCCTCCGGCCAGGCTGCCGAGCACTTCGCGATCCTGAACCTGGCCAACGCCGGCGATCACATCGTGTCCAGCCCCCGCCTCTACGGCGGCACCTACAACCTGTTCCACTACACGCTGCCCAAGATCGGCATCGAGGTCAGCTTCGTGGAAGACCCGGACGACCTGGACTCCTGGCGGGCCGCGGTGCGGCCCAACACCAAGGCGTTCTTCGGCGAGACCATCTCCAACCCGCAGAACGACATCCTCGACATCCCCAACGTTGCCGCGGTCGCCCACGACGCGGGTGTGCCGCTGATCGTGGACAACACCGTCGCCACGCCGTATCTGATCCAGCCGCTGGCCCACGGCGCCGACATCGTCGTCCATTCGGCCACCAAGTACCTCGGCGGACACGGCGCGGCGATCGCGGGCGTCATCGTCGACGGCGGCACCTTCGACTGGACCAACGGCAAGTTCCCCGGCTTCACCACCCCCGACCCGAGCTACCACGGCGTGGTGTTCGCCGAGCTGGGCCCGCCGGCATTCGCCCTCAAGGCGCGGGTGCAGCTGCTGCGCGACCTGGGCTCAGCAGCGTCGCCGTTCAACGCGTTCCTGATCGCCCAGGGTTTGGAGACGCTGAGCCTGCGGGTGGAGCGGCATGTGGCCAACGCGCAGAAGGTCGCCGAGTACCTCGCCGGTCATGAGGGCGTGACGTCGGTGAACTATGCGGGCCTGCCGACCTCACCGTGGTACGAGCTGGGAAAGAAGCTGGCGCCCAAGGGAACCGGCGCGGTACTGGCCTTCGAACTGGCAGGCGGCGTCGATGCGGGCAAGGCGTTCGTCAACGCGCTGACGCTGCACAGCCACGTGGCCAACATCGGTGACGTGCGGTCGCTGGTGATTCATCCGGCGTCGACGACGCACGCGCAGCTCACCCCCGAGGAACAACTCGCGACGGGCGTGACCCCGGGGCTGGTGCGCCTGGCCGTTGGCATCGAGGGCATCGACGACATCCTCGCCGACCTCGAACAGGGCTTCGCGGCCGCCAAACCGTTCAATACAACCAGCGCGAGCGATCCCAACGCGGCGGCGGCGTTCTGATGACGCTTCTTGACGGTGAAGTCGACGTGGCCGCCGATGTGGGCCCCCACCCGAAGGGTAGGGGACGCTTGCGCGAAGAGCTTGACCCCGCAACGCTGCCTGCCGAAGGGGAAGTCGGCCTTGTCGACATCGGCCCGCTGACGCTGGAGAACGGCGCGGTCATCGACGATGTGACGATCGCCGTGCAGCGATGGGGCGAGCTGTCACCCAATCGCGACAACGTGGTCGTCGTGCTGCACGCCCTCACCGGCGACTCACATATCACGGGCCCGACGGGTCCGGGCGTCGAGACAGAGGGCTGGTGGGAAGGTGTCGCCGGCCCAGGCGCACCGATCGACACCGACCGCTGGTGTGCGCTCGCCACCAACGTGCTGGGTGGCTTCCGCGGATCGACCGGACCGAGCTCGCTGCATCCCGACGGGAAGCCGTGGGGCTCGAGATTCCCCCTCGTCTCGGTGCGCGATCAGGTCGCGGCGGACGTCGCCGCGCTGGCGGCGCTGGGCATCACCGACGTCGCCGCGGTGGTCGGCGGATCGATGGGCGGCGCCCGCGCGCTGGAGTGGATCATCAGCCATCCCGACACTGTGCGCGCGGCCCTGGTGCTCGCGGTCGGCGCCCGCGCAACCGCCGACCAGATCGGCACCCAGAGCACGCAGATCGCGGCGATCAAGTCCGACCCGAACTGGTGCAACGGCGACTACTACGGCACCGGGCGCTCCCCGGACACCGGCATGGAGATCGCTCGGCGTTTCGCACACCTGACGTACCGCGGTGAGGCCGAACTGGACGACCGCTTCGCCAACGAACCGCAGGGTGATGAGGATCCCGCGAACGGCGGCCGCTATTCGGTGCAGAGCTACCTCGAATACCAGGGCCGCAAGCTGTTGGCGCGATTCGACGCGGGCACCTATGTGGCGCTCACCGAGTCCCTGTCCAGCCACGACGTCGGGCGCGGACGCGGCGGCGTAAAGGCCGCGCTGCGCAGCTGCCCGGTGCCGGTGGTGGTCGGCGGCATCACCTCCGACCGGCTCTATCCCCTGCGCCTGCAGGAGGAATTGGCCGAGCTGCTGCCGGGTTGTACCGAGCTGAAGGTGGTCGACTCGATATACGGCCACGACGGTTTTCTGGTGGAGACGGAGGCGGTGGGCGAATTGATCCGTCAGACGTTGGAGTTGGCGTCTCGCTCATGACCGGCGGCCCACAGCGCTCACTTTCGTTTGGCGCCGAAGCCGCGGCATACGAGCGCGGACGGCCGTCGTATCCGCCGGAGGCGATCGACTGGCTGCTTCCCGCCGGTGCCCATGACGTGTTGGACCTCGGTGCAGGTACGGGCAAGCTGACCACGCGGCTGGTCGAGCGGGGCCTCGACGTCGTTGCGGTCGACCCGATCCCGGAGATGCTCGAGCTGCTGAGCTATTCGCTGCCCGACACGCCGGCGTTGCTCGGCACCGCCGAGGAGATCCCGCTACCCGACGGCAGCGTCGACGCCGTGCTGGTGGCGCAGGCGTGGCACTGGTTCGACACCGAGCGCGCGGTCAAGGAGGTGGCCCGGGTGCTGCGGCCGGGCGGCCGGCTCGGTCTGGTGTGGAATGCGCGCGACGAACGACTCGGCTGGGTCAAGGATCTGGGGCGCATCATCGGTCACGAGGACGCTCATTTCAAAGAGAAGACGACACTTCCCGATGTGTTCAACGATGTCGAGCATCACCGCGTCGAATGGACGAGTTATCTGACGCCGCAAGCGCTTATCGATCTGGTCGCATCGCGCAGCTACTGCATCACCTCGCCGGAGAAGGTACGCACCCGCACGCTCGACCGCGTCCGAGAGCTGCTGGCCACCCATCCCGCGCTGGCCAACTCGAACGGTTTGGCGCTGCCCTACGTCACCGTCGGCCTCCGCGCGACGCTGTCCTGACGGTCTCTCGCGCCGAATCTGGATCTATTTGCGAAGTTTCGTCGATTCATCGTGCAAAAGTTCAGAGTCGACGGCGAACCAGCGGAACAGTGCGAGCCGTAGCCGGTCGACGTCTTCAGTGCCGAAACTATCTGCAGCCCAGGCCACGTAGCCGTCAGGCCGGATGAGCACCGCGGCGGGTCCGTCGGCCGTTGTGGCGGTCACCACGTCGACGCGATGCGCAGTCTTCACCGCAGCCGCGACGGCGCCACCGGAGAGGTCGAGCAGCACCGGTCGCGCCTCACACATCAGATCTGCGACCCGACGTCCGTCGTCGAGTACGAAGTCCGGAACCATCCGACCCGACAGCGGGTGATCGTCGCCGACGTCGTAACGCACGTCCGACCCGGCGAGCAAATTCGCGAGATGCTCGGCCACCTCGGTTTTGCCCGCCAGCTCGGCGAAAAGCGTTCGCAGCGCGTCGACTTCGGGCCCGGGTGCCACCAACGCGGTCTGTGCCTGCGAGTGCATCATCACTCGCTGTCCGACCGGGTAGCGCTCGGACTCGTAGGTATCGATCAACCCCTCGGGTGCCCAGCCGTTCACCACCGCGGCGAGCTTCCAGCCGAGGTTGACGGCATCCTGCATCCCGAGGTTCAACCCAGGCCCACCCATCGGCGAATGCACATGTGCGGCATCGCCCAACAACAACACCCGGCCATCCCGATAACGTTCCGCCTGCCGAGCGTTCTGACCGTCGAGCCGCCGAAGTGCGTGCGGACCTGGCCCGCGCGGAGCCTCGATAGGCACGTCGAACCCGACGAGCCGACGAAGGCTGTCTCGCAGTTCGTCCAACGTCATCGGTCCGTCGGCGCTGCCGGGCGTCCGGCCGTACTCGACCGTGCCCAGGAGCGGTCGATCGGGCTGCAATTGGAACAGCATCACCCCACCGTTGCCGAACCTGCTCTGCCCGGGCGGAATTCGTCCTGCACCGGGAATCTCGTAGCCGCCGTCGGGTGCGCGCCATTCGTCGCGCAGATACACGTGAGCGACTCGGCTGACCGTGGGCGCGGTGTGTCCGGGGAAGCCGATCCCCTGCGCCTTACGCACCGTACTGTGGCCGCCGTCGGCGCCGACCAGATAGGACGCGTGTAGTCGGTAGGCATCGTCGCCAGCCGTGACGGTAACCGCCGCTTTGTCTTCGTCGACGGCCAGTGCGGTCAACTCGTGACCCCACCGCACGTCGACGCCGAGATCGCGGGCCCGCTTGTCGAGCAGTCGCACCAGCCGGGGCTGCTGCAGCAGCAACAGATACATCGGATTGTCCGGTATCCCAAAGAAATTCAAGTCCAAGCCGCCGAACCGCCACCCGTAGGCGGGTCGCGGCGGTCCGTCGGCGCCGCCGAACTCATGGTAAAGGCCCCGCATGTCCAATTGCCGGATCACCTGCCCGACAAGACCATTGGCCTTGGGTTCTTCGCTGGGTCCGGGCAGCCGGTCCAGTACGACGGGCCGGACACCGGCCAAGGCGAGTTCGCATGCGAGCATCAGGCCGTTGGGACCGGCACCCGCGATCAGGACATCGGTGTGGTCGGTCATCGCTTTTTCGTCCTCTTGAGTTCGGGTGCAGGCAGACCCGCGGCGACATCCGCGAACCCCGCACGCAGCAGGTCGGTGAGCGCGACCGGCGGGTCGGCGGCGACATAAGTGTCCATCGCCGCATCGCCGACGGCGCGGACGACAGAGGTCACCAAGTGTGGATAGAGGTCGCGCTCCGGATCGGTGCCGGTGCGTTCCGCCACCGCAACACGCCATTCGTCGAACAATTCACGAGACACCGCGTCGCGGATCTCCGTCCTGAACAACAGCTTCCGGGTCTCCGCGAGTTCTCGGCGGGTGGGTGTCTTGTCCTCGCGTGCGGCATCGCGAAAGTCTTCCTCCAGCGGCGTCAGCACAGCCTCGGTGATGGCTGTCCACAGCGGCTCGTCGGCCGGGCGCTCTCGCAGCACCGTGATGCTGCGCCGCAGCCGCTCGGTCTGTCGGTACGCCAGCGCTTCGTACTTGCCAGTGAAGTAGTTGTTGAACGTGCGCAGCGAGACACCGGCGAGGTCGGCGATGGCCTCACGCGTCACCCCTTCGAACCCGTGCTCGAACGCCAACGTCAGCGCGGCATCGCTCAGCGCGCGCCTGGTGTCCAGCTTCTTGCGTTCTCGTAGTCCCAACTCTTCGGTCACGGTGACCAACGTAGAACAAAACTTGCCTATCGGGCAAGATTGCCTGATAGGCAAGATCAGAGGGCGACTACTTCAACCCCGCCGTCTGCATATCGCGATTGGCTTCCATCAGCCGCAACCACACTTCGCTGATGGTCGGGAAGCAGGGCACAGCGTGCCATAACCGATCGACAGGAACCCTGGCGGCCACGGCGATGGTGGCCGAGTGCAGCAACTCGGAGATGCCGGGCCCGACGAAGGTTGCGCCGAGAAGATGACCGTCATCGAGATCGACGATCATGCGCGCGCGACCTGTGTACCCGTCTGCGAAAAAGTTTGCGCCTGGCACCGTTTCGCCGATGTTCACGTCAACGACCCGTACTCGGCGACCCGCTTGCTCGGCTTCCTTGGCGGTGAGCCCGACGGCAGCGGCTTCTGGGTCAGTGAAGAACACTTGGGGCACGGCGTGGTGATCGGCAGTGGCTACGTGTGGGCTCCAAGACGTGCGGTCCAATGGCTTGCCAGCTGCTGCGGCGGCAATGCCGGCGCCGGCTATCCGAGCCTGATACTTGCCTTGGTGGGTCAGAAGCGCCCGGTGGTTGACGTCACCCAAGGCATAGAGCCAGTCGTTATTGGGGCCGGTGACCCGGCAGGTGTCGTCGACTTCCAGCCATGTCCCGGGCGAAAGGCCGACGGTCTGTAGACCGATGTCGGCAGTGTTGGGTGTACGGCCGGTCGCGAACAGAATCTCGTCGACGTCCAACTCGCTGTCGTCGTCGAGTACCACCGTCACCGAACCCGCAGGGCTTGGCCGGCGCAGCTCCGTCACGGTCACTCCGGTGCGCACGTCCACACCGGCCTCGGCGAGGCCGCGGCTGACCGATTCGCCGACAAACGGTTCCATGCGAGGCAGCAGGCTGCTGCCGTGTGCAAGAAGGGTGACGCGTGAGCCGAGACCTTGCCACGCGGTGGCCATCTCGACCCCGACACCACCCGCCCCGACGACGGCCAGCCGTGCTGGTACCGCACTGCTGTCGGTGGCCTTGCGGTTGGTCCAAGGTCGCGCCTCGACGATTCCTGGGATCTCCGGCAGCGCAGCGTTGCTGCCGGTGCAGATCGCTACGGCGTGACGGGCGGTCAAGACGGTCAGGTCGTCGTCGGCGGTGAGCACCGCAACGCGACGCGGACCGTCGATTCGCGCATGCCCGCGAATCAGGTCGGCACCCATTTCCTTGATGGTGCCGGCCTGTCCGGTGTCGTCCCACATGGTGACGTAGCGGTCACGGCGGCCGAAAACGCCCTGCGCCGAGACGGTCTGACTCACCGCTTCACGCGCGCCGTCGACCCTGCACGCATCGGCCAGGGCGATGACGGGGCGCAGTAGGGCCTTGCTGGGGACGCACCCCCAGTATGAGCATTCCCCGCCTACCAACTCGCGCTCAACCACCGCCACGGCGAGCCCTGCGGCGCGGGCGCGAGCGGCGACGTTCTGCCCGACCGGTCCGGCGCCCAGCACAATGACGTCATAAGCATTGTCGGCGCTCTCATTCATGAGTACTCCCTTCGTCTTTGAGATGGCAGCGGCCACCTGTCCTGTCAGTGATGTCCGCGTTCCTGCAGCGTCCACGTGTTGCCGTCGGGGTCGTCGAAATCGGCGAAGCTGGCGTAGTCCGCTCGATCCGGATCCAGTCCAGCAAGGAAGCCGCCGCGCCATTGACCGTCGGTTGCCTTGTGGCGGATCTCGGTGACCGCCACCCCTCGACCGATCAGTTCACGCCTGCACTCGTCGATGTCAACTACCACCAGGTACAGACCGCTCACGCAACTTGCCGGCGCCTCAGCGAATCCGACACCGAACTGGATCGAGGTGGCCGAACCAGGGGGCGTCAGTTGCACGACCCGAAAATCCGGTGCGGGTGAGTAATCCACATCGAGGTCGAATCCGACCCGGTCTCGGTAAAACCGCAGTGACGCATCCGGATCCGACACTGGCAGGATCACTACTTCCAGTTGAGCCTTCACAGCATTTCCCTCAGGCCGGAGAACGGTGCAGGATCTCGTCAGGGTCAAGTCCCCGGTCGAGGCCATGCGCAACAACGCTCTGCCCGGGGTCCAGATGCAGCTGGGCGTCGTCGAGGTAGACATCGATCTTGTCAGGCTCGAAGGAGACCAGATTGCTGACCCGTCCCACTTCGGCCCACGCGTTGATATAGGACCAAGCGGCGCGCTTTCGACCTCCGATCGTGTAGTAGCTGGCCAATCCCTTGTACGGACAAAAGGTCTGTCCCTCAACCGGTTCCAGCGCCGACTCCCTCACATCCTCGCGCGGCACGTACCACCGCGGAGCGAAGCCGGACTCGTAGAGGACCACCGGGCTGTGTGAGTCGGCGATGATCCGATCCCCGTCGCGGACAACCAGGTGCCGTGACGTCGCGCGAATGTCGATGCGGTGATAGGGGTCTGCTGCGTGCCCAACGATGCGTTCCTCTTCTTCATAGAAGGCGTCCATGGCGCGCCACGCGAACGCCACTCGGCCCTCGAGGACGGAGGCATACGCCGGTGGCGCGGCGTAGTGCCAAGCCGCGTGCGCGCCTGAGCTGTCCGCGCTTTCGACAGTGAACCAGTGCACGGCGCCGAGTTCTGGGTGCTGCGTGATGCGCTCTTCGGGAGCGAGGACGCCAGCTTTGATGTCGCCGATCGGAAAGTACGCCACGGGGTAACGGCCAGGTTCGTGCAGGAGTACGACGTTCTCACTGTCGGCGATCCATTCGTTGCCGAAACGCACCCGCATCCGGCGGCGCAGCGGTTCGGCGAACAGCAACCGCTCGGGTAGTGGTTGCGGTGTCAGGAACTGCCCGACTGTCCCCGCTGCCAGCGGACCTTGTTGCCACGCCAAGCCCATCGCCGAGCCTCCCTCGCTTCAGATTGGGCTACTTAACCCATTATTCTGGGCTAGATGACCCATTTTGTCCAGAGCTGCGCTCCTGGGAATTCCCTATTGATTGAGTGACCGCGCGCCGAGCCGCCCTCAGCGCGGTTTGCGGACGCGGGCAGGCCGTCGCGAGGGCGGTTGCCATCCGGGCGCGAAGGAACTCACGTAGTCGACCGCACCGTTCAGCGCTGCGCGCAACGGTTCTGAGCTGTTTGTTGCGTAGGTGATCATCGTGCCGCCCTGGTGAGCGGCCACCAGCGCAGCCGCCAAATGGCGCGGGTCGGCGTCGGCGCGTAGCCTGCCGCCCGTGCGCATCGCCTCGAGGCCGATGCGAAACAGTTCCAGCCATTCGTCGTATCCGGCCGCCAAGTCGTCGAGCACAGCGTCGTCGGCCTCGAGCAGCTCGCCCGCGAGTGAACCGTAGACACAGCCGCCCCGGCGATAGACGGTCGCGACGCTGGCGACACAGGCTGCGACCCACGCCCGCAGGGCCTTGAAGCTGTCCAGCGCGCCGAGTTGCGGTTGAGTGTGAAATTCCATCACTTCCTTACGGCGCGCGGCGATGACCTGCCGCGTCAGATCACGTTTGTCCTGGAAGTAATGCGTGAGCTGTGAACCGCTAACGGCGGCGGAGTCCCGCAGGGATTTCAGACTTGTCGCAGCCACGCCGTGTTCGAACATCAGTGTCGCGGCGACATCGACGATCCGGGAACGGATTTCGAGTCCCTTGTCGGTGAACTGCGCAGTGGAATCGACGACCCGCGACGCGGTCTTGCGTGCGCGCGGGCGCCTGGGCGGTCGCCCGTTGCGTTCCGTGGGGTCCGTGGCGAACAGGCGCAGGTAGTTCACGGCGAATCGCACCGCGTCGGCATGCGGCCACTCCTGCCGATAGGCAAAGGTCATGGTGCCGCCTCCCTGGTGAGCAGCGACGAGCACGAGCGCCAGGTGCCGCGTATCAGCTTTGGCGGACAGCGCGCCGTTGTCCTTCATGCGCTGAATCGATTGCTCGAACAACTCGATCCATTGCCAGTAGCCAGCCGCGATCGTCGCGCGTGTGTCCGGGTCGGATTTGACCAGCTGCCCTGCCAACGCATGGTAAGTGGGTGTGCCGGAGTAGCCGATGCGCCGCAGATAGCGCATGTTGAGATCGGCCCAACGTTCGTAGTCGTCGAAGGTCTCGAGACCGTGCAGCACGGGCTGGCGGTGAAAGTCCAGTACCACGTTGATCTGACGTCTTATAACCGCTCTGATGAGCGTCTGCTTATCGGTGAAATAGTGCGACAGCTGTGACCCGCTCACCGATGCCGCTTTACGGACGTTCACCATGTTGAATGAGGAAAGCCCCTCAGCCAAAATGACTTCGGCGGCTGCCCTCACGATCCGCTCCCGCGTGGCGCGCCCCTTGGCGGTCAGCTGCGGTTGTTCGCGCAGCGCGGAGTTTGCCATGGCGTCAGGCTAACGTGCACCTGCCACGGTTTGGGATGTTCAACCCAATGTGTCAGCAGTGCTTTCCGAGAAACGCTCGCACGAGGCCGCTCACCTCGTCGATAGCCGACTCCAGTAGGAAGTGTCCGCCGTCGAGAAGGTGGATCTCGGCACTGGAAGCGTCCGCCGCGAAGGCTTGCGCACCGGCGGGGCCGAAGATTTCGTCACCGCGGCCCCACACCGCCAGCAGCGGCACCCGGCTCGACCGGAAGTACTCGTGCACACGGGGGTACATCGGTGAATTCGTTGCGTAATCCAGCAGCAGTTTGAGCTGAACCTCGTCGTTGCCCGGTCGCGATAACAGCGCATAGTCGTGATACCACGACTCCGGGTCGACCAATGTCTCATCGGGCACGCCCGTGACGTACTGCCATCGGGTGGCATCCAGTGTGAAGAACTGCCGCACCGCCGCTTCGGTTTCATCTGTCTGCGCATCGTGGAAGGCCCACACGGTCTTCCAGAAGCTTTCGACGAAGCCGGCATCGTAGGCGTTGCCGTTCTGGGTGATGATCGCCGCGATCGAGTTCGGCTCGGCCAGCGCCAGCCGCCAACCGATCGGCGCGCCGTAGTCCTGCACATACATCGCGTAGCGATCGACGTTCAGTATCCGCAGCAATTCCGCCGTCAGCTCCGTCAGCGAGTCGAATGTGTAGTCGAACTCCTGCACGCCCGGTGCATCGGACAGCCCGAAGCCCAGATGGTCCGGGGCTATCACGTGATACCGGTCGGCCAGCGCGGGAATCAGGTGCCGGAACATGTATGAGCTGGTTGGGAATCCGTGCAGCAGCAAGACGTGCGGCGCTGCGGGGTCGCCCGCCTCGCGAAAGAACAGCCGTCGACCCTCGATAGTCGCGAACCGGTGGTGAACAACAGCCATGGCAATTTTCCTCGACTGGTGGGCATATGATGTATTGGGTTACACGACCCAGTATGCACCATACGACAGACTCGCAACAGCCATGAACGTGCGCTCCGGCAGTAGTTTCTCGCGAGGCCCTAGCTGGTGCCCAGCGGGTCGATCGTCCATGCGATGTACAGCATCGTCGCGCTGACGCTGGCGGTGGTGACGAAGTCGATCACCCTGCTGCGCACGGCAAGTAGACCCGCCCGATCGTCGGGCAGCGTCAGCCGAAGTGCGGCGGCGACGCCCACCCCGATTGCCAGCACCAGCGCACCGCGGCGCCAGTAGCCCGCGATTACCAGCACGAAGGCCGCGATGAAGATCACGAACGGCATCAGGATCGGCCACTGCCCGCCGAACACCTTGCGCGCGAACTCCCGGACGGTCACGACTTCGCCAGCACTATCGGCTCTTCGCGCGAGCGTCCCCGGCCCTTCGGGCGGGGGCCCACATCGCTGCCTCTGCCCGCTCGACGACGTTGGTGAGCAGAAAAGCTCGGGTCAACGGGCCCACGCCGCCGGGGTTCGGCGACACATGGCCTGCGACCTCCCACACATCGGGATGCACGTCGCCGACGAGCTTGCCCGCGTCGTCCCGGCTGACACCGACATCGACCACGGCCGCGCCCGGCCGGACCATCTCCGCGGTCACCATGTGCGGCATCCCGGCGGCCGCGACAATGATGTCGGCCTGCCGTGTCAGCTCAGGCAGATGCCGAGTCGCGGTGTGGCACAACGTCACTGTGGCGTTCTCCGAACGACGCGTCAGCAACAGCCCCAACGGCCTGCCGACCGTCACGCCGCGGCCGATCACCACGACATGCGCACCCGCGATCTCGACTTCGAACCTCCGCAGCAGATGCACGATGCCCCGCGGCGTGCACGGCAGCGGCGCCGGCTCGTTGAGCACCAGACGGCCCAGGTTGGTCGGATGCAGGCCGTCGGCGTCCTTGCCGGGGTCCACCCGTTCCAGCGCGGCGTTCTCGTTGAGGTGCTTGGGCAGCGGCAGCTGCACGATGTAGCCGGTGCACTCGGGGTTTGCGTTCAGCTCGTCGATGGTCTCGTCGAGCTTGGCCTGGCTGATGTCAGCGGGCAGGTCGCGGCGGATCGAGTTGATGCCGACCTTCGCGCAGTCTGCGTGTTTGCCCCGCACGTAGGCGCGCGAACCGGGGTCGTCGCCGACCAGCACAGTGCCCAAACCAGGCGTGCGGCCCGCCGCGGTCAGCACCGCGACCCGTTCCGTCAGATCGACGAAGATTTCATCCCGCGTGGCCTTACCGTCCAGTGTGATCGCACCCACGGCAGCCAGTCTGGCATGCTCCCGGTATGAACAGCCCGCGCAATGTGTTCACCCCCGCCAAACTCGGCCCGGTGACGCTGCGCAACCGCATCATCAAGTCGGCGACATTCGAGGCGTCCACACCCGACGCCCTCGTCACCGATGACCTGATCACCTACCACCGGCTGCCCGCCGCGGGTGGGGTCGGGATGACGACCGTCGCCTACCTGGCGGTTACGAAGGGCGGGCGCACCGAGGGCAATGCGATCTGGTGGCGACCCGAGGCCATCCCCGGGCTGCAGAAACTCACGGCGGCCATCCACGCCGAGGGCGCGGCGATCAGCGCGCAGATCGGCCACGCCGGGCCAGTGGCCAATGCCCGCTCCACGAAGGCGAAGGCGTACGCGCCGGTGCGGTTCTTCAATCCGCTCTCCATGCGTTTCGCCAAGAAGGCCACTCGCGAGGACATCAACGACATCATCGAAGCGCACGCGGCCGCGGCACGCTACGCCATTGAGGCCGGCTTCGATGCCGTCGAAATCCACCTGGGGCACAACTACTTCGCGAGCTCGTTCCTCAGCCCGCTGATCAACCGGCGCACCGACGAATTCGGCGGCTCGCTCGAAAACCGGGCCAAGGTGGCCCGCGGCATGGCGATGGCAGTGCGGCGCGAGGTGGAGAAGGCGGGCACCCCGATCGCGGTCACCGCGAAACTGACGATGTCCGATGGCGTGCGCGGCGGCATTCCCGTCGAGGAGGCCTTGCAGACCGCGAAATGGCTGGAGTCCGACGGCGGCCTGGACGCCATCGAGCTGACTGCGGGCAGCTCTCTGGTGAATCCGATGTATTTGTTCCGCGGTGACGCTCCGATCAAGGAATTCGCGGGCGCGTTCAAGCCGCCGCTGCGATGGGGCATCCGAATGACCGGCAAGAAGTTTCTCCGCGAATACCCGTACCGCGAGGCGTACCTGCTGCGGGATGCCAAGCTGTTCCGCGCCGAATTGAAGCTGCCGCTGATCCTGCTGGGCGGCATCACCAATCGCGAGACGATGGACCTGGCGATGGCCGAGGGTTTCGACTTCGTCGCGATGGGCCGTGCCCTGCTGGCCGAACCGGACCTGATCAACCGGATCAAAGAGGACGGTGACGCCCATACCGTGCGCTCGGCCTGCACCCATTGCAACAAGTGCATGGCCACGATCTACAGCCACACACACTGCGTCGTGACGGGGTCGCCGGGCTAGATCAGCGCTCTGGCGCAGTCGGCCACGATCACGTCGGCCGTCGCGGGGATCGCACGCCCCTCGAGAAGGTGTCGCCGCACGACGGCGTAGGGAATGTCGATCACGGCGGCGTTCACCCGGTCCGCGTCGGCATGCAGGCCGCCGAGCAGTCTGCGCAGTTTGCGATGCACGCTGCGCCGCCGCGCACTCAATTCCTCGGGCCAGTCTCCCGCACACAGCGCGTCCGCGCCCACGAGCAGCACCTGCGCCTCGGTCGGATGATCGCGACTCCACTGCACCGTGTGCCGCGCGGCGGCGACGCACCGCGCCTGCGGGTCGCCCGGCGCCGAAAGTGCCGCGGCGAAGCCGGCCTGGAAGCGCTCCTCTGTGCGCATCCACAGTTCGCCGCACAGCGCCGCGCGGCTCGGAAACCGGTGATACATCGAACCGCTCGGCGCTCCTGTCGCACGCGCCACCGCCGACATCGTGACAGCAGCCGGGCCCGAATCCGCGAGGAGGGCCGCAGCGGCGTCGAGAAGATCATCCAGGGTGTATCGCGCGGGGCGGGGCATCCCGCTACTATAATAGAGAGCAATCTCTAATACGTTGATTGGAGGCCCCGTGTCCAGTCCGACCGCCGTTGTGCAACGGCTCTACGAGGCGTTCGCCCGCACCGACGCAGAGGCTCTATTCGGCTTGCTCACCGACGATTTCGTCGGCACGGTCAGCACCGGCATGCCGCACGGCGTCGGCGGCGAGCACCATGGGCCGGCGGACATGATCGCCGGCGTGTGGGGCCGGATCGCCTCGATCTATGACATGCACGTCGACCCGGACGAGTACCTGCCGGTCGACGACAACCAGGTCGTGGTGCTGGGCCGCTACTGGGGTCCCGCGCACGACGGCAGCTGCGCCGTCGACGCAGCTTTCGCCCACGTCATCACGACGCGGGACGACCGGATCGCTGCACTGACGCAGATCACCGACACTGCCCGGTGGCACATCTCAACACGATGACGCCCCGTCGGACCTGAGCCAAGAGCAGAGGCGCTACCGATAGAGTTGCACGCGATGTCCAATGTCGCCGGCCCTTCGGCTCCGATGAGCCGATCAGGCACGCCCGCGCTGACCGTTCGGTACGACGGCTCGACCCGAAGCTTCTCGGCGGGCAACGACGTCGTCGTCGGTCGTGACCTGCGCGCCGATGTCCGTATCGCCCATCCGCTGATCTCGCGGGCGCATCTCGTCCTGCGCTACGACCAAGGCCGCTGGGTCGCGATCGACAACGGCAGCCTCAACGGGATGTACGTCAATGGGCGCCGGGTGCCGTCGGTCGACATCCAGGACGGCATGCCCGTCAACATCGGCAATCCCGACGGACCCCAGCTGACGTTCGAGGTCGGCCGTCACCAGGGCGCGGCCGGCCGGACGCCGACGACGGCCGTGCCCATCGCCACCCAGCGGCCAGGGTCGTCGACCTGGTCGACCCAGCCCCCGCAGACGTCGGCTCCGCAGATAT
Source organism: uncultured Actinomycetota bacterium (assembly GCA_963793055.1). GTDB lineage: Bacteria > Actinomycetota > Actinomycetes > Mycobacteriales > Mycobacteriaceae > Mycobacterium. The sequence continues at coordinate 250,471 of CAWBYS010000014.1, read as the reverse complement.
CGCGGCCGCAGCCCCACGCGCCGACCACGTCGCGCCCACAGCCGATGTACCCGTCCGGGCCGCAACCACCGCGGTACCCGGCCGCTGGGCAACCGGCGCATACGAGCGGACCCACGCCGTACGCCCCGCCCCCGCCCCCGCCGCCAGTGCGTGCGCCGCAGTATTCGCAGTCGATATCGGCACCCGCGTTGGAGTCGGTGACGGCGATGGGCCCGACGGCCGCGCCGCGCTCGAGCGAGGGCGGCGGCAACCTCGCGACCAGCATGCTGAGGATCCTGCGGCCGGGCAGTGGTTCGACGGATGCACCGCCGGGCTCGATCAAGATCGGCCGGGCGACCGACAATGACATCGTCGTTCCCGACGTGCTGGCATCGCGCCACCACGCCACGCTGGTGCCCACTCCGACGGGCACCGAGATCCGCGACGCCCGCAGCATCAACGGCACGTTCGTCAACGGTGCCCGCATCGAGAAGGCGATGCTCACCGACGGCGACGTCGTCACCATCGGCAACATCGACCTCGTGTTCGCCGGCGGCACCCTGGTCCGGCGCACCGAGACCGAAGCCGACACGCGCACAGGTGGTCTCGAGGTCCACGGCATCACGTGGACGATCGAGGGCAACAAGACCCTGCTGGACAACATCTCGATCGCGGCCCGGCCGGGCACGCTGACCGCCGTCATCGGTCCGTCGGGCGCGGGCAAGTCGACCTTCGCGCGACTGGTCGCCGGCTACACCCAACCCACGACAGGCACGGTGTCCTTCGAGGGCCACAACATCCACGCCGAATACGCCTCGCTGCGGTCCCGAATCGGGATGGTGCCGCAGGACGATGTCGTGCACGGGCAGCTGACCGTCAGGCAGGCGTTGATGTACGCCGCCGAACTGCGGCTGCCGCCCGACACCACCAAGGCCGACCGCGAGCAGGTCGTCATGCAGGTGCTCGAGGAACTCGAGATGACGAATCATCTCGAGACCCGCGTCGACAGACTGTCCGGCGGTCAGCGCAAGCGCGCATCGGTCGCGCTGGAACTGCTCACCGGCCCGTCGCTGCTCATCCTCGACGAGCCGACGTCGGGCCTGGACCCCGCGCTGGATCGCCAGGTGATGACCATGCTGCGCCAGCTCGCCGACGCCGGCCGCGTGGTGCTGGTGGTCACTCACTCACTGAGCTACCTCGACGTGTGCGATCAGGTGCTGCTGCTGGCGCCGGGCGGCAAGACCGCGTTCTGCGGTTCGCCCAGCCAGATCGGCCCGTCGATGGGGACCACCAACTGGGCCGACATCTTCAGCTCGGTCGCCGGGGATCCCGAGGGGGCGCACAGGCGCTTCGTCGACCAGCACGGGCCACCACCGCCGCAACCACCCGCCGAGACGCCCGCCGATCTGGGCGAGCCGACCAAGACGAGCCTGCGACGACAGTTCTCGACGATCGCGCGACGCCAGATGCGACTGATCGTCTCCGATCGCGGTTACTTCATCTTCCTGGCGTTCCTCCCGTTCATCATGGGTGTGCTCTCGCTGTCGGTGCCGGGCGACGTCGGATTCGGCGTTCCCGTTCCCGCGATCAAGGGCGGCGAGGCGCCCAACGAACCGGGACAGATTCTGGTGCTGCTGAACGTGGGCGCCATCTTCATGGGCACGGCATTGACGATCCGCGCCCTCATCGGAGAACGGGCGATCTTCCTGCGCGAGCAGGCCGTCGGATTGTCCACGACCGCATACATGTTCGCGAAGGTCGTCGTGTTCGCCGGGTTCGCGTTGCTGCAGTCGGCCATCGTGGTCGGCATCAACGTATGGGGCAAGAAGTGGGGCCCCGGGGCGGTTACGAGCGGCGCGGTGATACCCAACCGGACGCTGGAGTTGTACGTCGACGTTGCGGCCTGTTGTATGGCGGCGGCGATGACCGGCTTGGCGCTGTCGGCACTGGCCAAGTCCAACGAACAGATCATGCCGCTGCTGGTGATCGCGATCATGTCTCAGCTGGTGTTCCAGGGCGGCATGATTCCGGTGACCGGCCGAGTGGTGCTAGACCAGTTGTCGTGGATCACACCGGCGCGGTGGGGATTCGCGTCGACCGCGTCGACGATCGACCTCATCAGGCTGGTTCCCGGTCCATTGACGCCACAGGACTCCCATTGGCATCACACCGCGAGCGCGTGGTGGTTCAACATGGCGATGCTCGGGGCGGTCTGTGTCGGCTACCTGAGCCTGGTGCGCTGGAAGATCCGGCTTCCCCGGTAAATGCTCAGGTAGTCGGCGGGTTGTGCGGCGATGGCTGAGGCGAGTCGCTGCGCATCCCCAGGTCTCGGCCGGACACGACCGACTCGACCGTGAAGTTGACCCGACGCCCCGTGGCGCCATCATCGCCGACGGTGCCCGGAGGCAGCCATTCCACCTCTGCGGTCCCGGAAATGTGAAGCGTCGCACCCGTATCGAAGTCGATGAACAGCAGGGCAGCACTAGGGCTCACCGCGAGATTGCCGAAGCTGTTGAACATGTTGTTGCCCGCGTAGTCGGGCCACCACAGCCGACTGTTCTCGACGCGGACGAACCCCGGTGTGCCGCCTCGGTGCGACGCGTCGACCCCGCGGCTGGGATGACTGGTTCCCAGAAAGAATGTGTCGGCGTGCGCCACGCGTGCGACGTCTTCGTCGCTGAGAGTCGCCGATCGTGTCACCTGCGATGGCTCGGGACGGTCGATATGCTCGAGATGACGCACCTGAATGTATTTGGGGCAGTTGCCGAAAGCCTGATCGACGGACACCACGAGTCCGTCGGCGTCTTCTGAATCGCCGGCTCGGCCGGCGGTGACCTTGGCGAGGCTACCGTTGACCCGCACCCTTCGGCGAGTGGCGAACTCGATGGCGAGCATGCCGATCGGCTCGCCCTGGGCGATACCGTGCAACGGGTCACCCGCGCCGAAGTTCGCGTGAACATGCAACAGGCGGTCATGCGCTTCGAGGAACCCGGGTGAGGAGAAGAGCGGTGACGTCCACAACCGGCCGTCGGCGTCGTGAGCGCTGATGACCGCGAATTCGCGGTCGGCCAGGAAATCACTGATGCCGCCGGTCAGGTCGGGCGTCGACAGCATGGCACCACCGAGCCGGGCCGCTTGCGCGCGAACGCCTGCACGCTCCTGAACAGAAAGTTCGCCCTCGTGAAAACCGGTTTGCACCGTCATGCCATCCTCAACGAGGCCGTTAAGCGCTTATTCCCCGTTCAAAGCCTCTCGCGCACCGGCGCCAACCGCTTGAGCGCCAGGCCGCCCTCGAAGGGCCGGTAGCCGAACGCGGGCGGGGAGACGTAGCCGGTGTCCCCGAGCGGGGTGCGCACCTCGTCGACCGTGGGTCCGATCTCGGCGGCGACCGACGCCAGCGCGTCGAGGTCGAACCGGTACAGGCGCCCCGGCGTGCCGCCCAGGATCTTGCGACAGACGTCCTCGGGCTGATTGTGCAGCGCCCAGCGGATGGCCTGCTTCGAGTGCGGCGAGAAGCCTTCCTCATGCGGGTAGTCGCTGCCCCACATGATGTGGTCGGCGCCCATGTAGTCGATCATCGACGACTCATACGGGGTGAGTTCGGAGGCTAGATAGCAGTTGCGCTTCGCGTATTCGCTTGGCGCCATGGTCAGTTCGTCGATGGACGACCCGCCGAACATCCCGTAGGTGCGGTTGCCTGCTTCGGATTTCATGCTGGGCACCATGACGTCGAGCAACATCATCTGTTGCTGCAGCCACATGGTGCCCTGCTCGGTTGGCACGAACCGCAGCGACGGGTGCCGCTCGAACACCCCGGCGAGGATCAGATGGCTGACCGTGCGCTGCGCCCACAGCGCCATCTCGGTGACCAACACCGCGTTGGAGGCCGGCTGATCCATCGGCATCATCGGACTGCCTGCCCCGGCGTGTTGGACGACCGTCAGGTCGAGGTCCGCGCACAGTGCCCACAGCGGTTCGTAGCGGGTGTGAAAGAGCGGGGCGACGTTCGGATCACCGGGCGACACCGCAGGCACCAGCACGCCGCCGAAGCATCGCTGTTCGGCGCCCCAACGGATCTCGTCGAGAGCCAGCCCGACGTCATTGGGGAAGACCTGGATCAGGCCGCGGCGCCGCTCGGGCGCCAGCGAGCAGAAGTCGATCTGCCAGCGGTTGTGAGCTTGCACACCGGCCCAACGCTTTTCGAACTCGTCGCGGGTGCCGGGCAGGCTGATGGTGATGTTCGGGGTGGTCGGGAAGAACGGCGGCACGGTGTTGGGCAGCAGCACCTCGCCCGCGACTCCGTCGGCGTCCATCTCAGAGATTCGCAGCTCGTGATCCCAGTTGCGCTTCGCGGTGGCGACGATCAGGTCGTCGAACGGACTCACATACGTCTTGGCCCATGCCTCGAAGTCGTCGTGCAGCCGCGACGGCAGGTACTGCTTGTAGTCGTGAAGGTCGGCGCCGGCGTGGGTGTCCGTCGAAATGACGACGTAGCGATCGATCGTGTCCCAGGTGGCCATGGCCTGATCCTTCCCCTCAGGCGGCCCGCGCAGGTCCGATTCACGGATCTATGCGCCGTGGATGTCCAGTCCGTGCGCAGCGGCGTACGCCAACCCCTGTTCGATGTCGATCTTCGCGCCGCGCACCGATGCGGTGGTCCACATAGTCGGGTCGGTCCGAGCGCCTCGCAGGTCCGCCTCGTCGAGCCGGGCATTCTGCACTCGCGCGCCGCGAAGGTCTGCACCGCGCAGCACCGCCTTGCGCAGGTCGGCGTCGACGAGACTGGCTTCGCGCAGGCGGCAGTCAGTCAGATCGACACCGCGCAGGTCGCATCCGCCGAGCACCGCCAGCGTCAAGTCCACTTCGGTCAACGACAGGGGACGCAGTCGACAGTCGGTGAACACCGATCCGAGCATGCTGCATTGCCGAAACATGCTGTGGTGCAATGTGGCCCGCTCGAAGCGGCAATTGCGGAACGCGCAGCCGATGTGTTCGGACTCGGCGAGGTTGACCCCGCGAAAGTCGCATTCGTCGAACACCACCCGCTCGGTACGTAGCCGGCTGAGATCCTCGTCGCGAAAGTCGTGGGCGGTGAATTCCCTGTCCGTCCAGACTACTTCGTCGGCGTCCACCGATTCAGCGGGACATCGAGGTGAGACTGTTGAGCGCGTACTCAGTCACCGTGATCAGCGCTGAGCGGCACGAGTCCCGGTTACGGGCGTCGACGTTGATGACCGGGATGCGATCGGACAACGCCAGCGCCTTGCGAACGGACTGAGTGGAATGCGAAGGAGCATCGTCGAATTGGTTGATGGCGATCAGAAACGGCAGACCGCGCGCCTCGAAGAAGTCGACCGCGGCAAAGCTGTCCTCAAGCCGCCGAACGTCGACCAGGATGATCGCACCGATGGCTCCGCGCACCAGGTCGTCCCACATGAACCAGAACCGCCGCTGGCCGGGCGTTCCGAACAGGTACAGCACCAGATCGTCGGCGAGGGTGATGCGGCCGAAATCCATCGCCACGGTGGTGGTGGTCTTCGACGGGGTCGCCTCGAGGCCGTCGACGCCCGCGGACGCATTGGTCACCAACGCCTCGGTGCGCAGCGGCATGATTTCGGAGACTGCGCCGACGAAAGTCGTCTTACCGGCGCCGAAACCGCCGGAGATGACGATCTTCGTCGAGGCGGCTTTCCGCCTCTCAGAGCCGTCGGTCGGGGCTCGCCGCCCCTCAGAGTGCCCGTAGGCCACGCAGTGTCCTTCCTATCAATTCCCGCCGTTCGTCAATCGACGCCGAGCCCTCCAGAGTGGTGTGCACCTGCAGGTAACCCTGCGTCACCAGGTCGCCGATCAGCACGCGCGCCACGCCGAGCGGCACCGACAGTTGTGCGGCGATCTCGGCGACCGACGGGTGATCGGCACACATCGTCAGGATCAGGCCCCGCACATCGTTTCCCGGCCACCGCGGTGGCTTTTCCGCGTCGAGATGGCCGATCGGCGCCTCCAGTGGCAGGTGAACGCGGGACTCGGTGCGACCGGCGGTCAGGATGTAGGGCCGGACGAGATTCGGCTCGTCGGCGACATCCCTCTCCCACAGGTCCATACGTCACTCACGAGTGCTGCGGGGCTCGGCGCCGTGACGACTGGACCACGGCGCCCACCCGTTCCACCAAAAGGGCCATCTCGTAACCGATTTGGCCGATATCGCAGTTTCGCGACGCGAGTGTCGCCAGGTTGGAGCCGTCGCCGACCCGCATCAGCAGTAGGTAGCCGTTCTCCATCTCGACCACCGACTGCATCACGTAGCCGCCCTCGAACAGTTGCGCCGCGCCCGTGGACAGGCTGGCCAGTCCGGAGGCAACCGCGGCGAGTTGGTCGGCGCGTTCGATCGGGATGTGCTCGCTGGCCGCCATCAGCAGGCCGTCGGCCGACACCAGCACGGCGTGGGTGACACCGGCGACGTCGCGGGCGAACTTCGAGACCAGCCAGTCGAGCGATTCACGCTGCGCCGAACGTGGCGGGTAGGTCATTGGCTATCTGTTCCTCTTGATTCACGAGCATGCGAGCGACCGGCGTGGACGCCACTGAGGTGGCTGCTGATGCTCGCGCGGACAGCGTCCGGATCGCGGTGCGGAACCGGTCCCGAGCCTTGCTCATCGGCGTCAAACTCAGCCGCCGATCCTACCTCGTCGTCGTTGTCGCTGCTCCGGTGTGCGCCGCCGTTGCGGTGATGGCCGCCCTCGGCATCCGGAGCCGCGCCGGGCACCAATCTGGCCCCGGGCTGGCGCACGGGCAGGCCATCCTCGGTGTGTTCGAGCACCGGCGCATCCTCGGCGGCCTCGGCGGCCGACCAGCCCCGGTCCCAGACCGATTCCCAGTTGAGGTCCTCGCTGTTGGCGAATTCCGACGGGTCGACCAGCCATTCGGAGAGCATCTTCTGATAGATGGCGTCGTCCGATCCCGCGGTTGCAGACTCGTCGGACACCGCGTGGCGCGCCTTCTCGGGTGCGATGTCCGCGACCTGCGGCTCGGCCTTCGGCGTCGACTCTTCCACGCCGTTGGTGGCCGCCTGTGCCCGCGCCGCGAAGAACCCCGACGTGTCCGTCGGGCGCCCGCCGGCCCGGTAGGGCGCGCCCCACTCGCCTTCGACTGGGCCTCCCGCCTCCGCGGGAAGCTCGGGCACCTGATGCTCGGCGGTTTGGGCCGGCATCGAGTCCTCGGGCCATTCGTCCTCGAACTGCTCCGGCTCCGGTGTCGGTGTCGCCGTGGGCGGCACGGCAAGGGACGCGGGAATGTCGGAGATACCGCTGGCGCCCGGATTGCGCTGCGGCAGCAGCGAGACGGGCACGTCGGCGTGGCCGTTGAGTTCCTCGGCCGGCAACGGCTGGTCCTCGTCGACCCAGTGATCCTCGTCGACCCGGTGGTCCTCGTCGGCCCAGTGGTCCTCGTCAAGCGCCAGTGCCGTGGCGATACCCGCATGCGCATCGGCTGGGGTGTCATACGGCTGCTCGCCGAAGTGCTCCGGCTGCTCGGCCCCGCTGAGCAGTTCGGTGGGCACGTAGACGCCCGCGGTGGTGCCGGAGTTCGGTTCCCCGGCGATCGTGCTGCGCAGCCTGACCACCAGGCCGTGCTGTGCGGCGAGACGGCTGACCACGAACAGGCCCATGTGCCGGGCGGTGTAGGGGTTGACCTCGCCGCCGGCCTGCAGGCGGGTGTTGGCCACCCGCAGGTCCGACTCGGTCATGCCCAGACCGATGTCACTGACCTCGACGACGAGACCGCCGTTGCCGGTGTGCACGGCCGACACCCGCACCTGAGAGATCGGCGGGGAGTAGCGCAGCGCGTTGTCCAGCAGTTCGGCGAGCAGGTGCACGAGGTCGCCGGCCACCGAGCCGGCGATGTCGCTGTCGGGAACGGTCGCGGTGACCACCCGGGTGTAGTCCTCGACCTCGGAGGCCGCAGCGTTGATGATCGCCGACACCGGCACCGGCTCGACCTGCTCGCGCGGCACCTTCGCACCGGCGAGCACCAACAGGTTGGCTCCGTTGCGGCGCATCCGGGCGGCCAGGTGGTCCAGCCGGAACAGACTCTCCAGCCGCTCGGGGTCCTCCTCGTTGCGTTCGAGGCGGTCGATCAGCGACAGCTGCTGGTCGACCAGTGACCGGCTGCGTCGCGACAGCGTCTCGAACATGTCGCCCATCTGCAGCTGCAGTCGCGACTGCTCACCCGCCAGTATCACCGCTTGTTCGTGAAGTTCGTCGACGGCGTGGGCAACCTGCCCCATTTCTTCGGAGGTGTGCACCGCGATCGGCTCGACGGGCTCCAGCTCACCGCCGGCACGAAGGCGCTCGATCTCGTGGGTCAGGTCTTCATGAGCGATCTTCAGAGCACTGTCACGCAGCCGGCGCAACGGCCGGACCAGCGACCGGGCCACCAGGATGACGATCAGCAGCGCCAACAGGATCGCGCCGCCCACGATCGCCGAGTCGCGGATGACGTCCCTGCGCTCCTTGGCGTCGCGGCCCTCGACCGCCGAGGAGATCGATTTGGTGGTGCTTTCGATGATCTGGTTGGCGATCTGATCGGTGGCCTGCATCGAACTGATCAGGTCGGGGTTGCCCACCAGGACCGCGGCGGGGTCGGACACGATGCCCATCCGCTTGACGAACTCGGCCTGCAGCTGATCGGCCTGAGGCGAGCCGACGCCCAGCACCTGATTCATCCCGAAGATGGTCGACGGTTCGGTGCCCGCCAGCGTCATCATCCGGGTACGCAGCTCGGGTTCGGGCAGCTCGCCGCCCAGATTGACGAGCAGCTGCTGCATCATCATCTGCCCGCGAGCGCCCACGGCGCGGGACAGCCCCACCGTCTCGGCACGGATCTGCTCATCGTCGACGCGGACCGAACCGGTGATCGCGTCCTCTGCGGTCAACAGGATCGGCGCATAGGCGGTGATCCGATCGAACAGAGTGATGCTGTTGGCCGTGACCTTGTCCATCAGCGCCTGGCCGTCGACCGCCATGGCTGTGACGCCCTTGCTGACGTCCTCGGCGACGTCGGTGTCGTTCAACCGGCGTTGCAGCTCCTGCCTGCTGGCGTCGAACTTGGTCAGCGCGCCCTGGACGTCACCGCCGGTGGAACTGGCCAGCATCGCGCCGTCCAGAGCGGACATGTAGTTCACGATCGCGGGAACCATTTCGGCGCGATCGGAGGCGCGGCGCAAATCGGTAGCATCCGACCAGCTGCTGTAGATACGTAACCCGCCGAACGTGATGGCAAGAACTAGCGGCACCAATACGATCGCGAACACTTTCCAGCGAACTGGCCAATTCGATAGCGACCAGCGCGACGGCCGCTTGGGCGGTGGAGCCGCTTGAAGTTCGAAATCGACGAGTGTGCCGTCGGACTGCTTGAGCTGGGAGAACGAACTCATCGTCGTCCGCCTGCGCTATCGGCCGCGTGTCCGCATTTCAGTTTTGGAGCGTAGTTCATAAGGCTTCCTGCTAATTCCGCCGTTGTCTGGGCGGGCGGTTCTGCGCCTGGCAATTGGACGAGTATGACAGCCACGTGCTGCCGTTTCCACAATTCTTACTGAACAGACAGAGATCGAAACCGCTGGGTGACCACGTCGTGTGTTGTCCGAGCAAATATTAACTGAATCGTCGGACTGTGCTGATTTGTCCGCTCAGCCGCGGTGCTGATTTGTCGGCCCGCCGACGTGCTGATTTGTCGGCCCGCCGACGTGCTGAACTGTCGGCATGTTCAGGCTGATGTTTTTCTCGCCGCGCATCGCACCCAACACCGGTAATGCGATCCGAATGGTCGCGGCCACTGGTTGCGAATTGCATCTCGTTGAGCCACTGGGTTTCGATTTGTCCGAACCCAAACTGCGGCGCGCCGGCCTCGATTACCACGACCTGGCGTCGGTGACTGTGCATCGCGATCTGGATGCGGCGTGGAATGCGCTGCAACCGGCGACGGTGTACGCATTCACCGCGCACGCCACGGCGTCGTTCGCCGATGTCCGCTATGCACCCGGCGACGTGCTGATGTTCGGGCCCGAGCCCACCGGACTCGACGCCGCGACATTGGCCGACCCGCACATCACCACGCGACTTCGCATCCCCATGCTGGCCGGACGCCGCTCGCTGAACCTGTCGAACGCCGCCGCGGTCGTGGTGTACGAAGCGTGGCGCCAACACGGATTCAGCGGGGCCATTTAGTCGCGTTCCGATGAGCGCTTGCGCGAAGAGAAATCACCACGCATTCCAGTGAGTCAGCTGTTCGGCGGGAAGGCGCTTGGCGGGACGGAAATCAGTGCCCTTCGTGTAGGCGATCGGAAACAGGCCGCCCTGGCGGTACTCGTCGAACGGGATACCCAGCACGTCTGCGGCGATCTTCTCACCCTTGCCGACCAGATGCAGTGTCGTCCAAGCAGATCCGAGACCGCGGGAGCGCAAGGCCAACATGAAACTCCACACCGCGGGCAGCAGCGAACCCCAGAATCCGGCGCTCCCCGCTATCGCATCGTCAGGACTGCCCGCAAGGCAGGGAATCATCATCACCGGCACCTCGTGCAGGTGATCGTTGAGGTATTTCGCGGAGTCGGTGACACGTGGGCGCTGCTCGTCGCGGGCGTCGCCGTAGGTTGGCTTCGGCGCATCGAGATACGGAGTCGCGTTGTGCCGGTAGATATCGGCCAGCTGCCTTCTTCTTGTCAGGATCGTCGAGGAAGATCCACTGCCAACCCTGGGCGTTGGAACCCGTCGGCGCCTGCAGCGCCAACTCCAGACACTCGAGGAGCACCTCGCGCGGCACGGGCTTGTCGAGATCGAGCCGCTTGCGCACCGAGCGGGTGGTGGTCAGGACGTCGTCGACGGACAAGTTTAAGGTCATGCCGCGAGACTACATTCGAGATCATGACAGTCGAACTGACACAAGAAGTTTCCGGCAGGCTCTCCTCCGACCATTACGGCTGGTTGACCACGGTGGCGAAGTCCGGCCAGCCGGTGCCGCGCCTGGTGTGGTTCTACTTCGACGGCACGGACGTGTTCGTCTACACCATGCCCAGCGCCGCCAAGGTTCGCCACATCACGAATCATCCGCGGGTCAGCCTCAACCTCGACTCCGACGGCAACGGCTCCGGGATCATCGTCCTCGGCGGGGAGGCGTCTGTCGATGCTGTCGACGCGGACCCGCGCGAGGACGCGCCGTACTGGGCCAAGTACGAGGGCGACGCCGAACAGTTCGGCTTGACCGAGGCGATGGGCACCTACAACACCCGGCTGAAGTTGCGCATCGACAAGGTCTGGACCACACCGACCGAGGGCTGAGCGATTCACCTGAAATCGCGGCTCTTCGACCCGACCGACATGGACAGCTTGCCCATCCGGTCGGCGACGACGGTGACCGCGCCGGTGGCGTTTTGCACCACGCCGCGGATCAGCAGCGCCGGCGCCGTCTGCGCAAGCTTGCGGTGGCGCGCCCAAACCCCGGTTGAGCACAGGATATTGACCATCCCGGTCTCGTCCTCGAGGTTGATGAACGTGACGCCCTGCGCCGTCGCGGGTCGCTGGCGGTGCGTCACCGCCCCGGCCACCAGCACGCGGGTTCCGTCGGGCACCCCCAGCAGCTGGTCCGCCGGAACGACCCCGAGCGCATCGAGATTCTCGCGCAGGAACTGGGTGGGATAGCTGTCGGGTGAGACGCCCGTCGCCCACACGTCGGCGGCGGCCAACTCGAGTTCGGTCATGCCGGGCAGCGAAGGAACGTGCGACGACGAACCCACACCCGGCAGCCGGTCCGGTCGCTCGATGGCGGCGGCACCGGCGGCCCACAGCCCTTCGCGGCGGGTGATCCCGAAACAGCCCAGCGCCCCCGCGGTGGCCAGCGCCTCGGTCTGCGGCACGCTCAACTGGACCCGCTGCGTCAGGTCGAGCAGAGAAGCGAACGGCCCGTTGGCCTTTCGTTCGTCGACGATCCGCTCAGCCAGCTCGTCGCCGATGTGGCGGACACTGCCGAGCCCCAGCCTGACCTCGAGCCCGCGATCCTCCAGGGTGGCGTGCGCCAGGCTGGCGTTGGCGTCGGGACCGTGGACTGTGACGCCGTGTCGGCGGGCATCGGCCACCAGCGTCTGCGGCGAGTAGAAACCCATCGGCTGTGCCCGCAGCAGGGCCGCGCAGAACGCCGCCGGATGGTGAAGCTTGAACCACGACGAGTAGAACACCAGCGAGGCGAAGGACAGCGAATGGCTCTCCGGGAAGCCGAAATTGGCGAAGGCCTCCAGCTTTTCGTAGATCCGATCGGCCACGTCGCCGGTGATCCCGTGCCGTTGGCGCATGCCGTCGTAGAACCGGCCCCGCAGCCGGCGCATCCGCTCTGTCGATCGTTTCGATCCCATCGCCCGACGCAGCTGGTCGGCCTCCGCGGCGGAGAAACCCGCGCAGTCCACCGCGAGCTGCATGAGCTGCTCCTGAAAGAGCGCCACACCCAACGTCTTTCGCAATGCAGGCGCCATCGACGGGTGGTCGTAGGTGACGTCCTCTTCCCCGTTGCGCCGCTTGATGTACGGATGCACCGACCCGCCCTGGATCGGGCCGGGGCGAATCAGTGCGACCTCGACCACCAGGTCGTAGAACACCCGGGGCTTCAACCGGGGCAGCGTGGCCATCTGCGCGCGGGACTCCACCTGGAACACTCCCACGGAGTCGGCGCGCTGCAACATCTCGTAGACCGCCGGCTCGGACAGATCGAGTTTGGCCAGGTCGACGTCGATACCCTTGTGCTCGGCCACCAGGTCGATGCAGTAGTGCAGCGCCGAGAGCATGCCAAGCCCGAGCATGTCGAACTTGACCAAACCGATTGCCGCGCAGTCGTCTTTGTCCCACTGCAGCACGCTTCGGTTTTCCATCCTGGCCCATTCCACCGGGCATACGTCGGCGATCGGGCGGTCGCAGATGACCATGCCCCCGGAGTGGATGCCCATGTGGCGCGGCAGGTTGGAGATCTGCTTGGCCAGATCGATCACCGATTCCGGGACGTCCTCGACGTGGGTCGTCTCGGTGAGCCTGCCCCACTGGCCTATCTGCTTACTCCAGGCGTCCTGCTGGCCCTGGGAGAATCCGAGGGCGCGGGCCATGTCGCGCACCGCACTGCGCCCCCGGTAGGTGATGACGTTGGCGACCTGGGCGGCGTAGTCGCGGCCGTAGCGGTCGTACACGTACTGGATCGCGTTCTCGCGCAGATCGGATTCGATGTCGATGTCGATGTCGGGTGGGCCGTCGCGCGCCGGGGACAGAAACCGCTCGAACAGCAACTCGTTGGCGACCGGGTCGACATTGGTGACGCCGAGGGCGTAGCAGACCGCCGAGTTGGCGGCCGATCCCCGGCCCTGGGCCAGGATGTTGTTCTCCCGACAGAACCTGGTGATGTCGTGCACCACCAGGAAATAGCCCGGAAATGTCAGCTGCTCAATGATTCTCAGCTCGTGTTGGATCTGTGCGTACGCCCGCGGCGCTCGCTCCGGCGGGCCGTACCGATTGCGCGCGCCTTCCATCACCAGGTGTCGCAGCCAGCTGTTTTCGGTATGGCCGTCCGGCACATCGAACGGCGGCAACCGCGGGGCGATCAGGGCCAACGCGAAGGCGCACTGCTCGCCGAGGTCGGCCGCCGCCGTCACGACCTCGGGGCAGTGGGCGAACACCCGTGCCATTTCTTCGCCTGACCGCAGGTGCGAACCGCCCAGCGGGGCAAGGTAACCGGCCGCCTCGTCCATCGAGTGACGGGCCCGGATCGCGCCCATGGCCATGGCGAGTCGGCCGCGCGAGGGCTCTGCGAAATGAGCGGCCGTGGTGGCGACCACGCCCACGCCGAACCGGGGTGCCAGCTCTGCGAGTGCGGTGTTGCGCTCGTCGTCGCAGGGATGCCCGTGGTGGGTGAGCTCGATGCTGACCCGGTCGCGGCCGAACCGGTCCACCAGGTCGGCCAACGCTCTTCCCGCCGCGTCCTTGCCGCCCTGGGAAAGAGCTTGGCGGACATGGCCTTTGCGGCATCCGGTCAAGATGTGCCAATGCCCGCCCGCGGCTTCGGTCAGAGCGTCGTAGTCGTAGCGCAGCTTGCCCTTCTCACCGCCGGCCAGATGCGCCTTGGCGAGCTCACGCGACAGCCGGCGGTATCCCTCCGGCCCGCGGGCCAACACCAGCAGATGCGGTCCGGGCGGATCGGGGTCCTCGGTTCGGTCACCCCCGCCGAGCGACAGCTCGGCCCCGAACACCGTCTGTACGTCGAGTTCCTTGGCGGCTTCGGCGAAGCGCACCACGCCGTAGAGCCCGTCGTGGTCGGTCAGCGCGATCGCGCGCAGATCGAGGCGGGCGGCTTCCTCAACGAGTTCCTCCGGCGTGCTGGCGCCATCGAGGAAGCTGTACGCCGAATGCGCATGCAGCTCGGCATACGGCGTCGACGAGCCCGGCCGGTCGATGGCTGGAGCCTCATGTCGTCGGCCGTCCGACTCCAGCGGCTGGTACTCACCCCGCTTGCGCGACCAGGCGGGGCTGTCACCCCCGTCGCCGATCTGCTCGTCAATCGGCCAGCCGGCGCGGCGGGGCTTGCCACCCCCGGCGGGCCGGGCAACCGGCCGGAGAGCACCCGCTCCATTTCCGTCCAGCTCGGCGGCCCGGTATGCCAGCCCATCCGTCCAGTTTATCGAATGTATGTGCGATAGGCCAGGGCGGATCCCTGTGGGTCGTCAGGCCAAACCCTGCGACGGGTGCCAGTGCGCATGGACAGCAGGTGAGTATCGACGCGACTTCGCCTGCCCCAGACCGGGATTCACCCGTGCGATCAGGTCGACTGCCTGACGCTCGCAAAGCCGCGCCTCGGTGCTGAGCTTCACCACCAGAGACGGGCGTGGCTCGACGCTGTCGAGTTCGGCCTTGAGCAGCGCACGGATCGCTTCACCTCGGTCGGCGACGAACGCGGCCTGTTCGAGTGTGTACGCCTCGACCTCGGACCATTCCAGTTGTCGGCCGAGATCACGCGAGGCGTGAGCCAACGCCTTGTCGAGGTCGGCGCGCAACCGTTGCCCTCGCGGTGGCCGGCTTGGTTGTTGTCAGGTAGTCAGGGGCGCGGTGTCCGCGCGGGACCCGTTTCCCCATCCCCCTTTCAATCCGTGCGTGCGGTTTTCCCGCACACGGCTTACCGATGATCTTCTTGACATGGTTACGCTGCCTTCGGGTATCGGATGGTGCCGCGCAACCGGTGCAGGCCGTGCCCGTTGAACCAGTCCTAGTCCACTGCTCGGCTTGCCCGGCACGCAGGTTGCGGCCACGCTTCTTGACCATCAAGCGGTAGCAGCCGCCACGTGACGTAGTCGTCGATCTGGCTGAACTTGTCGGCGGCGTTGCCGGTGCGAAAGTAGTTGCCCCAGCCGCGCAGGATCGGATTCAGCTCCTCGATCACGATCGCGGATATCCGTCCCGACCCGGTTGCGACCGGTGCGGTCCCGAACCTTCTCCCGCAACCGCTTCATCGCCTTCTGGCTGGGCCAGCGGTGCAGGTAGTAGCGCACGATCCGCTTCTGTTCCCACAACCGCCCCGACATGCGGGCCCGGAAATGACAGCCCAGGAAATCGAGGCCTCACGACCCTCCCGGAGGTCGACCACTTTCGTCTTATCCGGATGCAGCCGCAACCCCAACGCCGCCAGGATCTCTCCCGACCGCGGCCAGCGCCGCCTCGGCCTGCGCCGCCGTGCGGCACAGCACCACACCGTCATCGGCGTAGCGCACCAACTCGCCCACCCCACGGGCGACAGTTCGGTGTCCAGCACGTGCAGGTAGATGTTGGCCAACAACGGCGAGATCACCCCGCCCTGCGGCGTGCCAGCGACCGTCCGCTGCACCACCCCGTCCACCATCACCCCCGCTTGAAGCCACAACGCACCAGCTTGAGTACCCGCCGATCCGAGACCCGCCGCCCACCTCGATGAGTAGCCGGTCATGGTCGATCTCGCCGAAGAAATTGGCGATATCGAACTCCACCACGAACGGGTGACCCTCGATGAACCCGTTACGAAGCCGCTCCATCGCCTGCGTGGCCGACCGCTTCGGCCGGAACCCATACGACACGACACAAAGTCCGCCTCGAAAATCGGTTCCAGCACCATCTTGGCCGCCTGCTGGGCCACCCGGTCACGGACCGTCGGAATCCCCAACGGCCGCTTACCACCTCTGGTTTCGGGATCTCCACCCGACGCGCCGGCGCCGGACGATACGACCCTGCGCGGAGATCACGGCGCAACTCACGAACATGCGCTCCACCCCGTACTCCTCCACCGCGGCCAAGGTGATCCGATCCACCCCGGCCGCACCCCGATTCTCACGCACCCGCCCCCACGCCTCCCACAGGACGTCACCCCTGTAGACACGGTCATACAGAGCGTGGAAACGCCGCCCCTCAGACTGCTTGGCCGCAGCCCATAGCTTGCGTTGCAGTTGTCGCACCTTCACCGGCGAGGCCACAACGGCTCCTCGGGCTCGACAGGCGATGACCCGTCGGGGTTGTTGGACCGGGCGGCCCCGGTCATGCCCTACGCTTACCCTCTTCGCACGCATGATCAAAGTCAGGGCCCTTCCCTCCCGGCGCGTTTGTTGCACGCCGATCAGCGGTACTACGACCCCCTCGGACTCCCGCTGCCCTCCAAAGGACTTCACCATCGGCTTATACCCTGGTCTTTGCCCGACGAAGGCCAGGCAGACGGGTCTCTCCTGTTCCGGACCAGACCGTGTGCACGTGCCACCCCCCGTACCCCGGAGGGACCCGACGAGCTGACCCCGGACCAGGGCCCGACAGACATGGCCTTCGCCGTGACATGAGCGGCTCGGCTCCCCCGTTGTGACTCTGACGAGGCTGCAAGGTTCGCTTAACGCTACGGCCCGCGCACTTGCTCCCTCCAAAGAGGCTCTCGACACCCCGCTCAGCCCGCCCCTCTCGACGACGAACCGGGGCCTGCTACCCGGCGCTCCGGTACCTACCCGGACGGGACTTCCACCCGCTAGTCCAGTCCAGCTTCCAGGACGCAACATGGCCTGAGGGTATGCCCGGATCGCGACCGAGATCGCCGGCGAAATGGCGTATTTGGTCCCGCGTCGTAGGGCCGAAGGTCACCTATCGCTGGGCGAGTGTCTCCACAGGTGTTAACCGCGGCTGTTGGTAACCGAGGCGGTCAACGGCGCGTGTACGTCACGGGTCACCGTCAGGCGGTTCGCTTGGCTCGTCGGGGTCGTCGGTGCGGAGGAGTTCGTCGGGGTGGTGTGCGTGGTTGATGTCGGGTGGGTGGGTTTCGTTGGTCCAGGCGAGGCGACCGCTGTCGGTGACAACGGTTTGCCAGTACCCCTTGCTCACCAGGTTGTGGTCGAACCCGCACGCGAAGAACAGCATGTCGGCATCGGTCGCGCCACCCGCCGCCCAGTCCGGGCTGTGGTGGACCTCACAGTGATAACCCGGTTCCCGACAGTTCGGCCGCGTGCAACCCCCGTCGCGGGCATAGCAGATGATCCGTTGATCCGCAGTCGCAATCCGCTTCTGGCGGCCCAGGTAGATGGGCCGATCGCTATGGTCGTCAAAAACCGCCAGATAGTGGATCGCCGTCGGTGGCCATCCTGATCAGATCGCGCATCGGCAGTGCGGTGTCCCCACCGGTACGCGCGGGCGCCGGCATCGGGATGTCGTTGTCGGTGACCGCGTGTGCGGCCTGATTGAGCTCAGCCAGCGTGGTGCGGGCGATCACGGTGACCGCCGACCCGCGGTGGGCCCCCAATCCGCCCGAGGCGATGCCGGCTTTGAGACCGAGCTTGAGGCCGTCGTGGCACCGCTGCGCCGGGCTGCGGTCGTCGCGAACCTCGGCGAGTGCGCCGTCGGGCAGATGCCGGCCGGGACGCACCGCCGCGGTTGCCGTCTCGACATAGCAGCGGGTCTCCGGGTCGATCCACCCCCTCAGCTGCGACAGCCCATCACGGCCCTGCGGGCCCAGCACCACCCCGCGGCGGCGGGCGCGGTCAGCCTCGTCGTAGTCGCCGTCAGGATTGAAGATCGCATCGATCTCCTTCGCGGCCGCTTTGACGATGTCGGCGTCGCTCTTGGTCGCCTCGCGCACCAGGCTGCGCTGCACGTCGGCGCGATCGGTCACCGACACACACGACGGCAATTTGTCCAACGCAGCCACGATCGTGCGCAGATGGTCCTCACCGACCTGCCCCGCCTCCACCGCCGCGGCCACCTCGGTCAGCTCGGGTGGCAGCGGCGGGCCGGCCAGTTGACGGCGTGGTCGGATCCGGGCAGCAATCTTCATCCGCCGCTTGATCTCTTTGGGCGTGATACGCAACCGCGCCCACAACGCATCAACGACCGACGGGAGGTAGGTGTCATCGGGCGGGTCGGCGATCTCACCGAACACCCGATACATCAACCCGCGGTTGGTGCGCTCCTGATTCTCCAACCGCTCGGCCATGCGCACCCGAAACGGGTTACCCACCTCGTCTGAGGACAACTCCCGCATCTCACCGTAGGCGGCATCAACCCGATCGAGCAGCACGCGGAACCGCTCACGCGCCGCCTCTCCGGTGATGAATTCGCCCACACCCCAACGCTATCGACGACCGAAGTCAAAACCATGGCCACACAGATCGCAGTCACCCAACCTGTGAACCAATCCAGCGTTGGGGATAACCGGCGCAATCTGTCGGTGGTGCGTGCTACAGCGTGCGGTGCCTCACGGCAGATCCTGTGGGCCGAGTTGGTCCCGCGGTACCACCATCATCGGTACGTCGAGTACCCGCAGCATCTTCGCGGCGGTCGAGCCGAGGAACAGTCGTCTGGGCGCGGAAAGCCGACTCGACCCGACCATGATCAGATCGCCGTCCTTCCATTCGAGTTTGCCGACCGCCTCCTCGATCGTGTCGCCGTCGACGATCGTCGAGGTCACCGGAAAGCCTTCGGCGAGGCCGTTTTTCGCGGTGTCGAGGGTGTGTTGAGCGTGCGCGAGTGCCCGCTCGCGTACGGCATCGGCGTCACCGCGAAGCGAACCGAACACCGGATCAAGCGCCACCAGCGACACCAGCCGCAGCGGCGTTCCTGCCGCGCGGCTGAAGCGTACGGCCGTGTCCAGCAACAGGTCCGCGCCCGCACGCTCGCCAACCGCGCACGTCACCTCCCGGACCCGGTCGATCGTGGAATCGCGGGTACCCCTTGGCGCCACCACAACCGGCACCGTCGCCGAATGCAACAACTCGTTGACGACGGAGCCCAGGGAGTAACTGCCGGCCAGACCGCCGCCCGATCCGCCGACGACGATGAGATCAGCCTGCGCCCGCACCGACTCCTTGATCAGGCCGTCGGCGAAGGAGTCGTCGAAGGAGACATGGGTGCGCGTGACGATGTCGACGGGCACCGATGCGCGCGCCTGGGCCAGCCAGTGCTCCGCCTGCTCGGCGAGGCGCTCCTCGTATCCGCCCTTCGGAACGAGGGTCACGGTGACGTGTTCCGGCGGCATGACGATGCACACCTCGATCTCGGCGTCGAGTGTGCGAGCGAGCCGAACACCGAGCGTCAGCGCGTCAGCGCCTCCCGGCGTTGCCAGATACCCAACGACAAGCTTCATCGCCCGATCCTGTCAATCGGCGGACCGGGTCACCCGCACTTCCGACAAATCAGTCGCTGTACTCGGCGACGCCGTCCTCGAGGACCAGACGCGCATTCGAGCCGTCCGGATTGGCGGCCTCGGTGCGGTAAACCGCCTGGCCGGGCTCGGTGCGCCAGATCGATGTCGTCAAGCGTCTCGCCGGGGAAGACCGGCGAGGTGAACCGGGCGTCGACACGGGTCACCTTGGTGGCGTCGCCCCCGCCGAGCTCGGCCACCAGGGCGCGGCCGGCCACCCCGTACGTGCACAGACCGTGGAGTATCGGCTTGGGGAAGCCGGCCATCTCGCGGGCGAACCACGGATCGCTGTGCAGCGGGTTGCGGTCGCCGGAGAGCCGATAGATCAGGGCCTGGTCTTCGCGAGTCGGCAGCGCGATCTTCGCGTCGGGTTCGCGGTCGGGGATCGCCGGTGCCACCGGCCGCTCCCCCGGCTGACCACCGAAGCCGCCGGCTTGGCGGATCACGGCAGTCGTGAATGTCTCGGCCACAACATCATTGGTGTCGGGATCGGTGCCGGTCGCCTTCAGCATGACGATCGCGTTCTTACCCTCACCCTTGTCCTGGATGTCGGCGACCTCGGCGACGACGCTCAGCTTCCCGCTCGGCGGCAACGGCCGCCGCAGTCGGATGCCCTGGGAACCGTGCAGCAACATCGCGAAGTTGAAGCTGCCGACCTTGGCGGCCGCGGCGAACGGCAGGCAGGCGATGACGGCGTAGGTGGGCAGCACTTGCTGCGGCGTGTCATGGCTGTTCTCGGTGGTGAACGCCAGGTCATCGAGGCCCGCGCCGACGCCGAGTGCGTACAGCATGGTGTCCCGGTCGGTCCATTGAAACAGTGATGGTTCCGTCTTCGCGCCTACGGCAGTCGGGTCGAGCGCCATGGAAGCTCCCTTCGTCGGTGAATCGGACGATAGCCGCACGGCGTCGATCACCTCACACGTGGTTGACCTTTGGAACGCCAGGGGTGACGATGGCCCGCATGCGCTATGTCGTTACCGGCGGTACCGGGTTTATCGGCCGCCGCGTCGTGTCGAAAATCCTGGCCGACCGCCCCGACGCCGACGTGTGGGTGCTCGTCCGGCGGGAGTCGCTCTCCCGCTTCGAACGGCTCGCCACCGCCTGGGGTGAACGGGCGAAGCCGCTGGTCGGCGACCTCACCGCGGCTGACCTCGGGCTCACCGACGACGCCGTCGCCGAGCTCGGCCACGTCGACCACGTCGTGCACTGCGCCGCGATCTACGACATCACGGCACCCGAGGACCAGCAGCACGCGGCCAATGTCGAAGGCACGCGCGCGGTCGTCGAACTGGCCAAGCGGCTGGACGCGACGCTGCATCACGTGTCCTCGATCGCGGTCGCGGGCACTTACCGCGGCGAGTTCACCGAGGACGACTTCGACGTCGCCCAGGATCTGCCCACGCCGTATCACCAGACGAAGTTCGAGGCCGAGCTGCTGGTCCGCTCGGCGCAAGGGCTGCGCTACCGGGTCTACCGGCCCGCGGTGGTCGTCGGTGACTCGCGCACCGGCGAGATGGACAAGGCCGACGGCCCGTACTACTTCTTCCCGGTACTGGCCAAGCTGGCCCGACTGCCCAAGTTCACGCCGATGGTGCTGCCCGACAGCGGCCGCACCAACATCGTTCCCGTCGACTTCGTGGTCGACGCGCTCGACGCGCTGATGCACACCGAGGGCCGCGACGGACAGACCTTCCACCTGACTGCACCGAAAACAGTTGGGCTGCGCGGCATTTACCGCGGCGTCGCGAAGTCCGCCGGACTGCCCCCGCTGCTCGGGTCGCTGCCGAGCGCCGCCGCCAGGCCGGTGGTGCGGGCCACCGGACGCGCCAAGGTGCTCCGCAACATGGCCGCCACCCAGCTCGGCATCCCGGCCGAGATACTCGATGTCGTCGACCTGTTCCCGACCTTCACCTCCGACAACGCCGATGATGCGTTGCGCGGCACCGGGATAACGGTCCCGGACTTCGCCTCGTACGCGCCCAAGCTATGGCAGTACTGGGCCGAGCACCTGGATCCGGACCGGGCCCGGCGCGACGACCCCGGCGGGACCGCTGGTCGGCAAGCACGTGATCATCACCGGCGCGTCGAGCGGGATCGGACGCGCGTCGGCAATCGCCGTCGCCGAACGTGGTGCCACGGTATTCGCGTTGGCGCGCAACGCCGAAGCGCTCGACGAGCTCATCGCCGAGATCCGCGCTGCGGGCGGACACGCACACGCCTTCACGTGCGACGTCACCGACTCGACGTCCGTCGAGCACACCGTCAAAGACATCCTCGGCCGGTTCGGTTACGTCGACTATCTGGTCAACAACGCGGGCAGGTCCATCCGGCGCTCGATCTCGGCGTCCACTGACCGGCTGCACGACTATGAACGCGTGATGGCGGTGAACTACTTCGGGTCGGTGCGAATGGTGCTTGCGTTGCTCCCCCACTGGCGCGAACGGCGATTCGGCCATGTCGTCAACGTGTCGAGCGCGGGGGTGCAGGCCAGCAGCCCCAAGTACAGCGCCTACATCCCGAGCAAGGCCGCGCTCGACGCGTTCGCCGACGTGGTCGGCACCGAGACGCTGTCCGACCACATCACCTTCACCAGCATCCACATGCCGCTCGTGAAGACGCCGATGATCGCCCCGTCCCGCCGACTCAACCCGATGCCGCCGATCAGCGCCGAGCACGCGGCGGCGATGGTGGTGCGTGGCCTGGTCGAGAAACCCGCACGGATCGACACACCCGTCGGGACGCTCGCCGACATCGGCATGTACTTCACTCCGCGGCTGTCCCGCCGCGTGTTGCACCAGGTGTATCTCGGTTACCCGGATTCCGCGGCCGCCCGCGGGATGACCGACGAGCCGGTTGCCCAGCGCACGCCGCGACGGCCCAAGCGACCGCCGCGGGCGATCACCGCAATGCGGGTGCCCGGACCGGTCAAGCGTGCGGTCCGGCTGGTGCCGGGTGTGCACTGGTAGCAGGGCACCCCTATCGTTGGCGAGGTGAATCCCGTCTTCCTCGACGTCGATACCGGCGTTGACGACGCCATGGCGCTGGTGTACCTGTTCGCCAGCGATGACGCCGAGGTCGTCGCAATTGCCTCGACCGCGGGAAATGTTCCGGTGCAACAGGTTTGCCGGAACAACCTTGCTCTGCTGGATCTGTGCCGGATCACGGGAGTTCCGGTATCGAAAGGCTCAGACGGACCGCTCAGCATTCCGCTGCGCACCGCTGAGGACACCCACGGACCCGAGGGGATGGGCTACGCGCGGCTGCCTGCGACCGATCGACGGCTCACCGCGCACGACGCCGCAGAGGCCTGGGTGCTGGCGGCGCAGGCCTATCCTGGTGAGCTGATCGGCGTGGCCACCGGCCCGCTGACGAATTTGGCGCTGGCGCTGCGGATGGAGCCGGCATTGCCGAAGTTGTTGCGGCGGCTGGTGATCATGGGAGGCGCGTTCGACTACAAGGGCAACACCACGCCGGTGGCGGAGTGGAACATCAGCGTGGATCCCGAAGCCGCCGCGGAGGTGTTCGCAGTCTGGGGCGCGGCGTGGGGCCTCGAACCGCCCAAACACATCCCGATCGTGCTCGGGCTCAACCTGACCGAGAACATCGCGATGACGCCGACGCTGTTGAGCCGGCTGGCAGCCGAAGCCGAATCGTCGTCGCTTCCGATGAGCGTGCTGGACGACCGCGGCAGCAGGTCGGTGGCGTCCAATCCGCTGATCGCCGTGCTCGAGGATGCGATGCGGTTCTACTTCGAGTTCCACTTCGACCAGAACGAGGGATACCTGGCGCATCTGCACGATCCGCTGGCCGCGGCCGTCGCGCTCGATCCCGAGTTGGTGCAGTGCCGGCCCGCCACGATCGACGTCGAACTCACCGGCACGCTGACCCGCGGCATGACGATCGCCGACTGGAGTAACCGTTGGGGCCGAGAACCCAACGCGCTCATCGGCGTCGGCGTCAATCCCGATGCGTTCTTCGACCGGTTCATCACCCGCGTCGGAGCGTTCGCCCGGCAGCTGGGCTGATGTTCAGTCGTCGGTGACGACGATCTTCACGTCGATGTTGCCCCGGGTGGCGTTGGAGTACGGGCACACCTGATGCGCCTTGTCGGCCAGCGCCTGCGCCTCGTCGTGATCGAGGTTGGGCAGCGTCACCTCCAGTTCGACCGCGAGGCCGAACCCACCGTTGTCGAGCTGACCGAGGGAAACCCGCGATCCGACAGAGGAATCCGACACATCGGCCTTCTCCTGCCTGCCCACCAGCCGCAGCGCCGAGTGGTAGCAGGCGGCGTAGCCCACGGCGAACAGCTGCTCGGGGTTGGTGCCGACACCGCTGCCGCCCATCTCCTTGGGGATCGACAGGTCGAGGTCGAGCTTGCCGTCGGAGGTGCGGCCGTGTCCGTCGCGGCCTTCCCCGGTGGCCAGTGCCTCGGCGGTGTAGAGAGCCTTCATTCGGATTCCTTTCCCAGTGATGCGTTGAGAGCATCGGTGAGTTGTCGGACCGCGTCTCGCAGGTCCGCGGCTTCTTGTTCGGTCACACCCGTGGAGCCGAGGAGCTGCTCAGGGATGCATTGGGCCTTGCGTTCGAGCCGACGACCGGTGGGCGTGAGGGTGACATCGACAAGCCGCTCGTCGGTCTGCGAGCGTTCGCGACTGACGTATCCGTTGGCCTCCAACCGTTTCAGCAGTGGCGAGAGTGTCCCGGAGTCGAGCTGCAGACGCTCCCCCAGCCGGCCGACGGTGACCTGCCCTTCCTCCCAGAGCACCAGCAGCACCAGGTACTGCGGATAGGTGAGGTTCAGCTCGGACAGGATCGGCCGGTATGCGGCCGTCATCGCGCGCGACGCCGAATACAGGGCGAAGCAGAGGTGACGGTCGAGGCTCATCGTGGCCATGCGCAGAACTATAGCGCACAATTCAATTGTGCACAACTGACCTTGCGCCGTATCGCTATTCGTAGATCCCCTCGACGTACCACCTCCTCTGCCGATAGCACAGCAGCAGGGCCTTTCCGTGCTCGCCGTGAAGCAGCACCTGCGCCCGGGCCGTTCGACCGACCTTGGCTTGCTCGGGATCCCACCATCGTTCGTCAACCGGCCACGGCCCGGCCCACCACGACAGCTCCCCGCCCTTGCCGGGTGCCTTCAGTCGCGATGGGGCGGCGGAGAACAGCCCGCGACCAGTCACGCGCACCGGATTGCCGTCCGCGTCGAACAACTCGACCGGATCGTCGAGCAACACCGTCGGTGACGGCTCCGGCAGCCGGCCAGGCCACGGCTGCTCCGGGTCCGCACGCGGCACCTGTTCGTCCCCCAACGGGGTGAAGGTGATGCGTTCGGCGGGTCCGCGGCCACCGCTGAGCATCGGCAGCTGTACCGCTTCGGGTCCGAGCAGACCCTGCACGCGCACCAGCGCACGGCGGGCACGCAGCCGGTCCTCCTCCCCCATGCCACCCCACAGCGGCAGCTGCATCGCCTCGGCCGAAATCACTTCCACCGGACGCAGCCGGATCACGGTGACCGGTGCGGTGGGCCGGTCGCCCGGATTGCGCCTGTTCAACCAGCCATCGAGTTGCCACCGCACCCGGTCAGCGGTGGCGTCCTCGGTCAGCGGTTCGGCACAGCGCCAAACCCGTTCCAGCTCTTGGCCGTTAGCGGTGACGGCGTGGATGGCCAGGCGGGTACACCCCACGCCGGACGCCTCGAGGCTGCGGTGCAGGCTGCTGGCCAGCGAGCGCCCTGCGAACGCGGCGGCATCCACCCGGTCGATCGGAGGGTCGCAGTTCATGACGGCGTCGAGTTCCGCTGCGGGCTCGCGGCCCGACGGGGCCCGGGCGGACTCGCCGCGGGCGAACCGGTGGGCGGCCACCGCGTCGGCGCCGAACCGCGAGGCCACGTCGGTACGGGACAACGCGGCGAACTGTCCAATATTGCGGATTCCCATGCGCCACAACAGGTCTGCCAAGTCCGCCCGGTCAGGTGCGGTCAGGCTCGGCTCGGTGGCCAGTTGCCGGATGGACAGGGCCGACAGGAACAGCGCGTCCTTGCCGGGTTCGACGATTCGCCCGGCCCGCGCGGCGAAGACGGCGGTGGGCAGTTGATCGGCGATACCGACCTGGCATTCAGCGCCTGCTGCGGCCACCGCATCGACCAGTCGCTCGGCGGCGGCCTCCTCAGACCCGAAGTAGCGAGCGGCCCCACGCACCGGCAGCACCAGCAGGCCGGGCCGCAGCACCTCGGCCCGCGGCACCAGGTCGTCCACTGCGGCCGTGACGCCTTCGAAGTGGCGGGCGTCGCGAGCCGGGTCGGCGGTGACGACATGCAAATCCGGACACCTGGCCTGCGACTCCCGGCGGCGCAACCCACGTCGCACACCCACCGAGCGGGCCGCCGCCGAACAAGCGATGACCCGGTTGGCCAGGGTCACCGCAACCGGAGCGGTTGCCTGCAGCCCGGCCGCTGCGGCCGCAGCGACCGCCGGCCAGTCCATGCACCAGATCGCCAATACGCGGGACATCGATCACTCACTGCGCGGCCGTCGTCAGTCCCTGCCGGCCGCTCGCCGACAGGGCCAGTCGCACCTTGCTGATGCGACCGAACCCCGGACACCCACGGCCGGTGATCTCATAGCCGCAGACCCTGGCCTCCAGCCTGGCGGATGCACCGTGCCAGTCGCCGTCGGTGACCAACAGGGTGCAGCCCTTCTGCCGCGCCCTGGCCACCACCGCCCGCGCGCGGGTGGCAGGCACCGACCGGCCGCCCAGGCTGAGCACCACCAGATCCATGCCGTCCATCAGCACTGCGGCCACCTCGACCGGATCGCTACCTGGTTCGGGGATGACCGCGATCTTGCTCAGGTCCGCTCCCATCTCCACGGCCGCCAGCAGACCGACGTCGGGCTGGCCGACGATCGCGGCATGTCCGCCCTGCGCCGTCACCGCCGCCACCATGCTCAGCGGCAGGGATCGTGCCCCCGAAAGCACCGCCACTGTGCCGCGCGGCAACGGCGCGGGCAGCACGTCGCCCACTGATTCGGGCACCGGCAGCAAAGTTTCCGAGTCCGGCAGCTGCTCGATCGACGGCGCTGCGCCGCGGCGCCCGCCGCCCACCTTCCCGGACACTGCCGCCATCTTGCGACGCAGGTGTTCTACCTGCTCAGCGCGGTTAAGACCACGCTGACCGAGGTTCAAGGCAGCTGTCACAACAGCACCTCCCGCATCATCAGAATCACTCTATTTTCGAATGTATGTTCGATGACTCGAGTAAACACCTACCCACCGACAAGCGTCAAGCGGACGAACCCGGAACCGAATACACCATTGATCGATGGTGACATTGACAACTGTCATCATTTGATGCTGTACTTCGACCGTGCTCAACGCCGAGCGAGGGTCGTTGCGTTCCCGCGGGGCCGCGACCGTCAGCAGCCTGACAATGCGACAGATCGCCGCGGTCATTCCGGCGGACCGGGCCTGGGGGGTGTGGCTCTCCCGCCAGATCATCGCCCGCGTCATGGACACCTTCGGCCCGTCACTCGCGGGCACCCGGGTCGACCGCGTCGACGTCACGACATCCGACGGCCGCCGCGTCGTCGGTGAATGGGTCTACGGGGCAGGCGTCGGGCGCAACAGACCCGACACCGCCATCTACTACATCCACGGCAGCGGATATGCGCTGTGCTCGCCGCGCACCCACCGACGCCTCACCTCGTGGCTGTCCCGACTGACCGGGCTCCCGGTGTTCAGCATCGACTACCGACTCGCGCCACGACACCGATTCCCCACTGCCGCAGACGATGTACGGGCCGGATGGGATTGGCTGGTCGACCATCTCGGTGTCGCGCCGGAGAACACGGTGATTGCGGGTGACTCCGCGGGTGGGCACCTGGCCGTCGACCTAATGCTGCAGCCCGATGCCGCACACCCGGCGGGCGCGGTGCTGCTCTCCCCCGCCAAAGACCTGACGTTCGCCCTCGCCAGAACACGGGAACAACTTCGTCGGGACCCTGCCATCCGCTCACGCGACGCCATTCGTCTCATCGACTTGTACTGCGCCGGAGTCGAATCCACCCATCCCCGGCTGAAGCACGATGTCGCCGGCGGCCGCGCGCTTCCGCAGACGCTGATCCAGGCCGGCGGCGCCGAGATGCTCGCCGCGGACGCCATCGCACTCGACGGCGACATCCGCGAGGCCGGTGGCTCGTGTGAACTGGAGATCTGGCCAGATCAGGTGCACGTCTTCCAGGCGCTTCCGCGATTGGCGCCCGAAGCGGCGCCAGCGATGCGCAGGATCGCGGCCTTCATCGCAAGCACACTGAACACCAACACAATTCACGAAGCAGCGGGGTGACGACCTTGGGCATCTTTGGATCGAACAAGCGCAGCCGCGGCGCAGCCGCCGTCATCACCGGTGCGGGCAGCGGCATCGGCGCAGCATTCGCGGCCGAGCTCGCCAAGCGGGACGGCCGGGTGGTGTGCAGCGACATCGACGAAACCGCCGCACGCGCAACGGCCGACGCGATCATCGCCAACGGCGGTCAGGCCACCTCGCTTCGCTGCGACGTCTCCCGCGTCGAGGACGTCCAGATGCTCGCCAAGGAGGCCGCGGCCTGGTTCGACGGACCTCCTACGCTCGTCATCAACAACGCCGGTGTCGGTGCGGGCGGCCTGCCGATCGGCGAGGCAAGCCTCGAGGACTGGAACTGGGTGCTCGACATCAACCTGTGGGGCCCGATTCACGGGTGTCATGTCTTCGCACCAATCCTGCGCGAAGCCGGCTATGGCGGAATCATCAACGTCGCATCGGCGGCGGCATTCGGCGCCGCTCCGGGGATGGCCGCCTACAACGTCAGCAAGGCCGGCGTGCTGTCACTTTCGGAGACCCTCGCCGCCGAAATGTCCGGCACCGGCGTGAATGTGACGGTGTTGTGCCCGACGTTCGTCAAGACCAACATCGTCGAGTCAGGCCGCATCACCGGCAAGTCGACGCAGATGGCCGACTGGTTGATGCGGTGGGTCGGCTTCTCACCGCAGCGGGTGGCACGCACGTGCCTGGACACCATGGACCGCGGCGGCCTCTACTGCATGCCGCAGCCCGATGCCCGAATCGGCTGGGGCATCAAGCGTTTCACCCCGACGGCGTACACCCGCGTCGCCGGCCTCACCACGCGCGTCACCACTCCCTGAGGAGGACGGCAATGGCTATCGACATGGATGTGATGTTGGCGAAGATCAAGGACCGGCAGTGGGCACTGGCCGACATCGACTGGGACGCACCAGGTGCGGACATGATCACCGACGGGCAGCGGCCCGAACTGAAGGCATTCATGGCCGACCTGTGCTGGATCGAGAACATCGGCGCCCGGGGCTTCGCCGCGCTGGCCAAGAAGGCGCCGACGGCGACGATCGCCGAGATCTACCGCTACTTCCACGCCGAGGAGCAGCGGCACGCCAATGCCGAACTGGCGCTGATGAAGCGGTGGGGCATGCTCGCCGACGGCGAGGTGCCCGAACCGAACGTGAACATCCGGCTGGCCATCGACTGGCTGGACCGCTGGGCCGACGACATGCCACTGTCCCTGCTCGGCACCGTGATCCCGATGCTCGAGGTCGCCCTCGACGGCGCGCTGCTGAAGTTCCTGCTCGACGAGGTGCACGACCCGGTCTGCCACCAGGTGTTCGAGAAGATCAACAACGACGAGTCACGCCACCTCGTGGTCGATTTCGAGGTGCTCGACTTGATCGGGCACGCGAAGATCCGACGGCTGCTGATCGACTTCGTCGGCCACAACGCCACTCCGGGTCTGATCATCGGCGCGATCATGGGCGCACCGCTGATCAACAGGATCCGCAACGAGATCACCGCGATGGGTATGGAACCCGAGCGGCTGTACCGGGCCGTAAAGCGGTTCAAGGAACTCGGCGACCGCGGCGAATACACCGGGCGGGTACCCACTTACCGGTTCTTGCGCCGGTATGCCGGCGTGGTGACCAACCCGCGTCATCCGTACCACCTGCTGGCCAACTCGATGGTGTGGCTGTCCGACCGGTATCCGCGGCCGCTGCTGCCGTCGGTGCCGACCTGGGTCAAGGAGGTCACCCATGAGCCGGCGGCGTGACATGAAGATCTATGACTCCCTCATCGTCGGCGCCGGCTTCACCGGAATCGGCGCGGCCATCAAACTCAGTCAGGCGGGCGTCGAGGATTTCGTCATCCTGGAGCGATCGGACCGGGTCGGCGGAACCTGGCGGGACAACACCTATCCCGGCGCGGCGTGTGACGTTCCGTCGCTGCTGTATTCGTTCTCGTTCGTCAAGAACTCGTCGTGGTCGCGCGCCTACTCACCGGCCGGCGAGATCTGCCGCCATATCGAGGACATGGCCGAAACATTCGACATCAACCGTCGTATTCAGTACGGCGTGGAGGTCAACGGGCTCGAGTTCGACGACAAGGCGGGCGTCTGGTCGGTGAAGACTGCTGGCCGCCAGCAGTTTCGGGCCCGAACGGTAGTACTTGCCTCGGGGCCCTTGCCGGATCACAAATGGCCCGAGATCCGCGGCCTCGACACCTACGAAGGCCACAAGATCCACAGCGCCCGGTGGGACCACGACTACGACTTCACCGGCAAGCGGGTTGCGGTGATCGGCACCGGCGCCAGTGCCGTACAGATCGTGCCCGAACTGGTCAAGCAGGCACAGTTCGTCAAGGTCTTCCAGCGCACCCCGGGCTGGGTGATGCCTCGCCTGGACGGTGCCACCCCGGCCGCGGCCAAGGCACTGTTTGCCAAAGTTCCTGCGGCTCAAGAACTTGCGCGTCAAGCCCTGTACTGGGGTCACGAGATCACGGCGACCGCGCTGGTGTGGGATACGCCGCTGACGGGGCTGGTCGCTCGGCTCGGTAAGGCCCACTTGCGTAGGCAGGTCAAGGACCCGTGGCTACGCCGCCAGCTGACCCCGGATTTCACGCCCGGCTGCAAGCGGATGCTGGTGTCCAGCGACTACTACCCTGCGCTGCAGAAGGACAACTGCAAGCTGATCGACTGGCCGATCGCCACCATGAGCCCGGTGGGCATCCGGACCAGCGACGGCGTCGAGCATCATCTCGATTGCATTGTCTTCGCCACCGGATACGACGTGCACCTGACCGGACCGCCCTATGCGGTCACCGGAATGGATGGTCGTTCGCTGGCCGACGAGTGGGCCGCAGGCGCACAGGCCTACAAGAGCATCAACGCCCACGGCTATCCGAACTTGTTCTTCATGACGGGACCGAACTCCGGCCCGGGGCACAACTCGCTGCTGGTCTACGTCGAGGGGCAACTCGACTACGCGGTCCGCGGCATCACCACGATCCTTAAAGAGAATCTGCGATATCTAGATGTGCGCAAGGACGTTCAACTGCGCTACAACCAGCGCATCCAGCAGCGCCTCACCAAGACCACCTGGATGTCGGGTTGCAGCAGCTGGTATCTGACCGCAGACGGCTTCAACGCCTCGATGTACCCCGGCTTCGCAACCCAGTATCTTCGACAGATGCGGGACTTCCGGTTCGACGACTACTACGCGGTGGCACGGGCCGAGCACGACGCGCGCGTCGGTAGCGGCACCCGCTCGAGCGCATGACCGGCAAGCCTGACCTGCCATCCCGGCAGCAGGCGGGTGCGATTTCGACGATCCTGAAGGTGCTGCGCCGACGGGTGCGACGCGGTTCGCGCGACGTCATCGACACCGCGGTGTCGCAGTTGTTCAATGCCGCTGTACAACCCCACGATGTCGAGGCCGCCGGCGAGTATCGCATCGACGAGCTTGCCCGCCTGGCCGGCACCACCACCCGCAACATTCGGGTCTACCGCGACCGTGGCCTGTTGCACCCGCCCCTGCGCGTGGGCCGCATCGCACTTTTCAACGACACCCACCTGACCCGGCTGCGGATGATCACCTCGCTGCTCGACCGCGGCTACAACATCTCCCATGTGCACGAGATGCTTTCCGCCTGGGAGCAGGGCAAGAACGTCGGCGACATGCTCGGCCTGGAGTCCGCGATAGCGGGCAGCTGGGCGACGGAGAAACCCGAGAGGATGAGCGTCGCCGACGCCAGACGCCACGTCGACGACGACCCCGGGTTCGACCGCCTGGTCGGCCTCGGCGTCATCCGGCTCGAGGACGGCGAGGCGATCTTGGTGCGCCCCAAGCTCATCGAGGCGTTCAACGACATTCGACAGTACGGCGTCACCGTCGGCAAGCTCATCGACCTGCACGAGAAGATCGCGCCGCTGATCGACCAGATCAGTGGGATTCTGGTACAGGCGGGCGTCGAGGAGGTCGCTCATCGCCTCATCCCCGGCGCCCCGCTGCCACCCGACCCCGAGGTCGCTGAGCTGATCACGATGCTCGTCCGGTTCCGCACTCAGGCGGTGTCAGCGGTCTCTGCCACGCTGGCGTTCTCCATCGAATCGACGATCGAGGAGGTCATCGGCCAGATGCTCGGTGAGCTCATCGAGAAGGATCCGGACGACTGATCACTCCCATTCGATGGTGCCCGGCGGCTTGCTGGTGACGTCGAGCACCACGCGGTTGACCTCGGGAACCTCATTGGTGATGCGGGTGGAGATGCGTTCGAGCACCTCGTAGGGCACCCGTGTCCAGTCCGCGGTCATCGCGTCCTCGCTGGACACCGGGCGCAGCACGATCGGATGGCCGTAGGTGCGGCCGTCGCCCTGCACGCCGACTGACCGGATGTCGGCAAGGAGTACCACCGGGCACTGCCAGATCTGGTTGTCCAGACCTGCCGCGGTCAGCTCCTCGCGGGCGATCGCGTCGGCGCGCCGCAGGGTGTCCAGCCGCGCGGCGGTGACCTCTCCGACGATCCGGATACCCAGACCGGGACCCGGGAAAGGTTGGCGCGCAACGATTTCCTCGGGCAGCCCGAGCTCGCGCCCCACGGCGCGCACTTCGTCTTTGAACAGCAATCGAAGCGGCTCGACGAGTTTGAACTTCAGGTCGTCGGGCAGCCCCCCGACGTTGTGGTGGCTCTTGATGTTGGCCGTACCGGTTCCCCCGCCGGACTCCACCACGTCGGGATAAAGCGTGCCCTGGACGAGGAACTCGACGTCAG
Source organism: uncultured Actinomycetota bacterium (assembly GCA_963793055.1). Taxonomy (GTDB): domain Bacteria; phylum Actinomycetota; class Actinomycetes; order Mycobacteriales; family Mycobacteriaceae; genus Mycobacterium. Next base: position 217,674 of record CAWBYS010000014.1, on the reverse strand, counting down.
ATCCATCCTCTTCCATGATGTCTCGGACAGCGCCCTCGAAGGCGCGAATGAACTGCCTGCCGATGATCTTGCGCTTGCCTTCGGGATTCGTCACCCCGGCGAGCGCTTCGAGAAACCGATCGGCGACATCGACGGTCACGAGGTTGGCGCCGGTGGCGGCGACGAAGTCGCGTTGGACCTGGGCGCGTTCTCCCGCCCGCAGCAGACCGTGGTCGACGAACACGCAGGTCAACCGGTCGCCGACGGCACGCTGCACAAGCGCGGCGGCCACCGCCGAGTCGACCCCGCCCGACAGCCCGCAGATCGCCCGGCCGTCGCCGATCTGATCGCGCACCTGCTCGACGAGCGCGTCGGCGATGTTGGCGGGCGTCCACGTCGAGTCGATGCCGGCGAATTCGTGCAGGAACCGGCTGAGGATCTGCTGCCCGTGCGGGGTGTGCATGACCTCGGGGTGGTACTGCACCCCAGCCAACTGCCGGGCGCGGTTCTCGAACGCGGCCACCGGGGCGCCGGCGCTGGTCGCCACCACCTCGAAGCCCTCCGGCGCCGCGGTGACCGCATCGCCGTGGCTCATCCACACCGGCTGAGTGGCGGGAAGATCGGAATGTAGCTGTCCCCCAGCTACTTTCAGCTCAGTACGACCGTATTCACTGGTACCGGTCCGCGCGACGGTGCCGCCGAGCGCCTGCGCCATCGCCTGGAAGCCGTAGCAGATGCCGAAGACCGGGACGCCGAGATCGAACACCGCCGGATTCAGCTGCGGGGCACCGTCCTCGTACACGCTGGCCGGGCCACCCGACAGCACGATGGCCTGCGGGTCGCGGGCCTTGATCTCCTCGACACTCGCGGTGTGCGGAATCACCTCGGAGTACACCCGCGCCTCGCGCACCCGTCGCGCGATCAACTGCGCGTACTGCGCACCGAAGTCGACCACCAATACGGGCCGGGGCGAACCTGACGTCACCTGCCCAGTCTAGTGGGCGGCACACAGGGTCAGACGTGCAGCGCGACGAACGGCCCAAAATCCAAGTTACGCACGACAAACCACGTCAGCGTCACCGCCAGCGCTACACCCGGCGACCACCGCAGATGCTGCCAGCTGAGCAGCCGCCGGCCCGCCAGCCTGCCGAACACCCAGACGCCGTATGCCCAACCCAGCAGCACGACCGCGACCACGCCAAGCGCGTTGAACCGCAAGGCCGACGCCACGTCGAGGTGTAGCAGCGAGTAGATCATCCGCAGGCTGCCACAGCCGGGGCAGTCGATACCGAGCAGGGCCTTGGTCGGGCAGACGGGAAGAGGTCCGCCGGGCACCGTCGGGTCGGCGAACCAGATCGCCGCGCACCCGCCCGCCGCGGCGGCCGCAACCACCAGCGGCGTAGCGAGCGCGCGGACTGCCATCACATGCTGTAGGAGGAGGACATGCCGCCTGCGAGGGCGATGACGAGGTAGATGATGCCGACCACGACGCCGGCGACCGCACCCCAAATGGCCCATTTCTTGGCGTCGTTGGATGCCTTCTGCGCCTCGGCGTATTGCCCTTGTGCCCACAGGCCGGACACCTTGCTCGCCTGGATGATCGACACGATGCCGAACGGCAAGCAGCACAGCACCGTAACGAGGATTCCCCAGACCAGGTTGCTGTCGGGCTGCTGGGCAGGCACGCCACCTTGTGGCGCGCCGTAGCCGTATCCGGGCGGTGGTGGAGGCGGTGGAGGCGGTGGATAAGTCATCTGGTGTCCTCTTTTCTCGGGTATCACCGGGCGCGGCTCGCGCACGCTGACGCAAGTCGGCCTAAATATAGGGCACCTGTTGCGGTTTACGTCAGATTTGCTTCATCGCCGCCACAACACCGAGACGCCTTCCTCGCTGACGCTCATGGCCTGGATGAAGGCGGCATGAAACCACGGGCCGCCGCTATCGAGTTAGGCCATCTGCTTGGAGTCGGGCAGGCCGCCGGTCACTTCGAACACCACCCGCCTGCCGATCTCAACGGCGTGGTCGGCGAACCGTTCGTAGTATCGGCCGAGCAATGCGACGTCCACGGCGGAACAGACACCGTCTTGCCACTTGTGGTCGATCAGGAGCGTGAAAAGGTGCCGGTGCTCGGCATCGACGGCGTCGTCCTCATGACGGAGCCGCGCCGCCGTCTCCGGCTCGCGTGAAGTCAGAACTTCCTGCGCCGTTCGCGCTAATTGGACTGCACCAGAACCCATTTCGATGAAGCTGGCGCGGACATCGTCTGGCAGCGCACCGGCGGGATGACGCAGCCGCGAAATACTCGCGACATGGACGGCAAGCGCGCCCATGCGTTCGATGTCGGCGCCGACGTGGATCGCACCGACAATCGTCCGCAAGTCACCGGCCACGGGTTGCTGCAGTGCGAGCAGTTTGAGCGCCGACGCCTCGGCGCGCAGGCTCATGGTCGAGATGTGTTCGTGGTCGGCGATGACCTGTTCGGCAACTGAGAGGTCGGCATCGAGCAGGGCGCGGGTCGCACGTTCCATCGCGGTAGCCGCCAGCCCGCACATCTCGGCGAGCTGTGCGCGCAGCTCCGACAGCTGCTCGTGAAACGTCGTCCGCATCGCCAGGAAATACCCTCTAAATATGGGTTCTAACCAGCGGAACTGACGGGTTCGATGGGCAGGTGCCGCAGCGCCGCCGGCGCATCGGCGGGCACTACCGGATGCTCCGGCGCGATGGGCGCGAGCCGCTTGTACGGCTGGCCCTGCGCCGGACGCTGGTCGACCTGACCCTTGTTCGGCCACAGCGAGGTCGCCCGCTCCGCCTGAGCGGTGATGGAAAGCGATGGGTTGACGCCGAGGTTCGCCGAGACGGATGCGCCGTCATGCACCGAGAGCGTCGGGTAGTTGTACACCCGCTGATAGGGATCGATGACGCCGTGGGAAGGGCTGTCACCGATCGCGGCGCCGCCGAGGAAGTGCGCGGTCAGCGGGATGTTGAACAACTCGCCCCAGGTGCCGCCCGCCACGCCGTCGATCTTCTCGGCGATCCGGCGGGTCACCTCGTTGCCGACCGGGATCCACGTCGGGTTCGGTTCGCCGTGGCCCTGCTTGCTGGTCAACCGGCGGACACCCAGCTTCGTGCGGTGGGTGAACGTGGTGATCGAGTTGTCCAGGTGCTGCATCACCAGCGCGATCACGGTGCGCTCGCTCCAGCGGCGTGGATTGAGCAGCCGCAGCAGCTTGCGGGGGTTCGATCCGGCCTGCTGGAGGAACTGCCGCCAGCGCGGCACATCCGTGCCCTGCGGCCCTGCGCCATCGGTCATCAGTGTCTGCAGCAGGCCCATGGCGTTGCTGCCCTTGCCATAGCGCACGGGTTCGACATGAGTGTCGGCAGTGGGGTGAATCGACGACGTGATCGCCACGCCGTGGGTGAGGTCGAGGTCATCCGATACCTCGAACCGGCCCGCGCCGACGATCGACTCCGAGTTGGTCCGGGTCAGCACTCCGAGCTTGTCGGAGAGCTTCGGCAGCTTGCCCGCGTCACGCATCTTGAACAGCAGTCGCTGCGTGCCGAACGTGCCCGCGGCGAGCACCACGTGGGTAGCGGTGAGCTTGCGGCGCTTTCGCAGCAGCCAACTGCCGGTCCGCACCGTGCGCACCTCCCACAGCCCGTCGGGCCGCTGCGAGAAGCCGGCCACGGTCGTCATCGGAAGAACTTCTGCCCCAGCTCTTTCCGCCAGGCCCAGGTAATTCTTGAGCAACGTGTTCTTCGCGCCGTAGCGGCAGCCCGTCATACACGAGCCGCACTCGATACACCCGGTGCGCGATGGGCCCGCACCGCCGAAGTACGGGTCGGGCACCGTCTTGCCCGGGGTCTTGGTGCCGTCGGGCCCGAAGAACACCCCCACGGGCGTCGGGACGAACGTGTCCCCCACGCCCATGTCGTCGGCCACCTGCTTCATGACGCGGTCGGCGTCGGTGAACGTCGGGTTGGTGACGACGCCGAGCATGCGCTGCGCCTGGTCGTAGTGCGGCATGAGCTCAGCGCGCCAGTCGGTGATGTTCTTCCACTGCGGGTCGTTGAAGAACGGGTCCGGCGGAACGTAGAGCGTGTTGGCGTAATTGAGCGAGCCGCCGCCCACCCCGGCACCGGCCAGGATCATCACATTGCGAAGCAGGTGGATGCGCTGGATCCCGAACATGCCGAGTTTGGGCGCCCATAAGAACTTGCGCAGGTCCCAGGAGGTTTTGGCGAACTCCTCGTCCTCGAACCGGCGACCCGCTTCGAGCACCCCCACCCGATAGCCCTTCTCGGTGAGTCGCAAGGCGGACACGCTGCCGCCGAATCCCGAGCCGATAACCAAGACGTCGTAGTCAGGCTTCATCGGCCCAGTATCTCGTTACCAATGGGTAACTACCAGCCAGGTCGCCCTTACCTCAGCGTGCCCAGGCGCGCACGGCCACGCCGAGCAGCGGCACCTCGGGCAGCGCGCGATGGACCCGTCGCGCCAGCGCGAGGATCTCCTCGTCATGCGAGGGCGCGAACACGCACCCCTTGCCGGAGGACACGATCGACATCCCGCCGCCGCTCTCACCGGCGTGGAAGTCGTAGCGACTGGCCAGCGCCCGACGCGCGGGGTCGGCCTGCACTTTCCACGACCAGATGGGCTCACCGAAGAGCGTGGCGACCCGATAGCTCTCCGGGTGCGGCCCGGTATAGACGAACTCCTGCACGACCCAATCGCAGTCCCCGGCGCGCTGGGCCCGGGTGAAGTCCGTTCGCGGTGGCCGCCAACGAACGCGTCCTTTGCGCTTGATCTTCACGTCGGCACCGCGGCCGCTGAGGTCGGGCTTGACCACGACGTACGGCTCGAAAGCGGACAGATCTGGCGCGTCAGTCGGCGTCAACAACGCCCACCGCGGCACCGGGACGGCGGCGCGCTCCAATGCGGCGTATTCCCGGCTCTTGGGCAACCACAGTCCCTGGAAGACCACGCCGCGGGCGGGGCGGAATCTCCACACCGGCGCCGGCGACACGACGAGGGTCGGCAGGTCAAGGGCACCCGGCATGCTGCTCCAGTCGACGACCTCGTCCTCGAACACCGCCGTCTGGACATCCGGCGCGATCTCGCGCACGTAGTCGGCGAGCAGCTCGAAATCCCAACGCTCGTTCACTCTCGGATTCGAGATGAGAACAACGCTGTATTTCGCGCCCGGCGTGAGGGCGATCTGTGCCCGACAGCGCATTGCAGCTCTCGGCTCAGCTCCCGACGGTCAGGCCGACCTTCTGGAACTCCTTGAGGTCGCAGTAGCCGGCCTTGGCCATCGACCGCCGTAGGCCACCGACGAGATTGAGCGATCCGAACGGGTCGTCCGACGGCCCGGTCAGCACCTGCCGAAGCGACGGCCGCTCCCCGATCGCGACCTGCAGCAGGGCGCCCCGCGGCAACGACGGGTGAGCCGCCGCGACGGGCCAGAACCATCCGTCGCCGAGCGCCTCGGCGGCAATGGCCAGCGGTGTGCCCAGCACCACCGCGTCGGCGCCGCAGGCGATCGCCTTGGCCAGGTCGCCTGAGGTGTGGATGTCGCCGTCGGCCAGCACGTGCACGTACCGGCCGCCGGTCTCGTCCAGGTACTCGCGGCGCGCGGCGGCGGCGTCGGCGATCGCGGTGGCCATCGGAACACTGATGCCCAGCACCTCGTCGCTGGTGGTCACGCCGCTGGTGGAGCCGTAACCGACGATCACGCCTGCCGCGCCGGTGCGCATCAGGTGCAGCGCCGTGCGGTGATCCAGCACGCCGCCGGCCACCACCGGCACATCCAGTTCGGAGATGAAGGTCTTGAGGTTCAACGGCTCGCCGTCGGAGGCGACCCGCTCGGCGGAGATGATCGTGCCCTGGATCACCAGCAGGTCGATGCCCGCCGCGATGAGCGCCGGGGTCAGCGCCTGAGCATTTTGCGGGCTCACGCGCACGGCCGTCGTCACCCCGGCGTCCCGGATGCGGGCGACGGCGGCACCGAGCAGATCGGGGTCCAGCGGCGCGGAGTGCAGCTGCTGCAGGAGCCGGATGGCAGCCGATGGTCCCCTACTGACGTGTGGGCCCACGGGCTCCTTCTCCGCGGCCTCGACGACTTGGGCGATCTTGCCCTCGACGTCGGCGTGCCTGCCGATCAGGCCCTCGCCGTTGAGCACGCCGAGGCCGCCGATGCGACCCAACTCGATCGCGAATTCGACGGAGACCAACGCGTCGGTGGGATGCGCCACGACCGGAATCTCGAAGCGGTAGGCGTCCATCTGCCAGGCCGTCGAGACGTCCTGCGATGACCGGGTGCGCCGCGACGGCACGATGTTGATGTCGCCCAATTCGTATGTGCGGCGGGCGGTCCGGCCCATGCCGATCTCAACCATGTCACGCATGAGTCCCCCTGTGTGGTCCGTCCCCTCGGCCTTCGGGCCCGTGGGCCCACTTCGCGCAAGCGCTCATCGGTGCCTTCTCTTCGTACGCGCGAGCGCTGTCAGCGGGCGTAGTAGTTGGGCGCCTCGACAGTCATCGTGATGTCGTGGGGATGACTTTCCTTCAGGCCCGCCGCGGTGATTTGGACGAACTGCGCCTGCTGAAGCTGCTCGATGGAAGCCGAACCGGTGTAGCCCATGGCCGCGCGCAGTCCGCCGGTGAGCTGGTGGATAACGGTAGACAGCGGACCGCGGAACGGCACGCGGCCCTCGATGCCTTCGGGCACCAACTTGTCCTCGGACAGGGCGTCGTCCTGGAAGTAGCGATCCTTCGAATAGGACTTCGCACCGCCACGTCCTTGCATGGCCCCGAGCGACCCCATGCCGCGATAGCTCTTGAACTGCTTGCCGTTGACGAAGATCAGCTCGCCGGGGGATTCGGCGGTGCCGGCCAGCAACGAGCCCAGCATCGCGGTCGACGCGCCTGCTGCCAGCGCTTTGGCGATGTCGCCCGAGTACTGCAGTCCGCCGTCGGCGATGACCGGCACACCGGATGGCGCGCAGGCGGCGACGGCTTCCAGGATCGCGGTGATCTGGGGCGCCCCGACGCCGGCCACCACGCGGGTGGTGCAGATCGAGCCCGGACCGACCCCGACCTTGACCGCGTCCGCGCCTGCCTCGACGAGGGCGGACGCCGCGGCACGAGTGGCGACATTGCCGCCGATCACCTCGACCCGGTCACCCACCGCGGACTTCAGCCGATGCACCATCTCGAGCACGCCTCGATTGTGTGCGTGCGCGGTGTCCACGATGACGACGTCGACGCCCGCGTCCACCAAAGTCATCGCGCGGGTCCATGCGTCGTCACCGACACCGACCGCGGCTCCCACCAGCAGCCGGCCGTCCTTGTCCTTCGTGGCCAACGGGAACTGCTCGGTCTTGACGAAGTCTTTGACGGTGATGAGGCCGGTCAGCTTGCCGTTGCCGTCGACGATCGGCAGCTTTTCAATCTTGTTGCGGCGCAACAGGCCTAGCGCCGCCTCCGCGGACACGCCCTCCAGCGCGGTGATCAGCGGCGCCTTGGTCATCACCTCGGAGACCGGTTTGGACTGGTCGACCTCGAAGCGCATGTCGCGGTTGGTGATGATGCCGACCAGCGAGCCGGTGTCGTCGACGACCGGCAGCCCGGAGATCCGGAAGCGCGCACACATCGCGTCGACCTCGGCCAGCGTGTTGTCCGGCGAGCAGGTCACCGGGTCGGTGACCATGCCGGCCTCCGAACGCTTGACCGTCTCGACCTGGCCGGCCTGTTCGGCCACCGGCAGGTTGCGGTGCAGCACCCCCATGCCCCCGGCGCGCGCCATCGCGATCGCCATCCGGGACTCGGTGACGGTGTCCATCGCGGAGCTGACCAGCGGCACTCGCAGGCGGATTCTCCTGGTGAGCTGGCTGGAGGTGTCGGCTGTGCCGGGCACCACATCGGAAGCGGCGGGCAACAGAAGGACGTCGTCGAAGGTGAGGCCGAGCATCGCGATCTTCGTCGGATCGTCGCCGCCGGTCGGCACCGGTACGGCGAGCGGAAGGCTGCTTTCGGCGATCGACATGGGTTGGGCCTCCAGTAACAAACCTAGCCAAGCACAGTTGTCGAGCTAGACACCCATCTTATCGGCATTGACGTCGCCGGTTGGGTGCCGCACTCCACCCTCGCGGCACGCCGCCATACCGCTGGCGCGATACCAGCACCGCTGCGTAGTGTGGACTCGTGCGCGATCACCTACCGCCGGGTTTGCCACCTGATCCGTTCGCTGACGACCCTTGTGACCCGTCGGCCGCGCTCGATGCCATCGAGCCGGGCCAGCCGCTGGATCCCCAGGAGCGGACCGCGGTCGAGGCGGACCTCGCCGATCTCGCCGTCTATGAGGCGTTGTTGGCGCACAAGGGGATTCGCGGCCTGGTGGTGTGCTGTGACGAATGCCAGCAGGACCACTATCACGACTGGGACATGCTGCGGGCCAACCTGCTGCAGCTGCTGGTCGATGGCACCGTGAGGCCGCACGAACCGGCCTACGACCCGGAGCCCGACGCCTACGTCACCTGGGATTACTGCCGCGGCTACGCCGACGCCTCACTCAACGAGGCCACGTCGGAAAGTGACGGCTATCGCTGAGGCGCACAGCCTCTAGCTTCCGGGTTGGTCGGCGGGTTCGGGAATCACCACGGTGGTCGTAACCACTGACTTCGGCGCAGGCGCCTGAATCGCCGGCTGCTCCGGCGACGCCGTATCCGCGGCCGGTGGCTGCTCCGCCACCGCCGCCGAGGGCGTCGGCTGCGGTGTTGGCAACACAATCCTGGTCGTGGGTGTCGGCAGTGGCGCTGACGGCGTGGGCAGCGGCGCCGACGGCGGTACCGTCTGCGCTCGCGTTTGCGTTGCAGCCACCGATGTCGTCGTCGTTGTCGGTGGCTGCTGCTGAGCCGACGTGGTCGTCGTCGGCGACGAGGTGGTGGTTTCTGGAGCCGACGTGGTGGTCGTCTCCGATGAGGGCGACGTCGTCGTGGTCTGAGATGACGTCGTCGTGGTTTCCGACGACGACGTGCTGGTCGTCTCCGTCGACGTGGTCGTGGATGTGTCCGATCCAGGGGTGTCGGCGACCGCCACCTCGGGGAACGACGGCAGCGGCGAGCCCGGCGGCACGGTCGCGTTCGCGTCCTGAGATTCCACCTTGACGGTCAGCTGCTGCCACTGGTTGACCAGATCTTGTTTCTGCTCAACGTCATCCACCGTCGCGACGGTGGTCGTAATCGTCTGCAGCTTCTCTTGCGCGGCGTCCCACTGGCCCGTGTCGATCAGCTGCTGAACCTCGGCGAGCTGCTGGCTGGCAAGCATCACCGCATCGCCGCGGGTGGGCTCCTTCTCGCCGAAGATCATGGTGTGCAGCCCGTAGAGCGAGTCACCCGGACCGGCACCGGCGACGACGCTGACGAAGCCGCCGAGACACAGCACCGCGGCGGCGGCCGAGCCGACGACCGCCAGTGTCCGGCCGCGGCGGCGTGCGGCGCGGGCGTTGTCGAAGGCGACCACCGCGTCGCGTGGGGTCACCGCCTTCTTGAGCGGGGCGTCGCGCACGTCGTCGCGCCACCCCGCCAGCAGCTGGGCGAGCTCGGCTTCACCGGGATCGGTCGCATACACCGGCTGCTCGTCTGCGAGCGCATCGAGGAACCGGTCGGTGCGGTTGATCTCGTTGAGCGACGGATCGCCCCCGTTTGAAGTCCAGCGTCCGAAGTCAGGCATGGTCGTGCCCCGTCGCGATGATCTCGGCCTTCAGCCGCGCCAGTGCGCGGTGCTGGGCGACGCGGACCGCGCCCGGCGTGCTTCCGACCGCCTCGGCGGTCTCCTCGGCGCTCATGCCCACGACCACGCGCAGGATGAGGATCTCGCGCTGCTTGTCCGGCAGCACAGCCAGGAGTGTCTTCATCCGGGCCGACGATTCAGAGTCCAGGGCCATTTGCTCGGGCCCGGCGTCAATGGAGTATCGCTCCGGCACGACATCGGTCGGGTCGGACTTGTTCCGGCCTGCTGCGCGGTGGGCGTCAGCAACCTTGTGTGCGGCAATGCCGTATACAAAGGCCAGGAACGGTCGTCCCTGATCCTTGTAGCGCGGCAGCGCCGTGATGGCGGCCAAGCACACCTCCTGAGCAATATCATCAGCTGAAAGACCGCTCCGCTCTGCCGACCCGACCCTCGCGCGGCAGTACCGAACGACGATCGGACGGATGATCTCCAGCACCTCCCGGAGCGCGTCCCGATTGCCCGCAACGGCCTCAGCAACGACAGCATCGAGACGTTCTCCCGAAATTGTCATCGTGGGTGATCTCTCCAGCGTTACGGACGGGACTCATCCCGGCAGGGTGAGCTGAGCTAAACAATAACTTTCAGGATGGCGTGCTCCGGGTTCCGCGGACGGCCCACACGCCGCCCCGTGATCGGACTGTGTCAGCGGACTCGTCGCGGACGGCGAGGACTTCGCCCGCCGGCCGCGTCGCGCTGCCGATATCGGCCAGCAGACAGGCCAACGCCCAGCGCAGCGGGACCATTCCGAGACGTTCGGCCTCGTCCAGGGCGGCGTCGGCGACCCGACGTGAGGCCTCTATATCGCCTGCGCTGCACAAGGCGGCCGCTAATACGACCTGGGATTTGACTCGGTGCCGTGCCGAACCGAGCGTCGCGGCCGCCTCGACGGCCCGGTCCGCCTGAATCACTGCCGCCGACCCGTCTCCGCTGACCATCGCCAATTCCGCCGAGACCCAGGCAAGCCGCACCGGCAGCCGCGCCGGTACCGATTCGGTCACGACGTCGCCCGCGCGCTGCAGTGCCCGCGCCGACGCCGCGAGCCGCCCGATGCCAAGCGCGTCGGCCGCGAGCCCGATCAGCGCGTCGGCAACCGCCTCCGGATCAACGCCCGCGCACCCCAGCGCCCGGCCGTCCCACCCGCGGGCGCGGGTATGCCAACCGAGCTGGCGCAGAAACGAGGCGCGGGTGCTGTGCGCCAGCGACACCAGCGCACCGGCAGGCCGCGCGCGGCACAGCGCCGCGAGATCGGCGAGGGCGCTGCCGTAGCGGCCCTGGCCGCCGGCGGCGACGGCGCGCAGCCACAGCTCGTTCGGTGTCGACGCGGGCGGCAGCGGCCAGCGTCCCGGATCCCCGCCGAAGGCGGCATCGGTGAGCACTGCGCCCGGGCGCCTGGTGTCGGTGGACATCGTCATCTGGAGGCCGACGCTATCAACGTGCATGACGCACGACCCGATACCGGCGGGTACGTGTTAGCCACGCCACCCGAACAACATTCGTTAACAGTTGATGCTGTTGGCGTTAACGCCATGTAACGCAGCTACCGGGCGTCGCGAATCGCGGACCCGACACGGAAGACGCGATCAGGACAAACGCGAGTGTTGTTCGGCCGCTGCGCGTTTGCGGGACATCGTTCTCGCGGCGCGAAAGTCCCAGCGATGAACGTGATGTAAATTCTGGGCCTGCGGTTATGGCTTTGAGCACATGTTCGGGCTATTGACGGAATTTCATGAGCCCCCCTAGTTTGTGAGCACGAGTGGTCATCGGCGACTTGCGCTCGGATCGTTCCACGACTCACACACCGTGTTCACGCGAAAAGGTGTGTAGGGAGGGGTTTTCCACATGCCACAGCCGCAACAGCTACCCGGACCCAACGCCGATATCTGGGATTGGCAGATGCAAGGTCTCTGCCGTGGTGTCGATTCGTCGGTGTTCTTCCACCCCGACGGCGAGCGCGGGCGGGCCCGCGCGCAGCGCGAGATGCGCGCCAAGGAGATGTGCCGCAGCTGCCCCGTCATCGCGCAGTGCCGTTCGCATGCGCTCGCGGTCGGTGAGCCCTACGGCATCTGGGGCGGCCTGTCGGAGGCGGAGCGCGAATTGCTACTCAAGCGAGGCATCCGCCGCGCCTCCTGATCCCGAGCAGACGTGAAGGCCCCCGAACACTTGCCTCGGCGTGTCGGGGGCCTTTCCGTCTGCCCAGCCGTCTTAGCCGTGGCCGTTGAGCCCCTCGGCCGGCACGTCGCGCTGGCCATCCTGGACGTCTGGCGTAGCTGTGCGGTCGAACAGGTCCCGCCCGTCGGCGAGTCCACTTCCCATGGGTGACTCCACGACGCTTCGGAGTAGGTACGCCAAAACGATAATGCTGCCGGCCGCCAACACGCCGAATGCAGCGAGCGCAGCGCGTCTACTCATCAGCCGCTTCAAAGTTGATCCAATCCGTCTGAGGCGCACCAGGAGCCGATCATGTGCTACGGCGTGGGAGCGCCTGAGGGTGCGGTCGTGGGAGCCTGCCGACCGGGAGGCCACGGCTCATCCGGGTCCATCATTCCGGGTCCCATCGGACCATACTGTCCCCTTTCGCCGGGGTACATCATGCCCGGGTATGGGGCGCCGTCGCGATGATGGAAACCACCCCCGGCATGTCTGCCGAAGAAGAAGCCCGAGAAGAACACGACGGCGACGATGAACACCACGCCCGCGGCGATGCCGACCCACACCAGAATGGCGCTCGAGTTCAGGGCGCGGTCGTCCTTCTGCGACTGACGAAATTCGGTCATGCTCTGAGTGTGCCGCAGCTCAAAGCGGCGCATTAGAGGATTTGTGCCCGCTTCCGGCAGCGTCGGCTAGGTGTCGGCCGGGACAGCCCGGGCGCCGAAATCGCTGCACAGAGCGATGTAGTCGGAGGCCAAGACAAGGTAGACGTATTCGCTCTTGGGCCGATCCGCTGACACGTAGACGCCGTCGTAAAGGTCTGCCGTCTCGCCCCAGCAGAACGCGAACACGAAGCTGTTCACGATCTCGTGGCACAGGGTCGTCACGGAGAGCATCCTTCGACGGCCGTTGTCGAAGTCGTAGGCGTCCGCGATGTCCGCGGGAAAATGTGGATCCGGCGGATCGCCGACCAGGTCGAAGCGCCTCACCGGAATCTCACGCTGCCTCAACTCGTCCGACACTTTGTGTGTCTGGACCAGCATTCGGATCGCGTAGGCGCTTACCACGAAGTCGCGTTCGATGAGGTAACCGGTTCGGTCGGTCCACCGCTTGTGCTTGGTCTTCGCTTCCAGTCGGTCAGCGATCTTGACGAGCTCGTCTCTCCACAGGATTGCGTCATCGACCACTCAGCGACAATAAGTTGTTGAGCAACGAGAGCGTTCGGAAGCTCAACCTCCTGAATCGACATTGCGAGCGGGCCGATCCCGAGAGCGTCGACTCATCGTCGCATCACGAGCCCCGTGGTGGTCTTTTCGACTCCGTCGATGTCGAGTATCACGCCGGCGAGCTTGTCGGCGATGGACGCGAGCTTGCGCTGCGTGACCGTGACCACGATGAACGCGGTCAACGGGTAGCCGAGCGCGGCCGGTTCGATGCGCCTCGCGAACGACCGGTTGGACAACACTGCCAGCAACGCGAATGCACTTTCCTCCCAGGCTGTTCCGAGCGCGGTTCGTCGGCACGCGGTGGATGCGTAGCACGCCAACCTTCGGTTCCTCCCATGTCAGCGATCCCATCCACGGCATCACCTCCCCACCGCTATCGCGCGCCGGCCGCCAGCCACTGGTCGAACGTCGTTGGGGCGATGCGCGCGTTCTCGCCGGGCAGCAAGACGTTGCCGGCCATCTCCACACCGATCGGACCCGACCACGACGGAACCAGTTTCACGTTGCGTCCCAGTACGTCGTTGGTGCGGCGGGCCATGTCGACCAGGTCTTGCGTCTCGGGACCGGCGACATCGACGTAGCGGCCCTGCGGCTCGCCGGTGGCGATCTCGGCCAACACCTGAGCTATGTCGTCGGGTGCAATCGGCTGGACAAGTAGGGGCGCGATGACCGAGACGCCGTCATGTTCGGTCCAACTGGCGGCCAGGGCCGCAAAGTCGTGAAACTGCGTGGCCGGCACGATCGTCCACGGCACCGCACCCTCCTCGATCAGGCGCTCCTGCTCGCGCTTGCCCGAGTAGTGGGCAGTCCCGCCGTCGATCCGCCCGATTCCGACGATCGTCAGCAATACGTGGTGCCGCACTCCGGCCCTCTGTTCTGCGGCGAGAAGATTTCGCGTGGTGGTGCCGAAATAGTCGCGAGTCTCGTCAGGGTCGACCGGCGGCGAGCTGACGGCATCGACCACCGCGTCAACACCTTCGAGCGCCGCGTCCAACCCTTCGCCGGTGGTCAGATCGACGCCGAGCGACCGGCTGATCCGAACGACGTCGTGGCCATCCCGCTCGAGGATCGAGGCGGTGCGAGCACCGATATTGCCGGTCGCACCGGCTACTGCGATTCGCACAATGCAGCTCCTGTCCACGACGACACCCTGACGAGGCTAATCAAGCGAATCGCCTTTGGGGAGAGCGAACCTGGAACCGATCCGAACCGTCAGCCAAGCGTTGCCGGGTCGAGCCCGACGACCTCCGTCTCGGCACTGCGAACAGCAGCCCTCGTGGCTAAGACCGGCGAGCCCTCACCAGCCGGACAATGCCGTAGCCGACACCACCGGCGACGGCCAGCAGACCCAACCATGGAAGCAACAGACCGAAGGCCAGCACCAGGTTGCCGACCACCGAAACCAAGATGTCCCAACCTCGTTCGACCTGCCCCACAAAACCTTGATAGCCCTTGGGCGCCGGACCGCCGACCGCGTGAGCGACGAACGCGACATCGACGGTGCTGTAGTCGATACGGTCGCCCAGCGCATCTCGTTGAGCCCGAAGACTGTCCAGCTCCCCCTGACGTTCCGACAACGCGTCCTCGGCCTTGATCAGCGCGTCGGGATCTCTGGCATCGCGCATGATGGCGAGCAGTCGATCCACCGATGTCTGCAGCGCCTTGATCCGGGCGTCAAGGTCGACGCGATGCGCGGTTACGTCCTCAGTGGTGATCTCGACGTGTTCGACGGTGCCCAGCGCCTTCAGGTCCCGCATCGCCTCATCGAGCTTCGCGGCGGGCACCCTCAGGACCACCGATGTGCGTGCCCTGGCCGTGCCCGATCCCGCATCCTCGGTCCGGCTGTCGACTCGGCCTTGCGCGTGCTCGACGATGCCCGCGGCCTTGTCTGCAGCCTCAGCGGGGCTGGCCACCTCGATGGTCATCGACGCCGTCTTGACGACGTCGCGCTCAACCGTCGGCGGCTCCTTCGGCACGTCCTGCGGTAGCGGCGCCCGAGTGGCCTCCGCCGTGCCACTGGGCTCTTGCGCGGGGCGATCGGGCGATCCAGCACAGCCCGTCAGCACATTGAACGCGGCCACACTCGCGACCGCCAGTACCACCCAACGAAGCCCCAACCTGTGAGAAAGCTGGTTCATGCCTGGAATCTAGCCCGCACAGCTGAGCCCGGGCTTAGAGAATTCGACCCATCCTTACGCCGCGGTGAGAACGAGGTAGAGAGACAGGATGGCGGTGGACAGGGATAGGGTCACCGCTCAGGTGACCCGCGTCCAGGGTTCACAATTCTGCGATTCAAACGCCTTCACCGTCGAGTTGATATTCGCGAACATCGGGCCGATGGACATGTTCGTCGCGACGACGTTGTCCTTGTTCGCATCGGGCGTGCTGTACGTGAACCACAAGCACATCGAGTCCTGTGTGGGCACATCGTTTATCCAGACCCCGAAGGTCGACGCCGACCCATCCGAGTGGTAGAGGCCTGGCGCGATGTCAGGCCCGACGAGAAAGAAACCGTTCCCCGGTATCGGGTTCATCGGGTCGGCGGCGGCAGGTGGCACAGATGCGATCGCGGCCACGGAGGCAACAAGCGCGGTCACTGCGAGAGACAGACGTATCAGGGGCATACTTCCCTCGCCATCCAGTTGCCCGATTCCATTGGCAGCGTATGCCCTCGACGGTGGCGGACGAAAGCCATCATCGAGTCATCGCAGGGTCGAGTCCGAATACCTTGACGGGAGCTGACTTACCTTTGAGTGCGTGCGATCCACGGTCGGCCAGTCCGGACGGCCGAGTGGCGAGGGCGTCGACGGTCTGCTGGGTGAGCAGGACCGCGTCTCCGGTGGTCTTGGTGAGCTGCTCGACCCGGGCGGCGACGTTGACGGCATCGCCGATGAGAGTGAACTCCAGCTTGCCGCCGCCGCCGATGGTGCCGGCGATCACCACACCGGTGTTGATCCCGATGCCGATCCGAAGCGCCCCGCCGAATCGCTCTACCACCAGACGGTGAATCGAAACGCCCGCCGCCACCGCAGCATCGGCATGTCCGACAAGGTCGTTGGGCGCACCGAAGACCGCCAGCGCGCCATCACCGAGGAACTTGTTGACATGCCCGCCAGCCTCAACGACAGCAGGCACCACGATTCCGAACAAAGCGTTCAGGCGCGCCACCGTGTCCTCGGCGGTATTCGCCTCCGCGAACGGCGTGAAATCGCGGACGTCGACGAACATCACCGTGACCTCTCGGCGTTCACCGGTAAACACATCATCACCCTGCTCGAGCAACCGCGCCGCCAGGGCCGGGTCGACGTAAGTGCCGAACGCCGCCTGAAGTCGTTGCCGCTCAACCAGACCCGCTTGCATGCGGTTGAACGACCCCGCCAGCGCGCCGAGATCATCGTCCTGAACCACGGGCAAGCGTTGGCTGTAGTCACCTGCCGCAACACGTTCGGTTCCTTCAGCAAGGTCGCGAATCGGAAGCAGCGACGGTGCGAACACCGCACGACGGGAATATTAGTCACGCCCACTGCCACATGCGCTCCATGCCGGAAGCGAAACACCCCCGGCCGATGGACAGGGGTGTTTCGAACTACTTCCCGGTGCGCCTGGCGATGATGGCGGACGTGGCCTACAGGTGGAGTAGCCGACTACTTATGACCACTGGTCAGGTTCGGCCGACAATCAAACGGACCCATCTCCATCCAACTTGATGTTCCGGGGGAAGCATGACCGGTGACCTTGAGATCGGCTTCGACGATTGCTTGACGGCGGACCAGCGCGCACTCGTTGAGGAATCCGTTCTAGCGATTGTAGAGAGCAAGCGGGCGCAGACGGCGGCCACACGCGCACGATCGGCCGAGTTGGAAAAATTCGAGATGGCGGTCAATGAACCTCTCAACGACCTGATCGGACAACATCCTGTTGCAGCCGAGGCACTGCAACGAGTCCGCGATCACCCATTGGAGCCTTTGGGCGAATTCATCCGACCGGCGCCATCGCGCGCCCACACGATCCTGTTGTCAACACAGACTCGGAGCGTGCAGGCGCAGGTGCCGCCTTACGACATTCATTGGGCGTGGCGTGACCTCAACGGCGCCGAGCCAAAGTCCATAGTCGGCGATCGCGAGGGCAGCCTCGGAATGGACGCGAGGTCCGGGAACGTGGACGGGGTCGCCGATCGATTCGTCAGTTCGCACACCGGCGTCGGCTGCCTGGTAAGGATTGACCGTCCAGTCATCGTCGAGTTGTACGCGCAACGCGCAACTCGTTACTCGTTCTTCACAGGAGCCAACGGCTTGAACGCCAACGCCACCTCCGAAGGAGGCCTGGAAACCACGTTCATGCGCGGATCGACCGTGATCATGGCGGGTTCCATCCCTCTGTTTCGCAGTCGGGTCAGCTCTGGTGAGCAGCGGCACCAGTCGACGGACTGGAGTGACGGCACATATCCGAACGGCATGGGCGGACGCATCGAGCCCGGTGAGTACTTTTTCAACGCCGGCATCTACACGTACACCGATTTCTCCTCAGGCCTCTTTGGTTCAGCGGCAGCACAGTCGTTGGTTCAGAGCGAAATTCGGAACATGAGCATCATTCGACGCTGACGTCTGGTCGGAAAATCATCCGGCGTCGCTGCCCACTGCCCTAGACGCCCGATTTGGACGGCCCACCGAAACGGCGGAATCGGGTCCTGAGGCTTGGTGGCAAACCCTGGCTTACCGGTGAACCTGGTGTTGCATCGACGGGCCGTGCGCAGTTATGGGCGCGTACAGCTACCGGCAGGATGAGCATCTTGCCGAGCACGCGCATTTCCCGCTTCGCCTGCTCCCGGGCAATGAACAACAGATCGAGCGGATACCACAGGCCAACCCACGCCACGACGAGGAACACGCCGTTTCCGAGCAGCTGGTTGGCAACCTCGCCCATCTCCGGCCGCGCGAAAAGATACGACAATGCGATGCCGGAAACGAACAACAGAGAGCCACTGAGCAACGACCGCTTGCCCTGGCGCCAGATGAGGTTGTGTTCGCGGGTGGCTCGGCGTAGTCGCAGCCCGCAATAGCGGCGCACCGCCGCCACCACCTCGGCCGCCTGTTCGTCGGAACACTCGCACGCGATGTCCAGCACGATGCGCTGGTCAGCGGCGACCTCTTTCTGGGCTAGAAATCGCTCCACCAGTTCGTCCATACCGCTGTCGATACGGTGCGCGCCGGCGAGCAGGTCGCGAGGATCGGCGGCGAACAACTCGCCGACATGGTCGAGCTCGACCACGACCTCGGTCGGCGGCCCTCGCCTATTGCGTCGAAGGTTCACGACATGACCTCCCCGCCCGCGGCGCAACTGGCCATTCGACAGTCGACCCACTGTGGAACCGGTCAAACTTGCACCGCTCAAAGACGGCACTCGTGAATTTTACGTACCAAGGTGTCCGCAATCAGCCGGATCGGCGATGCCGGAGGCGCTCTGTGCTCGTCCTGCTCGTCGCGGCCGGTCGAACTTCTATTGGGCCGGCGCCGCGGACCAGTTGTGCGCTCGCGCGGAAAACAGAACACCCCCGGCCACTGGGACCGGGGGTGTTTCGAACTACTGCTTAGTGCGCATGGCCATGACTGTGACCGTGGCCGTGGTCCTCCTCTTCGGCCGGCTTGTCGACAACCGCGGTCTCGGTAGTTCAGATGTACCACCGCCAACGAAAGAAATGGCGCGCGCCCAATGCGTTGCCGCGGTCTGGCGCAGCTTGAAACCGTAGGCAGTATGCGGCTCAATCGATTATCGAGACGTTCCGAACCCGGTTTGCCGCGTTGTTCATCCCGCGTCCACCCAGATGGCGAGCGCTGCGGTCGCGCTCGCCAGGGCAGCGAGGGCCAGGGTATCGGCCATGCCGAGTCGCGACGGAGCAGTCTTGGCAAGGCGATATTCGCGGGCGATCAAGAACAAGGGGAACGTCACGCTGATCGCGACCACCGCTCCACCCAGAACGTAGAGCCACACGAACCCGATGCAGTGCTTCCTTGCCTCCAGAACCATCAGCACCGCGGCGGCTAGGAAGATGAAGAGGACTTCGACCGTCACCGCCCGCGATGCCGGCGTGATTTTGGTGTCACCGAGAAGTGCGGAGACGAAGCTTGCGGGGCGGTCGAAGTAGGCGACGCCCTGGCTCCAGTAGGCAACGAACGCGGCGACCGAGATGGCGGCGTAGACGGTGCAGAGGGCCTTGCTGGCTGTCGGCATGCCGGTTGCGGGTAGAGGAGCGCTGCTTTCGGCCATACGGCATGCTACGGCGTCCCACCCCCGGCGGGGCATCGTAATCGTGGGACAGCGACAACGCCGACTGTGGGGCCTACCGCACGAAAATCGCGAACTCGTGCGTAGGCCCCACAGTTGGGGGCGCTAGTGACTAGTGGTGGTGATGACCGTGGCCGTGGCCATGGCCGTCGTCTTCCTCCTCGGCCGGCTTCTCGACGATCGCCGTCTCGGTCGTGAGAATCATCCGCGCGACCGATGCCGCGTTCAGCACTGCCGAGCGCGTGACCTTGACCGGGTCGACGATGCCGTCGGCAACCAGATCGCCGTAGACCAGCGTCGCGGCGTTGAAACCCTGGCCGGCAGGCAACTCGGCGACCTTGTTGACCACGACGGAGCCGTCGAATCCGGCGTTGGCGGCTATCCAGTACAGCGGTGCCGACAGCGCCGAGTCGAACACCTCGACACCAACCGCTTCGTCGCCGGTCACCGATTTCCGCAGCGCAGCCAGCGCCTTGCGCGCCTGTACCAATGCCGCGCCGCCCCCGGTGATGATGCCCTCCTCGACCGCTGCCTTGGCCGCGGCGACAGCATCCTCAACGGCTTCCTTGCGCTTCTTGAGGTCTGTCTCGGTGGCCGCGCCGACCTTGATGACGGCCACGCCGCCGGACAGCTTGGCCAGCCGCTCCTCGAGCTTCTCGCGATCCCAGTCGGAGTCGGTGGTCTCGATCTCGCTGCGCAGCTGAGCCTTGCGCGCCCTCGATGGCGTCCTTGGTGCCGCCGCCGTCGACGATCACGGTGCTGTCCTTGTCCACCACGACGCGTCGCGCCGAGCCGAGCACGTCCAGACCGGCCTCGCGCAGCAGTAAGCCGACGTCGGGGTTGACGACCTGACCACCGGTCACGACCGCGAGGTCCTCGAGGAACGCCTTGCGGCGGTCACCGAAGAACGGCGCCTTGACCGCGACGGCCTTCAGCGTCTTGCGGATCGCGTTGACCACGAGCGTCGAAAGTGCCTCACCCTCAACGTCTTCGGCGACGATCAGCAGTGGCTTACCCGCCTCGGCGACCTTCTCCAGCAGCGGCAGCAGGTCGGGCAGCGACGCTGATCTTCTCGCGGTGCAGCAGCACCAGTGCGTCCTCGAGCACCGCTTCCTGGGCATCGAAGTCGGTGATGAAGTACGCCGAGACGAAGCCCTTGTCGAAGCCGACACCCTCGGTGATCTCCAGCTCGGTGTTCATGGTCGACGACTCTTCGACGGACACGACGCCGTCGTGGCCCACCTTGGTCATCGCCTCGCCAACCAGCTCACCGATCTCCTCGTCGCGCGACGAGACGGTGGCCACCTGGGCGATGCCCTTCTTGTCGGTCACCGGCGTGGCCGACGCCAGCAGCGCCTCTGACACCGCGTCGGCGGCTTTGCCGATGCCCAGGCCGAGCGCGATCGGATTGGCGCCCGCGGCGACTTGCCGCAACCCAGCCTTCACGATCGCTTGCGCCAGCACGGTCGCGGTGGTGGTGCCGTCGCCGGCGACATCGTTGGTCTTGGTCGCCACCGACTTCACCAGCTGAGCGCCGAGGTTCTCGAACGGGTCCTCGAGGTCGATCTCGCGGGCGACCGTCACGCCGTCATTGGTGACCGACCGGGCCGCCGAAGGCCTTGGCCAGCACCACGTGCCGACCGCGCGGGCCCAGCGTCACCCGGACCGCGTCGGCAAGCTTGTCCACACCGGCTTCCATTGCGCGGCGCGCAGTTTCGTCGAACTCAATCAGCTTGCTCATAGTTGTCTTTCGCTAGTGACGCATGCCGCCCCGGACATCACCCGCGCAGGCGGGGATGACCGGGGCGGAACACGAGTCGCTTACTTGTTGACGACAGCCAGCACGTCGCGGGCAGACAGGATCAGGTACTCCTCGCCGTTGTACTTGATCTCGGTGCCGCCGTACTTGCTGTAGATGACGACGTCGCCCTCCGACACGTCCAGGGGGATCCGCTTCTCGCCATCCTCATCCCAGCGGCCGGGGCCAACAGCGACGACGGTGCCTTCCTGCGGCTTCTCCTTGGCGGTGTCGGGAATGACCAGACCGGATGCGGTCGTGGTCTCGGCCTCGTTGGCCTGTACGAGGATCTTGTCCTCGAGTGGCTTGATGTTCACGCTCGCCACGATGGAGCCCTCCACTAGTTCGGGTTGTAGGTCCGGTGGACCTAGAAATTCCAGCATTACCAGGTGTTCGGCTGGCGTCCGTGCCCTCGCGCCGTCGTCGCGGGTGCCGACGCAGGGTTTGGCCGCCTGCCACCTAGCACTCTATACATGAGAGTGCTAGCACTCAAGGTCGGGCCTACTGCCTGACGCTCACGGCGAACACGCAGGTCGCCGAAGAAGGCGATGACCAGCGCATTGAACAGGTCGGCACGCTCCCACTGCAAGAAATGGCCGGCGCCGGGGAGGACCACCGGACCCGTGCGATTGGTGAAGGCCACCTCGCAGGTGTGCAGGAAATCGGGGCCGATGACCTGGTCGTCCATGCCGAAGAGAATCAGCGTCGGCACGTCGACCTTGCGGTCGAGGATCGGCGGCTCGCTCATCTTCCTGCCGTGCATCAACTGATAGCACGCCCAGCCCGCGCGCAGCCGCTCCTCGGTTTCGAACGGTTCGGTCATGAAATCCACGTCCGACGCGGTGAAGGTGCCCGGTGACGCCCACAAGCGGTGTCCGTAGAACTCGGCGATGTAGCGGCGGCGCTTGGCCGGCGTGTCGAGTTCTGACGCCAATTCATCAGGCGTCACGCCCTGCCGGTAGCGGTAGTCGGCCGTCGGCCCGTCGCTGATCCCGCGGATCGATGACACGTCGATGCCGGCCGCCGCGAACTCCTTGAACAGGAACGGCGGCACCGAGTCGAAGAACACCAGCTTGTCCACAAACCCCGGATAGCGCCCCACCAGGTCGCAGGCAATGGCGCCGCCGAGGTCCCCACCGACCACACCGCAACTTTCGTGACCGAGCACATCGTGCACGAGCAGGTAGGCGTCGCGGCTCCATGCCGCCAGGTCGTACACGTCGTCGGTCGACGGGTCCGAGTCGCCGTAGCCGCGCAGGTCCGGGGCGATCACCTCGTAGCCGGCGTCGGCCAGCGCGCCGATGTTGCGCCACCAGATGCGTTTGGTCTCGGGATATCCGTGCAGTAGCAGGAGCGGATAGCCGCCGATCACCCTCGTGGACGAAGGCAAGCGACAAGCCGTCACGGCCGGGGCTTGGCGGAACTTCGCGACGGTGGATCCTGAACGCATCCGGAGCCGGTGTCGCCGGTTGCTCTGGCCGCAGGCGCAAGTCGTAGTGGAGGGTCACGCCACTTGTCCCTGCACTACAGGCAGCCCCGGATCGCTGGCGGCATCCAGCGGCGACGGCGCCGCCCCGGCGGCGATCAGATGCGCCGCGAACGAGGCGATCATCGCGCCATTGTCGGTACACAACCGCGGCCGCGGGATCCGCAGCGTCAATCCCGCTTCGGCGCAACGTTGCTCGGCCAGTTCGCGCAGCCGCGAGTTGGCCGCCACACCCGCCGGCGATCAACAGCGTCGACACGTTGAGCTCCTTGGCGGCTCGGACCGCCTTCATGGTCAGCACGTCGGCCACCGCCTCCTGGAAGCCGGCGGCCACGTCGGCCGAAGAATACTTCGGGATGGCTTGCATTCTTTTCTATGTAGCGGGCGACGGCCGTCTTGAGGCCGGAGAAGCTGAACGCGTAGGGATCGTCGCGCGGCCCGGTCATGCCGCGCGGGAAGACGATCGCGTCACGGTCGCCGGTGCGCGCGAGCTCGTCGAGCAGCTCTGCCGCCGGGATAGCCCAGCCCGAGCAGCCGGGCGACCTTGTCGTAGGCCTCACCCGCCGCGTCGTCGACCGTGCCGCCGAGTTCGACGATCGGTTCGCCCAGCGACCGCACGTGCAGCAGGTTGGTGTGGCCGCCCGACACCAGCAGACCGATGCTCTCCGGCAGCGGGCCATGGTCGTAGACGTCGGCGGCCAGGTGACCACCGAGGTGGTTGACGCCGTAGAACGGCACCCCCCATGCCGCCGAATACGCTTTGGCCGCAGCGACTCCCACCAGCAGTGCCCCGCCAGCCCCGGACCGATCGTGGCCGCGACGATGTCCGGCTTGTCGACACCCGCCGCCGCCAGCGCGCGGCGCATCGTCGGACCCAGCGCCTCGAGGTGCGCGCGCGACGCGATCTCGGGAACCACTCCGCCGAACCGGGCGTGCTCGTCCACGCTGGAGGCCACTTCGTCGGCGAGCAGCCGCACCGCGCCGTCATCGCTCAGCTCGGCGATGCCCACGCCGGTTTCGTCGCAGGAGCTTTCGATGGCCAGGATGATGGTCATGACGGATCGCGTCTCATCGTATAGGCGTCGGCGCCGCTGGCGCGGTAATACCGCTTGCGCAAGCCGACATTGACGAAGCCGAAGCTCTCATACAGCTCGATCGCGGGCGCGTTGTCGGTCCGCACCTCGAGGAAGACAACGCCGCCCGAGGCCAATTCGAGCAGTCCGGCTGAGCATCTCGCGGCCGATCCCCTGACCTTGGTACGCCGGATCGACACCGATGGTGTGGATTTCGTACTCGAACGGCTCGCGTTCGGCCGAGGCGGGCGATGCCTCCGTAACCGACGACCGTGTCGTCGACGCGCGCGGCGACGTAGTGGTTGTGCTTGGCCTCGAGTTCGGCCAGAATGCTCGTGCGGGCCAGGGATCGTCGCCGTCGAACAGTTGGGACTCCAGTTCCGCGCACCGCGTGGCGTCGGACGGCTTGAGCTTGCCGTAGACGACGTCATCGCGAAACCGCCTGCGGTGGCTTGGCGTCGGGCCTGCGCAGGTACAGCGGAACCAGCGGCGCGGGCTCGGCCGTCAGATCGGCGACGGCGCGCACCAGTCCAGCCACCGTCGGGTAGACCGAGCGGACGCGCCAACGCGTCGGCCGCGCCGGGAACATCGGCGGGAGCATTGACGGCGGGACCGTCGACGCGGACCCCGTCGCGATAACGCGCCCAGTACACCTCGCGCCGACGGGCATCGGTGACGACCAGCGCGTCGCCGTCGGTGTCGCCGCCGATCGCGTCGAGGCTGCATACGCCGTGCACCGGAATGTCGAGCGCATGCCCGTAGGCGGCGGCGCTGGCCATTCCCACCCGCAGACCGGTGAACGGGCCGGGCCCGCACCCGACGACGACGGCGTCCAGTTGACCGCGGTGATTCCGGCGTCGGCGAGCGCGGCGACCACATTCGGCGTCAGCTGTTCGGCGTGTGCGCGGGCGTCGACCGTGACCCGTTCGGCGAGCACCTCGACGGCGCCGCCATCGAGACGCACCACGCCCGCGGTCACCGCGGGTGTCGCGGTGTCGATCGCCAGGACGAGCGTCACGGCGTGCTCCACTGCCAGACCGCGGTGCGCACCTCGGTGTCGGCGCCGCGTTCCAGCCGGACGTCGAGATGGTGCTCCGAGAGCCGCTCGACGAGTCCTTCACCCCACTCCACGACCACGACCGCGTCGTCGAGATCGGTGTCCAGATCCAGAGAGTCGAGTTCGGCGAGCAGGTCGACCGATGCCTCGTCGAGCAGGCGGTACAAATCGACGTGGATCATCGCCGGTGCGCCCGTTCGGCGCGCCGGGTGCACCCGCGCCAGTACGAACGTCGGCGAGATCACCGGTCCCTCGACATCCATCGCCTGCCGCGATCCCCTTGGCCACCACTGTCTTTCCGGCACCCAACGGCCCGGACAGCACGACCACGTCGCCGGCACGCAGCTGACCGCCGAGCTGCTGCACCGAAGGCGATGGTGTCGTCGGCCGTCGGCAGTTCGGCCGTGCCGCCGAGTGCGCTCAGCCATGGTTGCGGACCCTGTCGCGCACGCGCCGGGTCAGCGCCACCAGCTTGGACGGGGTGGCCCGCTCGACCAGCTCGACCAGCGCTTCGTCGATGACCTCGGGCTGCTCGAGTTGCACGAGATGTCCTGCGCTCTCGCACGATCACGAGCTCCGACTTCGGCAGCGCGTCGGCCATGTCTTGCGAGTACTCCATCGGCGTGAGCAGATCGTGGTCGCCGCAGGCGATCAAGGTCGGCACCTTGGCGAGGGTGGTCAAACCGTCGGTCTCGTCGTGGACTTCCAGCGCATGCAGGAACTCCACCAGCGTCTCGATCGGGGTGTCGTGCATCATCTCCTCGGAGAACGCCACGACGCTGGGGCTGACCTTCTCGTCGCCGTAGGAAGCGGCACGCAGAATCGGGGCGATCACCGACTTCGCGGCTCCCCGGGTGCGGTGCACGGTCTTCGGCGCGTATCGGACGGCGAACCGGACCGCTTCCAGCGCCGGGTTCTTGAGGATCTCGCCCAGCGGAGAGCGCGAAACCCCTTCTGCGGCCGAGGCGATCAGCGCCGCGCCCACGACGCGAGTGGGATAGCGCTGCGGGAACTGCCGGGCATGCGACAGCACCGTCATGCCGCCCATCGAATGCCCGACCAACACCACGGGCCCGCGAGGCGCCATCACCGCGAGCACGGTCTCCAGGTCCCGGCCGAGTTGCTCGACGGTATAGGAGTCCGGTGGGCCCGTCCCCGACTGGCCGTGGCCACGCTGGTCGTAGAACACCATCCGCACCTGTGTGCCCCATTGCTCGGTGAGCCGGGCCCGCTGAAAGTGGAAGGCGCCCATGCGCAGACAGAAGCCGTGCGCGAAGACCACCGTCAGCGGCGCATCCTTCGGCCCCACTTCGCGGACCGCCAGCGGCACCCCGTCGGGGGTTTCGACGACCACGCTCGGATCACCCTCGAGAAGGTTGAAGTTCTCGTCTTCGAACGGATCGTCGGCTACTGACCCGGCGGCGTAGCGACTGCGCTACCGACACGCCGACGGCGCTGCCGACCGCAGTGACGCCCGCTGCACCCGCCAGCCAGCGGGCACCAGACTTGTGTTCGCTCAAGCTCGCCCACCGCGATAGCTGCGAGTCACGCGACCGCGCGGGCTCGTGACGACCTCGTAATTGATGGTGCCAAGCAGATCCGCCCAGTGCTGCGCGGTCTGCTCGCCCTGCGTGCCGGGCCCGAACAGGATCGCCTCGTCACCTTCGGCGACGCCGCTGTCCGGCCCGACGTCCACCACGAACTGGTCCATGCAGATCGCGTCCGACGCTGCGGTGCAGCCTGCCGTTGATCAGCACGTCGATGCGGTTGGAGAGGTTGCGGAAGACGCCGTCGGCGTAGCCGATCGGCAGCAGCGCCAATGTGGTGTCGCGGTCGGCGATCCAGGTGTGACCGTAGGACACGCCCTCGCCCGCCTTCACCGGACGCACAAGCGCCACAGTGCATTTCAGTGTCATCGCGGGTCGCAAACCCATGTCGCCGCGGTCGGGGATCGGCGTCTGGCCGTACACGGCGATGCCAGGCCGGACCATGTCGAACGCCAGATCGGGACGGGTCATCGCGGACGGCGAGTTGCTGAGATGCACCACATCGAACTGCACACCCTGGTCGCGGGCGGCGGCCAGCATGTCGCGCAGTCGCGCCGCCTGCACGTCGTTTAACGGGTCGTCGGGATCGTCGCCGTGCACCAGGTGAGACATGATGCCGCGCAACCGGATCGCGTCCTGGGCCTGCGCCCGCTTCAGGGCGGTCATCAGCGCGGGATACTCGGCAGCGCCGACGCCGTTGCGGTTCAGTCCGGTGTCGGCCTTGACTGTGACGGTCCGCGGTATGGCCGGTGCGGGTGATCGCATCGCGCAGCTCACCGAACTGGCGAACCGACGACACCGCGATTGCGACGTCGGCCTCCAGCGCAGGCGCGAAGTCGGTTCCCGGAGCGTGCAGCCACGCAAGCACCGGAGCGGTGATGCCGTCGCGGCGTAATGCGAGCGCCTCGTCGATCGTCGCGACGCCGAGTTCGGCCGCCCCGGCGTCCAGCGCGGCACGGCCGACCTGCGTCGCGCCGTGGCCGTAGCCGTCGGCCTTGACGACCGCCATCACCTGCGCCGAACCGGCGTGCTCACGCAGCAGCCGCACGTTGTGCGCGATCGCGTCGAGATCGACGACCGCCTCGGCCGCCGCACTGGGCGTCAGGCGATGTGGTCGGCTCTGGTCGTATGCATGGTCATGTCACCACGGCCGATTGTCCCAGACGGGCGCTTCGCCCGCCCAGCGTGAGGTTGTGCTCGAAAAACCGGGCCCATTTTGAGCACAAGTTCACGTTCGACAGCGGGCCTCAGTGCGCGAACGGCTGCAGCTCGTCGAAGTGGCCGTCGGGCTTGAGCTCGTCGAGGTGCCCCAGCGCGGTGATGGTGTCGTCACGCAACGCCCTGGCCATGTCGGCGGAGAACCCCTCCCGCACCACGATGCGCAGCACCGCGATGTCGGTGGCGTCCTCCGGCATCGTGTAGGCGGGCACCTGCCAGCCGTAGGCCCGCAGCGCGTGCGACACGTCGAACTCGGTGTACCCGGGATCGCCGGCCAGCCGGAAGCTCACCACCGGGATTGCCGAGCCGTCGGTGATCACCTCGAAATGCTGGCTTTCTCGCAGCTGGTCGCCCAGCCAACGCGCCGTCGTCGACAGGCAATGCATCACCTGGCCGTAGCCGGCGCGGCCGAGCCGCAGGAAGTTGTAGTACTGGCCGACCACCTGGTTGCCGGGCCGGGAGAAGTTGAGCGTGAACGTCGGCATGTCGCCGCCGAGGTAGTTGACGCGGAACACCAGATCCTCGGGCAGATACTCCTGGCTGCGCCACACCACGAAGCCGATACCCGGATAGGTCAGGCCGTATTTGTGGCCGCTGACGTTGATCGACACCACCCGCGGCAGCCGGAAGTCCCACACCAGGTCGGGGTGCAGGAACGGCACGACGAAGCCGCCGCTGGCCGCGTCGACGTGCACGGGGATGTCCACTCCCCCACCGGCCGCGACCTTGTCCAGCGCGGCGCAGATCTCGGCGATCGGTTCCAGCTCACCGGTGAAGGTGGTGCCCAGAATCGCGACCACGCCGATGGTGTCCTCGTCGATGTTGTCCAGCACCTGTTCGGGCGTGATCACGTATCGGCCCTTCTGCCATCGGCAGATAACGCGGCTCGACGTCGAAGTAGCGGCAGAACTTCTCCCACACCACCTGCACGTTGGAGCCCATCACCAGATTCGGCGTGCGGCCCTTCCAGCTCCTTCTTCCACCGCCCACCTTCTCCCGCCACCGCCACTTCAGTCGCCAGCCCGCCAGCATCACCGCCTCGCTGGATCCGACCGTCGACACGCCGACAGCGCTGGACGGGTCGTCGTCGCGCAGGTCCTCGGCGTGGAACAGGTCGGCCACCATGCAGACGCAGCGCTGCTCGATCGCGGCGGTCGCCGGGTATTCGTCCTTGTCGATCATGTTCTTGTCGAACGTCTCGGCCATCAGCTTCTCGGCCTGCGGATCCATCCAGGTCGTGACGAACGTCGCGAGGTTCAACCTGCTGCTGCCGTCGAGCATCAGCTCGTCGTGGATGAACCGGTAGGCGGCGTCGGCGTCCATCGCCTCGTCGGGCAACCGCAGCGAGGGAACCGGTGCCATCGCCAGCCGTCCGGTGTAGGCCGGGGAGATCTGCGGAGCAGTGAGTGCGCTTGCGCGACATGACGAGTCCTTTCGATTACAGGCTGGCGATGGCGGAACGAACGTGGGCGAGGATGCGCGACGCGGACGTCGGCGCGGGACGCGGACCGGGATCGGCGGCCGACAGGTTGGCCGCGCGGGCGTGCACGAACGCGGCGGCCGCGGCGGCCTCGCCCGTCGGAAGCCCGGCCGCCAGCAGCGCGCCGATTATGCCCGACAGCACATCGCCGGATCCGGCTGTGGCGGCCCATGATTGGCCGGCGGGATTGAGATAGACCGGCCCGTCGGGTTCGGCGATGACGGTGATGTTTCCCTTCAACAGCACGGTGGCGCCGAGCCGGTCGGCCAGCTTGCGGGTGGCGGCGACCCGGTCGTCGCCGGGCGCTGATCCGGCGAGCCGGGCGAACTCCCCGGCATGCGGGGTGAGCACGGTGGGCGCCGTGCGGCCGGCGATCGAGGTCGGGATGGGCGGACAGAATGGTCAGCGCGTCGGCGTCGACGATCACCGGCAGATCGGTACTCAAGGGCGAACCACAACGCCGACGCGCCGGCTTCGTCGGTGCCGAGCCCGGGCCCGACGGCCCATGCCTGCACCCGTCCCGCCGCGGTGGCGTTCGGCGTGGCGATCACTTCGGGCCAGTGCGAAAGCACCTGCTGTGCAGCGCTTCCCGCGTAACGAACCATTCCCGACGTCGCGGCGACGGCGGCGCCGGTGCACAGCACCGCGGCGCCCGGGTACGTCGACGACCCGGCCAGCACGCCGGTGACACCCTGGGTGTACTTGTCGTCCTTCGGCCCGGGCACCGGCCAGCGCGCTGCGACGTCGGCGGCGTCGAATCCGCGTACGTCGGTCGTCGGGCAGATCCAGGCCGATGTCGACCAGCTCGACGCGTCCGCAATCGCCCAAGCGCGTGAACGGGCTTGAGACCGCCGAACGTCACGGTCAACGCGGCGTGGACGTGCGGACCGTCGGCGGCGCCGGTCTGCACGTCGATGCCGCTGGGAATGTCGACGGCGACGACCGGGATGCCGGCCTCGTCGACGGCAGCGAACACCTCGGCCGCGTTCGGACGCAGCGGGCCTGAGCCGGAGATGCCGACGACCCCGTCGATCACCAGATCGGTTGCCGCCGAGACACTTTCGACGACACGCCCGCCGGCTGCGGTGAACGCGGCCAGCGCCTTGTGGTGGGTGTGTTCGGGATTGAGCAGGACGGCGGCCGCGGCCGCGCCTCGACGGCGCAGGAACGTCGCCGCCCACAGTGCGTCGCCGCCGTTGTCGCCGGAGCCGATGACCGCGCAGACTCTCCGCCCGGCGATGCCGCCGCAGAGCAGAATGAGTTCGCGGGCGATCGCGGTGGCCAGGCCGTAGGCGGCGCGCCGCATCAGGACGCCGTCGGGAAGGCTCGCCAGCAGCGGCGCTTCGGCTTCGCGGATCTGCTCGGCGGTGTAGTAGTGCCGCATCGCTGACCTACGTTACGTGCCGAACCTGGGGATGACCCGTGTTTGACGTCCCGCCGTCCTCGGGATGGTCGACGGCGAATCACGTCCGCTGCCTACCCGCTGTGGTACCAACCTGATATGGGGCGCCACCAGGACCCACGACCCGGTGAAGGCCAGACAAGGTCGAACATCAAGGATGCCGACAAGCTGGCCGCCTGGCGCGTAACGGCGTTCGACGCGCAGAACCGCGAAGTCCACCAGCTGCGGTCAGCGTTTACCCATCGCATGCGAGCGCTGCTGACTGACGAGGTCACCGCGGCCGCCAAAGCGGCGATCGACAAGCATCGAGCGGCATGGAACGCGTCGCTGGCCCTGGTCATCGGCGATCGCGAGAAGATGGCGCAGACCAAGCAGCAGCATCGAAAGGCACTCGACCAGTCGCTACGCCGAATCGTGCCCGAATACGACGCGATCCAGACGCTGCGGCGGGATTTCGCGACGGACTACCGAACGGTCGTCGAAACGAACCCGCCAGCAGCTGCCGGCGAACTGGCCGTCCACCCGTCAGCGTGGGCCGACGATCTCGATAACTTCGGCATGAAGGTGTACGAAGCGCCGTTCGACGCGACCGAGCTGTTGTCCTTTCCCGATGGCACCGCGATCCAGACGAATCACTCTGCCGCGTTTCCGGACCTGGGCTGGGTACTCAACGACATCACATGGCGCGACGACAACGCCTTCGGCGAGATCTACGATCCGGACACGTTCGCCGGAAACGACGTATCCGTCGGCGTCAACTTCCAAGCGCCGCAGACCGGTTTCCTCAATGTCGCGGTGGACATGGAGAACCTCTTCAACTACATACACGTATGGGGCACAGACAATTTCGGCTTCTCATCGGCAACCGTCAACGTCTACCACAGCGCGTTCATTCTGCTGTATCGCGGCGGCGAGCGCGCTGCCATGACCTTCCAGCACATCGTGGCCAACGGGTGGGTGGATCCGGGCGGCGACGATTTCAGCTACACCTTCCCCGACGTTCCAACGGGGCCCGTCGTGTTCGTCGCCGCATTCGACGACCAGGCCCTGCACGCGCAGGAGCAGGTACAGATTCTGGCGGCTGTCAGACCTTCGTGCGAGGAGACGTCAGCAATATGGACTGCTCAGCGACGGCCAGGATGCTGTGGAAAATCAACAAGCTCTACGTCTGGCTGACCTGACGCCGGTCCATCCCGGGAATTGATCGAGCGCCCTGCGGATTTCGACCAGCACCCGTCACCACCCGTCCGATCGTCGCCGCGGCCTCTCGCAGCCGATCGGGAGGGTGCGCGGCATACCCGACGACCAGGCCAGGCGGTCCGGGCAGGCGGCGGTGCCACGACAGCGGATGGACCAGCACACCCGCATCGCGCAGCTCATCGGCCACGGCCACGTCGTCCGCCGAGGCATCGGGCAGGCTGACCAGCAGGTGCAGCCCCGCCGCGACACCCTTTACCGATGCGGACGGCAGCCGCTCGGCCAGCGCTCCGAGCAGCGCGTCGCGTCGCGCCCGGTGCCTGGCCCGGACCAGCCGGATGTGCCGGTCGTACTCGCCGGTCTCCAATAGTCGCGCCAAAACGAGCTGTGGCACGGTCGGGCTGCCCAGATCGCTCGCATGCTTGGCCGCGACCAGGTCGTCGTAGCGGTGGCGGCGGCACCAGCCAGCCCAGCCGTAGCGCCGGGGCCAGGCTCTTCGACGTGCTGCCGGCCTGCTCACCGGCATCGCGCCGATCGCGGCGGCCGCGATCGGAATACCGGTAGCCGGTTCGATGCCCGGTGCAGCGGTGTGGGTGGGCGTCGCATTGATCTCCGTCGGTCTGGCGCTGGGCATACGCGCCGGAGCAGAACCCACGGCGGCTGGGAATCGGCTGAGAGCCAGAACGAATGAGCGCAAGCTGATGGACGTGAGGGCTTAAGGTCGGGCGATCGACGACGACCGCTTCCTCAGTCACTACCTTCGCGATACGGCAGAAGGTCGCACCACGGCGGGCGTCAAGGACTCCGACACCCTTGCCAAATGGCGAGAACGAGGTTTCGACCAGCAGAACGCCGCAGTGCGCAAGTTGCGGTCGACGTTCGGCCATCGCGTGCGGGATTTGCTAAGCGACGAGGGCACCGCGGCCGCAGCCGCGGTCGTCGCAAAGCACCGTGCGGAGTGGAACGACTCACTGCCCAGCGTCGTCGGCGACCGCGATAAAGCGGCGCGGCTAAAGCGCAAACTGCGAGAGGCCACGGACCAGTCGTTGCAGCGCGATGTGCCGAACTTCGACAAGATCGTCGCGCTGCGCCGCGAGTTCTCGAAGGAATTCCGGGCCGTGGTCGATGCGAATCCGCCTCGCACTGCGGGCGCCCTGACGGTGCATCCCGCGGCGTGGGCCGATGGCCTCGACAGCTTCGGCATGAAATCGTTTGACGCACCGTTTGACGCGACCGAGATCCTGTCGTTTCCTCTCGACTGGGGGATCGAAAGCAACCGCTCACGGGCCTTCAACGATGTCGGCCTGGTACTCAACGACATCACCTGGCGCGACGACAACAGATTCCTGACCACGTTCGACGAAGACCGTTGGGGCGGCAACGACGTGTCCGTCGGCGTCAACTTCGAGGCGCCGCAGAGCGGTTTCCTCAACGTCGCGGTGAATATGCAGAACCTCTATAACCGGGTACGCGTAGGGGGATCGGATAACTTCGGCTTCTCGTCGGCAACGATCGAGATATCGCATGATGCGTTCATCCTGCTGCTGCGCGATGGCCATCGCTTCATGACTTTTCACAAGGCGGTCACAGACGGATGGGTGGAGCCCGGCGGCGACGACTTCCACTACACATTTCCCGACTTCCCGCAGGGCTCAGCGGTTTTCGCCGCACAGTTCGATGACACGTTGCATGCCCAGGAGCAGGTGCAGATTCTCGCCGGCTGCCAGACCTACGTACGCGGTTATGTCGACAACATGGACTGTGTGGCGACCGTCAAAATGCTGTGGCAGATCAACAGGATCTACGTGTGGCTCGCCTGAGACAGGGAGCCCGCGCCGCTACTCGACCGTGACGGACTTGGCCAGGTTGCGCGGCTTGTCGACGTCGTACCCGCGCGCCTGCGCGACACCGGCAGCGAACACCTGCAGCGGGATCGTCGACAGCAGCGGCTGGAAAAGCGTTGACACCGCCGGTATCTCGATCAGGTGGTCGGCGTACGGCCGGACGGTGTCGTCGCCCTCCTCGGCGATGACGATCGTGACCGCGCCGCGGGCCTGGATCTCGCGGATGTTCGACAGCAGCTTCGAGTGCAGCATCGCGCTGTTCTTCGGCGACGGCATCACGACGATCACCGGCAGACCGTCCTCGATCAGCGCGATCGGACCGTGCTTGAGTTCGCCCGCGGCGAAGCCCTCGGCGTGCATGTACGCCAGTTCCTTGAGCTTGAGCGCGCCTTCGAGGGCGACCGGGTATCCGACGTGACGGCCGAGGAACAGCACGGTCTGCGACTTGGCGAAGCGCCGGGCCAGCTCGAACACCGGCTCGACGGTGTCGAGAACCCGCGACACCAGCTCGGGCATGGCCTCCAGGTCGTGATACTCGCGGGCCACCTCGTCGGGGTACTTGGTGCCGCGTGCCTGCGCAAGCGCAAGTCCGACAAGATAATTCGCGGCGATCTGCGCCAGGAACGTCTTGGTCGAGGCGACGCCGATCTCCGGCCCGGCGCGGGTGTAGAGCACCGCGTCGCACTCACGGGGAATCTGGCTGCCGTTGGTGTTGCAGATGGCCAGCACCTTGGCCTTCTGCTCCTTGGCGTGCCGCACCGCCTCGAGGGTGTCGGCCGTCTCGCCGGACTGCGAGATGGCGACGACGAGCGTGTGACTGTCCAGAACCGGGTCGCGGTAACGGAATTCGCTGGCCAGCTCCACCTCGACCGGCAACCGCGTCCAGTGCTCGATCGCGTACTTGGCCAGCAGTCCGGAGTGATAGGCGGTGCCGCAGGCCACGACGAAGACCTTGTCGATCTCGCGAAGCTCCTGATCGGACAGGCGTTGCTCGTCGAGCACGATGCGCTCGCCGTCGAAATGGCCGAGCAGTGTGTCGGCGACGGCGGCGGGCTGCTCGGCGATCTCCTTGAGCATGAAGTACTCGTAGCCGCCCTTTTCGGCGGCCGACAGTGTCCCAGTCGATGTGGAACTCGCGGAAGTCCGTGGCGGGATCGGCGTCCTTGCCGTCGAAGTCGGTGATGCGGTAGCCGTCGGCGGTGACGACCACGGCCTGGTCCTGACCCAACTCGACCGCGTCGCGGGTGTACTCGATGAACGCCGCGACATCGGACCCGACGAACATCTCGCCGTCACCGACGCCGAGCACCAACGGAGTCGACCGGCGCGCGGCGACGATCGTGCCCGGGTCGTCGGCGTTGGCGAAGACCAACGTGAAGTGGCCCTCGAGCCGGCGCAGCACGGCCAGCACCGAGGCCGGGAAGTCGCCTGCGGTCTCGCCGTAGCGGTACTGCCGGGCGACCAGATGCACTGCGACCTCGGTGTCGGTATCGCTGGCGAACTCCACCCCGTCGGCCTCCAGTTCGGCGCGCAGCGCGGCGTAGTTCTCGATGATCCCGTTGTGGACGACGGCGATCTTTCCGGACGCGTCGCAGTGCGGATGGGCGTTGCGATCGGTGGGCCGGCCGTGCGTGGCCCACCGGGTGTGTCCGAGGCCGGTGCTGCCGACCAAGTTGGCGGCGTCGGCCTCGGCCAGCGCGGCCTCGAGGTTGGCCAGCCGGCCCGCGCGCCGACGCACGGTCAGTCCGCCGTGACCGTCGAGCAGGGCGACGCCCGAGGAGTCGTATCCGCGGTACTCCATGCGGCGCAGCGCGTCCACGACGATGTCGCAGGCAGGGCGCTGCCCGACGTAGCCGACGATTCCGCACATAGCCATTCAGGGTAGTGGACCCGCAGCGTCCCGCCTGCAGTTCGGGGCACCATACCCTCTGACCTGCTAGAAAGACCGGCAGACCGATCCGCTACGCACAGCTGAAGGAACCCCAGCGGGTGGCGGCTGTGTGAGAGTCTGGGTTCAAGTCGGCGGCCGAGCAATGCCGCGGTGGGATACGGTCATCTCGTGGCCAGCACCAAGAAGCTGTTCAACGCGTTGACCCGCCGCGGCCCGCACCGGGTTCTGCGCGGTGACCTGGCCTTTGCCGGTCTGCCGGGCATTGTCTTCACCCCTGAGTCCGGCATGAATCTCGCCGGGCGTCGCGTTCGGTCACGACTGGCTGGCCGGAGCGAGCGCTACTGCGGCACGCTGGAGCATCTGGCCTCGTGGGGCATCGTCGCCGCCGCACCCGACACCGAGAAGCGCATCGCCCCGTCGGTGCTGAACCTGGCGTACGACCTGGGCACGACGCTCGACATCATCGCGGGTGTGCGACTGGGCCCGGGCAAGATCAGCGTGCATCCGACGAAGCTCGGTGTCGTCGGCCATGGCTTCGGGGGTTCGGCCGCGGTGTTCGCGGCGGCCGGGATGCCGGTCAAGCCCAAAGCCGTCGTCGCGGCGTTCCCGACCGTCACCAGCCCACCTGCGGAAGAGCCCGCCTCGACGCTGCAGGTGCCCGGCTTGATCCTCACCGCGCCCGGTGACCCGATGACGTTGCGTTCGAACGCCGTTGAGTTGACGCGCGTGTGGAAACCCGCAACATTGCGCGCGGTTCATAAGGCGAAGGCGGGCGGCCTCATCGAGGGACGCCGACTGGCTCGGGTGGTCGGTCTCCCCGGCGCGGACCGCAGCACCCAGAAGGTGGTGCGCGCGCTGATGACCGGCTATCTGCTGCACAAGCTCACCGGCGACAAGGCGTACCGCGATTTCGCCGACCCGGACGTCGACCTGCCCAAGGCGCCAGCGGTCGACCCGTTCTCCGACGATCCGGTGGATCTCGAGGACAAGGTCGTCGCGCTGTTGAAGCCCTGAGCATAGCCAACCAACCGGTTGGGTGTATAACTCGATGATGCGGACCGGAATCTTTCTGAACTACGCGGGCGGCTTTCTCGAGGCCGTGGACCAGGTCGTCGAGCTGGAGAAGGTCGGCGTCGACATCGCGCTGGTCGCCGAGGCCTACTCCTACGATGCGATCAGCCAACTGGGCTTTCTCGCCGCGAAAACCTCGCGGATGGAGCTTGGAACCGGCGTCGTTCCGATCTACATCCGCACCCCGACCCTGCTGGCGATGACGGCAGCAGGGCTCGACTACGTCTCCGGCGGCCGCTTCCGGTTGGGCATCGGCACCTCGGGCCCACAGGTGATGGAGGGCTTTCACGGCGTGCCGTTCGACGCGCCGCTGGGCCGCACTCGCGAGGTCGTCGACATCTGCAGGCAGGTGTGGCGGCGTGAACGGCTGCAGTACGACGGGAAGTACTACCAGATTCCGCTGCCCGCCGATCGGGGCACCGGCCTCGGCAAGCCGCTGCAGTTGATCAATCACCCTGTCCGCGAACGTATTCCGATCACGATCGCCGCACTGGGACCGAAGAATGTCGAACTCACCGCCGAGATCGCCGAAGGCTGGCAGCCGGTGTTCTTTTATCCGGAGAAGGCCGACGATGTTTGGGGACACCCACTGCGCGCCGGGCTATCGCCAGCCGCGACCCTTCCCTCGGTCCACTGGACATCATGGTCAGCGCACCACTGGCCATCGGCGACGACGTCGACGACCGATTGGCTTGGACGAAGCCCCAATTGGCGCTCTATATCGGTGGCATGGGTGCGCGCGGCAAGAACTTCTACCATGACCTGGCCACGCGATACGGCTTCGGTGAGATCGCCGACCACATTCAAGATCTGTACCTTGCGGGCAAGAAGGCCGAAGCCATCGCCGCGGTGCCCGACGATCTGGTGCGCGCCGTGTCGCTGGTCGGCCCTCGCGGCTACGTCAAGGAGCGACTCGCTGCGTTCGCCGACGCCGGCGCCACCACGCTTTTGCTGCAACCACTGTCAGGAGACCGCGCAGAAACCCTCCGCTTCGTGGAGGAACTGCGCGAGCTGCTGCCCTAGGGGCCACCCACGCACCTGTGTCGATAATGGATGCAAACGGAGTGCCCCCCGGCAGGTGCTGCGTATGTGTCACACAGCGAATTCGACGGCGGCCAGTCTGATGCTGCTGCTTAACACCACAGTTGCACCAACGGCCATCTGGCAACGAAAACACGAACGCAACCGGCCCTAATCTCGTTGCTACCTCTAGGATATGCCTTTCATGGCGCACATGAAATAGGTGCCGCAGGCCCAGCGGCCGGAATTTCGACGAAAAGCATCTCGCCTGTCGCAACTTCAGCTGCCCGATCGCACCGCCATTGGGCCGGTGACGCGAGCAGTCCACACCCTTGCAACCATTTCACAGGACGTTCACTTGCACGTACTCCATCGTGATGGCGGGGTATTCGCTAGGATCGAGGCGTTGAAGACACAGCAGGGTCGGAACGGAGCCAGCCGCTATTCGCCGCTACCTCCCAGAGCAGTAGCTTCGAGCTGACCACCCCGGTGACATCCTCATGTGAGGATCACCATGAATCAGTTCGACGACATTTCTGGCGTCGACAGGCCCGATTCCACCGACGGCCTTCGCGACCCCCCGCCACGAGAAGAAGGTGAGCAGCGGCCACGGCTCGCCGACGCGGAATGCAGCGCCGTGGTTGCACGTCTACGCGAACGGTTCTCGTTCGGCGGCTGACGCACCGATCCGCGCCAAGACGACGGACCGTGCCGCCCTGGACGCGGCATACAACGACGCTGCATACAACAAGGCAGAGCGTGCACTGAACGAGCCACTGCCGCGTTGTGACTCCGAGACTTCAGCTTTGAGGCTTCTCGACGGTGGGGTTGGTCGGCTGGCGGATTTTGGCTGCGATCTCGGCGAGCAGCGCGACGACCACACCGAACGCGAAATACAAGGCGGGCAGCCACGGCCCCACACCGAACAGGTCATCGGAGTCGTAGGCGTATCGGAACACGCCCACTGCGGAGAGCACGGCTTCGACGATCGGCCCGATGATCGCGGCGAGCGCACCGCAAATGGCGCCGGGCCCGTCGCCCAACACGCACCACGTGAGGATCGCCATCACGTAGACGAGCACGTTCGTCGGCATAGCCGGAGCCATGTGGAACAGCGCTGTCGTGACATAAATCCCTAGGACCGCCGCGACGCCGCCGAGACCTTGCCGCGCGGTGACCGAGGTCCGCGGCGTCGACAGGTGTAGCCGCAGTTCGGCGATCGCGACGGTCGCAGTGCCGACCATCAGTGGAAACCAGATCGGGCTGCTCCACACGAACGGCACAGCGGCGGTGAAGTACTCCGTGGTCCCGGTGACCACGTGCGCGTGGTCGCCGATGAGAGACGCCACGGCCCCCAGCACAAAGAGGACGATCACTTCCGGCACGCGCAGCTTCACGCGAGGCACGCTACTCCGGTCACTCCCCTACCTGCGGTAACTCGTCGGCCGCGATCTCGCACGGCGTACCCGCGGTGGTCGCTTGATCTGGCGGCACCGGTGACGCAGGCGGGGGCTCGGGCACCGGTGTCGATGCAGGTTCGGCAGGCGGCGGGGCGGGCTCGACCGGCGAGGCGGGGTCGACCGGCGGCGGTTCGGCAGGCGGGTTGTCGCAGACGTCGGCCGCCTCGTTAGCGCCGACGGCGTCGGCTGCTTCATCGGCGGGCCTATCGGCGGCCTCATCGTCCGGGTCGTCGTCAGTCTCCGGCTCCTCGCCGGCGGACGAATCGTCCAGTTCGGGCGAATCGGCCAGGTCGGGCGAATCGGCCAGGTCGGGTGGATCAGCCAGCGCGCCGTCGGCCGACGAACCGATCAATCCACCGAGCATGTCGGCGAGTTGTTGGCCGAAGCCGGACAAGCCGCCACCGACGTCTGGCAGTCCACCAAGCGATGGCGCCGACGGCATGGCAGGCGGCGCCGCGGTCGACGCGGTATCCATCGGGGGCGCCGCGGGTGGCGTGACTGGTTCAACAGGCGGTGTGCTCCATGTCGGCGCTGCAGTCCACGCCGGAGGTCCGCTCGTTGCGGGCGGCGCATTCCACGACGGTGGCGCACTCGCGACGGACACCGGCGGGCTCGCGGCCGCGGGAGTTGTCGCAACTGCATCGTCGCCGAGAGCCGGCATCCACGACGGGCCCAAACCGCTGGGCACATCGAATGTCGCGCCGTGTCGCGCGGTGAGCTTCGCGGTTGCCGCACCGTAGGCATCCGCGACCGACGTTTCCGTCGACTGCATCGTCACCAGCCAGTCGCCGCGAATGGTGTTGTCCACGAACGGCTTCACCTCCCGATCCAGTCGTTCACTGGCCACCGCACGATCACCTGCACCGGTCACCACCGTCTGAGCAGCGGCCAGCCAGTCCGCGCGTTGCGCTTGGATGCGATCGTCGACGATCTCACTCGCGGCGGCTTTCGCGTCGATCAACCGCCACAGTTCGTCGCGCAGGTCGGCGAGCGCATCAGCCGCGTCATGGACAGACGAAACCACTGCCGACGATGCCTCGCAGTGGCGGCGGAGGAAATCCGACGACGCGTTCGCCCCACCTCCTTGCCATGCACCCGCGAGTGCTGCGCGTAGTTCATCCTGTCGGGCGGTCGCCTCTCGCGTCGCCGCCGCTGCGCGGCTCAAAGCAGCACTGTCTGCGTCCAACGCCCGCAGGCTCAGCCCGTCCTCGCTCGCGTACCACTCGCGGATCTGCCCGGCGTGCAGCGTCAAGTCGGGATTTTGATAGCCCAGCAGGTGGCAGGCCCACACGAACGTCTGGATATCGTCCACCGCGGGCTGGCCTTCGGCCAACCGTCCTGCGGCGTCGAACTTTTCGGCCACTCGGTTATCCGACCCGGCGGGCGGCGCGGGAATCGGCCTCGGCGTATCGATCGGCAGAGTCTCGCAACGCCGCGGCGATCTCTGTGGCGGCGCGCGACCAGTGACGCAGGTCCTCGACGATGCCGTCAACCGCCCGACGAACCGCCTCACCGCGAGCGACGTGCATTCCGGCCCGCGCTTGCACCTCCGAACGCCAACCCTGTCAGCTCGTTACGAACTGCATCACCGACGATCTCGGCAACCGCGTCGTATTGGCGTGCAATGGCGCGCAGCGCCCCGACGTCGACGCGAGCGTCGTCTGCTTGTCCCATGTAGAGCTAGGACGCCGGCGAAGCGCCGTTCGGTTCCAAGTAATCTCAGCGTTGGTCGCTGACCGACTCGGCGACCCGGACGGCCAGCTGCCTGGCGGTGTCCTCGTCGGCGGCCTCCACCATGACGCGAACGACCTGTTCGGTTCCCGAGGGCCGCAACAGAATCCGGCCCGAGTCGCCGAGCTCGGCTTCGGCTTCGGCCACCGCGCTGCGCACCGACGGCGCGTCGGCGACGGTAGCCTTGTCCGCGACCTCGACGTTGATCAGCACCTGCGGCAGCGTCCGCATCGGTTCGACCAGCGCGGCAAGCGATTTGCGCGTCTGCGCCATCCGCGACATCACCCGCAGTCCGGTGACGATACCGTCGCCTGTCGTGCCGAAAGCCGGCATGACGATGTGGCCGGACTGCTCGCCGCCCAGCGAGTACTCACCCGCGCGCAGCTCCTCAAGGACGTAGCGGTCGCCGACGCTGGTCGTGCGCACGTCGATGCCCGCGGCGCGCATGGCCAGATGCAGTCCGAGGTTGCTCATCACGGTGGCGACCAGAGTGTTGGACGCCAGCTCGCCGGCCTCCTGCATCGCGAGCGCGAGGATCACCATGATCGCGTCGCCGTCGATGATCCGACCCGCCGCGTCGACGGCAAGGCACCGGTCGGCGTCGCCGTCGTGTGCGAGCCCGAGGTCGGCGCCTTGTGAGAGCACCGCGGACTGCAGCGCCTGCATATGCGTGGAGCCGCAGCCGTCGTTGATGTTCAGCCCGTTGGGCTCGGCGTTGATCGCGATCACCGTAGGCGCCCGCCGCGCGGTAAGCGCGCGGAGCGGCCGCTGAAGCGGCGCCGTGGGCGCAGTCGACGACGACCGTCAGCCCGTCGAGGCGGGTGGTGACGGCCTTGCCGACGTGGCGCAGATAGCGGTCAAGCGCATCCTCGGCGTCGATGACCCGGCCGACGCCCGCGCCGGTTGGCCGGTTCGCCGGGGCCCTGGTGGACCAGCTCTTCGATCCGGTCCTCGGTGTCGTCGTCGAGCTTGTGGCCGCCCGGTCCGAAGATCTTGATGCCGTTGTCGGGCATCGGGTTGTGCGAGGCGCTGATCATCACGCCGAAGTCGGCGTCGTACGCGCTGGTCAGGTAGGCCACGGCCGGCGTCGGCAGG
The DNA here is from genome assembly GCA_963793055.1 of uncultured Actinomycetota bacterium. Taxonomy (GTDB): domain Bacteria; phylum Actinomycetota; class Actinomycetes; order Mycobacteriales; family Mycobacteriaceae; genus Mycobacterium. The sequence goes on along the minus strand of CAWBYS010000014.1, from coordinate 175,879 downwards.
ATGCCGACCCGCAGCGCGTCGACGCCTTCACTGGTCATACCGGCGATCACCGCAGCTTCGAGCATCTCGCCGCTGGCCCTGGGATCGCGGCCGACGACCGCCACGCGACGCGTGCGGCCGCCGACGCTGCCCAGCCGTCGCGCCGCCGCGGAGCCCAGGTTCAGCGCCAGCTCAGCGGTCAGATCCTGGTTGGCGACTCCGCGCACGCCGTCGGTGCCGAACAGTCGAGCCATGCCGACAAACCTCTCACAGATGGCCGCCAGGAGAGCCAACCAATGACGTCACCTGCCGTGCCGCAGCGAAACCGGTACCGATCGAGACCCCAGACAGGCCTCACCGCCCGCGTCGGGTGAGCACGGGCGGTGAGGTCTGGGGTCGTTTATCCGGTGCGTAGCCCGGGGCGGTGGGAGTCGGGGTCACCGGACCGGTGCCCTGACCCTGGCCCGTTCTGGCCCGGCGCGCTCGGGGAATTACCCGGCCCGTTCTGCGCCAGGCTCACAGGCTCGTTGAAGGCGGTGCAGTCCGCGACCTGCTGGGTGCCACGCGACGTGTCGACCTGATCGGCGAGCACGTTGACGTTACTGACGTCCACGTTGGGGCACACCGTGGCGAGTACCTGCGCGACGGCCTCGACCTGCACGTCCCGCAGGACGGTGACGTCGCCGACGGCCACGTTCACCAGACCATCTTGGAGCTGAGGCGGAGCGGCGGCGGCCATACCCATGCCGCCAGTGAAAAGCATTGCTCCACCCAGGACTGCGCCCGCGGACGCGCGTTTCACGAAGTTCTGCATCATGTATTTCCCTTTCAGTCAGGAAGCATCGATCCGGCCCCCGACGGCCGTAGCAGTCACCGGTGACAGGGTCTGCCTGCCTGGCGCGAAAGAGCGCCTGCGCTTCCAACTGAGGGCTTCCACGATCAAGGGGGAACTCAAACCAAAATTTAAAGATTGCAACAAGATTCGCACGTAAAATGCGGCGCTCTAATTAACTGAGGCGTAGATGCAGACGCTGTGTCTTAACAGGTGACGCCTCTATAAGGGTCGTCGCGCATACCGCCGACGAGCGTTACTGATCTGCGACAAATATCTTTGCCGCCTCTAGGTCTGAGAAGACGAAACCGCCGGGCGCAACATGTGCACCCGGCGGCTCGACGAAGCGATCAGCGCTTGCTGTACTGAGGCGCCTTGCGGGCCTTCTTGAGGCCGTACTTCTTGCGCTCGATGGCCCGCGGGTCGCGAGTCAGGAAGCCGGCCTTCTTCAGCGCGGGCCGGTCCTCCGGCTGCACGATGATCAGCGCCCGCGCGATGGCCAGGCGCAGCGCGCCGGCCTGGCCGGACGGGCCGCCACCATCGAGGTGGGCGTGGATGTCGAAGCTGTCCACCCGGTCCACGGTCACCAGCGGGGCCTTGATGAGCTGCTGGTGCACCTTGTTCGGGAAGTACGCCTCCAGGCTGCGGCCGTCCAGGTGGAACTGGCCGGTGCCGGGCACCAGGCGCACCCGCACCACGGCCTCCTTGCGGCGGCCGACGGTCTGGATCGGGCGGTCGAGGATGATGGGCTCACGCGGGGACGCCGCGGCGCGCCTCTTCGACCACGGTCTCGGTGGCCGCGGTCTCGCTCGGCCGGGGCCTCTGTGGCCTCGGTCACGTCTGTGGTCTCGGATTCGGTCACTGGGCCACCTGCTTGATCTCGAACGGGACGGGCTTCTGCGCGGTGTGCGGATGATCCGGTCCGGCGTACACCTTCAGCTTCTTCTGGATCTGCCGGCCAAGCCGGTTGTGGGGGATCATCCCGAGAATCGCCTTCTCGACGACCCGGTCGGCGTGCTTCTCCATCTCGTCACCGAGCGCGCGGGCCCGCAGACCGCCGGGATAACCCGAGTGGCGGTAGGCGAACTTCTTCGTCAGCTTGTCGCCACTGATGGCGACCTTGTCGGCATTGATGACGATGACGAAATCGCCACCGTCGACATTGGGCGTGAATGTCGGCTTGTGCTTGCCACGCAGCAGATTCGCTGCTGCGACGGCGAGCCGGCCGAGCACCACGTCGGTGGCGTCGATGACGTACCACTCGCGCGTGGTGTCACCCGCCTTCGGCGTGTACGTAGGCACAGCGCTACCTCTCCTCTATCGGGTTGGATCCCGGTGACCCGGGGGCCGGTCAGGCGTTGACGGCTAGGGAGTTCCTCGGCGACCGACATCGACCCGAGGCCCTGGCGTACCGCACGCCAACGAGGCAGCTTACCTGTGAGCGTCCTCGCAGGTCAAAATGCGTTCAGCACTCGATCAGCCCGTCAGGTTGAGGACGAAGTTAGCGTCGGTCTGGTTCGGCACGTCCGGGGGCACCTGGATGGTCCCGTTGCCGCTGGCGTTCTGGTAGATGCCGGTGCCGCCGACGATGTTCACCGGAGCCGTTTCGCCGCGCCCGAACAGCGCCGCGGTGTCCGCCACCCCCTGGATGACGATCTGGCCACCTGCGAGGTTGAACGTGCCGTTGCAGGCCTGCTTACCGGACGTCGCATCGCCGGTCAACATGGTGCAACTGCCTCCGACCGTGCCGAGGAACATGCCGCCGGGGCGGTCGAACACATCGCCGGCGAAGATGAACTGGTCGCCGGAACCTGGCCCTTCGCCATTCAGGTCGACCTGGTGCTGCACGGTGTCGTGCTCGAAGAGGACGAGGGTGGTGTCGGCATTGGAAGTCGGCGCCAACGTCAGCGCCGCTGCGGTGCTTGCCACACTAACGATTAGTAACCCTTTTACGAACACGGTCCTGTCACTCCCCCAGTCTGTGAATTAGCTGCACGCTACGCCCCGCAGGCACCAGATGGGTTCGAATGTGGGGACAGCTCCGCCAGTGAGGATGAAGCCGCCCACCGCTCTAGTTCTGGGCGGTCTCGTCGCGGTCATAGAGGGTGGCCAGCCGTCGCAGGTCGGTGGCCAGTTGGGCGAACTCCGCTTGCACCCGATCGGCAAGCTCGATGAGTCTGCGGCCCGCGGTCTCGTCGCGACGGCATTCCAGCCTCACCGTGATCTTGCGGCCGTAAGTCCTCGCTAGGCGCTCAGGTCGGCAGCCAAGTGAGGAATGTCGGCGACCTCCGCCTCGGCCATGCCATCGATCAGTCTCTGTGCTGCGCGCTGGTTGTGTCGGCGTTCCAGGACCACGGTGACCCAGTCCTCTCCCCGCATTTCGCCCGCCCACCCCTTCGGTCCGCTGGCAAACCATTGATCGTCGTCAGGCACTCCCGCGTCACCAATATTGCACCGCACGTCTGACATCTCCACTCTTTGACCATTGCGTCGAATCACGCTGCTAAGTCGGTGTCTTCGTGTCCACATCCGGCCACCCAGCCGCTGCCTTTTTGACGGTGGAGGGATTGGCTGCTGCGCACCCTCACGGCGGTATGGCGAACTGATGCGGCATCGATGCGCGCATCGATTCGCGACGCGCGATCCTCCGTCGGTCTGATCGGCCGGGTCCCGAAAACATAGGGAAATGCCGTATTCCTATCGAGAGGGTGCACGCTTTACCGTCGCTTGTGACGGGCTCCGGAGTTTCCTGAACCGTCTCCCCATAGTTCAAGATCACAACGGAGTGAACATGTTTCGCCTCTTAATCGTTTCGGCAATCGTTTGCGGTGCCGCCGCAATGGGCGCGGCATCGGCCAATGCCGACGTCTACTACAAGAACTGCACGCAGGCACACCAGGACGGCCGCTATGACATTCCGTCTAACGACCCGGCCTACGGACCGTGGCTGGACCGCGACAACGACGGCATCGCCTGCGAGTCCTAGCAGCCTCATTCGAGGAGTCTGCGCCACCGTGGCCCGAACGCACTGAGCCACGGTGGCGCAATATCCCCCGGCGGATCCCATGGCTCCCCTCCGATGGGAACCCGCACAGAGACTTCGGGTTTAGCCGCCCCACGCATTCGCCGCCGCGCGGTCGGTGGCAGCGACGTCGTCGGAGCCATCGCGAACAGCGTTACCCAATTTGAACAAGATGTCGTTGAGCGCGTGTGCCGCCTGTTCCCATCGCATCTGGTCGATCCGATACGCCTCGGCGGCTTGCCGAGTCCAAACCTGTTGCAGCGGCGCAATCTGTGTCCGCAGGTCGTCAAGCGCGGTATTGAACCGGGCGGAAGTGGCATGGATTTCCTGACGGACCGTGTACTCGATCTCGCCGAAGTTGTACGAGAGCACATGCTGCATGTCGAACTCCTCTACAGACTTGTCGCGACGGCGTTGATCTGATGGGAATGAGTTTCGGCGGCCTCCTGCAGCGTTTGTTGGTTGTGCCGGATGGTCTCGGCGATCCGCTGTAATGCCGCGTGGAGGTTGACCGACTCGGCATTCCACCGATTGACGACGTCCTGGAATCGCGCGGCCGCTGCGCCCCCCCACACTGAGGGTGGCACGCTGCTCATACGACCGATGAACGACTGGAGCATGGCGCGGATCTCTTCGTTGCGCGCGTCCGTCTTGCCGGCGACGGCCGCCATGAGGTCGAAATCGGTGTTCAGTGCTCCACCTGCCGGTGTCGTCATCAGTTGGTCCTTTCGTCCGTTTCCAAGTTCGACGCAACGTCGGGCGCTTCGGTTCCACTACTTCTTCACCGGATCGCGTGGGCCGAGGCGACCGCCCGATCGCAGACGTCACGCACAAGGTCTTCGCGGCCCGGCGCGCTCTGGCACCCGATTGCGATACGGACCTCGCCGTCGATGAGCACTACCCATGCGACGTGGTGTTCGGGTCGTATCTCCCGGTACGTCACCGCCTGCCGGCCAGCCCGCGAACCGGCCGGGTTGAAGTCGACGAACACGCCTTCCGGTTCGGCATCCATCGCCGCGGAAAGGGAATCGGCCGCCATCGCCAAAGTCGAGCCCCCTACGTTCGCCGACTGTGTGAGGTGCAGAACCAGATCGGCGTCAGACGGCGAAACCACCTGCACCCGAGACGATCCCGGTCCCGATGTGATCCGTTCCGCCCGCCACGCCGATGGCACCATGACGCCGATCCGGCCCTCCACAAACAGTGTCATTGGGATGGCGCCGGCAGGCGCATCAGGTGTCGCGCCACGTATCGCGAAGCCGCCGCACAACATCGCCGCCGCCCCCATCCCTGCCAGCACAGCCGTCCCTCGGCGAGCGCCGACCCCCCGCTGTCTCCCGCTCCCGCGGACGGGTGGCTCACTCTCGGCCAACCTGCCCGCAGTGGCCGCGCATCGCACCGAGTCTTTACCGGCGAATGTGACGGCGACGTTCGCGGTACGCAAGCGATCGGCGATCGTCGCACCCAGCGCATCAGCTCCGACAACACCCACCGCAGCATCCACCAACACGGCCGCCGGCTCGCCGAGGGCTGCGACCACAGCCTCTGCATCCGCGACCACGTCACCCCTGCGAGGAACGGCGGTGGCGCCGGCACTCAGATGCGAGACGACGACGAACTCCGGGGCGATCTCGACGACGGTCACCGGTCGATCGGCGCTGTCGCGAAGCAGCCGGGCGCGATCGAGCACCTGCACGTCCGGCGCGACGGTCAATGCCGCCGCGCGCACCCGGTCGATCCGCGACGGCGACCACCAGGCGGGACAGACCACGGCGATCACATCGGCGCTCCCGCCCGCCGCCGCGGACATGACATCGCGCCACAGATCCGCCACCGCGACTACTCGGTCATCGAGCAACGCGAGGTCGTCATCGATGCATTCGAGCGCCAGTGAAACCATCTCCGGCATCCCATCATCGGGTCCGCGTACCGCCCCGGGACCTACCTCGACGACGACGGTCACGGCGGATCGATCCAGGCAACCTGAATGATCTGATCCGGTTCGCCGCGCGTGACAAACGTCCCGCGCCCCGGCGGAAGCGGTGCGGGCCGGACAGACCCGATAAGCACACCTTCGTCAGGACTCGCACTCATCATCAGTCCCGCGCACCCGAGCTCGCGCAGGCGTGCCAGAACGGGGTCGAACATCGCGCGCGCCGCGCCACCGGAACGGCGGGCGACCACGAGATGCAGACCGAGATCCTTTGCGTGAGGGAGGTAGTCGGCGAGTGGTGACAACGGGTTGCCGGTCGTGCCGGCGGCCAGGTCGAAGTCGTCGATGACGAGATAGATCTCGGGACCCGACCACCATGACCTGTCCCGCAATTGCTGCTGCGTCACATTGTCCCCGGGCATCCGGGCGCTCAGCGTCTCAACCGTCGTGCGCAGCCGCGACGTCAGCGAGGCAGGAGACATCGCGTACCCGCCGAGGTGCTCGGACTCGACGACGCCGAGCAGCGTCCGCCGAAAGTCGACGATCTCCAACTGAGCCTGATCGGCCTGGGCGTTTTCAATGATCTGCCGACACAACAGCCGCAGTACCGCCGACTTGCCGCACCCTGCTTCACCGAGCACCAGGAGATGCGAGTGTTCGGCGAAATCCATCGTCACCGGCTTCAGTTCGTGTTCACCGATGCCGATAAGGAAATGTCGAGCAGCCGACGGTCCATCGTGAACCGCCGTCAAACTGTCGGCGTGAACACGCATCGGCAGCAGTTCCACAGGTGGGGCGGCGTGACCATCCCACCGGCGGCGCAATCGGTCGACGTAGGCACCGACCGCCCGACCGAGATCCTCGACCGTCGCTTCGCCGTCGCACCGGGGCAGTGCGATCACGATTTCCCGTCCGGTGGCAGTTATACCCCGGCCCGGCGGCCGGCCCGTCAGCTGGCGGGCGCTCCTGCGGTCCATCTCCGAATCCGCCGGATCACCGAGCCGCAACTCGATGCGCGATGCGATCTGATCTTTCAGCGCGGGCCGCAGTTCGGCCCACCGCGAGGCCGTCACCACGACATGCACGCCATACGATAGGCCTCGGGCGGCGATCGTACTGATGGGACCGTCGAGTCCGTCGAACTCCTGGCGCAGTGTGGTCCAACCGTCCACGACGAGGAACACATCTCCGTACGGGTCGTCGATGACCGCGGGATCTCCCGCACGGCGCCGACGGCGATAATCCGCCATGGAATCGACTCCGAGCCGGCGAAACCGCGCCTCCCTCGTGCGTAGCACCGATTCCATCACCGCGACGGTGCGCCGGCACAGGTCGGCGTCGATCCGCGTAGCGAACGATCCGACGTGAGGAAGGTCGCGCAGTGCAGATAAATGGCCACCGCCGAAGTCAAGACAGTAGAAGCCCACCTCGTCCGGGCCATGATTCTCGGCTAGCGCCATCAGTAGAGTGCGCAGCGCCGTGGACTTGCCCGACTGTGGTGCACCGACGATCGCGACATTGCCTGCCGCGCCGGACAAGTCGATGACGAGCATGTCGCGTCGCTGCTCGAAGGGGTTGTCCACGAGCCCTATCGGCGCCGTCAGCGTGCGCGCATCCTGGCAGCGCAGCATGTCGAGCGGCGGGGATTCCGCCAACGGGGGCAACCACACGCGGTGCGCGGGAGATCCTCGACCCGCCAGTCGCTCCAGCACTGCTTCCAGCAGTGTGCGGCCCGAATCGGCACGCCGGTCGGCCGGTCCGCCACCACCCTCGCGGCGCGCGCCTACCGGCGTCGCCGTGTACACCATCGGCCGTAACGTTGGTGTCGCGGTCGTCTCGCGCTTCATCTCATACGGTCCCGAAACGAACGCAGTCTGGAACCGCACCAGGTCATCCGTTGCCGTCTTGAGGTAAGCCGCGCCCGGCGAGCTCGGCAGATGGTACGCATCGGGTACACCCAATACGGCTCGAGATTCGCTGGCGGAGAACGTCTTGAGGCAGATCCGGTACGACAGGTGAGTCTCCAGTCCTCGCAGTCGTCCTTCGTCCAGTCGTTGGCTGGCCAGCAGCAGGTGGATTCCCGAGCGACCGACCGAGCCGGCCGATTGCGACGAACAGTTCGGCGAAGTCGGGATGTTGGCTGAGTAGCTCGGAGAACTCGTCGACGATGACGAACAGGCGGGCAGCGCAGACTTTGCGATCTCGCCTGCGACCGGGCGCTACTCGTATTCGAAGACATTCGCGAAGTTTCCCGTGGCCGCCGCAGCAGTTCCTGGCGGCGATTCATCTCGCCCAGCAGCGCCTGGCGTTCATCCGGCCGACCAAGGTGCTGCCTCGTCCGGCCAGGTTGGTGATGACCGCGGCAACGTGCGGCAGCCCGTTCCAGTCCGAGGAAAGTCGCACCGCCCTTGAAGTCGACCAGTATCAGATTCAGAACATCGGCGAGAGTGGAGCCGCGATCATTCCCAGGGCCAGTGTCCGCAGAAACTCCGACTTGCCGGATCCGGTTGCGCCGACACATAACCCGTGCGGGCCGCATCACCGCCCGAGCCGCCTCGTTGATGTCGAGGTGCACTGGCAGACCGTCCTCGGCGACTCCGATGGGAACCGGCAAAATGCGTCCGCCGCCGCAGGCCCATCTCTTCGACGGCTCGATGCGCGCGAGATCCTCGATGCGCATCAGGCCGAGCCATCCGCACGCCGGTGGTGAACGATCGGCCGATGCCAGACCAGTTCGGTATGCCGCCAGCCGACGAGCGCACATGATCGCCTGTGCGCGTGTCAGCGAGTCAGGCCGCGCGACCGTGACCTCCTCGTCGCCATGCGGATCAATCGTCAACGCGTCAGCGGTGACGTCCAGGCACAGTCGAGACGTCGCCGTCACCGCGTTCAGCGTGGATCCGACCTCGATGAGGGTGACGCCGTCATCGGCAACGGGGCGGTCGTGGCCCGGTGCGGTGCCCCCGTCAAGGATCACCACCAAATGACGTGGTGGAACTCCGCTGGGTGACGTCGCGTCGCTCAACGCCTGGCCGACCTCGCCGTAAACCAGCCTGGACGCTCCCAGGGCGTCAGTATGTTGCGAATGCAGATGGTGCGGAAGCCATTTGAGCCAATCCCATTCCTCGCGCGTACCGGCGTCGACCACTGCGGCAACCGCGACGTGGTCATGACCGTGAAAGACTGCAAGTTGGCAGACGATGGCCCGCAGAAGCGACCGCGCCGACTCCTGCTCACCGCGGACCGTAATCGTGCCGTACCGTGCCAGCGGCACGGTTATCGCGGCGCGTCGGGGACGACCGACCGCTCACGAAGCAGTCGGCGCAGTGCGGTGACGGTGACCGGATCCATCTGGTCCGCCGGAACCGAGGTCGGGAGGCACTAATCGGGTCGACAACATTGCCTCCCCGCACCCAACCCGGGCATGACCGAAGTCGGTATCTGCCGGCTGTCCGCTCCCACATGCGCGGACCACCAACCAGAGTCCACAACTCCTCAGGCCCGGGGTGATTCCACCGCAGCGAGTCCCGGTGATCCATGGTGGTTCGCGCGATCGCTGAATCCAGGGTGTCGAGATAGCGCAGGTACTCTCGGCGGTCGCGGTTGAGTTCGGCCGAGCGAGTTGCCGCGTGCCCCGTATGCGAGCGAGCCCAACACCGAGCCGAGCATCATCACCGGAAAGAACATGAACATCGGGTTGCGCGTGGTCGTCGCGCCGGATGCTGAAGTAGACAGCCATCATTCCAACGGTCGCGATGACCATCGCCAATGGCATCATCCGGACAAGTGGGTTGGCCGCTTCGAGCTTCGGAACATCAGGCGGCATCTCCACTTCGACATCGCCGTGCGCGCTCGGCGGCGGCCGCAGTCGGGACTGACGGTGGAATTCCATTGACCGATTGGACGACGCGAATCCGGATTGCGTTCCATCCCAATCGGTGGATCAACGCGCGTGGAGCCGAACCGCTCTCGATCCATCCCCAGTCGGAAGAATTGGTGCAAGACGGCTACCGACGACCGAGTTACGGTGGCTTCGGGGTGTCGACAGGGGGATGTGGTGCCAGAATCATTGTGCCGGCTAGTTATTCAGGGCGACAGTAATGCGGTCGACCTGGCGTTGCCATATGAGACCAGTGTCGCCCAGTTGATCCCGTCGATCGTCGACCTCGTCGTCCAGGATGCGCGCATGACCGGATGCCGCTGGCGGCTATCGCGGATCGGTGGACCGACGCTCGATGAGGCGCTATCTCTCACCGACAACGACATTCGTGAAGGCGAGGTGCTGTCACTCACCGTCGACCACGTCCCCGCACCCGAATGGATTCCGACCGACCCGAGCCGTGATCTGGCGCAGCACGCAGCTTCAGCCGGCGGGGATCCGACAGCGAAGCTGACCGCGGTCTGCGCTGTGATGCTGGCCGGCATAGGCGCCGGCACCCTCGTCTGGTCATCGCGAACCGCGGCGTCAGTTGGCCACATGCTTGTCGGCGCGTCCGTCGCCGCGGTCACCACGCTGGCTGCGATCTATTCCCAGCGAGTGCAGGCGGATCCTCTCCTAGGCGCGGCGCTGAGTATCGTGTCGGTGATCTTCATCGCGACGCTGGGCGCTCTTGCTGTTCCCACGGGTTCCGCTGCAGCACAGACGCTTCTCGCTTCATCGGCGGCTCTTCTGGCGGCGACGATGCTACTGCGCACGATGAACTGCGGAACGGTCTCGTTGACGTCGACCGCCGCCGGTGCCGTGCTCGTCGCCGCTTCTGCGGCCGTCAGCGTCATGTGGAGGCTGTCACCTGATGCGACCGGAGCGATCATGACCTCGCTGTCACTCGGGATGCTCGCTGTCGCCCCGAGGATCTCCATGGCGATCGCCGGCCTCGCCCCCACGATGCCGAGCACCGACGCCCTCGACCATCACGTTCGGCGACCCGCATCGGCACCCGCGGTACTGGCCCATCTGGCGTTGACCGGACTGGTACTCGGTACGACCGCCGGCGCGACCCTCGGTGCTGTCCTTGTTGCGTTCGGAGCGCTGAGAGGCGACGGGTCACCACTTCGCGCGGTGACATTGACGGCGGTGGTCGGCCTCGTGTTGATTCTCCGTACGCGAACCTACGCTGGCGGCGGTCGACGGATCGCGCTAGCTACGGCCGGAATCATCAGTACGACGGCTTCTTTCGTTGTTGTTGTCGCGTTTGCGCCCGGCGGCGCACCATGGCTCAGTCTGCTCGCCGTCGCAGCCGGGATGGCCGCGCTGAGTCCGATGCTGGGTGTGTCGATGAGCCCCGTTGCTCGTCGGATCGTCGAGATCACCGACTACCTCGCCTTGGCCTCCGCCGTTCCGGCAGCGTGCTGGGTCGGTGGCCTCTTCGGTATCGTCCGCGGAGCAAGCCTGCTATGACCGTGGTCCTCGTGCGGGTTTGGCGATTGCTCACCGTGGCGTGGCTCACCGCCCTTTCGGTGTTCACCGCGCCGACAGCGCTCGCGGTGACACCGCCGCCCGTCGACGATTCACGGTTGCCGCGGCCAGCGTCCCCGGCCCCGCCCCAGCGCACAGAACAACAGCAGCAATGCACGGCTGCGACCCGCAGCACAGTCGAGAACGGCGGCGGCCGTCAGCTGAATGGACTTGACCTGCCGACGGTCTGGCGTCTCACCCGCGGCGCGGGTCAGACGTCGCTGTCATCGACACCGGCGTTTCGCGGCACCGCCTACTTCCTCATCTGTGCCCGGCGGCGACTATGTATCACACCGGCGACGGGACCGAGGACTGCGACGGTCACGGCACGATCGTGGCGGGAATCATCGGCGCCGCTGCCGGATCCCGGCGCGGCCGAGGCCTTCAGCGGCATCGCACCCGACGCCACGATCCTCGGCATTCGCCAGTCCAGCAACAGATTCCGGGCGATCGACGATGGCGTCAGGCGCCGGGTTTCGGCGACGTGGAGACTCTTGCGATGGCAGTGCGCACCGCGGCCGACTTGGGCGCGACGGTGATCAACGTGTCCTCGGTCGCATGCGTTCCCGCCGCGACCCCCTCGACGACCGGGCGCTGGGCGCCGCCCTGGCCTACGCCGTCGACGTCAAGAACGTCGTCGTGGTGGCCGCCGCCGGCAACGTCGGCGGCACCGGGCCAGTGCCCGGACCAGAACCCCCACCGATCCGGCCCGACCCGGGTCAGCCCGATTGGACCGACCTCAACGGTCGTGGTCAGCCGGCCTGGTACGACGACTACGTGTTGACGGTGGGCTCGGTCGAGCCGCTGATGGAGCGCCGTCGCCGTTCAGCCTCGCCGGGCCCATGGGTGGATGTCGCGGCGCCGGGCGAGGGGGTTGTGTCCCTGGATCCCGACGGCGAGGGCCTGATCGACGCGCCTCTTCACGGACGACGGCGATGCGCCGATCTCGGGGACGAGCTATGCCGCGCCGGTGGTCGAGCGGGATCGTCGCGCTGGTCCGCGTCGCGCTCACCCGAGCTGACGGCGCGGCAGGTCATGCAGCGCATCGAGGACGACCGCCCACCGCCCCGCCGCCGGCTGGGATCCGGTCGTGGGCAATGGTGTCGTCGATGCGCTCGCCGCGGTGACCGGCGGCGCCGCGCACCGTCGGCACCAGCACGGGCGAACCCTCGCAACCCTGTGTCGGATTCCACGCCGCGCACGCCGCGACCAGTCGGGCCGCGCCGGGTCGCCCTTCGGCGGCGCCGCGATCTGCCTGGCGATGTCCGCGGCCCGTCGCGATGACCGCGTCCGCGGCTCGGCTACGACGGCCGCCCGACGCTGTCCCGCGCGACTGACGCGGCGTGCACGCTGAGTTCGGGCCCGCGCGGCAACCGCGCCAGCACCGGCCATGGCGCCGGCACGGGCGGGCTCGTCAGTCCGAGGCGCTTGGCGGCGTCCTCGTCGCGCACCCCGAACACCACACCGGAGTCGTCGACGAGGTACAGCGCGCCCGCGTCTCGCCGCCGTCTCCGGTGACCCCCGCCGCCGGATATAGGCGACTGCGGCCCGGCGGGATAGCGACGCTGTCGACGCCGGGACCGTCACCGTCGGCCTGCGCCAGCCTCACCGCTCGCGCCGTCGCGGCAACGAATCACCCATCAGCACAGCGGTATTGACGTCCGCGGCTTTCGACCACGCCACCGCGCGCACACGATCGGGTCGTTCGGACCACGCCGCCACGCTCGGGAAACGTGGCCACACGCAGCTGTCGACGATCGGCACGCGTTCCGATGACGCTCGGGCGCGACGGTGACGATGTCGCGGTCGGCCTGCGAGTTCGGTGAACCGGATGAGATCCGCGGCCACCTCGCCGATCCGCTGCACTCCGCCTGCGCAGTACGACGTAAGTACTCGCTCGGCGCCCGCGCGGACGACCCGCATCACAGTACCGACCGGGAATCCGCACATCGACGGGCTTGGCGGACCGATCGCGGGAATGTGCGGCGCGGCGATCGGCAGGTGCCTCGGGTGACGCGTCCAGCAGTGCACGCGACACCGGCCGCGGGGCAACGCCTTCCAGCTTCAGCGCCCGCACGACCGCGGGTTGCGCAGGTCCACCTTCGCCCGCCGGCCGTCGTAGAGCAGGTATGTCGTCGCCGCACTTTCGCCGCGAGGCGCTGACCAGAACTCTTTGCCTCTCCGACGCGAGATCGCCGTGCTACTGCTCCGACGATCACCGTGGTGCCCCGTCGCGTCCTCGCAGACCGCCCAGTCTCGATTCGTCCTCGCCGACGGTGCGGCGATGCATCGGCGGGCGCGCCCGGAATGCCCACCATGGGCCCGCGGTTGGCGCCGTCGACCGCCGACGCGCTGACCAGCTTCGCGGCTTGTCGGGTGTGCCTGCGATCAGCCGTGCGGACGCAGGTTGAGACGCGGGATGCATCGTGTCGCCGATGCGCACGTACAGCGCACCCGACTCGCGGACCATGACGATCGGCGCGGTGCCGAGCGCGCCCGCGCGGCTGCAGGAACGCCAGGACCGCGCATGCGCCAGACGATCACGGCCAGGACGCATCCGGCCGCCAAGCGAAAGCGATTGCGCGCGAAGCGGATCGTCGAGCATCCGCGACGTCGCCGCGCACCAGCGCGTGCTCCATCCGGCGCATCAAGAAGCGATATCCGCTGACCTGCAGCCTTGTTGTCGGTTGCCGAGCCATTCCTCCCCCACCGCCAGCCTAATCGCCGGCCGGGGAGCGCCATGTCACCGATTTAAGAGCAGCTCGGCCGCGGCCGCCATCACCGCATCCGGGGCTATTACATGCCTTGAGGTCAATCGGCTGCCTGTGCGCGACGCTCGCGGTAGGCCGCCACATGTTGCCGGTTGCCGCAATTGCCGGTGTCGCAGAACTTCCCGGACCGGTTGCGCGACAGGTCCACCAGCACGGCGTCGCAATCCGGCGCGGCACAGATCTTGAGCCGGCGCAGTTCTCCGGTTCGGATCAGGTCGGCCAGCGCCATCGCCATCTCCGCCCCCATCCGCTGCCACAGCGGATCGTGCACCGATGCCAGGTGCAGGTGCCATTCCGGCATTTCCGGGTGCCGGGTCAGCCACGGCGCCGCGTAGGTGTCGCTGAGCAGCGCGTTCACCTGCCCCACCGCGCGCTCCTCGTCGGTCGCGGCCGCCCAGATCTTGCCCAGCCGCGTGCGCAGCCGGTGCACCGATTCCAATTCGGCGGCGTCGTGGTCGCGACGCCCGGTCCAGCCGAAGCCGTCCAGGTACTTGTTCAGGGCGCCCATGTCCCCGAGCTGCTCGCCCTCGACGCGGTCGCTGTTCACCAGGTCACACGCGGCGCGCAGCGTGAGCTCGGTGTCATGACTGAAAAGCATTTGACTCATGACTCCCTTCCCGACTAAGGTCATGACCAAAGCACATTTTACTCATTACACGCTGGAGGTGTCGCCATGGCCGTGACAGCTGAGAACGACCGATCGTCGACCACTTCCGCTTCGGCCTGGTCCTTGCGGTCGCCTCCGCGCTGTCCTTCGGCTCCTCGGGGCCGTTCGCCAAGTCACTGATGGAGGCCGGGTGGAGCCCGACCGCCGCCGTCACCGCCCGGCTGGCAGGCGGAGCACTGGTGATGGCCGTTTTCGCCACCATCGTGCGGCCGGGCTGGCTCCGCGAGGCCCACACGCACGCCAGGACCGTGGTGGCCTACGGCTTGATCCCGATCGCCGGCGCGCAGCTCTGCTACTACAACGCGGTCGCGCACCTCTCGGTCGGCGTCGCACTGCTGCTGGAGTACACCGCGCCGATCATCGTCGTCGGGTGGCTCTGGATCACCACCAGGCGCAGGCCGAGCAATCTGACGCTCGCTGGCGTCGCGTTGGCGGTCGCGGGAATCCTGCTGGTGCTCGGTGTTTTTCAGACCGGCGGCTTCACGGCGCCACACATCAACATGATCGGCGTCGGCTGGGGTCTGGCCGCTGCCGTGTGCGCCGCGTGCTACTTCGTGATGTCCGACGAGGTTTCCGCCGACGGCGATCGGCTTGAACTCGATCACGCTGGCTGCCGCCGGGCTGATCGTCGGCACCGTTGCCGTCGCGCTGCTCGGTGCCGCCGGCGTGATGCCGCTGACCTTCACGGCAAACGACACCGTCGTCGCGGGATGGACCACCTCCTGGGTGGTTCCCGTCGTCGCGCTGGGCGTGGTCGCCACCGCGGTCGCCTACACCCTCGGCATCATGGGAATCGCGCGGTTGCGTCCGCGGTTCGCCTCCCTGGTGGGCCTGTCCGAGGTGATGTTCGCGGTACTCGCGGCATGGTTCCTGCTCGGTGAGGCCATCACCGCGATGCAGGCCGTCGGCGGCGCCATCGTGCTGACCGGCCTAGCGCTGGCCCGCGCCGGTGACCGGTCGGAAGCGCTCGCCGAGGTGACCTGGCCCGACGGGCCGATCGAGGACAGAAGTCCCGCTCGGGCAAACCGTTAGGTCATCCAAGACCCGATATGTGAGTATGGTCGGCGTGACTTTGCCACCTCTAGCAGCTATCGCGTCGGCCCTCACGGTCGCGGTCGCGATGCTCGTCGGCGGCTCTCCGCTGTCGGCGGCCCAGACCGGTCCGGCGCCTGGGCCTGCTCCTAGCCCCACCCCCGGACCTGCGGATCCCGCGCTGGACCGCAACCTCGGTCCGGCTCCCGGCCCGGCAGCCGGACCCGCGTCGACATCGTCATCGCTGTGCCCCGACATCGAGGTGATCTTCGCCCGCGGAACCGACGACACGCCGGGCCTCGGAACACCCGGTCAAGCGTTCGTCGACGCGCTGCGCCCGCTGGTCGGCGGCCAAAGCGTCACGTCGTATGCAGTCAACTATCCGGCCAGCTATGACTTCCTGGCCGCCGCCGACGGCGCGGTCGACGCGGAGAACCGCATCTCGCTCATGTCGAAGCAGTGCCCGTCGACGAAGCTCGTGCTCGGCGGGTATTCGCAGGGTGCGGCGGTAATGGACATGCTCGCCGGCGTTCCGCCGCTCGGCAACAAGATCGGCTCCATCGGATCGGGGCCGCCCCTGGCTGCCGATCTCCTCCCTAATATCGCCGCTGTGGCGGTGTTCGGAAACCCCGCGACAAAGTTCAGCAACCCGATCACCGGTTCGGTGTTCGGCGGCAAGTCCATCGACCTCTGTAAAGATGGCGATCCGATCTGTTCTCGCGGCAGGAACCCGTTCGCCCACAACGATTACGTGAGCGCCGGCCTCGTCCAACAGGCCGCAAATTACGTCGCTGGCATTCTTTAGCGGCCGGCGGCGGTATCATATTTATCTTGTGACCTTCGATCGACTCCGCCGCTCGTTCATCGCCACGGCGATCGCCTCCATCGCGGTCCTCGCACCTGCCCTGTCGCCCATGCCAATTGGCGGCCTGGTGACTGCGTCGGCCCAGGACTGTCCCGACATCGAGGTGGTATTCGCCCGCGGCACCAACGACGCGCCGGGCCTTGGCGACGTCGGCGGGCCGTTCGTTGATGCGTTGCGCAGCAAGGTCGGCGGCAGGTCGGTCGGCGCGTACGCGGTGAACTATCCCGCGAGCTTTGACTTCCTGGCCGCGGCAGGCGGAGCCAACGATGCCAGCGCGCACATCCAGTACATGGTCAACACCTGCCCCAACACCAGGTTGGTGCTGGGCGGCTACTCACAGGGCGCGGCGGTGATGGACGTCATCAGTGCCGTTCCGATCGCCGCAGTCGGGTTTCGACAACCCGCTGCCTGCCTTCGTACCTGATCACGTCGCCGCCATCGCAGTCTTCGGCAATCCGTCCGCCAAGCTGGGCCTCCCGCTCACGGTCAGCCCGGTGTGGGGTGGCAGATCCATCGACTTGTGCAATGCCGGTGACCCGATCTGCCAGACCGACGGCGAGAACATGGCGGCACACCGTACCCCTTCCTATGCGGGTGCCCCGGTCGAACAGGCGGCCAGCTTCGCGGCCGGGCTGCTGTGATTCGATAAACTGCGAGCGCGTCAATCGCCTCCACTAGTATCGATTTGGTGATCCGTCGCTATCTCGTCGCCGGGGTCGCCGCTGCACTCGCCGTGGCCGCACCCATTGTTGTTCCTCAAACCACCGCCCGCATCACCCCCACCGCTGCTGCGCAATCCTGCCCACCCGTCGAGGTCGTGTTCGCCCGTGGCCGGCTGGAGTCACCCGGGGTCGGGAATCTCGGGAACGCGTTCATCAGCGCGCTGCGCTCGAAGACGAACAAGAACGTCAGCGTGTACGCGGTGAAATATCCGGCCGACAACGAGGTCGACGTCGGCGCCAACGACATGAGCGGCCACATCCAGTACATGATGAACAACTGCCCCGATACGCGGCTGGTGCTCGGCGGCTACTCGCTCGGCGCAGCGGTCACCGACGTCGTACTCGCGCTGCCATTCGACTTCTTCGGCTTCAAGAACCCGATGCCGCCGGGTGCCGATCAACACATCGCGGCAGTTGCCCTGTTCGGCAACGGGATCACCTGGGCCGGTCCGATCGGCTCCTTCAACCCGGTTTATCGCGACCGGACCATCGACCTCTGTCACGGCGCCGACCCGATCTGCAACCCGGCCGACCCCAATACGTGGGAGGACAACTGGCCCGCGCACCTGGCCAACGCGTACATCGACGCGGGCATGGCCAATCAGGCTGCCGATTTCGTCGCGGGTCGTCTCTAGTCGGCGACCCGAAGGTCGCGAGTCACCTTGACGCGGGCCTCGAGCTGGTCGTCGGGAGGGTAGTCGACGCCGACGAGCGTCAGTCCCTGCGGGGGCGCGGCCGCGAAGTCGCTGGAGCGTCGTGTCGCGCTCAACAACGTGGCGCACCAACCGGGTTCGCGGCGGTGCTCGCCGACGGCCAGTAGCGCACCCACCAGCGAACGCACCATCGACCAGCAGAACGCGTCGGCGGTGACGTAGGCGGTGATACGGTCGCCGTCCTGCGCCCAGTCCAGCCGCTGCAAATCTCTGATCGTCGTGGCGCCCTCCCGGTGACGGCAGAACGCGGCGAAGTCGCGCAACCCCAACAAGTCGCGTGACGCGGTCGCCATCGCTTCGACATCCAGAGGCCGCGGCCACGCCGTGACGAAGCGGGCCTCCTGCGGTTCGACGCCGAACGGTGCCGTCGAGAGCCGATATTCATAGTGCCGTCGCAGCGCCGAGAAACGGGCATCGAAACCCGCTGCGGCACGCGCGATGTCGAGCACCCGCACATCAGCGGGCAGGAAACGCGACAGCCGTCGCACCAGCGGAAGAAACTCGCCATCCCCTGCACGTGTCGTTCGCGGATATGCATGCGACAGCGCGTCGGCGGGCACATCGAGGTGCGCCACCTGACCCGAGGCGTGCACGCCGGTGTCGGTGCGCCCGGCCGCGCGCAGTTGCACAGCAGTGCGGAACACCGTTGACAACGCATCGTTGAGAGTGCCCGCTACGGTGCGCTGGCCGGCCTGCACCGCCCAGCCCGCGAATTCGGTGCCGTCGTAAGCGATATCGAGCCGAAGACGAACGAACCCGCCACCGGAATCGATGGCGGGCCCGTTCATTGCTTCGTCAGGACTTGTCGGCATCCTCGTCGGAGTCCGCCTTCTCCTCGGCCTGCGCCTCGGCGACCTCTTCGGCTGCCTCGGCTTCCTGGCCCTCCTCGATCGCAGCGTCCTCGGCCTTCGCCTCCTCGACAGACTCGACCTCGGCCGTCTGCTCCTCGGCCAAGGCCTCGTCGGCAGTCGGGCCTTCGGCTGCCTCCGGCTCGACCGCGGCCTGCGGTGCCGCGGCGGCCGCGACCGGCTGCTCGGTCTTCTTGGAAGCAGCAGCGCCCGACTGGATGTCGCCGCCGGAGCGGCTCCGACGAGCGCGGTTCGCCTCCGAGGTCACGGTCTTCTCCCGCACCAGTTCGATGACGGCCATCGGGGCGTTGTCGCCCTTCCGGTTCTCGACCTTGATGATGCGGGTGTAACCGCCTGCGCGGTCGGCGAAGAACGGGACCGATCTCGGCGAACAGCGTATGGACCACGTCCTTGTCACGGATCTTCTTCATCACCTCACGCCGGTTGTGCAGCGTGCCCTTCTTGGCGTGGGTGATGAGCTTCTCCGCATAGGGCCGCAACGCCCGCGCCTTGGGCTCGGTCGTCTTGATCCGGCCGTGCTCGAACAGCGAGGTCGCCAGGTTGGCCAACAGCGCCTTCTGGTGCGAGGACGACCCGCCGAGGCGAGGGCCCTTGGTGGGCTTGGGCATTGCGACTATCTCCTATGTGGGGCCGGCCCCCGTATCAGGTAGGACCGGGACGGACTAGTGGTTAGAGCTGTTCGGTTTCGGCGTAGTCCTGGTTGTCGTCCAGGTCATAGCCGGCGTCGCTGTTCCAGGTGCCCGTGGCGACGTCGTAGCCGGCGACCTCGGACGGATCGAACGTGGCCGGGCTGTCCTTGAGCGAGAGACCCAGCTGGTGCAGCTTGATCTTCACCTCGTCGATGGACTTCTGGCCGAAGTTGCGGATGTCCAGCAGATCGGACTCCGTGCGGGCGACGAGCTCACCCACCGTGTGCACACCCTCGCGCTTGAGGCAGTTGTACGACCGCACCGTGAGGTCGAGGTCGTCGATCGGCAGCGCGAAGCTGGCGATGTGGTCGGCCTCGGCCGGCGACGGGCCGATCTCGATGCCCTCGGCCTCGACGTTGAGTTCGCGTGCCAGACCGAACAATTCGACCAGCGTCTTGCCCGCCGACGCCAGCGCGTCACGAGCGGTGATCGAGTTCTTGGTCTCGACGTCGAGGATCAGCTTGTCGAAGTCGGTGCGCTGCTCGACGCGGGTGGCCTCCACCTTGTAGGTGACCTTGAGCACCGGGCTGTAGATGGAATCGACCGGGATGCGGCCGATTTCGGCGCCCGACGCCTTGTTCTGCACGGCGGGCACGTAGCCACGGCCGCGCTCGACGACCAGCTCGACCTCGAGCTTGCCCTTGTCGTTCAGGGTGGCGATGTGCATCTCGGGGTTGTGCACCGTGACGCCCGCGGGGGGAACGATGTCACCCGCGGTGACCTCGCCCGGGCCCTGCTTGCGCAGGTACATGGTGACCGGCTCGTCCTCCTCGGACGACACGACCAGACCCTTGAGATTCAGGATGATGTCGGTGACGTCTTCCTTGACACCTGGGACCGTGGTGAATTCGTGCAGCACACCGTCGATGCGGATGCTGGTGACCGCTGCGCCGGGAATCGACGACAGCAGGGTCCGCCGAAGCGAATTGCCAAGGGTATAACCGAATCCAGGCTCCAGCGGCTCGATGACGAACTGGGACCGGTTCTCGGAGATGACCTCTTCGGCCAGTGTGGGTCGCTGAGAAATCAGCATGTGTTTCTTCCTCCTTCGCGGCAACCGCTATTTGATGCCGCGTATCTCTACCGTCATCGGGACGGCCTGAGAAGTCTTACTTCGAGTAGAGCTCGACGATCAGCTGCTCGGCGAGCGGGATGTCGATCTGCGCGCGCTCCGGCAACTGGTGCACCAGGATGCGCTGGCGTTCGCCGACAACCTGCAGCCATGACGGGATCGGCCGGTCGCCCGCGGTCTCCCGCGCGATCACGAACGGATCCGTGTTCAGCGACTTCTCCTTGACGTCGATGATGTCGTACTGCGACACCCGGTAGCTCGGGATGTCGACCTTGACACCGTTGACGGTGAAGTGGCCGTGGCTGACCAGCTGACGCGCCATTCGGCGGGTGCGGGCCAGACCGGCGCGGTAGATCACGTTGTCCAGCCGGCTCTCGAGGATGCGCAGCAGGTTGTCACCGGTCTTGCCGGGCAGCCGGTTGGCCTCTTCGTAGTAGCGGCGGAACTGCTTCTCCATCACGCCATAGGAGAAGCGCGCCTTCTGCTTCTCCTGCAGCTGCTGGCGGTATTCGCTCTCCTTGATCCGCGCACGGCCGTGCTGACCGGGCGGGTAGGGACGCTTCTCGAAGGACTGGTCTCCGCCGACCAGGTCGACGCCGAGGCGGCGTGACTTGCGGGTCGCGGGTCCGGTGTAACGAGCCATTGGTCAGTCTCCCTCTTCCCTAGACCCGGCGCCGCTTGGGCGGACGGCAGCCGTTGTGCGGCTGCGGCGTGACGTCGGAAATCGCGCCCACCTCCAGGCCGGCGGCCTGCAGTGAACGGATGGCGGTCTCGCGGCCCGAACCCGGACCCTTCACGAACACGTCGACCTTCTTCACGCCGTGCTCCTGTGCCTTGCGGGCGGCGTTCTCGGCGGCCAGCTGGGCGGCGAACGGCGTCGACTTTCGCGAGCCCTTGAACCCGACGTGGCCCGACGACGCCCACGCGATCACATTGCCCTGCGGATCGGTGATCGAGACGATCGTGTTGTTGAACGTGCTCTTGATGTGCGCGGCGCCGTGGGGAACGTTCTTCTTTTCCCTGCGGCGGGTCTTCTGACCCTTCTTGGGGGCGGCTGCACCCTTCTTGGCTGGTGGCATTACTTGGCCTTCTTCTTACCGGCGATGGTGCGCTTCGGGCCCTTGCGGGTGCGCGCATTGGTCTTGGTCCGCTGGCCGCGCACCGGCAGGCCGCGGCGGTGCCGCAGGCCCTGGTAGCAGCCGATCTCGATCTTGCGGCGGATATCGGCTTGCACCTCACGGCGCAGATCGCCCTCCACCTTGAGGTTGCCCTCGATGTAGTCGCGCAGCTGGGTCACCTGATCGTCGGAGAGATCCTTGGTGCGCAAATTCTTGTCGATCCCCGTCGCAGCAAGAATCTCGTTGCTACGGGTACGGCCGACGCCGTAGATGTAGGTCAGCGCGACCTCCATGCGCTTGTCGCGCGGGAGGTCGACGCCCACAAGTCGAGCCATGGGTGTGCCATTCCTTCTTCGTCACGGAGGTCTGACCCAGCCCTTTCCCGACTTCTGACGAGCCCTCGGGCGAGGAATCGACGTTGATGTCGGGGCCCGACCTCCGGTCCGGGCGTTGGATGAGCGGCGTATCCGCTCAGTGGAACTGGGACTTCAGCATTCAGTTGTCGGGTAGAGACTGGCGGAAGCCCTGACTCAGCCTTGTCTCTGCTTGTGGCGCGGATCGGAGCAGATCACCATGACCCGCCCATGCCGACGGATCACCCTGCACTTGTCGCAAATGGGCTTGACGCTCGGGTTCACCTTCACGGCTGGTTCGATCCTGTTCTCGTAGTTACTTGTAGCGGTAAACGATGCGGCCCCGGGACAAGTCGTATGGAGAGAGCTCCACCACGACGCGGTCCTCGGGCAGGATGCGGATGTAGTGCTGTCGCATCTTCCCGCTGATGTGGGCAAGGACCTTGTGACCGTTCTCCAGCTCAATGCGGAACATCGCATTGGGCAGGGGCTCGACCACGCGACCCTCCACCTCGATGGCACCGTCTTTCTTGGCCATTGTTTTTCGGAGATCCTCCGTGTCCGTTTAGTACTGCGGCGCCTATCGTCGCCGCTAGCGGCGATATCCTGCTATGGCGCAGAATTCGCTCCGACTACAAAACGTGAGCCAGTAGCCAGAAATTCCAGAACAGGGGCACGCAAGAGTCGGCGCGGATGCCGCACCGTTGGTCCATACTACCCGCTCGGGCGTCCGCCCCAAAATCACCGAATGCCCAGCTCAACCAGGCTAGTCCGGAGGCCTCGTGACGTATCTGTTCGCCGGGTTGGCGATCTTCGGGTTCGTGGAGGTCGTCGGGCTCGTCATCGCATCCGCGATCTTGAGCCGCAGCGACCGCCCCAGCGACCGCGACGGAGTGTCTTTTCGCCTGATGGGTCAGGCGGTGGGCTTGCTGGCAACCGGCGCGGGCGGCCTGGCGATGACGCTGGGCGGCAGCGGCGCCCTCGGCTTCACCGTCGTGACTATATGCACCTGGCTGATCCTGATGGCCCTGCTGTACACATTGGTGCTTCCCCACCTGCGCGAGCGGCAGGACTGACCCCGATATCGGCTGGACTTCGGGCGCATAATTGATCCCGATGACTGGTCCCACGCCCCAGGCCCGAAACCCCGTAATCCTCACCGTCGACGACGACCCCGCAGTGTCCCGTGCAGTCGCGCGCGACCTTCGCCGCCACTACGGCGAGAGGTACCGGATCGTGCGCGCCGAATCCGGCCAGGACGCCCTCGAAACACTGAACGAGCTCAAACTCCGCGGCGACACCGTGGCCGTGTTCGTCGCCGACTACCGCATGCCCCAGATGAGCGGCATCGAGTTCCTCGAAGAGGCGATGGACATCTATCCGATGGCCCGCCGCGTGCTCCTCACCGCGTACGCCGACACCCACGCCGCGATCGACGCCATCAACGTCGTCGATCTGGACCACTACCTGCTCAAGCCGTGGGATCCGCCGGAGGAGAAGCTCTATCCGGTGCTCGACGCGCTGCTGGAGGCGTGGCGCGCCACGGGCGACCGCGCCGTCCCGCACACCAAGGTCGTCGGCCACCGCTGGAACCAGCGCACCTGGGAAGTGCGCCAGTTCCTGGCCCGCAATCAGCATTCGTTCCGCTCGTACAACGCCGACGAACCCAAGGGCAGACAACTGCTGGAGGCGGCGGGTCTGGACGGCTACCAGCTGCCCGTCGTGATCACCGAACAGGGCGCGACCCTCGTCGAGCCAAGTGATGCCGAATTGGCCGCGATGCTCGGCTTGTCGACGAACCCGTCGCTGGAAATGTACGAGCTGGCGGTGATCGGCGGTGGCCCTGCCGGTCTGGCGGCCGCGGTCTACGGAGCATCGGAGGGCCTGAAGACGGTCCTGGTCGAAGAGAGCACGACCGGCGGGCAGGCCGGCCGCAGTTCCAGAATCGAGAACTATCTCGGATTCCCCACCGGCGTCTCCGGTGCCGAGCTGACGACGTCGGCGCGTAGACAGGCCGAGCGGTTCGGCGCCGAGGTCATCACCACCCGAAAGGCCGTCAGCCTCAAGGCCGGAGACATCGGGACCGCGCGGATCATCGAATTCGAGGACGGCACCAACGTGGCCGCGCAGGCGGTGATCCTGGCGACCGGAGTCCAGTACCGCCAATTGCAGAACGTCCCCGGCTGCTGGGATGACCCGGACGAGGGCGCCTGCAACTACATCGGCCGCGGCGTCTACTACGGCGCCTCGGTGTCCGATTCGTCGGAATGCGCAGGCGAGGACGTGTACATCGTCGGCGGCGCGAACTCCGCCGGACAGGCCGCGATCTACATGTCGCAGCGCGCGAAATCGGTCACGCTGCTGGTGCGGGGACCATCGCTGGCGGCATCGATGTCGTATTACCTCGTCGACCGAATCGAAAAGAACGACAAGATCCACGTCCGTACCTGCACCGAAGTCGTCGACACGATCGGCGAGGACGAGCACCTCACCGGGCTGGTGCTGTTCAACAGGCAGACCGGCGAGAAGGACACCGTCAACTGCGACCGGATGTGCTGTTTCATCGGCGCGGAACCACGCACGGATTGGCTGGACGGGATCGTCGCGCTGGACGACAACGACTTCGTCCTCGCCGGACCCGACGTGGCCAAGGTCGCCGGATGGACGCTGGACCGTCCGCCACACCATCTGGAAACAAGTGTGCCGGGTGTGTTTGTTGCAGGAGACGTGCGAGCCGAATCCGCCAAACGGGTGGCGGCGGCCGTCGGCGAAGGGTCGATGGCCGTGATGCTGGTGCATCGCTATCTCGCGGAAGCTTAGGAGACCGACATGGGCGAGACCTGCCTGCCCGACGAACTTCGCACGTTGTTCCTCTTCGAGAAGCTGACCGACGCGCAATTGCAGACGCTGTGCGAGAACGGCCACATCTCGACATTCGAACCGGGGCCGGTCGTCAACGAAGGCGACCCGGCCACCTGTTTTTATGTACTGCTCGACGGTGAGCTGGTGATGACGAAGCGTTCGGGTGGGGTCGACGTCCAGACGAACCGCACCTCGCAGCGCGGCGTGTACTGCGGCGCGTGGTCGGCGTACGTACCCGGGCTCGAGCAGGTCTACGAGGCGTCGGTGCGGGTGGTCAAGCCGTCACGGTTCTTCGTGCTCGACGCCGCCGCATTCGCGCAATTCATGGCGTCGGAATTCCCGATGGCCGTACACCTGCTCGAAGGGCACATGGTCGGCGGCCTGCGCCAGCGCCAGATCATCGGCCAGCGGGACAAGCTGCTCGCGCTCGGCACGATCACCGCGGGCCTGACGCATCAGCTCAACAACCCGGCCGCGGCGATCTCGCGGGACGTCGCCAACCTCCGCGAAAACGTCGGCAAGATGCGGCACAAACTGTCGATGCTGGCCGAAGGCAAGTTCACTCCCGAGGCGCTGCGCGTGCTGGTCAACATCCAGGACGAGGTCGCCGAGCAGGTGGCCAAATCCAAGGCCCAACAACTGACCGCGCTGGAAACCTCGGACCTCGAAGACCAGGTCGGCGACTGGCTCGAGGATCACGGCATCGCGAGCGGCTGGGACTACGCGCCCACCTTCGTCGAGGCGGGCCTGGACACCGACTGGCTCGAGCGCGTCGAAGCCTCCATCAGCGACGTGGACTGCTCGGCGACGCTGCAGAGCGCGATCGGCTGGCTGAAATACACGATCGACACCGAGCTGTCGGTGAACCGGATCGCCGAAGCCAGCAAGCGCATCTCGGGACTCCTCGCCGGAACCAAGCAGTACTCACAGATGGACCGCGCGCCTTATCAGTCCGCGGACATCCACGAGTTGCTCTTCAGCACGTTGATGATGTTCGGCGAAAAGGTCGGCAAGAGCGGGCCGATCAAGTGCGTCAAGGAACTCGACAAGTCGCTGCCCGAAATACTCTGCTACCCAGGCGATCTCAACCAGGTATGGACGAACCTGATCGATAACGCGCTCCAGTCCATGGACGGACACGGCACCTTGACGATCCGGACGTCACGGCAGAGCGACGACATGATCCGTGTCGACATCTGCGACGACGGCCCCGGTATCCCCGAAGACATCATCGAACGAATCTTCACTCCCTTCTTCACCACCAAGCCGGTCGGCGAAGGCACCGGCTTGGGTCTGGACTTGGCGTGGCGCATCGTCGTCGACAAGCACGGCGGCAACCTGTCGGTCGAATCCGAGCCGGGCAACACGCGGTTCACCGTTTGCCTGCCGCTCGTGGCCCCCGCTCCGATGGTGGAGCCGCCTGCTGAGATTTCGGCTTCGACGGAATAGCCCCCGCCCGACTGCCGGTTGGAGATCAACATGACGGAGACGAAACCCGACCTCGGCAAGTTCGGTTCATTCGGACGGGGGGTGACCCCACAGCAGGCCAAAGAGATCGAGGCGCTGGGTTACGGCGCCGTCTGGGTCGGCGGTTCTCCGCCGGCTGAGCTCGACTGGGTGGAGCCCATTTTGGAGCAGACCACCACGCTTCAGGTGGCGACGGGCATCGTCAACATCTGGACCGCCGCGGCCGGACCCGTTTCGGAGTCCTTTCACCGCATCGAGGACGCCTATCCCGGCCGCTTCCTGCTGGGCATCGGCGTCGGCCATCCCGAGGCGGGCCACGAGTACCGCAAGCCGATCGACGCGGTGACCGAATATCTGGACAAGCTCGACGAGTACGGCGTACCGAAGGGTCGTCGCGTGGTCGCGGCGCTCGCGCCCGGAATGCTCAAGCTGTCGGCACGCCGCAGTGCAGGTGCCCACCCCTACCTGACCACGCCCGAGCACACCGCGATGGCCCGAGAGTTGATCGGCCCCGAGGCGTTCATCGCCCCCGAGCACAAAGTGGTGTTGACCACCGATGCCGAGAAGGCGCGCGCCGTCGGACGCAAGGCGCTCGAGATCTACCTCAATCTGCAGAACTACCTCAACAGCTGGAAACGCCAGGGCTTCACCGACGACGATGTCGCCAAACCGGGCAGCGACCGCCTGGTTGACGCCGTGGTCGCGTACGGCACTGCCGATACCATCGCCGCACGGCTGAAGGAGCATCTCGACGCGGGCGCGGACCACGTGCCCGTCCAGGTACTGACCGGACCTGACAAGCTGGTACCGGCACTCGCAGAATTGGCAGGCCCGTTGGGCCTGCAGTGACCCGACCATCGAGGGGACTGCATGACTGAGCTCAAGCCCGATTTCGGCCGCTACGGTGTCTGGACGTTCGGGGCCGTCAAACCCGAGCAGGCCGTCGAGATCGAGAAGCTGGGCTACGGCGCGGTCTGGATCGGCGGGTCTCCCGCGGGCGACCTGAACTACGTCGAGCCGATCCTCGAGAGCACCGAGAGCCTGCAGGTAGCCACGGGAATCATCAACGTGTGGACCGCGCCCGCCGACCAGGTCGCCGAGGCCTACCACCGCATCGAGGACGCCTATCCCGGACGCTTCCTGCTCGGCATCGGAATCGGCCATCCCGAACACACCGACGAGTACCGCAAGCCCTACGACGTGCTCGTCGAGTATCTCGATGCGCTCGATGCCGCGAAGGTGCCGACCAGCCGCCGGGTCGTCGCCGCGCTCGGGCCGAAGGTGCTCGAGCTCGCGGGTCGGCGCAGCGCGGGCGCCCACCCCTACCTGACCACGCCGCAGCACACCGGCGAGGCGCGAAACCTATTGGGGCCGACCGTTTTCCTGGCTCCCGAGCACAAGGTGGTGTTGGCCCGGGATGCGGAGGCGTCTCGCAAGATCGGCCGTGAGACGGTGGACTTCTACCTGAACCTGTCCAATTACCTCAACAACTGGAAACGGCTGGGCTTCACCGACGAGGACATCGCCAAACCGGGCAGCGACCGGCTGATCGACGCGTTGGTCGCCCACGGCACACCGGACGACATCGCCAAGCGACTCAACGAGCACCTCGAAGCCGGCGCCGACCACGTGGCGATTCAGGTGCTCGGCGGTTGGGATGCGCTACTTCCGACGCTGTCGGAGTTGGCTGGTCCGCTAGGCCTGAAGAGCTGACCGCTCGCTAGTCGTCGCTGCGGGATGCGAGCTGCTGCAGCGCTCGCAGGAAAACACGACGATCGTCCGCCGAGAGCCTCTGCAACCATCGCTCCTCGCCGCGCTGAATAGCGTTCTGCGCAGCGTCTTTCGCCGCGCGACCCTTGCCGGTGATCTCCAGCAGCCGCACCCGGCGGTCGTCGGGGTCGGGTCGTCGCCTGATCGATCCCTGGGCTTCCAAATCGTCGAGCACGGGGATGATTCGCGACTTGTCCGCGCCGATCGCGTCGGCAAGCGCCGCCTGCGTGCGCACCGGCGACTGGTCGAGGCCGAGCAGCACGCTGTAGCCCCACATCGACAGGCCCTGCGCCTCCAGCACCGGCAGTTCCGCGGCGATGAGCTCGCGAATCAGCGGTGCGAGCATCGCCGCCAGGTCGGGGCGTCTGGCCCGGCTCGTCATGGCGTGATGATAAACGTTGACCAACTATATGCAGTTGCATATCATATGTAGATGCTTACTATTACTCCTGAATCTCTTCCCCTTCATCGCACCGCCGTGCTCGCCTCCGTCGACGTGGTCCGATCCGTCAAGCCGACCGATTTGGTCAAACCGACACCGTGCGCGGGCTGGGACCTCGCCGACCTGCTTTCGCACATGACCGTCCAGCATCGCGGCTTCGCGGCCGCAGCCCGTGGCCGCGGAGCTGACCCCGACGTGTGGAATCCCGCGCGCGTCGCCCAGGCCGTCACCGCCGATCCCGCAGGCACATACGCCGCGGCGGCACACAACGTGCTCGACGCCTTTGCGGCCGACGGCGTGCTGGAGGCGTCGTTCGCCCTCCCCGAGTTCGGCCCCGAGGCGATGTTTCCGGGTTCGATGGCGATCGGGTTCCACTTCGTGGACTACGTCGTGCACGGCTGGGATGCGGCCCGCAGTCTCGGTGTCGACCTCGAATTGCCGCACGACGTCGTCGCGGCAGTTCTGCCGCTGGCCCTTGCGGTTCCCGACGGCGACATCCGGACCGTCGACGGCTCGCCGTTCGGGCCCGCCGTCCCGGTCCCCGACGCGGCAACCGACATGGCCCGCATCTTGACCCATCTCGGCCGGTCACCGGCATGGACTGCGCAGGCCGCCGATGGGAGGTTCGCCCGCTAGGGTTTGACCATGCGGTTGTTGGTCACTGGCGGCGCCGGCTTCATCGGCGCCAACTTCGTGCACGCTAGCGTGAGAGCCCGTCCCGAAAATCAAGTCACCGTCCTCGATGCGCTGACCTATGCCGGCAGCCGCGAGTCGCTGGCGCCGGTCGAGGACGCCATCCGGCTGGTCGAGGGCGACATCACCGATACCGAGCTGGTGAACAAGCTCGTCGGCGAAGCCGACGCCGTCGTGCATTTCGCCGCGGAGACCCATGTGGACAACGCACTGGCCGACCCCGAGCCGTTTCTTCACGCCAACGTCGTGGGCACGTTCACGATGCTCGAGGCGGTGCGCCGGCACGGTGTGCGGCTTCACCACATCTCGACCGACGAGGTGTATGGCGACCTGGAACTCGGCAGTGCACGGCGGTTCACCGAGTCGACGCCGTACAACCCGTCGAGCCCCTACTCGTCGACCAAGGCCGCGGCCGACATGCTGGTGCGCGCGTGGGTGCGCTCCTACGGCGTGCGCGCGACGATCTCGAACTGCTCCAACAACTACGGGCCGTATCAGCACGTGGAGAAGTTCATTCCCCGCCAGATCACCAACGTGCTGACCGGCCGGCGCCCCAAGCTCTACGGCAGCGGCGCCAATGTGCGGGACTGGATCCACGTCGAGGACCACAACAGTGCGGTGTGGCGCATCCTCGAAGACGGTCAGATCGGCCGGACGTATCTCATTGGCGCCGAAGGGGAACGGGACAACCTGTCGGTGATGCGGACCATCCTGCGTCTGATGGACCGCGACCCCGACGACTTCGAGCACGTCACCGACCGCGTCGGCCACGACCTGCGGTATGCGATCGACCCGTCACCCCTCTACCGCGAGCTGGGCTGGCAGCCCAGGCACACCGACTTCGAAGGCGGCCTGCGCGACACGATCGAGTGGTACCGCGCCAATGAATCATGGTGGGCGCCATTGAAAGACGCGGTCGAGACCACATATGAGGAACGTAGCCAGTGAAGGTTCGCGAGCTTGCTGTGCCCGGCGCCTGGGAGCTCACGCCGCAGCTGTACTCCGATTCGCGGGGAACGTTCTTCGAGTGGTTCACCGATTCGGCGTTCACCGCGATGGCCGGCCATAGGTTCGACCTGCGTCAGGCCAACTGCTCGGTGTCCGCGGTCGGCGTGCTTCGTGGTCTGCACTTCGCTGCGCTTCCGCCGAGCCAGGCCAAGTACGTCACCTGCCTGCGCGGCCAAGTGCTCGATGTGGTCGTCGACATCCGGGTCGGTTCACCGACATTCGGCCGGTGGGACTCGGTGCTGCTCGACGACCGCGATCGGCGGTCCGTGTACATCGCCGAGGGGCTGGGGCACGCTTTCCTTTCGCTGGAGACCGATTCGATGGTGATGTACTTGTGCTCGGCGCCCTACTCCCCTGAGCGCGAGCACACCATCAATGCGCTCGATCCCGAGCTGGGCATCGCGTGGCCGGCGCTGGACGGCGAGCCGATTCTGTCCGACCGGGACCGTGACGCGCCTTCACTGGCGCAGACGCAGGCGGCGGGTCTGCTGCCGACGTGGGAAGAAACCCAGGGGTTCGTCGACGCGTTGCGCCGCGGGAGCTAGTGTTTCAGGCACGGCCAGAGGGAGTCTGCGATGACGGCAAACCACTACCTCGAGGGCGAGTTCGCCCCCGTGCAGGAGGAGTACACCCTCACCGAGCTGGAGGTCGAGGGCACGATCCCGGACTATCTCGACGGGCGCTACCTGCGTAACGGGCCTAACCCGATCGGCGAGATCGATCCCGAGCTCTACCACTGGTTCACCGGTGACGGCATGGTGCACGGCATGCGTATCCGGGGCGGCAGGGCGGAGTGGTACCGCAATCGCTGGGTGCGTCCACCGCAAACCGCCAGAGGGATCGGCGCCAACACCAACGTGATCGGGCACGCGGGCAGGACGCTCGCACTGATCGAGGGCGGCCTTCCGATCTACGAGCTCACTGATGAACTGGACACCGTCGGGGTCTGCGACTTCGACGGGACACTGTCGGGTGGATACACCGCGCACCCGAATCGCGATCCGGAAACCGGTGAGCTACATGCTGTTTCATACAGCTTCCAGCGCGGCAACACCGTGCAGTACTCGGTCATCGATGCCGCGGGGCGGGTGCGTCGCTCCGTCGACGTCGAGGTCGGCGGCAGCCCGATGATGCACGACTTCTCGTTGACCGAGAAGCACGTCGTCTTCTACGACCTGCCGGTCACGTTCGACTCTCGACAAGCCGCGGAGATGACGGTTCCGCGCGCTTTGCGCCTGCCCGTTCGGCTCATGTTGTCCGCGGTGATCGGACGCATCCGCATCCCCGATCCCGTCATCGCGAGCCGAGCTCAATCCCAGGATTCCGACCGGCGCTTTCCGTACTCGTGGAATCCGAAGTACCCGGCCCGCGTCGGCGTGATGCCGCGCGAGGGCGGCAACGGCGACGTGCGCTGGTTCGACGTCGAGCCGTGCTTTGTGTTTCACCCGATGAACGCCTACGACGACGGCGATACCGTCGTGCTCGACGTCGTGCGCCATCCGAAGATGTTCGCCACCGATCACCTCGGACCCAATGAGGGTCCGCCGGTCCTGGAACGCTGGACCGTCGACCTGGCCGACGGCAAGGTGCGCGAATCGCGGTTCGACGACCGGGCCCAGGAGTTCCCTCGCGTGGACGAACGGGTGGTCGGCAAACGCCACCGGTACGGGTATGCGGCGGGCTTTGACGACGCGAAGGGCTCCGGCAACCTGTTCAAGCACGATCTCGTCAGAGGCGACACGCAAGTGCGTTGGTTCGGCGACGAAAAGGCGCTGGGAGAGTTCGTCTTTCACCCATCCTCAGACGATGCTGCCGAAGACGACGGCGTATTGATGGGCTACGTCTACGACCGCCCCACCGACCGCAGCGAGCTGGCAATCCTCGACGCGCAGACCCTGGCCGACGTCGCCCGCGTCAAGCTGCCCCACCGGGTGCCCGCCGGATTCCACGGCAACTGGGTTCCCAGCGCGGTCTGACTATCATGCTGGCGACCGACATCGACTCCGATGGCATCGCCGTGCTGCGGCTCGACAACGAGCGGCGCCGCAACGCGTTGTCGATCGCCTTGCGCGACAAGATCTCCGACACACTCGAACAATGGGCTGTCGACGACCGCGTGCGCGTGGTCGTGCTGACTGGCACCGGTACGGCGTTTTGCGCGGGTTTCGACCTGTCGGAGTTCGCACAGCCCGAACTCGCGCGCACGATCCGGGACAGCTCCCGGCGTTACCACCTCGCGGTCTGGGGCTTCGGCAAGCCGATGATCGCGGCGGTCAACGGCGCCGCGTTCGGTGGCGGGTTCGACCTCGCGCTGCTGTGCGACATCCGCATCTGCACCGCAGAGGCGACCTTCGCCCATCCGGAAATCAAGTTCGGCGCACCTCCCCTGTTCACGCCCTTGCAGTGGATCGTCGGCGCGGGCATCGCGCGCGATCTGTGCCTGACCGGCAGGCGAATCGACGCCGCCGAGGCGCACCGGCTCGGACTGGTCAGCACGATCGCCGACAACGTGCTCGACGAAGCGAAGTCGACCGCGCGAGTCATCGCCGAAGCGCCTCAGGCGGCTCTGGAGGCCACGAAGCGCTATCTGGTCACCAACTCCGGCGTGACGTTCGACGAGGCGTTCGCGATCGAACACGACCGCGTCTTCGATGAGTTCCTCCTCGGCGCGCTCGGGGGTCCGGCTTCCTGAGCCCTGAGTCAACCTCTCGCCGAGATTGCGCACAGATCGCGATTTGCGGCGAGATCACGATCTGACCGCAGTCTCGGGGCCCCTTGCGCGGCCGACCGCGACATTACTAGGATATCCAAGTATCTAGTTTCGAGGGCTCGAGGGACAACGCCATGACCACACAGATTTCTCATTTCATCGACGGCAAGCGCACCGCCGGGCAGTCGACCCGCACGGCCGACGTAATGAACCCCAGCACCGGCGAGGTGCAGGCCAAGGTGCCGATGGCGTCGGCAGCCGACGTCGACGCCGCCGTCGCCGGCGCTGCCGAGGCGCAGATCCAGTGGGCCGCCTGGAACCCCCAGCGTCGCGCCCGCGTGATGATGAAGTTCATCGAGCTGGTCAACCAGAACATAGAAGAACTAGCCGAGCTACTTTCCCTCGAGCACGGCAAGACGGTCCCCGACTCGAAGGGCGACGTCCAGCGCGGGATCGAGGTCATCGAGTTCGCGATCGGCATCCCGCACCTGATCAAGGGTGAGTACACCGAGGGCGCCGGAACCGGCATCGACGTGTACTCGCTGCGCCAGCCGCTCGGCGTAGTCGCGGGCATCACGCCGTTCAACTTCCCGGCGATGATCCCGCTGTGGAAGGCGGGCCCCGCGCTGGCGTGCGGCAACGCGTTCATCCTCAAGCCCAGCGAGCGCGACCCGTCAGTTCCCGTCCGCCTTGCCGAGCTGTTCCTCGAAGCCGGCCTTCCGCCGGGCGTGTTCCAAGTGGTGCACGGTGACAAGGAGGCCGTCGACGCCATCCTCGAACATCCGGTGATTCAGGCGGTCGGGTTCGTCGGCAGCTCCGACATCGCGCAGTACATCTACTCCGGCGCCGCGGCCAACGGGAAGCGCGCGCAATGCTTCGGCGGCGCAAAGAACCACATGATCGTCATGCCCGACGCCGATATGGACAACGCCGTCGACGCGCTGATCGGCGCGGGCTACGGCAGCGCAGGCGAACGCTGCATGGCGATCAGCGTTGCGGTGCCCGTCGGCGAGCAGACCGCAGACCGCCTGCGCGCCAGGCTGATTGAGCGTGTCAATAACCTGCGCGTCGGCCACAGCCTCGACCCCAAGGCTGACTACGGCCCACTGGTCACCGAGGCCGCGCTGGCGCGGGTGCAGCGACTACATCGCCCAGGGCGTCGAGGCCGGCGCCGAGGCCGTGGTCGACGGCCGCGAACGCACCAGCGACGAACTGACATTCGACGACGCCAACCTCGAAGGTGGCTACTTCATCGGCCCGACCCTGTTCGACCACGTCACCCCCGACATGTCGATCTACACCGACGAGATCTTCGGCCCGGTGCTGTGCATCGTGCGCGCCAAGGACTACGAGGAAGCGCTCGCTCTCCCCTCCGAACACGAATACGGCAACGGCGTGGCGATCTTCACCCGCGACGGCGACACCGCACGCGACTTCGTGTCCCGGGTACAGGTCGGCATGGTCGGCGTCAACGTCCCGATCCCGGTGCCGGTGGCCTACCACACCTTCGGCGGCTGGAAGCGGTCCGGATTCGGCGACCTCAACCAGCACGGCCCGTCGTCGATCATGTTCTACACCAAGACGAAAACGGTGACGCAGCGCTGGCCGGCGGGTAGCCACGGCGCCGAGTTCGTCATCCCGACCATGAAGTAGCCGATGGATTACTTCGGCCTGGACGACGACGAGCGGGTGATCGCCGAGACTGCGGCGGCGTTCGCTGAAAAGCGTCTTGCGCCAAACGCGTTGGAGTGGGACAGCTCGCATCACTTCCCGGTTGACGCGCTGCGCGAGGCGGCCGAACTGGGCATGGCGGCCATCTACTGCAGTGAGGATGCCGGCGGAAGCGGCCTGCGCCGCATCGATGCGGTGCGTATCTTCGAGCAGCTCGCCGGCGCCTGTCCCGACCGTCGCGGCCTTCTTGTCGATCCACAACATGTGCGCGTGGATGGTCGACACGTTCGGCACGCTCGAACAACGCAAGTCGTGGGTGCCCAAGCTCGCGTCGATGGAGGCCATCGCCAGTTATTGCCTGACCGAGCCGGGCGCGGGTTCGGATGCCGGCGCATTGCGCACCAAGGCTGTCCGCGACGGTGAGCACTACGTGCTCGACGGCGTCAAGCAGTTCATTTCGGGGGCGGGCGCGTCCGACGTCTACGTCGTGATGGCCCGCACCGGCGGAGACGGCCCGCGCGGCATCTCGGCGTTCATCGTCGAAAAGGACACGCCGGGACTGAGTTTCGGCGCCGACGAAGACAAGATGGGCTGGCACGCCCAGCCCACCGCGCAGGTCATCTTCGAGGGCGTTCGTGTCCCTGACCGATGCGATGCTCGGCGGCGCCGACGGCGAGGGCACCGGATTCTCGATCGCGATGAACGGGCTCAACGGCGGACGCATCAACATCGCCGCGTGCTCGCTCGGCGGTGCTCAGGCCGCCCACGACAAGGCGGTCGCGCTACTTGGCCGACCGCCAGGCGTTCGGCGGCACGCTGATCGACGAGCCGACGATCCGATTCAAGCTCGCCGACATGGCCACCGCGTTGGAGACGTCGCGGAACACTTTGTGGCGAGCAGCGACCGCACTCGACGCGGACCATCCCGACAAGGTCGAGTTGTGCGCGATGGCCAAACGCTACGTCACCGACGCGTGTTTCGACGTGGCCGATCAGGCACTGCAGTTACATGGCGGCTACGGCTATCTCAACGAGTACGGCTTGAGAAGATCGTCCGCGATCTGCGGGTGCACCGAATTCTCGAGGGAACCAACGAAATCATGCGCGTGGTCATCGGTCGGGCCGAAGCCGCCCGGGCCCGCGCGTCTCTTAGAAAGGTCTGCGATGAGCACCATCGCGTTCTTGGGACTGGGCAACATGGGCGGTCCGATGGCGGCCAACCTCGTCGCGGCCGGGCACACCGTGCGCGGTTTCGACCCGGTGCCCGCCCTGAAGAAGGCAGCGGAAGCCAAGGGCGTCAAGGTTTTCGACACCGGGGCCGAGGCGGTCGCCGATGCCGATGTGGTGATCACCTCGCTGCCCAACGGCGCCGTCGTCAAGGCCTGCTACGACGAGGTGCTGCCTGCGGCCAAGGCCGGCGCCCTGTTCATCGACACTTCGACGATCTCAGTCGATGACGCCCGTGACATCCACGAGCAGGCAACCGAGCGGGGCTTCGCTCAGGTCGATGCGCCGGTGTCCGGCGGCGTAAAGGGCGCGGTCGCAGGCACGCTGGCGTTCATGGTCGGCGGCGAGGACGATGCCGTCGAGCGGCCCGGGCGGTGCTGGAACCGTTGGCGGGCAAGATCATCCACTGCGGCGGTTCCGGCAACGGCGAGAGCGCCAAGCTGTGCAACAACATGGTGCTCGCGGTGCAGCAGATCGCGGTCGGCGAGGCCTTCGTCCTCGCCGAGAAGCTCGGGTTGTCGGCACAGTCGCTGTTCGACGTGATCACGGGCGCAACGGCAACTGCTGGTCGGTGCACACCAATTGCCCTGTGCCCGGACCGGTTCCGGCGTCACCGGCGAACAACGATTTCAAGCCGGGTTTCGCGACGGCGCTGATGAACAAGGACCTCGGCCTGGCGATGGACGCGGTCAAGCTCGACCAGTTCGACGGCCCCGCTGGGCAGCCACGCCGCCGAGATCTATGCGAAGTATGCCGCCGACCATGCTGACAAGGACTTCAGCGCCGTCATCGAGCTGTTGCGCAGCTAGTGTCAGTCTTCGGCTGCAGTATGCGCCGCATTCCAGACCATTCAAAGTGCCAACTACGAGCGAAAAAGTCGCTAAGAAGGAAGTCACACAAACACATCAGCGAAATTGTCGCTCATAGCTTGGCAGGCCCACTATCCCTCACCCAGGTCATGAGTTGCCGGACACCTACGCCATTGAATCTCGGCAACTGACTCCTCTCCCCGAGCACGTCGGGGAACAGCCTGACGAAGGGCCAGTTCGCGCGGATCGCTGTAGACGTGTAACCCATCTTGTTCATCACGTAGCCGAACCCGATCCCGGTGTCCGGGTCAGCGAAGCCGAACGAGCCACCCGCTCCGTTCCATCCGAAAGCCTTGTCTGACGAACCGAATACATATGTGGGCGTTGGCTTGCCGAAGCCCAGCGAGAACGACGTGTCGATGCGTATCACCTTGTCGCGCAGTCCCTTGGTCGGCGGTACCGCAGGCCCCTCCAGCGCGTCGCGAACGGCTCTGGCTCAAGCCCAGTTCGGCACCGCCGGTGGCCGCGCCGCCATAGAGTTTGGCGACCGACTCGGCGGTGCCGGTGCCGTTGACGGCGGGGATCTCGAGGACGCGCAGATCATCACGGTTGATCTTCCGTGAGTTCCGTGACGCCCTTCGCGACGTGAAGGCTCGCGCGGGCAGGCTGTACGGATTGAACAGGGCAGCGACGAACTGCGGCGGCACGTATTGAGTGTCACATCAGTCTCGCTCCTCGGCGACGCCGTGCAGGTAGCGCCACGCGATCACGATCCACCGTGGCGGGCACCCCGATGTGGAAGTCCAGGCCGCAGCGGCGCCGCGATCTCGTCGGCGAAGTACCGACCGAGCGTGCGCCCTTTGGGTCGACCCGGCGGATCAGTTCGGACTGTACCAACCGAGTGTGACGGCGTGGTAACCGTGCCGGTTCCTGGCGGCCAGCGGGAGCTTGCGCTGCCGAATCTTGCTCGACAGCTTTTCGGGGTCCGCGATATCGGCAAGCGTCAGTCGCGGCTTGATGCGCGGCAGGCCCGCCTGATGGCGATAGCAGTTGCCGCACGGTGACGGCGCCCTTGCCTGCCTGTGCGAACTCCGGCCAATAGTCGGCCACCTTGGCGTCGTAGTCGACCAAGCCACGCGATACGGCGAGCGCCACCGCAAGCGAGGCAACGCCTTTCGTCGTCGAGAACACGTTGACGATGGTGTCCTGCTGCCATGGTTCCCGAGTGTATCCGTTGCGATAACCGCCCCAGAGATCGACGACCTTGCGGCCGTCTCGGTACACCGCAACGGCGGCGCCGACCTCCTGACCACTGCTCAGATTGCGGCGGAATGCGTCGGCGACTTTGCCGTAGCCCTCGTCGACGTCACCGTTGACGACATCGGATGTGACTCCTGAGCTTCTGCGGCATACCGGTCAGCGTACGGCTCGGACTCTGGCTAAGCCGCCGAGGGCTTGTGGGTTTTCCACCAGTCGCCGTGCAGGCGCAGGCAATCGGCCAGACCGCAACGGATCGACTGCCGCCGAAGTCCGGGCGCACCGCGACCGCCGTCGGAATGTCGGGGACGCCCTCGCCGGTGATGACGACCGTGGCCAGACCCGCGGCATTGGCCGCGCGCAGCCCGGACGCCGAGCCGCTGATGGCCAGCGCATCCTCGGCGGATACGCCCAGCTCCCACAGCGCCTGTCGATGCGCCTCGGGCTTGGGCATGGGCTTCGTGACGTCCTCGCGGTGACCATGGTCTCGACCACGCCCTCACCGACGAGTTGGCGACCAACGGCTCCGCCCAGCTGCGCTGGCCGCTGGTCACCACGGCCACCTGCACACCCGCGGCAGCAGGTGTCGACCATCGAGATCGACCAGGCCGGGCGCGGGGCGCGAGTTCGCGTCGGCGACCATCTCGTCGAACATCATGGTCTTCGTCGCGTAGATCTCGTCGGCGAGAAGCTTGGTCAGCACGTCGGACTCGGTGGCGACGCCGCGCTTGCGAAGTTCGGCCGCACGCGCTGCCGCTCGTCGGCCAGCGCCAACAGCTGGCGGTAGCGCGCCGACCGACCACTCGAAGTCGAGGCCGTGGGCGGCGAACGCTGCGTTGTAGGCCACCCGGTGGCCGTCGCATTCGATGTCGGTCAGCGCGTCAAGGTCGAAGATCACCGCGCGAAGCGGCGAGACTGATACCGACGGCCAGGTCGCGAGTCCCACCAGAAGCGTCCGGCGCGCCACGTCTTCTCCTGCGTTGTCGGCATGCCCATAGGGTGGCCCACGTCACTACCTTCCGTCCTCCCCCATTTGGGGGATCGCCGATGCCAAGTTCCTCTACCGCGGGAAAACGCCAGCTCTAAGGTGGTGCCATGACGTCGCGGGCCAGCCCTAGCCCCGGTGCGCCTCGTACTGGTGGATGACCACGAGATGGTCATCGAAGGCCTCAAAGCGATGCTTGCGGCCTTCGGCGACCGCGTGGAGGTGGTCGGGCAGGCTGTCGGCGCTGAGCGGGCGCTCAGCGTGGTCGACGAACTCAACCCCGACATCGTGCTGTCCGATGTGCGCATGCAGGGCTCCAGCGGGCTGGACCTCTGCATGGAGCTGCGCGAGCGCGACCCGGGGCGCAAGGTCGTGATGCTGTCGGTCTACGACGACGAGCAGTATCTGTTTCAGGCGCTGCGCGTCGGCGCGTCGGGATACCTGCTGAAGAGCATCAACAGCGACGAGTTGGTCCGTCAGCTGGAGTTCGTCCACCGCGGGCAGACGGCGATCGACCCGGGCATGGCGGCACGGGCGGTCGACACCGCGGCACGGATGCAGCGTGACGAGTTCTGGCCGGGCGCCCGGCAGGGGCTGACCCAGCGCGAGAGCGAGATCCTGTCGTTCGTGGTCAACGGGCTGTCCAACCGCGCCATCGCCAGCAAGCTGGTCATCGGCGACGAGACCGTCAAGACCCACCTGAGCTCGATCTACCGCAAGCTCGGCGTCAGCGACCGCACCGGCGCCGTCGCGACCGCGCTGCGGGAAGGCATCTACCAATGACGACCCGGCAGACGCCACCCAACGCGGTTCGCGACCTCGTCGACGCCGACCGTGAGCTGGCGCTGCTGCGCGAGCTGATCCAGGCCGCGTCCAAGGGACCCGGCGTCGAACCGCTTGCCGCCGCGGCCGCGCGGATGATCACCGCGGCCACCGCCAGCGACGTCTGCTTCGTGCACGTCCTCGACGACACCGACCGGTCGCTGACGCTGGCGGGCGCGACCCCGCCGTTCGACGCCGAGGTCGGCAAGATCCGCTTGCCCCTGGGACAAGGCATCTCCGGTTGGGTGGCCAGCCACCGCGAACCGGTGGTGATCACCCAGGACAAGGAGTCCGATCCGCGCTACATGCCGTTCGAGTCGCTGCGCGGGTCGCGACTTCACGTCGATGGTCTCGGTGCCGATGGAGACCGATCCGGGCGGGCTGGTCGGCGTGCTCAACGTGCACACCGTCGACCGGCGCGAGTTCACCGCGCGCGACGTCGAGCTGCTGTTGGTGATCGGCAGGCTGATCGCGGGCGCCCTGCATCAGGCCCGACTGCACCGGCAACTGGTGGCCCGCGAACGGGCCCACGAGAACTTCGTCGAGCAGGTCATCGAGGCGCAGGAAATCGAACGGCGCCGGCTGGCGGGCGACATCCACGACGGCATCTCGCAGCGGCTGGTCACGCTGTCCTACCGGCTCGACGCCGCGACGCGCGCGTTCGATGATCCGGCCGCGGCCGCAGAGCAACTCGGCAAGGCCCGCGAGCTGGTCGACCTGACGCTGCAGGAGGCCCGCGCCGCGATCGGCGGGCTGCGACCACCGGTGCTCGACGACCTCGGGCTGGCCGGCGGGCTGGCCAGCCTGGCCCGCTCGATCCCGCAGATCGGCATCGACGTCGACCTGGCCGACACCCGGCTGCCCGACCACATCGAGATCGCGCTGTACCGGATCGCGCAGGAATGCCTGCAGAACGTCGTCAAGCACGCCAGGAGCCAAGACCGCGCGGCTCACGTTCGCGGTGGACAACGACACCGCGCGACTCGAAATCGTCGACGACGGAGTCGGTTTCGACACCTTCGAGCATCCGCTGGGCAGCGACGAGATGGGCGGTTACGGCCTGCTGTCGATGGCCGAACGCGCCGAGATCGTCGGCGGCAGACTGAACATCCGGTCGCGGCCCGGATCGGGCACCGCGGTGACGGCGACGATCCCGCTGCCGTCGGTGGCCGACGAGCCGTGACGCCGGCGCAATTCGCA
Source organism: uncultured Actinomycetota bacterium (assembly GCA_963793055.1). GTDB lineage: Bacteria > Actinomycetota > Actinomycetes > Mycobacteriales > Mycobacteriaceae > Mycobacterium. The sequence goes on along the minus strand of CAWBYS010000014.1, from coordinate 134,864 downwards.
TCGAGGAATGACAACAAGACCTGCGCGGCTCCGGTCCCCGGCACCGAGAAATGCCGCGTAGTGCCCACCGGGCAACCGGGCGAGTTCGCCCTGCGGGGCCTTTCCGCACGCTCGGATCGCCGGTCCGGGCGGCGCGACGCCATCGTCTTCGTAGGCCACGACGAGGACGGGACACCTGATCCGCGCGGCGAATCGGCCCGGCCGGTAGAACCCGACCCGGATCGCCGACCGCGCGGCGACCGTCTGTTGCCAACGCGGATAGCGGTTCTCGGGGTTGAATGCCGCAGCGCCGGTGAGGGAGTCGGGTGTGGTCAGCGATGCGACGGTCCCCCGCTCGCCGGCCAGCGGAACGAGTAGCGGCGCGCGCCCGAAAAGCCGCCTACCGCGTCGGCGGCCGCGCGACCGGTGCAGGCGCGCGAGTGCGAGCGGTGTGGTGTGCGGTAGCGCGTTGACGCATAGCGTCGAGCCCGTCGGCCAGCGGGGCGTGTGCGATCGCGGCGGCCAGTTGGGGATTGCGGGCGGCGACGGGAAAGATGTGCCCGCCCGAAACCGAGAATCCCCATATCGACAGCTTGTCGATGTCGACTCCCGGAAGTGTGGCGCGAAGTCGATGGCGGCCTGCCAATCGGTGAGCTGGTCGTCGATGTGCACGAGTTGGCGTGGTGTGCCGCCGCTTTCGCCGAGACGCCGGTAGTCGAAGGCGAGAACGCTGTAGCCGGCTTGATGGAACCGTGCGGGCGAAGACGTCGGTGCCGGGCTTCCTTGATCACGCCGAGCCCTGCCGCCATGATCACGCATGCGCCGTTGTCACCCGGATAGTGCCACGCTGCGCAGCGATCGCCAGCGCTTGCGAAGTCGACCTTCCTGCGCGCAGCGCTCATCGGCGTCGTCCCCCACCGCCCGACTGCAGGGCTGACTGAATGCCTTCGGCGACGCGCTGCGGCTCGTCGAGCGGGACGAAAAGCCGCCCGCCGGGGATCTCGACCAGCCGCGCATCGGGGAAGGCATCGCGCAGGCCGACAGCGAGGTCGATCGGGAAGAACCGGTCCGAGTCACCCCACATCAGCACGACGGGCTTGGCGAAGTCCCGCAGGCCCGCCGAAACCTCGACCAGATCAGTGGCGTCGATGCCCCGGAAGACCTTGGCGGTGTCGCGTCGCACGCCGCGGTCGGTCAGCGCAGGCATGACCCAGCGTCGGGTCAGTTCGGGATCGATTGGCTTGGTGGTGTTTTCGCGCTGAATGCGTTGCCGGATAGCCGGCGGGCCGCATCAGTGCCATCAGCGCATAAATGCCAGCGGGACGGCGTCCGAACTTCAGCATCGGCGCGAACGACGGTGGCGGGAAATGCTCGAAGCAGTCGCAATTGGTAAGCACCAATCGGCCGATTCGCGCTGTCATCCGTGTCGATCGACGAACTGACACAGCGCACCCCCCGTGTCGTTTCCGACCAAGGTGACATCGGTCAATCCCATTGCCTCGAGGAACGCCAGAATCAGTCGCGCGAGCCCCTGCGGGCTCAGATCGGCATCGGCGCGCATGGCTTGGGTATGCGCGCCCAGCGGCAGGTCGAGCGCATATGAACGCACTCCGCGCCGGGCCAGCTCGTCGGCCACCCCCGTCCACAGCTCATGGTTGACCAGCACCCCGTGGACGAAAACCACGGGCGGATCTGCGCTGTCCTGCGGTCCGGCGAGTCGATACTGAATGCGCCCCTGGGGCAAATCGATGATGGGCATGAGCACTCCCAAGCTAGGATCGATGGAGACCTACATACGGTATGTATGACGATACATACCGTATGTATGAGAGGCAAGGACTCGATGGACCCCACTCGCCGCACACAGGCCGAGCGTGCAGCGGAAACCCGCGAAGCGTTGATCGCGGCCGCCCGGCCGTTGTTCGCCGAGCACGGGTTCGCAGACGTGGCACTGGAGACGATCGTGCGTGCGGCCGGTGTGACCCGCGGCGCGCTGTATCACCACTTCGCGGACAAGACGGATCTGTTCGCCGCGGTGTTCGAGCGGGTGGAGGCGGAAGTGGCCGCCCGGATGGGCGAGGCGCTCGCCGCCTCGAACACGACCGACCCGATCGAGGTGATGCGACTCGGCGCGGACTTCTGGTTGGACGTGTGCTCGGATCCCGAAGTCCAGCGCATCACGCTGGTCGATGCTCCGGCCGTGCTCGGGTGGCAGCGGTGGACCGAGATCGGTGACCGCTACAACACCGGGCTCGTTCGCGAACTGCTTGCCAACGCCGTCGAGACCGGCCGCATCCCGCCCCAGCCGGTCGACGCGACCACGCTGACGCTGCTCGGGGCGATGCGCGAGATGACGCTCTACGTGGCCCGAGCCGAGGACCACGAACGCGCGCGAGCCGAAGCCGGCGCAGTCGTGGATCGGCTCATCCGCGCCCTGAACTCGCAATAGCGCTGTACGGTAACGCGTTTGGTGGTCTAGAAATCGCCGGAATTGCGGCGGAGCGTCTCGATCGATGCAGCAAGTGACCTCGACTCGCCGTCGGACATGCCGATGTCGGCGAACACCTCGGCGTTCAGCGTCACCGTCGCGTCCTCGACCGTCGAGCGGCCGAGGTCGGTGATCCGCACCAGCGTGGTGCGGCCGTCGGTCGGATGCGGTATGCGCTCCACCAGGCCATCGGCCTCCAGTCGCCGAATCGCGTGCGTGACGCTGGTGACGTGCACCTGCAACCGGTCCGACGCCTTGGTGATCGGCAACGCGCCCGAGCGGCTGAACGCCAGCAGGCGCAACAACTCGTAGCGGGAGAAGCTGAGATCGTAGGGACGCAGCGCATTCTCGACCCGGGCGAGCAGAATCTGGTGGGCCCGCATCACCGATGTCACCGCGACCATGCCGTCGGCGACGTCACCCCAGCCGGAGCGGTCCCAATTGGCGCGCGCCAACGCGATCGGATCACGGTGGTCCGCCGGTTCGCCTGCCACGCCTCTTCATACCGCACGAGTTGGCTCCCGCGATGAATTCCGCGCCGCCCAACGGTCGACACGGTTAGACGAGAAAGGAGAATCCCATGGCAATTGACCACCTGCTGGCCGTCGTGCCGGTCTCCGATCTAGCGGTCAGCGATCGCTGGTACGCCACCCTGTTCGACCGGCCGGCCGACAACAACCCCATGAACACGCTTGTGGAATGGCAGGTGCTGCCGGGCGCCTGGGTTCAGGTCTTCACCGACCCCGGGCGCGCTGGCACCGGCTTGCTGAACTTTGCGGTCGACGACCTCGAAGGCCACATCGCGCAGTTGCAGAGCCGCGGAATCCACCCGGGCGAAATCACCGACGCCGACAAAGGCGTGCGACTGTCGGCGATCACCGACCCCGATGGCAACACGATCCGGCTCGTTGGCGGCTTCCGCGTCGTGTACTAGCAAAGTCTGCTAACTTTCGCGCGAAACCCCGGTCGTCCCAGGAGGCTCTATGCGCTGCCGGTTACTGCTCACAGCCGTCGTGGCGACGGCGATGTTGACGTCGGGATGTTCGGGCGACAAACCAGATTCGCAGAGCAGCAAGAAATCGGAGACCGCATCGGCGAGCACGCCGACCAGTCAGACCGCCCCGGCCGCCCCCGCGCAGACTGCGCCGCCCGCTGCGCCTCCTCCCGCGGGCGACACGCTCGACGCGAACGCTTGTGTCGAGATCACCGGCGCCAATCTGGACCTGGCCGTGGCCACCAACGCCGAGGATGCACGCAAGGCTGCGGACACATTCGAGAAGTACGACCCGCCCGGCGACGTCCGGGAGGCGATCGAACACTTCGCGAGCACGAACGGCGCACAGTTCGACGACCCCGACTACGACAGGTTCAACAGCCTCATCGACAACTGGGTCAAGCAGGTCTGTCCGCTTTGACGCAGTGCGGCGCCGACGACGTCAGTTTGTCGCAGTTCTGACCGCCGCCAGCACCGCACGGGTTGACGGCCGGTTGCCGACCGATATGCGGACGCCGCCGTCGGCGTAGTGGCGAACCTGTAATCCACTGGCGCCGAACACCTCACGCCACGGCCGGCCTGCGGGCGGCAGATACACGAAGTTGGCGTGACCGTCCGTGCTGTAGACACCCATCGCACGTAGCCGCATCCGCAGATACCGCCGCTCCGATGCGATGATCCGGATGCGTTGCTGCAGTTGTCTTTCCGCGTCATATGATGCCGCCACCGCCACCAGACCGGTGATCCCGATGCCGAACGGCAGCTGCATGGTCCAGAGCCTGCGAGCCAGGTCCGGGGCGCAGAAGCCGTAGCCGATACGCAACCCGGCCAACCCGTAGGCCTTCGAGAACGTCCGCAAAACCACGACGTTCGGATACCGGCTGACGAGCTCAGCGGCATCGATGCGGTGCTCCGGGGGCAGGAACTCGACGTAGGCCTCGTCGAGCAGGACAACCGTGTCGGTCCGAACCCGCCGCAGGAATCGCTCGACGTCGGCGGCCGGCTCAACTGTGCCAGTCGGGTTGTGCGGCCGGCACAGGACCACCACCCGCGCTTGGGCCGCGGCATCGGCCATCGCGTCGAGGTCGTGGCGGCCGTGCCCGTCGAGCGGGACGGTGACCGACACCAACCGCGCCATCTGGGCGAAGATCGGATATCCGTCGAACGTCGGTGACGTCATCACCATCTTCTCGCCAGGGCTCGTCACCGCGCCGAGCACCTGCATGATCACGCCCGTCGCGCCGACCCCGATCACGACCTGCTCTTCGCGCACCCCGACGTGTCCGGCGATCAGCGCCCGAAGTCGGTCGGGCAAGAACTCCGGATACCGGTTCGCCGAGTCCACCGCGGATATCATCGCTGCCCGCACCGCGGGCAACGGCGGGAACGGATTCTCGTTGAGCGACAGCGCATGCGGATCGATCGCACTGGGCAGTGCAGCGACGGCATCACCGGCCTCGCGACTGAGCATGGCCATCAGCCGCGACCACCCCACCGCACAGCGGCGGCACCCGCGAAGTCACCCGCGTGGGCGAACGCCGCCATCAAGACGACGTCGCCCTTGTTGAGTTGGCCTTCGGAGATCGCGCGCTCGAGATTGACCGGCACGCCCGCCGCGAAGAGGTTGCCGCACTCGTCAAAGGTGTCGCGGTGGCGTTCCTTCGGCAGTTCGAGAGCCTCGCGCCAGTTGCGCAGGAATACCCGGTTCGGCTGGTTGGTGACGAGGAGGTCAATGTCCTTCGGCTTGAGGCCGATTCGGTCGCACACCGCATAGGACACCTCCGGCACCTGACGATTGCCCCGGGCAAGCACCTTCGTGATCTTGCTCTCGGTGAACCCGATGTAACCCTCCCCCGGTCCGGGCTGCCACCACTTGCGCGGCGGGTCCACGGCGAGCGTCATGTCGCCGGCGAACTCGCCGAACGTGCGGCATTCGATATCGAGAATGGGCGACTGGTCAGAGCGCGCCACCAGGCCGACGGCGGCGCCGTCACCGGGCACCGACGCCTGCGCCTTCCGGCGCACACCGGGCTGGTCGAAGGCCTGACCGGCGGCGTTCTGCGCGACGGCGATCACCGCCGTATCGCCCTCGCCGGCTTCGATCAGGGTGCGCGCCACCTTCATCCCGAGGATGAACGCCGCGCATCCGCCGTTGTGCAAATCGAGCACCCAATTCGGTTTCATGCCAAGGCGATGCGCCATCCCACCGCCACCGCCGTAGAACGGCATGTCGGGCATCTGGGTATGGGTGATCAGGATGTCGGCGCCCGCGATCATGTCCTGGCCGTGCCGGTCGACGAGACCCGTCGCGGCGCGCTCGACCATGTCGATGGCGGTTTCATCCTCGGCGACGTGATGGCGGAACTTCGGCGCCCGGAACATCACGTTGTCCCGCAGTTCGTCCGAGCCGGCGAACTGCGCGTAGTAGTCGGCGCCGATCGGGTCACCGGGCAGGTACGTCGACACATCGATCAAGCTGACGGCTGCTCTATTGCTCCTCGCGTGCGAAGTCATGTCATTTCATCCAATCCGGTGTCACGGGCAGGCCGTTGTGGTGGCGGTATTCGGCAATGGCTTTGAGGTTCTTCAGTTCCAGCAGGTGACCGGGTCCGAACATGTCCCAGAAGTCGCCGACCCATACCGGTCGCTGCGGCGGAGCCGCCTCCGGGTAGGGGTTGTGGTCGTAGAACGGGTGATGGCAGTTGGTCCACAACACCACCGAGCCTGGCTTGTCGAACACCAACTGCGCGTCGACAATTCGCATCAGGTAGATCATCCACAGATGCTTGCCCTGATCCCACGCGCAGTGATAGTCGACGGTGCGGGCGTCGCGGTTGGCGACCGTGCGGGTGAAGATCGGGCTGCCGGTGTCGCCGCCGAGCTTGTCGTAGGCCACCCACAGTCCCGGTTCCTCCGTCGGTGCGAACTCACGCAGACTGTACGTCCACTCCTCCAGGCATCGGGTGTCGGCCATGTAGTCGAACAACTCGTCGGGAGGGCAATCGATGTAATCGTTGACGGTGCAGTAAGTACCGAACACGTCGTCGTGCGGGTAAACCGACCGCATCATCTCCATGATGATCGGTGTGGCCTTTTCCCTCGGCGATGTCTCGACGCGGATCACCCCGTCGATCGGATCCGCAGACCCTCGGTGCGCCGTGATGTCATTGAGTGCAGGAAGCGACATCGGAGTTTGTCTCCTTCGTGTTGAGCGGTTGACTGGCGGCGGCAGGAGCACCACTGCCGAGAAAGTTTGCGAATGGCGGTATTTCGTCGGCCGAGCACTCGACGCTGATGACCGACGGGCCGTCGCGCCCGAACGCCGCTGCCAGCGCACCCGGGAGCGCCCCGAGGTCGTCGACATCAACGCAACACAGTCCCGGGAACATGGCGGCCAACCCCTCACCCAGCCGACTGGACCCGAACCTGTTGTAGCTGTAGATGCCGTCATAGAACAACCGCTCGCGCGTGACGCACATGGCGTGCGCATGGTTGTCGAACAACAGGAACGTCACCGGCAGCCGGTACTGCAGTGCGGTGTGAATCTCCATGCCGTGCATGAAGAATGCGCCGTCCCCCGCGATGACCACGGCCCTGCGATCCGGGCGGCCAAACGCCATCCCGATGCCCGCGCCGAAGCTGTACCCCATGCCGCCCATACCGAGCGCGACGACGAACCGGCCGTCTCGGCGCACCGGAAGGTAGTGGATCGACGACGCGCCGATGTTGCCCGCGTCCACCACGATGTCCGCTGCGTCGGGCAAGACCTCGTCGAGCACCGTCATCGCGTCGCGATACCGGATACCGGGCCCATCGTGGATCGGTGGTTGCAGCTCGGTTCGGGGCAATTCGCCGACCACACGGAGGCGGGCCGGCCGGCCGCGGCCCGTCAGCGCCGCGGTCAACGATGCCAGTGAGCCGCGCAGGTCGTCGGTGTGCACGTGCGTGCTCGGCAGATGAGGCGGCGCGGAGCCGATCGAGTACACCCGCGTCGCTTCCAGCGCGGCGTCCAGACCGGCGCGCGCAGTGACCGTCATCCGGGTCCCGACCAGAAGGCACAGTGCACTGTCGGCGATCACCGCCGCGATACCCGGGTGGCCCATCACCCCGGTCACGCCCAATGAGGAGGACGACCCCATGCCGGGAGTGCCCGCCGCATCCTTCGCATCGGGCACACAAGCCACTCGGGCGCGCAGCAGCGAGCGCAGCTCCTCGAGCTCAGCGCGCGCGTCGTCACGGGCGACCTGTTCTCCGGCGACGATCGTCACAGGCCCTTCGGCACGCCGCAAGGCGCATGCGATCACATCGGGGTCATCCGGCGGCCTCGCGAGCCGCCCAGCCGCCACAACACCACCATTGACCGGCACGTCAGACTGTTGAATGTCCTTGGGCAGCAACAGGACTGCGGGCCCACCGGTTCGGGCCGCGGCGATCGCTTCGGGCAGTGCGGACACAATGTCCTGCGGTGTCAGCACCCGGCGGCAGTAGACCGAAACCGCCGAGAACAATGCGTGCCCGTCGAGCGCGCCGTTGCTGCCGCTGGTGTCCTGGAAAGAGCCTCGTCCGTCCAGGTTGGTGGGCGGCTGGCCGATCAGCGCCAGCACCGGCACCCGACTGGCGAAGGCCTCGCCCAGGCCGGGCACGGTGTTCAGGGCCCCGCCGCCCGAGGTCGCGGCCACCACGCCCAGGCCGGCGCCGCTGCGGCTGAGGCCGTCGGCCATCGTCGCGGCGGAGAATTCATGCTTGGCGAGTACCGCGGTGATGCCCTCGCAGAAGAACGCGGCGTCGTAGAGGTCCTCGATGTTGGCGCCGTCCACACCGAAGATGTAGTCGACACCGATCGCCGAGAGGGACTCGACGATGTGATCGACGACCCGATGCCTGCCGGTCATTTGCCACCTGCTTCCGCACGTCTACAAATGACACGGGCGGCTACGGCACCGGGTTCACCCGACCGCTCGACTCACAGGTTTTTTTCAAGCAGCACCTGGCCGGATTCTGCCGAAACCAGTTGCACAGCAGCGATTTCCTGCACCGGCAACGGCGTATTCGCACTCGGCAATGCCGTTGCCCCGGACAAACCCAGCCACGTCGCGACCTGAGTGTGACTGCCGTCACGGCCGACGACCACCATGCCGAGATTCTGCGGCGGTGCATCGCGTTGGCCCCAGTCGCCGTAGGTGCACGCCATGTCGATCCGGGTGCCCCATCCGTAACCGGTCATGCTGATGGTGGCGTTGATGGGTGTCTGGGACACCTTCGTCATCTCCAGCGTCGGTGCCGCGGCCTCCGGGGTTCCACCCGTGCGCAGACCCAACGTCTCGGGGCGCGCCACGATGACCAACCCGATGGCCAGCAGCGCGGCGGCCGCCGCCAGCGCGGCGGTGGTCACCCACCGCGATCGCCTGCGCTGCGCGCGGACGGTGTCCAGCAGCGAGCCCAGCGCCTGCGGTCGGGGCCCATCCGGTTGTGACGCTTGATCGAACGACTCGATGTCCTCGGCGTCGAGTTTGGACAGCAACGCCGGGATCCCGCTCAACTCGGCGACCGCGGCCCGACACGGCGGGCAGGACTGCAGATGTGCTTCGTATTCGCGACGCTCTTCGCCGGACAGCGACCCGAGGACGTACGCGGCGTCCCAGGTCGCGTACCGATCGTCGTCCAGCTGCTCCCCGCTCTGGGGCACTCCGAAGTGTGTCACCGTGTCACCCCCATCTCCTGCAGTATGAGCCTCAGCGCCCGCATGCCGTAGTGCAGACGCGACTTCACGGTGCCCTCGGCGATCTGCAGGTCGGCAGCGATCTGCGCAGTGGTCCAGCCCTGGTGGTACGCCCGGCGGATCACCGCTCGGTGTTCCTCGGAAAGCTGGCCAATGGCCTCGCCCAACAACATGCGGTCCAGCGCCGCCTCCACCTCGTCCGGTCCCGCACGATCGGCAGCCTGTTCCATGTCGGGACTACCGGATTCGCTGCGGAACCTCGCACTGCGTCTCTCGTCGATGATCAGGTTACGCGCCACGGTGAACAGCCACGCCCGAGCGGACCGGTCCCTGTCTTCGGTCACCTCGGGGTGGCGCCATGCACGCAACAGCGTCTCCTGCACGACATCCTCCGCCCGGGCTCTGTCACCCGTCAGCCGCACGGCGTAGCGCCAGAGCGCAGCGGCGTGCTCCTCGTAGAGCACCCGCATGACGGCAGCCTCAGGGTCGTCCAATATCAACCTCCAATATGAATACGAGGTTGCTGGTCGTCCGGTTCAGTATTGGCCGGCGTCGGCGCCAACAGGCGCGCCTATCGGGTCAGAATTCGCGGCCCGTCGTCAGTGACGGCCACCGTGTGCTCCCAGTGTGCGGCGCGCGATCCGTCTGCGGTGACGACGGTCCATTCGTCTTCCAGCACAAGGGTCTTTGTGGTCCCCAGGGTGAGCATCGGCTCGATGGCCAACACCGAGCCCGGCGCCAGGTAGGGCCCCCGGCCGGGGGCTCCCTCGTTGGGCAGGAACGGGTCCATGTGCATCTGCCTGCCGATGCCGTGTCCGCCGTATCCGGCCACGATTCCGAACTTGCGGCCGTGCCGTTTCTCGGCGGCGTGCGTGCCCGCCTCGATGGCATGCGAGACGTCGGTGAGTCGGTTGCCGGGCACCATCGCGGCGATGCCTGCCTCCATGGCTTCCCGGGTGGCCTGCGACAAGACCTCGTCGACGGGAATCAAGGCACCGATGCCGAACGTCACCGCCGAGTCGCCGTGCCAGCCGTCGAGAATCGCGCCGCAGTCGATGGACACCAGGTCACCGTGGGCCAGCGTCTCGCCGGCCGACGGAATGCCGTGCACGACGCGTTCATTGACCGACGAGCAGATGCTCGCCGGGAAGCCGTGATAGCCGAGGAACGACGGGATCCCGCCGCCGTCGCGGATGACGGATTCAGCGATCTCGTCCAGCCCCAGCGTCGAGACGCCCGGCACCGCCGCGTGGCGTACCGCGGAAAGCGCGGATGCGACCAGCGCGCCGGCCGCGGCCATCGCGTCGAGTTCCCCCGGGGTGCGTTGTGCGACGACCCGGCGGCTTCGCAGCCCCGGCAGGCCGATCACTTACCGAGTGCCCGAAGGGCCCGGGCGAAAACCTCGTCCAAGCTGCCGACCGCGTCGACGGTCTGCAGGTTGTTGTGGCTGTAGTACTCCAGCAGAGGCTCGGTTTCGCCGCGGTAGACCTGCATCCGATTGTGGATGACCTCTTCGGTGTCGTCGGCGCGGCCGCGGGACTTCAGGCGCGTGAACAGCTCCTCTTCGGATACCGAGAACTCGAGCACCGCGTCGAGTTTGGTGTTGTGGTTCTTGAGCATCTCGTCGAGCGCCTTGGCCTGCTCCACCGAGCGGGGATAACCGTCCAGGATGAACCCGTCCGCCGCGTCCGGTTGCTCGATGCGGTCCTCGACCAGCTTGTTCGTCAGCTCTGCAGGCACCAGGTCACCCGCGTCGAGGTAGCGCTTGGCTTCGACACCGAGCGGCGTCCCTGCGGTGATGTTGCCCCGAAAGAGGTCGCCCGTGGAGATCTGCGGGATGCCCAGCTTCTCTGACAGCTTCTGAGCCTGCGTGCCCTTGCCCGCACCGGGCGGCCCGAGTAGAACAACCCTCACTTCAGGAACCCTTCGTAGTTGCGTTGCATGAGCTGGCTCTCGATTTGTTTGACGGTATCCAAACCGACGCCGATCATGATCAGAACCGCAGTACCGCCGAACGGCAGATTCTGCACGGTGCCGGTGTTGCCGATCTGCAGGAACATGTTCGGCAGCACGGCGATCACGCCCAGATAGATGGAGCCCGGAAGGGTGATCCGGTTCAGCACGTAACGCAGGTAGTCGGCGGTCGGCTTGCCCGGGCGGATACCGGGGATGAACCCGCCGAACTTCTTCATCTCGTCGGCACGCTCGTCCGGGTTGAAGGTGATCGACACGTAGAAGTAGGTGAAGAAGATGATCAGACCGAAATACACCGCGATGTAGATGGGATCGGCGGGGTTGGTCAGGTACTGCGCGATGATCCGTGACCACCAGCTGTTGGTCGCGTTCGGATTTCCGCTGGTGATCAGCTGGGTGATCAGGTGCGGAATGTAGATCAGCGACGACGCGAAGATGACCGGGATGACGCCGGCCTGGTTGACCTTCAACGGCAGATACGTCGACGTGCCGCCGTACATCCTCCGGCCGACCATGCGCTTGGCGTACTGGACCGGAATGCGGCGTTGGCCCTGCTCGACGAACACCACGCCGATGATGATCACCAGCGCAGCGACGCAGACCAGTCCGAACACCAGCCCGCCACGGCTGTCGAGGATCGTCTTGCCTTCGAACGGGATACGGGCCGCGATGCCGGCGAAGATCATCAGCGACATGCCGTTGCCGATGCCGCGCTCGGTGACCAGCTCGCCCATCCACATCACCAGCGCCGCGCCCGCGGTCATCACCAGCACGATGACGACCAGCGTGAAGATGTTCAGGCCCTCACTCTGGCCCTTGATGATGTCGAGCGTGCAGCCCTGGAGCAGGCCGCCGTTGGCGGCGAGGGCCACGATGCTGGTGGCCTGCAGGATCGCCAGCGCAATCGTGAGATAACGCGTGTACTGCGTCATCTTCACCTGGCCCGACTGCCCCTCCTTGCGCAGCTGCTCGAACCGCGGGATCACCACGGTGAGCAGCTGCACGATGATGCTCGCGGTGATGTACGGCATGATGCCGACCGCGAACACCGTCAGGTGCAACAGCGCACCGCCGGAGAACAGGTTGATCAGCGAGTAGATCTGAGCCGAATCGCCACCGCTGACCTGCGCGACGCACTTCTGCACGTTCCCGTAGTTGACGCCGGGCGACGGGATCGAGGCACCGACCCGGTAGAGGATGACGATGCCCAGGGTGAACAGAATCTTTCGCCTCAGGTCGACTGTCCGCAGTGATGAGATGAAAGCCGAAAGCACTCTTCCTCCTGCGCAGCCGACCTGTGAATGGCGGCGTGCGAATGCGGCTGGTCTGACCAGCGGTTCTGGTTAAGTCGTGTGTGGACCCCCGTCAGCCCCGCGCGCAGCCTGCAGAGTCACGCGTCAAACAGTCTACGAGAGTAACAGTTGCCGGTGTTGCGGCCCGCATCCGATAGTCCCCTCTCAGGTCCCTTTCAGCTCGGGAACATACCGTGGGCGCATCTCGTTATATGCGCTAAGTAAACGATTCGATTGGGGTAGACGATGGCACGGACCGACAACGACACCTGGGATCTGGCTTCGAGCGTGGGTGCGACCGCGACGATGGTCGCCGCCGCCCGCGCGGTGGCGAGCACCGGTGACGACCCTTTGATCAGCGACAAGTTCGCCGAGCCGCTGGTGCGTGCGGTCGGCGTGGACTTCTTCACCCGCCTCGCCAGCGGCGAGTTGCGGCCCGAGGACCTCGATGTGGACAGCGATGCGGTCGGCATGGCCCGGATGACCGACAACATGGCCGTGCGGACCAAATTCTTCGACGAGTTCTTCCTCGACGCCACCGGAGGTGGCAATCCAGCAGAAGCCACCGGAGGTGGCAATCCAACAGAAGCGACCCGGGCAGGCATCAAGCAGGCGGTGATCCTGGCGTCGGGCCTCGATGCTCGCGCGTATCGGCTCGCGTGGCCGGCGGGGACCACGGTCTACGAGATCGACCAGCCCGACGTCATCGAGTTCAAGAGCACCACGCTGGCCGAGTTGGGTGCCGAGCCGACGGCCGATCGCCGCACCGTCGCGATCGACCTGCGCTACGACTGGCCGTCGGCGCTGAAGGCCGCGGGGTTCGATCCGAGCCAGCCGACGGCCTGGAGCGCCGAGGGACTGCTCGGCTACCTGCCGCCGGACGCCCAGGACCGGCTGCTCGACACGATCACCGAGCTCAGCGCTCCGGGCAGCAGGGTGGCCGTCGAGAGCGGGCCCACCAACATCGACCCCGCCGACCGCGAGAAGGCGATCGAACGCATGCAGGAGGCCGCGCAGCGGTGGCGCGACCACGGGTTCGACCTGGACTTCGCCAACCTCGTGTACATCGAGGACCGCAACGAGGCGGGCGCCTACTTGGAGGACCGCGGCTGGGCGCTCACCCGCCGCCCCGTCAACGAGCTGCTGGCCGACAGCGGCCTGCCGCCGCTCCCGCAGGACGACGAAGAGGTGGGCAACTTCGGCGAGCTGCAGTACGTGACCGGCATCTCAACAAGTGACCTCGACCGGACATGAGGAGCCGATGATCGATCCGATTCCGACAGCTGGGACCTGGCGTCCAGCGTGGGCACGACCGCGACGATGGTCGCGGCGGCCCGCGCTGTGGCGAGCCAGCGAGGACGATCCGCTGTTCGTCGACCCGTACGCGGCTGAGCTCGTGCGGGCCGTCGGGCTGGACTTCTTCACCCGGCTGGTCGACGGCGAGGTCGACCTTCCGGACGGCAATGATCCGGCGGGCCCGGCGTTCATCGCCACCTCCATTGCGGTGCGGACGCGGTTCTTCGACGATTTCTTCGTCGATGCGGGCGCTGCCGGTATCCGGCAGGCGGTGATTCTGGCGGCGGGCCTGGATTCACGGGCCTACCGGCTGCCCTGGCCGGACGGGACCGTCGTCTATCGAGATCGATCAGCCGCAGGTCATCGAATTCAAGACGGCGACGATGGCGTCGATCGGCGCCTTTCCCGCCGCCGAGCGCCGCACGGTCGGCATCGATCTGCGCGAGGACTGGCCGAACGCGCTGCGCGACAGCGGTTTTGACGTCACCCAGCCAACCGCATGGAGCGCCGAAGGACTGCTGGTGTATCTGCCACCCGAAGCGCAGGACCGGCTCTTCGATGACATCGCGGCATTGAGCGCACCGGGCAGTCAGCTCGCCACCGAGTACCACCCGGACGCCGCCGCGAGCATCGGCTCACGCATGCGCGAGATCAGCGAGCATCTGGGTGAGCAGGAATTCGACATGGACATCTCCAAGCTGTTCTACGAGGGCGAACGCAACGCCGTGGTGGACTACCTGACCGAGCACGGCTGGGAGGTGTCCGCCCGGCGACGACCGCAGGTGTTCGCCGACTACGGTCGGGTGTTCCCTGACGTCGATTCCCTTATCCCGCTGCGTGATTCGCTCGCCGTGATCGCCACTAGAAAGTAGGAGCCCATGCCCCGCACCGACAATGACACATGGGATCTGGCGTCCAGCGTCGGATCGACCGCCACGATGGTCGCCGCACAGCGGGTGTTGAGCAACCGGGAAGGCCTGATCGACGATCCGTACGCCGAACCCCTGGTGCGTGCGGTCGGTCTCGACTTCTTCGTCCGCATGCTCGACGGCGAAATCGACCCTGCAGAGTTCGAACAGCTCGACCCCCGGTTCAACCTGCGCCGCGCCGCGGAGGGAATGGCAGTACGCACAAGGCATTTCGACAGGTTGTTCACCGCTGCCGCCGCGGCAGGTGTCCGCCAGGCAGTGATCCTGGCCGCCGGCCTCGATGCGCGCGCCTACCGCCTGCCGTGGCCGGACGGCACAACGGTCTACGAGACTTGACCAACCTGATGTCATCGCCTTCAAGAGCGACACGCTGGCGGAACTGGGCGCCGAGCCCAGGGCCGATCGTCGCGCCATCGCCGTCGACCTCCGCGCCGACTGGCCGAAGGCGCTGCTGGACAACGGCTTCGACCCCTCGCAACCGACCGCGTGGATCGCCGAGGGGCTGTTGATCTACCTGCCGCCCGAGGCGCAGGACCTGTTGTTCGACAGGATCGACGAACTCAGCGCGCCCGGCAGCCGGGTTGCCTGCGAGCACATCCCCGACGTGGGCATGTTCTCCGACAACGAGAGATCACAGCTGATCTCGGAGCGGCTCAAGAAGTACGGTCACGACATCGAGATGCGCGAGCTCATCTATCACGGTGTGCGCAGTGACGTCGTCGACTACCTGACGGGTCACGGCTGGGATGTGACCGCGCAGAAGACGCCGGACGCGTACGCCGCCAACGGGTTCGAATTCCCCGAGGACGGCGCCATGGGCTTCTTCGCCGAGATGAGTTACGTCAGCGCCATCAAGCGCTAGCTGCGTGAACGGCTCAGTTCGAAGCGGTTGTCGTCGAGGTCATGGAACCAGAAGAACTCGTTGTTTTCGCTGCGCTGGATCTCACCGACCTCGACACCGCGGTCGGTCAGTGTGCGCCGCAATCCCTTGAGTCCGGTGTTCACGACGACAACCACGTAGGTGTTGGTGTCGTTGTCCAACAGCACGCGCGTACGACCTTCGGGCAGCTGCCACAGCGACACCACCGCACCCGCGATGTGGTAGACGGCGATGGGGTGCGCCGCGCCGTCCGCCCCGACGTGAACCGGTTCCAGGCCAAGCTTTTCGCGGTACCAGCGGACCGACGCGTCGACGTCGCGGACGCGCAGCACGGTGGAGATCATCGAGGCGTTCTCGAAAATGCTCGTCATGTCGGTGCCCCCCTGGCCAGTTCGAGGAAACGGCCGTAGCGGTCCTGCATCGGGCCTGTCCACGCCGCGTCGGGCTCGACGATGCGCTCGGTCGACGCCCAGCGTGCCGCGTCGGTGATCGAAGATTCCAGACCCGCGGCCATCCGGCCGATGAAGGCCGCTCCCAGCGCTGCACCCTCGGCGACCGCCGACGCGTGCACCGGCAGTCCGGTGGCGTCGGCGAGGGCTTGCAGCCACGCTTCGACGCGCGTGCCGCCGCCGGTGGCGACGATACGTGACACCGACGCGCCACTCATCTCGATCAGCTGTCGCACAACGAAACCCGACGCTTCGAATGCCGCCCTTCGGACCGCGGCGCCATCGTGGGTCAAGTCCAGGCCGTCGAGCACACCGCGGCGAGCCGGATCGTGGTGCGGAACACGCTCACCGCGAATGTAGGGCGCCCACACCGGAACTCGCGCCGGGTCAACTGCCGCCCCGGTATCACCCAGCAGCCGGTCGACCCAGCCGAGGAACAGACCGCCCGCATTGCTCGGACCGCCGATCTGGCTCTTTCCCGGCGCGGTGTGCGGCAACGTCCACAGTCCGGGCACCTCGCGATATTCGGGAATGGTGATCCACACGATCAACGTGGTGCCGCACAACACCAGTACATCGCCGACGGAGTCGGCGCCCGCGACGAATTGCTCGCACAGGGCGTCGACCGCGCCCGCTGCGAGCACGGCATCGGTGTCGCGGACCCGGCCGACTGCCGTGCCCGTCATCTCGATCCGGGGCATGCGGTCGCCGGCGGCGCCACAGTCGGCGCAGACAGCCTCGTCCCAGCCGAGGCCGTCGAACAACGGATAGCACGTGCTCGCGGTCGCGTTGTCGATCACCGCCTCGCCCGCCAGTTGATAATTGGCGACCGCCATGGCCGGCCAGTACCCACGCGCGTCGGGCGCTTCGCCGACCGTCCAGCGCAGGAACTCGACCGCCTCGCCGGACAGCACGGAGGCGGGCGCATGGCCCTCCCCGCGGCCCCTCTCGTCGCCATACAGCAGGCCCGGTGTGACGGGGCGGCCGGTGTCGTCGACGGCGGTCAGGGAGGGCACCATCGCGGTCACTGCGACGGCGCGGGCATCGGGTCTGGCCAGCTCTGCCACGGCGGCGAGCGGGCCGCGCCGCCACGCCTCGTCGGCGTCGTGTTCCATGCGGTCGGGCGCGGGCACGCGAAGCTGGTGCGGGATACGTGTCCTGGCCAGCACCCGGCCGTCCTCGTCGGCGACTACGGCTTTGACCGACGTCGTGCCGATGTCGACGCCGATTGTGGTGCCTTTGCCTGACACGCGCGTCACCGTACGCCAGCATGAGCAACCGTGGCTCGACTTCGCGCGCTCGTGACGGCACCGCTTCGCGGTCCAGGTTTCGACAAACTCCGGCAGCTGGCCGACGTGGTCTACGACCCGTGGATCGAGGCGAACCCGCTGCGGATCTACACCGCAGACCAGCTGGCCGAGCGGGCAGCCGCAGAACGCGCCGACGTACTTGTGGTGGAGAGTGATTCGGTCGGCGCCCCGGTGTACGACCTACCCTTGCGCGCGATCGCGTCCACTCGGGGCGACCCGAACAACGTCGACATCCCGGGTGCCACCGCGGCGGGCATCCCGGTGCTGTTCACGCCGGGCCGCAATGCCGATGCCGTCGCCGAGATGGCGATCGCACTGCTGTTCGCGGCGACTCGCCATGTGCTGACCGCCGACGCCGATGTCCGTGCAGGACAGGTGTTTCGCGACGGGACGCTGCCGTATCAACGCTTCCGGGCCTGGGAGATCGCCGGGCTGACCGCCGGGCTGGTCGGACTGGGCGCCGTCGCGCGCGCGCTGCGCTGGCGGCTGGAGGGGCTGGGCGTGAAGGTCATCGCGTACGACCCGTACAACGACGAGGCGCACCACAGCCTCGACGAGCTGCTGGCCGAAGCGGACATCGTCTCGCTGCACGCGCCGGTGACCGACGACACCGTGGCGATGATCGGCGCCGACCAGTTCGCGGCCATGCGCGACGGGGCGGTGTTCCTCAACACCGCGCGCGCCCAACTGCACGACACCGACGCCCTCGTCGACGCCCTGCGCGACGGCAAGGTGGGCGCGGCGGGGCTCGACCATTTCGTCGGCGAGTGGCTGCCCGCCGACCACCCGCTGGTCGGAATGCCCAACGTGGTGCTCACGCCCCACATCGGCGGGGCCACGTGGAACACTGAGGCGCGACAGGCGCTGATGGTGGCCGACGACCTCGAGGCGATCCTGTCGGGTGGCAGACCGACCCACATCGTCAACCCGGAGGTGCTGGGCTCATGAGATTCGTCGACAATCCCGCAGATGGCGGTGCTGGCCGCGGCGAAGGAGATGCTGCGCCGTGGCCTCGTCGAGGGGACGGCGGGCAACATCTCGGCCAGAGGCGAGGACGGCAACATCGTCATCACGCCGTCATCGGTCGACTACTCCGACATGGTCCTCGACGATCTCGTCACGGTCGCGCCGGACGGCGCGGTGGTCCAGGCCAAGGACGGCCGGTTTCCGTCGTCGGAGATGAAGCTGCACCTGTCGTGCTACCAGGCGTTCGACGACATCGGCAGCGTGATCCACAGCCATCCGGTCTGGGCGACCATGTTCGCCGTTGCACACCAGCCGATTCCGGCTGCCGTCGACGAATTCGCCGTGTACTGCGGCGGAGACATCCGGTGCGCCGACTACGCCGCGTCGGGCACACCTGAGGTCGGCGACAATGCCGTCAAGGCGCTGGAGGGCCGGGCGGCCGCGCTGATCGCCAACCACGGGCTGGTGGCGGTGGGACCCCGTCCCGACAAGGTGCTGCACGTGACGGCGCTTGTCGAACGCACCGCGCAGATCGTCTGGGGCACAAGGGCTCTCGGCGGCGTGGTGCCGGTACCCGACGAGGTCAACAAGAACTTCGCCTCGGTCTACACCTACCTCCGCCAACAGTGATTTGTGTGCGTTTTGTTGCGCTCACCGCTCCAAAACGCACACAAGTCGCCTAGCGCTGGTCGATTGCGACCTTGACCGCGCCGCTCTCCCCCTGATTCGCGATGGCCAGGAACGCGTCGCGCCACTGGTCGAGCCGGAACGTGTGAGTGAGCATGGGGCGCAGGTCGACTCGACCGGCCGTGACTAGGTCGAGGTAGTGCTCGATCGCGTGCTTTCGCTGTCCCTCGACCTCCTCGACACCGAACGCGTTGGAGCCGACCCAGCTGATCTCCTTGAAGTACAGCGGGCTCCACTCCCACCGGCCGGGTGCATGCACGCCCGCCTTCACCAACGTCCCGCGCGCCGCGAGCACACGGACGCCGACCTCGAAGGTCTCGGGCTTGCCGACGGTGTCGTAAACCACGTCGATCGAGCCGGGATAGGCCATCGGCAGGCCCTGAAGCGGCTGCCGCAGCCTGCCGCCGCCCCACGCCACCAGCTCTTCGATGACTGCAAGGCGCGGTTCGTGGTTGAGCACCAGGTCGGCGCCGAACAGGCGCGCCAGTTCCGCTTGAGCGCCGAAGCGTGCAACGACCGCGACAGCGACGTCCGGGTACAGCGCCCGCAGCACCGCGACGGCGCACAAGCCGAGAGACCCGGCGCCGTACACCAGCACGCGTCCCGACGAGGGAGGCGGGTGACGGGTTATCGCGTGCAACGACACCGAGAACGGGTCGGCGAACACGGCGAGCTCATCGGGCACCCCGTCGGGTACGCCGAAGAGCATGCTGTCATGGGCGGCCATCAGCTCGGCGTATCCACCAGTAACGTCGGCCGACACTCCGGTGTGGATGCCCGGTTTGATGTCGCCGTCGGTGAAGCTCCAGCACAGGCTGTAGTCACCGGCTTGGCATGCGGGACAGACTGGTTCGATTCCGCGCGGTGCGCACGACAGCCATGGATTGAGCACCACACGCTGGCCGACCTCCAGGTCCGCGTGCCCGCGACCCCAGGGCGACGACGTCGGCGACCACCTCGTGACCCATCACCTGGGGAAACGAGCAGAACGCCGCCATCGCGTTGTCGACGTCGTCCTCGCCGAAGTCGAGCAGGATCTGTTTGGAGTCCGACCCGCAGATCCCGGTCAGTCGGGGCCGGGTGACCACCCAATCATCGTGCAATGGAACAGGATCGGGGACATCGCGCATGCCGACAGGCGAATTCGCGAGGTTCCTCGTCAACAGGTTGGCGTCGGCGGGCACCTCGAACGGCTCGGGGGCCACACCGTATACCAGCGCCTTCACGGCCGGTTCCTGGCCATCGACGCCGCACCGGCGATGTAGGTGTCGATGTCGGAATTCTTCGCCTCGACGACCGCTTTCATGTCGGGCACATAGTGTTCGAAGCTCTCGCGGCGCCCAGAGCCGCGATGATGCCGTCGGCCGCCTCTGCCGCAGCGAATTTCGGGCCGTCGTAGATGGGGTCTTCGTTGTCGGGTTGATCCCAGATCTCGGTGTCGATGGGTCCGGGCTGGATCAACTTCACCGCTACGCCGGTGCCGTGCAGATCGACGGCCATGGCCTCACTCCACCCGCACAGGGCGAATTTGCTTGCAGAGTAGGCACTTTCATGGATGATTCCCAAGACGACCGCCTACGCTGGACACGTTGACGATCGTTCCCGTCCCGCGCTCGGCATTCGCGGCAGCACGGCCAGGTCGTGCGCATCGGCGCGAAGAAGTTGACCCGCATGACTGACTCGACGTCGTCGGGATCGAGCTCGGTGACCACTCGCCGCTTCGGGATCGCGGCATTGTTGACCAGCACGTCGATCCCGCCTAGCGCATCCCAGGCGTGCAGCGCCAGCGGGCCGACCGCCTCGCTGTCGGCCAGGTCGGCAACCCACATGGCGGATTCCGGCGATGACCTTCCGACAGTCCGACGAGCACTTCGGCCAATCGGTCGTGCCTGCGGGCGATCAGGCCGACCGTCGCGCCTTGTTCGGCAACGCGGCGCGCCAGCGCGGCCCCAACCCCGGAGGACGCCCCGGTGATGAGCACCCGCTTACCCGTGGCCGAGAACGTCACGGCTAGCAGTCTGCGCCGAAACGGAATTCCCGGCGTCAAACCCGGCCATTAACAGCCCGGAATTCGATTTCGGCGCGAACTAGAACGCGAACTAGAAGCGGTAGTCCCCCAGCCAGAGTGCGCTAACGCCGGTCAGCGACCGTTCCGCCTGGCCGATCACCCCTGCCATCGAGCGGCCCAGCAGCGCGGCGAGCGCCTCAGGCAATGATGCGGCCGCCGGCTGCGACGACTGCTTCGGCCGCAGAAAGTCCATCAGCGACGAGCCCGGATAGCCGACGAGTTTCACGTCATCGTCGGGCTCCAGCCCTGCCAACACCTTGGCACGGGTGATCGCGGTGCGCAGCCCACCGAGTTCGTCGACGAGGCCACGCTCCAGCGCGTCGGCGCCCGTCCACACCCGGCCGCGGGCGACCTCCTCCACAGCCTTCACGGTAAGGTTGCGGCCCGCGGCCACACGCTCGACGAAGTCGGTGTAGAACAGGTCAGCCTCCGCCTCGACATGCGCGCGTTGTTCGTCGGTGAACGGCTGGTTGATCGACCACGCGTCGGCGTTGCGGTTGGTGCGCACCGAGTCGGAGCCCACACCGAGGCGATCCTTGAGCTCACGCGCCACCAGCTTGCCCGTCACCACCCCGATCGAACCGGTGATCGTGCCGGGGTTCGCGACGATCGAATCGGCGGACATCGACACGTAGTAGCCGCCCGACGCGGCCACCGCGCCCATCGACGCGACGATCGGCTTACCCCCGGCACGAACCCGATTCACCTCGCGCCAAACGGTTTCCGATCCGGTCACCGATCCGCCCGGGCTGTCGACGCGTAAGACGATCGCGGCGACACATCGCCGTCGGCGGCCGCCTCGCGAAGCGCCGCGGCGATGGTGTCGCCACCCGCGCTCGAGTTGCCGAACGGCAGCACCTGCGGACCTCCGCGGCCGCTGACGATCGGACCGTGCAGCGTGACGACCGCGATCGTCGACCGGCCCTTGCGGCCGGGGATCGACGGCATCGGCGGCGACGGCCGCGGTGCGCTGGCTCTCGCGTAGCGGGACAGAAACAGCCGAGGCGGTGCATCTTCCGAATCAGCGTCACCCGTCTCGGGAGAAATACCAGGCGCGCCTAACAAGTTCAGCGATCCGCGCGTATGCCTCATCGCGGAAGCCGATGCGGTCGACCAAGCGGCCGGAGACGGCGTCGTCGCGCAGCAGCGGCGCCTTGTCCGCCAGGGCGTCGATCTCCGACAGGCTCGAGATGGCGCGAGTCGGCCACGGCCTGCCACACCTGGGTCCGCAGGCTCTCGATCAGCTTGCTGTCGGCCTCGCGATGCGCATCGGTGTAACTGTCCTGAGTGAAAAGGTTTGCCGCAGACTTGTATTCCCCGCGCGCGACGAACTGCGCCTGGATACCGGCCTTGTCGAGGGCATCGCGAAGGAACAACGCGTTGGTGGCGAAGCCGATCAGCCCGACAGTGCCCGACGGCTGCATCCACACCTCGCGGAACGCCGACGCGAGGTAGTACGACAACGTGCCGGGGTAGGTCTCGGCCCATGCGAGCGAAGGCTTGACATCGCTGAACGCAGTGATCGCCGCGCGCAACTCCTGTACGGGTCCGGGTGCGGCCGCCGGGATCTGGACCCGGGCGATCAACCCAGCCACCCGGGGGTCCTCGGCGGCGCGGTGAATGGCGGCGACGGCTTCACGCAACAGCAGCGGCTTACCGCCACTGGTGATCATCGCCAATGGATCGAAACCCCCGGTTTCCTGTGGCGCGGACTGCAGGTCGAGTTCAAGCACGCAGCCGGCGGGCACCCCGTGGTGTCGCGCCGTGTCGACCCGCCGGCCAAGCGCACGAAGGTCGTCGATCCCCGGGATGCCGGGCAGGAATGCGAGCATCCTGAGAGCCTACCGACGCACCCGGCAGCAAACTTGATCGCATGGATCGTCCGCGATTCGGCCCTGCGTATGCTACAACTTGCCCCATGCCCTTGAAGTTGACGCAAATACTTGGCTGCGCCGCCGCCGTCGCACTCTTCACCGCGCCGGTCGCGACCGCCGCGCCCGGTCAAGACGGTGCGGGCTGCCTTCCCTTCCTGGGCTGCGGCACATGGAACTCCGGTTCGGGGGGCGGCTGCATCGACGGCCTCGGCTGCGCGAGCGGCAATCTGGCCGACCTGAGTGGATGCGTCGCCGGCATCGGCTGCCGAAGCTATCGCCCCTGACTCAGCGTCTGGATGAAGATGTCGACGCGCACGATGCGGTCATCGTCGAGGGCGAAGACGAGCACCTCCGGAGTGCGGAACGGCTTGCCTTCTGCATCCACGGTCTCGATGAGCTCGGCGAAGGCCAGCCGATCGCTCGCATAGGTCACCCGATGGACGTCCATCGCGTAACCCGGCAGCTTCGGCATCAGCTCGGAGATGAAAGCCATGTACACGTCGCGACCTTCGTAGCGGTCGCCGTACGGCCCGACGCGGACGATGTCGTCGACGATGCATGCGTCGACGACATCCCAGTCGTGTGACGCGATCGCGGCGAAATATCGCTCGATGACTCCGCCCACCCATCCATCACATCACGCCGTGCACAAGCGGCCGACGACGATTCGAGATCTCCCGCGTTCTGGCTGTGCCAGACTTCGCGAGTGAGCTCGGGCAAGCCGCCGCTGGTGTTGATGCACGGCATCGCCATGAGCGGGGAGATCGCGTGGGGGGACGTGGCCCGCTGCTCACGGACGCACTTACGAGGTGCACACGCCGACCGCACTCGGCCACCGCGGGGGCCCGCCCGTCCGCAACGACGACCCGTCACGGTCAGCGATGTCATCGACGCAGCCGAGCGCTTCCTCGATGACACAAGCCTCGATCGACCGCATCTGGCCGGCAACTCCATGGGCGGTTACATGGCGTCGAGTTAGCTCGCCGCGGCCGGGCGTCGTCGGTATGCGCGTTTTCGCCGGGAGGTTTCTGGGCCGAGCCGGCGACGGTCGGCAGGCGCGCATCGCTCAAAGAATTCAACAGGAACATCGCGATGGCGCGCCTCATGCGGCCGCTTCTGCCGATCTCAACAAGCCGGCATGGGCGCGCCGAATCATGCTGCGCGATGTTTCCTGCCATGGCGACCGCATCACCGTTGACCGAGCCATCCAGACTGGCCGACGACTCCCTCGCCTGCACGGTGATGCAAGATGTCCTCGGTAGCGCTTGGCCGATTGCGCCGGACCCGCTGGCATGCCCCATCACGATCGCGTGGTCAGAGAAGGACTCCGTGCTACCCGTCACCGACTACGAGCGGAATGTCCGAGACCTCCTGCCGCACGCCGTGTTCAAAGTTCTCCCCGACGTCGGGCATGTGCCGATGGCCGATGACCCCGGCCTCGTTGCGCATACCATCGTCGCCGCCACCGAACTGGCGACGGACTGAAACGCGGTCTCCGACGCAGCGGCCGTACCGTGGTGCCGTGAGGTTCTCGATCTCGATCCCGCAACGGACTACGACGGATTCGACGCCGCGGGCATGAAGTACTACCTCGCGCGCGCCGAGGAACTCGGCTTCGAGGGCGGCTGGACGGTTGAGCAGATCATCGGTCCGTCGCCGTCTCATCGCACCGCTGGAACTGTTGGCCTACGCGGCGGCGTGCACGACCAGGCTTCGGCTCGGGGTCGCGGTGCTGATCACGTCGCTGCACGATCCGCTGCAACTCGCCGCCAGCATCACCGCCGTGGACCGGCTCAGCCATGGCCGGTTCGACGTCGGTGTCGGCCGCGGTGGCTTCCGGAAGTTCCCAGCGTTCGGCGTGGATCAAGTCCACTTTTATCAGCAGCTTCAACGAAGGGCATCGAACTGATGAAGGCGGCATGGGCCGACGAACCGACCGTGACGTTTCACGGGCGCTTCCGCGATGTTGCCGCGCTGCCGATCCAACCGAAGCCCGTGCAGCGACCCCATCCGCCGATTTGGTTCGGCGCCAACGCTTCCAAGGCCATCGCGCGCGCGGTGCGCATGGGCGACGCGTTCCTTGGGGCAGGCTCGTCGACCACTGCGAGTCTTCGCCGAAGCCGCGAGAATCGTCGCGCCAGGAACTCGAGAAGCAAGGCAAGGACCCCGCCCGGTTCACCATAGGAAAGCGGATCTACCTGATGATCGACGACGACGCGGGACGCGCCCGAACGCGGGTAGCTCGAAGGCCTGCACCGCATCTACGGAGACGATGGCCTCGAGACTGGACGACGTTCCGGTTCGGGCACACGCTCGCGGATGTCGCGCGCGGAATAGCGGAAGGTGATCGACGCCGGCGCACAGATGATCCTGCTCAATCCCGCTCGGCGCAACCGTCGCCGAGGATCGTGAGCAGATGGAAAGGCTTGCTGCAGCGGTGATTCCGCAGCTCCGCGAGTCCTGATCGTTCGCTGCAAATTGGAGGTTTCAACAGTCTGATCTTGGTGGTACACCGGAAACATGATGGCGAAACTGAATTTCCTCTCCCCGCTGCTCATGGCGGGTGCGGCAGCGGCGGCGATCGCCGCTGCCCCGGTGGCGTCAGCGCAGTATTTCGACGCGGCCACCGCATATCGAGCGTCACCATCGCGGCTCAGCAAAGCGGTGACGGCTGCACTGCCGACGGCACGTGTGGATCTGGCGGCCCCCAGGGTGGCGGCGGGTGCACCGCCGACGGCACGTGCGGCAGCGGCAGCCCGATGGGCGGCGGCGGATGCACGGCCGACGGAGTGTGCGGCCATGGCGGTCCGGGGGCGGCGGCGGTTGTATGCCCGGCGTCGGCTGCTTCAACTGGGGCCAGTAGCCGGCTCCAGGGAGTCGCGATCAGCGGCCCAGGAAGCGGGAGTGTTGCGGGCAGTAGACGATGACGGCCGCGCGCATCAGACCCGCCGCCTGCTGCCTGCTGATCCCGCCGGTCTCCAGCCTGTTCACCACGCCTCGCACGACGGGAACCGGGTTGGGGTTGCCCGCCAGTCCGCCGGTGAGCATGTCGCAGATGCCGTGGCCCAGCGCGGGCAGATCCACGTCTGCGCCTAGGGGAATATTCATCGCGGCCACATCGTCGGCGAACTGCTGATCCTGAGTCTGGGCCTGCGCGAACCCGGGGCCGCCGAACATCACGACACCTGCGGCGACCGCCAGGGTGGCGATCGTGCGGTAGACGGGGGTCATGTTGCTCCTGAACTATCGTCACGCGCGGTGTTTATCGCGTCGCCGAACGGCGGCGTTACCGCGTTAGGCGAACACAAGAGCCCCCACCGTAACGGAAGGGGCTCTCGTCGGCGGCGGTGCCGCCAATCATAGTCGGGCGGCGGTGCCGCCAATCAGAGTGGGCGGCGGTGCCGCCAATCAGACCACGCAACTGCACATCAGAGCTCGGTCGCGGAACCGCCTGCGGCCGTGATCTTCTCGCGCGCGCTGCCGCTGAACTTGTGCGCGGTGACGTTGACCTTCACGGCCAGCTTGCCGTCACCGAGCACCTTGATCAGAGACTTCTTGCGGACCGCGCCCGCAGCCACCAGCTCATCGACCCCGACATCGCCGCCCTTGGGGAACAGCCTGTTGATGTCGCCGACGTTGACCACCTCGTACTCGGTGCGGAACCGGTTGCGGAAGCCCTTGAGCTTCGGCAGTCGCATGTGGATCGGCATCTGCCCACCCTCGAACATCGCCGGCACGTTCTTGCGAGCCTTGGTGCCCTTGGTGCCGCGACCGGCGGTCTTGCCCTTGGAGCCTTCGCCGCGGCCCACGCGGGTCTTCGCGGTCTTCGAGCCGGGAGCGGGCTTGAGGTCATGCAGTTTGATCGGCTCTGTCATCTCAGACCTCCTCTACCTGGACGAGGTGATGCACGGTCTTGATCAGCCCGCGCGTCTGCGCGTCGTCCTCGCGGACGACGGACTGCCGGATCTTCCGCAGCCCGAGCGTCCGCAGACTTTCACGCTGCTTCCAGCGCGCACCGATGGTGCTGCGCACCTGCGTGATCTTCAGTGTCTTTCCCGATGCCATGGTTTATGCCGTTCCTTCACGCGCGGCCGACGCGGCGAGCGCGTCCGCCTCCCGCCGCGCCCGCAGCATGCCTGCAGGTGCGACGTCTTCGATCGGCAGACCCGCGGCGGGCCGCGACCTCTTCGGGACGCTGCAACAGCTTCAGCGCGGCAACGGTGGCGTGCACCACGTTGATCGCATTGTCGCTACCCAGCGACTTGGCCAGGATGTCGTGCACGCCAGCGCATTCCAGCACCGCACGGGCGGCACCACCGGCGATCACACCGGTACCGGGGCTCGCCGGCCGCAGCATCACCACGCCCGCAGCCGCCTCACCCTGCACCGGATGAATGATGGTGCCGCCGATCAGCGGAACGCGGAAGAAGTTCTTGCGCGCTTCCTCGACGCCCTTGGCGATGGCCGCGGGAACTTCCTTGGCCTTGCCGTAGCCGACGCCGACCATGCCCTTGCCGTCGCCGACGATGACCAGCGCGGTGAAGCTGAAGCGCCGGCCACCCTTGACCACCTTGGAGACGCGGTTGATCGCGACGACGCGCTCCAGGTAGTTGCTCTTCTCGCCGCTGTCGCGGCCGCCGCGGCCACCGCGGTCGTCACGACGCCCCCGGTTGTCCACCGTCACCCCGGCCGCCCCGGTTGTCGGACGTCGGCGGCCCGGCTGCTCCTGCTGCCTGCTCGGCCATCATGCAGTCCTTCCGTTGAATTATAGTCATTCAGAATTTCAGCCCGCCTTCGCGTGCCGCGTCGGCCAGGGCGGCGATTCGTCCGCCGTAGGTGTATCCGCCGCGATCGAACACCACTGCGTCGATACCGGCGGCCTTGGCGCGCTCGGCGATCAGTTGACCGACCCGCACGCTGTGGGCCTTCTTGTCGCCCTCGACCGCACGTACATCGGCCTCGATCGAGGACGCCGCGGCCAGCGTGGTGCCGTGAGATCGTTCACCAGCTGCACGTGGATGTGCCGCGACGACCGGTTGACCACCAGTCGCGGCACCTCGGCCGTGCCGGCGATCTTCTTGCGAAGCCGGGCGTGCCGGCGCAACCGTGAAACCCGCCGCGTCTCGGACACGTTCTGCCCCACGGGCTTACGCGCCGTCGTCGTCTCAGTCTTGGTAGCCATTACTACTTACCTGTCTTTCCGACCTTGCGGCGGATCTGCTCACCCTCGTAGCGGATGCCCTTGCCCTTGTAGGGATCGCTCTTCCGCAGTCGCCGGATGTTCGCCGCGATCTGGCCGACCTTCTGCTTGTCGATGCCCGAGATCGAGAACTTGGTGGGCGTCTCCACCGCGAAGGTGACGCCCTCAGGTGCGTTGATCAGCACGGGATGGCTGTAGCCCAGGGCGAACTCGAGGTTGCTGCCCTTGGCCACCACGCGGTAGCCGACGCCGAAGATCTCCATCTTGATGGTGTATCCCTCGGTCACACCGGTGACCAGGTTGGCCACCAGCGTGCGCGACAGCCCGTGCAGCGAGCGGTTGCGCCGCTCGTCGTCGGGCCGGGCCACCACGATGGCGCCATCGTCGTTGCGCGACACCTTGATCGGCTCGGCCACCGACAGCTCGAGCGTCCCCTTGGGACCCTTGACCGCCACGTTCTGGCCGTCGATCGTCACATCGACCCCGGATGGAACCGGGACCGGTTGCTTTCCAATACGCGACATTGTTCTTCTCTCTCCGTAGCTCTCCCGCTACCACACGTACGCGAGGACTTCGCCGCCCACGCCTTCTCGGGCTGCCTGACGGTCGGTCCGCAGACCGGACGACGTGGAGATGATCGCCACGCCCAGGCCACCGAGCACCCGCGGCAGATTGGTGGATTTCGCGTAGACGCGCAGACCGGGCTTGGATACCCGGCGCAGGCCCGCGATGCTTCGCTCACGGCTGGGGCCGTACTTCAGTTGCACCACAAGCGACTTGCCCACCCGGGCGTCCTCGGTGTGGTAGTCGGAGATGTAACCCTCTTTCTTGAGGATCTCGGCGATGTTGGCCTTGATCTTCGAGTGAGGCAGGGTCACCTCATCGTGGTACGCCGAATTGGCGTTGCGCAGACGTGTCAAGAAGTCTGCGATCGGGTCCGTCATGGTCATGACAGCCGGTTCACCTTCCTCGCGGCGGTTCCACCTTGTTCATCACCGGGGTGGCCTACCGCAACCTTTTCATTGGGTCGATTGCTTTGGTGCTGGTTACCAGCTGGACTTCTGCACACCGGGCAGCTCGCCCGCATGCGCCATCTCACGCAGGCAGATCCGGCACAGCCCGAACTTGCGGTAAACCGCGTGCGGGCGGCCGCACTTGCTGCAGCGCGTGTAGGCACGCACCTTGAACTTGGGCTTCTTGTTGGCCTTGTTGACCAGAGCCTTCTTTGCCATCTGTTCAGTTCTCCTTGAACGGAAAGCCCAGCGCCCGCAACAGCGCTCGTCCTTCGTCGTCGTTCGTCGCCGAGGTGACGACGGTGATGTCCATGCCGCGGGGCCGGTCGATGTCGTCGATGTTGATCTCGTGGAACATCGACTGCTCGTTGAGCCCGAAGGTGTAGTTGCCGGTGCCGTCGAACTGCTTGGGCGATCAAGCCGCGGAAGTCGCGGATACGCGGCAGCGCGATCGAGGTCAGCCGGTCGAGGAACTCCCACATCCGGTCACCGCGCAGCGTCACACGCGCACCGATCGGCATCCCTTCGCGCAAGCTTGAACTGCGCGATCGACTTACGGGCCTTGCGGATCTCGGGCTTCTGGCCGGTGATCAGCGCGAGGTCGTTGACCGCGCCGTTGATCAGCTTGGCGTCGCGGGCGGCGTCGCCGACGCCCATGTTCACGACGACCTTCACCACGCCGGGGATCTGCATGACGTTGGCGTAGCCGAATTCCTTCTGCAGCGCGTCCTTGATCTCCTCGCGGTAGCGCTGCTTGAGGCGGGCGGCTCCGGACGGTCTTTTCAGCGGTGGTCATGTCAGATGTCCTTGCCGTTGGTCTTGGCGATGCGGACCTTCTTGCCGGTCTCGTCGTCCTTGCGGTAACCGATGCGGGTGGGCTTGCCGTCGGAGTCGACGACCATCACGTTGCTCACGTGAATCGGGCGCCTCCTGGGTGACGATGCCGCCGGACTGCGCACCGCGCTCGTTGCGCGAGATCGCGGTGTGCTTCTTGATCCGGTTGACACCCTCGACGAGCACCTTGTTGCGCTCGGGGTAGGCCACCAGCACCTTGCCCTTGGCGCCCTTGTCCTTACCGGAGACGACGAGCACCGTGTCGCCCTTGTGGACCTTCATCTACAGCACCTCCGGGGCCAGCGAGACGATCTTCATGAAGCGCTTCTCGCGCAGTTCGCGGCCGACCGGGCCGAAGATGCGCGTGCCGCGCGGATCGTTGTCGGCCTTGATGATGACGGCGGCGTTCTCGTCGAACTTGATGTAGCTGCCGTCGGCGCGGCGGCGCTCCTTGACGGTGCGCACGATGACGGCCTTGACGACTTCACCGCGCTTGACGTTGCCGCCCGGGATGGCGTCCTTGACGGTCGCGACGATGATGTCGCCGATGCCGGCGTAGCGCCGCGACGACCCGCCGAGCACGCGGATGCACAAGATCTCCTTGGCGCCCGTGTTGTCGGCGACCTTCAGCCGCGATTCCTGCTGAATCACTAGATCTCCTCGACCTGGTTGTGTGCACGCCAGGCCCCAACGTTCTGGTGAGCACAGCCCGCCAGGGACCTGACATGCGCGGTCTTGCTGTCACCGAAAAGCACGCGGGGCCTTCCGGATCGGAGAGGCCGAGGTCTGCCCAAGGCAACCCGTTGATTCTAGGTGACGACCTGCGCGGAACCAAATCGCCGCTGGTCACCCCACACCCATCCGCGATCCCATCCGGCGCGAGCGTGCGTGTTTGACCCGACACGCCGCCAAAACCCGCCATTCCACGCACGTTCACCTCGGCGTATCCCGTCCCGCCAAGATGTCACCATGGTCGCCGTCAGCGCGCTGGCACTGACGGCCGCGTTCCTCTTCGCGCTGTCGGCATTTCTGCAGCAGCGAGCCGCGCGTGCGGTCTTCGGCGCCGACACCTCGTCGCTGCGAGACGCATCCGGCGTCAAACGGCTGTTCGGCCACCTGGTCCGCAGCGCGACGTGGCTGACCGGCTGGCTGACGAACCTCGGCGGAGTCGGTACCCAGGCGGCGGCGCTCAAGGTCGGCTCCGTCGCGGCGGTGCAGCCGCTGATGGCGTCGCAACTGTTGTTCGTGCTGACCCTGGCCTCGGCCGAACAGCGCCGCTGGCCCTCGGGGCGGGACTGGCTGTCGGCGTTCGCGGTGTGCGCCGGCCTGGTGCTGCTGCTGACCGCCGACGCGTCACCACTGTCCGGCGAACCGCATCGGGACCGCGTGATGGGCGCGACGATCTGCGTCGTCACCCTCGTCGTGGTCGATGCGCCAGCTGAGCCGGCACACCTCTCGCTGGCTTGCCGGCCTGCTCGTCGGCGTGGCCGCAGGCCTGTGCCACGCTCTCAATGCCGTGTATCTGAAGCTGACGGTCGAGGACCTGTACCACCGGGGCCACCTGAGCCCGCTGGCGACGCTGCTCGATTGGCCGTTGTATGCGCTGGTCGCGACGGCGGTGAGCGGAACGCTGTTGGTTCAGATCGCCTTTGCCATCGGCCCGCTGCCACCCGCGGTCGCGGCGATGAGCGTCACCAACCCCGTGGCCAGCTTCGGCCTCGGGATTCTCGCGTTCGACGCCCCTGCTCCGCGAGACCCCGGCGTGCTGTCGGCCATCGCGGTGTCCGGCCTGCTGATCGCGGCGGGCGTCGTCGGCCTGGCGAACGCGTCGGGCACTCGCCACCTCTACAGCGGCGAAACCACCAAGGCGAGGTCGACCGATCCAGCCACGGTCGGCGCGCTGGGCGCCGATCATGGTCTCGTGGGTCGGCAACCGTGGACATGACCGGTGCGGTCGTGCTGGTCACCGGCGCGTCAGCGGGCATCGGCCGCGTCGCCGCCGCCCGGTTCGCCGCGCGCGGCGCCCGGGTGCTGGTGCACGGCCGCGATCCGGCCCGCACGCATCGAGTCGCCGACGAGGTGGGCGGCCGGCCCCTGATCGGTGACCTGGCTTTGCCAGACGATCGCCGGCGGTTGGCGATCGAGGCAATCGATGCGTTCGGCCACGTCGACGTGCTGGTGAACAATGCCGGGTTCGGCTACCTCGGCGCGGTGTCGGCCATGGACGTCGACGTGATCCGACGACTCGTCGACGTCAATCTGCTGGCCGCGATCGAACTCACCCGGTCGCTTCTGCCCGGGATGGTGGAGCGAAGTCGCGGCGCGATCTGCTTCGTGACGTCCATCGCCGGCCGGACCGGGGTCGCCGGGGAAGCCGTCTACTCGGCGACCAAGGCGGGCCTCGACGCGTTCGCCGACAGCATTCGGGTCGAGACCGCAGGCACCGGAGTGCACATCAGCGTCGTGGTGCCCGGCGTGGTCGACACCGGATTCTTCGAAACGAGAGGCACTCCCTACACCCGTGCGCGGCCGAAGCCGATAGCCGCCGAGACGGTCGCCGACGCCGTGGTGAAAGCCGTGGAACGTGACCGCGCCGAAGAGTGGCGGCCCCGCTGGCTGCGGGTCGCGCCGACGGTGCGGGCGTTGGCACCCGGCGCGTTCCGGCGGCTCGCCATGCGTTTCGGTCGTCAGAGCTACCCGACGTGATCGGTCACGCAACGGAAGCCGATATGGGTCGTCGCGCTGTCCTGTGACTGCGGCGAGCGCGCCGCGGGACGGTACCGGTGGCAGTATTCCGGCGCGCACAGATGCGACCCACCCTTGAGCGTCTGGCTGACCGTCGGATCCGCTGGTCCGGAAGGGGTGCAGCAGGCTTTCGCCGGTTCGTCCAGCCGGTGATGGGCAGCGAACTCCGTTGTCGTCCACTCCCATACGTTGCCGATCATGTCGACCAAGCCGAAACCGTTCGGCGGGAATGTTCCGACCGGCGAGGTGCCGACCCAGCCCGAGCGCGCCGTCGTTGCGGTACGGGAAACGGCCCTGCCAGGTGTTGGCCATCAACCGACCGCCGGGCATCGCGTCGTCGCCCCACGCATAGGTCGTCGTCGCGCCGCCGCGCGCCGCGTACTCCCACTCGGCCTCCGTGGGCAACCGGCGGCCGGCCCACCGCGCGTAGGCAGCCGCGTCGGGATAGGCGACCTGCACCACCGGATGGTCGAGCCGCTCAGCGATGTCGCTGTCCGGGCCGAACGGATGCCGCCAGCATGCCCCGGGCGCCCAGTCCCACCACTGCCGCCAGTCGCGCAGATCGACCGGTCCGGCCGTCGGCCGGAACACCAGCGCGCCCGGCGCCAGATCCTGCTGCCGCCGCACCCGGATACAGCGCTGGATCCAGCGCCTGCTCGGCGACGGTGACGATACCCGGTGGCGTCGACGAATTCGGCGAACTGGGCGTTGGTGACCGGATGACGTTCGATCGCGAAGGCGGCGACGGTCGACGGTGTGTGCCGGCGCCTCTTCCGGATAGAACTGCGTCGAGCCCATCCGGAATGACCCGCCCGGCAGCTCGACGAGTTCGGTGAGCATGAGCTCACGGTATGACGATCGAGAAATCTTCGCATCAGCGGGGAGAACAGCGGATCGAATCCGGCCGCGTCGGCCGGCCCCTCCACGTGTACCGCGACCAGATAGTCGCCTGGCGTTGGTCCAGATATGGGCGATGCGGTCACCGAACTTGACCGCCTGCTGCGGCGTATCCGACCATGCGCCCATCAGCTTCTGTCCGCTGTATCCACACAGTTCGGCGGGCAACACGCTGACGGCTGCTCACGGCGGACTGCGCCATCGCGTCGTCCGCGTACTCCCGGAACGCGGCGGCGGGATCCAACTGAGTCTTGGCGATGGTGACGGTCGCCGACAATCCGTCCGGGCCCTGTCAGCTTCGCGCCCGACGTCTGCCGCCGCCCTTCGACGTCGACCAGCCCTCGGGTAGCGCGACGGTGATCTGGGCGCCGCCGGGTCATCGACGGACGCGGTCACGCCGACCGGCGGCGGGTTCGGGCTTTGCACGTCGTCGCTGCCCGCGGGCACCGGCGCGCGAGTGGTGGGCGACGACGCCGGGTTCAGTCAGGTCGGTCTGCGGCGCCGCGGTCGTCTTCGTCGGGCGGCGTCGACGAGGCCGGGCACGGCGGTGTCAGCGGCGACCGGCACCCCATGACTCGGTCCGCGCGCACGCCGCCAGTGCAAGGGCCGTCACCAGCACCGCGACCCACGCGACGCGCTTCATCAGTCCTTCGCTCGAATCCATTGCTTCAGTCCTTCGCGAAAGCCCGCGCGAACTCTCGCTCCAATCCGCATACGGCTTACCCGACACATCGACGTTCACCTTTGCAATGGTGCCACCTGTGAACGCGAACGGCGCCTTGTAGGCGCGTGACACCGGCGATCCGTTGTTGCGGCCGACCTCAGGCCCGCACCGGCGAGGCCGAACGTACCGGGGTGAATCCTGACTCCCGAGCGCGGTCCGCCACCTCGGCGCCGTCGATGAACAGGGCGCACATCGCCGAGCGGTGTGTGGCTGCCCTCCACCGTTCCCGTCCGCGTGTACGCCGACACCGAACGTGTGCTGTGCCAAGCGGCACCGCCACCGACGACGACAGCGCCTGCTCCTCCTCGCCGAGGAAGTTGTAGACGTAATGCAGCCGGCCGTCCTGAATGAACAGCACGTGCCCGCCGTGTGCGCCACCGTGTTTGAACAACACGCCCTCGGCACCGGTGGTGTCGACGGTCACCTCGGCCATGACCACGAAAGACCGGCCCTGGATCTCCACGGCCGCGCCCATGCCGACGTCCGCGGTACCCGGGTAGTAGAAGTACGACTCGCGCGCGCCGGTCAGATACGGCCGCCACCGCGTCATGGTCTCGAGGATGTTCAGGTCCGACCAGCGGCAATCCGTTGTACTTGTCAGCCTCGCGGAACCACAGCGCCTTGAGCTCTTCGAGCTTCTCCGGGTTCTCGGCGGCCAGGTCGTGGCATTGGCTGCGGTCGGCCTCGATGTGGAACAGCTCCCAGCGGTCCTTGTCGAAGTTCGACCAGCCCGCCGGTGATGCGGCGTGCACGGTGTTGGCGAACCACCCCTTGTCCCAGATTCCCGCGGGTGCCGAGCATTGCGTAGAACTGCGTCTCCTTGCCGGTTGTCGCTTTCGGATCATCAAGCGCCGCTTTGAAACTCACGCCGTCGAGCGGCTTCTGCGCGATGCCCTTGACGGTGGCGGGCGGTGTCGATTCCGAGCAGTTCGTACACCGTCGGGGTGATGTCGCAGACGTTGATGTAGTTGTCGCGCACCTCGCCGTGCGCGGCAATGCCCGTCGGGCCACGAGATGATCGCGGTGTCGGCGATACCGCCCTCGTGGGAGGCGTAGCGCTTGAACAATTTGTACGGCGTGTTGAACGCCATCGCCCAGCCGATCGGATAGTGGTTATAGGTCTCCGGCCCGCCCAAGTTGTCGATGAACCGCAGACTCTCCTCGACGGTGTCGATGTAGCCGTTGAAGAACTTGACCTCGTTCACCGACCCGTTGGGTCCGCCCTCACCGCTCGCCCCGTTGTCGGAGATGACGACGACGATGGTGTTGTCCAGTTGGCCGGATTCCTCCAGATAGTCCAGGACGCGGCCGATTGGGCATCGGTGTAGGACAGGAAGCCGGCGAACACCTCGGCCATCCGGGCGAACAGTCGCTTCTCGTCGTCGTTGAGCGACTCCCACGGCCGCACGGTGTCCTGCGGTGGCCACGCTTCACCGTTGGGGCCCTTGACATCCGAGTACGGGTTGATCGGCGACAGCTCGGTGTCCGGCGGAACGATGCCGAGCTTCTTCTGATTCTCCAGACGATCTCGCGGTAGCGCTCGTAGCCCATGTCGAACTTGCCCGCGTAGCGGTCGGCCCATTCCTTGAAGACGTGATGCGGCGCGTGTCCGGCGCCCGGGCACGACATAGGAGAACCACGGCTTTTCGGGAGCGATCACCTTGGCGTCGCGGATGAACTCGATCGTCTTGTCCGCGATGTCCTTCGACAGGTGGTAGCCGTCCTCGGGCAGCCGGGCGGCGCGACCGGATGATTGTCGTAGACGAGTTCGGGATACCACTGGTCGGTCTCGCCGCCCATGAATCCGTAGAACCGTTCGAAACCTCGCGACAGCGGCCAATGTCGTTTGGTGGCGGCCAGATTGGACTCCTCCAGCGGCGTCAGATGCCACTTGCCGACGCAGTAGGTGTTGTAGCCGCTGCTCGGCGAGCACCTCGGACAGCAACGCGGTATCGTCGGGGATACGGCCGTTGCAGCCGGGGAAGCCGTCGGTGAACTCCTCGATGGTGGCCATGCCGACGGTGGTGGGGTTGCGCCCGGTCAGCAGCGACGCGCGGGTCGGCGAGCACAGGGCGGTGGTGTGAAACTGCGACAGCCGCACGCCGCGTTCGGCGATGCGGCTCATCGTCGGCATCTCGACCAGACCGCCGAAGCAGTCCCATGTCGCGATGCCGGTGTCGTCCCAGACGATGTACAACACGTTCGGCGCGTCCTCGGGCGCCGTCGGCGCCGCGTACGGACCCCAGTCCGGCTCGGAATCACGGATGTCCAGCTCGATCTTGCCCGTGAATTCCGTCGCCATGGTCGCCTCGCATCAGGTGTCGATACCGCCGGTTGCCTCGACGATTGCCGGGAGATTACCCGGACGATGTGAGCTGAAACTGAGAAATTGACGAGGGCGGAAGGGCTCGGCTCGACTGGTCAGAGGTCAGGACGGGCGCGGTTGGCGAGCGCTCCGAACGGGTAACGCAGTGTTGTCCGGGCCTGTGACGACTTGGTGGCGGAGGCGCAGTTAGCCGTGCATCGAAGATAGTGGCAGTGGAAATATGCCGGAGGTGGCGACAAGCAAAGCGCAGACGATCTCGTATCCGGCGCCGGAACCACGCCCGCACCGTTACGATGACGATCTCCGTCGACCCGCACGTGGTCGTGCTGTTCGGCGCGACGGGCGACCTCGCCAGACGCAAGCTGATTCCCGGCCTGGCCTATCTCGACCAGTCCGAGCTCGCACCCAACATCGAGATCGTCGCGACCTCGCTGGAGGACATGTCGCGCGACGACTTCCTCCAGACTCGCGAAGTCCGCCATCGATGAGTTCGGCACGCACAAGCTCACCGACGACCAGTGGAACGCGGTTCGCCGAAACCGTCACCTACGTGCCGCAGAGCGCAGGCCCCGAGGCGCTGGCCGCCGCAGTGAAGGAAGCCGAGGCGAAGCTCGGTCCCGAAGTCCGGCGGCTGCATTACCTTTCGGTACCGCCTAAGGCCGCCGAGCAGTGATCACCACTCTTCGCGAGGCCGACCTGGTCGACCGGTCCCGCGTCGTGATGGAAAAGCCGTTCGGCACCGACCTGGCCAGCGCGGTCGAGCTCAACGACTTCGTCCACGAGACGTTCCGCGAGGACCAGATCTTCCGCATCGACCACTTCCTGGGAAAGGAAGCCGCACAGAACATCCTGGCGTTCCGGTTCGCCAACGGCCTGTTCGAGCCGATCTGGAACCGCAACTTCATCGACCACATCCAGATCGACATCCCCGAGACGCTCGCCCTCGACGAACGAGCCAACTTCTACGAGAGCACCGGCGCATACAAGGACATGGTCGTCACGCACCTGTTCCAGGTAATGGCATTCGTCGTGATGGAGCCGCCGACGGCGCTGGAGCCTCGCGCCATCAGCGAAGAGAAGAACAAAGTGTTCCGCTCGATGCTTCCGATGAAATGCTCGGACGTGGTACGTGGCCAGTTCGTCGGCTACCGCGATTTGGAAGGGGTTGCATGGGATTCCGACACCGAGACGTTCATCGCGCTCAAGGTCGGAATCGACAACTGGCGCTGGGCCGGCGTCCCGATCTACCTGCGCACGGGAAGCAGATGGCCGAGGGCATGCGCATCATCTCGATCGCGTTCAAAGAGGCGCCACGATCGATGTTTCCGTCCGGCTCCGGAGTCGGATCGCAGGGTCCGGACCATCTGACCTTCGATCTGGCCGACAACTCCAGGGTGTCGCTGTCGTTCTACGGCAAGCGACCCGGGCCCCGGCATGAAGCTCGACAAACTCTCGATGCAGTTTTCCACCCAGGAGATCGACACAGTCCAACGAGGTGCTGGAAGCCTACGAACGGTTCATCCTCGACGCCATGCGTGGCGACCACACGCTGTTCACCACCGCCGAGGGCATCGAGTCGCTGTGGGAGCGATCTGCCGACCTGCTGACCGACCCGCCGCCCGCCAAGATCTACCAGCCCGGCACCTGGGGACCCAATGCCATCCATCAGCTGATCGCGCCCAACGCCTGGCGGTTGCCGTTCGAACGCGGGCATGGCGCGAAGTCCAACAACGGCGTTCCGACGACGGCTAGCGCCGCTCGACCCCGACGTCACCATCAGCGCGACGAACCCGACTCCGAGAAGCCCGCCGCGCCCACCGCGATCCACCACAACGGGTTGGTGCCGCGTCTGCGTCGCCTCGGCGCCGACTTGCCGCCTCAGCGTTGACCTCCACCGGCTCGCGGCCCGGCGCGCGAGCAAGGCGGTGCCGTGAGCGACGCCCATCGGCGCGTCCGCATCCAGCCAAGTGAGAAGCGAGTCGAGTCTTTGGGCGGCGCTCCGCGAAATGGCAACAACACGGTTCGGTTCCCGTCTGCGACCGACTTGCAGGGAGGCGAGTCGCATCGCCGGGCGCCAGCGTGAGGCTTGGCAGCGCCGCCGCCACCGACGCGCTTCGACTTCGAGCTTTCCGTCGGCCGAACTCTGTACCGGATCGGCAGACTGAGCTTTTGGCTGTCCCAGTTCGCCGCGGCGATCAGCACGGCCGGACGCGACTGTCTATCGCGTCCTCAAGCGGCACCACGTGGGGGTCGATGCGCCGCCCGCTGATACGTTGCAGCCCCTCCATGATCGACCGCGGCACGGGCGGTGTCATCGAACGTTCCGGCCCAGGCCCACTTCGACCTTCGGCATCAGCGCCTGGGGCATCGATTGGAATCCGCAGGGGACAGGTGGGTCCGCGCTGAGCCTGCTCGATCGCCGTCGTGTCGTCGAGCGCAGAGTGACGGGCTGGAACTCGCCGCACTGCCCGATGTTTCCTGCCATGTCCAGGGCGACCGGAGAGACTGGTGGCGCGTTGCAGGTCGCGTCGGGAATGTCGACCCAACGGTCGATTGCCCCACCGGAGTCGGCGGCCAGCGGTCGACCGTCTCGCCGCCGATCGACGCCACGACCTGGCCGCCTACGCTGTCGACGGCAGCGGGGTGTAGGAGCCCTTCAGGTGGACACGCATATTGCGCACTGGCCTTCCGAGGCGAGTCTGATCGAGTCCGACGACGACCCGCGGCTTGAAGGCGACGCGGTCGGTGACCCCCGGCTGCCCGATCCGCGGAGGCTGGCCCCCTTCGACAGGCGAAGGCGTGCTCGGACTGGTCGGTGCTGCAACGGCTTTGGACGACAAAGCCAGCTGACGACAGTCACTGCTGAGCAGTCGCACTTGATCCGGAGTGGCCTTGCCCGTCCCGGTGATCGACAGCGCGGGAACACCGGCCGCTGCCCTGCAGGGAAACCGACGCCGGCGTCCCCTCCCGAATCACGACGTTTCGCTCCAGCTGCCCGAGGCCGGAGCGGCCTCATTGCCGGCCAGGGGCGCGATCTTCGACGTCGGTGTTCTGTCTTGCCGTAGCTTGCGCGACGACCGCTGTGGTCAGCCGCACCGCCGCATCGGATTCCGCCAGCGACGGCTTGCGCGGGATGAAGATCGTCATGCCGCTGCAGTACCGGCGGCAGGAAGTCAGCGACGACTTTCGGCGGCGCCTCCCTGCCGGTGTAAGTCGATCGCTGCGTCGTCGAGCTGCAACGGAATTGCCGCGTTGAACAGGCAATCGCCCTCCGCGGGCAACAACCTGCTGCGCAGGTGAACGACACCGTGTTGTCGACCACGCGGGCGTCGCGTCAGCGGGATCGATGATCGGCGTGCTGTCCGCTCGGAGCAACTCGACCCGCGAGAGCGTTCGGCCGTCCTTGCGTCACGAGCAGGGTTCCGCCGCGCGACGTTCGGCGGCAACTCCACGTCGCGGTCAAAGCGGCTGGGCGTCAATCCTCTCGGCACCGGAACAGTTATCGACTGTGTGCCCTGTAGGCCGTTCAGCGTGACGTCGGCGTCGCCCCCAAGCGAAGTCATGCTCAGATGTCGGCGCGTCGGCGGCCTGTCCGCCGTCAGCAGGCTGCGCGGACGCCGGAGGCACCACACCTGACGTGAGCACCGCGAGAAGCACGCCACCGGTTGCACATGCGCGAAGAAAACCTTGAAATTTCCCACCCTCATCCGGTCCCAGGTTAACCAAACCCACGGGATTTCCAAACGGACTGGTCAACGCGAAAAGGCCCCCGACACCACGCGGGTGCGGAGGCCTTTCGGCGTGTGGACTACTTGGTCTTTACTTCGCCTTCTCCAAGACCTCGACGAGCCGCCAACGCTTGGTGGCCGACAGCGGACGCGTCTCCATCAACGAGACGCGATCGCCGATCCCGGCGTCACCCTTCTCGTCGTGTGCCTTGACCTTGGTGGTGGTCCGGATGATCTTGCCGTACAGCGGGTGGCTCTTGCGGGATCTTCCAGTTCGACCACGATGGTCTTCTGCATCTTGTCGCTCACCACGTAACCGATGACCGTCTTGCGACGACCACGCGGTTCTCTTCAGCAGCGCGGAGTGTGCTTGGGGCCCTTACCCTTTGCCTGATCTTTGGTTTCAGCCATTACGATCCCTCACCTGCCGGGCCCGGAAGCCAGACCCAATTCACGTTCACGCAGCACGGTGTACACGCGCGCGATTTCCTGACGCACCGTGCGAAGCCGACGGTTGTTGTTGAGCTGGCCCGGTCGCCATCTGGAAGCGCAGATTGAACAGCTCTTCCTTGGACTCGCGCAGCTTGTCCTTCAACTCGTCGTCGGTCAGTTCGCGCAGTTCGCCCGGCGTCACTCCCACTGCCATCAGAAGTGCTCCTCTCGGGTAACGATGCGTGCCTTGATCGGCAGCTTGTGGATTGCGCGGGTCAGCGCCTCGCGCGCGATCTTCTCGTCCGGGTAGCTCAGCTCGAACAGCACCCGGCCGGGCTTGACGTTGGACACCCACCACTCCGGCGAACCCTTACCGGAACCCATGCGGGTTTCGGCCGGCTTCTTGGTCAGCGGACGGTCGGGGAAGATGTTGATCCACACCTTGCCGCCACGCTTGATGTGCCGGTTGATGGCGATACGAGCGGACTCGATCTGCCGGTTGGTGACGTACGCGTGCTCCAGTGCCTGGATGCCGTAGTCGCCGAAGCTCACCGAGGTGCCGCCGCTGGCGATGCCACGCTGCCGCGGGTGATGTTGCTTGCGGTGCTTGACCTTGCGGGGAATCAACATGACTAGCTCTCCGTGCTTTCCGTGGGCGTCTCGCCGCGGCCGCCGCGGCAGGTGCCTCGGTGAGCCTCGGCTGCGGCGGGAGCTTCCTCGACGCCCTCGCTCGCGGCACGGCCTGCCTCGGTGCTCGTCGCGGTGGTACCCGACGCGCCGCTGCGACGCGGACGGGTGCCCGACGGACGCTCGCGGCGCGGACGATCCGCACCGGCAGGAACCGCGGCGGTCAGCTCGCGCTTGCCACCGACGATGTCGCCCTTGTAGATCCACACCTTCACGCCGATCCGGCCGAAGGTCGTCTTCGCCTCGTACAGGCCGTAATCGATGTCGGCGCGCAGCGTGTGCAGCGGCACCCGACCCTCGCGGTAGAACTCCGAGCGACTCATCTCTGCGCCGCCGAGACGGCCCGAGCACTGCACTCGGATGCCCTTGACGTTGGGCTGGCGCATCGCCGACTGGATGGCCTTGCGCATCGCACGGCGGAACGCCACGCGATTGCTACAGCTGCTCGGCAACACCCTGAGCGACCAGCTGGGCCACCGACTCGGGGTTCTTCACCTCGAGGATGTTCAGCTGCACCTGCTTCTTGGTCAGCTTCTCCAGGTCGGCGCGGATGCGGTCGGCCTCGGTGCCGCGGCGTCCGATGACGATGCCCGGCCGCGCGGTGTGGATGTCGACGCGGACCCGGTCGCGGGTGCGCTCGATCTCCACGTCGGCGATGCCGGCGCGCTCCAGACCGGTGGCCAGCAGCCGGCGGATCGCGACGTCTTCCTTGACGTAATCCTTGTACTGCTTGTCGGCGTACCACCGGGACTTCCAGTCGGTGGTGATACCGAGCCGGAAGCCGTGGGGATTGATTTTCTGGCCCACTACTCCGAGCCCTCCTTCGCTTCGTCAGAAGCTTTAGCAGTCTTCTTCGCTTCGGCCTTTTTTCCCGGAGCCTTCTTGGCCGGTGCCTTGTCGGCGGTCTTCTTAGCCGGAGCCTTCTTGGCCGCCGCCTTCGCGGCGGGCGCCTTCTCCGGAGCCGTGGTCTCCACCGCAGCCTTGGTGGCCGTGCTCGATGTCGCCGCCGTCGCGGCTCCGCCAGCCTTCTTCGACGGCGGCCGCCTTGCTGCCCTGGGCGCGACGTGCCCGCGAAGCGCTGGCGGCCTGCCCGCCCGCTCTCCCGCGTCGGCCTGCTCTCGACGATCACCGTGATGTGGCTGGTGCGCTTGCGGATCCGGAACGCACGACCCTGGGCGCGCGGGCGGATGCGCTTGGCGGTCGGGCCCTCGTCGGCGTGGATCGTGGCGACCACGAGGGTGGTCGGATCCAGGCCGTCGTTGTTCTGCGCGTTCGCCGCTGCGCTGGCGATCACCTTGGCGACCGGCTCGCTGGCGGCCTGCGGCGCCCACCGCAGGATGTCCAGCGCATCGGCCACCGACTTGCCGCGCACCAGGTCGATGACCCGGCGCGCCTTCGTCGGCGAGATGCGCACGAAGCGCGCCTTCGCCGTCGCAGACGGATATTCAGTCGTAGTACTCACCGGCGCTTGGCCTTCCGGTCGTCCTTGATGTGACCCTTGAACGTGCGGGTCGGTGCGAACTCGCCGAGCTTGTGCCCGACCATCGCCTCGGTGACGAACACCGGGACATGCTTGCGGCCGTCGTGCACCGCGAAGGTGTGCCCGATGAAGTCGGGGATGATGGTCGATCGGCGCGACCAGGTCTTGATGACCTGCTTGCTGTTCTTCTCGTTCTGGACGTCGACCTTCTTCAAGCAGATGGTCGTCGACGAACGGACCCTTCTTGAGGCTGCGTGGCATCGTCTACTCCCTACCGGTGGTGCTTCTTGCCGGTGCGCCGGCGTCGGACGATGAGCTTGTCGCTCGGCTTGTGCGACTTGCGGGTACGGCCCTCGGGCTTACCCCACGGGCTGACCGGGTGACGGCCGCCGGAGGTCTTACCCTCGCCGCCGCCGTGCGGGTGGTCGACCGGGTTCATCACGACACCACGGACGGTGGGGCGCTTGCCCTTCCACCGCATACGGCCGGCCTTGCCCCAGTTGATGTTGGCCTGCTCGGCGTTGCCGACCTCGCCGACGGTGGCGCGGCAGCGCACGTCGACGCGACGGATCTCACCGGACGGCATGCGCAGCGAGGCGTAGGTGCCTTCCTTGCCCAGCAGCTGGATGCTGGCGCCGGCCGAGCGCGCCATCTTGGCGCCGCCACCGGGTCGCAGCTCCACCGCGTGGATCAGTGTGCCCGCGGGGATGTTGCGCAGCGGCAGGTTGTTACCCGGCTTGATGTCGGCGTTGGCGCCGGACTCCACGACGTCGCCCTGCGACAGTCCCTGCGGCGCAATGATGTAGCGCTTCTCGCCGTCCAGGTAGTGCAGCAGTGCGATGTTGGCGGTGCGGTTCGGGTCGTATTCGATGTGTGCGACCTTGGCGTTGACGCCGTCCTTGTCGTTGCGACGGAAGTCGATCACGCGGTAGGCACGCTTGTGGCCGCCGCCCTTGTGCCGGGTGGTGATCCGACCGTGCGCGTTGCGGCCGCCCTTGCCGTGCAGCGGGCGAACCAGCGACTTCTCCGGATGGTCGCGAGTGATCTCGGCGAAATCGGAGACGCTGGCACCGCGGCGACCGGGGGTCGTCGGCTTGTACTTGCGAATTCCCATGTTCCTCTAGGTCTCTCTGCGTCGCCGGCTAGGCCGGTGCTCCGAACAGGTCGATCGGCTTGCTACCCGCGGCCAGCGTGACGATGGCGCGCTTGGTGTCCTTGCGCTTGCCGAATCCGGCGCGGGTGCGCTTGCGCTTGCCCTGCCGGTTGGCGGTGTTCACCGACTCGACCTTGACGCTGAAGATCTTCTCGATCGCGATCTTGATCTGCGTCTTGTTCGAATCGGGGTGAACGACGAACGTGTACACGTTGTCCTCGATCAGTCCGTAGGACTTCTCGGAGATGACCGGGGCCAAGATGATGTCGCGGGGGTCAGTCACGGTCGCCATCAGGCCGAAACCTCCTCGGCGGTATTTGGTGTTCGCGCTCGATGTAGCTGTTCAGCGCCTCGACGCTGAACACCACGTCGTCGGCCTTCAACACGTCGTACGTGTTGAGCTGGTCCGGCGAGAGCATGTGCACGCCAGGCAGATTGCGCACGCTCAATGCGCCGGTCTCGTCACTGCGGCCGATGACGACCAGCACCTGCTTGTCGCGTCGGTCAGCGTGGCCAGGAACGCCTTGGCGGTCTTGGTCGACGGGGCCTGCCCCTCGACCAGTTCGGTGACCGCGTGGATGCGGCCGTTGCGCGCCCGGTCCGACAGCGCGCCGCGCAGGGCGGCGGCGATCATCTTCTTGGGC
This sequence comes from uncultured Actinomycetota bacterium, assembly GCA_963793055.1. Lineage (GTDB taxonomy): Bacteria > Actinomycetota > Actinomycetes > Mycobacteriales > Mycobacteriaceae > Mycobacterium. The sequence continues at coordinate 90,096 of CAWBYS010000014.1, read as the reverse complement.
GTGCGCTGGCTGTAGTCGCGCGGCTTCGGGCCGTGCACGATGCCACCGCCGGTGAACTGCGGAGCGCGCGTCGAACCCTGGCGCGCGCGGCCGGTGCCCTTCTGGCGGTACGGCTTCTTGCCGCCGCCGCGGACTTCGCCGCGGGTCTTCGTCGAGTGCGTGCCCTGGCGCTTTGCGGCCAGCTGCGCCTCGACCACCTGGTGCATCAGCGCGATGTTGGGTTCGACGTCGAACAGCTCGGCGGGCAGCTCCACGGAGCCGTCCTTCTTGCCCGCCGGGGTGTGGACGTCGATCTTGAGAGTCTTTGGCAGCCATTACTTCTCGCCTCGCTTGATTGCGCTGCGGACCATCACCAGTCCGCCGTTGCGGCCGGGGATGGCGCCCTTGATCAACAGCACGCCGTTCTCGGCATCGACCTTGTGCACCACCAGGTTCTGCGTCGTCACGCGGTCGTTGCCCATCCGGCCCGACATGCGGGTGCCCTTGAACACGCGGCCCGGGGTGGCAGCAGCCACCGATGGACCCGGGACGGCGGTGCACCGCCTGTGCGCCGTGGCTGGCGCCCTGGCCCTTGAAGCCGTGGCGCTTCATCGTGCCGGCGAAGCCCTTGCCCTTGCTGGTGCCGGTCACGTCGACGAAGGCTGCCGTCGGCGAAGATCTCGGCGGTCAGCTCCTGGCCGACCTCGTACTCGGCGGCGGCGGCCTCGTCGTCGAGCCGGAACTCGGCGAGGTGACGGCGCGGGTTCACGCCCGGCGGCCGAATACTGGCCTGTCACCGGCTTGTTCACCTTGCGGGGGCTGATCTCGCCGTAGGCGAGTTGCACGGCGGAGTAGCCATCGCGCTCCGGGGTACGGATGCGCGTCACGACATTGGGGCCGGCCTTGACGACCGTCACCGGGACGACCCGGTTGTTCTCGTCGAACACCTGCGTCATGCCCAGCTTGGTGCCCAGAATGCCTTTTCTAGCCATGGTTCTCTGGTCTCCTACTGGATGTTGACGTCGACACTGGCCGGCAGATCGATGCGCATCAGGGCGTCAACGGTCTTCGGCGTCGGGTCGAGGATGTCGATCAGTCGCTTGTGCGTACGCATCTCGAAGTGCTCCCGCGAGTCCTTGTACTTATGCGGGGACCGGATGACGCAGTACACGTTCTTCTCGGTCGGCAGCGGCACCGGGCCAACCACGCTGGCGCCCGTTCGGGTGACCGTCTCGACGATCTTGCGCGCCGAGGCGTCGATCGCCTCGTGGTCGTAGGCCTTGAGCCTGATGCGGATCTTCTGTCCCGCCACGCTTCTCCTACCTCACTACTAACGGGCTCCGCGTTGGGCGTGGAAAACCTCGTCTGCAGCCGCGCGCCAGGACCAACCTGGTCGCGCAGGCTATTGCCGCCGCTGTTTACCTGTCTGTGGTTCACCGACCCCCGCGCTCGGGTGTGTCGCCCTCGCGCACACTCGCCCGCGTCGGAAATCCGTCGCGATCGAGGTTGGGTAGTCTGTATGCCCGGCCAGGCGCGAACCTGGCTCAAGGCAACCCGAACAGTATGCCCTAGATGTGGGGGCTGCTCCAAATCCCTGGCCTCGAATGCGAGAGCCCGCCCGCTCTACCTTACTCCAGAGTAAGGTAGGCCCGGCATGGCCGCTCCGACCACGACATTATCGCATGTGGAAACGTCTCGCCGAGCGCCCAGGCGGCAGCCGGCTGTTCTCGGCCGCCGCGATGGTGCGGGTGCCGTATTTCGCCTCGATCGCGCCGCACGTGGTGCGGATGGAGCCGGGATACGCCGAGGTCAGCATTCGCCCAGATATGTGCCGTGGCCCTCACGGACCAGGCCGTCGGCGTCGAACGTCAGCACCTCGTTGACCAACTCTGCCGCGGTGGTTGCGGTAGTTGATCACCAAAGTCGAGGTCCCGCGGTAGACGCCGATCAGCTCGAAATGCAGATCAGGCACTGGGCCAGCGCCGTCGTCCAGTAGTCCCGCAACGCGTCCTTGCCCCGCACCACTCCCCCGGTCTCGGGCAGCACCCGCGCCGCGACCGGCGAGGTGAACACCACGTCGTCGGCGAAGTGCGCGAGCACCGCCTCGACATCGTGGGCGTTCCACGCCTGCACCCACTGCTCGGCGAACGCGTCGGGCTCGGGAGTCGGCATCGGGCTAGCCTTTCAGGCCGGCCCAGAACGCGCATCGGTGTTTTTCCTCGAAGTCGGTGATGACGCGATTGCCGTCCGGCTGCAACGACATTCGCGCACCCGGACCCGACGTCGCCGAGCTCGGGCCAGTCGGGCTGGCCGGCAGCGCTCGGCGATCCGGTCGTGACGAACTGGCTCCAGAAGTCGATCATCTGATCCGACAGGCGCTCGCTGCGCCGGGGTGCAGCGCCGGCGCACCGCCGATGTCGAACAGGTACCGCAGCTCCAGTGAATGGCTTGCGCCGACCGGGAATCGGCGCCTCCTGGAACGGTTCTGGCGCAGGCGCACCGCGATCGTTGAACTCGTAGCCGTACACGGGCTCGTCTTTGGTGAGCGCGTCGGCAACCCGATCGGCCACACACGCGAAGTCGCCGTCGGTCATCGCCGCCGCATAGGCCAGCGGCACACTGCCGCCGAACCGCTCCGGCCGGTACTGCTCCGCGACCGCCCCCGCATTCGGACCGAACGCTTCGGCCAGCAGCTCCGGATAATCGGCGGCGTCCATCGGCCGCCCGTGCATCAGTTGCAGCGCGGCGAACAAGGTTGAACTCGTCGCCCGTGGTGCCGATCATCACCGGCACGCGGGCGGCGCGCCCTTCGGCGATCCCGGTGACGGGATCGACCGGCAGCGTCGTCGTGCCGGTGACCGGGCCGCTCAGCACCTCCGTGCCGAGCTGGCGGTACACCAACGCCGTCTGCAGCTTGTCGGCCGGCAGCGCGCGCAGACACTGCGCCGCCGTCGCCGGGTCGGCGCACCCAGCCTCGGCGGCGTAGTCGGCGCTTGCCTTCTGCGCAGCCGGCAAGTCCGGCTGCAACTGGCACGGCCCGCTCTGCATGATCGCCGCCCGGAACAGCCCCGCCGAGTCCGGCGCCACGAGGTGGTCGCACACCGACATCCCGCCCGCGGACTCGCCCGCGACCGTGACCTTGTCCGGATCGCCGCCGAAGCCGGCGATGTTGTCGTGCACCCAGCGCAGCGCGGCCTGCTGGTCGGCCAGCCCGTAGTTGCCGACGTCGCCGCCCGCGCCGAGCGCCGGATGCGCCAGAAAGCCCAGCGCACCCAGCCGGTAGTTGATGGTCACCACGACGATGTCCCCGCGGCTCGCCAGTCGGCGTGCGTCGTAGAGGTCACCGCTGCCGTTGAGGAACGCACCGCCGTGGATCCACACCATGACCGGGCGCGGTTGGTCCCGCGGTGGCGGCGTCCACACGTTGAGAGTCAGACAGTCCTCGCTGCGGGGCGACCGGTCGATGTCGTTGCTGCTGTCCTGCATGCACCGCGGGCCCGGGCGGGTGGCGTCGCCGAAACCCCGTCCAGGGCGCAGCGGGTGCGGGCGGCTGCCAGCGCAACGGCCCGATAGGCGGTGCGGCGTAAGGGATTCCGGCGAAATAGCGGTGATCGGCCGCGACAGTCCCACGCACGCGCCCCGTTGAGGGTATGCACCACGGCCGGATCAGGCGGCACATCCACCGCCGACGGCTCACCCTCTGCGCAACCGGCCAGCAGCATCACTACCGCGAGTGCCGCGCACGGCCGCGCGGACGCGGCGGCGAAGCGAGGCGAGTGACACGAGGCCCGAGCCTACTGACATTGCGCCCAATGGCCCTTGCCCGGCGTGGCAGCCGTCACATAAAGTGCGGACTTGACACCCGTCAAGTTCGGGCCAGCCTGGGACGTAAGGAGCCGTTATGAGCACGCCGACGATGGATGACGCCGCGAAAGTCCTCGCCGATCCGAAGGGCTACGCCGACGATGCACGCCTGCACGCGGCGCTGACCCACCTGCGGGCGAACAACCCGGTCGCCTGGGTCGACAATCCGCCGTACCGGCCGTTCTGGGCGATCACCAAGCACGCCGACATCATGGCCATCGAGCGGGACAACAACCTCTGGCTGCTCCGAGCCACGACCGCTGCTGGCCACCGCCGAGGCCGACGACGTCCTCAAGAGTCAGCAGGACGCCGGACTCGGCATCCGGACGCTCATCCACATGGACGACCCGCATCACCGCAAGGTCAGGGCGATCGGCGCGGACTGGTTCCGGCCCAAGGCCATGCGCGACCTGAAGGTTCGCGTCGACGAGCTCGCCAAGCGCTACGTCGACAGGATGCGCGACATCGGACCCGAGTGCGACTTCGTCGAGGATATCGCCGTCAACTTCCCGCTCTACGTGATCCTTTCGCTTCTCGGCCTGCCCGAGGAGGACTTTCCGCGGATGCTCAAACTCACCCAGGAGATGTTCGGCGGCGACGACGAAGAACACCAACGCGGCGGCTCGACCGAGGATCTGCTTGCCGTGCTGGCCGACTTCTTCAACTACTTCTCGGCGTTGACGGCCTCGCGACGCGCCCATCCGACAGAGGACCTGGCGTCCGCGATCGCCAACGGTCTCGTCGACGGCGAACCGATGTCGGACATGGACACGCTGTCCTATTACGTGATCGTCGCGAGCGCCGGCCATGACACCACCAAGGACGCGATCTCCGGCGGCCTGCTCGCGCTGATCGAGAACCCCGGCGAGCTGAAACGTCTTGCAACAGAACATGGATCTGATGCCGACCGCGGTCGAGGAGATGATCCGGTGGGCCACCCCGGTCAAGGAGTTCATGCGCACCGCCGCAGAGGACACCAGCGTGCGCGGCGTACCCATCGCCAAGGGTGAATCCGTTTATCTCGCTTACGTTTCCGGAAACCGCGACGAAGAGGTGTTCGACGAACCGTTCCGGTTCGACGTCAGTCGCGATCCCAACAAGCACGTCGCGTTCGGGTACGGCGTGCACTTCTGCCTCGGTGCCGCGCTGGCGCGGATGGAGATGAACAGTCTTTACACCGAGCTGATTCCGCGGCTGGAATCGATCGAATTGGCCGGCACACCGGAGCTTTCGGCCACCACGTTCGTCGGCGGACTCAAGCACCTGCCGATTCGCTACTCGCTGCGCTGACTTGCAGTTTCTTCTTCGCGTGGGTGGCCAGGAACCCGTCAACGGCGGCCTCGGCGCACGTGCGGTAATCGAAATCGGCCAGCGTGGAAAGCCTGCCGAGGATGAGCGGGCCGATCAGCAACGCGATCGCTTGGACGCGGTCCACCTCACCGAGTTACTGCGGCGGCCTGCGGGCTGTCGAAGATCGCTTCGAACGGCGCCGAGTACAGCTGAATGATCCGGGTGCGCAGGGTTCCGACGGCGTCAGAGTCCGTCTGGTGTACGTCGGAATACGCGACGGCGTCGGGCCCTGAGGCCAACCAGGTCATCGCCGTGAGCATCGCAGGCACCTCGGCGATCGACTCGGCCCACCCGACCACGACCGCGAGCAGTTGATCGCGCAGACCTCCCTCTACGGGCGGCATCGGGGCGGGTTGCAACAGGCTCGTGAACGCCGCCGCGAGGAGTTCGTTGGCGCTGGAGAAATGGCGATACAGCGTCGCGCGCGCGACGTTGGCGCTGCGGGTGACCGCGTCGATGGTGACCGCGCTTGGACCGCCCGCACGCAGAAGCGCGGTCGCGGCATCGAGCAAACGCGCCCGGGACCGGGCCGGCCGAGGGTCGCTACTTCCTGGGCCCACGCGCGAGCCGGGGCGGTCATCGTTTGCGTCACCTCCATCCCGGGAACAAGACTGTCAGTCTCTTTCCGAGACTGTTAGTCTCAAAACTATCGCTGCCGAAAGTGAGCGACGACATATGGTCGACACCCTCGCACGGTCTGACCAGGATATCGACGCCAACCTGGCAAGTTTGTCCAAGTTCGGCCGGTATTGGCTGCTGACGGTCGCGGCGCTCGACGTCATTCTGGTCATCTCCTCGATGGTTGCGCTCAACGCCGCACTTCCCGATATCGCGCGCGAGACCTCTGCGACGCAGACGCAACTGACCTGGATCGTCGACGGTTACACATTGGTGCTGGCCTGCTTGCTGCTGCCGGCCGGTGCGATCGGCGACCGGTACGGGCGGCGCGGGGCGCTGCTGTTCGGGTTGACGATCTTCGCGCTGGCCTCGATCGCCCCGGTGTTTCTGGATAGCCCGGTGCAGATCATCGTCGCGCGGGCTACGGCGGGTGTCGGTGCGGCGTTCATCATGCCTGCGACATTGTCTCTGTTGACCGCCGCGTTCCCGAAAAGCGAGCGCAACAAGGCGGTCGGCATCTGGGCGGGCGCCGCGAGTTCCAGTGCTGTCGTGGGTTTTCTGGGGACCGGGCTACTACTCCACTTCTTCTCCTGGCAGTCCATCTTCTACGGCTTCACGGCCTCAGGCATCTTTCTGTTCATCGCCACCTGCACGATCCGATCGTCGCGCGACGAAACCGCAACACCGCTGGACTGGATCGGCGCGATGCTGATCGGCGCAGCCCTCGCGGTCTTCGTCTTCGGCGTCGTGGAAGCGCCGGCACGCGGCTGGACCCACCCGGTCGTGTGGGGCTGCATGGCAGCCGGCGTCGCACTCGCGGCGATCTTCGCGGTGGTCGAACTGCGGCGCCGCCATCCGCTCTTGGATGTCCGGCTGTTCGGCAGACCCGACTTCGCGATCGGATCCGTCGGGATCACGTTCCTGTTCTTCGCCAACTTCGGATTCTTCTTCGTCGCAATGCAGTACATGCAATTGATCCTTGGCTACAGCCCGCTCACGACCGCGTTCGCGCTCACGCCGCTGGCGATACCGATCATGGTGCTCGGCGCCACGATGCATCTCTACCTGCCGAAAATCGGACTTCGCGTCGCGGTCGCGCTCGGACTGTTCCTCATCGGGGCAGGCCTGTTCGCCATGCGTTATCTCGATACCGGTTCCAGTTACCTCGACCTCGCGTGGCCGATGCTGATCACCAGCGCATCGGCATCGGATTATGTGTCGCGCCAACGACTTCGGCGATCATGAATGCGGTACCCGATGAGAAGCAAGGGGTCGCTTCGGCCGTCAACGACGCGACGCGCGAGGTAGGAGCGGCGGTCGGCATCGCGGTAGCCGGCTCGGTGCTGGCCGCCGAGTACACCAAGGCCCTCAGCCCGGGCCTGACCGCATTCCCTGACCAGATTCGTGACGCCGCACTCGACTCTCTCGCCCAAGCCCTCGCGGTCGCCGGGCGGATCGGCCCTCAGGGGGCCCGCCTGGCGCACCTCGCCGAGTCCGCGTTCATGCAGTCGATGGACCTGTCGCTGTTGGTGCTGGCGATCCTGCTCGCAGTTGCGTCTGCCTTCGTCGCCGTCTGGGCACCCGGGCGCGACGGTCGGCAATTCCGCTTCGCGCAACGCCTCACGGAGCGGTGGGCCGAATCACGTGATGAACTCGGCGGCTCGGTGGCCGATCATGACGATGGTGGCGTGCGGACCGCGGCCGGTGATGGCGGGAAACACCGAGCCGTCGACAACCCATAGCCCCTCGATACCGCGGACCCTGCACTGGGTGTCGACCACGGCGCCGGCGTCGCCGTCGCGGCCCATGGGCGCGGTGCCGCACAGGTGCTGCGACGTCGACCACGATACGGTTTTCGCTTTCGCGGCCACGCCGACGAGTTCTCGTGCGAGTTCGACTCCGGCGGTCAGCAGCGCGACGTCTGCAGGCTCGCTGTCGTAGCGGTGCTCGATCACCGGAGGCTCATCCGGATCAGCGGACACCAGCCGTACCCGGCCACGCGACGCCGGTCTCATCAATGCCACCCCGAGATGAGGGTGGTCAGCGGGATCATCACGTCGACCGCTGATCATCGCACCGAAACCCGCTGTGTACGGACGTAACTCGAGACCATCGGAAGTGGCTAGCACCGCCTCCAGCGGAGGCAGACCGTGTGTCTCGGACCAGTCCACCGGTAACACCCACTCCGGGTGATCGACCGACGCCACACCCACGGGCAGGTCCGCAATTACCCGAATGCCGATCGAATTGAGCACTTTCTGCGGACCGATACCCGACAGCATCAGCAGCTGTGCAGATCCAATTGCTCCGGCGGACAGTATGATTCGGTCAGCACTCAGGCTGACGCTCCCGTCGGGTCCCACGCAGTCCACGCCGACCGCCCGACCGTTGTCGATTCGGACGCGCGCCACCCTGATGTTGGTCAGCAGTGTCAGATTGTCTCGGTTCATCGCGGGCTGCAGATACGCCCCTCCCGGTCCGACGCGGGTGCCACCGTTGATATTCAACGGCACCGCGCCGATGCCGGGGCGCAACGGCTCCTCCGATAGTGGAACCGTTGAGGTCGGCAATCCATTCGTTGCCGGCGTCCCTTGCGGCTTCGACGAATGATGCTGTGCAGCCGTCGAATTCGGCTATCCGCTGCACCACGATCGGGCCGCTACCACCGTGCACACGCATCGGCGAAGTCCAGATCCGTTTCGATGGCACGGAAATGCGGCAGCACGTCTGCCCACCTCCAGCCCGGCAATCCCCACCCTTCGAAGTCCGCGGGCAGGCCGCGGCAGAAGTAGCCGCCGTTGACCGCACCGGATCCGCCGACCACCGCCCCGCGCATGATCTGTGCATGGCGCTCGGGATTGTCGGTCAGCGTGGTCGGGATAGCGGCGCACCACCGAGCTCGCGGACCCGATCGGCAGCCGCAGGCCATCGCTGATCTGGGTGAGCACACGCGGGTCAGACGGACCCGGGACCGGCCTCGACAACCGTCACCTGACAGTTGAGATCAGCTGAAAGCCGTTCCGCTAGAACGGATCCGGCGCTTCCCGCACCGACGATCAGTACGTCGCTGTGCACGGCGAGAGGCGGCGGGTGCAAGGCGGTTCAGGTCCGGATCTGGGGCTTGAGCGCGCCCGCGTGCCGCTCGCGCACCACGCCCGTCCACAGGCCCGCTGCCGTAGGCGATGTCGTCGAGCCGCTTGAGCAGGATGTAAGTGAGCAGGCCGACCCGCTTGGTGTCGTCGTCGGCATTCCCGTTGCGGGTGATCCAGTCCACCACCCCGTCGATGATCGCCGCGACCAGCACCACCTGGCGACACCGCCGCGACAACAGAGCCGCGATCAACGCGATCGGCCAGTAGTGCCGGCAGATCGCCGACGCCAGCTGCAGGGCTGCCGACCACAGGCCGTGCGCGGCCACCACCGCGACTTCCTTGGGTTCGGTCTCCACCGCGGACAGCGACTTGGCGATGCGGCGGCCGGTCATCACGGCGACGACCATCGATGCGAGGTAGCCGATGCCCGACCCCATCGCCATCAGAATCCAGGCCACCAGCGTCCACCCGGAGATCACCAGCGGCGCGGTCTTACCCGGATGCCGGACCGACAGCGGTGCCGCCGCCTCGCCGTAGAAAGACTTGCGCGACAACCATTCTCGCAGTTGCGTCCGGTGATCGTGAGCGACCAGCGCGATGGGTTCGTAGCGCAGCCGGGCGCCCGCCTCGATCAGTCGCCAGCACAGGTCGACGTCCTCGCCGGACTTGAGCGTCTCGTCGAACCCGCCGAGACTCCGTCAGCACCGTGCGGCGGCAGATGATCGCGGCGCTGGGCACGTAGGAGACGGTCCCGTAGGGCACCACCGGCGCCTCGCGCAGACCGAGGTCGAGCGACGACCGCACGGCCTCGTAGCGGGCCACCAGGTTGTCGGCCTGCTGCAGTCCGATGATGCGCGGGGCGACGAGGGCGACCGCGGGATCGCAGAAGTGACCCAGCAGCGCCTCGAGCCAGCCGCGCCGCGGCACCACGTCGGAGTCGAGGAACGCGACGAAGTCGGTGGCGCATGCCGCCATGCCGGTGTTGCGCGCGGCGGCCGGGCCCCTTGCTGCGGTCGTGCCGCAGCGATCCGAACGTCGCAGTACATCTGCGCGAAGTCGGCCTGCTGCACCGGGATCACCGATCCGTCGTCGACGACGATGATCACGCATTCCGCGCAGCGCTGCGACGAGTCGTCGTAGGCCAGATACGTTGTCGCGCACCGGAATAACGACAGTGACGTCGCGGTGCGACGGACCGCTCGGCGGCCGCGGATGCGCGACGGTCGCGTCGAGCAGCGTGCGCGCGAGCTGCGCGCTGACCGCGTCGTGGACCTCGAGCCGGCCGCCGTTGAGCATCGTCTGCGCGGCGGGCGCCAGCCGCAGCAGCCGGGTGGGCGATCCGCCGAGCAAGGCGGAGCCCTCACCGAGCACCTTCACCCGGCGATCCACCTGCACGGCGAACCCGTCGGGCAGCCGCGGTCCCGTCATGTCAACATCCCGTCGCGGTCCGGCACCCAGCGGGTGATCCGCCGCAAACATCCGCCGACCATCTCGGCAAAGATACGCTGCGCCCTCGTCCGCGGTCGCGGTCGTCGGGTCCCCGAGCACGCCGACGTCGCTGACCGCCGCGACGCCGCCCACGCCGCAGCTGCGGCATCAGCTGGGCGAGCGGAGCGCTGTTGCCCGGGACCCGCTCGTCGAGCCAGACGTCCTCGGGCGAAATATGTAGCAATACAGAGGTTTCGGTGTGGCCGGCGTGCGCGTCGGCGCCCGCGGCGCTGCAGGAGCACCAGCCCGACGTCGCGGCCCTCGTAGCGCAGCAGGGCCGCCGCCGCCGCCAGCGCCTCGACGTTGCCGCCGTGGCCGTTGACGAAGACCAGGCGCGGCGCCCAGCGCGATGCGGACCGGCCGAACTCGACCAGCAGGAGCCGCAGCGCAGAGGTTCCGATCGAGACGGTGCCGGCGAACCCCTCGTGCTCGCCGCTGGCGCCGTAGCCGATCGCGGGCGCGAGCATCCAGTTCGTTCATCCCGGTCCGCCGAGCCGGTCGGCAACAGCGCGGGCGACCGCGGTGGCGATGCGGGTGTCGGTGTCCAGCGGCAGGTGAGGTCCGTGCTGCTCGGTCGACCCGACCGGCACGATCAACGCGGACGACCGTGCTCTGCAGCTGCCTCGACGTCGCGTTCCCGAGGTCGCTGGGAAAGGCCACCCGCCGATGGTAGGCCGAATTCACCTGGCGTGCGCCAATTGTTGGCGCATGCGCAGCAATTGATTTCCGGAATTTCGTCGCCGGCGGCAGCCACTCAGGTCACGCCAGTCCCCTGCCGCCACGCCTGTACCAGCAAGTTCGCCTGGACCGCGGGGCGTGAACGTCTCAGGCGCTGGCGTCGGCGGGCACCCCGAGCGCGCGGGTGAAGCCGGCCGGGATCAGGACGTCGTCGGCAACCAAGTCGTGCACCGACGCGCTTGACCGAGGCCCAGCAGCGCCGAGTCGATGCCGCCGCGCAGGATGTCGAGCACGTTCTCGACGCCGGCCTGCCCGTTGGCCGCGAGGCCCCACAGGTAGGCCCGGCCGATCATCACCGCCCGCGCGCCGAGCGCGAGCGGCCTTGACGACGTCGCTGCCGCGCCGGATGCCGCCGTCGAGCAAAACTTCGACCTGGTCGCCGACAGCCTCGGCGATCGCGGGCAGCGCCCGGATCGACGCAGGCGTGCCGTCCAGGTTGTTGCCGCCGTGATTGGACACCGAGATCGCCGAAACACCGCATCCACAGCACGTTTGGCGTCATCGACCCGCATCACGCCCTTGAGCATGAACGGCCCGCCCCACAGCTCGCGCAGCCAGGCGATGTCCTCCCACGTCGGCGGCGGCGTGCCCATCCATTCGCCGTAGGCCTGCGAAGAACGGCGGACCCGGCCTCGCCGCGCGCGGCCTGGTTGGGCACGCGCAGGTTGGGCGGCCGCATCGTCTTCGCCCACTGCCAGAACCAGCGCGGCCGGGTCAGGACCTCGGGCAGCATCCGCACCATGGTCGCGAGGTCCATCTGCTCCGGGAATCTTCGGGCTGCCCCAGTCCCGGCCGTGGCAGAAGCTCCAGTCGGTGGTGACGATCAGCCCGACGGCGCCGGCCGCCCGGGCCCGCTCGACGCGCGCCGCGATCGCGTCCCGGCCGCCCAGCCAGTAGATCTGGAAGAAGATCTTGGGGTTGGCGGCGATGACCTCCTCGATCGGCTTGCTCGCGAACGACGACAGGCCCATCGCGGTGCCGCGGGCGGCCGCGGCCCGCGCGACGGCCACCTCACCGTCGGGGTGGACCGCCTGCACACCGGTCGGCGAGATCAACACCGGCAGCGAGATCTCCTGCCCCATAACGGTTGTCGCCAGATCACGCTTCTCGAGCGCGCCGATGACGTGCGGCGCGAAACCGAGCTCGCGCGAACGCCTCGACGTTGTCGGTGACCGTCAGCCCCTTCTCGCTGCCGGCGATCAGCGACGGAGTAGACCGACTTCGGCAGCCGCTTCTTCGCGCGCTGCTGCGCGATGGCGACGGTTTCGAACCACTTATCGCGAGCCATGACTACACCGGACTTTCGTTGCAGAGCTCTTGGGCCGGCGGCGGTCGAGCAGCTTCAGCGCCACCGGACCCTGCTGTCCGCGGAGTGGTCGACGCTGGGCTTGGGCTTGTCGCGCTCGCCGGCCAGCGCAGGCGCGCCGTAGCCCTCGACGCATTCGGGGTCGGGACCGTCCAGCGGCAGACCCGTGAAGAACTTGGCGGCCATGCAGCCGCCGCGGCAGCTGTCGTAGTGCCCGCAACTGCTGCAGGCGCCGGCCGACTGCGGCTCGCGCAGCTCCCGGAACAGCGGCGCGTTCTTCCACACGTTGCGAATCCGACAAAGCCCCCGTCGGACAGGATGTTTCCGGCCAGGAACCGGTCGTGGATGGCGAACGGGCAGGCGTAGACGTCGCCGACCGGATCGATCAGGCAGACCACGCGGCCGGCGCCGCACAGATTCAGCCCGGCCAGCGCGCCGGGCTCGCCCAGCCCCGACAGATGGAAGAACGAGTCGCCGGTGAGCACGCGGTCACCCTTGGCCACCAGCCAGTCGTACAGCTGCACCTGCTGCTCGGCGGTCGGATGGAGTTCGTCCCACACGTCGGCGCCGCGGCCGGACGGCCGCAGCCGGGTGATCCGCAGAGTGGCGCCGTAACGCGTCGCCAGCGCTGCGAACTCGTCGAGCTGGTCGACGTTGTGGCGGGTCACCACGACCGAGATCTTGGCGTCCTTGAAGCCCGCGTCGGCGAGGTTCTCCAGCGCGCGGATCGCCATCGCGAACGAGCCGGCGCCGCGCACCGCATCGTTGACCTCCGCGGTCGCGCCGTCGAGCGAGATCTGCACGTCGACGTAGTCGCTGGCGGCCAGCCGGGCGGCCACCTCGGCGTGTGATGCGCACGCCGTTGGTGGAGAACTTCACGCCGACGTGGTGCGCGGTGGCGTAGTCGACCAGTTCCCAGAAGTCCGGCCGCACAGTCGGTTCCCCGCCACCGATGTTGACGTAGAACACCTGCATGCGCTCGAGCTCGTCGATGATGTCCTTGCACTGCTGCGTGGTCAGCTCGCGCGGGTCGCGCTTGCCCGACGAGGACAGGCAGTGCACGCACGCCAGGTTGCACGCGTAGGTGAGCTCCCACGTCAGGCAGATCGGCGCGTCGAGACCGTGCTCGAACTGCTCGATCAGCCTCGGCACAGGTTGGGTTCCCGGCGCGGGCGCCGAGTCAGTCAAAGTCATTGCAGCACCAGCATTTTCGATTGCGCGAGCACGCCGCAGCGCGTGCAGATAGGGCGCCTGGTGCTGCGTCGTCGATTCCGGCGGCGCGGCAGGCGGAACGAGCGTCGGGGTGGTCAGCCAGCGACTTGACCACCTCGACGATCGTCCGGTTCTTCAGAAACGACAGCTTGCGGGTGCCGAAGTGATACAGCAGCGCGCCGAACGGCTCCGGCCGCACGGCCACCTGGGGGTGAAGCCGCCAGCGCAGGCCGGGGTCGAACGCGGTGTCCTGCCCGGCCCCAGCGGCCATGCCGTCACTGTCAGTAGACCCCGCACATCCCGTCGATCGACACCTCTTCGACCAGGGTCTCGGTGACGAGCTCGGTCTCGGTCTGCTCCGTCTGATTCGGCTCCACGATCCGCACCTTTCCTTTCACGGGATCTCGACAATTGTGATCGAGGTCGCAATAATATGGCATCGGGTGCCAGAATGAAAAGGGGTACCCGAGAAAGGAGGTCGGATGGGGCCGGAATCCCGGCATCGTGTGGGCCGTCGGCGCTCGACCACCTGGGACCACATCAGCAACGTGGCGATCGACCTGTTCGCCGCGCGGGGCTTCGACGAGGTCAGCGTCGACGACGTCGCCGAGGCCGCCGGCATCGCCCGTCGCACCTTGTTTCGCTACTACCCGTCGAAGAACGCGTTGCCCTGGGGCGACTTCGATGCCCATCTGAACCACCTGCGCGACCTGCTCGCCGACCTCGATCCAGACGTCCCGATCGGCGACGCGCTGCGCACCGCGCTGCTGGCGTTCAACACCTTTGACGAGGCCGAGACCGCCCGACATCGCCAGCGGATGCGGGTCATCCTGGAGACCGCTGCGCTGCAGGCGTATTCGATGACCATGTACGCCGGATGGCGCGCCGTCGTCGCGGCGTTCGTCGCGCGGCGGGCTGGGCGCCAAACCCACCGATCTGGTGCCCCAGACCGTGGCGTGGACGATGCTCGGCGTCGCGCTGGCCGCCTATGAGCACTGGCTGGCCGACGAATCGGTGTCGCTCACACAGGCGCTCGGCGACGCATTCGACACCATCAGCGTCGGCCTGATGGCACTGGACCGACGAGGTCGGTGAAAAAATTCGTCGATTGGGGCGTCGGAGTTGGCGCCGCTGCGGCGACGATAAGGGTGTGAGCGCCGAATCGGATTCCAGCGACGCTCCGCGGGCCCTGCTGGCGCTGTACGACGAGGCACTGCCTGTCGTCTACGGGTACTTCGCCCGGCGCTGCGGCGACCGCGGAACGGCCGAGGATCTGACGTCGGAGACCTTTCTGGCGGCGATGGATGCCGCGCGCAAATACGATCCGCCGCCGATGTCGGTGGCATGGCTGCTCGGGGTGGCGCGCCATAAGCTGGCCGACCACTACCGCCGTCGACACGACCGGCACAGCGTCCCGGTGGCCGAATTGCCCGAACCCGTCGAACCCGACGACGACTGGGACGCCGCGCTCGACCGCATCGTCGCCGAGAGCGTGATGGCCAAGCTTCCCGAGCAGCACCGCACCGTCCTCGCGCTGCGCTACATGGACGACTGCTCGGTGCCCGAGTGCGCCGAGCTGATCGGGCGCATCGGTGCACGCCACCGAGGCGCTGCTGGTGAGGGCGCGGCGCGCATTCAGATCGCACTACCCAGAGCCGGAAGGAGGAGCGTCGTGAACAACAGTCACGATCCGCTGACCGTGCTGCACGGCGACGAGCTTCCGGTCCAGCCCGATCCGGCATTCGCGACGCGGCTGCGCGCGCGCCTGGAATCCGCTGTGTCTTTTTTTGAGGCCCAGCCCAATCGAACACAAGGAGTCGACATGAGCGGCACCGATACTGCCATCGCCGAGTTGACCGAGCCGACCGCCGCACCCGCCGACGCGCCGCCGCGTCCCGCTGCGCTGCCCTACCTGACGGTCGCTGGTGCTCGCGACGCTATCGCCTGGTACGTCGACACTTTCGGGGCGACGCTGGTCGGCGAGCCCGATCGTGATGGATGACGGCCGTATCGGGCACGCCGAGTTGGCGATCTCCGGCGGAGTGCTCTACCTCGCCGACGAGTACCCGGAGATCGGCTTGAAAGCGCCTGCCCCACAAGCGGCGTCGGTGAGCCTGATGCTGCCCGTGCCCGACACCGATGCAGTTCTCGAGCGCGCACGCCAAGGCGGCGCGCAGGTTGCGCGAGAGCCGTACGAGAACTACGGCAATCGCACCGCCACCATCGTCGACCCGTTCGGCCATCGCTGGATGCTCAGCGGCCCGGTCTCGGGCGCCGCGGTGCCCATCCAGCACGGCGATGTCGGGTACGTCTCGGTGTGGACGCCCGACGCCGACCGGGCCGCGGCGTTCTACGGCCATGTCCTGGGGTGGACCTACGATCCGGCCAGTCATCAGGTCACCAACACCAGGGAGCCCATCGGGCTCTTCAGCGTCGACGGACCGCCCACGATGTTCTGCTGCTACGCCGTCGCCGACCTCGATGGTGCGCGGCAGTCGATCGTCGACGGCGGTGGACAGGTCGGTGAGACGCGGGAATTCGACTTCGGCACCGTGCTCGATGCCACCGACCCCGTCGGAACTGCACTTCGCGGTCTTCCGGCCCGCACCGGGCACGGCGCGGCCAGATCTCAACGGCACTGGGCCGGGCGAACTTTCATACATCACCTACGAGGTGTCGGAGTCCGCCGCGTTCCGGTCCTTCTACAGCCGCGTGTTGTTCTGGACCTTCGAACCGGGTCGCATCGACGACGGCTGGGGTGTTGTGCAGACCCATCCGATGGCCGGCGTCGCGGGCGGGAGCACGCGACCTGCGATCGTTCCGATGTGGTCCGTCGCCGACATCGACGTCGCCGTGGCCCGGGTGCGCGAGGCGGGCGGCACCGTCATCGACGAGCCGTCACAGCAGCCCTACGGCAAGACTGCGCTGTGCACCGACGACCAGGGCACCCGCTTCTATCTCGGCGAGCTCTGACTCGCGGCTTGGGCGTGATTTCCTGCGCCCAGCGCAGGTAATCACGCCCAAATCACTACTAGCCGAGGACGTCGCCGATCGGAGCGCCCGCGGCGATCTTGTTGCGGACCTTCATGACCTTGCCCGGCATGCCGCCGCCGACGACGCCGGCCACCACACCGTCGCGCTCGTAGAAGGCCAGGAACTTGCGGCCATCGTCCAAGACGACGTGCACGATGTCGTCGGCCTCGGGCTCGCCCAGACACTGGATCTTGACGTCGTACTGGTCGCTCCAGAAGTAGGGCACCGATACGGTCGCAGGCGTGTCCTGGCCCATCATCGCGGGCACCAGGACACGTGCCTGATCGGCGACGTTGCTCCAATGCTCAACGCGCACTTGGTGTCCGAGCGTATGACGCCACGACGCGACGTCGCCGATCGCCCACACGTGCGGTGCGCTGGAACGCCCGTGCTCGTCGCACACGACACCGTTGTCCACCTCGATGCCGCTGCCCTCTAACCACTCGGTGGCGGGGCGCGACCCGATGCCGACGATGACGAGGTCCGCATCGATCTCGGTGCCGTCATCGAGGACGACCTTCTCCACCCGGTCGGCTCCGCTGACCTCGGAGACGCCGATACCGCAGCGCACGTCGACCCCTTCGGCGCGGTGCAGCCGGGTCACCAACTCGCCGATCTTCTCGCCGAGCACCGACGCCAGCGGTGTCGGCTGCGGCTCCACCAGAACCACGTCCACGCCGAGCCCGCGCAGGCTGGCCGCCACCTCGCAGCCGATGAAACCGGCACCGACGACGACCGCACGCCCCGCGGAGCCGGCCTCCTTTCGCAGCGCCAGACTCTCGTCGACCGACCGCAGCACGTGGATGCCCGCCAGGTCGGGAAATGACGGAATGCGCTTGGGCACCAGACCCGTCGCGATGATCAGCTCGTCGTAGGAGACGCTCGCTGCCGTCGGCCAGCGTCAGGGTCTGTGCAGCCATGTCCACCGATCGAGCGCCGTTGCCGAGCAGCAAGGTGATGTTGTTCTCGTCGTAGAACTCAGCGGGCTTGAGCGTGACATCGTCGGTCTCGGCGCGCAGCACCTCCTTGGACAGCGGCGGCCGGTCGTAGGGCAGATGGTCCTCGTCGCTGACGATGGTCACCGGCCCGGCGTACTCCGACCGGCGCAGCTGTTCGGCGGTGCGCGCGGCGGCCAGTCCGCCGCCGACGATGACGATGCCCCCACTAGTGGTCATGCGCAGTTCTTACACGATGGCCGTTTCGAACGGTCCGCCACCCCGGCTGGCGCACCTTCTCAGCCGCGTTCCCTGTCGATGATGTTGGTCAGCACCACGATGCTCTCGCTGCGCTCGACATCTGCCGCCGAGCGAATCCGCTCGAGCGCTTCCTCCAGATGACGCATGTCGCGGGCCAGCACGTGCAGGATGGCGTCGGCGGTGCCGGTGACGGTGGCCGCGCTGATGACCTCCGGAATCCCGATCCACGCCGCGCGCAAGCGTTCTGGCGCGATGGTGCCGTGGCGGAACACCTGCACGTACGCCTCGGTGCTCCAACCCAACGCCCGGCGGTCGACAACGGTGGTGAAACCACGAATGACGCCGCTGTCGAGAAGGCGGTCCACCCGCCGCTTGACCGCGGGCGCCGACAGACTCACCCGTTCGCCGATCTCGGCATAGGTGGCCCTGGCGTCGTTGGCGAGTTCGGCCAGAATCAGTTCGTCGGTCCCGTCCAGACGGTCCATCGTCACCTCCGCGCAATAGATCGCCATAATTCTAGCGTTCACGCAATGATTCATCGGTCAATACGCAACATACGGTGATTGATTGCAAATCAGTACGCCCATATCGTTGATTTATGACGATTTCAGATGTCGCCGCGCCTGCGGCCCAGGTATCCGATTTCGCCGCGACGAAGCGAGCGTCTTCCCTGCGTCACTACGCCATGACGGCCCCGACGTTCTTCGCCGTCGAGTACGCCATCAACCCGTGGATGGACACCTCGACCTCCGTCGACACCCACCTGGCCATGAGCCAGTGGGAAAGCCTGCGCCAGACCTACAAGGAACTCGGCCACACCGTCGAGTTGGTCGAGCCCGTCGCGGGCCTGCCCGACATGGTGTACGCGGCCAATGGCGGCCTACTGGTCAACGGACAGGCCGTCGTCGCCCGGTTCGCCTACCCGCAGCGCGCGGGCGAGTCGGCCGCGTATGCCGAGTGGATGACCCGCCACGGCTACCGACCCGCGCAGACCCGCCACGTCAACGAGGGACAGGGCGACCTTCTGGTGGTCGGCGCAATCATCCTGGCGGGTCACGGCTTTCGCACAGAGTCGCCGCGCACACGACGAGATTTCCGCGCTGACGCAGATGCCGGTCGTCAGCCTCGAACTGATCGACCCCCGCTTCTATCACCTCGACACCGCGCTGACGGTCCTCGACGACACCACCATCGCCTACTACCCGCCCGCGTTCACCGAACGATCGTGCACAACCCTGCGCGAGTTGTTCCCCGACGCGATCGAGGTGGCCACCGACGACGCCGACGTGCTCGGCCTCAACGCCGTTTCCGACGGCCTCAACGTCGTTCTGCCCGCTGCCGCCACCGGCTTCGCCGAACAGCTCCGCAAGGCCGGATTCCAACCGATCGGAATCGAGTTGTCCGAGCTTCTCAAGGGCGGCGGATCCATCAAATGCTGCACGCTGGAGGTACATCCGTGACGATCCTCGATGCCATGACCGCCACCGACGAGGCGATAGCCACCGAAGACCGCCATGTCGCGCACAACTACTCTCCGCTACCCGTCGTGGCGGCGAGCGCGGACGGCGCCTGGATCACCGACGTCGAGGGCCGCCGCTACCTCGACTGCCTGGCGGCCTACTCGGCCGTGAACTTCGGGCACCGCCATCCGGAGATCATCGCGACCGCGCACGCGCAATTGGACGCCGTGACGCTGGTCAGCCGCGCCTTTCGGTCCGAGGCGCTCGGCCCGTTCTGCGAGGCGCTGGCCGCACTGTGCGGCAAGGACATGGTGTTGCCGATGAACAGCGGCGCCGAAGCCGTCGAAAGCGGTATCAAGGTTGCCCGCAAGTGGGGCACCGACGTCAAGGGAGTGCCCGCAGGCGACGGCAATATCGTGGTGGCCCAGAACAACTTTCATGGCCGCACCACAACGATCATCAGTTTCTCCGACGACGAGACGGCGCGTCGCGGCTTCGGTCCCTACACACCGGGCTTCCGCTCCGTCCCGTTCGGCCCCGACGACCCCCAAGCCGAAGCGATGGCGGCCGCAATCGACGACCACACCGTCGCGGTGCTGCTGGAGCCGATTCAGGGTGAAGCCGGCATCATCGTGCCGCCCGACGACTTCTTGCCGCGGGTCAGGCAACTGTGCAGCGAGCGCAACATCCTGATGATCGCCGATGAGATCCAGTCGGGATTGGCGCGCACCGGGCGCACGTTCGCCTGCCAGCACTGGGGCGTCGTCCCCGACATCTATCTGCTCGGTAAAGCGCTTGGCGGCGGAGTGGTTCCGTTGTCGGCGGTGGTGGCCGACAGCGACATCCTGGGGGTACTGCATCCGGGTGAGCACGGGTCGACGTTCGGCGGCAATCCACTGGCGGCCGCGATCGGCTCGACCGTGGTGGCCCTGCTCGAGCGCGGCGAGTTCCAAAAACTTTCAACAGAACTCGGCAGGCATCTGCACGCTCGGCTCAACGCGATGATCGGGCACGGCGTGGTTGCGGTGCGCGGTAAAGGACTGTGGGCGGGCGTCGACATCGATCCGTCGCTCGGCACCGGCAAACAGATCTGCCTCGAGCTGGCCGAGCGCGGTGTGCTGGTCAAGGACACCCACGGTTCCACTCTGCGATTCGCGCCGCCCCTGGTGATCACCGCCGAGGAGATCGATTGGGCGGTAGGCCAGTTCGCTGAGGTTCTCGCCGATCTGCGCGGCTAGTACTTGGCGGTGCCGCGGTCGACGGCGATCTGGCTTCCAGAAATCGTTGCCGAGCCGTCGCCCGCCAGCCACGCGACCACGTCCGAAACCTCTTCTGGCGTCATGAAATCCTGCAGACTCGACTTGCCCTGCTGACTCACCGGGTGATACGGGATCGGCGAGAAGCTGTGCATGAAGCTGGGGAACTTGCCGAACAGCTCCATCATTGCCTCCTTCTCCACCATCGGAGTGTCGATCGAGTACGGATGGATCGAGTTGACCCGGATCCCGAACTCCCCCGCCTCCAGGGCAAGCGAGTTGGTCAGCGACGTCAGGCCGTGCTTGGACGCCGAATAGTGGGCGTTGCCCGGTGTCGCCTTGAGTCCCGCCGACGAGCTGACGATGATGATCGAGCCGCCGTTGCCCGCCTCGATCATCGCGGGCACCGCCGCGCGAATGGTGCGCCATGTGCCGTTCAGGTTGACGTCGATGACGGTGTCCCACTGGTCCTCCGACATCTCCCAGATCCGGCCCCAGCTCAGCACGCCCGCGTTGGCGACCACGATGTCGAGTCGGCCGAACTGCTCCATGCCGTCGGCCACCACCTGCTGCAGGGCGGCGAGATCGCGGATGTCGACGTCACGGGCGAGCACCTTGCGCCCCGTCGCCTCCACCGCCCGCACGGTCTCGGCCAGCTCCTCCGACGTCGCCATCGGGTAGGTGATGGTCTCCGAGATCGGCTTGCAGATGTCGATGGCGATGATGTCGGCGCCCTCGCCGGCCAACCGGACGGCGTGTGCACGCCCCTGGCCGCGCGCGGCCCCGGTGACGAATGCCACTCGCCCTTCCAGGGGTCCGCTCGTTGACGCCACCGCTGCTCCTTTCGCCGAGCTGCGACCAGGCTAACAGCCGAACTGAAACGTGTTCTAATTACCCTCGCAGCCGGCTGTCCGCGTTGTTCGACGACAACAAGGGTCTCTACAGTTCCGAGATGATCTGCTGACGTTTCGTCGCGTATTCGCTGTCCGAGATCGCGCCGGTGGCGCGCAGGGTCTCCAGTTCCTGCAGGCGCTGCGCAGTCGACGGTTCGGCGGGCGCCGCCGGCATCGGCGCGGCACCCGGCATCGGTGCGGCCGCGGGTGCAGCGGCCGGGGCGGGCTGCGCGGCCGCAGGGGCCTGCTGCGGCGGCGGCGCGTCGGACCACGGCCTGAACCTGCTGACGCGCAGCAGGATTCGAGCGCAGGTCGATCATGTTGTTCAGCCCGATGTTGTTCGCCTTGAGCATCTGCAGTATCTCCATCAGCGCAGTCGTCTGGCCGGTCAGGTCGTAGGTCTTGTTGTCTTCGGCGATGGTGAACGTCGCGGGCATCATGCCGCTCACCAAAGCGCTTCGCTCCCAATCGATTTGATATTCACTGGTGGTCGGGTCGACGAGCGCGACCAGTTTGCGGCTGGTGAGCATCGGCAGCCGGGTCATTGACGCGATCACCCGGTCCTGACTTGCGAACGGCGCGATGCCGGGTCCGGAGATCTGCAGGTCGATCTTGACCAGCGGCTGCTCGTTGATCCGCGTACCGGTCTCCTGCATGCCGACGACCTGGGCGAGCGCGAGCACGCCGCCCTGCTCCAGCGCGGCGGTCTTGGCCGCCGACTTGGCGTTGAAGTTCGCCAGTGCCAACGCGATCAGCACGTCGGCAGCACGTGATCAGCAGACCGACCCAGAACATCCACTTGAGCGAAGCCATCTGGCCGAGCGCGAAGTACACGACCAGGAAGATCGGGCCGACGAGACCGCCGCACAGCAGCACCCAGATTTGAGCCTTGATATAACGCGCCAACATCCGTCCATGCTCCTGTCGCCAGCCCGTACTTCGCGTGTCAGATTAGCGCCAAACCGACGTTTGCGAGACGTATCGTCGGCCCGTGACATCAGCGCCGGATAGCGCGCGCAACCGGTGGATTCTGGTCGCCGTCTCGATGGCGCTGTTCTGTGTCCAGATCGACTACTTCGCGATGAATCTCGCGTTGCCGAGCATGGCCACCGATCTGCACAGCACCGCGCTGACCTGCAATGGGTGATCAGCGTCTACATGCTTGCCTTGGGCGCCTTCATGGTTCCGGCGGGCCGCATCGGCGACATCTTCGGCCGCCGACGCGCGCTGTTGGCCGGGGTGGCGCTGTTCGGGGTCGCATCCGTGCTGTGCGCACTGGCGCCGTCGGCGAGTCTGTCATCGCGTCTCGCGCACTGCAGGGTCTCGGTGCGGCACTTGATCTTCCCGGTTTCTGTGAGTGTGCTGACGAATGCCTTCCCGGCCGGGCGCGCCAGCCATGCGATCGGGTTGGCTTACGGCATAGCGGGATTGGGCAACGCGGCCGGACCACTGATCGGCGGTCTGCTCACCGAAACAGTCGGCTGGCGGTGGATCTTCTGGCTGAATGTGCCATTGACGGTCCTGTCGCTCGTGATCGGCGCATCGACCATCGCCGAGTCGTCGGACGAGCCAGTCCCGCGCCGGATCGACGTCGCCGGCCTGGCGCTCGTCACTTTCGGAATCGGGTTGTTCACGTTGACATTTGACCGGGCGCCGAGCTGGGGATGGCTGTCGGCATCGACGATCGCGGCCTTCTTCGGAGCGCTCGTCCTGCTCGCCCTGTTCATCGTCGTCGAGAATCGCGTGCGGTATCCCTTGGTCGATCTGTCGTTGGTCCGCAACCCGCGCTTCACGGTGTTGGTCGTCGCGGGAACCATCGCCAACATCGCTTACGCCGTGGCGATCTTCCTGTCGACGATGTATCTGCAGCAGGTGCGCGGGCTCGACCCGCTGATGGCGGGGCTGGTGTTCCTCGGGCCCTCGGCGGGCGCCGCGCTGGGCGGCGTGCTGTCGGGACGGCTGGCGACCAGCAGACCGCCGGTGCAGGTGATGGGGGTGACCAGCGTCGTGGCCGCGGTTTCGCTCGGGGCTGCTGGCGATGGCCGACAGCTGGGTGGTCTATCTGCCCGCGCTGACGGCATGCGGCTTCACCCTGGGGTTGGTGTACGCGTTCACGACGGTCGCGACCCAGGCCGTCGTCCGACCCGAGCGGGCCGGCGAGGCCGCCGGGGTCACGCTGACCGCCTTGGTCACACTCGCGGGAGTGGGCGTCGCGGTGTCGGGGACGGTGTTGGAGATGCTGCAGCGCAGCGGGATGTCGCAGGCGGGTGCGATCGACGCGATCCTGGCCGTCTTGGCGGCGCTCCTGCTGCCCGCCGGCGCGGTGGTGCTGTGGTCCGCACGCGCGACGGCGCGAGCACAAGCGGCGTAATTACTGCTGCGGCGCGCCTGCGCTCAGCGCGCTCAGCTGATGCGCCTCAGGCGTCTGCGCGGACGGTCCACCGAGCAGGAAGTACAGCGGCGCGGTCCAGTCCAGCCCCTGCGTCTGACCGACCCCATAGGCGGTGTGCACGGCAACGCGACGCGCATACGCCGCCTTGGAGTCATCGGCGTCTTCGTCGTAGTCGCAGACGGCGTCGTTGAGATTGCACACGCTGATCGTGCGGGCGGCGAGTTCCGGGGCCAGCGGCGCGGGAGCGTGGGCGAGGATCGGCCAATCCTGGGCGACGCCCTTGCCGCGCTCGGGGATCGCCGTCGGCGGTGCCCAGATTGAGCGTGGGATCCTCCGGCCGGCGGTCACCATCGGCGATCAGCAGGACGGCGGCGAGATTGGGACTTGTCGCGAGCGCTTGCAGGTTCCGGTGCACCACCATCGCGCCTTGCGAATAACCGGCCAGCACGACCTTGGAATTCGGGCACGCAGCCACGAATGAGGCGTACTCCTCGCCGAGTGCCTTGGCGCCGGCGTCCACGCTGCCCATGAAGCCGAGCCACGCCCCGATGCCGCCGTTGTCATCGGGCACCGGCACTGCGGGGTAGACGACCGCCTCGGAGGTCATGGTCCGGCCGTCGCGCGCCACATTCGCGGACAGGTCACCGAGCGACTGGTTGATCACCCGGCCCATTCCGTTGTAGGTCACGAGATCCGCGCCGTCGCGCTCACCCGAGCCGGCCGCGCCGATCCAGTGCACGTCGGGACAGCTCGTCTGGGCACCGGCAGCGCCGGTGGACAGACCCAAGACTGCCGCGCCGGCCATGACGGCCGCGCCTGCGAGCGTGGTGATACGACGGAACATCGACAGACCCCAACCCTATTTCTGAGACCCCACCAGGGCCTTCGCGATATTCATCGGCACGGACGTCTCAAGCGTTACGCCGCTTTCGTAACCCCTCGTCGAACGAAAGCGGCGCCCACCTTGTCGGGTGAGCGCCGCTTTGCGTTACTTCTAGGAGATCACTTGATGATCTTCGTGACCCGGCCGGCGCCGACGGTACGGCCACCCTCGCGGATCGCGAAGCGAAGGCCCTCGTCCATGGCGACGGGCTGGATCAGCTTGACGGAGATGTCGGTGTTGTCACCGGGCATCACCATCTCGGTGCCCTCCGGCAGCGTCACAACGCCCGTCACGTCCGTGGTACGGAAGTAGAACTGCGGACGGTAGTTGTTGAAGAACGGCGTGTGACGACCACCCTCGTCCTTGGACAGGATGTAGACCTGGCCCTCGAACTCGGTGTGCGGGGTGGTGGTGCCCGGCTTGATCACGACCTGGCCGCGCTCGACGTCCTCACGCTTGATGCCACGCAGCAGCAGACCGACGTTGTCACCGGCCTGGCCCTGATCGAGCAGCTTGCGGAACATCTCGACACCGGTGACGGTGGTCTTGGTGGTCTCCGGGCGGATGCCGACGATCTCGACTTCCTCGTTCACGTTGACCACGCCGCGCTCCACACGACCGGTGACCACGGTGCCGCGGCCGGTGATGGTGAAGACGTCCTCGACGGGCATCAGGAACGGCTTGTCGGTTTCGCGGACCGGATCCGGGATCGACTCGTCGACCGCGTCCATGAGGTCCTCGACGGACTTGACCCACTTCTCGTCGCCCTCGAGTGCCTTGAGCGCCGAGACGCGGATGACCGGGGCGTCCTCGTCGAACTCCTGGGCGGCCAGCAGCTCGCGGACCTC
This sequence comes from uncultured Actinomycetota bacterium, assembly GCA_963793055.1. GTDB lineage: Bacteria > Actinomycetota > Actinomycetes > Mycobacteriales > Mycobacteriaceae > Mycobacterium. The sequence continues at coordinate 64,488 of CAWBYS010000014.1, read as the reverse complement.
CATCTCGACGAGCTCGATGAGCTCCTCGTCGTCGACCGCGTCGGCCTTGTTCAGGGCGACCAGGATGTAGGGCACACCGACCTGACGGGCCAGCAGCACGTGCTCGCGAGTCTGCGGCATCGGGCCGTCAGTGGCCGCGACCACCAGGATCGCGCCGTCCATCTGGGCGGCACCGGTGATCATGTTCTTGATGTAGTCGGCGTGGCCGGGGGCGTCGACGTGTGCATAGTGACGCTTCTCGGTCTGGTACTCCACGTGGGAGATGTTGATCGTGATGCCGCGCTGACGCTCCTCAGGCGCATTGTCGATCTGGTCGAACGCGCGCGACTCATTCAAATCGGGGTACTTGTCGTGCAGAACCTTGGTGATTGCTGCGGTCAGCGTGGTCTTGCCGTGGTCAACGTGACCAATGGTCCCGATGTTGACGTGCGGCTTCGTCCGCTCGAACTTCGCCTTCGCCACTTCTGTGTCCTCCTGGACTTGTTGGTGCTTCTTGTAAGCAGTGTTGATCTTTGCAGTTGTTTCTCGCCGCGGTAACGACGGGTCAGATTACTGACCCGTCGCCTTCGCGATGATCTCCTTCGACACGTTGGCCGGAACCTCGGCATACGAGTCGAAAACCATGGAGTAGTTCGCCCGGCCCTGGGTCTTCGACCGAAGGTCGCCGACGTAGCCGAACATCTCCGACAGCGGCACGTGCGCCCTGACGACGCGTGCACCTGCCCGCTCCTCCATGGCCTGGATCTGGCCACGGCGGGAGTTCAGGTCGCCGATCACGTCACCCATGTAGTCCTCGGGTGTGGTGACCTCGACGGCCATGATGGGCTCCAGGATCACCGGTTGTGCTTGGCCCGCAGCCTTTTTCAGGACCTGGGAGCCGGCGACCTTGAAGGCCATTTCCGACGAGTCCACCTCGTGGTAGGCGCCGTCGAGCAGCGTCACCTTGACGTTGACCAACGGATATCCGGCCAGCACGCCGTACTGCATGGCGTCCTGCGCACCCGCATCCACCGAGGGGATGTACTCGCGCGGGATGCGGCCGCCGGTGACCTTGTTCTCGAACTCGTAGGTCGCGCCGTCCTCGCCGGTGAAGGGCTCGAGGTCGATGAGCACCTTCGCGAACTGGCCCGAGCCACCCGTCTGCTTCTTGTGGGTGTACTCGACCTTCTCGACCTTGCGCTTGATGGTCTCCTTGTAGGCCACCTGCGGCTTGCCGACGTTGGCCTCGACCTTGAACTCGCGCTTCATCCGGTCGACCAGGATGTCGAGATGGAGCTCGCCCATGCCACCGATGACGGTCTGGCCGGTCTCCTGGTCCAGGTGCACCTTGAAGGTCGGATCCTCCTCGGCGAGCTTCTGGATGGCGGTGCCCAGCTTTTCCTGGTCGCTCTTGGTCTTGGGCTCGATGGCCACCTCGATCACGGGATCGGGGAAGGTCATCGACTCCAGCACGACCTGCTGGTTCGAATCGGACAGGGTGTCACCGGTGGTGGTGTCCTTCAGACCGATCACCGCGTAGATGTGGCCGGCCGACGCCGTCTCCACCGGGTTCTCCTTGTTGGAGTGCATCTGGAACAGCTTGCCCAGCCGCTCCTTCTTGCCCTTGGTGGCGTTGATGACCTGCGAGCCGGAGTCGACCTTGCCCGAATACACCCGGACATAGGTCAGCTTGCCGAAGAACGGGTGCGTCGCGACCTTGAAGGCCAGCGCCGAGAACGGCTCCTCGGTGGACGGCTTGCGGACGATCTCCTCGTCCTCCTTGCCCGGCGCGTGGCCGACGGCCGGCGGCACGTCCAGCGGCGACGGCAGGTAGTCGATCACCGCGTCGAGCATGGGCTGCACGCCCTTGTTCTTGAATGCACTGCCGCACAGCACGAGATACGCCTCGGAGCTGATGGTCAGCTTGCGCAGCGCACCCTTGATCTCCGCGACGGACAGTTCCTCGCCGCCGAGGTACTTCTCCAGCAGCGACTCGTCGGTCTCGGCGACCGCCTCGAGCAGTTTGGTGCGGTACTCGTCGGCCTTGTCAGCCAACTCGGCGGGGATGTCGATGGTCTCGTAGGTCTCACCGAGCTTGGTCTCGCCGCGCCACACCTTGGCCTTCATCTCGACCAGGTCGACGACGCCCTCGAAATCACCCTCGGAGCCGACGGGCAGCTGGATCGGGATGACGTTGGCGCCAAGGCGCTCTTCCATCGTGCGCACCGAGAAGTAGAAGTCCGCGCCGACCTTGTCCATCTTGTTGACGAAGCAGATGCGGGGCACGTCGTACTTGTCGGCCTGACGCCAGACCTGCTCGGACTGCGGCTCGACACCTTCCTTGCCGTCGAACACGGCGACGGCACCGTCGAGCACCCGCAGGCTGCGCTCCACCTCGACGGTGAAGTCGACGTGACCGGGGGTGTCGATGATGTTGATCTGGTTGCCGTTCCAGAAGCATGTGGTGGCCGCGGAGGTGATGGTGATACCCCGCTCCTGCTCCTGCTCCATCCAGTCCATGGTGGCGGCGCCGTCGTGCACCTCACCGATCTTGTAGCTGATACCGGTGTAGTAGAGGATGCGCTCGGTCGTCGTCGTCTTACCCGCATCGATGTGGGCCATGATGCCGATGTTGCGGACCTTGGTCAGGTCGGTAAGGACGTCCTTCTGTGCCACAGAAGTCTTCTCTTTCGCTTGATAGTTGCTTTAGTTTTGCGGCTGCGCTGCCGCGGGCGGCCCCGGCGAGCCGGGAATTGGACCCAGCATCACCAGCGGTAGTGCGCGAATGCGCGGTTTGCCTCGGCCATCTTGTGGGTGTCCTCACGTCGTTTGACGGAGGCTCCCAGGCCGTTGCTGGCGTCGAGGATCTCGTTCGCCAGGCGCTCGACCATCGTCTTCTCCCGGCGCTGCCGCGAGAAGCTCACCAGCCAGCGCAGGGCCAACGTGGTGGAGCGGTCGGCGCGCACCTCGACGGGGACCTGGTAGGTCGCACCACCCACGCGTCGGCTGCGGACCTCGAGCGAGGGCTTGACGTTGTCGAGTGCGCGCTTGAGGGTGACGACCGGATCGGTGCCGGACTTGTCCCGAGCCTGTTCGAGCGCACCATAAACAATGCGTTCTGCCAGGGATTTCTTCCCCTGCAGGAGAATCTTGTTGACCAACTGGGTGACCAGCTGCGACCCGTAGACCGGGTCGTTGACCAACGGACGCTTGGGCGCGGGTCCCTTGCGCGGCATCAGCTCTTCTCCTTCTTGGCGCCGTAACGGCTGCGGGCTTGCTTGCGGTTCTTCACGCCCTGGGTGTCGAGCGAGCCGCGGATGATCTTGTAGCGCACACCGGGCAGGTCCTTCACACGACCACCGCGCACCAGCACCATCGAGTGCTCCTGCAGGTTGTGGCCCTCACCCGGGATGTAGGCGGTGACCTCAACCTGGCTCGTCAGCTTGACGCGCGCGACCTTGCGAAGCGCCGAGTTCGGCTTCTTCGGGGTGGTCGTGTACACGCGGGTACAAACGCCGCGGCGCTGCGGGCTGCCCTTGAGGGCCGCGGTCTTCACCTTGGCGATCTTGTCGCGGCGACCCTTGCGGACCAGCTGCTGAATGGTTGGCATCTACCGGCTTTCTGTGTTGCTTCTCTGTGTTGCTTCTGTGGTTCTAAGTCTCTGTACTGCAGTTATGTCCCGCTCGCGTACCCCGCGACCGGGTGTGTCGCACGCGCCCGCCGCTAAAATTCTCGTGGCGTAGTGGACATGCGAATTGGCCCGGCGTGCAGGCATGCATTGCGGAGTTTTCACAGGTGAAGTCCGCAATGCGCCTTATCTGCCAGGCACGATCGTCCACAATACCCGGCTACGGCAGCGCAGGTCAAAGCGCGTCGGGGCCACCCCCACAGCTGGGATTCGACCGGCCTCACGCAGGAGGGGAACTGGCGCGTTCCATGCCGGCGGCCAACCTCAGCACCATGTCGGTGAACACCCTATCGGTGTCGATGCCGTTCATCACGCCGGTCATCTCGAGCAACACGAAACCGTGCATCGCCGACCAGAACTCGAGGGCGGCATAGAACGCGTTCTCGCCGTCGAGTCCATAGGACGCCAGTACCTCGATCACCGGGGCGGCGGCCGCGCGCGTCGCCTCGGTGAATTCGGGGTCGTCGCCCCCGAGCGGCATCCTCGTGAACGCCGAGTAGCGGCCGGGGTGGTGGTGGGCGTAGCTGCGGTACGCGCTCGCCATCACCATCACCGCGTCGTCGCGGGTGCGGCCCTGGCCAACGGTGTTGAGCATGTCGATGATGTCGCCGACCACCCGCATCCGCACGGTCCGCCGCAGGTCGTCGAGGCTTTGAACGTGGTTGTACAGCGACGGGCCCTTGGTGCCGAGGTGGGTGGCCAGTGCGTTGATGGTCAGCGCGTCCCAGCCCTCACGGTCCAGGAACGTCAGGGCCGCGTTGACGATCGAGTCGCGGCTGAGCCGGGCGGGTCGCCGGCCCGCGGTCGACGTCCGGGCCGCGCCAGAAGGTGGCGAGTCCGGCTGCGATGCCATGAGCGCCTCCCCCTCAAAGAATGTGCAAACCCGCAATAGGGGCACCGCAAAACTAACACCTCTAGTTTGGTGCGGGTCAGTTCACACGCGCTTGACTGAGCTGCGCGAGTTTCTCGGTGACCGCGCACAGATCGGGCAGCGCCGCGGGGTTCATCGTCTGGATCGACCAGGTGATGACGTCGCCGCCCTTGGCCACGTAGATGCTGCACGCGTTGCCGTCATGAGCCTTGAAGCCCTTGTTGCCGTCGACCGACAGCTCCGTGAGGGTGCGGCCGGCTTGCTGCTCCAGCGTCCGTTCGGTGTCCATGTCGCTGCCGCGGTACCACCACGTCGAGATCCCCATCCCGGCGCCGACGGTGCCGAACACGGTGTTCTCCTGCCAGAAACAGCCGGCGTCGCTGACGACGGCCTTGGTGAACAACCCTGAGCCAGCCGCCTCGGTGATGTCCTGGTCGGTGATCCCGTTACAGTCGCCGCCCCGGAAGCCATCGGCCGACGCGGCCGCCGTCGTCGCCGGTGTGGCGGCGTGCTCCGATCCGCCGCACCCGGCGAGCAGCAGCACAACAGCCGTCACCGCAACGAGCCGAAACACCGAATTGGGCCACCGCATGATCACAAATCCGACTTCAGGGACGCGGACAGCAGTTTTACGGCGTCCTGGCACGGGTCGCCCGCAGACCGACCGCGCAGTTGCACCCACCAGCTCAGTACGCCGGTGCCCGCCGCTGCGGTGGCCGAGCACGCCACGCCGGTGGTGTCGCGCCGCGCGAGAAATGCCCGATGCCGTTCGACGTCCATGTCGGTCACCGTCGCGCCGCGCTCGCCGGCGAGGGCGCGTTCGCGCTCCAGGCTGCCGGTCTCGAACCAGGAGAAGGTCACGTCGATGGTGGTGTCGGATCGCATCAGCACGTACTGGCAGACGGCGCCGCTGTAGGGCCGCACGATGTGGTCGGCGCCGAGCGTCTGCTGCACGGTGGAGTCGAGCAGAAGTCCGCAGCGGTCGTCGACATAGCCGTAGTTGCGATCGGGATCGGGCACAGCGGGTTGCGCCCGTCGCGCGGCACCGCTGACGGTCGAAGAACATCCTGCAACGGTGACTGCCGCTATGACCGCCGCGACAGCAACCTGGTTGACACGCCAACGCATCGGACTTCACGCTACCCAGCACGCTGGGGATAGGCGACTCCTGCGAACCCTGACAAGACGCTGAGCGGGCGACGTAGGCTCTCCCCATGGTGCCCACTGTGGTTTCTCGGTCACTGGCGGCATGCGCCTTGGCGCTTCCGATTGCGCTGGCAGTGGGGAGCCCGGGCGCACATGCGCAACCGGAGGTCTGCAACCCGTTGGCGCGCCAATGCGCCGACAACGGTGTCGTCGGTGCCCACCCCCCAGGCGATACCCACATCACCGGCATCGGCATCGTGCAGACGATCGACTGCAACGACTCCACACTGCTGGTCAATGGGCAGGGCAACCAGATCACCGCGCTCGGATCGTGCTGGGGCGTGACCCTGCAGGGCAACTCCAATGTGGTGGTCGCCGACAACGTCGTCAACGACATCACCGTCTACGGACTGGATCAGACCGTGCTCTACAAGACTGGTGAACCGTTCGTGTGGGATCGCGGTCGAGAACTCGGCATGACGAACCGCATCGACCGGGTACCCGCGTAAACATGCGTTCTCTCGCCATCGCCTTCCCCGTCGCTGTCGCCGTCGCGTTATCAGGTTGCGGATCGGAAAGCGGCGACACCCATGCGCCGTCCGCGACGGCCGGTTCCTCGGGTGCGCAGGTCGAAGTCGGCAACACGATCAACTACGGGTCGTTCGGAACGACGGCCGAAATCGACTGCGCCGACGGAAAGTCGCTGAACATCGGCGGGTCCAACAACACGCTGACGGTGAAGGGCACGTGTGCCAACGTCAACATCGGCGGTGCGGACAACAAGATCACCATCGAGAAAATCGACAAGGACATCAGCGTCGTGGGTCTGAACAACACCGTCACCTATAAGGACGGCGACCCGTCGATCAACGACACCGGCAAGGACAACAAGATCAGCAAAGGCTGACACGCCAGGCTTTCGCGTGTCGCCTCCAAGGGCTCCGTCAAGGTGCCAACCTTCGCGCGACAGTTTCGCGGAACTCGGTTGACCCGGTAGTAGTTCAGCGACAAATTCGCGCAGAGCTTGGCAGCTCGAACAGTGGTCCTGTTCGCCGTTACGCCTTCTTGCCGTGTCTTCCCGCGCCCGCGGCGAAACGGGAAGCGCCTGCCAGTGATTCGGCGGACACGCGCGACATGCTGGCGAACTCGAAGTCCATCGCGTCGGCTTCCGACATACCCCATTGGCGCAGCGCCGACAGCCGGTCCGAGCGCATGCAGCCCTGCGGCAGCTCGGCCAGCTCGGCTGCGAGTTCCTCTGCACGTTGCCGCGCCTCGCCTTTCGGCACGACGCGGTTGGCGAGCCCCATCGCGTGCGCCTCGGTGGCGTCCACGCCGCGACCGGTCAGGATCATGTCCATCGCGCGGCTGTGCCCGATCAGTCGCGGCAGCCGCACGGTGCCGCCGTCGATCAGCGGTACGCCCCACCGCCGGCAGAACACCCCCATGATCGCGTCCTCCTCGACCACCCGCATATCGCACCAGACCGCCAGCTCCAGCCCGCCGGCGACGGCGTAACCGCTGACCGCGGCAATCACCGGTTTGGACAACACCATCCGGCTCGGCCCCATCGGGCCGGGCCCGCTGCGATGCACGGAGTTGGCATCCGGCGTGCCGAACGCCTTGAGATCGGCTCCCGCGCAGAAGGTTCCGTTGTCACCCCACAACACCGCAACCGCCGCCGAGTCGTCCTTGTCGAATTCGTCGAACGCGGCGTACAGCCCGGCGGCGGCCGGCCCGTTGACGGCGTTGCGCGCGTCGGGCCGGTTCATGATGACCGTCGTCACCGGTCCGTTCTTCTCGACCCGCACGCCACCCGTCATGTCGCCTCCATCAGTTCGGTTTTGCGCCGCGCGTTGAGTTCCGCGGCGAAGTTCGTATAGGCCTTGCGCAAGGCTGCGCCCGGCCAGTCGCCGGGGAGCAGTTCGTCGGGCAGCACCGGGTCGGTGAGCAGGTGACGCACCATGGCCGCCGCGGCGACGAATCGCGCGGGAGTGTCTGTTGCCGACGCATTTCGTCGAGCAGTTCACGGCCGGCCCGCGCCCAGCCCGACAGATCCCACAGTGTGCCCGCGAGACCGGCGGGGTCGTCGTCGCGGGCGCGCAGCACGCGCACCCGGTGCAGCACCTCGTTCGGCAGCGGCGTGTCGAGGTTGTCGGGCCGCAACCACACGCCCTCGCGGAGTTCGCCGAACCGGTGGTCATGCAGGGTGGTGCGCATCGCCGCGCGGGTGCGGGCGTCGATGCCGACACTGGTGATCACCAACGTCGTCCAGCTGCCGTCCCACGTGCGCAAGCGGGGGTCGATCGCGTCATCCTGGCGGCGCTGCCGGGCCAGCAGCCGGTCGGACAGCCGGTACCCGTCCTGCGGAACGGACCAGGTCGCCTGCGCTGACCATCCGGGTGAGCGCCACCCGCACGGTCGGCTCCCTGATATCGAAATCGGCTGTGAGCCTGATGAGTTCGCTGGCGGTGGCCCACGCCGGATGCGCACCGAGCAGCACGCTCAACACGACGGAGCGGGCCGTCATCCGCGAGAGCGTCTTGGGCACGCGGCTACACCCCGGAGGCCTTCCGGCCGTAATCGCCGAACGGCTCGTCACGCTGGCGCACCGCCTCCCGGAAACCGTGCTCGCGCGACTGCGCGACGAACGCGTGACCCTCCGGCGTGTGGCGGGCGATGCCGTCGAACACCGTGCTCACCATCGCGGCTGGTGGCGATGCCCTGGCTGCAACAGCGCTGTGTTCATCGCGAGCTTGACCATGATGAGCTGGTTGACCGGCACGGCGGCGATACGCTCGACCAGACGCTCGGTGCGCTCGTCGAGGTCCTCGGCGTCCGGCGCCTCGACCGCCAGGCCCCATTCGGCGGCCTGCGCGCCGGTGATGCAATCACCGGTCAGCAGAAGACGTTTCGCGCGCTGGTCGCCGAGCCGGTGGGCCCACATACCCGCGGCGGGCACGCCCCAGACCCGGGTGGGCGGATAACCGATCTTGGCGTCCGCCGCGGCGATCACCTGATCGGCGTGCAGCGCGATGTCGGTGCCGCCCGCCACGCAGTAGCCGTGGATCTTCACCACGGTCGGCTTGTCGGCGTGCAGCAGGCTCGAGAAGCCGCGGACGAACCGGCTCATCATCTGGTAGTCGATCATCGGGTCCCACGGCTGATCGGGCAGATGGTTGATCGCCTGCGTCTTGCCGGACAACACGGTGTCCTTGTACGGGCTGCCGCCGCCCGCCGACGACGATCCCTCGGCGTAGGCGGACAGATCGAAACCGGCACAGAAGCCTTCGCCTCGGCCCGACACCAGGATCACGTGCACGTTCGGGTCGAGGTCGGCGCGCTCGACGAGCGCCGACAGCTCCAGCGGGGTGTCGGCGACGATCGCGTTGCCCTTCTCGGGACGGTTGAAGGTGATGCGGGCAACCCGGTCGGTGACCTCGTAGGTCATCGTCTTCAGGTTGTCGAAGTCGACGGGCCTGATCGCGTGCGTCATCCCTTGACCAGCGCGCGCTCGAGGATCGGCGCGAGATCCAGTCCGGTCGGCAGGGTTCCGAACGCGCCGCCCCATTGACCGATCCATCCGGGTGGCCAGGAAGGCCTCGGCGACGGCGGGGTGGCCGTGGCGCACCAGCAGCGAGCCCTGCAGCGCCAGGCTGATGTCCTCGGCGACCTTGCGCGCGCGGTACTGGATGGTCTCGAGGTCGCCGAGCGCTGGCCGCAGCGCGTCGACGTGCGCGTCCAGCCGGGCGTCCTGGCCGGCGGTCATGCGCCAGCTCGTCGAACAGCACGTCGATGCACTCGGGCCGGGTTGCCATGGCGCGCAACGTGTCCAACGCGCTGACGTTGCCGGATCCCTCCCAGATGCCCATCAGCGGCGCCTCGCGGTACAGCCGCGGCATGCCGGAGTCCTCGACGTAGCCGTTGCCGCCGAGGCACTCCATCGCCTCGGCGGCGTGCGGGGTGGCGCGCTTGCACACCCAGTACTTGCTGGCCGCCAAACCCGATGCGGCGCAGCAGCGTCTCGCGTTCGTCGCCGCGCACCGCCTTGTCGGTGGCGCCGGCCATCCGCATCGCGACGATCGTCGCGGCCTCGGCCTCGACGGCGAGATCGGCCAGCACGTTGCGCATCAGCGGCTGGTCGATCAGATACTCGCCGAACGCCTTTCGATGCTGCGCGTGGTGGATGGCGCGGGCCAGGCCGCTGCGCATGCTGGTCGCGCTGCCCAGCGTGCAGTCCAGCCGGGTGAGGTTGACCATCTCGATGATGGTCGGCACGCCGCGCCCTTCCTCGCCGACCAGCCACGCGGTGGCACCGTCGTACTCGACCTCGCTGGACGCGTTGGCGTGGTTGCCGAGCTTGTCCTTGAGGCGCTGCAGGAACATCCGGTTGCGGCTGCCGTCGGGCAGGATTCGCGGCAGGAAGAAGCAGCTCAGACCGCCGGGCGCCTGCGCCAGGACGAGGAAGACGTCGCACATCGGCGCCGAGGTGAACCACTTGTGTCCCCGCAGGCTGTAGGTGCCGTCGGCGTTCGGCGTCGCCTGCGTGGTGCCGGCGCGCACATCGGAGCCGCCCTGCTTCTCGGTCATCGACATGCCCGCGGTGATGCCGACCTTGGTGGTGGGCACCTTGAGTTCGGGGTCGTACTCGCGGCTGGTCAGCAGCGGCTCGTAGATCTTCGCGAGTTCGGGGTTGGCGCGCAGCGCGGGTACGACGGCGTAGGTCATCGAGATCGGGCAGATGTGGCCGGCTTCGCACGTCCACACCGAGGTCTTGGCGGCACGCACGACGTGGGAGCCGAGCCGCTCGTCGGCCCACGGCGCGGCGTGCAGGCCGTGGCCGATCGCCACCGTCATCAGCTCGTGGTAGGCCGGGTCGTACTCGACCTCGTCGACGCGGTGGCCGTACCGGTCGTGGGTGTGCAGGATCGGCTGGTTGCGGTCGGCGAGCTCGCCCCACCGCTGCGCCCTGGGCGACCCCGAGATGGCGCCGAGCTCGATGACCTCGTCGAGACCCCACTCGCCGCCCTCGCGGATCAGCGCCTCGGTCAGTACTGGGGACGTGGCAGGGTTGTAGTTCTCCAGCGGCGGGACCTGATTGGTGACGACATGCGTGTCTGGCATGCCACCGATATTACATTTCTACGACAGCCGCACAAGAGCTGTAACACTCTGCGACGACGGCCGGGCAACCACGCCGAAAGCCGCGTTTTGAGCTAACCTGCTCAACACATTGCGAGGAGGTGTCCGCCTCGCAAAGGAAGCTGCCATGACATCCGTGCGCATAACCGGTCGGTGGGCAGTGGTGGTGGCCGTCCTGTTGGCGCTGGCCGGGTGTTCGCGAAGTGCCCCTTCGTTCCCGGGTCCGTCGTCGCCGCGGCCCGCGGGCGGGATAGTCGTCGTCTCGTTCGAAGAACCTTCCTCGCCGGTCGTCGGCTTCATCGACCCGTCGTCGGGACGCTACTCGCAGGGCGCGACGCTCAACATCTCGCCGCAGTCCTTCGGTCCGGCCGACAGCGGCGACATCAAGCTCGCGCCGGACTGGTCGCGCTATGCCGTCAGCCGCCCAGTCGGTGGCGCGACGCACGCGGGTTGGGTCGACGCGCAGGCCAAGTTCGTCGACGTGACCGCCGACGCGCGGCGGCGTCGCCGAGGCGATCGGTTTCGACGCCATGGGCAACTTCTTCTATCGCGTGACGCAGGACGACCAGTCGTCGATTTTCCAGGTGCCGCAGGGCCAGACCGAACGGCGGCCAACCCGTCCCGTATCTGCCCGCCGATGCCAGCGTATTCAAACGCGATGGCACGGGGCGGCTGGTTGACGTGTCGCGGTGCCCGACGTTCGCGGCGCAGTGGCTCTCGCCGACCGAGTACCTCCACGTGTCGGGGACACAGATCTACCGGACGGAGATCATCGATACTCCTGACCTTCGCGGATGCGAATCACCCGGCGGAACAGCGCTTCTCCCGATGCGGGACACCTCGAAGGTGTCCGATCCGGTCGGAAGCCCGGACGGATCGAAGGTCGCTTACCTGCGTGACGACAGCGAACTGTGGATCGTCGACGCGAAAGGCGGCGGCACCCCCACGCGGCTGAATGTGTCCGGAATCAACCTCGGCCCCGCGGGCAATATCGTCTTAGCGGGCTGGACGGTGTTGACACCGAGTTTCAATCCGCCGCAGAATTTTTCACAGAAACCCGATCTGCTCGGCACGTGGAATGGCAACTACTTTTCACCGCGGCTGGAGGGCACCGGTACGGCGTCATTTCATGTCGATAAGCTCAGACCCGTTGAGCGGCAGCATCGTCACGCGATCCGGAAAGCTCGCCTGCAACAGCGCAGCCAAGGAGACCAAGCGAACGGACGACAGCCTGACGGTGGAGATCTCACTTGAAGGCCGGCGCCGATCCTGCGTGCAAGGGCGCCAGCACGATTGAGTTCGCCTGGTTGGATAACCAACTGTCCGGCGTGATCACACAATCGAGCGAGCCGTCGTACGTGGGAGGAACCCTCATCGTCCGCCGACGCTGACCCGATGCGCTAATGCGCGGCGAAGAAGTCCCACAGCGCGCCCGTGGCGAAGGACGGCCATTCGTGGCCGCCGCCGCTCGACCGTCATCAGGACGACGTTGCGGCCGTCCGGGCATTGTGCGTTCGATGTGGTCACCGATCCTGTGACGGTGATGTCCGGCTCCCCGCACCGATCGACGTTGCGCCAGAAGGTGTTCAGCTCGGGCACCGATGGCCCGTCGATGCGTGCCACACCGACACCGGGCGCACCGTCGTAGCGGATCAACCGGTCGTCGGCGCCGTGAATGTGCAGCACTGAGGTCGGGTGCGGGCTCGTGCACGCATCGAGCTGCGTCGCCGAGTCCGGCCCGATCGCGGCGAACATACCGGTGGTACAGGCCAGCGTGTAGGCCATCATGCCGCCGTTGCTGATCCCCGTCGCGTACAACCGGGCCCGGTCGATAGCGATGTTGGCGCCGATGTCGTCGACCACCGCCGCGACGAACCCGACGTCGTCGATGTCCTCTCGCGATGGCCGCCCGCAGCAGCCGTGCACATTCCAGGCCCGCCCGACCCCGTCGGGATATGCGACCACGAAGCCCGCGGCGTCGGCCAACTGGTCCCAGCCGTACGCCCGCTCGGCCTGATCCGCGCTGCCGAAGCCGCCGTGCAGCATCACCACAAGTGGCGCCGGAGACGGAAGCGTCGCGGGGACGTGCACGCGGTAGGAGCGGTCCAGACCGGCGACATTCATGACATGGACGGTGGTGCCGGGGGTGAAGCTCTGCGGCAGCGCCGACCCGGACGCCATACATCCGCTCACCATCAACATCGCGCCGAGCACCGCGGCCAGCCGAGCGATCATGAACCCAGGCTACAAATCCGGCTGTCGTCGCCGGGCTTCGAAACGATTGATCGCGGTCACCACAACAGCGGCCAGCGCCCAGCCGAGCAGGATGTCGATGACGTAATGCTCCGCGGTGTAGACGAGGGTGAACGCCATGATCGCGACATAGGCGACCAGGACGGGGCGCCAACCAGCGGTTGACGCGGTTCCACAGGAATGCGGCGATCGCGAGCGACAGCCCGGCGTGCAGCGACGGGATGGCCGCGACAAGGTTGACGCTGGCCTGACCCTGGTTGATCAGCGCCGTTGCCGAATGCAGGTTGAGCTTGCCCCAGCCGCGCCCGACGATCCGCTCGATCCACTGGTTGGCGCCGTCCTGGGTGGTGTGCATCGTGCCGAGCAGGCCGCCGTCGGGCACCCCACGCCCGGGCCGGAACATGCACCCGGGGCCCGCGGGGCCACCGTCCACTTCGGCCGGCGTGCAGCGCGCGGCCGCCCATGGCGGCGCAGCGGGCAGCAGCGCATAGATGACCAGCGCTGCGAACGACAGGCCAACGAACAAGCGCACGAATGACTTCCACTCGTCGCGGTTGCGCAGCCACAGCACCGCCGCTACGACGTACGGCAGGATGAAGAACGACATGTAGACCGAGCTGATGCCGATCTCCCACCACGGCGGGCGTGGCAGTTTCAGGTGTTCCTGCAGCCACACCGTCGGAACGGTGCCGAAGAACAGCCACCGGTCGGCATCAATCTGCCAGTGCCACAGCGTCGGTCGTCCGACGAGACCGGCCGCTCCCCTGCTCAGATCGTAGGCGACGAGGACGAGCGCGAACGGCAGCCAGTCGCGGATGACGTAGAGCATGCGGCGGCTCTGACCGATGCTGGCCGCGAGCAACCCGGTGGAGATGTAGAGCAGCAACAGCTCGCGGTTGAACGCGAACCCGTTCGTGATCGTCCGGTACCCCACGACCGCGGCCCACACGGCGATCGCGACACGCCGGACGATCGTCAGCCAGCGGTCGCGGGTGTTGATCGTTTCGTCGACATGCGGCAACGACAATTGACGACTCGTCAACTGCGGACACCCGAACGAGCGTAGTTCACCGCGGCGTAACTGCTAATTGGGTTGCCGTTCGGTTAGCGGATCGTGATCCGGCGCCGCTAGTCGATGTGTTCGCGCAGGAACGCGATGTCGTCCTTGCGGCCCTCGTCGGCCGTCTCGCAGATGACTGGGGCGTCGGCGGCCTTGACCACGGCGACCAACAACTGCGGATCGATCTGGCCGGTGCCGAAGTTGGCGTGCCGATCGGCGCCCGATCCGGCGGCGTCGCGGGAGTCGTTGCAGTGCACCAGGTCGATGCGGCCGGTGAGCGCCTTGATGCGGTCGACGGCGTCGATCAACTCTTCGCCGGCGGCCCAGGCGTGGCAGGTGTCCAGACAGAATCCGATCCCGGTGTCACCGATGCGGTCCCACAGCCGGCCGATCACATCGAAGTGGCGGGCCATGGCGTGCTCGCCGCCCGCGGTGTTCTCCAGGTACACCGGCACGTCGGTCTCGAGGTAGTCCAGCGCCTTGACCCAGCGCTCGAAGCCCGCCTCGTAGTCGTTGTCGTCGGCGTGGCCGCCGTGCACGATCACCGCGGTCGCGCTGATATCGGCGGCGGCGTCGCAGGTGTCCTGCAGGATCTTGCGCGACGGGATGCGCACCCGGTTGTTGGCCGACGCGACGTTGATCAAGTACGGCGCGTGGACGTAGAGCGGCGTGCTCGACGCCTTGAGCACCTCCGCGTCGTCGCGCGGCTTGGGCTTCTTCCAGCTCTGCGGGTTGCCGAGGAAGAACTGCACCACGTCGGCGCCGTCGGCCTGCGCTGCGGCGAGGGGATCGTCTTGATGGACGTGCGAACCAATGAGCACGGAGCCGAGTCTAGGCGCGCGGACACTCTTCTACCGCGAGCAGACGCGTACACCCCCGATCTGACCAATAAATGGGGGTGTACGCGTCTGCTCACCCCGCGAGAGGGGCCCGCTCGAGATGGCCGAAGATTCGGTTGACCAGTTCATCTGGCTGCTTGCGGACATCGTCGACAACCATCGGCACAGTTACCCAGCCGCATTCCTGCAGCCGGGCTGCCTTCATCCGGTCGTGCTTCCAACCCGCGGGGTTGGCATGCCACTCGATGCTGTCGTACTCAGCGACTACCTTCCACTCCGGCCAGGCGAAATCGACGCGCCACAACTTCCCGCAAAGGTCAGTGATCTCGTACTGCAACTCGGGAAGTGGTAGTCCGCCATCGATGAAAACCAGCCGCGCCTCACTCTCCATCGGCGACTCGGCGCGTCCGTCTGCAATCTGCACGAGCTCACGGACGTGCACAATGCCGCGCCGCCCCTTCTGCTCCATGACGGCCGCGGCAAGCTGGGCTCGAGTACAAGACGCGACATGAAGTGCGGCATCGAGAACGGCGAGCGCACGTGGTCTACGAAGCGTCCTTGCGATCTCCACGGCCGTCCATGCTGGTGCGGTCGCGAGCCGACCACGAACCTTGACCAGCGGCGCACCTATTCGTTGATGCACCATCAGCTGCGGCGACGGACGCATACGAATGCCGGGATCGAGAATGTGAACACGATCATCCGGTTCCGTGTCGAAGCGGTACATCTTGGCGGCTGTCTGCATGCACGCGACGACGGGCATACCGGAGGCCAGTTCGACCGCCGCGAGCCTCGCCGCGACATCGGGCGCCGTCATCGCGTAGACGCCGCGCCGAACACGGATGAATTTCCCGGTCCGGACGCCAACCTCCAAAGCCTTCGGGGACAACACAGTGAGCAGCTGTCGGGTCGTGGCGACACCACCATTGGCGAGGAACAGTTCCGCTGCAGCATCGAGCGACATGCCTTGCATGTTCGCGGTCGGTACTGCCGGCCGGAAAGCCCTGGCTGTCAGGGTTGTGGATAACCCGCGCGAGCAGACGTGAACACCCCCGCAATCGCGCGCTTTTAGGGGGTTTCGCGTCTGCTCGCGCAGAGTAACGTCGCACTACGCGCACGAAAAAGCCCCCGGGCGTACCGGGGGCTCTTCGTAACTGACTAGCGGTAGTCGCTGTAGCCGTAGTCGTCCAGCGGCACTGCGGCACCGGTGGCCTGGCCGAAGTCCGGGCTGTAGTACTGATCCTCGTAGGACGGGATCGTGTACGCGGCGGCCCGGGCCTCCTCGGTCGGCTGAACCTGGATGTTGCGGTACCGGCTGATGCCGGTACCGGCCGGGATCAGCTTGCCGATGATCACGTTCTCCTTCAGACCCTGCAGCTTGTCGCTGCGGCAGTTGATCGCCGCATCGGTCAGCACGCGAGTGGTCTCCTGGAACGACGCCGCGCGACAGCCACGAATCGGTGGCCAGCGACGCCTTCGTGATACCCATCAGCACCGGGCGACCGGCCGCGGGCTCGCCGCCCTCGGCCACCACGCGACGGTTCTCCGACTCGAACTCGCCACGCTCGGTCAGCGAGCCGGGCAGGAACTCCGTCGCACCCGAATCGATGATCGTGACGCGCCGCAGCATCTGCCGGACGATGACCTCGATGTGCTTGTCGTGGATCGACACACCCTGAGCGCGGTAGACCTCCTGGACCTCCTTGACGAGGTGGATCTGCACCTCGCGGGGGCCCTGGACGCGCAGCACCTCGTGCGGGTCGGCGGAGCCTTCCATCAGCTGCTGGCCCACCTCGACGTGGTCGCCGTCGGCGAGCAGTCGCTCGCTGCCGTCGTCGTGCTTGAACACCTTCAGGCGCTGACGACGGGAGAGCTTGTCGTAGACGACTTCCTCGCCACCGTCGTCGGGGACGATGGTGATCTTGTAGAAGCGCTCACCCTCCTCGAGTTGCACGCGACCGGTGACGTCGGCGATCGGCGCCTTGTCACGCGGAACGCGGGCCTCGAACAGCTCCTGCACGCGGGGCAGACCACCGACGATGTCGCTGCCGCCGGAGACGCCGCCCTGGTGGAAGGTACGCATGGTCAGCTGCGTGCCGGGCTCACCGATGGACTGCGCGGCGACGATGCCGACCGCCTCGCCGATGTCGACGAGCTTGCCCGTCGCCATCGAACGGCCGTAGCACATCGCGCACACGCCGGTGCCGGTGGCGCAGGTCAGCACGGAGCGGACCTTCACCTCGGTGATGCCCGCGGCCAGCAGTGCATCGATCGCCGGGTCGCCGAGGTCGTGGCCGCGCTCGACGACCACGTTGCCCTTGGCGTCGAGCGCGTCGGCGGCCAATGTCCGTGCGTAGGCAGAGGTTTCGATGTGCTGATCGCGCACCAGTTCAGCGTTCTTCCCGCTGCCCTGTGCCTCGGCCAGCGTGACGTTGATGCCACGCTCGGTCTCGCAGTCGGTCTCGCGAACGATGACGTCCTGGCTCACGTCGACCAGACGACGGGTCAGGTAACCCGAGTCAGCGGTACGAAGAGCGGTGTCCGCCAGACCCTTTCGGGCGCCGTGGGTGTTGATGAAGTACTCCAGCACCGTCAGGCCCTCGCGGAACGAGGACTTGATCGGACGCGGGATGAACTCACCCTTCGGGTTGGTCACCAGACCCTTCATGCCCGCCAGCGTTCGCGTCTGGGTGAAGTTACCCGTGGCGCCCGAGTCGACGATCGTGATGATCGGGTTGTCCGCCGGGTAGTGGCTGCGCAGCGCCTCACCGACCTCTTCGGTGGCGTTCTGCCAGATCTTCACCAGCTCGCCGTTGCGCTCTTCGTGGTTGAGCGCGCCGCGCTGGTACTGCTTCTCGATCCGGTCGGCTTCCTGCTCGTGACGCTCGAGGATCTCCTGCTTCTCCGGCGGCACGATCACGTCGGCCATCGACACGGTGACACCCGAGCGGGTGGCCCAGTAGAAGCCGGCGTCCTTGAGCTTGTCCACGGTCTGCGCGACCACGATCATCGGGTAGCGCTCGGCCAGGTCGTTGACGATCCGCGCCTGCACCTTCTTGTGCATCTGCTCGTTGACGAACGGATACTGCCTGCGGCAGCAGCTCGTTGAACAGCACGCGACCCAGCGTCGTCTCCGCCGTCCACGCGTCGCCCGGCTTCCAGCCCGCGTCGCCGAACAGCTCGGCCTCGAGCTCGGCGGGCGGACGCAGCTGCGTCAGCCGCACCCGGATCTTGGCCCGAACCGACAGCGCAGCCGCGGTCCATCGCCATGATCGCCTCGGCGGGCGAGCTGTACACGCCGAACTCCGGCCTGTCCTTGGCGGCGGCCACGAACTCGCCGGTGTCGCCGTCGATCTCGGTGGTCAGGAAGTACAACCCGGTCACCATGTCCAGACGCGGCATGGCCAGCGGGCGGCCCGACGCCGGCGACAGGATGTTGTTCGAGGACAGCATCAGGATGCGAGCCTCGGCCTGCGCCTCCGCGGACAGCGGAAGGTGCACGGCCATCTGGTCACCGTCGAAGTCGGCGTTGAACGCCTCACACACCAGCGGGTGCAGCTGAATGGCCTTGCCCTCCACCAGCTGCGGCTCGAAGGCCTGGATGCCGAGGCGGTGCAGCGTCGGCGCGCGGTTCAGCAGCACCGGGTGCTCGGCGATGACCTCTTCGAGAACGTCCCACACCTGCGGACGCTGACGCTCGACCATCCGCTTGGCGCTCTTGATGTTCTGCGCGTGGTTCAGGTCGACCAGACGCTTCATCACGAACGGCTTGAACAGCTCGAGCGCCATCAGCTTGGGCAGACCGCACTGGTGCAGCTTGAGCTGCGGGCCGACCACGATGACCGAACGGCCGGAGTAGTCGACGCGCTTGCCGAGCAGGTTCTGACGGAACCGGCCCTGCTTGCCCTTGAGCAGATCCGACAGCGACTTCAGCGGACGGTTGCCCGGCCCGGTGACCGGGCCGGCCGCGGCGGCCGTTGTCGAACAGCGCGTCCACCGACTCCTGAAGCATGCGCTTCTCGTTGTTGACGATGATCTCGGGCGCGCCGAGATCGATCAGCCTCTTGAGCCGGTTGTTGCGGTTGATGACGCGGCGGTACAGGTCGTTGAGGTCCGACGTGGCGAACCGGCCACCGTCGAGCTGCACCATCGGACGCAGTTCCGGCGGGATCACCGGGACGGCGTCGAGCACCATGCCCAGCGGCGAGTTGGTCGACTGCTGGAACGCCGCGACGACCTTCAGCCGCTTCAGCGCGCGAAGCTTCTTCTGGCCCTTGCCATTACGGATGACCTCGCGCAGCTCCTCGGCCTCGGCCTCGATGTCGAAGCTCTCGATGAGCTTCTTGATCGCCTCCGCGCCCATGGCACCGGTGAAGTACTCGCCGTAGCGGTCGACGAGCTCGCGGTAGAGCACCTCGTCGACGATCAGCTGCTTGGGAGCCAGCTTGGTGAACGTCGTCCAGATCTCGTCGAGCCGGTCCAGCTCACGCTGGGCCCGGTCGCGCAGCTGGCGCATCTCGCGCTCGCCACCGTCGCGCACCTTGCGCTTGACGTCGGACTTGGCGCCCTCGTCCTCGAGCTCCTTCATGTCGGCCTCGAGCTTCTGCGCCCGCGCC
Organism: uncultured Actinomycetota bacterium; assembly: GCA_963793055.1. Classification (GTDB taxonomy): domain Bacteria; phylum Actinomycetota; class Actinomycetes; order Mycobacteriales; family Mycobacteriaceae; genus Mycobacterium. The sequence continues at coordinate 44,897 of CAWBYS010000014.1, read as the reverse complement.
TCCAGGTCGGAGTCACGCTGGTCCTCAACGGCTTTCTTCTCGACGACCATCTCGGCCTCGAGAGTGGACAGCTCGTTGTGGCGCATCTCGTCGTCCACGGCGGTGATGACGTAGGCCGCGAAGTAGATGATCTTCTCGAGATCCTTCGGCGCCAGGTCGAGCAGGTACCCCAGACGGCTACGGCACACCCTTGAAGTACCAGATGTGCGTGACCGGGGCGGCCAGCTCGATGTGGCCCATCCGCTCACGACGCACCTTGGCGCGGGTCACCTCGACGCCGCAGCGCTCACAGATGATGCCCTTGAAGCGGACGCGCTTGTACTTGCCGCAGTAGCACTCCCAGTCGCGAGTCGGTCCGAAGATCTTCTCGCAGAACAGGCCGTCCTTCTCCGGCTTCAGCGTGCGGTAGTTGATGGTCTCCGGCTTCTTGACCTCGCCGAACGACCACTGACGAATGTCGTCGGCGGTCGCGAGACCGATGCGGAGCTCATCGAAGAAGTTGACGTCTAACACGTAACTCCCTTTCCCCTTTCGGGATTAGAAAACCGATAACTAGAAGGGCCGTCAGGCCAAATCCTCGACAGAAGCAGATTCGTTGCGGGACAAGTTGATTCCCAGGTTCGCCGCAGCGCGCTCCAGGTCCTCGTCGTCGCCGTCGCGCATCTCGATCGCCGCACCGTCACTGCTCAGTACTTCGACGTTGAGGCACAGCGACTGAAGCTCCTTGAGCAGCACCTTGAACGACTCCGGAATGCCCGGCTCGGGGATGTTCTCGCCCTTGACGATCGCCTCGTAGACCTTGACCCGGCCGACGGTGTCGTCGGACTTGATGGTCAACAGCTCCTGCAGCGTGTACGCCGCGCCGTAGGCCTGCATGGCCCAGCACTCCATCTCGCCGAACCGCTGGCCACCGAACTGCGCCTTACCGCCCAGCGGCTGCTGGGTGATCATCGAGTACGGGCCGGTGGAGCGGGCGTGGATCTTGTCGTCCACGAGGTGGTGCAGCTTGAGGATGTACATGTAGCCGACCGTCACCGGGTACGGGAACGGTTCGCCACTGCGGCCGTCGAACAGCACCGCCTTGCCGTCGGCGTCGACGAGCGTCTCGCCGTCGCGGTTCGGCTTGGTCGATGCCAGCAGGCCCTGCAGTTCCTCCTCGCGCGCACCGTCGAACACCGGCGTCGACACGATCGAGTCCGGCTGGACTTCGGCCATCGCCTCGGGCAGATTGGCGGCCCAGTCAGGCGATCCGTCGATCTTCCATCCGCTCTTGGCGGCCCACCCGAGGTGGGTCTCCAGGATCTGGCCGATGTTCATACGACGCGGCACACCGTGGGTGTTGAGGATGATGTCGACCGGCGTGCCGTCCGGAAGGAACGGCATGTCCTCGACCGCCAGGATCTTGCCGATGACGCCCTTGTTGCCGTGGCGTCCCGCGAGCTTGTCGCCGTCGGAGATCTTGCGCTTCTGGGCCACGTAGACGCGGACCAGCTCGTTGACGCCGGCGGGCAGCTCGTCGTCGTCCTCGCGGGAGAACACCCGGATGCCGATGACCTTGCCGGACTCACCGTGCGGCACCTTCAGCGACGTGTCGCGGACCTCGCGGGCCTTCTCACCGAAGATCGCGCGGAGCAGCCGCTCCTCCGGGGTCAGCTCGGTCTCGCCCTTCGGGGTGACCTTGCCGACCAGGATGTCGCCGTCGCGGACCTCGGCGCCGATGCGGACGATGCCGCGCTCGTCGAGATCGGCCAGCACCTCATCGGAGACGTTCGGGATGTCCCGGGTGATCTCCTCGGCGCCCAGCTTGGTGTCGCGGGCATCGATCTCGTGCTCCTCGATGTGGATCGAGGTGAGCACGTCCTCTTCGACCAGACGGTTGGAGAGGATGATCGCGTCCTCGTAGTTGTGGCCCTCCCACGGCATGATCGCCACGAGCAGGTTCTTGCCCAGGGCCATCTCGCCGTTCTCGGTGCACGGCCCGTCGGCGATCACCTGGCCGGCCTCGACCCGGTCGCCGGCATCGACGATCGGACGCTGGTTGGCGCAGGTGCCGTGGTTGGACCGAGCGAACTTGCGCATCCGGTAGGTGTGCCGGGTGCCGTCGTCGGCCATCACGGTGACGTAGTCGGCCGACACCTCCTCGATCACACCCGCCTTCTCGGCGACGACGACGTCGCCGGCGTCGATCGCGGCGCGCAACTCCATGCCGGTGCCGACCAGCGGGGCCTCGCTGCGCACCAGCGGAACGGCCTGGCGCTGCATGTTGGCACCCATCAGGGCGCGGTTGGCGTCGTCGTGCTCGAGGAACGGGATCATCGCCGTCGCGACCGACACCATCTGGCGCGGCGAGACGTCCATGTAGTCCACCTCGGTGGAGGAGACGTACTCGACCTCGCCGCCCTTCCGGCGGACCAGGACGCGCTCCTCTTCGAAGCGGCCGTTGCCGTCGATCGGCGAGTTGGCCTGCGCCACGACGTGGCGGTCCTCCTCGTCGGCGGTCAGGTAGTCGATCTGGTCGCTGACCACACCGTCGATGACCTTGCGGTACGGCGTCTCGATGAAGCCGAACGGGTTCACCCGCGCGTACACCGACAGCGAGCCGATCAGGCCGATGTTCGGGCCTTCCGGCGTCTCGATCGGGCACATGCGGCCGTAGTGGCTGGAGTGCACGTCGCGGACCTCGAGGCCGGCGCGCTCACGGGACAGACCGCCGGGGCCCAGCGCCGACAGGCGGCGCTTGTGGGTCAGACCCGACAGCGGGTTGTTCTGGTCCATGAACTGCGACAGCTGGCTGGTGCCGAAGAACTCCTTGATCGCCGCCACGACGGGACGGATGTTGATCAGGGTCTGCGGCGTGATCGCCTCGACGTCCTGAGTCGTCATGCGCTCGCGCACGACGCGCTCCATGCGCGACAGGCCGACCCGGATCTGGTTCTGGATCAGCTCGCCCACGGTGCGCAGACGACGGTTGCCGAAGTGGTCGATGTCATCGACCTCGACTGGCACCTCGACGCCGCCGGGGACCGTCATCGTGGCGTCGCCCTGATGCAGGCGCACCAGGTATTCGATCGTCGCGACGACGTCCTCTTCGGTGAGCGTCGACGTGGTGATCGGCTCGCCGGCGTTCAGGCCCAGCTTCTTGTTGACCTTGTAGCGGCCCACCCGGGCCAGGTCGTAGCGCTTCTCCTTGAAGAACAGGTTCTCCAGCAGGGTCTGCGCGGACTCCTTGGTGGGCGGCTCGCCCGGACGCAGCTTGCGGTAGATGTCCAGCAGCGCCTCGTCGGTGCCTGCGGTGTTGTCCTTCTCCAGCGTGCTCATCATGATCTCGGAGAAGCCGAAGCGCTCCACGATCTGCTCGTTGGACCAGCCCAGCGCCTTGAGCAACACGGTGACCGGCTGACGGCGCTTGCGGTCGATGCGCACGCCGACGGTGTCCCGCTTGTCGACGTCGAACTCCAGCCACGCACCGCGGCCCGGGATGACCTTGACACTGTGCAGCGTCTTCTCGGTGGACTTGTCGATGTTCTCGTCGAAGTACACGCCCGGCGAGCGGACCAGCTGCGACACCACGACACGCTCGGTGCCGTTGATGATGAAGGTGCCCTTCTCGGTCATCATCGGGAAGTCGCCCATGAAGACCGTCTGGCTCTTGATCTCACCGGTGTTGTTGTTGATGAACTCGGCGGTGACGAACAGCGGCGCCGCGTACGTCATGTCCTTGTCTTTGCACTCGTCGACGGGGGCCTTGACCTCGTCGAAGCGCGGGTCGGAGAAGGACAGCGACATCGAGCCCGAGAAGTCCTCGATCGGGCTCAGCTCGGTGAGCACCTCCTCGAGGCCGCCGACGGGGTTCTCCACGTCGTTGCGGGCCTTGGCCTTCTCGCGCCACTCCTCGGCGCCGACCAGCCACTGGAACGACTCGGTCTGCACCTCGAGTAGCCCCGGAACCTCGAGAGGCTCACGGAGCTTGGCGAATGAAATTCGGTTCGGTGCTCCTGGGACGGAGTTATTGGGGTTAGCTACTGCTGACTTGGATTGGCGGGACCCTGCCAAGATGCATCCTTCCAGCACCTCATGCGACTACCCGGAAGGCTTTTCGACCGGTCCGTCTTGCCGCGATATCTGCGTCGGTTCGGCTGGCTTTCTCAAGCCCAAAGCCCCCGTACGCACGGCAAGCGACGAAGATCACTGAGCGAACTCAGGCCAAGACATCGGTGTCAGGTGCGGGTTTGGAGGGCAGGATGCAGCCAGCGCAACGTCCAACAGTACCGCAGGACGGCGTATTCCTCAACCACCGCATGCAAAAGTAACCGGGCGCTGGCTGGCGTCCTCTACCCGTGCACACATGCTGCCCAACAGACTGGCCTGTCGGGGCCTTTCCGTCAAGAGATAACGCCGTGTTTGGTGTGGAGTTTTGCGTTAAATCTGGCCGTTGCGGGCGGACAGGGCCGACGCGGGTCAGGCGGCCATCGACGCCGAGCAGCTCGCGACGGACTGCTCCACACACGCGGGTTCGAACGTGAAGAGGCCGTTGCCCAGGGATACGAACGCCTGAAGCGGGTTGAGAATGAACGGCTTCGTCAATGAGTTCGGCAGCGGAACAGCGGTCGCCTCACCTGACGGGGTGTCGATCGTGAACTCGTCGGTGATCGGGTCGTGCGGTACGCCAGCGAACATGTCCTTGGTCCAGTCGATCATCAGGATCTGGGCGGCGTCGCCGTTCTCCGGCCTCACGAATCCCGCGACGAGTTCCTGCCCGAACTGGATCAGCGGGTTGCCGCCACGCATCGAATCGACGTGGGAGCCGTCCTTCAGCGTGACGCCGATGAACTTGCCGGGACGCGCCTCGAGCAGTGCGTCGGACCCGACGCCGAACTGGTTCCAGAAGTAGCGCGGCGAGGCGAGGTTGTAGATCGGAATGTCCGGGTCGACCTTCTTGATCGACTCGGCAGCTTTCGGGTCGAAGGGGACGCCGTCGAGCATGATGACCCCGGCGAGCCTGTCTTCGGTTTCGTTGTCGGCCATGGCGCCCGCGATGCCGATCACCGCGCCACCGCCGAGGGAATGCCCGATCAGCACGACGCGGTCCGGGATCGCGAACGAGTAGCCGGCGGCCTCGGCGCTGTCCGCGAGCGCGGTGTTGTCGTCGTCGAACAGCCGCGCCATCGCCTCGTGCATCGGCGTCGCACCGAGCCAGCAGGCATCGGCCGCGAGGAAGTTCGACGTGATCGACGGCGCGACGACGATGCTGTTCGTCTGCTTGGCCAGAGCCGCGGCGGTGTAGCTGTACCACGGGCCGCGAGCCAGGAAGCCGTGCTGGAGATAGATCAGCTGATCGGGCGGGGCCTGCCCCTCCTCGGTCTCCGGGGCGTACCAGTCGGCCTGCACGTCGACCCCGTCCCCGGTACACCCGCAGTCGAGGTGAAGCGTGGAGGTGCGCACCGTGACGCCGCTGTTCGCAGGCAGGATCGGCGGTCCGCCGAGGATCGCGGTCGCCAGACCGTACAGATTGAAGACGACGGTCCCGATGATGCTGAGCAGGCCTTGCAGCGGAGGCGCGGATGCTGTCGCATCGCTCGCCTCGTCGACGGGCGCTGCGAAGGCGACCGCCGCCGTCTTGGCGGTGTCCTCGGTGTCGACAGCCGTGGGGGTGTCGATCACCACCGCCTTGCGCTGCACGACGGGGTCCTGCGGAGCGACGGCAGTGTCGACGACGCTCTTCTCGATATTCGTGGCCAGCGCCGCGGCGTCGATGTCGGCATCGCTGTCGAGGCCGCCGTCGTGGGTGCCGGCCGGCTTGACCTGCGCTGCGGACCGGTTCGTCCGGGCGGTGTCCGAGTCGTTCTTGCCCTTCGGTTCGACGACGGCTAGCTCGGCGTCCCGCTCTTGATCGGCATCCTCGCCGACAGCTTCCTCGTCATCGACATCGGCCGGGGTCTCGGGCTTCGAGTCACCGGCGTCCGACTTGTCCGCACCGGCCGGATCCGTCGACTCGATCGAATTGTCTTTGCTCTCAGTTGTTTTCGACGCATCCGAGGTCTCTGACGTCGTCGTGCCACCATCGTCTGATGCGGACCCCTCTTGGGCGACCGCAGCACCCGCGCCGACGAGCATGCCCGCCGAGACACCTACCAGCACCGCACCCGTGCCCAACCATGCCAAGAACCGGTCAACCATGACCTCTCCCGTCCGCCGATCGCGACGAAGATAACGCGCGCTGTCAGCTGGGGAGGGCGTTTCGGTCGCCGACCGTGAACGGATGCGCGACGTTTCGACCATCGTGGCGAACAAGTTCACCCTCGTCACAGGGTGGCCGCCGGCACGGCTGCTCCGGACCCGGTCGGGTACTGCTTGGTGCGCAGGATCGGGCCCCACACCCCGAGTTGCTTCGCGCGGTCCGACAACTGGTCATACGCGGTGTCGCTGATGGCCTGATCGCGCGTCAGGAGGTAGCCGCTGAAAAGACTGGGATCACTGACGATGGCCCAGCTGTAGTCGGGCGCGAAGTCGAGGATCCAGTAATTGCCCGGTTCGGCGGCGTTGGGCTGGCCGAAGAAGAAGCCGACGCCCAGCCGGGTGTTGAAGTCGTTGACCGGGACCGCAGATCCGACGATGGTGGATTTCAAGCCGTTGGGGCGCAGGTAGTAACCCGAGTTCTCCACCCGGATGGAGCCGTCCGGATTGAGGCCGTACTGCGCCTTGGTGTTCACCAGGCCGATCGAGAAGAACTGCGGCACACTGCCCTGCTCGTACCAGGTGCCGAGGTAGTTCTCGTTCGGCGGGAGATCGGGATCGACCGTTACCGGCGGCGGTGACGGCAAGGTTGACGCGGTCGCCTCGCCCATGACGACGTCCTTGTTGCCTCCGGCGTAGTCCTGTGGGCCCCCGCCGTTGGGGCCGTATACGCCATAGAGCGGCTGGGTCGAGTTGGCGGCGTACGTCGTGTTCCGGCGTAGATGTCGTTGACCCACCCGGTGGCCAGCGTGCGCACCGCTTCCTTGCCGCCCGGCGGCGAGGGACGGACCACGAAGGCGCTCAGAACTTCGGCCAGTTGCGCGAAGAGGCTGTCGCCCGCGATGACGTCGGTGTGCGAGCCGTCGAGGATCTGCAGGCCGTTGAACCGGTCCGGGTAGTTCGCCTCCATCAACTCGGTGGCCGCGGCCCAGGCGTTCCAAGTCTGTGGCGGCGCGGCGATCTGGTAGTCGGGAATCTGCGCCGCGTCGAGTGCCGCAAGCGAATCCGTGAACAACGGGGCCTGCCCGACGCCGTCGAACATCACCACCCCGAGCAGGTTGTCTGACTGGTCCGTCTCGGTGATCAGCGCGCCGACCGCGGTGGCGAAGTTTCCGCCGGCGGAGTGGCCGGCGAGGATGAACTTCTCCGGCAGCGGACCCTGCAAGCCTGCGGCGTTGGCGCTGACGGTCAGCGCGGATCGGGAGCCCTCGAACATCGAGGCCGCCGCCTCGCGCATCGCTTCTCCGCCCAGGAAGCAACCGGGGCACAGCGGGCTGTCGAACCAGAAGATCGTGGGCGCGACGACGATGCTGTTGGTCTCTTGCGCCAGCGCCTGCGCCATGTCCGAGTACCACTTGTTGAAGCCCAGGAAGCCGTGCTGCAGCCAGACCACGCCGTTGGCCGCAACGGTGCCGTCGGCCTGAGTCGGGAAGTACCACGTGGCCGGTGCGGCGTACCCGTTGGGTCCACACGGGATGTCGAGGAGCCGCGTTGCCGGTGCGCACGCCGGTCACGCCGTTGGAGTAGACCGGCCGGACGACAGGCTGGTCGGGGTCGAGGCCGTTGCTTCCGGTGTTGATCGGGGTGGGCAGGATGCTGAACCCGAACAGGCTGCCGACTGCATCGATCACCGTGGTGAGGACCTTGCCGCCGAGCGAGAGCTGATTGAGCACCGGCGACGGCAGTGCCAGCGCCGTGGCGGGACCCATGATGATCTGCTGGTTGGCGGCCGCGTAGAAGCCGTACTGCGGGGCCTGCGGTCCGGCGTCGACGTACATGTCGTTGATCCAGCCGGTGCTCAGCGTGTAGACGGCGGCGGTGTTGCCGGCCGGTGACCGGCCGGTCACCAGCTGCAGGACGACGTCGAACAGCGGATTGACGCCGAGCATCGAGTCGACGTGCGAGCCGCCGACGAGCACCACCCCGGCGAACTGTCCGGGCAGCGCGCTCAACAGCGCGTTGGTGGTTGCACCGAAGGCGTTCCACGCCTGCGCGGGCGCGGCGATCTGGTAGATCGGCTTGTCGGCGGCCTTGAGCACGTTGACCTGCTGGATGAAGCTGCCGTCCATCGCGCCGTTGGAAACACCGTCGAACATCATCACCCCGACGAGTTCGGCGTCCTGCGCATCGGTTCCGTCGTTGATGTAGTCCGAGGCCACCGCGGTAGCGAACCCGCCGCCGGCGGAATGCCCGGCCAGAACGAACCTGCCCTTGAGCGCATCGGTGGGACCGGTGTATCCGGCAGCCTCGGCGCTGTTGATCAGGGCGGTGCGGTTGGGGTCCAAGAGCGCCGCGGAAGCGGCCTGCTGGCTGCCGGCGCAAGTGAGACAGCCGCCGGAGAAGGTGAACGGGATGGACGACAGCGTGGGAGCCACCACGATGCTGTTGGTCTTCATCGCCAATTCCGTGGCGAGCGCGGAGTAGAACGTGTTGGTGGCGCCGAAGCCGTGCTGCAACCAGACCACGCCCTGCGCATCCACGCTGCCGTCGGCCTGGGTCGGGAAGTACCAGTCGGCGGCCACGGAGTCGCCGATGAGGGCTCCCGGAATGTCCAGCCGCGAGTGGCCGACCTGCACGCCGGTCACCCCGTTGGTGGCCCCTGGCAGCAGCGGGCCGGCCTGCTCGCCGACGGCCTCGTCGGCGACGGCCTGCTCGGTGGTGAGCGTGGCGCGGCCGATCCGGGCCGTGCCGGGCGGCGGGGTGACCGGGGGCGGATCGAAGATCTGCACCGTCGCGGTGATCAGGTTCAAGACGATCGTGCCGAGCACCTCGAGGAGCGAGCGTGCCGGCGTCGGTGACGGCGGAGCCGTGACGGCGGCAGTCGGTTGCGCGGCCGGCAGATCGGTGATCCTCGCGGCCGGCGTCGGTGTCGCGGCCGTGGCGACGGCCGCGACGGCTGCGAGGGCAAGCGGTGGATCGAACGAAGCCGCTGGCGGCGCTGATTCTCCGGTCGGCATCTCGATGTCGGATGGCCGGCTCGCGGGCGCCGTGGAGGACGGCTCCACCGACGCGTGCTCGACGGTCCGCTCGAATCCACCTCTGCGCTTGTCGACAGCGAGGTCCGACCCGTCCGCGGGCGCTTCGATCGCCGGCTGCGAGCCGGTCAGGTCCTCGTCTTCGACGGGTGTGCCGCCATCTTCGATCTCGTTGTCGAGCGACTCATCCGCCGTGATGTCCCCGGCCGTGGGGGTGTCCGGCGCGTCGACTTCGGTGTCGGCGTCCGTCCCATCTTCGTCGGCGGCCTGGGCATCGTTCCGCGGCAGCTTGGAACCCGGTGCGGTGTCCCCGTCGGGGGCCGCCGTTTTGTCATCGCCGTCGACGGACTTGTCGGCGGACTGCGAAGACGTCGTGCCCGTGGAGTGCGAGCCTGAGTCGGTCTCGGCGACCGCAACACCGGTTCCGCAGGCCAGCACCACGCCGGCCGTCACCACGCCGGCGCCCAGCCACTTCACCATGTCGACGGTCACGCTCAAAACCTATTGCGCTTGCGTCAATAATGCATCAATAAGTCGAGATCCGGTCATCGAACTGTCACGGATCGGCGCTGACTCCGAACAGCCTCGACGATCTTGCGGGCTCGGCCTGCGCATCTAACCCACGTGCTCGACCCGGATCGGCACACCCGTCAGCCGAGCCATCCCCGCCAGCCGCTCGATGTCCTCCGGCGCGCTGGACATCAACCGGTTGACGTTGGCACCCCCGGCGCCGTTGGCCACGCGCCATCCGGCGGTGCCCTTGTGTCCCCAACCGTGGGGCACCGCGACCACGCCGGCCACGATGTCCTTGGTGACGATGACCGGCAGCTCGATCTCACCGTGCGCCGACGCGATACGCACGGTGTCGCCGTCGGCGATGTCGGCCGCCGCCGCGTCGTCGACGTGCATGCGGGCGTGCTGGGTGCGCTCGCCGCGCATCAGCAGCGGGGCGTTGTGCATCCACGAATTCTCGGATCGGGCTTCGCGCATACCGATCAGGCGCAGCGGATAGCCGTCGGGAGAACTGCGCCTCGACAGCTTGGCGACTTCGTCGGCGATCTCGTCGTGCCGGAGCCGCACCCGGCCGCCGCGGTAGACGACGGTGTCGCGCAGCACGCCCTCGCGCAGATTGGGCGCCAGCACCTTCCCGTGCGGATGGTCGGCGGCCAGTCGCGCGAACGACAGCCCGCCCCGGCGCAGACCATATCGGTCACCACCCTCGCCGAGCCTGATGACGGCATCGACGAGAAGTCGCGGACTCAGCCGAACGCCGAACAGCGACAACATCTTTCGCGTCACGGCGAGAGCCGTGAGACCGGGAGTGCGCCGCCACATCCGCTGGGTGAGGTCGTCGATGATCTCCCACTCGGCGCGGGCCTGCCCCACGGGGGCGATGACGGCCTCGGTGGCTTGCCGGAACGGAGTCGGCTGCAGCGTCTGGAACGGCAGCGGGAAGTCGTCGCGCTCGTACATAGACGTCGCGGGCAGCACGTAGTCGCAGTGGGCGAGGGTCTCGTTGACATACAGGTCGATGCCCACCATCAACTCGAGGCCCTCAAGCGCATCTTCGAGTTCGTCTCCATTGGGAACGGACAACACCGGGTTGCCCGCGCTGACGAGCAGCGCCTTGACCTGACCGCGGCCCGGTGTGGTGATCTCCTTGGCCATCACCCCGGCGGGCTCGGAGCCCAGCACGGACGGGAACCCGCCGATGCGTGAGCGCTTGCGCGAGTAAATCGTTCGCAGCAGCGCGGCGCCTGCCTTGTTGAACCAACGCTCCCCCGGCAGTCCGTAGCAGCCGAACATACTGCCGCCCGGCACATCCAGGTTGCCTGCGACCAGGTTGACTGCATCGAGCAAATACGTTGTGAGGGTGCCGTTTTCACCGATGCTGGTGCCGACGCGGCCGTACACCGCGGCGCGTTCGGTGCGGACGAGGTCGTGCGCAAGCGACCGGACAGTGGCGGGGTCGATCCCGGTGTGCGCCTGGGTGGCCTCAGGACTGAACGGCCGGGCCAGCTGCTCAAGCCAGTCGCCGCCGTCGGCCTGGCGGGCCAGCCGGCGCCGGTCGACGAGGTTCTCGCCGAACATCACGTGCAGCAGCGAGAGCAGCAGGTGCGCGTCTCCGTCGGGAATGATGCCCAGCCATTCGAACTGGGCGGCGGTCTCGGTCTTTCGTGGGTCGATGACCAGCACGCGGCCGCCGCGCTTGACGATGTCGTGCATGCGGTCCTTGATCCGCGGCACGGTGAGCACACTGCCATGCGAGACAACGGGATTCGCGCCCATGACGACCAAGAGGTCGGTGCGCGGCACGTCCGGTATCGGCAATGCGAGCGGTGAGCCGTACAGCAGCTGGCTGGCGACGAAGCGGTTGTTGACGTCTTGGGATCCCGCGGTGAACACGTGCAAGCCCCGGCGGCCGGGGCCGCCGGTCAGGCCGAGTCCGAACCCGAGCATGAACGTGTTGAGGCTCAGCGTGTGGGAGTAACTGAAGGCGCCGGGGTTGCCGTAGTACCAGCCGATCGCGCCGGAACCGTGCTTGCGATGGATGGCGGCGAGGCGCTCGGCGATGTCGGCCATCGCGTCGTCCCAGCTGACCGGTGCGAACCCGCCGTCTTCGGGGGGGCTGGGCGGGGACCGCTGCGCGAAGACCCTTCGGCCGATGCGCCGCAGTGGAGTCGTCACACGGTCGGGATCGTTGACGATCTCGCTGAACGCAATGCCCTTCTGGCAGGCGAAACCGGCGGAAAGCGGATGATCCTTATCCGGGCGCAGCGCGGTCAGACGGCCGTCTTCGACGGTCGCGATCATGCCGCACAGCGGCTCGCAGATCCGGCAGAACGTCGGCTTGTGCTCGACTGTCATTTCTCCTCGCGCGAGCGCTCGTCGACGCTCACGCTGGCGGCTTACTGCTGAGCGCGCGGGATGGCGCCCGTCGGGGCGTCATCTTCGTGAGTGCGGTGCCGGGCCGTCGCGTCTTCGGCGAAGGAAGACGCCGCGTACTTGTGCGTGCCCTCGAGGTCGTCGCGGATCGCCTCCTGCGCGGCAGGCGGCAGCGTGTGCATGATCTCGCGGACCCGCGCCTGGCGCCGGGCCACGGCCTGGCGCTCGGGCATGCCCGGAGTGGCCACGATCTGGGGCGGCACACCCTCGATCTCCTCGACCCCGCCGTCGTGGTGGCCGGCGTCGAACATGGCCTGCTCTTCGGCCATCGTCGACTCGTCCTTCTCCTCGGACATACCGATCGGCCCGATGCGGCGACCGTTGAGGAACTGCTTGACCACCGGCTCGTCGCTGGTCAGCAGCACCTCGCGGGGGCCGAACATCACCAGGTGCTTGCGGAACAGCATGCCCATGTTGTCGGGCACGGTCCGGGCGATGTTGATGTTGTGCGTGACGATGAGGATCGTGCAGTCGATCTGCGCGTTGATGTCGATGAGCAGCTGGCTCAGGTAGGCGGTACGTACCGGATCCAGACCCGAGTCCGGCTCGTCGCAGAGAATGATCTGCGGGTCGAGCACCAGGGAGCGGGCCAGGCCGGCACGCTTGCGCATACCGCCGGAGATCTCGCCGGGGAACTTGTTCTCGTCGCCGCCCAGACCGACCAGCTCGAGCTTCTCCATGACGACGTTGCGGATCTCGCTTTCCTTCTTCTTGGTGTGCTCACGCAAGGGGAAAGCCGTGTTGTCGTAGAGGCTCATCGAGCCGAACAGGGCGCCGTCCTGGAACATCACGCCGAACAGCGTGCGGATCTCGTAGAGCTCCTTGGCCGAGCACTCGATGATGTTCGTGCCGTCGACGACAATGCTGCCGCGCTCGGGGCGCAGCAGGCCGATCAGCGACTTCAGGAACACGGACTTGCCGGTACCGGACGGCCCGAGCAGAACGCTGACCTCACCCGGAGGGAGATCGAAGGTGACGTCTTCCCAGATTCGCTGGGGCCCGAAGGACTTGGTCAGTCCCTCAACTTGAATGCCAATGCCCACGCGAGATCCTTCCGTCGGTGCTCTTCCCGCCACAAGGCTCCCCACCTGTGGCTTGAGTCACTGTAGCTTACCCGCTCTCGCCAAGAACACAGGAGCGAGATCACGGCTTTGAAATCGAAAAGCGGCTTTTGCGGGCGTCAATTCCTACGCCGGCTTGCCCGAGGCAAACAGGTGCGCAGGCCATCAGTCGACGAGTCGCCAGCTGTCCTTGCCCTCGCGTTCGGCTGTCACCTCGACCGTCTTCGAACGGATTGAGGGTCCACCGCCGTGCAGGTGAAGGTTTCGCCGACCGCGACGACTTTGAGGCCTTCCCCGCAGTCCACCTTCACCGGGAAGCCCACTGGGCTTCGATTTCCTTGTCCAGGGACTGTGCCGTCTTGGCGAGGTCGAAGACGGTGTCGAGGGTGCTGAACCGCACGTTGCCGTCGTCGTCCTTGACCGTTACCTCGACTCGTACCTGCTCGCCATCGACGTCAGCGTTGCAGATGAATTTGTCGCCGCGCTTGGGCTCCGGCTGGTTCTTCGGACAACTCACCGAGGAGACTTTGCGGTCGATCGGCTTGTAGGCCCCGTTTAGCTCGTCGGTGATCTTCGATTCCAGCTCCGTGTAATTGGGGCCACCCGCCGAGAAGGAGAAGCTGCACCCCGTGAGAACCAGCACGGGGACGGCGATGGCGATCACGGCATTCTGGAGTTGACCAGGCACGGAATGACTCTAACGACAATTAGTCCGAGCTGGTCGTGATCCGGCGCGAATGTAGGGGTCACTGCGAAAGGCGATTCGGCTACAGATGCGAAGAAGCCCCCGGAGGGTATCCGGGGGCTCCTCGCTGTAGTCGAGAACTACTTGACGGTGACCGTCGCGCCTGCGGCCTCGAGCTTGGCCTTGGCGTCCTCGGCGGCTTCCTTCGGAGCCTTCTCGAGGACGGCCTTGGGAGCGCCGTCAACGAGGTCCTTGGCTTCCTTGAGGCCCAGCCCGGAGACGATCTCGCGGACGACCTTGATGACGCCGATCTTCTTGTCGCCGGCACCCTCGAGGATGACGTCGAACTCGGACTGCTCCTCGGCGGCCTCGGCGGGGGCACCGCCGGCGGCGGCACCGGGAGCGGCCGCGACGGCGACCGGAGCGGCGGCGGTGACCTCGAAGGTCTCCTCGAACTTCTTGACGAACTCACTCAGCTCGAGCAGCGTCAGCTCCTTGAACGCGTCGAGCAGGTCGTCGGTGGACAGCTTGGCCATGGTGTGAACCTTCCTGATTTTTTCTTCTGGGCTAGTGGGTGGTGCGGACAGCCGATGCCTATGCGGCTTCTTCGGCGGCCTTCTTCTCTTGCAGTGCGGCTGCCAGCCGGGCGACCTGCGACGCGGGAGCGTTGAACAGACCGGCGGCCTTGGACAGATTGGCTTTCATCGCGCCGGCCAGCTTGGCCAGCAGCACCTCGCGCGATTCCAGGTCGGCGATCTTCTCGACCTCGGTGACGGACAGCGCACGGCCGTCCATGTAGCCGCCCTTGATGACGAGCGCCTTGTTGTCCTTGGCGAACTTCTTGATCGCTTTGGCGGCGTCGACGGCCTCGCCCTTGACGAACGCGATCGCGGTGGGTCCGACGAACAACTCGTCGAGACCCTCGATGCCCGCCTCCGCCGCGGCACGCTTGACCAGCGTGTTCTTGGCGACTGTGTAGGTGGCGGAATCACCGAGCGAGCGGCGCAGGTCTTTGAGGTTGGCCACCGTCAGCCCGCGGTACTCGGTGACGAGCGTCGCCGAGGCCTCCTTGAACTGCTCGGCGATGTCGGCAACCGCGGTGGCCTTGTCAGCCTTGGCCATGCATGCCTCCTCGTAAGTGGTTGACGCCGGTCAACCCCGAGAAAGACGAACGCCCCGACGCAGACAGGTCGGGGCGCGCATAAAGCTCTAGCCTCGTCCTCCTGCGTGGGCCGCCCGGGTGATCCCGGGACCTTCAACCGATTGCTCGGTGACCGACGGTCTTCGGTGGAACGTCGCCAAGAATAGCCGAGCACCCGCCGATCAGCCAAAACGCCCACCTGCGCCACTCACCTTTCCCCGCGAGCGTGCGTAGTAAAGTCTATGCCGTTGCGTGTTGATCCCGATGATGACGACGTCCTCCTGATGTCGTTTACGGGTTCTTGTCCCAATACATCGCGTTACATCGTGTTCAGGGTAGTCGGCTGTCTCGTGGTGACAAGCGTCGCAACGCCGATCTGGCTCTGTTGCGGCGGCTGGTGCCGGTCGATCCTGCGATCTTGGGCATTGATCTGGCCGATGAGAAGCAGGCGCTGGTGCTCTGTGATCACGATTCGCAGGTGCTGGCTCGTCGTCGGTGCGGCTCAGGCTTGGGAGCTGGGCTCGGCGCTGCAGTGGGCGCGCTCATCGCCGGCAGCTACGGTTTTGTCGATGTGACGATCGGTTGCGAGCCCACCGGTCATCGCTGGCTGGTGCTCATCAGCTTGCGCTCAACGGATATGTCATCTGTGTGTGTGCAACCCGTTGTTGGTGGCGGGCTCGGGAGGCCGAGGACTACACCCGCGATAAAAGCGATGACAAGGAGCGTGTTGATCGCGCGGTTGGTGGCCCGTGCATTGTTATGCCCCCGAGTGCGCCGAGAGACCTGGCGCGGCTGCGCCAGCTCGGGGCGCGCCGCGAGCGGCTGATCACCGAGGCCACCGCCTGTGTGCAGCAGCTGCGTGATCTGCTGGAGTGCGTCTGGCCGGGGTGCTGGAGGCCGCGGCCGACCCGTTCGAGTCCACCAACTGGTGTGCCGCCCTGTCGGTGTGCTCGAGCGTTGTGACGGCCACCCGAACGCTGGCCCGGGCGGCTTGGCGCGCTTTGAAGCCGCGGTGGTCCGCGAACTACCGCGCTGGGGTGGATCTCGGCGTCGGCGCGCCATCATCTCCGCGGTCTATACCGCCCTGGTCGACTCCCGGGGAGTGCCGTCCCAACGGCGCGGGGCGTTGGAACGCGCCCGCTACGGTGCTGGCCGATTGGCGCGCGACCACGACGCGGTTGCCGTCGAATCCCGCATGGTCGAGGTGCTCGACAAGCTGGGGCTCACCGAGCTGGCCACCAGCATCCCCGGTCTGTAGCGCGGTCGGGGCGGCGGCCATCTTGGCCGAAACCGGTGACCCTACCCGCTTCGATAGTCCCCGCGCCCTGGTTAAACATGCCGGGCTTGCCCCTCGCGACAACACCAGCGGCACATACACCGGCCGTCGCAGATTTCGCGGCGGGCCGGCCACGGCTGCGGCTGGCCGCCTGGCGTGCCACCTGGGGAGCCTTACACCACAACCCGGTGATGACCGCCCGCTACCGTATCTGACCGGCGCCAACACAATCGACTCACCGACGGTCAGGCCCGCGCGCGATCGCCGCCGCCCTGCTGCGCTGGATCCACGTCGTCGTCACCCAACGCTCCGCTGGGATGCCGACATCGCTGGCGCGCGGTGATGCCCGCACGTCAGCCTAACAAGTCCACCCGAATCACGGTTGGGGCCAAGCTCCACGCATGCCTGAGGCAGCTTCTCGCTCACCTCGCCAGACACCATGAGCAGGCCCCACCCGTCCTCACCGAACTCGGTTGCACGAAGTCGGACCAAACCCGCTTGACGAACTACGTAGAGACGAGGACCGGCAGGCCCCCCAACCACCCTTGACATAAACCAGTTACGAAGGTGTCTGCACCCAACACGCCGCACGAGATTCCGCATTTGCGCACGCTCGCTCGGCCCTTCAGTGCACCGACGCTGCAGCGTCGTCACGCGCTCGGTGCTTGACGTGGACGATGTAAGCGACCTGGTAGGCGATGGCCGTCACCAGGATTCCCAGCTGGATGAAGAGGTACGCCACGCGGCCGGGACCCGGGTGTGACAGCTGGGCCACGGAAACGAGCGCCATCACCAGCAATACGGATGCCCAGAAGCTCGTCAGCGCGTAACAGGTCCGCATAAACGCCGCCGACTCCAGTTGGTCAGGCGATGCCCCGACGCGGGCGTACTCCAGGACGAACGGATGACCCATCACCATGGTGACCATCACGGCGACGAACAACGTGCCCGACGCGATGACGCCGAGGTGCCGAATGACCCATTCGTTTTTCATCCATGCCGCAAAGACGAGGGCGATGCCGAAGAAGACCGCCGTCCCCAACAGCATGGTGCCGCGACTGAGCCGCAGGACAGCCATCGCGATCAGCAGCGCCACCCCGGCGTAGATGCCGATCTGAAGCCTGAGGAGGGAATGGCCAAGCGAGATGAACCAGAACGCGAAGAGCGGGCTGAGGGAAACCAGAATTCCGCCGGCCTGCTTGAGGCTGTCGCGGGTGACGTCATCGATCACGAGGTAACGCTATTGGTCCCGCACGCTGGCACGAGAGGGACTTGTGGCACATGACCGTCGTCGTTGGTCCCTGACCAAGACCTCACGCCGGCAGGCCACCCACCTTTCCCCGCGAACAGACGCAAAACCCCCCTAAATCGGGTGTTTTTTGATCTTAGAGAGTCGTATGTCGTTGTCGCTTAAGGTTTCTGGCTTGTCAAGGGTCAGGAACCAAAGGAGCGGCAACGACGTGCGCAATGTGAGGTTATGGCGTGCGCTGCTGGGTGTCCACCAGCGCACCGTGATCGAGGACATCGAGTTCGAGGAGTTCGAGGAGGAAGAGGCCGACGGCGACACGCTGGTGGTCGCCCGGGTGCGGCCGCGAAGTGGTGTTTCGCGTCGGTGTGGTCGCTGTGGCCGCAGGGCGCCGTGGTATGACCGCGGTGCCGGTCCGCGTCGGTGGCGGGGCCTGGATTGGGGCACGGTGCAGGTGGTGCTGGAGGCCGACGCACCGCGGGTCAACTGCCCCGCCCATGGACCCACCGTGGTAGCGGTGCCATGGGCGCGCCACCATGCTGGGCATACGTTGGCCTTCGATGACACGGTGGCCTGGCTGGCGGTGGCGTGTTCGAAAACCGCTGTCTGCGAACTGATGCGGATCGCCTGGCGCACCGTCGGGGCGATCGTGGCCCGCGTGTGGGCCGACACCGACAAGCGCATCGACCGGTTCGCCGGCCTGTACCGGATCGGATCGATGAGATTTCCTATAAGCGCCACCACAAGTATTTGACGGTGGTGGTCGACCACGACAGCGGCCGGCTGGTGTGGGCCGCCCCGGGCCGCGACACCGCCACCCTGCGGGGCTTCTTCGATGCACTGGCGCCCAGCGGTGCGCGCTGATCACCCATGTCTCCGCCGACGCCGCGGATTGGATCAGCCACGTGGTCGCCGAACGCTGCCCGACCGCGATCCGCTGTGCCGATCCGTTTCACGTGGTGGCCTGGGCCACCGAGGCGCTCGATGCCGAGCGCGCCGCGCCTGGAACGACGCGCGGGCACTGGCCCGCACCGAGGCCAAATGCGGTCGCGGGCGCCCCGGCAAAGATACTGCGCCTCGGCCAGGCACGAGCGGGCACGGCGGCTCAAGGGCGCCCGCTACGCGTTGTGGAAAACCCCGAGGACCTCACCGAACGCCAAACCGCCAAGCTGGCCTGGTCGCCACCACCGACCCGCGCTTGCATCGCGCTTATCTTCTCAAAGAGGGCCTGCGGCATGTGTTTTCGGTCAAAGGCGAGGAAGGCAAGCAAGCTCTGGACCGGTGGATCTCCTGGGCACGGCGCTGCCGCATCCCGGTCTTCGTCGAACTGGCCCGCGCATCATCAAGCACCGCGAAGCCATCGACGCCGCCCTCGACCACGGCCTCTCCAACGCGTTGATCGAATCCACCAACACCAAGATCCGGCTCCTGACCCGCATCGCGTTCGGATTTCGCTCCCCGCAAGCACTCATCGCCCTAGCCATGCTCGCCCTCGGCGGCCACCGCCCCGCCCTACCCGGCCGAACCAAACACCCACAGATCAGTCAGTAGAGCCCTAAATCGGGACGATTTGGGGGTTTTCGCGCCTGCTCGCGCTACGGGGCCAGCCCCAGAACCAGCAGGACGAACATCGCGATCAGCAGCACCACCCGCAGCCAGTGCAGGCGGTCCCATCGCCGGGCCAGCTCGCGATTGACGTCCGCGTCCGTCGACCACCGACCGATCCGGTTGTTGATCGGCACCAGCACCGCGACCGACAACAACATCACGAGCGCCATCACCACCACCGCGCCAACGATCGTGCGTTCGCCGGACACGAACGCCGTCGCGATCAGCGCCAGCAGTGCGGCGATGTACCAGAACGGCATGACGAAGCCCAGCAGCCTGCTGCCCTCGCTGCGGACCTGGCGGTAGGGCCCGTCGGCCAGGCGGGCAACGAGCGGATTGGTCACGGCGGCCACTCCCAGCTCGATCCCCACGAGCGGACCGACGAGCAGGAAAGCGACAAGTTCCAGTGTTCGTTCCATGACATCGACTGTCGCGGCTATGCTGACAGAAAACAAGGTACTGACAAATTTGTCAGCTTAGGAGCGGGCCATGGCCGTATCGAAGAAGGGCGTCAACGAGTGCCCGATCGACACCGCGCTGACGGTCATCGACGGGCGCTGGAAGGGCACCATCCTGTGGCGACTGCAAGACGGCCCGATGCGTACAGCGGAGTTGCGTCGCAGCATCCCCGAGATCACCGAGCGCATGCTCATTCGCCATCTTCGTGAGCTTGTCGACGCCGGAATCCTCGACCGTCACGACGCCAAGACCGTCCCGCCGTGCGTGCACTACTCGATTTCGCAATACGGTGCGACGCTTGCCCCGGTGCTTGAGAGCCTGTGCGACTGGGGTCGAAAGCACATGGCCCGCAACAACACTCAGGTGTCGAGAAGAGCAGCCGCGCCGACCAGGCCGGCGTCGCCGCCGAGCTCGGCGGGCACCACCCGCAGACCGCGCAGGAAATCCAGCCCGGCGTAGGAGCCCAGCGCGTCGCGGACGGGGTCGAACAGCAGCCTGCCCGCCTTGGCGACACCGCCGCCGATCACCACGAGGTCGAGGTCGCACACCGCCCCGACCGACGCGATCATCGCGGCGACGGCCCGTGCACCCCGGTAGAACGCCCGCAGCGCGACCGGGTCGCCGGCATACGCCGCGTCGGCGAGTTCCTTCGCGTCGGCATCGGCCGGTGCATCCCATCCGTTCTCCCTGGCCCACTGCGCCATTCGCGGTCCGGCGGCGATCGTCTCGACGCAGCCGTGGCCACCGCACGTGCACGCCGCGCCGTCGGGGTCGACGACGACGTGGCCGACGTGCCCGGCGTTGCCGGTGCGACCGTCGTAGGGCACACCGTCGAGCACCAGCCCGCCGCCGACACCGGTGGACACGACCATGCCGAGCAGGAATTGGGCGTCGCGTCCCGCGCCGCGCCACCGCTCGCCCATCGCCATGCACAACCCGTCACCGCCGAGCCGCACCGGTGCGCCCACCGTCGTCGACACCCGCTCGACGATTGGAAAGCGTTGCCACTGACCGATGTTGATCGGGCTGATGGTTCCCGACGGCAGGTCGATCGGCCCGGCCGATGCGATACCGACCCCGCGCACACCACCGCCCGCCGTGGCGAGCGCCTCGGTGATCAGCGTGTCGGCGACGGCCCAGATCGCCTCCGCATCGGAGTCGGGCGTGGGCAGCTTCGCGTGGTGTAGGAGGGTGCCGGCGGCGTCGACGAGGCCGGCGGCGATCTTCGTGCCGCCGATGTCGAGTGCAAGCGCGACGTCGCCCATCAGTGGCGGTGGGTGTTGTCGGGTTGACGCGGGTCGCCGGGATGCTCGTATCCGGGCGCGAGCCGGACCACCGCCGCACAGCGCGCGTCGAGCCACAGCCGGAACGCGCGACGCCGCGCCGCGGCGCGCAGGTGCTCGGCGATGTCTTCGGCACGGGCGAAACGATTCGGGTTTCGGTCACGGTAGGCCGCGACGTCGGCGGCGGTGACGTCGACGTCGGCGGTCAGGTCGGCGAACAGCGCACGGGCCAGCGGATCGGCGAGCACTGCCGCTGCCACGCTGCCGATCTCGAGGCGGACCACCGTGTCGGGCAGCACGTCGCCCTCCGCAGGCGCGCCGTCGGCGGTCAATGCCCGTGCGTACGCCTCGGCGGCGACGACACGCTCGGCCACCAGAAGCTGGGTGAGCCACCGTCGCAGTTGCCGTCCTTCGCTTGTGCCGGGACCGGGGCAACGACGCCGCCGACCGCGAGCCCCGAAGTTGCGCCTCCCGCGCATCGACGTCCTCGACCGGCACCGCCACGCCGTCGACCATCGCCGCCGTGGTTGTACGCGATCCGTCTACGCTTCTCGCGCGGTTCATCGCACCGTCACCTTCACCGCTTCCGAGTACAACAGCCGGCCCGCGCCGGCGACCCTGATCAGTGCCCACCACTCGCCCGGCTGCACCCACTCCGGCGGCGCGACGTCGAAGCCGAGTTCGGCCGTGCTGCGGGCCGCGAGCTCGACGCCGGTCGCGGGCGGCCCCATCCACTCCCACGTGCCCCACGGGCTGATCAGATGGGCTTCTACGGCGAGGTCGGCGTGCGCGTCGGTGCCGACGGTGACGGCCAGCCGTGCGCTCTGCCCTGCCTGGATATCGACCGGCTCCGGCCCGCTGACCAGTCGCAGCAGTCCGTCGTCGGCGGTGTCACCGACCGTCACGAGGCACACGTCCTCGACCACCTGCCGCCACGACGGCGGCATCACGGGATGGTTGCCGGTCAGGGCGAGCTCGGCGCGTACGGGATACCACCCGGGCGGCGCGTCAGGCGGTGCCGTCAATGACACGTCGGTCGCGAGGTGCTCGCCCGGTGGCAGCATGAACGGCAGCTCGGCGGGGTCGGCGGTCCAGCCGTCGGGACACCGCAGCCGCACCTTGCCGTGCAGCACGGTGTCACTGCAATCGCTGGACGCGGTGAGTCGCAGGCGCACTTGTGAATTCGGCCCGACGCTCGCGCGCTGCGGATGCAGATACGCAACGGCGGGCAGGCCGCCGATCGCCGCCGGGCCGCGGTTGTGCAACCAGTAGCGGGCGTACAGCGGCTGTGCGGCTTCGTTGTCGGGCGCCAGCAACGCGTGGTCGGCGTGGAGCACCTGCGGCATGTTCAGCCGTGTGAGTACCGTGGCGATCTCGTACCCGTGCAGGCGCAGGCCGTCGGACGCCTGCGGTCCGCGCGGCTGCTCGAGCAGGTCTACGCGCGCCGCTGCCGATACCCGTCGCAGCCCCGAGCGCACCACGACATCGGTGGTGCCGCCGGATGTCTCGACGAGGCGAACCGCGACGCCGTCCGACGGGTCGACCGGTTGCGCGCTGCCGCGCGCGATCGGGTTGCCCGCGGCCTTGAGCGCGCCGAGCCGCACGCGGCCTTCCGGCTCGACCTCCAGCAGCGAGCCCGAGGGCGGCAATCCGCCTGCGGCGCTGGTGTTTTCGGCGACCACCAGCAGCGGGTGTGAGTATTCCGCGCTGCGCGCCGGGATGCCGGCCTGCCGCCAGTCACCGGCGCCGGAGGCCAGCGCGTACTCGAAGGTGTGCGTCCAATGCTGCAGGCCGAAGTTCGACCCGTCGGGCGTCGTGCGCCGCGGCGGGTCGATCCACGTTCCCGACGGCCAGCCGGTGCACGACCGCATCAGCGAGGTGTGCAGCGTGCCATCGGATTCGACGGCGAAGCCCGGCATGCCGCGGTTGAGCAACGCAACGGTGTGCGATTCGAACGGCTCCAGCTCCGAAGCCACATCTTGATCGACGACGATCTCGAAGTCGGCGAGGTCTGCCACCACTTCTGCGACGGCGTCATCCAGCACCGTCCCGGCGATGATCAGCACCGGCAGCGCGCGCACGCCGCTCAGGTCCGCGCCCGGCACCCACTCGGTCACCAATGCCGCATCGGGCGGCACCCACACCCGGGCCCGGCCCGTGCTGTACAGCTGGCGCTTGAGTTCCTCGGTGTAGACAGGGGCAGCCGCAGCGAGAACCTCTGCGGTGAAGGCATTCTGGTCTGGGCCGCCGAGCGCGATCCGCGCATCGGGCAGGTTGGAGTCGACGGCCAGCTTCCCGTACCGCGGTTTGTCGGCGCTGCTGCATGTCGCGGTGACGCCTGCCCGCACGAGCGCGACCATCAGGTCACGCGCCAGCGCGGCCGACACCGACTCCGTCGGCGACACCACCTCGGCCACCGACACCGCGCGCATGCCGTCACCAACCCGCACGCGCACGGCCGACGACAGGCCGAACCAGCCGTACGCGGGATTGTCCAGCGTCCACGGGTAGATCGCGGAATCGACGGCGGACTGTGTACCGCGTTCGTGCATCAGGCCGAACCCGCGGCCGATCACCGCGTCGCCGACCTCGCTGACCGGAAGCGCTCCGGGCACCGGGCACGGCCAGCGCACCCGCAGCAGGCGATCGGCTCCGGTGAACTCGTCGATGGTGGTCTGGCAGTCGACGCGAGCCACGCCGCGCCACAGCGTCAGAGTCTGGGTGTAGCGCAATACATCTCGGATGCGGCCGCGCACGATCAGCTGCTCGCCCAGGGGACCACGGTAGGCCGCCACCTCGGCCTGCGTGTCAGACGACAAGAGAACGGGTCCCTTGGGCAGCAGGTGCCAGGGACCTTCACCGGATTGCGGATGCGCCGGATACTCGTCGTAGACGGCGAGCTCGTTGCCCACCTTCCCGGGCGCGATCAACTCGCGGTCGGAGGCGAGTTCGATCAGCGAGCTCACCCCGCCGCCGCGCGCCGGGTCCACCCGCAGGCGGTAGTGCCCGTTGCCGATTTCCGTGCCCGCCAGCGGTTCCCAGCCTTCGGGCGCGTCGGCGGGAGCCACCCGGTAGGACTGCCAGCCCAGCGACGGCACGTCGCGAGCCAGCCATGTGACGGACCGCCCGTCGTGTTCGACGTGCGTCGGCAGTGCGGCGCCGTCGGCATCGACAACCGTCACGCCGGTAACGACCGGCCGTGCCAGCCTCGCCGTCACCACATCAGTGCGGCTGTGCGCCAGCGGGTTCCACACCACGATCTGCCCGTCGACCGCCCCGGACAGCAGCGCGAGCGAGTTGTCGCGGGCCGTCCTGCCCAGTTCCCACGCATCGCGCCAGCAGGTCAGCAGGTCGAGGTACACCTGATCGGACTCCGAGCCGGTGATCGCATCGTGGTGGGCTCCGTAGGCAAGCTGCACCCATGCCTTGGCGAACGCGGCCTGCGGATAGGTCGCACCGCCGATGCAGACCCGCGAACACCGCGAACTTCTCGGCGTCGAGCACCGCGTTCTCGGCAGCCCGGTTGGCCTGCTTGGTGTCGATGTAGGACACGTGACAACCGGTGTAGATCGGGTTCATGTCGCGGGTCTGGGGCGAGGCCTCGATCCCACGCTCGGACAGTTCGGCCCGTACTGCCGCGAAGAACTCGCTGGGCACCGCGCACACGAACCTCGGCCAGGTGTAGCGCGCGTTCCAGTCGCGGTGGATCTCGGTGACCCACTTGTTCGGCGGGGTGTAGTCCGTGCCGACCGGCAGCAGCACATTGCGGGTCAGGGCAACCGTTTTCAACATCGTGAAGAGCCGGTAGGTGGCGGCTTCGGCTTCCTCCAGCGTCGCCGACGAGTCCATCCCCCAGCCCGCGCCGTAGTGCGCGGGCATGTAGTGCGTCAGCAGTCCGCGACCCGACGGGGCGATCCATTCGAACTCGCTGCAGAACTGCATCACCCGCGCGTCGCCGTGCATGGACACCGGGCCCCACTGGTGATGGGGGCCGCGCGCCCACGAACTCGATGTCAGTCCGGCGTCGGCCGCCATGCCGGGGAACTGCGGGTCGTGTCCGAACACGTCGAGCTGCCATGCGGTGGCCGGTTGCGCTCCGAGCACGTGACGTTGAAATCCCATGCCGTGCACGAAGTTCCGGATCGTCGTTTCGGGTCCGGTGAGGTTGGTGTTCGGTTCGTTGTAGGTGCCGCCCATGATTTCGACGCGGCCGTCGGCGATGAAGCGGCGCAGATCGTCGCGGTCCTCGGGATGGGCGTCCCAGAACGGTTTGAGGTAGTCGACCTCGGCGAGGACGAACTTGTATTCCGGCTCACGCCTTGCCGTTTCGAGATGGGCACGCACCAGGTCGAAGCCGTTGGTCTGGCGCCCCGGCGGGTCTTCTGTCCACACACTCGTGTACGCGCCCTGCGTGTTCCACCACACCGGGTCGTAGTGGAAATGGCTGATCATGTACATCGTCCAGCCGGGCTCGGCGACAGTGAACGTGAACGGTGTGATGCTGTTGCCCGCGACGATGCGTGCGGCGCGTTGTTCGCCGGCCACCGGAGCGCTCACCGCGACCGGCACCTCGACGGTTCCGTCCCCCGCCTCCACACGGACGTGGCCGCTCAGCCCGTCCCCGTCGATGCGCAGCGTCCCCGCCCCGCCGGAGTAGCTGACACGCACCAGCTGCAACGGCGCAGCGGACGGCCCGGTGAAAAGCTCCGTCGATTCCGCGGAGATGACCTGCACGCGAAAAACCCTACGGCGTCAGGGCCGCGAAATGTCGACGACAAGCAGTCGTCAAGGTGGTCGTTTCAGGGCCGTGTCCTCCAACTTCCGCCCGTCACATCGGCCACATCGGTATCAATTTCGGTACCGCGTCCGCGCTGGAGGTTCGATATCGCCGGTGATATCAGATGTTGACCGAGCATCGCGGTCCGCTGGCCGGTGACGTTAGACGTTAGATGCCGTCGCGCCGATCGATGATCAGGTCTTTGATTTCGGCGAGGTGTTCGTCGACCGAGCGAAACCTCGCCCGTGTCTCCGCGCGGAAATCGACGAACTCCGTCTTGAGCCCGGCAAGGTCGACCTTGACGGCGGCAAGGTCCACCTTGACAGCGGTGAGCTCGGTTTTGACCGCAGCTAGATCGAGGGCGTGGTCCCGCTGATTGGCACCCAAAGCGTTCACTGTTGCGAGAATCGCGCGGTTATCGGCCCGCGAAGCTTCGAGCGCCGCGATCCGCGCTTCGTGTTCGTCCAGCGATGCCACGCCACCATCGTATTGGCGCGACGGGACCGCGGCCGCGGTTATCCACAGCACTCACACTCAGGGCCGCGAAATGTCGACGACAAGCGCCCGGTGATCGGAGATCGGGCAACTCGGGCGCGCAGCATCGGTCCACCCGCAGGTCGCCGTCGGTCAGGATGTGGTCGAGCTGACGCTCGGGCTCGCCGGACGGGAAAGTCAGCGCGTCGCCGAGCGATCGCATACCGGTCCATCGTCGCGGCGTGGGCGGCGACATGTTGAGGTCACCCATCAACACCCTCGGCGTCGGGAAACCGCGCAGATCGCGGATCAGCCGGCGCAACTGCACGCGGTTCCAGCCGGGCACGAACGACAGGTGGGTGTTGGCGACGGTCATCGACCCCAGCGGGGTGTCCACCCGAGCCAGCACCGCGGCCCGCGGTTCCTCGTCGACGATCTGCACCCGATTCGGCCCGGGCAGGTACATCGGAAACCGCATCGGGATCCGCGGCAGCCGCAGCACCTGCCACGCGTCGGCCGGATACCGCGACAGCAGGGCGATGCCGTATGCCGCGGTGCCCGGCTGTTCGCGACCGGTCGCGGCCATCCACGTCGCGCCGGGCGTGCCCGAGATCGCCGCCACGAAGCGGTGACTCACCGCACCCATCGCCTCAGCGGCCAGTGCGGTCAGATCGGCAATTCCCGACCGCGGCTGGTCGCGGTCGACCTCCTGCAGGGCGAGCACATCAGCATCGAGGCGACGGACGGCGTCGACGAGCCGGTCGTGGTGGACAGCGCCGTCGTGAACGCTGCGCCCGTGCAGGATGTTGAACGTGGCAATCCGCATCGGCATGGGTATTACCTACCCGCTATGCCCGCACGCAATGACGACCTACGCGACGCGCTGCGACGCGCCGCATCGACACTGCGCGCCCGCGGCCCGGACTTCGCCCTGGCGGGCAGCTACGCGCTGTGGGTGTTCGGTGGGCCAGAACTCCACCACCGACAACCCGTTCGCCGCGGCGTTTCTGTTCCTTGCCGACCGGCTCGGCCTCAGGGCGTGACGGCCGCTCGGTTGAGCCTGGCAGCCACCGTCGCGACCGCGCTGACCACTTCGGGCGGTTCGAGCACCTCGAAATCACAGCCGACCGTCGCGAAGTAGAAGACCATGCGTTCGGGGTCGTCAGCGCCTGCGGTGACGATGCACGCGTCGGGCCCGTCGGGTTCGATGACTACCGATGCGGGTGAAAAATGTTGCGCCACAGTATCTTCTGGAGCTTGGTAGCGAACGCGGGCGACATATCGATATGGCGAGCTGCTGATTGACCGTCGCACATAGGCCGCCGCATCCGGCGCATCGCGGGCGACGAACGTGCTGCCTGCCGCCCGCACATCCGACATCCGGTCCAGCCGCAGGCTGCGCCAGTCCTGGCGGTCGCGGTCGTAGGCCAGCAGATACCAGCGCCGCCCCGTCGTCACCAACTGGTAGGGCTCCAGCCGCCGCTGGGTGCCGGCGCCGGCCCGGTCGACGTAGCCCGCGCTCACATGCTCACGATCTCTGCAAGCGCGCGCCAGCGTCATCAGCACGTCGGGTTCGACGGGCGAGTCCGACGACGGCGACGTCAGCGTCACCGTCGCGTCGTGCACGGCGGCGACCTGGGATCGCAGCCGCGACGGCATCACCTGGTCGAGCTTGGTCAGCGCCCGCAGCGCCGACTCGCCGACGCCGGCCACCGTGCCGCCTGCCGCGAGACGCAGGCATACGGCCATCGCCACCGCCTCGTCCGGGTCGAGCAGCAGCGGCGGCAGCGCCGCACCCGCGCCCAGCTGGTATCCGCCGCCGTGGCCCTTGCTCGCGTGGACGGGATAGCCCAGGTCGCGCAGCCGTTCCACGTCGCGGCGCACGCTGCGCGTGGTGACTCCGAGACGGTCCGCCAGCTGCTCACTGGTCCACACCCGCCGCGACTGCAGCAGCCCGAGCAGCTGCAGCACCCGGCTCGTCGTTTCCGCCATGGACCCACTCTGTCGCATTCATAGGACTGAACCTGTCCTATATGGCTGTGAGGGTAGTCCTATGACCATGACGACGACCGTGACGACCCAGTTGGCCGAACAGCTCGACTTCCACTGGACCCAGCAGTTGCGCCCGCGGCTGGACGGCCTCTCCGACGACGAGTACTTCTGGCAGCCGGTGCCCGACTGCTGGACGGTGCATCCCGACGGCGCGATCGACTTCAGCTATCCGCCGCCGGACCCGGAGCCGTTCACGACGATCGCGTGGCGGCTCGCCCACGTCATCGTCGGCGTCTTCGCGATGCGTAACCACAACCACTTCGGCGCGCCCCAAGCCGACTACATGACGTGGTCGTATGCCACCGACGCCGCGACCGCGCTGCGCCAGCTCGACGAGCAGTACCGGACGTGGACGGACGGCGTGCACCGCCTCGGCGACGACGACTTGAACCGCCCGTGCGGGCCCGCCGAAGGTCCGTATGCTGACTATCCGCTGTCCGCGCTGATCCTGCACATCAACCGGGAGGTCATCCACCACGGCGCCGAAATCGCTTGCATCCGAGATCTTTACGCACACACCAACCGAGAGGGAAAGTAGCGATGCCAGGATTGCCCCCGCCCGCCGCCGACGAACGTCAGAGCCTGCTGCAGTTCATCGAGCACCAGCAGAACGCGTTCGTCTCGGTCTCCTACGGTTTGACCGACGACCAGGCCCGGTCGACGCCGTCGGTGAGCGCGCTGTCGATCGGCGGTCTCATCAAACACGCCACCAACGTCCAGAAGGGCTGGGTGGATCGCGTGTCTGCAGCACCCGAGTTTCCGCCAAGGGACGAGCGTCCGATGGAGGAGATCATGGCCGAATACGCCGACCAGCACGTGATGCGCGAGGACGAGACACTCGCGCACCTGCTCGACAAGATGACAGAGCAGAACGCCGTGACGTTGCGCACGCTTTCCGAGACGCGGACCTCGACACCCCTGTCCCGGTGCCGCACGATGTGCCGTGGTTTCCGCAGGACATCGACCACTGGAGTGTGCGCTGGGTGGCTTTGCACCTCATCGAGGAGCTCACCCGGCACGCGGGCCATGCCGACATCATTCGTGAAACCATCGACGGCGCAACGATGTACGAGTTGATGGCCGCCAACGAGGGGTGGCCGGAAACGGACTTCATCAAGCGGTGGAAACCCGTGGCCGTGTGAGCCCGGCGTAGCGTCAAGGGGTGCAAACCCGGAGCGGAACGGCGGTCTGCGGGGACGTCGAGCTCTGTTATGAAGAGCTCGGCGACCCCGGCAACCCGATCCGGCTGTCCTGCTGATCATGGGCGTCGGCGCGCAGCTGCCGATGTGGCCAGACGGCTTCTGCGCGCAGCTGGTCAAGAAGGGCTTCCGGGTCATCCGCTACGACCACCGCGACATCGGACTGTCGACCAAGCTGCACGGCCACCGCGCGGACGGCTCGGTGTATGCGCGGGTGGCACGGTATGCGCTGGGCCGGCGGAGCGAGGTGCCCTACACGCTCGTCGACATGGCCGAGGACGCCAAGGGTCTGCTCGACCACCTGCAGATCGAGCGCGCGCACGTTGTCGGCGCGTCGATGGGCGGGATGATCGCCCAGGTGCTGGCGGGCAGCCATCCCGATCGCGTGCTGTCGCTGGGCATCCTCATGTCCAGCTCGGGCAAGCCGTTCTCGGCGCTGCCGCGGTGGCGGGTGATCCGGTTGGCGTTCGGCGGGCCCGCCAAGGACGCGCCGTGGGAGGACAGGCTCACCCACGAGGTACGCAACATCTCGATCATCAACGGCCCCAATTTCCTTCCGCCCGTTGATCAATTGCGCACCCGGGTCGAGTCGCTACGCGCTCGAAGCGACTATCCGCAGGGCATGCTGCGCCAGTTCGACGCGATCCTCGGCACCGGCAGCCTGCTGCGCTACACCCGCGCCATCACCGCGCCGACCGTCGTGATCCACGGCTCGGAGGACCCGATGGTGCGGCCGCGCAACGGGCGCAGCCTGGCCCGCGTCATCGACGGCGCGCAATACGTCGTCGTCGACGGCATGGGCCATGATCTGCCCGAGCCGGTGTGGCGGCCCGTCATCGAGGCGCTGACGGAGAATTTCGAGGCAAGCTGAGCTGGGCGTCACGCACGCAAGGAGGCCCAGAACGACTCGTCGTCGCGCCCGATTCGCCGCGCGGCCTCATCACGAAGCGCCATGGCGCGCTTGTGAATATGGTGCTCGGTGGAACGCGGCATCGCCCCGGGTCCGTAGAGGCCGCGCCGTAGCCGACGAACGCGCCCCCGGCGCACTTCCCAGCGCAGCGCGTCAGACACCGCCTTCGACGCCCGGCCGGCAACCGCGAATCCCTGATAGTCCAGCAACTCGACCATCTCGTAGACGGTGGCCGCCCCGTGGACGGCGAGATTTGTCGTCAGCACGTAGCGGAGTTCGATGCCCTGGAGGACTCTCCGATCGGTCATTCCGGGACCGTCGCATCCCGCGGGGACAGAACCGCCCCCCATCGCCCTGAATCGCCGCCCTCCCTGGGGACAGAATCGCGGCCCTCCCTGGGGACAGACCTGCGGCCCTCCTCCTTGGGGACAGACCTGCGGCCCTCCTCCTCTGGGGACAGACCTGCGGCCGTCGTCCTCCCTGGGGACAGACCTGCGGCCGTCGTCCTCCCTGGAAACACACCTGCCGAGGTGCCAACATTGACGCGACTAAGTCGCTCAACTACGACCGCGGCATCCAACATCGGCGACAAAGTCGCGCATAGGCTGGCACGTCGACAAGTGGTCGTCCGGCCTCAGCGCTGACGGTCGCCCAACCGCCTACCGCAGCACCAGCTGAACCGCGTAATCCACCACCGCGTCCAGATCGGTCCCGAGACGACCCGCCAGCCACTCCTGGGCCAGCTCGGCCATCGCGCCCGTGTACATGGCCGCGCCCACCTGGGCGGCGACGAGGTCCGACCCGGGGTTCAGTCGCCAGCCTTCGGTGAGCACGCTCTCGCGCAGCAGGTCCTGTGTCGCGGCGCGGCGTGCGGCCAACACAGCGTTCGACCGCGCGTCGGTGAACAGAATCCGCCCCCGGCGCGGGTCGGCCGAGCTGAAGCCCAGCACCGCGGCGATGCCGGCACGGGTCCGGTCGCGCAACGAATCGCCCGCCTGCCCGATCGCCGCCTCGACCTGGACCCCTAGCTGCGCGCTGACCTCGTCGTAGACCGCGCCGAGCAGGTCGTCGGTGTCGGCGAAGCTCTCGTAGAAGTAACGGGTGTTCAGCCCGCACTCCCGGCACACCGAGCGCACCGCCACCGCGGCCTCTCCCCCGTCGCCGAACAGCCGGAATGCCGCATCGATCAGTTGCGCGCGGCGTTCGGCCCGGCGGTCGGTCAACGGCACGCCGGCCCATCGGGTCGGACTCGACATCACCTCAGAGTAAGTCTGGTCACGGTCGTAACCAAACGGTATTCTGGCTACAGCCGTAACCAGAACCCAAGGAGTGCCGTGTACCTGCCGCATCAGATCGTCGGCCAGCTGCTCAACGACCGCTTCGACAAAGACGTCAGGAAGCATTTCTTCAAGGGCATGGAGTTCGCCGCACCCGTCGGCGATCCCGGCTGGTTCGGGCCAGGCAGCGCCGTGTGGCATGTGCACTCGCACATGCACGCGCTGATCTTCGGCCTGCAGTGCGCCGCGTACATGGAGCGTCTCGACCCGTCGATCTACTGGATGGGCATGCACCACTCGCGGCTCGTCAAACGCGACGAGGACGGCAACGCGATTCCCGTAGTCGACCCGAAGGGTGCGGCGGTGCGGCTCGGGCATTCGGTCGCGTTCTTCATCGGCACGGCGTACGGCTCGACCGAGACCGCCGAGCGGCTCGCCCACAGCGTTCGCGCGATGCACCACACCATCAAGGGCACCCGCCCCGACGGCGCCGTCTATGACGCCGACGACCCGGACTGGCTGCGCTGGAACTATGCGACGGTGGTCTGGGGCATCGCCACCGCGCACGAGCTGTATCACCCGAACCCGTTGCGCGGCAAGAAGCTCGACCGCTATTACGGCGAGTTCGTCCGCGTCGGGCACGCGCTGGGCGGCACCGATCTGCCGACGACAAAGGCCGAGACGCTGGAATGCCTGGAGTCCTACCTGCCCCGCCTCGCGGTCACTCATGGCACCGCGATGGCCACCGGCCCCAACCTGCCGATGCCGCACAGCGCGGTCGACTGGGCCATCCGCGACACGATGCCGACGTGGGCCAAGCAGTTGATCCAGCACACTGACCCCAACATCATCGAGCGCACCGCACGACGTGGCCTCGTTTGGAGCATCATCAACGGGTTGCACGTCGCATCCGGCACGGCGCCGGAATTCCGGCAGGCGCAGGCCAGAGTCAAGCCGGGGACGACGGTTGCACACACCTTGCCGACGTATGTGCTCGGCGACGATCCGGTTCGCAGCCGCGACGAGGTCGAACACAGCTTCGCCTGACAGCGTCGAACCCGCGCAAAACGCCCGCGAAATGGCATTCCAGCAGGGAAAGTGCGAGTAGACGCCTGCTGGAATGCCATTTCGCGGGTATGTGACCGGCTCCACAGCTTTTCGCGGCTCATCGCCGTCTTTGAGACACTGGCCTCATGAGTACGACTAAAAACCGCGAGGTAGCCAAGCTGGACCGGGTTCCGCTGCCGGTCGAGGCCGCCCGCGTCGGCGCGACGGGGTGGCAGATAACCCGCACGGGCGCGCGGGTCGTCAGCAAGCTCACCGGCAAGGGCTCGCTGCAGCAGAAGATCATCAAGCAGATCCCGCAAGACGTTCGCCGACCTGGGGCCGACGTATGTGAAGTTCGGCCAGATCATCGCGTCGAGCCCCGGCGCGTTCGGCGAGCAGCTGAGCCGCGAGTTCCGCAGCCTGCTCGACGCCGTCCCGCCCGCCGACGAAGACGAAATTCACAAGCTGTTCAAGGAGGACCTCGGCGACGAGCCGACCAACCTGTTCAAGACCTTCGACGAGAAGCCGTTCGCGTCGGCCTCCATCGCGCAGGTGCACTACGCGACGCTGCACACCGGCGAGGAGGTCGTCGTCAAGATCCAGCGACCCGGCATCAGGAGACGCGTCGCCGCCGATCTGCAGATCCTCAAGCGCGGTGCACGCCTCGTCGAGTTCGCCAAGCTCGGCCAGCGATTGAGCGCCCAGGACGTCGTCGCCGACTTCGCCGACAACCTCGCCGAGGAGCTCGACTTCCGGCTCGAGGCGCAGTCGATGGATGCCTGGGTGGCGCATATGCATGCGTCCCCGCTGGGCGAGAACATCCGGGTGCCCCAGGTCTATTGGGATCTGACGTCTGAGCGCGTGCTGACGATGGAGCGCATCCAGGGCACCCGCATCGATGACGTCGCGACGATCCGCAAGAAGGGCTTCGACGGCACCGAACTGGTGAAGGCCCTGCTGTTCAGCGTCTTCGAGGGCGGACTGCGGCACGGGCTTTTCCACGGCGACCTGCACGCGGGCAACCTCTACGTCGACGACGACGGCAAGATCGTGTTCTTCGACTTCGGCATCATGGGCCGCATCGACCCGCGCACGCGCTGGCTGCTACGCGAGCTGGTGCACGCGCTGCTGGTCAAGAAGGATCACGCCGCCGCGGGCAAGATCGTCGTGCTGATGGGCGCCGTCGGCACCATGAAGCCCGAAGCGCAGGCCGCCAAGGACCTGGAGAAGTTCGCGACTCCGCTGACGACGAAGTCGTTGGGCGACTTGGGTTATGCCGAGATCGGCAAGCAGCTCTCCACGCTGGCCGACGCCTACGACGTCAAGCTGCCGCGCGAGCTGGTGCTGATCGGCAAGCAGTTCCTCTACGTCGAGCGCTACATGAAGCTGCTCGCCCCGAAGTGGCAGATGATGTCCGACCCACAGCTGACCGGATACTTCGCCAACTTCATGGTCGAGGTTTCCCGCGAGCACACCGAGGAAGTCGAAGCCTAAATGCAGGTCCGCGAAGGCAAGGCGCGCTCGGGCGAACTCGAGATCCACTACGAGGACATGGGCGACCCCAACGACCCGCCGGTGCTGCTGATCATGGGTCTCGGCGCGCAAATGCTGTTGTGGCGCAAGGAGTTCTGCGAGAAGCTCGTCGACCAGGGCCTGCGGGTGATCCGCTACGACAACCGTGACGTCGGCCTGTCGTCCAAGGTGACCGGCAGGCACAGCGGCGCCCCGCTACCGACGCGGATGGTCCGCTCGTTCCTCGGGCTGCGCAGCCCGGCGCCCTACACGCTCGAGGACGTGGCCGACGACGCGGCGGCGCTGCTCGACCACCTGGAGATCGACGATGCGCACATCGTCGGCGCGTCGATGGGCGGCATGATCGCGCAGGTGTTCGCCGCCCGGCACAAGCCACGCACGAAGACACTCGCCGTGATCTTCTCGAGCAACAATCAGCCGGCGCTGCCGCCGCCGGGGCCCAAGCACCTGCTGGCCATCCTGCAGCGCCCGAAGGACACCACCCGCGAGGCGATCATCGACAACGCCGTACGCGTCAGCAGGATCATCGGCAGCCCCGGCTATCCCGCCCCCGAGGAACGGATCCGCGCCGAGGCGATCGAGGGCTACGACCGGTCCTACTATCCGGCCGGCGTGGGCCGCCACTTCGCCGCCATCCTCGGCAGTGGCAGCCTGCTTCGCTACGACCGCCAGATCACCGCGCCGACGGTGGTGATTCACGGAAAAGCGGACAAGCTGATGCGTCCGTACGGTGGTCGCGCCATCGCCAAGGCCATCGAGGGGGCCCGGCTGGTGCTGTTCGACGGGATGGGTCACGAACTCCCGCGTGAACTGTGGGACGACATCATCGGCGAGCTGAAGACGAACTTCTCGAGTCGTTAGCCAGGGCAACAAGCGCGTAGGGTGCGGGTGTCAGCAACTGAGCGCCTGCGAAAAGCCAACGACGGCACCCGGAGCCGCTGATCTGCCAGGGAAGGCACACAATCATGGCTCGAACCAGTACTTTGCGACCGCATTTCGAGGACGTCCAAGCCCACTACGACCTGTCCGACGAGTTCTTCCGGCTGTGGCTGGACCCCACCCAGACCTACAGCTGCGCGTATTTCGAGCGCGACGACATGACGCTGGAGCAGGCGCAGCTCGCCAAGATCGATCTGGCGCTGGGCAAGCTCGGGCTGAAGCCGGGAATGACGCTGCTCGACGTCGGCTGCGGCTGGGGGTCGACGATGATGCGAGCGATCGAGCGCTACGACGTCAACGTCGTCGGGCTGACCCTCAGCGAGCACCAAAAGGCCCATGTCGAAAGAGTTTTCGCGAAGTCCGACAGTCCGCGCAGCAAGCGGGTGCTGCTGCAGGGCTGGGAGCAGTTCGACGAGCCGGTGGACCGCATCGTCTCGATCGGCGCATTCGAGCACTTCGGCTTCGACCGCTACGACGACTTCTTCGCGATGGCGTACTCGGCGCTGCCCGACGACGGCGTGATGCTGTTGCACACGATCACCGCGCTGACGCTGCCGCAGATGGCCGACCGCAAGATTCCGTTGACGTTCGAGGTCGCGCGGTTCGTCAAATTCATCCTCACCGAGATCTTCCCCGGCGGCCGGCTGCCGTCGATCGAGAAGGTCGAAGAGCACGCGACACCGGCGGGCTTCACACTGACCCGCACCCAGTCGCTGCAGCTGCACTATGCGCGCACTCTGGACACCTGGGCGGCGGCGCTGGAGGCGCACAGGGACGAGGCGATCGCCGTGCAGTCCGAAGAGGTCTACGACCGCTACATGCACTACCTCACCGGCTGCGCGCACGGTTTCCGCGGCGGCTACATCGACGTCCACCAGTTCACGCTTGCCAAGTAGCCGCCGTCCACGCGGTTCGCACCCGTCGGCGCGTAGCATCCCCCCGATGGCAGAACTGACACCTCATTTCGACGACGTGCAGTCCCATTACGACCTGTCGGACGAGTTCTACCGGCTGTTCCTGGACCCCACCCAGACCTACAGCTGCGCGTACTTCGAGCGTGACGACATGACGCTGGAACAGGCGCAGCTCGCCAAGATCGACCTGTCGCTGGGCAAGCTGGGCCTGACGCCGGGGATGACGCTGCTCGACGTCGGCTGCGGGTGGGGGTCGACGATGATGCGGGCGCTGGAGCGCTATGACGTCAACGTCATCGGGCTGACCCTCAGCGAGCACCAAAAGGCCTATGTCGAAATGCTTTTCGCGAAATCCGACAGCCCGCGCAGCAAGCGGGTGCTGCTGCGGGGCTGGGAGCAGTTCGACGAGCCCGTCGACCGCATCGTCTCGATCGGCGCCTTCGAGCACTTCGGCTTCGACCGCTACCACGACTTCTTCGCGATGGCCCAATCCGCGCTGCCCGACGACGGCGTCATGCTCCTGCACACCATCACCAGGTTGACGCTGGCCGAGCTCAAGGAACGAGACATACCGCTGACGATGGATGCCGCGCGGTTCGCAAGCTTCATCGGCAAGGAGATCTTTCCCGGCGGGCACCTGCCGACGATCGAAGCGGTCGGCGAGCATGCCTCTGCCGCCGGGCTGACGGTCACTCGGACCCAATCGCTGCAGCTGCACTACGCCAGGACGCTGGACACCTGGGCGGCGGCGCTGCAGGCACGCCGGGACGAGGCGATCGCCGTGCAGTCCGAGGCGGTCTACGACAGGTATCTGAAGTACTTGACCGGATGCGCCGACATGTTCCGCAGGGGCTACATCGACGTGAACCAGTTCACGCTGGCGAAGTCTGCGAATTAGGGTCAAACCCCGGCTAAACGCTAGGGTGTACGACCAGACCAATGCGCGACGAACTCGTTGTATCGCGTCTTCAGGAAGGCCAAGCAGGGGAAATATGTCTGACAACTCAACCGGCACGAAGGATATGCGGCCGCACTTCGAGGACATTCAGCATCACTACGACTTGTCGGACGACTTCTTCGGCGTATTCCAGGACCCGACGCGCAAGTACAGCTGCGCCTTCTTCACCGCTCCCGACGTGACGCTGTCGGAGGCCCAGATCGCCAACGTCGATCAGCACCTCGACAAGCTGGACCTCAAACCCGGCATGACGCTGCTGGAGGTGGGCTGCGGCTGGGGTCTGACCCTGCAGCGGGCAATGGAGAAGTACGACGTGAACGTCATCGGCCTGACGCTGAGCAAGAACCAGAAGGCTTACTGCGATCAGCTGCTGAGCAAGGTCGACAGCGAGCGCACCTTCGATGTGCGGCTGGAAGGCTGGGAGCAGTTCCACAGCCCGGTCGACCGCATCGTCTCGATCGAGGCCTTCGAGCACTTCGGCTTCGAGCGCTACGACGACTTCTTCAAGACCTGCTTCGACATCCTGCCCGACGACGGTCGCATGACGATTCAGAGCAGTGTCGGCTACCACCCGTACGACCTGGCCGAGCGCGGTAAGAAGCTGACCTTCGAGCTGGCCCGGTTCATCAAGTTCATCATCACCGAGATCTTCCCCGGCGGCAGGCTCCCGACCACGCAGATGA
This sequence comes from uncultured Actinomycetota bacterium, assembly GCA_963793055.1. Taxonomy (GTDB): domain Bacteria; phylum Actinomycetota; class Actinomycetes; order Mycobacteriales; family Mycobacteriaceae; genus Mycobacterium. The sequence continues at coordinate 7,220 of CAWBYS010000014.1, read as the reverse complement.
TGGTCGAGCACGGCGAGAAGGCCGGCTTTGTGGTGCCCCCACCGCAGTCCCTGCGCAACCACTACATCAAGACGCTCGGCATCTGGGCCGACCGGCTGGAGCGCGATAAGGACGCGGCGATCGCGGCCACCGACGAGGAGAACTACCACCGCTACATGCGGTATCTGCAGGGCGCCCAGTACTACTTCATCGACGAGGCGATCGACGTCAGCCTGGTGACCTACCTGAAGCCAGGCGCCGCCGCGGCCTAGTTCTCCCCGCGAGCAGACGCGAAACCCCCCAAATTTGACGGAAATTGGGGGGTTTCGCGTCTGCTCGGCGTCCTAGCCTCCGTCAGGCGGCTGCCTGGTGGGTGTCGCTGTCGTTGGTGTTGTCGGTGTTCGACGGGTTGGTGGGGTCGGTCGTCCCCGTCGTGCCGGTGGTCCCCGTCGTGCCGGTGGTCCCCGTCGTCGTCGTGGTCCCCGTCGTGCCGGTGGTCCCCGTCGTCGTTGTGGTGTCGGTCGTCGACGTGGTTCCGGTGACGTCGCCGTTGCCCGTCGTGTCGTTGTGGCTGTCGATGACGTCCGCGCCGGTGGTCGTGTCGGTGGTCGACGAGCCGGTGTTTCCGCTCGACGGCCCGTTGCCCGAGCCCGGGGTGGCGCCGGTCTGCTGCCCGTCACCTGCCGACTTGTCGAGGTCCGCATCGACCTGCTGATCGCCCGAATTGTCGCTCAGGCTGCGGGCATTGATGGACAACGTGTTGACATCCGCGGGCCCGCTGTGCGTGTCCGGAGTCGTGTCGGGCACGACGGTCGTCGTCGCGCCGCCTCCAACCACACCCTGCAGGTCACCGAGGAACGCCTGAACGCCCTGGATGCCCGCCACCACGAGGTTGATGCCCACCGCGGGCCAATTCTGGATCGGCTTGGCCGGCAGCAACGAGAGCCACTGCGTCTGGCCCGGATCACCGGTCCAGTCGTAGCCCAGGTCGACGAACACCTTGGTGACCGGTGTCGCGAGATCGACGAACGGTTTCAACAACGGCTGAAGCGGTGCGGGCACCTGCGACGTCAGAAAGTCGAACATCGGCAGGCTCTTGGCCGGGATCATGTAGTACGTGTTGCCGTTGCTGTCGACGCGGCAGTTCGCACTCGGGCAAGCCGTCGTCGCGAAGAAGTCGGCGAGTTCTTGTTCGGTGTAGCCGTAAGGCAATGTGGAGTCGGGGCTCTTGCCGGTCGGCGACAAGTAGAAGCCGTGCACCGTTTCGAATGCGGCCAGCGCGTCCAACATCGCGGGGATATTCGTCCAATACTTCGGCGCGTACATGACCGGGTCGTACTGGAAGCCGACACTGGTGATGTCGATCCCGGTGTCGACCGGCATCGCCGGACCGAAGGTCACGTTCAGAAGGGGAATCGTAGGCAGGAAGCCAAGGCGGGTGAAGATTCCGCCGTCAGGGTTGTACGCGTTCCCGATCAGGAACGCCTTGATCTTCTGCTTGAGTTCTGGACTGAGGCCGGCGAGGTTGCGCAACTCGTTGGAGGCGACGGCACCGCCCTGCGAGTAGCCACCAATGACGATGTCTTGTGTCGGATCGTTGGCCCATGTCTCGAGCAGGGCGGAATTCAGATTGGTCACGCCGGTGCCGACTGACACATTCCAGGTCTCGCAGCGTCCCGGATCGCACCAGCCAGGGAAAATCACGAGGGGGAAGAACGACGCCGGATAGTTGATGCCCTGAAGGGTGCAATCACTGGCCGTGTTGCATTCGGCGGGCTCTGTTGGGTCTGTGCCTCCGACGTAGCGGTCCCAGTAGTGAGGCAGGTAGTCCTCGACGACATTGGCGTCCGGAGTACCCGTGCCCGGCACGATCAACGCGGTGGTCGCGGCCAGGCTGACCGTGGCCATGATCGCGGCAGCGACGCCGAGCACGGCGGTGCTCAACAAACCCAGGACAAAAAGAAGGACAACCCGAAGCGACTTACGCATGTGTCAATCGTCACACAAGCCAGCTACCGGGATCGGCAGAACACGAAAGTTGCTGGGGCAAAGATTTCCGTGGGCTGTCGGATTCGCGCGGCGCCGTTCGTCGGACAGGTAGAGAGTGGAACGCAGGGTTCCGCTCACGACCGGAAGGTGACCCCCATGCACTACTTCGCGCTGCTGTTCGGCGAGCCCGCCACGCCGCTGTCCCCGCAGGACCAGGCCGCCGGAATGGCTGAGTACCAGGCGTTCCACGCCAAGGCCGCGTCGGCCATCCGCGCCGGCGACGCGCTCACCCCGTCCGCAACCGGTGTGCGGATCACCGGCGGCCCCGACGCGCCGACGGTGACCGACGGCCCGTTTGCCGAGAGCGCCGAGGTGGCCTGCGGCTACTACGTGTTCGAGGCCGACAACCTCGACGAGGCGCTGGCGTTGGCGCGTGACATCCCCGCCGCCAAGCACGGCGCGGTCGAGGTGTGGCCGACCGTGCACTTCGTCCCACCGAGCAAGCCGCTCGACAACTCATGGCTCGCGCTGCTCCTCGAGCCCGCGGAGAACGTCGTCGCACCGGGCACCCCGGAATGGAACGCCCTCGCCGCGCAGCACCTGGAGTTCGCCACGGCCGCAAGCGAACGCGTCAACGGCGGCGCTCCCCTGCATCCGCCGACGACGGCGACGACGGTGCGGGTGCGCGACGGCGAGGTGCTGCTGACCGACGGCCCGTTCGTCGAAGGCGCCGAGGTGGCCAACGGCTATCACCTCATCGACGCCGCCGACCGCGACGAGGCGGTCAAGATCGCGTCGATGATTCCGGCGACGACGATCGAGCTCCGGCGACTCATGGGCGTCTCTGGGCTGTAGCCGCTTCAATGCCTAACCTGGACGGCGTCTTTCGGCGCGAATGGGGTCCGGCCGTGGCGGCGCTCGCGCGCTGGTCGGGCGATCTCACGGTCGCCGAGGACGCCGTCCAGGAAGCCTTCGCCGACGCGTTGCGGACCTGGCCGCGCGACGGTGTGCCCGCCAACGCGGGCGGGTGGATCGTGACGGCCGCGCGCAATCGCGCACTGGATCGGTTGCGTCGGGAATCCGTCACGGCCCGGGAAAGGAACTCGCAGCAGTGGTCGACGACATCGCGGCGCGCACCGCGCGCACGGAACCGCACCCGGTGCGCGACGACGAGCTGCGGATGATGTTCACCTGCGCCCATCCGGCTCTGGACCGGCCGTCGCAATTGGCGCTGACGCTGCGGCTCATCTCCGGTCTCACCGTCGCCGAGATCGCGAGAGCGCTGTTGCAGTCCGAGAGCGCCGTCGGCCAGCGAATCACCCGGGCCAAGAACAAGATTCGGCACGCCAACATCCCGCTGCGCGTGCCGCCCGCCGATTTGCTGCCGGAGCGGACGCCACATGTGCTCGCGTGCATCTACTCCGTCTTCACCGAGGGGTACTGGTCGACGGCGGGACCGTCGGCGATCCGCGACGAGTTGTGCGATGAAGGTGTCCGCCTCGCCGGCGAGCTGTGCTCGTTGATGCCCGACGAGCGCGACGCGCACGCGTTGGCGGCGCTGATACTTCTGCACGACTCACGTCGGCAGACTCGCGTCGACGACGACGGCGCGCTGGTGCCACTCGACGAGCAGGACCGCGGCCGGTGGGATCGCGCGCGCATCACCCGCGGACTGGACCGCCTGCAACTCGCCGCGGGCGCGGCGGGACCCTACCTGCCGCAGGCGGTCATCGCCGCCCTGCATGCGACGGCGCCGACGTGGGCCGAGACCGACTGGGCCGGGATCTGCATGGCGTACGACCGGCTGATCGCGATCACGAACTCACCGGTGGCCAAGGCGAATCGCGCCCTGGCGATCGGATTCCGCGACGGGTTCGACGCCGGCCTGGCGGCGCTCGACGAGGTGGCCGGCGATCCGAGGCTCGCCCGGTCCAACGCCGTCGCGTCGATTCGCGCCGACTTGTTGAGGCGCGCGGGGCGATACGACGAGGCCCGGCAGTGGTATCGGAACGCTCTGGAGGTCGCCGGCTCGGACCCGGCTCGGGAATTCCTGCGCCGCCGCTTAGGGGAATGCGACGCTACAAGTTCGTAACGCAGGCGAAGACATAGGGAAACACCCGATTCCCCGGACCCCCGTCCACCGCTACCGTTTCGGGGCATGGAAGCCGTTGGCGAACCGACGTGCTACCTCGCTGAGTGGTACTTGCCGGAGCTGACCGAGCAATCGGTCGACGACATCGTTGCCCGCCTGGACACCGCCGCGGCCATGCTGACCAGCGAGGGCACTCCCGTGCGGCTGTTGGTCACGCTCTCGGTTCCGAACGATGAGGTTCTCTACGGCGTGTTCGACGCCAGTTCCCGCGACGTCGTGACAAGCGCATGTCTGCAAGCGGGCGCCCCGCATCAACGGCTCTCCGAGGAGATTGGCACCCGCATTCGTGGGGTATCTCCCCCCGTAGCAAGCTGATTGGCAGCGAATAGCAATTCATTAGCTCGAGCCTTCGCGAACGGGCTAGCGATGCCGTAGAACTCTGCGCTCGTCGCTGGGCAGCGTTGTAGTCTCGGTTTGCTAATGACAGGGGTGGGGTCATGGCTTCCGGGGTTATCGAACGTCCGTCGGAATTTCGGGTGGTTCTGAAGCTGCTCGAGTCGGCGGACCGTCAGCCGTCCGGGCTCGTCATCGAGGGCGAAGCCGGCATCGGCAAGACGACGCTGTGGCTGACCGGGGTCGCGCAGGCACGCGATCGCGGATTTCGGGTGTTCTCAGCGCGCGGCGCGCAATCCGAGACCATGCTCGCCTATGCGGCGGTGGCCGACCTGCTCACCGATGTCGAACCCGCGGAGCTCGCTGCACTGCCGGACCTGCAGCGCCTCGCTGTCGATCGGGTGCTGCTGCGGGCAGGTGCGGAGGGGCCGCCGACGGATGAAAGCGTTGTCGCGGCGGCGTTGGCGGACATCGTCGAACGCCTCTCGGCCAAGACACCGGTGCTGGTGGCGATCGACGACGTGCAGTGGCTGGACTCATCCAGCCAAGCGGTCATCGCGTCCGCGGCGCGCCGGCTCGCCGGACGGGTCGGGCTGCTGGTCACCGAACGACTCGAACGCGAAGGCGCGAGCGCGGCCGACTGGCTGCAGCTGGCAGCTCAAGATTCGATCGCCACGGTACGTATCGGCCCGTTGAGTTTCGGCGCCTTGCACGCGATGGTCTCCGCGCGGCTTGGCCGCTCGTTTTCCCGCCCGACGATGGTGCGCATCGCCGAGATCTCCGGCGGGAACCCGTTCTATGCCCTCGAGCTTTCGCGAGCGATCGACGCGGGGGCGACGAACCCGCAATCGGTGCTGCCGGCGACGCTGGCCGAGTTGATGCGGTTGAGGATTGGGCGTCTGGATCCCGGGACACAGGATCTGCTGCTCGCGGCCGCATGCGCTGCCGGACCGACAATGGACCTGTTGGCCGACGTCACCGGCAGGACCGTCGACCAGGTCGCCGAGTTACTCAGCGAGGCAAAGGCCAAGGGAATCATCACAATTGACGGCGATGATGTGCGCTTCGCCCATCCGTTGTTGGCCCGCAGCGTGTATACCGACGCGACCCGGGGTCAGCGTCGCGCGATGCACCGTTCACTGGCCGAGGCGGTGACGCTGCCTGAGTTGAGGGCCAGGCATATGGCGCTGGCGGCGTCGAGCGCAGACCCGGCGACGCTGGACGCCCTCGACGACGCTGCCAAGTCGGCGGCGGGGCGCGGCGCACCGGCCGCTGCGGCCGAACTCATCGACCTCGCGATGGGGCTCGGCGGCGACACCCCGACCCGTCGTATTCGCGCCGCCGACCACCACATGCACGCAGGCGACCTGCAACAGGCCCGCACCCTGCTGAACGGGGTGATCGCTCGCGTGCCGAACGGGCTGCACCGGTCGATGGCGCTGAACCTGTTGGCCGGCATGCAGATTCACAGCAACAGCTTTGCGCAGGCCGCCGACCTACTCCTGGAGGCTTTCGACAACGCCGGGAACAACCGCGAGGTGCAGGTCCGCACGCTGCTGCTGTTGTCCTTTGCCCAGCTCAACGCCGGCGATTTCGATCAAGCCCTGGAAAACGCGGACAGGGCCGTGAGCTTCGCGAGCGTGCTCGACAATCCGGATCTGACCAGCCAGGTGCTCTCGGTGCGCGAAGTCGTCGGCTGCATGAGCGGACTCGGGGTCGACGGGCACAATGTGCAGCGCGCGCTCGAGCTGGAGAGCCCCAACAGCGATGCACCAATTTCATTGCGCGCCAGCGCAAATTCTGCGCTACTCATGGCGTACATCGGGCGCTTGGACGACGCCGCTGAGCAGATGGCGGCTGTGCGTGATCGCTGCAGTGAGCGCGGAGCCGAGACCGACCTGATCTTCGTGTCCTTCTTCTCCACGTTGTTCGAGATCTGGCGTGGGCGGTTCGCCAGGCGGCGTCAGCGGCCGAGGAGACGGTCGAGCGCGCTGAGCAGCTGGGCGGCGACCATTTGCGAGTCGTCGCGCTCACGGCGCAGGCCATGGTCGCTGCTTATCGGGGCCACGCGAACCAGACCCGCGAGACCGCGCGTGCGGCCATCGAGCTGGCGCAGCAGTGCGGCTCACCGCGGTTGGCCGACTGGGCGTCGATCAGCCTTGGGTTTCTGGAGGTTTCGCTCGGTAACTACGCCGAGGCGTTGACGGCCCTCGACCCGCTGATCGCCAGGTTCGAATACGTGCCCGGTACCGAGATCGTGACCACCGGCTATCTCCCCGACGCCGTGATGGCGTTGATCGCGCGGGGCCGCCACGACGAGGCCGAATCGATGATCGCGGCGGTGGAAGCCAATGGCCGCCGGCTGGATCGACCGTGGATGCTGGCGATCGGCGCACGGTGTCGCAGCAGGTTGATGGCAGCGCGCGGCGATGTCGCCGCGGCCGCTGACATGGCCGAGCAGGCGATGGTTCATCACGAGCGATTGCCGATGCCGTTCGAACGGGCGCGTTCACTCCTATTACTAGGCCAACTGCAGCGTCGTCTACGCAAGAAGGACGTTGCGAGCGCGACCCTCAGCGAGGCAGTGAGCCTCTTCGAGGAAATCGGCGCACCGCTATGGGCCGACCGGACGCGCGCTGAACTTTCCCGCACCAAGGTGGCACCCAGCCAGGAACTGGGCCTGACTCCATCAGAACGACGGGTGGCAGAGCTAGCAGCCTCCGGAATGACGACCCGCGACGTCGCAGCCGCGTTATTCATCAGCCCG
>CAWBYS010000013.1:0-259182 GCA_963793055.1 uncultured Actinomycetota bacterium | reverse complement strand
ACCGGAGAGAAAAATGGACACGACCGGGACGAACGGATAACCCCAGGTTCGATATGGCCGATCGGCTGCCGGCGTTTTTTTTCGCAACACAATGACCGCGGTGACGAGCAGCAAGTAAAAAAGCAGGTCTGCCGAAACGATGTATTCGAGCAACTGGGGATAAACGTTTCCATAACCCATGGCGCCGGTCGCCGGATTGGTTGTCACTGTCCGGGGTAAAGTCAAGCATGCCGTCCAGATTCCTTGCGCGACCAGAGCGGCGGCGGGAACGTGAAAGGCATTGGTGGTGGCAATGCGCCGAAAAAATAAACGGTCACGCGCCATTGCGTAATAAACACGCGCGCCCGCCAGAATGAGTCCGTTGTTGCATCCGAAGGTTGAAACCATAATCGCCGCGGCCATCGCCATCGCGCCAGGATATCCAAAGACGGCCTGTATGATCGCCACGCGATCCTCGGTTTTTTCCCCCGTTTAAGTCCCATAATGATAAACTGCGCCCCAGCCGGTATCCGCCAGGACATAAAGGATCACCACGATCCCGCAGCCCCAAAGCAGCGACCGGGCAAGATTTTTTCCCGGTTCTCGGGATCATCCCCGCCGACGAAAGTCACGTTAGTCCAGGCGGTTTGGGCGAAGAGCGGACCGACCATCGCTTTGCCGAACAAAAGGGCCAGGGCCAGGCCGCCCGCAATGGCGAAACCGGGCTGCGCGACTTGCGGGCTCCAGCCATTAGCCCAGGAATCCCACCAGGCCGAGGAACGCGCGGCGCTGGTTGCATTCCATCCCCAAATAAGACCGACCACAACGACACCCGCCAGGGCCGCGGTCTTGGCCAGGGTAAATGTGTTCTGAACAATCTTGCCGACTTCCAGTCCGCGCGTGTTGGTCCAGGTAAGCAGCGCCACCAGCGCGATAGCCACCAGTTGTTCGGTGGAAAGGCTGATGGCGTAAGGCTGCCGATCCCCAGCGGTGGCACCAGATAGTTATTTGAATTAACCGCGGGAACAAACACGCCGAGAAACTTGGCGAAGGCAATTGCGACGGCGGCGATCGTTCCCGTCTGAATGACGAGGAAAAGGGTCCCACCCGTAGAGAAAACCGAGCGACGGTCCGTAGGCATTTCATGAGAAAAACATAAACGCCGCCGGCGCGGGGCATCATCGTGGCCAATTCCGAGCAGCAAAGCGCGCCGGTGATTGTCATTAAGCCGGCAACTGCCCAAGCCAAGAGCAACCAGCCGGGGGCGCCGATCAGACGGGCCGATTCGGCCGAGGTAATGAATATCCTGGAACTGATCATCGAGCCCATGACAATCATGGTGGCGTCGAGAAGACCAAGGCCGCGCTGGAGTCCGGTGTTATTGGGGGCCATGAGGTGAGGTTGGCGTGTCGGCGTTGTGGGGTCGCACAAATGAGGTAGCGGCGGTTCACCGAACCGCCATCCATCGAGCGCAGTACGGTCCAGCAGATGTGGCCAATCTTCTTCGCTACGGACCAATCCGGCCCTGACGGGATTTCCACGGATGTATGCCGCTTTTTCTTCAAGGCTTTCATCATTTCGCAGTCGATGATCGAAAAAATTGCGCTGCCATTTGACTCCGGTGAATCGCGGTGATGCGGCTCGTTTGAAATTCTTCACCACGGTTGAGAGTGATACATCTCCACTAATGGAAACGAGCGCGTGCCAGTGATCGGGCATCAACAGAAACACGACCACGCGCCAGACTTGGCGCCGGTTGTAGATTGCAGCTGTCTCGAAAAGTTTGCGGGCAATGTCGGTGTGACAAAGCTGGTTATTGTGTCGCTCGATGCAACAGACGGTCAGAAAATATGTGGCCCCAAACCGGCCGTCGAAGTGCGCCCCGTGGTTTAGGGGCTTTCTTGTGAAATGGTTTCGGGGCATCGCTCGTTGATGGCGATTGGGGTCAATCGCCGCTACCTCGGGGGATCATAAGCTTTAGGTAAATTATTTCTCAGCTCGTTGATGGCGATTGGGGTCAATCGCCGCTACCTCGGGGATCATAAACTTTCGGTAAATTATTTCTAGCTCGTTGATGGCGATTGGGGTCAATCGCCGCTACCTCGGGGGATCATAAGCTTTCGGTAAATTATTTCTCAGCTCGTTGATGGCGATTGGGGTCAATCGCCGCTACCTCGGGGATCATAAGTTTTTGGTAAATTATTTCTCAGCTCGTTGATGGCGATTGGGGTCAATCGCCGCTACCTCGGGGGATCATAAGCTTTCGGTAAATTATTTCTCAGCTCGTTGGTGGCGATTGGGGTCAATCGCCGCTACCTCGGGGGATCATAAGCTTTCGGTAAATTATTTCTCAGCTCGTTGATGGCGATTGGGGTCAATCGCCGCTACCTCGGGCATATTTATAAGCTTTCGGTAAATTATTTCTCAGCTCGTTGATGGCGATCTGGGTCAATCGCCGCTACCTGGGCGAAGATTTTTACGCCTTCGTTTTCCAGCGCGGAACGCAAGGCGCGAGCGAATTCCACCGCCTCGGGCGTGTCGCCGTGAATGCAAATTGTTTCCGCCCGAACGTTAACATCGGTTCCGTCAACAGCGCGGACCTTGCCTTCGCGCAGCATCCGCAAGACCCGCGCGGCCGCTTCTTTAGGATCGTGGAGCAAAGCGTCGGGCCGGTTCTTGGCGGGACCAGCGAGCCGTTCCCGAGGTAGTTGCGGTCGGCGAACACTTCCGGCACGATCTTCAGCTTTCGGGGCGCAGCCGCCTGGGCGAGGGCGCTATTGCCGGGAGCGAACAGGAGCAAGGAGGAATCCACCGCGATCACTCCCCGGACCACGGCATCGGCAAGCTCCCGGTCGCGCACCGCCATATTATATAGAGCACCGTGCGGTTTTACGTGGTTGGGGTGTGCGCCAACCCCGTCGGCAATGGCCTCGAACCCGCCAACCTGATAGACAATCAGGTCAAAAACCTGTTCCGGAGTCACCGGCAACTCTTTCCGGCCAAAGTTCTCCCGATCGTACAGGCTCGGATGCGCGCCAACCGCAACGCCAAAGTGCATTGCTGCCGCAATCGCGTCCCGCATGCTGTTGGCGTCACCGGCGTGAAAACCACAGGCGATGCTGGCGGAACTAACCAGCCGGAGCAGTTCGGGATCGCTGCCAACGCCCTCGCCAAGATCAGCGTTGAGATCAACGGTGAGATTCATGCTGCGCGTGTCTCCAGTCCGACACGAAACAATCCCAGATCGACTTCAGACAAAACAAAAGCCGGTGCGCTTCCGCCATTGAGACCTCGGAAAATCGGACCCGGTCCGCGGCCCGCAGCTGGGCGGCAATCGGGAGATCAACTGTGATTATCTGCGCGATTTTGGGATAACCGCCGATGGTTTGGCAATCGCCCAGAAGAAGGATCGGCTTTCCCTTTGATGGAACCTGAAGCGTTCCGGGCACAACCGCTTCGGAAATGGAATCGCCAATATCATTGCGCCAGAGCGGCGAACCATCGAGCCGGGCCCCCATCCGGTTCGAGTCCGGCGACACGGTGAATGCCTGGCCGACCAGGGCATGATGCGCAGTGGGATTGATACAATTCCAATTCGTGCCGCGAATAAATCGCAATACCGGTTGGACCGTCGCCTTCCTGCGACGTCAGCTGGACGTGTGACCCGCGTCACCCACGCGGTGCTACGTTGACGGACCGACGACCCGGGGGCGCATGGCCAGCAACGAGCTGCAGACCCGCAGGCACGACGCCGTCCGCGCCTGGACGTCGTTCGTCGAGCACGGCGACGACGCGCCGAGACCGTGGTGCGCCCCGAGATCCTCACCAGCTGGACCCGCTCCGAGGCCGCGATCTCGCTCGACGTCACCGAGGCGCCGCTGGACGACGAGTCCGACACCGCAGGCGCTTCTGGCGCGACTCGCCGCTGCAGACCGCGGTCGAGCGGGTCGAGGCCGAGCTGCGGCGCACCGCCGAGGACGGCGACCTGGTCGTCGCCGTCACCGACCCCGAGACCCGGATCCTGTGGACGTACGGCGGCCGGGTGATGCGCCGCAAGGCCGAGACCGTCAACTTCGTGGCCGGCGGCCGCTGGGACGACCAGAGCGTCGGCACCAACGCGCTCGACCTCGCCAACCGGCTCGACACGCCCGGCGATGGTCTTCAGCGCCGAGCACTACGCGTCGATCGTGCACAACTGGGTCTGCTGGGCCGCGCCGGTCCACGACCCCGTCACCGGCGCAGCAGCTCGGCGTCATCGACCTCTCGACGACCTGGGACCGCACCCACCCGATCGGGCTCGCCACCGCCCGCGTGATGGCGCGGCTGATCGAGACCGCGATGCCGCGCTCGTCGCAGCACCGGCCCGCCTCGCGCCGCTCGACGAGCCGGCCGAGCCCGGGCTGGCGATGACGCCTGCTCGGCACCGCCGAGACCTGGCTCGACGGCCAGCGGCTGCTGCTCAACCGCCGCCAGACCGAGATGCTCGCGCTGCTCGCGATGCACCCCGAGGGCCTGTCGCTCGAGCACCTGCACGCGCTGCGTCTACGGCGACCAGGCGGTCACCCTCTCGACGCTCAAGGCCGAGGTGTCCCACCTGCGCTCGGCGCTCGGCGGCCAGCTCGCCTCGCGGCCCTACCGGCTGACGATGCCGGTCGCCACCGACGTCGAGCTGGTGCTCGGCCTGCTCCGCCGCGGCCGGGTGGCCGCGGCCGTCGACGCGTACGGCGGCGACCTGCTGCCCGGCACCAACTCGCCCGGCGCTCACCGAGCTCGCCGAGTACGTCGCCGTCGCGGTCCGCGAGGCGCTGCTGGCCGACCCGCAGCCCGACGCCGTGCGTCCGCTACAGCGAGCTCGCGCCGTACGACACCGAGGTCGTCGAGGTCTGCCTCGCCGCGCTCGGCGCGGCCGCGCCACCCCGCCGTACCCCTGCTCAAGGGCCGGCTGCGCCGCCGCTGGCGGGCCGCGACTGCGGCTCGACGGCGGTGTCGACCGGCACGGCCTCGCCGGACGCTCGACCCGGCCCGGCGGGCCCGCACCCAACCTTTCGCCAACCGGCCGTCCCTAGCGTGACCGACACCACAGGTCCGCACGTCCTCTAGGGAGAGTCCATGACCCGGATCAGCCTCACCGTCGACGGAGCCACGGTCTCCGACGACGTCGAACCCCGCACTGCTGCTCGTGCAGTACCTCCGCGAGCAGCTCGGCAAGACCGGCACCGTGATCGGCTGCGACACCAGCAACTGCGGCGCCTGCACGGTCCACCTCGACGGCACCAGCGTGAAGTCGTGCAACGTGCTGGCCGTGCAGGCCGACGGCGCGCGAGGTCACCACCATCGAGGGCCTGGCCCAGGACGGCGAGCTGCACCCGGTGCAGGAGGCGTTCCACGAGTGCCACGGCCTCCAGTGCGGCTTCTGCACCCCGGGCATGATCATGCAGAGCGTCGACCTGCTCAACGACAACCCGAACCCCACCGAGGAGGAGATCCGGCTCGGGCTCGAGGGCAACCTGTGCCGCTGCACCGGCTACCACAACATCGTCAGGGCCGTGCAGCACGCGTCCGGCCAGGAGGTGCGAACGCATGACCGCCACCGCAGGAGCGCCCCGCCGACGCCGTCGAGCGGAGATCGGCCGCGACCGTCGCCGCAAGGAGGACCAGCGGCTGATCACCGGCCGCACCCGCTGGACCGACAACATCACGCTGCCCGGGCATGCTGCACCTCGCGATGGTGCGCAGCCCGTTCGCGCACGCGACCATCACCTCGATCGACGTCGCGGCGGCGAAGGCCGTCGACCGAACGTCGTCGCGGTGCTCACCGGCGCCGACCTCGGCGAGGAGCTGGGTGCCTGCATCAACGCCTGGCCGATCACCCCCGACCAGGTCACGCCCGCCCACCCGCCGATGCCCGGCGACCGGGTCGCCTTCGCCGGCGAGATCGTCGCCGTCGTCGTCGCCCGCACCGCCGCCGAGGCGCGCGACGCCGCCGAGCTGGTCGACGTCGAGTACGACGAGCTGCCGGCCGCGCTCGACCTCAAGGAGTCGGCCGCGGACGAGGTGCTCGCGCACCCCGACCTCGGCACCAACAAGTCGGCGCTCTGGGTCTTCGACTCCGCCGAGGCCGGCACCGGCGGCAACGTCGACGACGCGATCGCCAAGGCCCGCACCGACGGCATCGTGATCGAGCGGCGAGTACCGCCAGCAGCGGCTGATCCCGGCGTTCATGGAGCCGCGCTCGCGTCGTCGTCGACCCGACCGGCGAGCAGATCACGATGTGGTCGGCGACCCAGATCCCGCACATCGTGCGCTTCGCGCTGGCCGCCACCACCGGCGTGCCCGAGTCCAAGATCCGGGTCATCGCGCCCGACGTCGGCGGCGGCTTCGGCGGCAAGCTCCAGGTCGACGCCGGAGGAGTGGATCGCCTGGGCGGTCGGCCGCCGGCTCGGCAAGCCGGTGAAGTACACCGAGACCCGCTGCGAGTCGCTGATGAGCGCCCACCACGGCCGCGACCAGTGGCAGAAGCTGACCCTGGCCGCCGAGAAGGACGGCACGGTCACCGGCCTCAAGGTCGAGCTGCTCGCCGACCTCGGCGCCTACGTCGCCATCGTCGGCGGCGGCGTCCCGGTGCTCGGCGCCTTCATGTTCAACGCGATCTACAAGTTCCCGGCCTACCACTTCGCCTGCCAGACGGTGCTCACCAACAAGACCTGGACCGACGCCTACCGCGGCGCCGGCCGGCCCGAGGCGACGTTCGCCATCGAGCGGATGATGGACGAGCTCGCCGCCGAGCTCGGCGTCGACCCGCTCGAGATGCGCGAGAAGAACTGGATCAAGCACGAGGAGTTCCCGTTCACCACGGTGGCCGGGCTCGAGTACGACTCCGGCAACTACGAGGCCGCCACCGCCAAGGCCAAGGAGATGTTCGGCTACGACGAGCTGCGGGCCGAGCAGAAGCAGCGCCGCGAGTCCGGCGACCCGGTCCAGCTCGGCATCGGCATCTCGACCTTCACCGAGATGTGCGGCCTGGCGCCGTCGCGGGTGCTCGGCTCGCTCGACTACGGCGCCGGCGGCTGGGAGCACGCGAGCGTGCGGATGCTGGCCACCGGCAAGGTCGAGGTCATCACCGGCGCCTCCGCGCACGGCCAGGGCCACGAGACGGCGTTCAGCCAGATCGTCGCCGACCGGCTCGGCGTCGCCGTTCGAGGACGTCGAGGTGCTGCACGGCGACACCCAGATCGCCCACAAGGGCCTCGACACCTACGGCTCCCGCTCGCTCGTCGTCGGCGGCGAGGCGCTGGTCAAGGCGGCCGACAAGGTGATCGAGAAGGCCAAGCCGATCGCGGCGCACCTGCTCGAGGCCTCGGTCGACGACATCGAGTTCGCCGGCGGCACGTTCACGGTCAAGGGCACCGACCAGGGCCTGGCGATCGGCGAGATCGCGTTCGCGGTCTTCGCCGCGCACAACCTGCCCGACGGCGTGGAGCCGAGCATCGACTCCGAGGCGACGTACGACCCGGTGAACTTCAACTACCCGCACGGCACCCACCTGTGCGCGATGGAGGTGGACACCGAGACCGGCGCGGTGAAGATGCGCAAGTACGTCTGCGTCGACGACATCGGCAACATCATCAACCCGCTGATCGTCGCCGGCCAGGTGCACGGCGGCCTGGTGCAGGGCATCGCGCAGGCGCTGTGGGAGGAGGCGGTGTACGACGACGCCGGCACGCTGGTGTCCGGCTCGTTCGTCGACTACCTGCTGCCGACCGCGGCCGACACGATCAGCTTCGACGTCGAGCACACGACGACGCCGTCGCTGACCAACACGCTCGGCACCAAGGGCGTCGGCGAGGCCGGCACCATCGCCTCGACCCCGGCCGTGGTCAACGCGGTCGTCGACGCGGTCCGCCACCTGGGCGTCAACGACATCCAGATGCCGTGCACGCCCGAGCGGGTGTGGAAGGCGATCAACGGGCCGCGGCTCCGGCGGCTCGACCGAGGGTGCGGCGATGCCGCACTTCGAGAGCGGCGGCGCCGGCAGGCAACCAGGAACAACCCGGCACGGCCAGCACCGAAGGAGCAGGCGCATGATCCCCGCAGCGTTCGACTACGTCGCGCCGACCTCGGTCGAGGAGGCCCTGGCCGCGCTCGCCGAGCACGGCGACGAGGCCAAGATCATCGCCGGCGGGCAGAGCCTGCTGCCGGTGCTCCGGATGCGGCTCAACGCACCCGAGTGGTCATCGACCTCGGCAAGATCGAGTCGCTGCGCGGCGTCCGCGACGACGGCGACGCGATCGTGATCGGCGCGATGACCCCGCACGTCGGTGGTCGGCTCCGACCCGCTGGTCGCCGAGCACGCGCTGCTGATCACCAAGGCGGTCGAGCACCTCGCCGACGCCCAGGTGCGGCACCGCGGCACGTTCGGCGGCGCGCTCGCGCACGCCGACCCGGCCGGCGACCTCGGGGCGCCCGGCGCTGGCGCTGGGCGCGGAGTTCGTGATCGCCGGGTCCGGGGCACCCGCACGGTCGCGGCCGACGACTTCTTCGTCGACCTCTTCGAGACCGCGATCGGCGAGGACGAGATCCTCACCGAGGTGCGGGTCCCCAAGCACACCGGCTGGGGCGCCCACTACGAGAAGTTCGTCCGGGTGGCCCACCAGTGGCCGATCGTGGCGGTGGCGGCGACCGTCAAGGTCGAGGGCGGCACCATCGCCGAGGCGCGGATCGGGCTCACCAACATGGGCTCGACGCCGTTGCGGGCCCGGGCGTCGAGGAGGCGCTGGCCGGGCAGCCGGCGACGGACGACGCCGTCCGCGCAGGCCGCCGCGCACGCGGCCGACGGCACCAACCCGCCCTCGGACCTCAACGGCGACGCCGACTACCGGCGCCACCTCGCGACGGTGCTGACGCGTCGCGCGGTGCTCGCCGCCGCCGGGGCCGACCTGATGGACCTCACCCATCGGTTCACCGTCCCGACCTCGGTCGAGGAGACCTGGGCGCACTTCCAGGACATCGCCTCGGTCGCGGAGTGCTTCCCGGGTGCGGCGGTGCACCGCGGTCGACGGCGACTCCTTCGCGGGTTCGGTGAAGGTCAAGCTCGGCCCGATCGCGCTGGTCTACAACGGCTCCGGCACGCTTCGTCGAGAAGGACGAGGCGGCGCACCGGTTCGTCGTCGACGCCAAGGGCAAGGACAAGCGCGGCAACGGGACGGCCGGCGCGAAGGTCACGCTGACCATGGACCGGGACCGACGACGGGACGGCTCGACCGACGTCGAGGTCGTCACCGACCTGGCGATCACCGGCAAGCCCGCCCAGTTCGGGCGCGGCGTGATGCAGGACGTCTCCGACAAGCTGCTCGGCCAGTTCGTCGCCTGCCTCGAGCAGCGGCTGACCGAGCCCGCTCGAGGTAGTCCCTGACGTTTCCGGGTCGCGGAGCCTGACTCGACCCCCCGAACGTCAGGGAGTACCCGAACCGTCCGGCCCCGAAGCACGCCGCGGCCGCGCCCCGCTCCGCTCCCGAGACCCGCCCCGCACGCCCGTCCAGGACGACTCGCTCGACCTGGGCGCCGCGGTGCTGCCGGTGCTCGCCAAGACCTACTGGAAGCAGGCTGCCGCGCTCGCGGCCGTCGTCGCGTTCATGATCTGGTGGTCGGGCGCGACTCAGGGCTCGGGGACACGCCCTAGTCGACGGACGCGGGCTGCGTCTTCGGCGTGGGCGCGGGGGGTGTCTCGGGGGGCATGGTGTCGAGCATCGGCGCGCGCACGCCGTTGACCTCGGGGGTGAGCTGGGGCTCGAGCCGGAGCGACGGCCAGCGCGCCGCAGCAGCAGGCAGCCGACGACCAGTGACGCCGATGTAGACGGACCCGAGCCCGTGGCCGACCAGGAAGCCCGGCGATCGGCGGCGCGATGATCGCGGCGAGCTGGAAGGCCCCCGAGCTCAGCGCGTTGTAGCGACCGCGCAGGTGGTCGGGGGCGAGCTCGTTGACCAGCGCCGGGATCGTCGGCTGCAGCAGCGTCTCGCCGAACGCGAAGACCGACGCGCACGCCGGCGACCAGGAGCGTCGCACCCAGCGTGCCGGGGACCAGGCCGGTGGCGCCGAGCAGCAGCCAGGAGAGCGCCCACACGACGGCTCATCACCGCGATGACGCGGGTGCGGCGGCGCCCCTCGATGCGCTGGAGCACGACCAGCTGGAGCACCACGATCACCAGCGTGTTGGCCGCGAACGCCAGGCCGAGGCCCTGGGTCGAGACCTCGCCGATCGCGCGGGCGAAGGCCGGCATGCCGGCGCCGAGCTGGGAGTAGCCGACGTACGACGACACGAAGCTGAGCACCATCAGCGACGCGACCGCCGGCGCCGGCGCGACCTCGAGGTAGCTCACCCTGCGCGGGCGGCGCGTCGTCGCCGTGGTCGGGCCGGCCCGGCGACGTGGCGCAGCGGCACGAGCATCAGGAACAGCGCGGGCAGATAGCTGACCGCGTCGGCGAGGTAGATGACCTGGAAGGTCACCAGCCGGTCGACGTCGACGAAGAGCGCCGCCGACGATGCCGCCGATCCCGATGCCGAGGTTGAGCAGGGTGAAGTTGACCCCGAAGTAGCGCTGGCGCAGCCCGGTCGGCACGACGGCGGCGATGCAGCGTCTGGAAGCCCGGCCAGGTCACGCCGAAGCCGACGCCGGCCAGCACCAGACGCACCGGCCGCCATCCACTCGGCGGCGGAGAAGGCCGAGCAGGATGTTGGAGACGACCTGGAGCGAGATGGCGGCCGATCAGGATCCGGCGGGCGCCGAGCCGGTCGATCGCCGTGCCGCCCGGGGCCCACGACGAGGAGCCCGACCAGCGGCGGAGAGCGCGAGCAGCAGACCGACGTCGCTCAGGGCGAAGCCGCGCACCTCGTGCAGGTAGACGACGTGGAAGGGCAGCACCAGGCCGGTGCCGATGAACTCGAAGACCACCACCGACAGCAGCAGCTTGCCCTCGCGAGGCAGGTCGTGCCAGAAGGAGGCGAGGGTCGGGCGGTGCGAGACGGTGGGATGGCATCGGAACGAGTGTTTCAGGACGCCGCCGACAGGCAGCACGCGGTTTTCCGACGCGGCCGCCTCGGCGACCCCTAGGCTCCGGCCATGAAGCGTGTCGTGGGCTCACGGTGGTCTGCGTCGTCGCCCTGGGCCTGCTGCTGCTGATCGCCCCGACGGCGTTCTACGGCTCGACCCCGAGCGGCGACGGCTCCGCCGACCGAGCCGACGACGATCACGTCGTACGTCGCCGACTTCGACGTCGCCGACGACGGCGACCTGGACGTCACCGAGACGCTGACCGTGCGACTTCCCCGGCAGCGGCAAGCACGGCATCTTCCGGTTCTTCGACAAGCGCGGACGCGAACGCCCCGGACGTCCCGCCGGATCCCGCACGACATCACCGTCACCCTGGACGGCGAGGACGTCCCGGTCGAGCTGTCGCGGAGCAGCACGGCCGCTACGTCGACGCCAAGATCGGCGACCCCGACGTCACCGTCCCGACCGGCACGCACGTCTACGAGATCACGTACCGGATCGACGGCGTGCTCGAGCCGGGCACCAACGGGTCACGAGACGCAGTTCTACTGGAACCTGATCCCCGGCGGCTGGCAGCAGGCGATCAGCACGACCGACCTCACCGTCCACCTGCCGGCGGCGGCCGAGGACGTGCAGTGTGCCGTCGGCGACGGGCTCCGACGGCGGTGCCGGTGCCAAGGGCGACGGCACCGACACCCTGCACGTCAGCGCGGCCGAGCTCCCTCGCGCCGACCACCCGGTCACGCTCAAGACCGGCCTGGACATGCCCACCCCGCCGGCCGGCGGCACGCTGCCGTGGCCGCAGCGCTTCGACCTCGCCTTCGGGCCGAGCGTCGCGCGCGCTCGGTCGTCGGTCCTGGTGCTGGCGGCGCTCGCCGGCGCTGGTCGGCTTCGTGCTGGCGCAGCGCACCCGCGAGCGCGACCCGCAGTTCCCGCTGCATGTACGCGCCGCCCGACGGCATCGGCCCGGCCCAGGCGGCCTACCTGGTCACCGAGCAGGTCGACGACGAGCAGTACGTCGCCACGCTGATGTACGCCGCCGAGAAGGGCGCCATCGACCTCGACCGGACCGACGAGGCCTGGACCATCGCCGACAAGGGCGGTGCCGGCCGGCTGGGCCGGGCCTCGACCCGGTGACCACCGGCATCGCCCACCTGCTCGGCGGCCCGGGCACGTCGTTCGTCGCGACGCCCGAAGGACGTCGAGGCCGGCAAGCGGCTCAAGAGCGAGATCGCCGCCTTCGAGGCCAACACCAAGTCCTGGGCCAGCCACCACCGGGCTGATGGTCAGGAGCGGGCTCGGGGGTGCCGGCCGGCCTGGGTCGTCGGCGCGCTGCTTCCTCGGCGCGCTCGTCATCGCGCATCTGGAACCCGTTCGACATGACCTGCGTCGCGCTGATCCCCGGGGTGTTCGCGGTGCTGCGGTCTCGGCTCGCCGCTGCCCGGCGCCGGCACCAAGCGCACGCAAGGCCGGCCGCGACCTGTGGTCGAGGGCCGGCGGCTTCAAGCGGATCCTGTCGACCCCCTCGGCGCAGGACCGGTTCGACTTCTCCGGTCGCCAGGAGCTCTACACGGCCTACATCCCCTGGGCGGTCGCCTTCGGCTGCGCCGACGAGTGGGCCGAGAAGTACCGCACCGAGATGGGTGGCGACCCGCCCGTCCCGTCGTACTTCGGCAGCGCGTACGCCGGCGCCTACGTCGGCTCCGCCGTGTCGTCGATGGTCTCCGACTTCAACTCCACCGTCAGCTCCGCGATCTCGTCCTACGAAGCCACCCAGACGTCGTCGTCCTCCGGGGGCGGCGGCGGCTTCTCCGGCGGCGGTGGCGGCGGCGGTGGCGGCGGCGGCTCCTGGTGAGCCCCACCCGTTGACCGTGTTACGACCGAACTGAGGAGTTCACATGCTCATCGCCATCATCGTCGTCGTGGTGCTCGTCGCCCTCGTCGGCTTCGTCATCGTCGGCTTCAACAAGCTGCGCACGACCGACATCGGCGCCCAGGAGGCCCTCGGTGGCATCGACGTCCAGCTGACCCGGCGCGCCGACCTGATCCCCAACCTGGTGGAGACGGTCAAGGGCTACGCCGCCCACGAGAAGGGCGTCTTCGAGGAGGTCACCCGGGCCCGGGCTGCCGTCCAGGCGGCCGCGAAGGGCGACGACGTGCCGGCCAAGGCCGCCGCCGACGCCGGGCTCAGCCAGGCCCTGGTCAAGGTCAACGCGGTCGCCGAGGCCTACCCCGACCTCAAGGCCAACGCGAACTTCCTCGAGCTCCAGAAGCAGCTGGCCGAGACCGAGAACCAGATCTCCTTCGCCCGCCAGTACTACAACGACGCCGTGGCGACGCTCAACAAGCTGACGCAGACGATCCCGTGGATGTTCCTCACCGGCATCGCGAACGTGCACAAGCGGGACTTCTACGACGCCCCCGACGGCCAGGACGTCGCCCCGACGGTGTCCTTCTGACCGATCCCGTGACGGCCGTCAGCCGCCGAGCGCGCTGAGGGTCGACATCTCGTCCTCGGAGAGCTCGATGGTCGCGGCCGCGGTGTTCTGCTCGAGGTGCTCGACGCTCGACGTGCCCGGGATCGGCAGCATCACCGGCGACAGCTGCAGCAGCCAGGCGATGGCGATCTGAGCTGCCGACGCGTCGTGCGCCGCGGCGATCGTCGAGATCGTGTCGTCTCCGTCGACGTGATCGGCCAGCGGGCGCCACGGGATGAAGGCGATGTCGTTCTTCTCGCAGTGCGCGAGCAGGTCGTCGGCGTTGCGGGTGCCGAGGCTGAAGCGGTTCTGCACCGACACGATCGTGGCGACCTGCTGGGCGGCCTGGAGCTGGTCGACGTCCACCTCGGACAGACCGATGTGGCGGATCTTGCCCTCGTCCTGGAGCGCCTTGAGCTCGCCGACCTGGTCCTCGAGCGGGTACGCGTCGTCGATCCGGTGCAGCTGGAAGAGGTCGATGGTGTCCACGCCGAGCCGGCGCAGGCTGAGCTCGCACTGCTGGCGGAGGTACGCCGGGAAGCCGAGCGGCGTCCACATGCCAGGGCCCTGGCGGGTCAGCCCCGCCTTGGTGGCGATCACGAGATCGTCGGCGTAGGGGTGCAGGGCGTCCTTGAGGAGGTCCTCGGCGACCTCGGGGCCGTAGGAGTCGGCGGTGTCGAAGAAGGTGATCCCGAGCTCCACGGCCCGGCGCAGCACCAAGATCGCCTCGCCCTGGTCGCGCGGCGGCCCCCAGACGCCCTCACCGGGCAGCTGCATGGTGCCGTAGCCGAGGCGGACGACGGAGAGATCGCCGCCGAGCTGGAAGGTGCCGGAAGGGGTGGCGCTGATCTCGGCTGTGTTCTGAGTCATGCCTCCGTCGTACCACCCGACCCAAAAGGGTGGCTTCGTCACGGGCGATGCGGGTACCACTCGGATATGAAGATCCCGCGTCCCCGAGGTGCCTTGACCGAGGTGCTGTTCGAGTCCCTGCTGACCGGGTCCGACGTCCCCTCGGCGCCCGAGAATGCCGACGGTGCCGATGCGGCCCTGGCCCTCTGGGTGCTCTACGAGCTCCACCACCACGGGTTCGACGACGTGCGCCGACGACCGCGAGTGGGACCCGGACCTGCTCCGGCTGCGCGCCGAGCTCGAGCGCGACCTCGAGGCCCGACTGCGCGAGCGCTGGGCGGGACCGCCGGCGGCTGACTTCACCGAGGGCTTCTTCGACTGGGTGGCCGAGCAGGACGGCGTCTCGCTGGCCGCACACGTGCACCGCGACGCCGACCGCGACCAGGTCCTCGAGCTGCTGCGGGTGCGCTCGATCTACCACCTCCAGGAGTCCGACCCGACCGCGTGGGTCGTGCCGCGACTCGGGGTGCGCTCCAAGGCGGCACTCATGGAGCTGCAGTACGACGAGTACGGCGCCGGCGACCCGAACCGGTTGCACCACCACCTCTTCGCCCGGGGGATGGAGGCCAGCGGCCTCGACCCGTCCTACGGCGCCTACGTCGACGAGGCGCCGCTCGAGATCCTCGAGCAGAACAACGCGATGTCGCTGTTCGGCCTGCACCGGCGCTTGCGCGGGGCGGCGCTCGGCCACCTCGCGGCGTTCGAGGCGACCAGCTCGCTGCCCTCGCGCAAGATGGCGCAGGGTCTGGAGCGCCTCGGCGTTCCCCACGGAGCTCGTCGACTACTACGCCGAGCACGTCGAGGCGGACGCCGTGCACGAGCAGCTCGCGGTCCGCACGATCTGCGGGAGCCTCCTCGAGGAGGAGCCGCAGCTCGCGGACAGCGTCTGGTTCGGCGCCTTCACCTGCCTCGATCTCGAGGACCGCTTCGCCCGGTCCGTGCTCGACCGCTGGCTTCCGGCGGCACGGGAGGACGTGGCATGACGTTCGACCATCCCGACGCGATCCTCTGCCCGGGCGGACCCATGCTGATCCGCGGCAACCACGCGGTCGAGGACCCGGACGGCGTCCCGCACGGGACCACCCGACCCGTCTCCGCCGTCTGCCGCTGCCTGAAGTCCGCGTCGCTGCCGTGGTGCGACGGCACCCACAAGGTGCTGCCCGAGGAGCTCCGCCCCTCCTGAACGGTCGGGCCACCTCAGGCTCGCAGTGCTGTCGCGCCTCGGCGCGGCACACGTCGACACCGGCCCGCCTGTCTCGCGGTGTCGGACCCGGGCCCGCCGATCAGTCGGTGGCGGGCGTCGCGAGACCACGCAGCACGTCGTTGCCGGCCCCGCCGAGGGCGACCGTCGTACTCCGGACGCCGAAGTGGTGCGGTGCTCGGCGAGCACCCCGGCCGCCCGACGCCGACCAGCGTGTCGGACCCGCCGAGACCGACCAGCCGCGCGTGGCAGACCGACGAGACGGCGATCGTGTTGTCGTGGGCATCGCCGCGGACGACGATGGAGCCGAACGCGCCGAGACTGACGTCGACGCCCTCGACCGAGATCGCGGGACCGCCCGCCAGCGACAGCCACCCGGCGGCCAGGTCGATGGAGATCCCCGTCTCGTAGGAGCCGGAGCGCTCGTCGGCGAAGTGGGTCAGCCGCAGGCGGTCGTCACCGGCTCCGGCGTCGACCGGCCCCAGGATGCCGGACAGCTCGACCTCGTCGTCCCCACCGCGCATCCGCAGGGCGTCGATGTCGACGCCGTACTCGAACTCCTGGCTGACCACGACGCGCTCGTCGGCGGGCTTCCGTCGAAAACGAGGGTGCCGCTGACGCCGTAGCCCGGGAGATCGAAGCCGTCGAAGCCCTGCCACTGGAACCACAGCGCGCCGTCGACGACGCCGGTCCGCGCGCCGCTGTCCACCACCCAGTCGTGGTCGCTGTCCAGTTGCTCGCAGCAGGCCCCGAAGCTGCAGCGTGTTGGACCCGCCGCCGCCGTCGAGCACCCCGCCGACGTTCGGCTGCGAGAGCGAGGCCCGGTCGGGTCCCGGGCCCAGGCTGACCTGGTCGTCGGCCCCCTCGCCCGGCGAGTCAGGACCGTCGTAGGAGTCCGCGCCGGCCCCGGTCGAGACCTGCTCGGCCCCGTCGCCGGCGTAGACCGAGTCGCGGCGCGCGCCGCCGACGACCTGGTCGGCTCCGCCGCCCAGCGTGAGGTAGGTCCGCATCGCGACGTCGTCGGTCAGGACCCGGTCGTCGCCGTTGCCGAGGTCCACGGTCTGGGTCCGCCCGGTCACGCAGACCAGGTCGTTACCGGACCGGGCATCCACCCGGCGCGCACCGCCGGTCACGATGACGTCGTCGCCGCTCGTGCCGGCCAGCCGGTGCCGGTCGGGCGTGCCGACGATCGTGGCCGGCACCCCCTCGCAGGTCGGGCCGCGAGCAGCGGCCGGCAGGGAGATCGGCGAGGTCAGCGCGAGCGCCACCACGGCCGCGGCGGCGGCTCGCGTCGCCCGACGACGGTGGACTCGCATGACCATGGCAGCTGCCGATGGAGGGAGACGCGGACTTTCCTCGACGCTGCCACTCGGCACCGGCCCCGTCAAGAGGCCTGAGGTTCCTGGGATCGCGCTAGATCCGGTCCGCCCGGACCAGGACCCCGCGCTCGTGCCAGCGCACCTCACGCACCCCGAGCTCGTCACCGCGCAGTCGCTCCCGGACTGCGTCGACCTGGTCGACCGTGCCCAGCTGGAGCAGCAGCGAGCCGGCCGGCGCGAGGTGCAGCCGGGCGGTCTCGAGGCAGTTCCACGCGACGTCCATCCCGTCGTCACCACCGTCGATGGCGAGGAGCGGGTCCTCGGGGTAGCGGCCGGCGTCGGCGTCGTACCCACGGCGGGTCCGCGATCACCAGGCCGAACCGCTCGCTGTCGTGCACCATCTCGTCGATCGGGCCCTCGCGGACCTCGACCCGGTCCGCCAGGCCGGCCGGAGCCGCGTTGCGGCGCGCGAAGTCGCAGGCCACCGGGTTCAGGTCGACGCACACCAGTTGCCGGTCGGTGTCGGCGATCGCGAGCAGGCCGATCTGACCGGCGCCGGAGCAGACTCGAGGACGGGTCCGCCGGGGGCGGTGGGCAGGATCTCGGCGGCCCAGGCGGACTGGTTCGTCGTCCAGGGCCGGGGCCGCAGGACGCGGCCGTCGAAGGCGATGCGCAGGCGGCCGAAGTCCATCTCCTCCGGCTCGGTCGTGATGCGCGGTCATGGTCGTGTGGTACCCCGTCGGGCCGGGGCGCACGCGCTCAGAACACGTTCAGCGGGCGGAACTGCACCGACACCCGGGGCCGGCGTGCGCGACCTTGGGGACGGCGTGCTCCCAGGTGCGCTGGCAGGAGCCGCCCATCACGAGCAGGTCGCCGTGGCCCATCTCGACCGAGACGGACGCGCCGCCGATCCGCGGCCGCAGCGCCAGCCGCCGCGGGTCGCCGAGCGAGACGATCGCGACCAACGTGTCCTGGGTCCGGCCGCGGCCGATGGTGTCGCCGTGCCAGGCGACGCTGTCGCGGCCGTCGCGGTAGTAGCAGCACCCGGCGGTCACGAACGGCTCGCCGAGCTCGGGGCGGTAGTGGGCCGACAATGCGCCGCGGGCCCGGGCCAGGCCCGGATGGGGGAGCGGCTCGCCCGCGACGTAGGTGTGGAGCAGCCGGGGCACGTCGACCTCCCGGTCGTACATCTGCCGGCGCTCGGCGCGCCAGGGCACCTCGCGGACCAGCGTCTCGAAGACCTCGTCGGCCCCCGGCAGCCAGCCGGGTGCAGGTCCACCCAGGCGCCGCGGGTGAGCGTCCGCCGCTCCAGCGCCGTCGAAGGTGGGCACCGCCACGGCGGGTGCCTCGAACAGCGAGCTCTGGAAGTCCATGGCCCGACTTACGCCGAGATCGAACAGACGTTCGATCGAGCGTCACTCCGTGCGATGGCGTCCAGCACCTTCATCCGCGAGGCGCGGATGGCCGGGACGATCGCGGCCAGCACGCCGAAGATCACCGCGACGCACGAGGAACACCACCAGCGCCGGAGACCGGCAGCGCAGAGCTCGGTCAGGTCGTCCTTGAGCGACTCGCGCAGCACGACGCCGATGACCAGCCCGAGCACCATGCCGAGCACGGCGCCGAGCAGCGCGATCGCCACCGACTCGAGCGTGATCATCAGCCGCAGCTTGCGCCGCGAGCAGGCCGACCGCCCGCAGCAGGCCGATCTCGCGGGTGCGCTCGAGCACGCTCAGGCCGAGGGTGTTGACGATGCCGATGACCGCGATCACGACGGCGAGCGCGAGCAGGCCGTAGATGACGTAGAGCAGCTGGTTGACCTGGCCGCTGATCGAGGTCCTTGAACTCCTCCTTGTCCTGCACGCGACAGGATCGGCAGGTCCTTCGACCACGTCCTCGAGGTCCTGCTTGACCGCGCCGCGGTCGGCGCCGTCGGCGACGTGATGCTCAGGGAGGAGTCGCTGCGCGGTGACCCCGGCCTCGTCGAGCACCGACGAGCGGCACGGTGACGCCGCTGGTCGTCGGGCGTGTCCTCGAAGACGCCGGCCACCTCGAGCGGGATCGTCTTCCCGCCGGGGAACTCGACGTCGACGGTGTCGCCGACGCTGGCGCCGAGGTCGTCCGCGCGGTCCCTCGCTGAGCAGCGCCTGGTCGCCCGGAGAGTCGTCCGTGCCGCTGACCATCGTCAGGTGTAGATGTCGGCGAAGGCCGGGTCGACGCCGTTCGGCGAAGGCCTGGTCGGGCTTGCCGTCGACCTCGACGCTCACCGGGACGCCCTGCTGGCGCGAGACGGTCGCCACGCCGTCGACCTTCTCCATCTGGTCGCCGTACTGCGCGGGGAAGCCCTGGAAGGTCGGCAGCTGCACGAGGAAGTCGCTGGTGAACTGGTCGTCGACGATCGTTGTCCTGGGTGGCGCTCAGCGACGAGGCGAGCACGCCGACCGCCGAGACGACGGCGAGGCCGATCATCAGCGCCGAGGCGGTGGCGCCCGTACGCCGCGGGTTGCGCAGGGCGTTCTCGCCGGCGAGGCGCCCGGCGGTGCCGAAGAGCCGGCCGAAGACGGCGCGGCACGCAGCAGCACCGGCTTGCCGAGCACCGGGCGCGAGGACCGCGGTCGTCACCACCCAGATGACCGCGCCGACACCGATCCAGATCGCGTCGGTGCCGGGGGCGCCGACGAGGCCCGCGACGGCCAGCGGCGGTGCCGACGACCATCGCGATGGTGCCGAGCACCGAGCCGGCGGCCCATGCCCTTCTCCTGCACCACCAGGTCGTCGCGCATCGCGGCGACCGGCGGCACCTTGGCCGCGCGGCGGGCCGGCACGAAGCGCGGCGACCATCGTGACGACGATGCCCACGACGTAGCCGGACAGCGACCGTGAACGGCGTCAGCGTCAGCACGTCGCCGGCGATGTCGAGGCCGAACGTGCGGAACAGCGCCGGCGAGCCCGCGCGGCCAGGCCGAGCCCGAGCAGCAGGCCCGAGCGTGGAGCCGACCACCGCCATCAGGAACGCCTCGACCAGCACCGAGCGGGTGACCTGCCGCTTGCTCGGCGCCGAGGGCGCGCAGCAGCGCGGACTCGCGCACCCGCTGGGAGACCAGGATCGAGAAGGTGTTGAAGATGATGAAGGCGCCGACCACGATCGCGATCACCGCGAAGGTGGTGAGGAAGATGGAGATGACGTCGAGGAACTGGCCGATCTGCGTCCTGCGGTCTCCTTGACGACCTTGTCGCCGGTGACGGCGGTGAAGCCCTCGGGTGCGACGGCCTCGGCGGCCGTCGGCCAGCTCGGTCTGGGAGACGCCGTCGGCCGCGGTGAGCGAGACGCTGGTGAAGGCGTCCTCGCCGTCGAGGAAGATCTCCTGCGCCTCCGCGTGTCGAGCAGGACCAGCGTGGCGCCGGCGGTGCCGCCGCCGTTGAAGTCGGCGGTGCCGACGAGGGTGAACGGTGCGCTCGGGCTGCGCCGGTCGGCGCGATCATGCGTGACCGTGTCGCCGATCTCGTAGCCGCCGCCGCTCGGCGGACGAGTCGTCGAGGGTGATCTCGCCGGGCTTCTCGGGCCAGCCGCCCGCTGGCTGAGCTCGAGGATCGGCTCGCCCTGCATGTTCTCGCCGGCGGCGTAGTTGAACGCGAGCGTCGGGGCACCCTGGCCGCCGACCAGCTTGCCGTCCTTGCCGAGCAGGACGGAGCCGAGCCCGTCGACCGTGCCG
The DNA here is from genome assembly GCA_963793055.1 of uncultured Actinomycetota bacterium. Lineage (GTDB taxonomy): Bacteria > Actinomycetota > Actinomycetes > Mycobacteriales > Mycobacteriaceae > Mycobacterium. The sequence goes on along the minus strand of CAWBYS010000013.1, from coordinate 238,535 downwards.
TCGGCCCGCGCCGACCTCGGGCAGCGCGGCGAGCTTCGTCGACGTCGGCGGGCGAGCGTCCGGCGCGGTCGTGCCGACGCCGGCGTTCGCAGGCCTGCACGTCGCCGGCGGGGCGCACCAGCGCGTCGGGGGTGGAGCCCTTGACGATGTTGTCGAAGGTGGCGTTGAGGCCGGTGCTGAACGTCATCACGCCGGCGAGGAAGCCGATGCCGAGCACGATCGCGAGCGCGCTCATCAGCAGGCGCACCTTGCGGGCGAGCAGGTTGCGCCAGGTCAGGCGGAGCACGTCAGCCCGCCGTCCTTCGTGTGGGCCGCCGCGTCCTGCAGGCGGGCCATCTTCTCGAGGATCTGCTCGCGGTCGGGCTCGCGCAGCTCGTCGACGATCACGCCGTCGGCCAGGAAGACCACCCGGTCGGTGTACGACGCGGCGACCGGGTCGTGGGTCACCATCACGACCGTCTGGCCGAACTCGTCGACGCTGCGGCGCAGGAAGCCGAGCACCTCGGCGCTGCTGGTGGAGTCGAGGTTGCCGGTGGGCTCGTCGGCGAAGACGATCGACGGCTGGCTGACCAGCGCGCGGGCGCAGGCGACGCGCTGCTGCTGCCCGCCCGACATCTCGCTGGGCCGGTGGCCCAGGCGCGGTCGCGCAGGCCGACGGCGTCGACCACCTGGTCGAACCACTCCCGGTCGGGCTTGCGGCCGGCGAGGCTGAGCGGCAGCAGGATGTTCTCCTCGCGCGCTGAGGGTCGGCACCAGGTTGAACGACTGGAAGACGAAGCCGACGCGCTCGCGGCGCAGCGTCGTCAGGTCCTTGTCCTTGAGCCGGCCCAGCGTCGGTCCCGTCCACCGACGGCCTGCCCGCGGTCGGGGTGTCGAGGGCCGCCAGGCAGTGCATCAGGGTCGACTTGCCGGAGCCGGAGGGACCCATGATCGCGGTGAACCCGCCGGCCTCAGGTCGACGGTCACCCCGGCCAAGGCGTGCACCGTGGAGTCGCCGGATCCATAGGTCTTCCGCAGGTCCACCGCGCGTGCGGCCGGGGCCGCCGTGGGGTGCGAGGCACTGGTCATGGCACCAGCCTGCCCGACCCCACCGACGTGCGCCATCAGGGACCACCCTGAGTGGCCCGCAGGCCCCTCGACGTACGCCGCGCGACGGCCGCCGAAAGGTGTTCGTACGATCCTCAAGACGACCACCGGAAGTCCTCAGCTCGTCAACGTTCCCGTCGATCCGGGGACGCGGAGGGGTCTGTCTGCCTACAGTTCTGCCGTGGACGAGTTGCTGGTGACCGAGGGGCGTGCCCTGAAGCACGTCCAGGTGCGTGAGTACGTGCGCACTCTCGTCACGGGGGCGGCACCCGGTTCACCCGCACCTTCCGAGCGTGAGCTGGTGCATCGGTTCGGGGTCGCCCGCATGACGGTGAGACAAGCGATGGATGCCCTGGTGGTCGAGGGGCTGTTGGAGCGGATTCCGGGGCGCGGCACCTTCGTGGCCCGCCCGCGGCGCGCCGCGAGCCGGTTGACGAGCTACACCGAGGAGATGGCGCGGCGCGGCCTGCTGGCCGAGTCGCAGACCCTCCTGGCGCGGCGCGAGCAGGCCGGACCCGGCGTGGCCCGGGCGCTCAACGTCACCGAGGGGGACGCCGTCATCCACTGGCGCCGGGTGCGCCGCGCCGATGGCACGCCGATGTGCGTGGAGGACGCCTACCTCAACGAGGTGCTGATCCCCGGCTTCCTGCAGAGCGGCATGCCGACCAGCCTGTACGACGCGCTCGAGTCGCGCGGCCTGCGGCCCACCTGGGCCGAGGACTCCATCAACGCCGACGTGGCGTCGGGGGACGAGGCCGAGCTGCTCGAGATCGCGGCGGGCGGCCCGGTGCTGCGGCACTCCCGGCGCGGCCTGTCGGGGGAGAAGGTCGTCGAGGTCTCGCGCACGGTCTACCGCGCCGACCGGTTCACCATGTGGCTCCAGGTGGGCACGGAGACCTAGGTCGCCGCTAGAGACCGCCGAGGGGTGCGACGACGTCGCCGGACTCCTCGCACACCCACACGGGGTCGGGGCCGCCGAGGTCGGGCTGGATGTACAGCGCGTGCACCGGTGCGTCGTCGCCGCAGTCCCGGCACACGGGCCAGCGGCCCACGGACTCGAACAGGGCGTCCTGGACGTCCTGGGCGACCAGGCCGGCGATGTACACGTGTCCCTCGGGCCACTGCTCCGCCCACCACTTGCGCTGGGCGACGGCGTCCTCGAGGGCCGAGACCGCCGCAGCCGTCGCACGGTGGCGAGCCTGCAGGTCGGCCAGCACGCGGGCGCGCGCGTCGAACAGCAGGGTGTCGTCCATTCCTCCATCATGCCCCCGGGGCGGCTACGACATCGACGGCTCCCGGCGCCCTACAGTGCGGGTATGGGCCCGGCTCTGCTCGAGGTGGCCGTCCTCGACCCGCGTGACGTCCCCGGCGCGGAGGAGGGCGGTGCCGACCGTCTGCACCTCGCGGTCCCCGGGCCGGTGGTGGCGATGTCCCCGGAGCCCGCGCTGGTCTCCGCCGTGTGCCGCGACAGCGACCTGCCCGTCTTCGTGCTGCTGCGCCTCAACGACTCGTGGACCACGACCGGCGGAGAGCTGACCCGCCTCGTCGGTCTCGCCGAGACCTACCTGGGGTGCGGGGCGCAGGGCGTCTCCTTCGGCTTCCTCGACGCGGACCTCGAGATCGACACCGAGGTCTGCACCCACCTCGCCGAGCGGCTGCCCGGCGTCCCGTGGACGTTCGGCCCCGCGATCGACGACACCCTCGAGCCGCAGCGCTCGTGGCGGCGGTTGCTCGAGCTGCCGGGCCTGGTCGGCGTCCGGTCGGCGGGCTCGCCGCGGGGCCTGGAGGTGGGGTACGACGACCTGCTCGCCCTCGCGTCCTCGGACCCGGCGTTCGCCCGGTTGATGATCGCCGGCTCCGGTCTGCTGGCCGAGCAGGTGCCGTGGTTCGCCCGGGCCGGCGTCCGCCAGTTCCACCTCGGTCCGCAGGCGCGGCCGGGCGGCTCACCGAAGGCCTACGTCGACGCGGGGCACGTCCGCTCCTGGCGACTGCTGCTCGACGATGCGTGGGACCGGGCGGCGCGCTCCGCCGGATGACGATCCTCATCGACCCGCCCAACGCGGCCGGGCACGGCCGGTTGTGGTCCCACCTGGTCAGCGACGAGTCGTACGACGAGCTGCACGCCTTCGCCGCGGCGCTCGGCATCCCGCTGCGCGGCTTCGACCGTGACCACTACGACGTGCCGTCCGAGTGGTACGACGCCGTGGTCGCCGCCGGCGCCACCCCGGTCTCCTCCCGCGAGATCGTGACCCGCCTGGTCGCCGCCGGCCTGCGCCGTCGCAAGCATCCGGGATAGTCCCTGACGTTCCAGGGCTCGGATCGGCGCGGCGACCCCAGAAACGTCAGGGAGTATCCGGCCACGGCCTGGGGGGGTTACGGCACGAGGGTCGCGAGCTCGCGCTCCACGTTGGCCCGGGCGGCGACCTCCCACGTCTCGCGCGCGTACGCCGTGTGGAAGAGGTGCGGCTTCGCGAGCAGGTCGCGCAGGATGGCCGACCGGCCCAGGGCGAACTGGTCGTCGGGGACGTGCGCGTACTCCGTCCGCACGGCGGCGGCGTACTCGGCGTACCGCTCGGCCGGCGCCGCGAGGATCGCCAGGTCGGCGTCGGAGAGCGCACAGCCGTTGGCGTCGTCGTCCGCCGGCCGGTGGTGCCTCGGTGAGCAGCACCAGCCGGACCACCTCGTCGACGACCGCCGGCTCGACGAGGGTGGGCAGCGCCTCGGCGGCCCAGGCGGCGGAGCGCTTCTCGGCGTCCGGCTGCGCGTCGTACACGCTGTCGTGGAACCACGCCGCGAGCAGCACCGGCATCCGGTCGAACGCCGCACCTCGTCGCGGACGAGCTCGTGGATCCGCTCGAGCACCTCGCCGAGGTGCCGGCCGTCGTGGTAGCCGCGGTCGGGATGGGCGTACGACGCCACGAGCTGCGCGCCGAGCTCGCGGGCGCCGGGCAGCGGCCAGTCGAGCAGCAGGTCCACGCGGACATTCAAGACCGTGCAGGCCCCGGGGCGCTACGGTGGCGCCACAACGAGAACGTGTTACTAGAAATGGAGAGCCCCATGCCCGCGAGCACCGAGCGCATCCGCGAGGTCGTGCGACGCTACGTCCGACTCGTCGGCGTCGGGCACGGCCGACGAGATCGTCGCCCTGTACGCCGAGGACGCGACCGTCGAGGACCCGGTCGGCTCCGAGGTGCGCAGGGGCACGCCGACCGATCCGCGCGTTCTACGCGACCCTCGAAGGTCTGGAGCAGGAGACCCAGCTGCTGGCGACGCGCATCGCCGGCGGACAGGCGGCGTTCCTCTTCGAGATCGTGACGAAGGCGGACGACAAGTCCTACACGCTCGCGCCGATCGACGTGATGACGTTCGACGACGACGGCCTGATCACCACGCATGCGCGCCTACTGGGGCGACGGCGACATGGTCATCGCCTGAGCGTCTAGCGGCGGCGCGGCGTGTGCCGGTCGCGCGGCGACGCAGGCGCGGGTCCTGCTGGCCGGCGGTCCGAGGTACGGCGAGGTCGCCGACCGCGGTGCCGACACCGGTGCTCGACGCGAAACCCGGGAACTCGGCAGGGTCGAAGTGGCAGTAGCCCTCGCCGCGCATGTAGCCGGCGGTGTCCGAACCCGGGTCGATCGAGATCGTGAGGCCGGACTGGGTGGCCAGCTGCCCCGTCAGCTTGAAGTTGCCGTCGGCGTCGCTGGACGTCGTCGCGATCTTGACGCCGCTCTTGTTGAAGAGCATCACCTCGGCACCCTTCGCGCCGTTGAACGCCGGCCGAGGGGGACGGACTCGTCGCCGCCGTCGACCACCGAGCCGGTGACCCAGCCGCCGCGCTTGGTGAGCTGGAAGCTGCCGAACGTCGTCTTGCCGCTGCTGCACGTTGGCCTTCTCGACCGTGCCGTGTCTTGGCGAAGTCCAGACCCCGGCGCCGTCGAACTTGGGTTGTAGCCGCCCGGGTAGAGCCCCTTGAAGACCGCGGTGCCGTTGCTGGGCCGTCGCCGTCCACCACTGGCCGCTCTGGCCTTGCTGGTCACGGTCACGCGGCGTCTTCGTCGTTGAGCCGGCCGTCCGGGGTGAAGAGGTAGACGGTCATGCTGCCGGCCCTCTTGTTCAGCTTGATCGTCGATGTTCTTGACCTTGCCGGGCTTCAGCTTGCCGGCGACCCAGGCGCTCTTGCCCGACGTAGTCCTTGCGGCTGTCGTAGGTGAAGAGGGAGTAGTTGCCCTGGGGCAGGCCGCCGATCGGCGAACTGGCCCTTCTTGTTGGCGGTGGTCGCGAAGGACTGCTCGCTCCGGTTGGCGGCGACGATCCGGGCGCCCTTGAGCGGCTTGCCGCCCGCCCGGGCGGTGCCCGTGATGGCGCCGCCCTTCGCATCCGTGACGTTCTTGGTTGGTCAGGTCGCTGGCGCGGACCGTGCACCTTGATGTCGGTGGGCGCGTACTTCTTGACGTCGTACGCCGGGCGCTGGTCGACGAACTGGAGGTGGTAGGTGCCGGGGGCGAGCCAGAGCGAGTAGCTGCCCGCGGGCGCGTTCTTCGTGCCGAGGTAGTTCCAGTTCTGCGTCGAACCAGTGCATCTTGATCCCCGGCGCGGTCGCCCTGGGGGAACCTGATCGCTCCGTTGGCCAGGCCCTTGCCGGTCGGCCGCCTCGGCGGTGGTCGCGGGCGCGAGGGCCAGCACGAGGGACGCGAGCAGGCCGATGACGAGCAGCAGCACGCTGCTCACGTCTAACGGGCGGGGGACGCATGCGTCCATGGTAGGTCGGCCATCTTGGACCACCCTGCAAGGAAGTCTCAGGCTTTGCTCAAGACGCCCGGTTGCGCTTGCTCCCGGCCGGGTGTCATCGCCCACCGGATGGTGCCGGTCGCGAGCCCGCCGAGCGCCCGGACCACGGTGCGCTCGGAGACCGGCAGCCACGGGCAGCCGCAGCGGCCGCCGCGTCCAGCGCGGCATCAGGCCGACCGCGGCCGCCACCAACACGCCGTACGGCGCCCGGGCGAGCAGCGGCAGCGGCGGGCGGAGCAGCAGGTAGCGACACCGCCTCGCGGGCCTCCGGGGTGCTGCGCAGCTCGGGGCGGTACGCCGCCAGCGCGGCTCGCCAGCTCGGCCTCGGTGGTCGGCGGGTCGAGGACGCCGAGCCGGCGGGCGATCTCGGCGGTCTGCGGCGACGTACGTGTCGCGCTCGGCCCCGACCAGCGGCTCCTGTGCCGTAGACGGTGTGCGCGCGCAGGAAGCTGTCGATCTCGGCGATGTGCACCCAGGCGAGCAGGTGCGGGTCGGAGGCGGCGTACGGCGTGCCGTCGGCGCATCGTGCCGACGACCCGCTCGTGGATCGCGCGGACCGCGTCGACGAGCGCTCGGCGTCGTCGGCGGTGCCGAAGGTCGTCACGGCGAGGAACCTGCTGGTGCGGGCGAGGCGGCCCCACATGTCGCCGCGGTAGCCGGAGTGCTCGGCGACGCCGCGCATCGCGGCCGGGTGCAGGGTCTGGAGCAGCAGCGCGCGGATGCCGCCGATGAACATCGACGCGTCGCCGTGGACGCGGGCGATCGGGCTGTCCGGCTCGAACCAGCGCGGGCCGGGCCGGCCGTGGATCCGCTCGGCGTGCTCGGCTCCGTCGGGGCCGGCGACGCGCAGGAACAGCTCCTGACCCAGTCGCTCGCGCACGCTCACCATGCGGTCGAGCCTACGGGGGCTCAGGCGACCCAGGTCCGCAGCCAGATCGTGTGCTCCGACTCGGTGAGCTTGGCCAGCGCGTCCTCGGGCAGCGGGTCGAGGGTGTCGGTGACGACGTACCCCTGCTCGCCGCGGGTGGAGAGGTACTGCCCGGTGACGTTGGCGCCGGCGTCGGCCAGGACGCCGTTGACGCCGGCGAGGACGCCGGGCACGTTGACGTGCAGGAAGCCGATCCGGTGCCCGGCGTGCAGCTGCGGGGCCAGCACGGCGGGCAGGTTGACCGACAGCTCGGTGCGGCCCTCGAGCGAGAAGCCGGCGAGCTTGCCGGCGACGAAGTAGCCGATCTCCTCCTGCGCCTCCTGGGTCGAGCCGCCGACGTGCGGCGTGAGGATGACGTTGTCGAGGCCGCGCAGGACCGACTCGAACTCGTCGCCCTGGGCCTTCGGCTCGACCGGGAACACGTCGAGCGCGGCGCCGGCGATGTGGCCGGAGAGGATGTGCTCGCGCAGCGACTCGTTGTCGACGACCATGCCGCGGGCGGCGTTGATGAAGAGGCTGCGCGGCTTCATCTTCGCGAACTGCTCGGCGCCGAAGAAGCCGGCGTTGCCGGGCCGCCCGTCGACGTGGAGGCTGACGACGTCGGCCTGCGGCGAGCAGCTCGTCGAGGGTCCGCATCCGCTGCGCGTTGCCGTGGGCGAGCCGGTCGGCGGTGTCGAAGAAGATGACCCGCAGGCCGAGCGCCTCGGCGAGGTTGGAGAGCTGGGTGCCGATGTTGCCGTAGCCGACGATGCCGAGGGTGCGGCCGCGGACCTCGTGGCTGCCCTTGGCCGACTTGTCCCAGACCCCGTCGTGCATCCGCTGGGTCTTCTCGGTGAGCCGGCGCGCCGAGCGCGATGATCTCGCCGATCACCAGCTCCACGACGCTGCGGGTGTTGGAGTACGGCGCGTTGAAGACCGCGATCCCGCGGGTCCGCGGCCGCCACCAGGTCGACCTGGTTGGTGCCGATGCAGAAGCAGCCGATCGCCAGCAGGTCCGGGGCGCGCGTCGAGCACGCGCGGGGTGATGTGGGTGTTGGAGCGGATGCCGAGCAGGTGGACGCCCGGGCAGCGCCTCGACCAGCTCGTCCTCGGACAGCGATCCCGTCCGCAGCTCGACCTCGAAGCCGCGCGCCTCGAGGATCTCGACGGCGACCGGATGGATGTTCTCGAGCAGCAGCACCTTCACGATCGACCAGCCTAGGCCGGGCGTCCGTCGGGCCGAACCGCGCGCCGAGCGTGGACGTGACCCAGCCGCGGGTCGTCAGTCCAACGCGCAACGCTCGGACGGTCCGGACGCCGCCGAGCGCGACGGGCATGATGCGCGCCATGACCTCGTCGCACGTCCGGGTGGATCGTCAGTCGCCGCACTCGTGCTCGGCCGGACCGCCGGCCACCACCACGAGCGGCGCGGTCGCCGCAGCCCGGGTGACCGCGCCGACCGGCCACCGCCACCGGGGCGCCGGTCGCGCGGAGCCGAGGTCGGCCGCTGGCAGGTGCGGGCCCTGGGCGAGGGTCGCTACGAGGTCGTCGTGGACGCTCGCCGACCCGCTTGCCGCTCACCTCCGACCGGCCGACCGTCGTCGGCCCGGCCGGCGCCGGCGGGTCGGCCCTCCACGATCGACGCACGACGGCCGCACCGTGCGCGCCGTGGTCACCTCCCCGACCCGCCCGGGGCCGCGAGCCTCGGCGTCGTGCTCTCCGGTGACCGGCTCGACGTCACCGGCCACGACCCGCAGCCGCCGGGTCGCGGGCGCGGTCGCGAAGGCAGCTCGACCTCCCCGGGATGCAGACGCTCCCGGTCGACCCCGCCACCCCCGGCCCGTACGCCGTGGCCACCAGCGACTACGAGCTCGACCCGGTGAAGCTGCCCGGGATGGCCGAGCCGATCGAGATGGTCGGCCACGTCGTCGAGCCGGCGGCCGACGCCGTCACCGGTCCGCGGCCGCTGGTGCTCTTCCTGCACGGCCGGCACGGCTCTGCTACGACCCGGCCGCCCCGGCCGGTGGTCCGACAGCTGGCCGTGCGTGGCGCCGTTCAAGGAGATCCCGAGCCAGCTCGGCTACGACTACATCCAGCAGGTGCTCGCGTCGCAGGGCTACGCCACGGTCTCGGTCCGCGTCAACGGCATCAACGCGCAGGACTACCGCCTCGCCGACGGCGGCGCCGACGCCCGGGCGCGCGATCGTGCAGCGCCACCTCGACCACTGGGCCGGCCTCGCGGCCGCGCACCAGGTCGACCTCGACCGGGTCGTGCTCGTCGGGCACAGCCGCGGCGGCGAGGGGGTCGACCGGGCCTCGATCCAGATCCCCCTGCTCGGCGCCGTACCGGATCGTCGGCCAGGTGCTGATCGCCCCGACCGACTTCGGCACCCAGACCGCGCCGTACGTCCCGACCGTGACGCTGCTGCCCTTCTGCGACGGCGACGTCAGCGACCTCCAGGGCCAGCGCTTCACCGACACCGCGCGCGACCTCACCGGCGACGACACCTCGCTGAAGAGCTCGGTCCTGGTGATGGGCGCCAACCACAACTTCTTCAACACCGAGTGGACCCCCGGCATCGCCCAGGCGCCCGCCAGCGACGACTGGTACGGCGGCGCCGAGAGCGCGTGCGGCACCGAAGAACCCGCACCGGCTGAGCGCCGGCCGAGCAGCAGTCGGTCGGCACGGCGTACGTCGCCGGGGCGGTCCGGCTCTTCGCGGGCGGCGAGCAGGACTTCCTGCCGCTCTTCGACGGCTCCCGGGCCCGGGTGGCCTCGACCGGCGACGCGCAGGTGCTCAGCCACGCGATCGGCGGCGGCCGCGACCTGCGTGCCCCGGGGACCAGCGCCGGGCTCTCCCTGCCCGACGGCGCCGAGACCCGCTTCTGCCAGGGCGTCGTCGTCCGTCGAGAATCTCGTCCTGCGGCCGGGGCACGAGCTACGAGCCGGTGAAGCCGCACTGGCCCGACGCCTACGAGGGCGTGCCGACCCGCTCGTTCTTCGAGATGTCCTGGACCGCGGCCGGCCAGTCCGGCGGGCTGGTCCTCGACGACCCGCTCGACCTGAGCGCGGCCGACGTCTCGAGCTCCGCACGATCGTCGACGCGGGACGGCCCGACGCCGACCTGCGGGTCCGGATCACCGACGCCGACGGCGCCGACGCGCTGCTCACCCCGCCGGTGGCGGCGTCCTCCCTGCCCTCGGGGTGGGCACGCCGAGGTCCGCAAGTTCTGGGCCCAGACCCTCGTCGTCGACCCGTCCGGCGCTGCCGTCGACCTGACCCGGTCGTCCGGCGTCGACCTGGTCGCGCAGAGCGCCGCCGGTCGGGTCTGGGTCGCCGACCTCGGCTGCCGCGCCGGCCGCCCTCGCGCCGGTCCCCGACCTGCGGATGCCGACGATCTACGCTCCCGAAGCTGCGCATCGACGAGGGTGACGGTCACAGGACGGTCACCGCGCACCTGCCGTTCGAGATCACCGGCGACCTGACCCGTCCGGCTCGCTTCACGGTGGTGACCGTCCGGGCAACAGCGCGGCCAGGTCGAGCGCTTCGAGGTCGACCTGGCTCCGGGGCAGACGTCCGGGACCATCCCGATCGAGTACGTCCCGGATGCCCGTGACGACTACGCGACCGCAGTCACCCAGGTGACCGCGTGGGCGAACCGCAACGTGATGACCGACGCCTACACGGGTCGGCTCACCGTGGTCGACGACGACCCGACGCCGCGGTTGACCGTCACGCCGGTCGCCCGCTCCGTCGCCGAGGGCGAGGCAGCCGCGTGGCGGATCGCGCTGTCGAAGCCGGTCGACTACGACCTCTTCGTCAACTCCAAGGTGGTCCGCGGCACGTCGAACGCGCCGGCCCTGACCGCCGGTGACGTCACCGCGTCCTGGATCAACCGGCACCTGGCCGGTGCCGACCTCGCCGCGCCCCTGTGGATGCAGAGTGCGGTCCTGTACGACCAGGTGCGCAGCGGCAGCCGCGAGCTGGTGATCTCGATCCCCACACGCCGCGACGGCGAGGCGGAGGGGCGCGAGTCGCTGACCCTCAAGGTGAAGATCAACCGCCAGGTCGAGAAGCGCACGGTCTTCGTGAAGCCCTCCGCGTAGTCAGACCTGCGGCACCCCGGCCATCGCCGCGGCGAGCGCCTCCTCGGAGAGGGGGTCGTCCTCGAGGCGACCCGCGAGGAACGCGTCGTACGCCCCGAGCTCGAGCAGCCCGTGGCCCGAGAGCCCGACGACGATGACCTTCTCCTCGCCGGACTCGGCGGCGGCGAGCGCCTCGCGGCGGACCTGGGCGAGCGCGTGCGAGGACTCGGGCGCCGGGACGATGCCCTGGGTGCGGGCGAACTCCACAGCGGCCTCGAAGCACTCGCGTCTGGTGCAGCGCGGTGGCCTCGATCAGGCCCTCGTGGACGGCGTGGGACACCAGCGGCGCCATGCCGTGGTAGCGCAGCCCGCCCGCGTGGATCGCCGACGGCACGAAGTCGTGGCCGAGCGTGTACATCTTCATCAGCGGGGTCAGGCCGGCAGTGTCGCCGAAGTCGTAGCGGTACTCGCCGCGGGTGAGCGTCGGGCACGACGTCGGCTCGACCGCCAGGATCCGCGGGCTCTGGGTGCCGGCCAGCTTCTCGCGCAGGAACGGGAACGCCAGGCCCGCGAAGTTGGAGCCGCCGCCCGCGCACCCGACCACGAGGTCGGCCCCGCTCTCGCCGGCCTTCGCCAGCTGGCGGAGCGCCTCCTCGCCGATCACGGTCTGGTGGAGGAGGACGTGGTTGAGCACGGAGCCGAGCGCGTACTTCGTGCCCTCGTCCTGGGCGGCGACCTCGACGGCCTCGGAGATCGCGATGCCCAGCGAGCCGGGGTGGTCCTCGGCGTACGCCTTGCCCGACTCGGTGAGCCGGCTCGGCGAGCGGTGCACGGTGCCGCCGAAGACCTCGATCAGCGTCCGGCGCTGGGGCTTGGTGTCGTACGACGCCCCGACCTGCCAGACCTCGCACTCGATGTCGAACAGCGCGCACGCGTAGGCCAGTGCGGTGCCCCACTGGCCGGCGCCGGTCTCGGTCGTCAGCCGGGTCACGCCGTGCAGTGAGTTGTAGTAGACCTGCGGCACCGACGTGTTGGTCTTGTGGGAGCCGGCGGGGGAGACGCCCTCGTACTTGTAGTAGATCCGCGCGGGGGTGCCGAGCTTCGCCTCCCACCGCCGGGCGCGGTAGAGCGGGCTGGGGCGGTACTGCCGGTAGACGTCGAGCACCGGGCCCGGGATCTCGACGTACCGCTCTCCGGTCACCTCCTGCATGATCAGCTCGATCGGGAAGAGCGGGGCCAGGTCGTCGGGCCCGACCGGCTCCCGGGTGCCCGGGTGGAGCGGCGGCGGGGGCGGCGTCGGCAGGTCCGCGACGATGTTGTACCAGTGCGTGACCTGCTCGGACTCGTCGAGGGTGAACATGACCTGGTCGTCGCTCATGCGGGATCTCCTCCGGGCGGTGGCGGCGTCGGCTGCTGGCACACGGCACCAGCATGGCCTCGCCAAGGGCTCGCGGGAACCCTCACGGGGCACCGGGATACCCGGTGGACCGGACCAGCGCGCCGACCCTAGCGTGGACCGGTGACCCCAACGCCCGACGACTTCATGGCCCTGGCGCGCAGCTCGCCGTGGCGCTGGTCGACGCTGCACTTCGTGCACCGGTCGAGGTTCCCGGGCGACGCCGAGGCGTGGGTGCGCCGGCCCGGCGAGCTGCTGGTCCGCGAGGCCGGCAGCGGTGCCCTCCACCGCGCGTCCGGGGTGCCGTACTCGGTGTTGTTCGTCTCGACCGACCCCGACTTCGTCCGGCCGGCCCCGGTCCCGCCCCAGGCCGTGGAGCCGGTCCGGCGGCCCGACGGGCTCGTCGCCGAACGCCCGGCCTCGTGGGAGATCGAGTACGACGACCCCAGTGCGGGCAACTACACGCTGGGTCGCGATGCTCGACCCGGTGGAGCTGAGCCGCCACGTCTCGGTCGAGGACCTGCGGGTCGACGAGGTCGCCGGGCGGCCTGCGTGGCGGGCGTCCCTGCGTGCCCTGCCGGGCTACTCCCCGCGCTGCGGCGGCAACTGCTGCGAGCTGCTGTGGAGCGAGGTCGGGAGGGTCTGCGAGGTCGAGGACCCCGCGGACGCCTACGTCGGTCCGGGGGCGGACTACCCGGACCACCACGACGTCGCCCTCGACGTGCAGACCGGGGTCGTCGTCCGTTGCCTGCCCGTCGGCGGCGCGGCCGACGCCTCGTGGCTGGAGAACGACATCCTGGAGGTCGACGTATCCCTGGACTCCGTCCTCGCCTGACGCGTGTCACTTTCCAGGGAGTCCCTGCGCTTCTCAGGGGTTGCAAAGGCCGACAAGCGCATGAGTACCCGGTGCACCGGGGATCCTCCGCGTCAGGCGGGCAAGTCCTCCGCATCCACGATCCGGTAGGCGTACCCCTGCTCGGCGAGGAAGCGCTGCCGGTTCTGGGCGAACTCGGCGTCGACGGTGTCGCGGGAGACGATCGTGTAGAAGTGCGCGCTCTTGCCCTCGGACTTGGGGCGCAGCAGCCGGCCGAGGCGCTGGGCCTCCTCCTGGCGCGAGCCGAACGACCCGGACACCTGGATCGCGACCTCGGCCGAGGGCAGGTCGATGGAGAAGTTCGCGACCTTCGAGACGACCAGCAGCCCGACCTCGCCCGAGCGGAACGCCTCGAAGAGCCGCTGCCGCTCCTTGACCGGCGTCTCGCCCTTGATCACCGGCGCGTCCAGCGCCGCGGCGAGCTCGTCGAGCTGGTCGATGTACTGCCCGATCACCAGCGTCGGCTGGCCGGGGTGCGCGGCGACCAGGTCGCGCACGACGTCGATCTTGTGGTGGGTGCACGACGCGAGCCGGTAGCGCTCCTCGGGCTCCGCGGTCGCGTAGGCCAGCCGCTCGGCCGACGGCAGGGTCACCCGCACCTCGACGCAGTCGGCCGGCGCGATCCAGCCCTGGGACTCGATGTCCTTCCAGGGCGCGTCGTAGCGCTTGGGCCCGATCAGCGAGAAGACGTCGCCCTCGCGGCCGTCCTCGCGCACCAGGGTCGCGGTGAGCCCGAGCCGCCGACGGGCCTGCAGGTTGGCGGTCATCCGGAAGATCGGCGCGGGCAGCAGGTGCACCTCGTCGTACACGATCAGGCCCCAGTCGCTTGGCGTCGAGCAGCTCGAGGTGCGAGTAGACGCCCTTCCGCTTCGTCGTCATCACCTGGTACGTCGCGATGGTGACCGGCCGGATCTCCTTGACGGAGCCGGAGTACTCGCCGATCTCCTCCTCGGTCAGGGACGTACGCCGGACCAGCTCGTCCTTCCACTGCCGGGCGCTGACGGTGTTGGTCACGAGGATCAGCGTGGTCGCCTTCGCCTCGGCCATCGCGGCCGCGCCGACCAGGGTCTTGCCGGCGCCGCACGGCAGCACCACGACGCCGGAGCCGCCGTGCCAGAACGACTCGGCCGCCTCGCGCTGGTAGGCGCGCAGCTGCCACTCGGTCTCGTCGAGGAAGATCGGGTGCGCCTCGCCGTCGACGTAGCCGGCGAAGTCCTCGGCCGGCCAGCCCAGCTTGAGCAGCGCCTGCTTGAGGTTGCCGCGCTCGGAGGCGTGCACGACGACGGTGTCGTCGTCGATCCGGTCGCCGAGCATGCCCGCGATCTTCTTGGCGCGCAGCACCTCCTCGAGCACCGGACGGTCGGTGGAGGCCAGCACGAGCCCGTGGATGGGGTTCTTCTCCAGCCGCAGCCGCCCGTAGCGGGCCATCGTCTCGGCGACGTCGACGAGCAGCGCGTGCGGGACGGCGTACCGGCTGTACTCCAGCAGGGTGTCGACCACCTGCTCGGCGTCGTGGCCCGCGGCGCGGGCGTTCCAGAGCCCCAGCGGGGTCAGGCGGTAGGTGTGCACGTGCTCGGGGGAGCGCTCGAGCTCGGCGAACGGCGCGATCGCCTTGCGGCAGTCCGCGGCGCGCTCGTGATCCACCTCGAGCAGCAGCGTCTTGTCCGACTGGACGATCAGGGGGCCGTCATTCACCCGCCAAGCCTACGGATCAGGTGTAGAGGCAGAACGGGTGGCCGTCCGGGTCGAGCAGCACCCGGACGGTGTCCTGCGGCTGGAAGTCCGCCGGCACGGCCCCGAGCTCGACGGCGTGGGCGACGGCCGCAGCCAGGTCCTCGACCTGGAAGTCGAGGTGGAGCTGTTGCTGGGGCTGGCCGGGCGACGGCGGCCAGACCGGCCGGACGTGGTCGGGGTTGACGTGGAAGGCGAGGTACGCGACGCCGTCGGGCGGCTGGAGGGTCACCCAGTCGTCGGCCTCCGAGGCGATCTCCCAGTCGAGGAGCGTGCCGTAGAAGCGGGCGAGGTCGCGGGGCGTGGGGGAGTCCAGTGCGACGCCCCAGTAGTCCTTGCGTGCCTGCCGGTCCGGGTTCGGGTCGTGGGTGGTCCGTCCGCGCATGCGGCGAGGCTACGTCGCGATCTGCGCTACGCGGACGCGAGACCCCGCTGCCGGGCGCGGTACGCCGCCACGTTCGCGCGCGACGAGCACCGCTCGGAGCAGTAGCGGCGCGACTGGTTCGGCGAGGTGTCGACGAAGACGTTGCTGCACTTCACGGCCGAGCAGACGCCGAGCCGGTTCGGGCCGAGGTCGCAGACCAGGGTGGCGAGCCCGAGCAGCGACTCCCCGACGAGGAGGTCGGCCACGCTGGCGTTCTCCGTGGCGACGTGGAGGTGGAGGTCGTGGGTGTCGTGGTCGGAGATCCGCGGCGTGATCGGGTGGCGCGCCATCAGCTCGTTGAGCCCGGCGACCACGGCGGCGACGTCCTCGGCCTCGCCGGACTCGAAGACCGGCCGCAGCTCGCGCTGGAACTTCCGCAGCAGCATGCAGTCGCGGTCGGTGGCCCGCTCGTGCAGCCACGTCACGGTCGTCGAGGTAGCGCCAGCAGCGCGTCGACGTCGGACAGGTCGGCGTTGAGCAGGGCGGCCGAGGCCTCGGCGTACCGGATGAAGTCCACGATTCAACCTTACGGATCGGTCGGTGACGGACCGCACCGTCGTGATCCGATGCACGGCGAAGGTCCGGACGTCGTCGCTGCGGTGGTCGTGGGCGGTCAGCGAGCCGCCCTCGACCCGGATCGGGTCGACGAGCCGCTCGGAGCTGGTGCCCTGGTTGTCGACGTAGCCGATCAGCACGGATTCGCCGGCCTCGATCGCCTCGCGCAGCGCGGCCATCGAGCCGCTGGGCGTGAGCGACGTCGCCGGGGCGGCCGGCCGGCTCGACTCGGCCCGGTCGCCGGCCCGGATCGCGGTGACGACGTGCGCGGTGAGAGCGGACTCGCGAGCGGCTCCGGGCAGCCCGGCCGCGGTGCTCCCGCGGCGTGCGGGCGCGGAGCAGGTCGGGCCGGGCGACGTGCACGGTGCCGTCCGCGGCCTCGACGACCGGCGCGGCACCGAGGTCGCGCAGCCGGGGGAGGAGCACGTCGAGGGGCGTCGAGCTGACCAGCACGGTCGGGGCGATCCGGCGCAGCCCCAGCGTCGCGGCCTTGGGGTTGAGCAGGATCTCGGTCAGCGCGGCCTCGTCGTCGGCGCGCAGGAACGCCTCGGCGTGGCCGACCCGCACGCTGCCGAAGGTCCGGGCGGTGTCGTCGACGAGGTAGGTGAGCGGCTGCGGCACCGGCGTCCGCGACACCGAGCCGATGAAGTCGTGCACCTCGACCGCCGACCAGCCGGTGTCGAGCGCGCGGCGTACCGACCCGGGCGTGAAGCGGTAGACGGTCGCGCCGCCGCGGGACTCGACGTCGGCCACCAGCTGCAGCCGCCGGGCCAGCTGGGACTCCAGCGGCCCGGGCGCGACGGCGGTGAGGTCGGCCTGGAGCAGCACGTGGTCGACCGGCTCCGGGAGCAGCGCGGTCAGCGCGGTGGTCGCGACCGCGCTCGTCGTCGGCCAGGAGCGAGCGGGCGTACGACGTCAGTCCGCCGAGCGCGGCGACGCCGAGCGAGGCAGCCTCCTCGACGGCCCAGCCGACCTGGTCGGCGCGGGTCCGGGGTCGCCGCGGCCGGAGCCACTCGACCCGCTGCACCAGCGACGGGACGCCGGTCCCGGCCGCGAGGACCTCGCCGTCGGGCAGCTCGGCCAGCACGTCGAGCGCCATCCGCCGGCTCTCGACCTGGTGGACGCCGGACAGCTCGGGGGCGAGGGCGTTCCACACCTTGCCCTGCGGGTCGCGAGAGCCGACCAGGCCCGGGATCCGCGGGCTCTCGAGCCAGGCGCGCACCAGCGCCACCCACCGCTCGGCGACCGGCCGCGCGGTCCACTGGTCGAACGCGTCGGTCGGGATCCAGGCCGGGGTGCCGCCGGGTCGGCCGCGGTGGCGATCAGCCCGGCGGCCGAGGCGACCTCGACGAGGAGCGCGGCGGTCGGCTCGTCGACGTGCAGCTCGACCGCCGTGGCCCGGAGGTCGCGGACGCCCGAGGCCGCCGCTGCGCAGCGCGGCCGGCGGGTGCAGGCCCCAGTGGTCGAGCAGCAGCTCGACGCGGCGCACCGCCTCGAACGCCGCCCCGGCGCCGGCGCGGTCGACCAGGGCCGCCGCGCGTCCGAGGTGGCCAGCTCGGGCGGCTCGTCGACCGGCTCGGTCGTGGTGCGCCCGCCCCGCAGCGCGATCCCGACCTCGCCGGGCAGCACGACGCACGCCGCCGCCGCGCGGCACGAGGAGCCGGCGGGCGAGCAGCTCCTCGGCCGGGCGTGCTGGCGTCCTCGGGGAGCACCGTGTGCCGGGCGGTGCCGGTGGTCGCCTCGCCGCCGGAGTCGAGGACGTGCTCGAGCAGGGCTCGCGCCGCCGGCGACAGCTCGTCGAGGCGTCGGCGTACGTCGGTCGGGTGGCGGGCGGCTCGGGTGACGACCGGGCGCAGCCCGCTGACGCCCGGTGCCCGGCCGCCCTGGGTCAGCGCCTCGGCCACGGCGCTCAGGGCGCGGACGCCCTGGGGCGTCTCCCAGGCGAGGGCGAGGTCGAGCAGCCGGTCCAGCGCGGCCGTGACCGACGCCGGGCTCGGCCCGGACGACCTCGGCCAGCCCGGCCGGTGTGGTTTGGCCGACGACGACGAGGGCATCAAGGACACAGAGCTCGAGCCGGGTCAGGTGGTCGAGCGCGCGCAGGAGCGAGGACCGGGTGGCAGCACGCGACGCCAGCTGGCCGGAGTCGTGAGGGGCCGGAGTGGCGAGATCGGGTCGGTCGAGGAGCAGACGGGACAGCCGGGCGTCCGGCCAGCTGCGCAGCTGGTCGGCGAGCGTGCGGTACCCGGTCGTGGACATCCCTCCCACGCTATCGGGCTCCCGGAAGCCGGACCGACCGATGAGCCGCGTCGAGCTGCACCACGGGGCCGCGACCGACGTCGGTCTGGTGCGCGAGGTCAACGAGGACGCCTTCCTCGCCGCGCCGCCGGTCTTCGTCGTCGCCGACGGCATGGGCGGCCACCAGGGCGGCGACGTCGCGAGCGCGATCGTGGTCGAGGAGTTCGGCCGGCTCGCCGAGGTCGGCTACGACCCCCGGCGGGGTGCCGAGGCCGTCGCCGCCACGCTGCGGGTGTGCCGCGACCGGATCGCGGAGTACGCCGCCACCCAGCAGCCGCAGGGCGTCGGGCGCGCGGTTCCAGGCCGGGACCACGGCCGTGGTGGCCGTCCTGGTCGAGGACGACGAGGGGCCGACAGTGGCTGGTCGCCAACCTCGGCGACTCCCGGGCCTACCGCTTCACCGAGGCGCGCTCGAGCAGGTCAGCGTCGACCACAGCCTGGTCCAGGAGCTGGTCGACGCCGGCGAGATCACCGCCGACCGAGGCCGCCACCCACCCCGAGCGGCACGTCATCACCCGGGCGCTCGGCATGTCCCCGAGCGCCGAGGCCGACTACTTCCTGCTGCCGCTGCCGGCCGCCGAGCGGCTGGTGCTCTGCACCGACGGCGTCAGCGGGATGATCGACGACGACGTCGCTCGCGGCGATCCTGGCGGAGGCGGCCGACCCGCGCGACGCGGCCGACCGGCTGGTCGCGGCCGCGCTCGCCGCCGGTGGCGAGGACAACGCGACGGCCGTCGTCGTCGATGTGGTGGGATTGGTCAGTCCGAGAGACGACTACGACTCCGCGCGCCAGCGCGCGAGTCTCGAACAGAAGCTGGGGGGCACGGCCGTGAGCGACGATGCCAGCCTGGTCCTTCCGCCCGGGCGACTGGTTCGGCATCGTCGGCGACCGCGCGACGGTCGTCCTGCCGCCCTCGGAGAAGGCGCGGGTCGCCGCCGCTGTGGGAGCTGGTCGACGCCGGCGCCGGCTTCGACGAGACGCTCGACGCCCTGATCTCCTCGGGCCTGCGCGAGCTGCCCGGGCTTCGTGCTGGTGAGCGGTCGGACGACGAGCACCCGGGTGGTGCTGCGCGGCGCGGCGCGCGCCCACTTCGCGACTCGCCGACGAGGTCGTCCACGTCGAGGGTGACGGCGCGACGACCTGGGTGGAGCGCACCCTGGCCGGCGTCACCCGGATCCGGATCGAGGTGGCCGACGAGACCGCGACCGACGACCTGGTCCTCGCCGGCGGGCTGGTGCCGGGTCGCCACTGCTCGAGCAGCCCCGCGGCGACCCGAGCCCTGCCCGAGCAGCCGGGCCGAGCCGCCGCGAGGTCGCGGCACGAGGACCACGACGGACCTCGACGCGCGGACCACGACGGCTCACCACGACGGACCCGGACCGGTGCCTGCGCCCGATTCGTCCGCAGCCCCGGCATCCCCGGGCCAGCAGCCGGCACCGGGCATCACCGCTCGACCGGTCGCGCGGCTGGTCTTCTCCACCGGCGAGGCGGTCGACGTCGACCGGGTCGTCCTCGTCGGGCGGGCCCCCGAGCCGCGCCGCGTCACCGCGACGGACCAGCCGCGGCTGGTCACCGTGCCCAGCCCGCACCAGGAGATCTCCTCGACCCACCTCGAGGTGCGCCCGGGATCCGGCGCCGACCACGGCTCCGCGGTCGTCACCGACCTCGGCTCGACCAACGGCACCCTCCTGGTGCAGCCCGGCCTGCCGCCCGAGGACCTGCAGGGCCGGGCATCGCCGTGCAGCTGATCCCGGGTGCCGTCGTCGACCTCGGTGACGGCGTGACCATCCAGGTGGCGAACCCGTGAGCCGCAGCGCGGCCGTGACGAGCGAGGCGCCACCGACCCGATCGCCGGTCCCGGTCGCCGAGCTCGACCGCCGCTTCTACGCCTTCACGGTCGACCGGGCGATCGCCTGGTCGATCGACGGCGTGGTCGCCTACCTCGCCTACCGAGCGCTGATCGAGCCCGGGCAGGTCGTCGCGGGGATCGCGGTCGATCGTCGCGACCGTGCTGCTCGTCGGTGCCGCGTTCGCGGTCGTCCTCGGCCTGCTCGGCGACCTCGCCGGGCATGGCTCTGGTCGGGCTCCGCGTGGTCTCCGAGGCGACCGGCGCTCCGATCGGCGTCGGCCCGGCCCTGGTGCGCCAGCTGATCCTGGGCGTGGCGACGCTGCCGACGTTCGGGCTCGGCGTCGCCACGCTGGCGTGGACCGCCGTCGATGGACCCGGGTGGTCGCCGCCGCGGCTGGCACGACCACGTCGCGCACTCCGTCGTGGTCGACGTCCGCCCCGTCCCGGTCGAGGCTCCCGACGAGGACGTCCGGCCCAGCCACGTCGTCAACCTCACCGCGATGCGGCTGGTCCCGGCCCCGAAGGCTCCGCCGGTCAGCGCGCCCGCGCGCTCTCCCAAGCCGCCGCCGGCCCCACCCTCGCACCGAGCCGCCGGCGTCGCCGGTCGCCCAGCCTGCGCCCCCTCCCGCGACCCCGCCCCCAGCTCGGCCGCCGCGCCAGCAGCTCGGCCACCCCCTCGTGCCGGACGCCGCACCGATCGACGCACCCGTCGACGTGGACCGCTGGCGGGTCAGCTTCGACTCCGGCGAGAGCTTCGTCGTCGAGGGCCTCGCACTGGTCGGTCGCCGCCCCGAGGGGCGCGCACGGTGAGCCGGTCCGGCACCTGGTGCCACTCCGCTCCACCGACATGTCGCTCTCCAAGACGCACGCCCAGCTCCAGGTCGCCGCCCGACGGCACCCTCGTCGTCATCGACCGCGGATCGACCAACGGCTCGATCCTGATCCGCGAGGGCGTCGCCCGCGAGCTCACGGCCGGCCGGGCCGCGACCCTGCTCGACGGCGACGTGGTGCGCTTCGGCGACCGCGAGATGATCGTCGCCCGCGAGGCCTGAAGGTCACGGTCCGGTAACGAAGCGGCCCGCCTCTTCCCTCCTACGATCCCGAGAGTGTCGACTGCTCTCCTCCTGACCGGTGGCTCGGCGCCGCGATCCGGTGCCGGTCTCCCTGCCAGGACTTCGTGGCGCACCCCGCGCCCGATTCATCTCGGGAGGCATTCTCTTGCGAAGGACCCGGGTCGCCGCAGCGGCGACCACTTCACTGCTGGCGGCAGCCACGGCGCTGTCCCTCACCACCACCCAGGCCGGGGCAGCTCCCCAGGCGTCGACGCCGAGGGCATCCTCGTCGCCCGCGACCCCGGCGGACGACATCGCCCCCCCTGCGTGGCGGCTCAAGTACGACCAGATCCGCAAGGACGCTGTGCAGCAGCGGCTGCAGCACCGGAGGCAGGGGCGCGGCCGAGAAGGTCGGCAAGCGCACCTTCGGACGCGTGGCGCAGACCGGCGACCGACCGGATCTTCGTGGTGCTCGCCGACTTCGGCGACACCCGCCACTCGGCGTACCCGGACGACCTGGAGAACGGCGCCGAGCGCTACGACGGGCCGCTGAACAACCAGATCCCGAAGCCCGACCGCACGGTCGACAACTCGACGCTCTGGAAGAAGAACTACAACCGGTCGCACTACCAGAACATGTACTTCAACCGGATGAAGAAGCTTCTACCAGGCGCAGTCCGGCGGCAAGTACTCCATCAGCGGTGACGTCACCGAGTGGGTGAAGGTCCCCTTCAACGAGGCCCGCTACGGCAACAACGCCTGCGGCGACAACGTCTGCAACAGCGTCTGGTTCCTGGTCCGCGACGCGCTCGCCGAGTGGACCCAGCTGACAGCTCGACGCCGGGTGGTCGATGGCCAAGATCCAGACCTACCTGAAGACCTTCGACAAGCAGGACCGCTACGACTTCGACGGCGACGGCGACTTCAACGAGCCCGACGGCTACATCGACCACTTCCAGATCGTGCACGCGGGCGGCGACGAGGCCGACGGTGACCCGGTCTACGGCCCGGACGCCATCTGGAGCCACCGCTGGAACGCCCAGGTCGAGCCCTACGGCACCGGCCCCGACGGCGGCGCCCCGATCGGCGGCGTCAACGTCGGCGAGGGTGGCTCCGAGCGACGGCGGTGCCGTGCAGATCCCGGACAACCCGACCGGTGTCTGGGTCAACGACTACACGATCCAGCCCGAGAACGGCGGCCTGTCGCGTCTTCGCCCACGAGTTCGGCCACGACCTCGGTCTGCCTGACCTCTACGACACCCGCAAGGCGGCGTCGAACTCGGTCGAGCACTGGGACGCTGATGGCCCAGTCGCGCGGCACCCTGCCCTCCGACAGCCGGCATCGGCGACCAGCCGCAGCCGTTCGGCGCCTGGGACAAGTTCCAGCTCGGCTGGCTCGACTACGACATCGCCCGCGCCGGTCGCACCGGCACCTACAAGATCCGCCCCGGCTCCTCGACCTCGGGCGACCAGGCCAACGGCCTGGTCGTGCTGCTGCCGAAAAGCAGGTCGACCGAGCGAGCTCGGTGACCCCTGCGCGACCTGCGGCTCGTCGTACTTCTACAGCGGCGCCGGCGACGACCTCGACAACACCATGTCGCGCGACGTCGACGGCGGCGGCGAGCTGACCGCCAAGGTCAACTACGAGATCGAGGACGGCTACGACTACGCGTTCCTCGAGGCCTCCAGCGACGGTGGCGAGACCTGGAGCGAGGTCGAGACCAGCGAGAGCTTCGAGGGAGAGGACGCCTCGGGCTTCAACGACTCGGGCTTCGGCATCTCCGGCACCACCGGCGGCACCTGGGTCGACCTGACCGCGACGGTCCCGGACGGGACCAACGCGATCCGCTGGCTCTACCGCACCGACGGCGGCTACGCGCTGTCCGGTTTCCGGTCGACGACATCACGCTCGACGGCACGGCGATCGGCACCGCGGAGGGCCCGAGGGCTGGGCGCTGGACGGCTTCCGCACCACGACCGGCTCCGAGCAGCAGTCCTTCGTCACGGCTACTTCGTGGACAACCGGCAGTACCGTCGGCCGCGACAAGGTGCTCAAGCACGTCTACAACTTCGCCGGCTACCAGAACAAGCCCGACTGGGTGGACTTCCTCAAGTTCCAGCCCGGCGCGCTGATCAGCTACTGGGACACGGCGGTATCGGACAACAACACCAGTGCGCACCCCGGCGCCGGCGAGATCCTGCCGGTGGACGCGCACCCGGAGTTCCGGCACGCGCCCGACGGCACGCTGCTGCGTTCCAAGTTGCAGACCTTCGACTCGACGTTCTCGCTGAGGGCGACGCCGACCCAGAAGATCCACATCCTGGGCAAGCCCTACAAGCTCAAGGGCCAGCGCGCCGTCTCGGTGTTCGACGACACCCAGGACTGGTGGTACGACAGCGACGAGCACACCACGGGCGAGCACGCCGGCGTCTACCAGCTCGGCTGGATGAGTGTGGACGTGCCGAAGACCGGGACCACCATCCGGGTCGTGAAGGTGAACAAGAAGGGCGTGATGACCGTCAAGGTCGGGAAGTCCGGCTGACGCCGGCTCCCCGCCTCGGTCGGGCCCCGTCACTCCTCCGGGAGTGGCGGGGCCCGTCCCGTCCTGGCCGACCTGCTCCCAGGGTCCGGTCCGATGCCCTAGTTTGCGGGCATGACCTTCGAGTACGAGCGCACCGTCACCACGACCGCCAGCACGGCCGACGTCTGGGCGCTGTGGAGCGACCTCGGCAGCTGGCACGCCTGGGACCCGGCCGTCGAGCAGGTCGCGCTCGAGGGGCACTTCGCCGAGGGCGCGGCCGGCACCATGGTGCTCGCCGGAGGGATCGAGGCGCCGTTCATGCTCGAGATCGTCGAGCCGGGCGCCCGCTACCTCGACCGGCTCACGATGGGTGACCTGGTCATCCGGATCGACCACGAGGTGAGGCGCCGCTGAGTCCGGCGGCGCCGAGGTCACCGTGCGCACCACCATCGAGGGCCCGGGTGCCGCCGACGTCGGCCCGATGGTCACCAACGACACCCCGGTCGCCCTCGAGGCGCTGCCGTGGCCGAGGGCCGCTGAGGACCGCTGACGTCGATCCACCGCGTTCGCGTGGTCAGCACCCGGAACCCGACATGCGCACCCTGATCACGACCCACTTCGTCTCGCTCGACGGTGTCGCCGAGGCGCCCGGCGGCGAGGAGGGCTACCGGCACACCGGCTGGACCATGGACATCGAGCCCGACCCCGCGTCGTACGAGCGCAAGGGACGGGAGCAGGAGGAGGCGACGGCCTTCCTCATGGGCGGGAGCTCGTACGACGCCTTCTCCGCAGGTCTGGCCGACGATGGACTACTTCGCGGGCTGGAACGCGATGCCCAAGTACGTCGTGTCGCGCACCGTGACCGACCCGCAGTGGCACGACACCACCGTGCTCTCCTCGCTCGACGACGTCGCGGCGCTCAAGGCGACCGAGGGCGGGCCGATCTTCGTGCAGGGCAGCATGCTGTTGACGCAGGGCCTGCTCAAGGCGGGACTGGTCGACGAGATGCGCCTGATGGTCTTCCCGGTCGTCCTCGGCAGTGGGCGGGGCCCGTTCCCCGACGACGCCGACGACAAGGTCAGGCTCACCCTCGTCGACACCGCGACGTACTCCAACGGCGTGCAGTACCAGGTCTTCCACACGCAGCGTTGAGCCCGTTGCCAACGCGCGGCCAACGTCGCGCGGCGTAGGTTGCTGGCCATGGAGTCCTACGCCCAAGGCGAGCTCGAGACGCCCCTGCTCGAGGAGACCATCGGAGCCGACTTCGCGCGCACGGCGGCGACGTACCCGGACCGGGAGGCGCTGGTCGAGATGACCAGCGGGCGACGCTGGACCTGGACCGAGCTCGACCGCGACGTCGACGCGCTGGCCCGCGGCCTGCTCGCCGCCGGTCTCGAGAAGGGTGACCGGGTCGGGATCTGGGCGCCGAACTGCGCCGAGTGGACGATCACGCAGTACGCCGCCGCGAAGGCCGGCGTCGTCCTGGTGAACGTGAACCCGGCGTACCGGACCCATGAGTTCGCGTACGTCGTCAACCAGTCGGGCATGAAGCTGCTCGTCGCGGCGACCAGCTTCAAGACCAGCGACTACCGCGGCATGGTCGAGAAGACGGCGGGGGAGTGCCCCACGCTGCGCCGTGCCGTCTACCTCGACACCGACGACTGGACGCAGCTCGTCGCCGAGGGCGATCAGCTGCCGGAGGGGGCGCTCGAGCAGCGGATGACGACGCTGGCGCCGGACGACGCGATCAACATCCAGTACACGTCCGGCACGACGGGCTTCCCCAAGGGCGCGACGCTGAGCCACCGCAACATCCTCAACAACGGCTACTTCACGACCGAGCTGATCCACCTCGGGCCCGAGGACCGGCTCTGCATCCCGGTGCCCTTCTACCACTGCTTCGGCATGGTGATGGGCAACCTCGGCTGCACCAGCCACGGCACCACGATGGTGATCCCGGCGCCCGGCTTCGACCCCGAGGCCACGCTGCGGGCGATCGCCGAGGAGCGCTGCACCGGGGTGTACGGCGTGCCGACGATGTTCATCGCGATGCAGAACCACCCGAGCTTCGCCGACCACGACCTCAGCAGCCTGCGCACCGGGATCATGGCCGGCTCGATCTGCCCGGTCGAGGTGATGAAGCGCTGCGTCCACGAGATGCACATGGCCGAGGTCTCGATCGCCTACGGAATGACCGAGACGTCGCCGGTGTCGTGCCAGACCCGCTCCGACGACGACCTGGAGCGCCGGACCGCCACCATCGGCCGGGTGCACCCGCACGTCGAGATCAAGATCGTCGACCCGGTCTCGGGGGCCACCGTCGAGCGCGGCGAGCCGGGCGAGCTCTGCACGCGTGGCTACTCCGTGATGCTCGGCTACTGGGACGATCCGACGAGAAGACCGCCGAGGCCATCGACGGCGACGGCTGGATGCACACCGGCGACCTCGCGGAGATGCGCGAGGACGGCTACTGCAACATCGTCGGCCGGATCAAGGACATGGTGATCCGCGGCGGGGAGAACATCTACCCGCGCGAGATCGAGGAGTTCCTCTACCAGCACCCCGACATCGAGGACGTGCAGGTGATCGGCGTCCCCGACGACCGGTACGGCGAGGAGCTCTGCGCCTGGGTCCGGATGCGCGCCGGGGCCGACGCCGCTCGACGCCGAAGCCGTGCGGGCCTACGCGACCGGGAAGCTCGCGCACTACAAGATCCCGCGCTACGTGATGGTGGTCGAGGAGTTCCCGATGACCGTCACCGGCAAGATCCGCAAGGTCCAGATGCGCGAGGAGACCGCGAGGACGCTGGGCCTCTGACGCTGGGCCTCTGACGCTGGGCCTCTAGCGCGACAGGACGACCGGGATCCGGGTGACGGTGCCGGTGGCGCCGCGCCAGGTCACCCAGCCGTCATCGAGGGAGCGCACGTCTCCGGAGCGGTCGACCGTGACGGTGAACGTCGCGCTCTCGCCCGGGCCGAGCCGGACCGCGGCGGGCGTCACGCGTACGGCGTACCGCGCGAAGCCGGAGGCGCGGGACGAGAAGTAGAGCCGGCGCCCGGACACGTTGGTGATCGTGCGCTCGGCGGTCGAGGCGTTGCCGGACAGCAGGATCGACGGGGTGTTGAGGTCTGCGGCGAGCCCACCCGTGAGCCAGGTGCGGTAGTCGCCGGGTGCCACGTCGTAGACCAGGCCTGGGCGCAGGGACGCTTCCGGAGCCACGCGGCCCGCACCGGCACGCAGGGCCGGGGTGCCGAGCAGGCGGTGCGCGGTCGTGGCGAGTGCGGACCTCACGGCGGTCGCCGACCAGTCCGGGTGGCGCGAGACGAGCCGGGCCGCGGCCCCGCTGGTCGCCGCCGTCGCCGCCGAGGTGCCCGAGGCGAGGTCCCACTGCAGGTCGGTGGCACCCGGTGGCACCGCGCCGAGCACACCGCTGCCGAGGGCGACCACGTCGGGCTTGACGACGACCCCGTCGGGGTCGCCGCCGCTGGACCAGTGGGCGACGCGGGGGGCCCGCCGCTCGCGCCCCAGCGGCGCGAGCGTGAGTCGGCCGTCCGGCTGCGCCGCGAGCCACGCCTTCAGGCTCTGCCCGGTGGCCTGGTCGAGGTGGACGGTGGGCACGCTGTGGAAGTCGGCGGCCAGGCTGCCGGGTCCGACGTTGGTGAGCACCATGCCGACCCCGTCGGCCTGGGCGACGGCCGCGGACTTGTCGACGCGGCCGATCTCGCCGCGGTCGCAGATCACGATGTGGCCGCCGACCCGCGAAGCGTCCAGGCTCCCGGGCGCACAGACCCGGGCCTCGTCGCGGGTGGCGCCGGCGGTGGCGACGTCTGCGCCGCGGACCACGTGTGCCGGGCCGAGCGTCTGGTCGGCCGACATCGCGCCGACGAGCTGCTCGCCGTCGTCGAGCACGACCTCGCCGCGGCGCATCGAGCCGGTGGTCGCGCCGACGGTGGTCACCCAGGGGCTGACATGGGCGGCCGCGGCGCCGGCCGCGTTGCCGGCCGCGCCGACCACGACGACGTCGCTCTCGGCGGCGCCGAGCAGGGCGCGCTCGACCGTGTCGAAGCCGGGGCCGCCCCCGACGGAGAGGTTGAGGACGTCGACCCCGTCCGCGGTGGCCTCGTCGATCGCGGTCACGAGGTCGGCGGTGGCACACCCGTCGTCGTCGGGATCGGGTGCCGTCCAGCAGGCCTTGTAGACAGCGAGCCGGGCCTGGGGGGCGACGCCGGCGTACGTCCCGACCTGCTGGCCGTGGACCCGCGCCGTGATGTCGGGGTTGCCCGCCGCGATCGAGGCCATCTGGCTGCCGTGGCCGTCGTCGTCGACCGGGGAGAGCGAGGCGGAGGAGCGCAGCCGATCGACACCGAAGCCGTTCACGAACCAGCGGGCGCCGACGAGCTTGCGGTTGCAGGTCGTCGCCGGCCAGCCGTCGCCGGCCTGGCAGCTGCCGTGGAAGTCGCGCGGTGCCCGCCCGAGCCCGGGCACGGGGGAGAACACCGGGCTGTCGGGCCAGATGCCGGAGTCGACGACGCCGATCACCACGCCGGCGCCGCCACGGGTCCGCGACTCCGCGCCGAGCGCGCGGGTCGGCGCGGACCGCCCGGCCAGCGGTCGGACGGCGTTCTTCTCGACCAGCGCGACCCGGGGATCGGCGGCGAGCTGGTCGGCCTGGGCACGGGTGAGCTCGACGGCGACGCCGTTCAGCGCCGTGGTCCAGCTGTACACCGGTGGGGGAGCGCCGACCTCGTCGAGGACGGCCTGCTGCGCGGCCCGGAGGGGACCGGCGGCGAGGAACGCGGGCATTGCGGTGCTGACGCCTGCGGTCCCGGGGCCGGCCAGGGTGACGAGGTAGAGGTCGGACGACGCGGGCTCGGCAGCGCCGGCCGGACCGGCGACGGATCCCGCCAGGGCGCCGAGGGTCAGGGCGCCCAGGGTCAGGGCGCACGCCAGCGCGACCGCGGTCGCGCCGCGTCGTACGGCGTTCTGGCCCGCCACGTTGCCCCCTGGTCCCGATGAGTGTGTTGCCACGGACGCCCCCACGACCATCTTGCGCCGCTGGCGTCACGTGAGCCACTCATTGTGACAGGCGTTGCAGGATCCATCACCTCCTTGCCTACGCTGGGGCCCATGCCGTCGCCCTCGTCAGCCCCGCTCGTGGTCGGGTTCGACCTCGACATGACGCTGATCGACACGGTCCCGGGCTTCGGTCAGGTGCTGCGCGCGCTGGGCGCCGAGCTCGGCGTCGACTTCCCGGTCGAGGAGATGACCACCAGGCTCGGCCCGCCTCTCGACCTCCTCCTCGAGCCCTACCTCGATGCCGACGCGATCGGCCCGGCCGGTGACCGGTTCAGGGCGCTCTACCCCGACCACGCCATCACCACCGTGCCCGCGCTGCCCGGTGCCGTGGAGGCGCTCGCCGCCGTCCGCCGCCACGACGGCCGGGTCATCGTCGTGACCGGCAAGTACCCCGCCAACGCGCAGCTCCACGTCGACCACCTCGCGCTCGACGTCGACCACGTCGAGGGTTGGGTCTGGGGCATCGGCAAGGCCGACGTACTGCGGCGCGAGGGCGCCACGATCTACGTCGGGGACCACGTCCACGACGTCGAGGGCGCCCTCGCGGCGGGTGCGCTCAGCGTCTCGGTGCTCACCGGCGGCTGCACCCGCGAGGAGCTGCTCGCGGCCGGCACCCACGTCGTGCTCGACGACCTCGGGGCGTTCCCGGCGTGGCTCGACGCTCACCTGCTCGAGCTGCGGCTCGACGCCCTGGCCGCCGACCTGCGTGAGCGCGGCTCGGTCCTGGTCGCCTACAGCGGGGGAGCCGACAGCGCGCTCCTCCTCGCCGCAGCGGTGCGGGCTCTCGGCCCGGCCCGGGTGGCCGCGGCCACCGGCTACTCCCATTCGCTGCCGCAGGCCGAGCGCGACCCCGCGCGCGAGTTCGCGGAGTCCCTCGGCGTCCCGGTGCTGACGCCCGAGACCCACGAGATGGAGCGCGAGGGCTACCGGGCCAACGGTGCGGACCGCTGCTACTTCTGCAAGGCCGAGCTGATCGACGTCCTGGCGCCGATCGCCGCCCAGCGCGGCCTGGAGCACGTCGCCACCGGCACCAACGCCGACGACGCGGTCGCCGGCTTCCGACCCGGCATCCGGGCCGCGGCCGAGCGCGGTGCGATCACCCCGCTGCGCGACGCCGGCCTCACCAAGGAGCAGGTCCGGGCTGCGTCCCGGCTCTGGGACCTGCCGACCTGGGACAAGCCGGCGGCTGCGTGCCTCTCCTCCCGGGTCGCCTACGGCATCGAGGTCTCGCCGTTCCGGCTGGGCCGCGTCGAGCGCCGCTTCCACTCCGAGTGCCAGATGCGTTACATCACACAATGTCTGGAACTGCTCATCGCAGGCGGACACCAAACGATGGAACCGACGGTCGAGAAGACGACCGACTGGCACGAACGCAGCCAGGCCGAGATGCGCACGCTGGTCTGGTCACAGCCCACGATCAAGCACTCGTATTTCAAGAACAGCCTCGGCGAGGTACACACGCTGAGCCCGTGGCGCCTCGTCGACTACTGGACGTGGACGCGCGAAGTCGATCCCGACGACTTCGTAATCCGTTAAGTCAGTTCCCAGTTCATGTTCTTGGCGAAGGCTCGTGCGTCCTCGGAGATGGTGCCGAGTTCGTGGCTGCGCTGGATGTAGCCCTGAATCATCAGCATGAAGTTCATCGGGTTGTAGGCGTCTTCCTCGTAGCTCCACTTGTCATCACCCGCGTACTCGAGAACGGTGATGACCGCCGCGCCATGAACACTGCCGTCGCCGGGATCCCTCATGGTGTTGATGTTCTTGAAGATGACCCAGCCCTTGTCGACGTCGATCGAATACCACTCCACCGGGTAGGTCGGCATCTCGCTGCCGGGAAACGTGTTCATCGTCGAGACGATCCACTCGCGGATGTTTTCGCGGCCCTCCATGTTGCCCAGGGCGTGCTCGACGTAGCGCGCATCCTCGGTGAAATGGTCGGCGTAGCTGGACCAGTCCCACGTCTTGCCGACGTTGACGACGGATTCCTGATATCGACGCCAGGCCTCCTCGAGTTCCTCGCGTGACCATTTACCCTTTGAATACTCCATCGGAGTTACTCCTTCGGCTCGCAGGGCCCACGCGCACAGCGCAGGGGACAGAACTGAAACTTGTTCTACCAAAGTGGGCCACGCGGTGGCGGTGTATTCAGGACACCGTCGATGTGCGCAGTCGCGGCCAGAGTCGATCCCACGACTGCCGTTGTCCAGTCAGCAAATACACACCCATGTCGTCGTTGACGTCGTCGACCTTGCGCACCTCGGTGAAGTATGGCCGCAATTCCTCGGCATCGGCGCCGACGTACAGCACGCTGTCCCGGCCGGAAGGTGGGGGCGGAAAATAGCCGTAACTTCTGTTCGTGCTGTACGCCTGCGGCAAGTGGTAGCGCGTCGCGTAGCCCTCCAGATATGCCGCGATGATGTAAGACTGACCAATCACAACGGTCCGTTCCCGTTGTCCTTGAGGCAGCGCGTCGTAGGCCGCTGAAGAGCGTTGGGCGATCCGCTCGCCGACGTCACTGCGCACGAGGGTCGCCGACAGCACCAAGGTTCCGGCCGCCACCGCCACGCTCAGCGCCACCGTCGGCCAGACCAGCCATCGCACCCGGCTCGGCCCCGCTTCGCGGCGACGCTGCATGCCCAGCGCGCCCGCCGCAGCCAGCGGCCCGTACAGCCCGGCCAGGTAGTAGGGGCGACCCGCCGTGGCCACGAAAAGCACATACAGCGCAATGAACGTGACGCCCAGGAAGCGGTAGTCCCGCAGCTGCGGGTCTCCGAAGATCCGCCAGAGTCCGTACAGCACCAGCAATATCCCGGCCACCCCGGCGAACAGGACGAGCTCGACTGCGATGCCCGGCCTGCCGCCGTACAGGGCCTGGGCCTCACCCGCGACCACGCGCGCCATCTTCAACTGCGGCCAATCATGGGTGTACTGCCAGACGAGCGTGGGTGCGGCTAGCGCCGCGCCGATAGCCGCACCCACCCACAACAGCGGCCGCCGCAACAATTCACGCGGACCCACCGCGGCAACCGCGACCAGCATGACGGCGCACAGCAGCAGGACTTGAAACTTGGTCTCCGCGGCCACCCCGGCGACGACTCCGACGGCGACTAACAGGCGGTCATCGCGCAGCCGCACCCAGCGCACCAGCAGCCAGATCAGCAGCAGCCACTGCAACGGTTCGATGGTGTAGGGGGTGAGCCAATGCCCCGCCAGCGTGGTCCACACTGCGGTTGCCTGCGCCGCCGCGGTGAATCCCTGTGCGCGGCGGTCACATCCGAGTTCGCGTGCGATGAGCGCCGCCACGACGACCGCTGCCGCGGTGGCGAGCATCGCGGGCACCCGCAGCGCAAACAGCGAACCGGGCGCGATCGCGTCCATCAGCGCCGCCAACGCCGGCGCGAGCGGCGGCTGATCCGCTGAGCCCCAGTCGAGGTGGTAACGGCCGATGGCCAACATGTACACCTCGTCGAACCAGAATCCTTCGGCGAAGAGCGTTGCAACGCAATGTAATACCGCTACCACGCCCGCGATCGGCAGCACCACTGCAAAGGCGAACGGCGCGATGCGGTGTTCAGAAGTTGTCCCGGTTTCCGTCGTGACCACGTGCGTCCACGTTACTGTCGGCCTCATGGCACTTGGTATCGACGAGCAGGTGCTGGCGGAGATGGCGCCGTTGTTCGCATCGCTGGGCGACGTGGAGCCGCCGCCGGTCGGCGACGTCGAGGCGCGGCGAGCCAACGGGCATCGAATGTTCGACATCGTCGGGGCCAGCCGCGCGCCCGTGACAGGGGTGGACAGCCAGCGGCATACGCTGGCCGTCGCGGACGGCGCCAGGGTGGACATGACGTGGTATCACCCCACCGGTGCAGAAGGGCCCGGCAGCGCAGCGCTGTACCTGCACGGCGGCGGCATGATCTTCAGCCTCGAGCACATCGGAACTCTCTACGAGCTGGCGGTCCGAGACTACGTGGCAGCGTCGGGCGTGCCGATGCTGGTGGTCGACTACCGCGTCGCACCCGAGCACCCGGATCCCGTCCCCGTCGAGGACTGCTATGCCGCGCTGCAATGGCTTGTCGAACACGCGGCCGACCTCGGCGTTGATCCGTCCCGCCTGGCAGTGATGGGGGATAGCGCGGGCGGCGGATTGGCGGCGGGGGTGTGCCTGCTGGCGCGCGACCGTGGCGGTCCGGCGGTTGCGCAGCAGCTGCTCATCTACCCGATGCTCGACGACCGGCCGGGCACCGCCGATCCTCAACTCGAGCCGTTTCTGACTTGGACCTACGACGACAACATCACCGGCTGGCGTGCCCTGCTCGGCGAACGAGCGGGCACCGATGCGGTCTCGCCGTACGCCGCACCCGCCCGCGCCGACGATCTCTCAGGCCTGCCCGACACCTACATCGACGTCGGCGATCTGGACATCTTCCGCGGCGAGAACATCACCTACGCACAGCGGCTCACCGACGCCGGTGTTCCGACCGAGCTGCACGTGTATCCGGGATGTCCCCACGCCTTCGAAGCGTTGGCGGCAAGCGCCGACGTATCTCGCCGGGTGATGGCCGACCGCGTCCGTCGACTGCAGTTGCTCTAGTTCTCGGACTCGACGACGGCCTTGATGCGCTCGAGCGTCTTGCGCATGTCGCGGATGTTGCGGCGGGTGCGCAGTTGACCTCCCAAGAGACCGAACAGCTTCATCGCGAACGAGTCGTCGGTCCGAAACGACTCGGTGACGTCGGTGCCGCCGTCAGCGGGCTCGAGCCGATAGTGCCAGTTGTTGACGGCCCGGTCGCCCAGCAGTACCGCGAAACCGAACTCCCGGCCCGGCTCGCATGCGGTCACCTCGCACGTCGTCCAGTACACCGGCCCGATCTCATTGCGCTTGACGTGCCCGCGGAAGCGAGCGCCCAGTGCCGGACCGGTGGCGCCACCGAGCCATTCCGCCTCCATCACCTCCGGCGAGAATTTGCCGGTATTACGCACATCGGCGATGAGGTTCCAGATCTTGTCCGCGGGTGCCGCCATCGACACTGTCACCGAGCCGTCCATAGGTGTCACCCTATTCTCGTGAAGATTCGCTTAGGCGTCGGGCTGGGCGCGGACACCGGCCCCGATCAACTCGCGGGCATCGTCGATCATCTCGAGGCGACCGGCGTCGACTCGCTGTGGTTCTCCGAGCTCGTCTACAGCAAGGCGGTGGATCCCTTCGTCGGCATGGCGTTCGCGTTGGCCCGCACCGACAACCTGAAGGTCGGCACCTCGGTCGCCGTGCTTCCGGGCCGCCATCCCGTGCTGGTCGCCAAACAGCTCAGTTCACTGGCCGGCCTGGCGCCAAAGCGGGTACTGCCGGTGTTCGGCCTTCGGTCGGCGATTCCGGCCGAGCGGGAGATCTTCGTTGTACCCGACGGTGAGCGCGCCGCCGTCTTCGACGAATCGCTGCAGCTGCTGCGGTCGGCCTTGGAGGAGGGTGACGTCGACTTCGCGGGCGAGTACTTCACGGTGAATTCGGTGGCGGTACAACCGCGCCCGGCCAAGCCGCTGGACATCTGGCTCGGCGGCTCGGCGCCCGCCGCGTTTCGGCGCATCGGCCGGCTGGGCGACGGCTGGCTCGGCAGCTTCCTCACACCCGACGAGGCGCGCGCCGCTCGCGAGCAGATCGAGCGTGCCGCCGACGAAAGCGGCCGCGAGATCGAACCCGACCACTTCGGCATCAACCTCGCCGTCAGCGACGGCGAACTGCCGGACGCATTGGCCGCCGCGGTCCGGCGGCGCAGGCCAGAGGTGGAGCCCTCCGAACTGATCGCCGACAGCTGGTTCCGCCTGCACGACAGGCTCGACGCCTACCTCGACGCGGGGTTGACGAAATTCGTCATCCGGCCCGCGGCGCAGGGGCGCATCGAAGAGTTCATCGATCGTTTTGTCGCGGAGATGATTCCGCGGCAGAACTGACGTGAACCGCGCCGGTGTCGCCGCCGTGTTTAGAAGTGGGTGGTCTCGGCCACCCACTCGCTGCAACTGGATATGAGGAGATCGGATATGGCCCTTCGATTCTTGCGGCGCAAGTGCCGGTCGGTGGCGATGGCTGTCCTCACCGCCACGCTGGCGCTGGCGCTCGTCAGCCCGCCGGCCGCGCTCGCCGACGACCGCCTGCAGTTCACCGGGACGACATTGGCCGGCGCGCCGTTCTCCGGTTCGACCTTGGCGGGTAAGCCGGCGGTGCTGTGGTTCTGGACGCCCTGGTGCCCGTTCTGCAACGCCGAAGCGCCAGGCGTCAGTCAGGTGGCCGCTGCCCATCCGGACGTGACATTCGTCGGCGTGGCGGCGCGCTCCAGCGTGTCGGATATGCAGGCATTCGTCTCGAAGTACAACCTGAATTTCACGAACCTCAACGACGCCGACGGCTCCGTCTGGGCGCGGTACAACGTGCCGTGGCAGCCGGCCTATGTGTTCTATCGCGCCGACGGCTCGTCGACGTTCGTGAACAACCCGACCTCGGCGATGCCCGAACAGGAGCTGTCCGACCGGGTGGCCGCACTCGCCTAACGCGTGAACCGAGAGCTGATCGGCCTGGCGTTCGCGGCGGGTCTGGTCGCCGCCCTGAACCCGTGCGGCTTCGCCATGCTGCCCGCCTACTTGGCTCTGGTGGCGCAAGGAGACCGCGGAAACGCCCCCGCCGCGCTGGGCCGGGCCCTGGCGGCCACCGCCGCGATGGCACTTGGCTTCGTCGCGGTCTTCGGTGCGTTCGGACTGTTGACAGTCGCCGCGGCCTCGACCGTGCAGCGGCGGTTGCCTTACGTGACAGTGGTGGTCGGTGTTGCGCTTGTCGCCGTTGGGATCTGGTTGCTTTCCGGGCGCGATCTGGGGGCGTGGGCGCGAATGCCGCATGCTCGCTGGCGCCCGACCGCGCGACTGGGCTCGATGTTCGGCTACGGCATCAGCTATGCGCTCGCATCGTTGTCGTGCACGATCGGACCGTTTCTGGCGGTCACCGGCACTGCCTTTCGAGACGCCTCGCCCTTTGCCGGACTCATCGTGTATGTCGCTTACGTTGCGGGTTTCACGTCGGTGGTAGGCGTGCTGGCGGTCGCGGCCGCGATGGCGAGTTCGGCGATCGCCGATCGCATGCGCCGAATCATGCCGTACGCCAACAGGATCAGTGGTGCGCTGCTGGTGGTTGTCGGTGTTTACGTGGGTTACTACGGCGGCTATGAAGTGCGACTCTTCTCAGCCGGCGGCAATCCCGACGACCCGGTGATTGCGGCCGCGGGCCGCTTGCAGGGCGCTATCGCGGGTTGGGTGCACCGCCACAGCGCGTGGCCATGGCTGGCCGTGCTCGTGGTGCTGGTGCTCGTGGCGATTCTCGCTGCCTGGCGTGCGAGGGCTAGTGGCGCGACACGTCGCCGTGCAGATCCGGCCACGGCGGGCGACGAACCATAGCCAGCCCGGCAAAGGTGGCCGATACCAACCCGACGCAGATGCCCAGCAGGGCGATCCTCGTGGCGTCGATCGCGGGCTCCCATTTCGAGGCGCCGTCCTTGACGACGAAGACGCCGAGCGCCCCGCCACGCTTCCTGGCCACGGGAACGATCGTTGTCCCGTCCGCGGTTTGGTACGGGTGCCCGTACACGCGGGTCACATCGGTCTCAAGGGTTTCTAGCAGTTGTTCGGCGTCACGACTGTTCATGTCGTCATGCTTACTACCGATGACTTCTGCAGTCGACTCAAGTCGCTACTGCTGAGCAACTCACCGAATCGAAGGCAGGGCAGCATTTTTTGGTCATCGTCGCCGGTCATCTCATCGTCGATCCCTCGCAGCGCGACGACTACCTATCGGGGTGCATCGACGTAGTCCGTGCGGCCCGCGACGCGCAGGGCTGCCTCGACTTCGCGATCTCCGCCGACCCCGTCGATCACGGGCGCATCAACATTCTCGAACGCTGGACCACCCGCGCGGCCGTGGCGGCCTTCCGCGGCGGCGGACCAACCGACGAACAGGGCGCAGCCATCAAGTCCGCGTCAATCGCCGAATACGACGTCGGTAACGAGCGGACTCTGCTCTGAGCGCTCAGCGGTCGAAGTCTGCGTCGTCGTCGGGAACCTCGATCGCCTGCTCGATCAGATCGGCTTCGTTTGCGTCCATGTCGCGCGCAGACGTCACGCGCTCGGCGTCGCGCCAGGTGTCCTCGTCGGCGTCTGTGACTGGCATAGCTTGTTCGGCGACATCGCCTTCGGGCGCTTCCTCGCCCAACGAGGGGTAATCGGGTTCGGTCACGGTCGGGCCTTCCTCTCGCCAGATGGCTATCCCAATTGTCCCCTCATCGCGCGTGACGTCGAGGTGTAACCCACCGTTCGTCACGCGCGATTAACCGGTGTCGGGTCGGGATGACCGAATGAAGGACGATGAACATTTCTCACCAGGCACATACGAAATGGATCCGCCGACTTGCGGCGGCAGTGATCGCGGCTGCAGTGCTGCCCGGCGTGATCGGGTTGACCGGCGGCACACCAACCGCTCGGGCGGCTGTCGAAGTCCTCAGCGTTCCGTCGCCGTCGATGGGACGCGATATCACCGTCCAGTTCCAAGGTGGTGGCCCGAAAGCGGTCTACCTGCTCGACGGCCTGCGGGCACGTGACGACCGCAACGGCTGGGACATCGAAACCGGGGCCTTCCAATGGTTCGACGGGTCGGGGTTGTCGGTCGTGATGCCCGTCGGCGGCATGTCGAGCTTCTACACCGACTGGTACCGACCCGCGGTGGGCAATGGCACGACCCAGACCTACAAGTGGGAGACCTTCCTGACCTCGGAACTGCCCGCTTGGCTTTCGGCCAACAGGGGTGTGAGCCCGAGCGGCAACGCGGTGGTCGGCTTGTCGATGTCGGGTAGCTCTGCGCTGATCCTTGCCGCCTATC
Source organism: uncultured Actinomycetota bacterium (assembly GCA_963793055.1). Taxonomy (GTDB): domain Bacteria; phylum Actinomycetota; class Actinomycetes; order Mycobacteriales; family Mycobacteriaceae; genus Mycobacterium. The sequence continues at coordinate 200,986 of CAWBYS010000013.1, read as the reverse complement.
ACCCCGGGCAGTTCGTCTACGCCGGCGCGCTGTCGGGCTTCTTGAATCTCTCGGCCGGGTTCTGGCCTGTCCTCGTCGGCATCTCGATGGCCGATGCGGGCGGCTTCAACGCCCTGGACATGTGGGGGCCCTACGGCGGCGGCGCCTGGAAACGCAACGATCCCACGCTGCAGATCGGACGGCTGGTCGCCAACGGCACCCGCATCTGGGTTTACAGCGGCAATGGCAATCCGACCGATCTGGATGCGGGGCTGGGCAACGCGCAGGTACCCGCGCAGTTCCTCGAGGGCTTGACGATTCGCACCAACAGGCAGTTCCAGGCCGACTACCAGGGGGCCGGCGGTCGCAACGCAGTGTTCAACTTCCCGCCCAACGGCACGCACAGCTGGGGCTACTGGGGTGCACAGTTGCAGGCGATGAAGCCGGACATCCAGCGGGTGCTGGGCGCAGCTCCGGCGGCCTGATCGGGTTACAGGCCTCGAGACCAGTATTCGCCGACCAGATCGTGCCCGAAGCTGTGATGCGGCTCGATGCGGTCGCGACGGAAGCCCGCCCGCTGGTAGATCCGACGCGCAGCGTGCAGTACGTCGTTGGTCCACAACGTGATTCGGCCATAGCCCGATCGCTTCGCGAAGCGTAGGCACTCGTCCACCAGGCGAGTGCCTACGCCGAGGCCACGCGCGGACGGCTCGACGAGCAGCAGGCGCAGCTGCGCGGTGCCGGCCTCACCGCCGGCCGTGCAGAACACGCAACCCACGCGGTCGCCGTCCAGCTCGGCGATCCACGCTGCCTCGCGTGCGGTGTCGCGGCGTTCGGCGAAGTCTGCGACTATGCGCGCGACCAGCGCTTCGAACGTCGAGTCCCAGCCGTACTCGGCGGCATACCGGGTGCCGTGGCGCTCCACCACCCACCCGAGATCGCCGGGCTCGGGCGATCGCAGGACGACGCTCGTCCGCCGGTTCGACTGTGGTTGTCCGCCACCAAGCACGCGACGAATGCGCCCCATCGATGTGACGAGTTCATGACGTTCCGCCTCGTCCAGCGGGGCCAGCAAGTCGTCGATCGCGCCCGCCTGCAACCGATCGAGTTCCGCGAAGGCCCGACGGCCGTCGGGGGTCAGCCGTACCACTCGACGACGGCCGTCGCTCTTGGACGGCTCGCGAACCACAAGCCCGTCGGCGGTGAACGCGGTCAGGATGCGGCTGAGATATCCCGCGTCGAGGTCCAGTTCACGCCGCAAGTCCGACGCCGCGGCGTCGTCGCGTCGTGCCAGCTCAAACAGCACCCGGGCCTCGGTAAGCCCAAACGACGATCCGGCCAGCCGCGGCCCGAGCAGGCCCACGACACGTGTGTAGAAGCGATTGAACAAGCGCACGTCGTCGACGACGGTGGACATAGTTGAGATAGTCAACTAATCGATTGTCAATGTCAACTAACGCCGATGAAATCTTCGCTGGCGTCAGAAAGCGACCAGGCGTCGGCGGCTCGATCCGCTGAACAGGCCAATGCCGGATTCTCCCGGGTACTGTGCGTAAACTGCGCAGACGATGGACTAGACGTTCGCAGCGGCGCGGCGCCTATGCATCAGACCGAACCGAACACGTCAGAGGCTGCAACTTGCCAGAAACGACCAGCGACTCCCCGAATTTGACGCCACACTTCGAGGACGTTCAGTCGCACTACGACTTGTCCGACGACTTCTTCCGGTTGTTCCTCGATCCGACGCAGACCTACAGCTGCGCCTATTTCGAGCGCGACGACATGACGCTGCACGAGGCACAGATCGCGAAGATCGACCTGTCCCTCGGCAAGCTGGGGCTGCAGCCCGGAATGACGCTGCTCGACGTCGGCTGCGGGTGGGGCGCGACGCTCAACCGGGCGCTGGAGCGCTACGACGTCAACGTCATTGGCCTCACCCTGAGCGAGAACCAGAAGGCTCACGTCGAGCGCGTGTTCGCCGAGTCGCCCAGCACGCGCAGCAAGCGCGTCCTATTGCAGGGCTGGGAGCAGTTCGACGAGCCGGTGGACCGCATCGTGTCGATCGGCGCGTTCGAGCACTTCGGGCGCGACCGCTACGACGACTTCTTCAAGAAGGCCTACGCGGTCCTGCCGGCTGACGGCGTGATGATGCTCCACACCATCATCAAGCCCACCGACGAGGAGTACGCGGCCAGCGGCCTGCCGTTGACGATGACGCTGGTGCGCTTCTCGAAATTCATCATGGACGAGATCTTCCCCGGCGGTGATCTGCCGAAATTCGATGTCGTCCCCGCGCACGCGACGAAGGCCGGATTCGAGCTCGCCCGCGCCCAGCGGCTGCGCCTCCATTACGCCCGCACGCTGGAGATCTGGGCCGAGAAGCTCGAGGCGCGCAAGGACGAAGCCGTTGCGCTTCAGTCCCAAGAGGTCTACGACCGGTACATGAAGTACCTGACCGGGTGCGCCGGACTGTTCCGCGACGGCTACACCGACATCTGCCAGTACACGCTCACCAAGGGCTAGGCCCGCCCGGCACCCACCTGCACGACCGCATCGATCACAGCGGACGGAGCGTCCAGCGCGACGAACGTTCTCGCATCCGGCACCTCGATCAGCGTCGAGTTCTCGAACAGCGCCGCCAACCGGCGGCCCAGCGCAGGTGTGAACGCACGGTCCCGTTGCCCCCACACGAGCGTGACCGGCTTGGTGAACCGCGGCAAGCGGGCGGCCACGTCGGTCAGATCGGTCTTGGCGACGGCGCGCAGCAGCCCGGCAAGATCGCGGCGGATGCGCACATCGGTGCGGGCGGGCTCCAGCCAGGAGGCGGTCAACTGTGGATCCGGGGTCGTCAGCAGGCCGTAGCCGAGGGGGGAGTGCCGCAGCGCGGTCAGACGCATCTGCTCGAAGAGAACTTTGATCGACACGGGCCCGCGCAGCAGTGCGAAGACGACGTTGAACGGGAACGGCGGGAACTTGTCGAAGGCGTCGCAGTTGGTCAGCACGAGCCGGCCGACGACGTCGGGGTACGCGTCGACCACCAGCTGGCAGAGGCCGCCGCCGGTGTCGTTGCCGACCAATGTCACATCCGAAAGACCAAGGGCCACAACGAAATCACTGATCATGGTGGCGACACCCTGCGGGGTGAGCTCTGCGCCGTCGTCCACCGGAACGGTATGTGAGCCGAGCGGCCAATTCGGCAGGTAGCAGCGGTAGCCCTGGCGGGCCAGACCGTCGGCCACCCGGTCCCACAGCCGACTGTCGACGAGGATCCCGTGCACGAACACGACGGGTGGATGTGGCGAGTCCTTCGGACCCAACACGCGGTAGTCGATCGTTGCCTGTTTCAGTGCGACCTGGGGCATGTTCGCTATCCTTTCCACAACTTACAAACACTTGGTATGAAAGTTACGTGCAGGCTGTATGAAAGTCAACGACGGAGTCGCGGCGGCCACTGGCCGGCGGACCCAGGCCGAGCGGACCGCCGCGACGCGCGCACTGTTGATCGATGCTGCGCGCGAACTGTTCGCCGCGCGGGGTTTCGCCGACGTCTCGACGCAGGCGATCGTGGGCGCCGCCGGCGTGACCCGCGGCGCGTTGTATCACCAATTCGCCGACAAGGTCGAGCTTTTCGCCGCGGTCTACGAGCAGGCCGAGCGGGACCTGGTCGATGACGTCGCGCGGCAGATCATGCAGCGTCAGCCACCCGATCCGCTGGAGGCGATGCGGGTCGGCGCCCGCTTGTTCCTGGATGCCTGCTCGGCACCCGATGTCGCGCAGATCGTGCTGATCGATGCGCCGGCCGTGCTCGGCTGGGACCGCTGGCGCGCCGTCGGCGTCAAGTACGGGCTGGGGGTGATCGAAGGAATGCTCGCTGCCGCCGTTGCGGACGGCGCGATTCCGGCACAGCCGCTTCGCCCAACCGCCCATGTGCTGCTCGGCGCCCTCGACGAAGCGGCACTGTTCGTGTCCCGCGCTGCCGACCGCGACCAGGCGCGGCGCGATATGGACGCCGTGTGCGACCGACTGATCAGCGGGATCGCCGGGCGGCGCTGACCTGAACGGCCCGCGTAGATTTGACGTGGTTGTCATGAACAGCAGCGGAGGCTGGATCCGTTCGCGCCAGGCACTGGCGTTGCTGTGGGCCGCCCTCGCGATGGCACTGGTCCTCGGGATGGGCGTCGTCGTGGTCAACCGTCTGACCGCCGAACCAGGCGGCACCCGGGGCGAATCGCTCTCCGACGACCGGGCGGTGGCGCAAGTCGTTGAATCGGCCAGACAGATCGTCGATGTGGCGCGGTTGCAGCAGGCCTCGGGCGGTTACAGATTCGTGTCGTGCACCAACGAGAACGATCCGCCTTACCAAGTGACGTTCTACATGAGTTTCCGCTTGCCTGAGGATAATTCGGCCCGATATCTGCAAGATGTGGCGACGCGAATGATCACCAATGGATGGGTCGACGCCCCGGCGATGGACGAGCACTTCGGCCAGAAACTCACCAAAGACGGTGTCTCATCGGTGTTCTACCGCAACCCCAGCGACAGGGGTTTCGCCACCATGCGGCTCTACGGTGAGTGTCGGAACACGGCCGACCATCGAAGTGACAATCCGGCCTGGACTGAGGTGAGCCTCTAACGATGCCGTTCAGGGCAAGCTGCGTTGCAGTAGAACGGTGTCGAGCCACCTGCCGTGTTTGAATCCGACGCCGGTGAGTCGTCCCGCCTCGACGAAGCCCCGATTGTGGTGCAGCGCAAGGGAAGCGGGATCATCCGTGTCGACGATGACAGCGATGACCTGTCGGATGCCGGCCTGTACACAGCCGGTGAGCAGGGCGTCTAGCAGTTGGCCGCCGATGCCGCGGCCGATTGCACGCGGCGCGAGATATACCGAGTCCTCCGCGGTGTACCGGTAGGCGGGCCGTGTTTTCCACGGTGCGCAATAGCCGTAGCCGACGACCTCCCCATCCACCGTCGCTGCCATGAACGGCAGTCCCCGCCCGTGCGACATCGTCGAAACGACGCGTCCAGTCGGCCCGGTCCGGCGGGGTCAGCTCGAACGTCGCCACACCCGTGCGCACGTGGTGTGCGTAGATCTCGCCGATCGCGTCCAGGTCCTCGACGTCTGCCGGCCTGATGGTCGCGTCGGCTGCACTCACCATCGGCGATCAGCAGGCGACCGGATGCGATTCGCAGTAGGGGGTCGTGCCGGGGAAGCGGTAGCGATGGCCGGCGACCCACGTATAGATCGCGTTCTCGAGCGCGCGAATACCCGGAATACGGTAGACACGCAGCGGCAGTTTCGTGCCGAGAGCCGCGGACGCCGCCGCGTTGGCCGCCTCAGCGCCGGCGTAGACGTCGCCGGAGGCATCCAGCCAGCGCACCGCTTCCAGGATCTCAGATGACGGGATGCCGAGTCGCTCCGCGACGCCTTCGCCCTGCAGGGGCTCCGTCTGCACGTCCCCAGTTCGGTCGAGCTTCAAGAGGAAGTACACCGAGCGGGTGCACATCCCGCATTGGCCGTCGAAGAACAGTGTTCCGGACATAATTTCATTGTCCTCGCGGTCGGCCGCGAAATCTGCGCCACGGTCGTGATGTGCGCGGGATCACGACCCTCCCGAGGAAATCGACGCAAACCCGGTTACCGGGCGGGCGGTCCCGGTTTGGCGTCCGATGACGCGTCTCGGCGTCGCGCAGCCATGCCGCCGAGTGCTTCGAACACAACGCGGTGCGCGGCGTTGACGGTGAGTTCGGCATGGTCGTAGGCCGGCGCCACCTCGACGACATCGACGCCGGCGACGTCGTGCTCGCGACAGAGCTGACGCACCAACCGCAGCAGGTCTGCGGTGGTGATACCGCCCGGCTCGGGAGTGCCGGTGCCCGGCGCGTGGGCAGGGTCGAGGACGTCGATGTCGACTGACACATAGAGCTTGTCGGCCTTGGCCAACGCTTCGCCGACCGCGTCGCGCATCACCTCCTTGAACCCCCGGTCCCAGATCTCCTGCATGGTGTGCCACGTCATCTTCTGTTCGAGCATCCACTCGAAGGTGTCCTGCGGCGGCCAGTAGCCGCGCAGCCCCACCTGAACGAAATGGCTACCGGGCACCGCGCCCGACTCGATCAGCCGCCGCATGGGTGTGCCGTGGCTGGCCAGGTTGCCCTCGATCTCGTCGGCGGTGTCCGCGTGCGCGTCGAAGTGAACGATGCCGACGTTGCCGTAGCCGTGCACATCGGCCACCGCCGTCGCGGCAGGCCAGGTAATCGAATGATCGCCGCCGAGGATGACCGGGACAATGCCGCGCGAGGCGACCGCGTGCACGCGCTCGCGGATGTTGGCGTGCGAAACCTCCGTCTGGCCATGCGGACAATAAGCGTCGCCGAAATCGACGACTTCCAGCCAGTCGAATATCTCCAGGCCCAAATCCAGGTGATAGGTACCGGGTTCGTAGGCGGTGGCCCGGATTGCCCGGGGACCGAACCGGGCGCCCGGCCGATTCGTGGTCGACACGTCGAACGGCGCACCGACGATCGCCACGTCGGGCCGCCACGATTCCAGCTGCTCCACTTCGGTGAGGAACGGGCGGTGCCCGAAGGAGACCATTCCCGCATAGGCCAGCTCGAGCTGTTCGGCCATACCGGGTGGAAGCTCCCGCTGATGATCGTGATCGCGGCCCATGGACAGACGGTACCGCCGCCGCCGCTCGATCGACGGTCATACGAGCTTGACGCTCAACCAAACTGAGCAACCAGGTCTGTCGCTACCATCATCGCGTGTCGATCGGGAAGCCAACTCCATGACCGAACAGTGGCAGGCCCGCCAGCGACAGGAGGAAACCGCGTTCAACCTGATTCCGTTCGTCAAGCGCGCCAGCGAGATTGCGGTCCATCCCGACGGATCGGTGTCCGTCCGCAGAGCGGACAGCACCGAACCGCTGTTGGAGTATCAGTACTCGACCGTGACTGCCGACGGCACCACGAACGGCACGTCGAAAGTGACCGGCAGCGCGTCGGGTCCCCGCAGCGTCGTGACTCCCTGGCTGGTGATGCGCGCGTCTGCACCGGGCGCGAGTCGCAGGTTGGGCAACCTGCCGAGCAGCGCACGAAGCGCCGTGGTGAGTTCGGCGAGGGCCAGCCAGTTGCCGATACAACTGTGCGGCCCCTGACCGAAGGCCACGAGCGGCGTTGCCCTGCGCGTGATGTCGAACCTGTCGGGGTCGGGATAAGCGGCGGGGTCGCGGTTGGCGGCGTTGATGGCGAACACCACCGGCGTCTGGGCCGGGATGTCGATACCGTGCCAGCTGACCGCCTCTGGACAGACTCGGGGCAGCATCCCGACCGGCGCCTCCCATCGCAACGCTTCGGCGATCGCCCATTGAAGATGCTCGTCGACGTCGGAGCGCAACAACTCCAGCTGATCGCGGTGGGTCAGCAGCGCCGAGAGGATGTTGCCCATCGCCAGCATGGTGGTGTCGGCGCCGACTGGATACAGCAGCCGCACGAAGGACAGCACCTGCTCGTCGTCGAGCCGCTCGCCGTCGTCGGTGGTGGCCGTGACGATGCGCGAGATCATGTCGTCGCGCGGGTCGCTGCGCCGGGCGGCGATGATCGGCAGCACATAGTCGGTCAGCTCACGCGCGCAGGCCATCGCTTCGTCGGGGTTGAGCGCATTGCCGTGCAACAACCCTTGAGCCCAGCGATAGACGGTCGCTTCGTCGGAGACCGGAATGCCGAGCATCCGGTTGTTGATGAGCAGCGAGAAGCGGTGGGTGAACTCGGCGACGAGGTCGGCTTCGCCACGGTGGGCGAAGCGGTCGATCAGCTCGTCGATCACAGCAGCGATGATCGGCTCGACGTATTGGCCAACGGTGTTGCGCCGCAACGGTGTCGAGACGATGGCCCGGTTCACCCGATGCTCGCGCCCCGACATGCACTGGATGGTGTGGCCCCACACCGGCTTCGTCGTGATCGAGTAGGCGGCCGACGACGGGAAGGTCTCCTCATCGCGAAAAGCCGCGGCCACCAACTCCTGGGTGAGAAGCAGCACGGCCCGTGTCCCGGCGAAGGGCACTATCGCGTAGTCGCGCTGGGAGCGCAGCCTGGCTAGTACCTGGTGAAGATCGGGTTGGTCGTCGAGCACGAAGTCGATGCCGTCGATATCGAGGGGCGGCAGCGTCGCGGCGGGCATGGCTAGACGATAGGGAAGTGGTGGCCCTCACCGGTCTAACTCCGCAACACTGGAGCCGTGGAGATGGTCACGGTCGACGACGTCAGGGCAGCGGCGACGCGAATTCGTGCATTTGTGGTGCGAACGCCTCTGCTACCGACCCTGTGGGCCGACGACGACCGGCCGCTGTGGATCAAGCCGGAGAACCTGCAGCCGATCGGGGCATTCAAGGTCCGCGGGGCGTTCAACGCGATCGGCAACCTCGACGAGTCCGTGCGCACCCGCGGGGTGGTCGCCTACTCCAGCGGGAACCACGCCCAGGCCGTCGCCTACGCGGCGGCCGTGTACGGGATACCCGCCCATCTGGTCATGCCCCGCGAGACCCCCACCGTGAAGGTGGAAGCCACCCGGCGCCACGGCGCCGAAGTGGTGCTGTGCGGGCCCGGTGAACGAGAGCGCGTCGCCGCGGAGGTGGTCGAGGGCACCGGCGGGGTGATGGTGCCACCGTTCGACCATCCCGACATCATCGCCGGGCAGGGCACGATCGGCCTGGAGATCGCCGAGGACTTGCCCGCCGTCGACAACGTGCTGGTGCCGGTCAGCGGCGGCGGGCTGGCCTCGGGCATCGGCACCGCCATCAAGGCGTTGTGCCCCCAAGCCCGCGTCTTCGGCGTCGAACCGGAGCTCGCGGCCGACACCGCGGAGGCTTTAGAACGCGGGTACCGGGTGGAGTGGCCCATCGAGGACCGTAACCGCACGATCGCCGACGGCCTGCGGTCACAGCCCTCCGAACTGACCTTCGCTCATCTACGGCAGGTTTTAGATGGCGTTATCACGGTGTCGGAGAACGATATTCGCAGCGCTGTCCGCGAACTTGCCGACGAGGCGCACCTGGTCAGTGAACCCAGCGGAGCGGTTGCGCTTGCCGCCTATCGCCGCGGTGAGACGCCGCCGGGACGCACGGTGATGGTCTTGTCCGGCGGCAACATCGAACCTGCGATGCTGACCGAGATTCTGTCCGAGTGACGATCAGCTCGCGACGCGCATCACCAACGGCACCGATATGTCGCACTTTTCGTGCATCGAGTGCTGCCACGCATCCAGATTGGCGTGGCCGCGAAGGTACCGGCGCCGACCGGTCCAGCCGCACGAGCACGAAGCCGCGAGATGAGCGAATCCGTACTCCAGCACGGCCACCACACCCAATTCCGTAGCCACCGACATCGCTGCGCCTCCTACGTCGAGCCGACCTCGTCGTCTTGCTGAACGCGTGATTGCAATGGTGACCGAGTGGGGTGTCGACGACGCCGTCATAGGGGTCACGACTTGGACACGACAGCATTTCGTGTCAGTGCACGCCCTCCATCAGGCGGCTGATCCACGACGCCATCGCGAACACGACCAGACCGGCGACGATCGCGACAGCGCCGATGATGCCGAAGTAGGCGAATTCCCGTGCCGGGTCGTAGTAGCGGGCCAACACGCCCGACATCGAGGTGCCGAGACCGACGGAGAAGAAGTACAGCGCCATCATCTGGGCCCGAAATGCTTCGGGTGCAAGCTTTGTGGTCACCGAGAGCCCAATAGGTGACAGCATCAGTTCGGAAATCGCGAACACGCCCAGGATTCCGCCGACCACCAGTGCCGGCACGGTCTTTCCGGTCGTTCCCGACATCGGCAGAAACAACAGAAAAGCCACCCCCATGCCGATCACGCCGTAGGCGAACTTTCGCGGAGTGGTCGGCGCGCGGCTGCCCAGCCGCGTCCACATGATCGCGAAAAGCGGTGAGAGCGCAATGATCCAGACCGGTTCGATTGAGCCGATCCAGTTCGACGGCGCGGTCCAGCCGAAGATGGACCAGTTCATCCGTTCGTCGGAATACACGGCCAACACCGTGAAGATCTGCTGGAACAACGACCAGAACACCGCGTTGGCGATGAACAGTGGAATGAATGCCCGTACCCGCGTCCGCTCGGTCGCATCGACCTTCGAACTGGTCAGCATCACCACGAAGTACGCCACGGCAGCGGCAACGATCACTCCGGTCGTCACCTGCGAGAGGTTCGACAATTTGACCAGCCCGGTCGCGAACGCCACGACGATGACCACGACCGCGGCCACGACGATGCCAATAACCCACCCAAACGCCTTGCGCGGTAATGGATTAGGCACATGGCGTCCGTGATCGCCCAGGTTGCGGCGGAAGACGACGTACTGCGCGAGCCCGAGCGCCATACCGACGGCAGCCGCGCCGAAGCCGTAGTGGAACCCCAGCCGCGTCTGCAGCACGCCCGTGAGCAGCGGTCCGATGAAGGCGCCCAGGTTGATTCCGAGGTAGAAGAGCGTGAAACCGCCGTCGCAACGCGGGTCACCCTTCTCGTACAAGGTGCCGAGCAGAGACGACGCATTGGCCTTGAGCGCGCCGGAACCAAGAGCCACCAGCACGAGCCCGACCGCGACGCCCGCCAGCCCCGGCAGGATCGCGAGGGCGATGTGGCCGCACATCACCACCACGCCGCCGTACAGCACGGTGCGCTCCATGCCGAGCAATCGGTCGGCGACCCAGCCGCCGAGCACGGTGGACAGGTACACGAGCCCGCCGTACGCACCGACGATGCCGGTCGCGGTGCTCTTCGGCAGCTCGAGCCCGCCGTCGGTGAGCGAGTAGTAGAGGTAGTACCCGAGGATGGTGAGCATTCCGTAGAACGAGAACCGCTCCCAGAGCTCGACGCCGAAGAGATTGACGAGGCCGACGGGATGGCCGAACAGGGTGCGTTCGCCTGCCCCGCCCTCGATCTGTCCTATTGCCATTGGGCAACCCTGCCACGCATGCGGCAGCTCGGTGCGCGATCAGGCAGACCAATTCGCGGGCAAAGACTCGCGCTCAGAACGTACAGGAGTTTCTTGCGGCACAGCACATTTCGATGCGGGAGACGCGGCGATGCGTCGGTGTAGCCGCTACGCCCCGGTGAGCCGGCACACATCATCGCGGGTAGTGTCACCCCGGATAGGTGGACGTCCGAAAGGGTGTGAGTGGAAGCCGTACTGGGCTTATCGGTGACCCCGTCCGCCGTCGGACTCGTCCTTGTCGAGGGACAGGACGCCGACGGCGCCACCGTTGACCGCGAAGCATTCGAGATCCCGCGCCGTCGACGGTCAACGGCGCTGGAGACCTCCGAACAAGCGGCGGCGGCGGTGTTGCGCACCGAGGCGAACGCCGCCACGCGCGGCCAGCGACTGCATTCCATCGGTGTCACCTGGAGTGACGACGCCAGCACCGAGGCCTCGCTGCTGCTGAAATCGCTGTCCGATCGCGGCTTCGACAACGTCGTCCCCGTGCGGCTGCCGGAGGCCACCGAAGCCTTGGCGTGGGGGGTCGCAGAGGTCATCGGAGAAGACATCACCGCGGTGTGTCTGATCGAGCCGGATACGGTGATCGCGCTCATCGTGCACACGAGCGAGGGCGCCGTGCAGACCGCCGTCAACCACTCCATCGACAGCGAAGAGGCGCTTGTTCGGTGGCTGAGCGCGGTGTTCACTCGCGCCGACTGGCGGCCCCAGGCGCTGGTGGTGGTCGGTTCCGGTGGTGACGTGGACGCGCTGATGCCGCGTCTCGAGGACGTCCTGTCCGTACCGGTGTTCGCGCCCGCCGAAGCCGAGCTCGCGCTGGCCCGCGGGGCAGCACTGGCCTCGGCGCATACCGACGAGCAGATCTTCACCGACGAGACGCCCGTCCGCCGTGAGCGGCCATCACGGTCGAGTCGGCGGCCGGCCGGGCAGGCCGGCCCGCTGGCGATGTTGGTCGCCGGCGCGGTGACCTTCGTGGTGTCGGTATCTGTAGCCGTCAGCCTGGAGATCACCCCGAAGAAGGTCGCGGCGCCGCCCGAACCGCGGCCTGCGGCCAAATCGACGCCCGATTCGGGTGCGGTCGCTGACTCCGCCCCGTTGGCGCCACCGCGACGATCGGTGAGCGTTCCGATCGCCGACAGCCCGCTGACGCCAGCCGAGGCGCCGGTTGAGGTGGCGCCGCCGCCCGTCGAAGTGCCGCCGGAGCCGCCCGCGGTGGTCACGGATCTGCCGGTTGCTCCGGAGGCTGCGCCCGTCGACGGTCCACCTCCCGAAGCAGCACCCGCGCCGCCGACCCCGGACGCACCGGCCGAAGCGCTGCCCCCACCGGCACCCGCCGTCGCGGCGCCCCCTGCGCAACCGGTACCTGCCGAGCGCCCGAGCCTGCGCGAGCGGATCAGAGACCGGTTGTCGGGCCTGGGCCACGACGACCCAGCCGTCGAGCAGGCTCCCGCGCCGCCGCCGCAGGCTCCGCTCGCGCCGCCGCCGGAAGCCGCCGCGCCACCGCCCGACGCTGCCGCCACCCCCACATCGGAAACACCGGTGCCGCAGCCGCCTTCGTGACGGCTCCGGTGGCCGCGCCGGCGATTCTGCGGCTGGTGCTGCGCACCACGATCGTCGCGGCCGTCGTGCTGGCAGTGGTCGCGGTGGAGACGTCGTCGCGGTCGGGAGTGATCTGGCGGCTGATCACCTTCACCTATCAAGCGAACGTGCTCGCGGCGGTGTACTACGGGTGGACGCTCGCCTCGGCCCGCGCGGATGCCCGGGTGGGGTTGCGCGGCGCCGTGGTGCTGTATGTCGTGATTGCCGGTGTCCTGTGGAATCTGCTCCTGACGGGCCACAGCATGGGCTACACGTCGGCGAATATTCTGCTGCACCTAGTGGTACCGGTACTGGCACTGGCGGACTGGCTGCTCGTCGGGCGCGGGCAGGGCCGAGTGGGCTGGTGGCAACCGGTCGTCTGGCTCATCTATCCCGCCGCGTATGTCGTGCTCGCCCTGGTGGTGCTCAACACGGTCGGCAGACGCGCCCCCTACTACTTCCTCGACCCCGACAGCGTCGGGACGGCCACCGTGATCGCGAACATCTGTCTGCTGGCCGCATGCGTTCTCGCTCTGGGCTACGTGCTGTTGGCCGTCAACCGGGCTGCCTCGCCGGCTCGGATCGATGCCCCCTGAACCGACCGCACCGGCACGGCGCGACCTGCGGTTACCGGGCATATCGATATTGACGCACTACGATGATTGGTGTGCTGAGAGCCGTTCGACTCGTGTTCGTGGTGGCATGCCTTGCGGTAACGGCCACGACGGGATCCATCGCCACCAGTTCCGCGGGTGTCACCGCGCCGACCGACGTCGTCAACGTTCAGCCGTCGAACATGACCGTCGGTGTCGCCTATCCGGTGACTGTGACGTTCGCCGGTCCCATCGCCAACCGGGCCGCCGCCGAGAATTCCATCGGCGTCACCACGCCTGCAACCCAAGCCGGAACGTTCACATGGCTCAACGACCGTGTCGTGCAATGGAATCCCACTGGATTCTTTCCTGCGCACTCGACGATCACGGTCACCGCGGGCGGGGGTGTGAAAACAAGCTTCGAAACAGGCGCGGCCACAGTCGGTGTCGCCGACATCGACGCCCACACATTCACCGTCAGCATCGACGGACAGGTGGTGCGCGAAATGCCCGCGTCCATGGGAAAACCGAAGCACCCCACGCCGATCGGATCGTTCACGGCGCTGGATAAGGAGTCCACGGTGATCATGGACTCGCGCACGATCGGTATTCCGCTCGATGATCCCGAGGGATACAGGCTCACTGTCAACGACGCCGTGCGTGTCACCTGGGGCGGGGTGTACGTGCACAGCGCACCGTGGTCGGTCGGATCGCAGGGGAACTCGAACGTCAGCCACGGCTGCATCAACCTCAGCCCCGACAACGCGGCCTGGTACTACGACACGGTGAACATCGGCGACCCGATCATCGTCCAGGCCTAGCAGCCAACGGCGCTATGCCGCCGAAGTTTCGGCATGCAGATTCTTCGCGGTCGGCGAATTTGCGACCGTCGAAGGATCCGGATAGGTGCCGAGTACCCGGTCGGCGGTGCCGGCACTGGTCACCGTGAACCAGTAGTGTTCGTTCTTGTAATGGTGGTTGCGGTGATTACGCCAGATCGCGCGATACACAAGGGTTTTGGGCTTGTAGTCGCTGTGGATCAAGTAATGGGTCCACTCGTAGCTCAGGCCGAGAGTCGCCACGAACACCAGGTACGTCAGCCCCATACCCAGCCGCGGAAAGGCGAGCAGTCCGATCGCGACCGTCAGCGGAAGAACCCAAGACACAAGCGATTTCCACGGAATGAAGATCAGCGGAATACTGCGCGGGTCGACGTGATGGGCGCGGTGTTCGCGGGCGAGTAACGGGTCGATCGTCAAGGCACCGAACCGTTTCGGGCGCCAATGAAGGATGAACACATGGATCATCCACTCGAAGAACGGGAAAACGCCGAGCATCACCACCGGCACGACAACGTCGGTGAGCTGCCAGTCGCCCACAGCTATTCGCGCAATGAGTGCTCCCAGGAGCGTTGCGCCGATCATCCAGGGGGACGGGTGCTTCCAGAATTCTCGCCGTGCATCGCGCAGAGTGAATGCCTTGCGCGCGGTGCGCGTGGTCGTAGTGGTCATCGGTGTTCCTCCAAGTCGTCGAGGGCGGCCAGAAGTGACGTGGTAGCCGGTTCGAGTAGGTCGCGCGCGGCCTGTTCGGCGCGCTGGGGATTGCCTGCGGATATCGCATCGGCGAGGTCGCGATACGCCTGCGGCCGGCCCACCTCGTCGGCCATCACGACGGCCATGGCGGGTAGCGCAGGTTCGTACGTGGCGCGAAGAGTGTTGTACATCAACCGAAGCGCGATCGAGTCGGCGCCGTCGACGACGTGATCCCAGAACGTCAGGGCATGGCGCTGCTTTTCCACCGGGTCGTGTTCGGCCGCCAACGCGTCCAATGCGTCGTCAAGCAGACCCGCCAACTCGGGGGCTCGCCGCTGGGCGGCGAGTTCGGCGACCTTCGGACCGTTATGCAGGCGGGTCTCGAGAATGCTGCGCACCACGGACAAATCGAGTTCGCCTGCGCGCATGAGCAGCCGGGGGAGCAGATCGAGACCTGCATGGCGGCGAAAATCGCGAACGGTGGTGGCATCGCCCTGGCGCACCTCGACCAGCCCGACCTCGGTGAGCCGCTTAAGCGCCTCGCGTACCGCGGGTCGTGAGACACCGAGCACCTCGGCCAGCCTGCGTTCGCTGGGCAGCGATTCGCCGGGCTGCATCCCTCCGCTGAGCACCTCAGTGACGATCTGCTCGAAGACATCCTCGGGCACGGATCGCCGATTCACCGGTTGGAGGGCCATGCCCGAAGCGTGCCAGGCAAATGGCCAGAGGTCAAGTGGTCATACCAGTTGTCAGGTTGCGGAGAGTTTGGCCTTCATCGCCTCGGCGACCTTGAGCGTGGCGGACAGCGGTCGCAGCATGACGGTCAGCTCCGTGATCGCGCCCTGATCATCGAACTGAACGAAGTCGCAGCCCTGCAGCTGTTTGTCACCCACCCGGGCCTCGAACACCAGGGCGTGGTCGCGGGCGTCTTCGGCACCGATTTCTCGGACATAACGGAAGTCCTCGAAGACCTCCATGACGGCGGCGAGGATCTCGCGCAGCGCCTCGCGTCCCTTGTACGGAGTGAAGACCACGGGGCTGTTGAAGACCACGTCCTCGCGGAGCATGGCGACGATCGCGTCGAGATCGCGGGCCTCGACGGCACGGCGGAAGGGATGCATGGCGCCGCTCAGCAGTTGGCTTCGATCCGGAACGTGGTGGACACCGCGTTGCTCGGGTTATCGGTGAAATTGCCGTGTGCCGACCCGGTGATGGTGAACTTGCCGCCGGTGCCGGTCACCTCGGCTTCGCCGATGTTGCCCTTCCAGTAGGTACCCGAGAATCCACCGAAATCGGAGAAGGTGACCGACTGCACTGAGACGTCGTCGCCCGTGTCGAGCGCCGCGATGAAACCCTTCGCATGATCGGGCGTCTGGATCTGCCACAGCCACCCCGTCTGCGTGCACACCACCGGGTGGGCGCCACCCGTGCTCTGGCCGTTGATCGTCACCTTCGCGGTCGTGCCGCCCAGAGCCGGCTCCGGCGACGAGCAGCCCGCGGCGGCGGCGACCAGCACCAGGGCGGCCGCCGCAACGAATCGGTTATCCATGTCGCCAGACTCTATTGGTGTTGTCGTCGGTACATGTGGGTTTCACCGCAGCGCGGCCGCGGTCGCCTCGTCGGCGGGTAGAAACGCCTCGATCGACAGCTCGGCGGCGGTGAGGTCCAGGGCCGTGCCGAATGTCGTGACGGTCGACAGAAACGTCAGCAGTTGTCCGTTCGACGTGTACAGCTCGAGCGGAACCGCGACACCGCCGAGGTCGCGCGTGCCGTCGAAACCGCCTGGATAGGTTTCGATCTCGGCCAGCAGGGCGGAGAGTTCAGGCGATCCGCTCACAGCCGCTTCACGGCGCAGTCGCTCGATCAGATGGTGTCGCCACTGCGCGAGGTTGCGGATGCGTGGCGCCAAGCCGTCGGGATGCAGCGCAATGCGAAGCGCGTTGGGCTGTTCCAAGAGACTCGGCGCGACGCCGTCGAGGAGCACGGCGGCGCCTTCGTTGGCCAGGACGAGTCGCCAATTGCGGTCCACCACGACACACGGAAACGGGTTGTACCCGCTGAGCACCCGTTCAATTCCCTCGCGGACCGGGGCCAGCTCCGGGTCATCGAGGGAGCGTTCGCCGTATTCCGGCGCGAGACCGGCGGCGAGCAGCAGCTGATTCTGTTCTCGCAGCGGCACGTCGAGTACATCGGCGAGGCGCAGGACCATCGCGCGGCTCGGGCTGGATCGACCTGTCTCGATGAAGCTCACATGCCGTGCCGACACATCTGCCTCGATCGCGAGGTCGAGTTGGCTGAGCCTGCGTCGTTGTCGCCATTCCCGCATCAACGAACCGAATGCCGGCTGCAGGTCAACACTGGTCACCGCCTCAGTGTGGCGCACCTGCCCGGCCGGGGACCACTACGTCGGAGGTAATTGCGCTCCTTACCCGTGGCCGCGATCGTGGACGTCGTCCATCGAGCAGAGGGAGCGATCATGGGGATGCCACCGCAAGCCGAGCGGCCGATTCCTCGCTGGCTGCACTTCGTGCTCATCTCCGACCGCGCCGGGTCGGCGTGGTACGTCGGTACCGGCTTCTTCTTCGCGCCGGTGCTCGCCGTGCTGTCACCCTGGCCGACGGTCACCGCGCTGCTGTGGGTGATCATCGGCGTGTTCGGGCTGTGGCTCGGTCTTCTCGGCATCGCGATGGCCACCGGGCTGGCGTTGGCCATGCGGTCCAACACGGAGATCCCCGAGGAGTATTGGCGCTCGCTGGTGGATTACTAGCGACGCTCGATTTGACTAGCGATGGCCTCCGCCGCCGCCGGGGCTGGCGTTGAACCCTGGCTCGGCCACCTCCGACTCGGTGAGCTGGTCGCTGAAGTCGGGCACCATGTTCGGCACGCATTGAAGCGAGTAGTTGTCGGTCGTGGCGCTACCCCCGCAGTCGTCCTGCGCGACGGCGTGCGGCGCGGGACTGAATACCAGCGCAGCTGACAAAGCGAGCAGCAGGGCAACTCTCTCGATGATTCTCATAGCCAGATCTCCACAAGGCTGTTGATCTACGGGACTGGCCGCGCTGCCGTGGTCAGCAGTCAAATCGTAAGCGTATCTAGTTGTCGTTCATCGCTTTTCAAGGCGATTCACAGCAACGACTACGCCGGTCCGCCGGAGCCGGCATAGTCGACCTGCCAGTGCTTGATGCCGTTGAGCCAGCCCGACCGAAGCCGCTCGGGCCGGGCGAGCGACTTGAGGTCTGGCATGTGGTCGGCCACCGCATTGAACATCAGGTCGATCGTCATTCTCGCCAGGTTCGCGCCGATGCAGTAGTGCGCGCCCGTGCCGCCGAACCCGACGTGCGGATTGGGATCGCGCAGGATGTTGAACGTATACGGGTCGTCGAAGACATCCTCGTCGAAATTGGCTGAGCGATAGAACATCACCACCCGCTGGCCCTTTTTGATTTCCACGCCCGACAACTCGGTGTCCTCGAGCGCTGTGCGTTGAAACGACGTGACCGGCGTGGCCCAGCGGACGATCTCGTCGGCAGCGGTCGCCGGACGCTGCTCCTTGAACAGCTCCCACTGGTCGGGGAAATCGGTGAACGCCATCATCCCCTGGGTGATCGAATTGCGCGTCGTCTCGTTGCCCGCGACGGCGAGCAGGATGACGAAGAAGCCGAGCTCGTCGTCGGACAGTTTGTGCCCCTCGACGTCGGCTTGCACCAGTTTGGTGACGAGGTCCTCGCCCGGCTTGTCGGCCCGTTCGGCGGCCAGCTTCATGCCGTACATGATCAATTCCATCGACGCGGTGATCGCATCGTTGTTTTCGAACTCCGGGTCCATGTCACCGACCATCTGGTTCGACCAGTGGAAGAGCTTCATGCGGTCTTCCTGCGGCACGCCCATCAGCCCGGCGATCGCCTGCAGCGGCAACTCGCACGACACCTGCTCGACGAAGTCGCCGGAGCCCTCGGCCAGAGCGCCTTTCGCGATCTCCTGCGCCCGCTCGTTCAGCTCGTTCCTCAGCAGCTCGACCGCCCGCGGCGTGAAGGCGCGCGAGATGATCTTGCGCAGATGCGTGTGGTGCGGGGCGTCCTGGTTGAGCAGGACGAACTTCCCCCGTTCGATCTGCTCGCCGACGGTGCCGTCCTTATAGCGGGGCAGCGCGGTCTTCTGCAGGCTGGAGAACACGTCGCTGCGGCGCGACACCTCCTTCACGTCCTTGTGCTTGGTGACGACCCAGTAGCCGCCGTCGTCGAAGCCGCCGACGCCCATCGGCTGCTCGTTCCACCAGATCGGCGCCACCCGGCGCATCTCGGCAAGCTCCTCGACCGGCAGCCGTTCGGCGTAGATATCGGGGTCGGTGAAGTCGAATCCGGGCGGAAGGTTGGGTGTGGGCATCCGTTGGTCCTCAGGCATCCTCATATGACGTTGTCTAGTGGCCGTACCGCATTGCTACACCACAGGCCGGGCTAGGTGAAGGTGGTTAGGAAAACTCCGAAGTGAAACGTGTTCCGGCCCTGCTCAGGTAATTGACCTCTTGGTCACAGGGTGCACAGGTGTAACACTTTAGGTAGCCAAACTGAAGCACCCAGTAGCGCCGGACACCGGCGGTATTAGGGAAGGGGGCATCGGTGAGAGTCCGTATCTGTGGGAATGCGCTCGCGCTGGCCGCGGGAGGCGTGGGAGTGATCGTCGCCCTGATGTGGGGAGCGCCCACCGCGATGGCCGATCCAGATGTTCCCGTGCCACCGCCTGCCCCGGTCGAATCGGCGGCAGCAGAGCTCGTGCCGCCACCTCCGGCGCCGCAACCGTTCGACCCGTTGGCGTTCCTGCACCCGGCGCCGCCGCCGCCCGCGCCCGCCGACGCGCCCGCTGTCGCCGCCGCGGCTGTGCCCACCGACCCGGCCGCTCCGGCCGACCCCGCGGTTGCTCCCACCGACCCGGCCGCTCCGGCCGACCCCGCGGTTCAGCCCGCGGCCGCGCCGTTGCCGACGCCGGCCGACGGCGTTCCGCACCTTGCTAGTCCCGACGCGCTACCTCCCGGCTCTTCGATGGATCCGTCGGTGAAGGGCAACGACGGCCCCAACGTCAGCTACCTCAAGGACCTGTGGCAGGCGGTCCAGAACCACGAGATCAGCGGCAAGCAAGCGCTGATCATGGGACTGGCCCAGCGCAACATGAACACGCCGATCCCGAATCAGGCTCCCGGTCCGAATGTCCCAGTCTCGGGTGCCGATCTCGCCGCAGCGCCGCCACCGCCTCCCGGCGACGCACCACCACCGCCAGCCGACGCTCCGGCGCCTCCACCGCCTGCCGACGCACCACCACCACCGCCTGCCGACGCACCACCACCACCGCCTGCCGACGCACCACCACCACCGCCGATGGCGCCGTCGATGCCGCTAGTCGGCCCGCCGGCTGGCTAGCTCGAGGATCGACCGCACCGTCCGCACGTGTGCGGTCTCGATCGTTGCCCACAGCGCGCGGGCGATCGGGTTGTCGAACCGCACGAGGGTGGCGAACAACAGCTCGTGTTCCAGTCTCCGTAACAACAGCTCACCCGGCATTCCGATGCGCGACTCAACGCCGAGCACGACGTAATCCGGTTCGCTGGAGCGAATTTCCCACCCGAGTACCGATCGTCCCACGGAACTCGACAGGTTCAGCTTGAGCCCGATCGCCGACCACGCCGACTGCAACCGCAGTCGGGTGCTCATCGGCGCATCCTCCAGGATCACGCGCATCCACTGTTCGGCGTCCCGACCTGCCGGCCGTGCTACGTCGACGATGAACGCGTCTTCGTAGTCGACGCGGTCGAGCGTGCTCACCGCGCGAGTAGCGATCCCAGGCTGGACCTGGTGTACGCGCGCTTGCGCAGCATCGGTGTTCATCGCATACTCCCCGGTTGTGTTTGTGCAGTAGTCGTTTCAGCCCATGTGCGTGCGATGTCGCGCATCATCAACGGGTAGACGATCAGGTGGCGAAACGGCGCGATCGCAGCCAGGTACGCATTCCCCACCACGCCGTTGGGCCGAACGAGAACCGCCATCTGTCCGCGGTAGCCGCCCGTTCCGTCGGCGACCCAGCCCACATGCATCACACCGTGCACGGTCTGATTGGCGATCTCCATCGCGAACTCGTCGTCGGTGAGATACAGCGGAACGAACGGCGACATGTCCGTCGCGAGTTGCCGTTCGGGGTCACGCAAGTCGGTGCTCAGCCGATCGCGCAGAGAGTGAACACGGCCGCCGAGTCCGGACTGCGGTCGGTCAAGCCCGAGCAACCGACCCAGCAACCACCGGATTGCGAACAGCCCGCGCACGACGGGCGACGTTCGGCCCGGGTCGAATGACGACCACAGACTGATCAACCTCGGGAAGTCGCCAGGGCCGCCCGGCGTCGGTAGCGCCCACACGTCGAGCACGCGGAAGTCCTTGGTGAACTCGTGAATTCGCCATGGCCGCGTCAAATGTTCAGTCTTGTCGAGAACCGATGAACTAAGCATACAGTACTGTATTCTTGGTTCGGTAGGGCCGTCAAGTGCCGTAGGGGAGCGAGGAGATGTCGGTGGTCGCCCAGATGCGCACATCACGAAGCACGTGGATCGACGCCGGCCTAAAAGCACTCGCGGCGGGCGGCCCCGACGCGGTTCGGGTGGACCTACTCGCCAAGGCCCTCGGCGTGACCCGCGGTGGCTTCTACCATCACTTCGCGAGCCGTCAGGTCTTCCTCGATGCGCTCCTCGACGCGTGGGAGCACCGAAGCACCTACGACGTGCTGTCCCGCGTGGAAACCGAAGGGGGCGATGCGAAGGCGAAGGTTCGCAAGGCGGGCATGCTGACCTTCTCGAAGGAACTGCTGCCGATCGACCTCGCGGTGCGCGACTGGGCTCGCCGCGACCGCTCGGTGGCCAAGCGCCTGCGTCGCGTCGACAACCACCGCATGGAATACCTGCGGGCACTCATCGGCACCTTCTGCGATGATCCCGACGACGTCGAGGCGCGAAGCATGCTGGCCTTCACACTCGCCATCGGCAGCCACTTCGTCGCCGCCGACCACAACGGGCGCAGCAGGCGCCAGGTGCTGGAGCAGGCGACGAACCGGCTACTGGTTTAGACCGCGGCTTCGATTCGCGCGGGCACGTGCTTGTGCCACGGTGTGCCTGCATACGCGTCGCGCCAGTCGCTGGATGTAAGCGAGTTCGGCGCCACGCCGGGCACCTGTTCGCGGCCGTCGCCGTCGACGAAATCGAGACCGAAACCGTTGGGCAGGGAGGCATGTCCGGGCAGCATTGCCTCGCTGACCTCGACGCCGGCCTCGGCGCTTCCCGCCGCGGTGGTGATCCGGGCCCTGCCGCCGTCGACGAGTCCGAGTGCCTCGGCATCCTCGATGCTGACCCGCAGCGAACCGTCGGCGTCGCGCTTGCGCCATGTGGGATCGCGGAAGATGTCGTTGGCCGTGTAGGCGCGACGCTCGCCGGCCGACAACACGATCGGGAACTCGGCGGTCGTGAAGCGCAGCGGCGCAGCGGACAACCCGCGAATCTCCACGATCATCTCGGGCATATCGAGGGCGATCTTGTGATCCGGATGGGTGATCAGCGCGAAATCGTCCTCGTACTCATGCACGGTGAAGGTGACGCCGGAGCGGCTGGTGAGGATCGCGTCGAAGAGCGCATCGCCATCGACATGCCCGGCTCGCCGCACCGCGTCGGGGTACGCCATCGCCGCCTTCTGGGCCAGACCCCACAACGCCGCTGCACCTGAAAGACCCTCGGGCAGAGTCGGTCCCAGCGTTTCGTACAGCACGAACGGCAGCACTTTGTTCAGCGCGGGATTCGCGCCCACCGCCTGCAGGAAGGCCAGCGTGAACGCATCCCGGCCCTCCTGCGCAGCGCGCCGCAGCGGTTCCAGGTCGCCGTCGTCGACCACGTCGAGCGCCCGCATCAGCCGCGCCCAGATCTCGGGTTCGGGCAATGTGCCGCCGAGTGGCTCCATCAATCGGTGGCGCAGGTGGAATGTGTTGTGCGGAAACTCGAGGTTGAAGAACGTCGACTCGCACTTTTCGAACTGCGACGCCGCAGGCAGCACGTAGTGAGCCAGCCGCGCGGTTTCCGTCATTGCAACATCGATGACGACCATCAACTCCAGAGAGCTGAATGCCTCGCGGCATGCGTTGGAATCGGCCAGCGAGTGCGCGGGATTGCTGCTCTCGACGATCATGGCACGGAACCGGTCTGGGTGATCGGTCAGGATCTCCTGCGGAATGACATTGCTGGGGATCAGCCCGCCGACGATCGGGGCGCCGGTGACCGGCGTGCGGCCGACTCCGGGGGTGTGCCGGAACAACGGCCCGAACGACGAATGCAGATGCTGCCCACCGCGTTTGGCGAAATTGCCGGTGAGGATCCACAGCAGCTTGTTCAGATACGAGCACAGCGTGCTGTTCGGGGCCTGCTGGATGCCCAGGTCCTCGAACACCGCGACGCTGTCCGCCGTGCCGATTCGCCGCGCGGCCAACCGAAGCAGCTCTTCGTCGACGCCGCAGCGCTGCGCATACTCTCCGACCGCGACGTCGCGCAGCACCTCGAGGACCGGACCGGCGCCGTTGACGTGCTCGGCGATGAAGCCCTCGTCGCACAGCTCTTCCTGCACCAGCACCGCGGCCAGCGTGGCAAGACACCACGCGTCGGTGCCCGGCCGGACGCGCAGGTGGTAGTCGGCCATCTTCGCGGTGTCAGTGAGCACCGGATCGATCACGATCATGGACCGCGACGGATCCTTGGCGATCTCATTGAGGACGGTCCGCGCGCGCGGGAAGCTCTGTGACATCCACGGGTTCTTGCCGATGAACACCGACACCTGCGCATGCTCGAACTCTCCGCGGGTGTGGCCGCCGTACAGGTGGGCGTCGACCCATGCCTCACCGGTCTTCTCCTGCGCCAGCGCATTCGAGCGGTAGTGGGAGCCGAGTGCTTTGAGGAACGCACCGCTGTAGGCCCCGCCGAGGTGGTTGCCTTGACCGCCGCCGCCGTAGTAGAAGATCTTGTCCCCGCCGTAAGTCTCGGCGATCTGTTTGAATCCGGCGGCGATCTCGGCGATCGCGGTGCCCCAATCGATTTCCTCGTAGCTGCCGTCCGGGCACCTGCGCATCGGTGACGTCAGCCGGGCGCGGTTGTTCTGGTAGTGGTCCAGCCGCAAGGCCTTGTTGCAGGTGTAGCCCTGCGACGCGGGGTGCTGCTTGTCGCCGCGGATCTTGGCCAGTTTGCGGCCGTCGAGCTGGACGACGATGCCACAGTTGCATTCGCACAAGATGCACGCCGTGGACTGCCATTCACCGCTCATCGAGGGTTCCTTTCCGACGTCTCGGCCAGAAGCAATGCCCGCAACTGGCGATGTACGAGATCGAGAGGCTTCACGTCGCGCGACGCGCGGGCGACCACGATCGCCCCTTCGAGTGACGTGGTCGTCAACATGGCCAACTCGGCGGCGCGCTCGTCGGATACGCCCTCGGCCACCAGCCGCCCCGCGATGAGGTCCGTCCACCGGGAGAAGGCTGCGGCGGCACGTTCGATCACCGGTGTGGACTGATCGGGTTTCGCGGGATCGCCTGCCTCGACCGTCACCGCGACGACGGGACACCCTGCCCGGAAGTCGGTATCCAGCAGCAGCTTTCGGTAGTGCGCGAAGAGGCTGTCGAATGCCTCCAGGCCTGAGTCGGCTCTGGCGATCTTCCTCGCGACGTATTCGCCGGCGTAATCGATCGCCTCGCAGAGCAACTGTGTGCGACCGCCGGGAAAGTAGTGGTACGCCGACCCGCGCGGGGCTCCGCTGTGCTCCAGCACGTCGGCGATCGCGGTTGGATGGGCGCCGCGCTCGCGAATGAGCATCGCTGCCGAGGCGACCATGCGCTCCCGATGACTGGCCATGACGACGGGATACCTCCATCCGCGCGACTATGTATGACACCTTACATAATCGCCGGGTAAGTGGCTAGGTTGACCGCGAACGCTATCCGGAAATCCAGACGGCGAGGAACGCCGACAGCGACACGAGGCAGAGCAGATGGTCGCGACAGACCGCGCGAGCCAACCGCGACTGCTCGGCGGAGTCGCCTTCGCGCGCGCCCATCCGCACCGCATTGGGCACCGTGCGCGTCAGCGCCAGCAGGATCGGCACGCCCGAGAGGACTCCCGCGATGGCGATCCTCCAGATCGGATCGTTGCCCGTCGCGAGCTGAAAA
Organism: uncultured Actinomycetota bacterium; assembly: GCA_963793055.1. GTDB lineage: Bacteria > Actinomycetota > Actinomycetes > Mycobacteriales > Mycobacteriaceae > Mycobacterium. The sequence goes on along the minus strand of CAWBYS010000013.1, from coordinate 176,068 downwards.
CCCAACGCGGCCAACAGAACAACCATGACGGCGGCGATGAGGTAGCTCATCGGCCGCGAGGTCGTCGTCGCGCGGCGGTAGTAACCCGCGATCGAGGCGAGCACTGACTCGGGCAGAACATCAGCGCCGCGGTGTTGTAGGACCTGACTGTCGAAGATCAGGTCCATCCACAAGACGGCGATCAGGAAGCCGGCACAGGCGGCCGGGATCAAACAGAGGCCGCCTCGTTGATGTCATTCAACCTGCCGGTCGCCTCGAGGTACTCCTGCACCCAGCGCTCGATCACCGCCGAGCACTTCTCCACCTTGGTGAACTGGCCGACGACCTGACCGATCGGGTTGAACGCGACGTCGACACTCTCGTTGGGGTACTTGTGGGTGGCGGCGACGGCCATGCCCGACACCATGTACTGAAGCGGCATGCCGAGTGGCTTCGGATTGTCGGGGTCTTCCCACGCCTCGGTCCAGTCGTTGCGCAGCATCCGCGCCGGCTTACCGGTGAACGACCGACTGCGGACGGTGTCGCGGCTGGACGCCTTCGCATACGCGGCGTGCTGCACCGCGGTGTGCTCGGACTCCTCGACCATCACCCACTGCGAGCCGGTCCACGCGCCCTGCGCGCCGAGCGCGAGCGCCGCCGCGATCTGCTGACCGCTGCCGATGCCGCCGGCGGCCAGTACCGGGACGGGCGCCACCTCCTTGACGACCTGCGGCCACAACACGATCGAGCCCACCTCGCCGCAGTGCCCGCCGGCCTCGCCGCCCTGGGCAATGATGATGTCGACGCCCGCATCTGCGTGCTTGCGCGCCTGCGACGGCGAACCACACAGCGCCGCCACCTTGCGGCCGCTTTCATGGATGTGCTTGATCATCTCGGCAGGCGGAGTGCCGAGGGCATTGGCGATCAGCGTGCACTTGGGATGCTGCAACGCCACCTCGACCTGCGGCGTCGCGGTCGCCTCGGTCCAGCCCAACAGCTGCAGCGCATCGTCGTCGCTGTGCTCGACGGGCACTCCGTGATCGGCGAGGATCTTGCGCGCGAACTCCAGGTGCTCCTCGGGGACCAGCGCGTTGAGCTGTTTCTTGAGCACTTCGGGGGACAGGTCGACCGAATCCATGCCCTCGTACTTGTTCGGAATGACGATGTCCACGCCGTAGGGGTGGTCACCGATGTTCTCGTCGATCCATTTGAGCTCGATTTCGAGCTGCTCCGGGGTGAAGCCGACCGCCCCGAGCACGCCGAACCCGCCGGCCTTGCTCACGGCGACGACGACGTCGCGGCAGTGGGTGAACGCGAAGATCGGATACTCGATATCGAGGTCGTCGCAGATAGGGGTGCGCATGGCTGCTCCTTGGTGGGCCGCTCGCGAATTGGAACGTGTTCTAGTTTAGCTCAAGTGCTGCGCGGCCAGGCAGGACGTCCGCCGAAACTACGGTTTATGACGCAATCGCACGAAAAACCGTCAGAAACCGCAGTCTCGCGCACCCGGCGTCAGTCGTAGCCGATGAGCCGGCGCAGCGACAGGCGCTTACGGCCGTTGACACCCTCGACGCGGAGCACGGGCCATCCGTGCTGGGCCGCCACCGCAGCCAGTCCGGGACGTGGATTGACCGGCCGGGGCTGGCCGACCAGAACCATCAACGCGGCGTCCTCGTTGCCGTCGGCATAGAAGTAACTGCGTTGCAATGCAACGTCGTTCGTTTCGCAAAACTGCGCAACCGCGGTCGCCTTCCTGGCTCCCCAGACGACCGGCTTGGCGATCCTGCCGGTGAGGCGGCCGTCGTCGTCGACCTCGAAGTGGTTGCACAGCACGTGCCCGATCTCCAGGAAACGGGCGACGGGCTCGGCATGGATGGTCAGGGCCGACGAGCTGAGCACGACGGTGTGACCGCGCTGTTGGTGTGCGCGCACGATTTCGCGCATGTGCGGGAAGACCCGCGATGCGATGCGATCGGCGAACAGCCGCTCGCCGAGGTCATCGAGTTCGGCCAGCGATTCGCCTCGTAGATAGCCCGCGGCCCGGGTCAGCAGGTGCTCGAACCTCATCCGGCCGAGCCGGTATCGCATCGACGCTTCGATCACGCCGAGCACTTCACCGATGCGCGCTTGCCGGCGCCGGATCCGGTCGCTGGCGTGCGCCGTCGCCGTGAATCCGTCCACCAGCGTGCCGTCGAGGTCGAAGAAGGCGCCAACTCCGCGGTCCGGGAGGACTCGCGGCGATCTCCGCGACCGGATCTGATGCCAAGGGCTGCAGGCTCATCGCCGTTCAGCCTACTTGGCGGTGTATACGCCTTTCGGAGTCACGAGCGGCATATCCAACGTGGTCCGGATGCCGGCAGGCGCGGCCAGCACGTCGGGGATGGCGTTCACGATCCGCCCCGCCGCGGCGAGGATGGCCGCATAATTGTGATCGCCGTTGCGACTCGTCGGGCAGATGTCCATCACGTAGGACGGCTCTCCGGTGATCTCGACGCGATACGAGCCCCCCTCCTGCGCGGGCTGCGCCCAGTCCGGTCGCAGGTCGGGGCGCAACCGGGTGACGTGCTCGACGACGATCACCGGCTTGCCCGCGACCATGCCCTCGATCTGGAACCGCACCGCCGCGACGGTGCCCTTCTTGATGGTGCCGACCGCGACCTCGAACTCCTCGGGCGCGGGTTCCTGTTCGACGGAATCCTTGATCTCGTCGACCTCGACGCCCAGGCCGGCCGCGAGCTGCCGGATCGCCGTGCCCCAGGCGATGCTCAGCACGCCCGGCTGGTACAGCATCGGGAGGTCACCGATCTCGTTGCCGAAACCCATCACGTCGAACATCACCGTCGCCCCGTCGTAGGTGGCGTAGTCGGCGATCTCCATCGTGCGGATCTGCTCGATGCTCTGGCAGGTCCCGGCCAACGCGAAGGGCAACAGGTCGGTGGCGAACCCCGGGTCGACGCCGGTGAAGAAAACCGTCGAATCGCCTTCTCGCGCAGCATCCTCGATGCGCTGGATGTACTTGTCCGGGATGACCCCCCACGGGTACTGCAGCACGCCCAGGCCGGATCCCACGACGTCGATGCCCGCGGCGAGGATCTTGCGCACGTCGGCCATGGCGTCGGGCAGGCGGGTGTCGCCCATCGCGCAGTACACGACACAGTCGGGCAGCGCCGCGATGATTGCATCGAGATCGTTTGTCGCAGCCACACCGGTGGAGACGTCCAGCCCCGCCAGCTCGCCGGCATCCTTGCCGACCTTGGCGTCCGACGACACCCACACTCCGGTGAGGTCGAAGCGCGCGTCGTCGACGAGTTGTCGCAACGCGAGGCTGCCGCAGTTGCCGGTTCCGATCAGCGCCACACGAATAGCCATGGCCAGCAGTATGCGTGCTGCTCCGCCAAATTGGAACAGGTTCTAGTTTTCTGATATGGGTGCGGTAACCTGACGCCCCATGGGACGCGTGGACGGAAAAGTGGCACTCATCAGCGGCGGTGCGCAGGGGATGGGCGCAGCCGACGCGCAGGCGCTGGTCGCCGAGGGCGCCAAGGTGGTGATCGGCGACATCCTTGACGACAAGGGCAAGGCCCTCGCCGACGAGATCAACGCGACGACCCCCGACTCCATCCGCTACGTGCATCTCGACGTCACGCAGGCCGACGAGTGGGAGGCCGCCGTCGCCACCGCGGTCAACGACTTCGGCAAGCTCAACGTTCTGGTCAACAACGCGGGCACGGTGGCACTCGGCCAGATCGGTCAGTTCGACATGGCCAAGTGGCAGAAGGTCATCGACGTGAACCTCACCGGGACCTTTCTCGGCATGCAGGCGTCCGTTGAGGCGATGAAAGCCGACGGCGGCGGCTCGATCATCAACATCTCGTCGATCGAGGGTCTGCGCGGCGCCGTCATGGTGCACCCGTACGTGGCATCCAAGTGGGCGGTTCGGGGGCTCACCAAGTCGGCGGCACTCGAGCTCGGCCAGTTCAACATCCGGGTCAACTCGGTGCATCCCGGCTTCATCCGCACGCCGATGACCAAACACTTCCCGGACAACATGCTGCGCATCCCGCTGGGCCGGCCCGGCCAGCCTGAAGAGGTGGCGACGTTCGTCGTCTTCTTGGCCAGCGACGAGTCCCGCTACTCGACAGGGTCCGAGTACGTCATAGACGGCGGACTCGTCAACGACGTGCCGCACAAGTAGCGGCCAGCGCATGGCGCGCCGGCGGGCCCTACACAGATAGGGTGACGCGGTGCGCCCGCACCTTCTCCTGCGAATCGTCACCTCGGTGGCATTGCTGCTGGCGTTGTGTGCCGCGGACTTCCCCGACTTCGCGCGACCGGGGCCACCACCGTCGACGATCGAGTTGGCTGCGGGCTGGACGCTCAGCTCGGCCAGGGACGTGCCGGCCGACGGCGCCGCGCTGTCGCGGATCGGCTACCGGGGTGCGAGCTGGCACCAGATCAATCGCATGCCGTCCACGGTGCTGCAGACCCTGCAGAACGACGGCACGTACCCGAACCTCTACGTCGGGACTAACCTCGCCGACGTTCCGCAGGATCTCTACCGACAGGATTGGTGGTACCGCACCACTTTCACCGCGCCTGCCGGTCACTCGACTTATGTGCTCGATTTCCCAGGCATCAATTACCGCGCCGAGATCTGGCTGAACGGACATCTCGTCGCTGACAACCGGCGGATCGTCGGGATGCACAGCGCCCACGAACTCGACGTCTCGCAATGGATCAACCAGGGCGGGCCGAACGCGCTGGCCGTGAGGGTCACGCCGGAGGAGCGGCTGCAGGACATCAACGGCGTGGAACTCGCCGACAGCTGGTACGACTGGATCAACTGGAACCGGATCGGCTATCAGGGGCCGGGTAAGAACCCGGGCAACGGCAATTCCTTTGTCCCAGACCGCAATGCCGGAATATTCAAACCGGTGTATCTGCGGGTGTCCGGCGCGGTCCAGATCGGCCCGGCGACCGTGAACACCGAGTTGCCGCTGCCGCGAACGGATTCCGCGAAGCTGACGATCTACAGCAGTCTGCGCAACTCGTCGCAACAGCAGGTCCGCGGCGTTCTGCGTGCCACCATCACCCGCCCCGGCAAGCGCGACGTCCAAGTCGAACAGCCGGTCACCCTCGCGGCGGGCGAGCAACGCGAGGTCAGCTTCGATCCGGCGCGGTTCGCCCACCTCAACATCAACAACCCCGACCTGTGGTGGCCGTACACGCTCGGCGATCCCAACCTTTATGACCTGCGGCTGGAGTTCCGCCAGTTCGATCAACTGACCGACACCGCCAACCTGCGCTTCGGTATCCGCACCGTCACGCAACATCGCGATTCCGACAACCAGTTCCCGGAACTGGGCACCGGCGGAAACTTCTATCTGACGGTCAACGGCAAGAACTTCCTCGTCCGCGGCGCCGCCTACACACCCGACCTGCTCTACGGCGACGACCCGGCCCGCGATGCGGCGACGATGCGCTACGTAAAAGACCTCGGCCTGAACATGATTCGGCTCGAGGGAAAGTTCCCCGGCGACCGCATCGTGGAAATGGCCGACGAAATGGGCATCCCACTGATGTACGGCTGGATGTGCTGCAACCAATGGGAGAAGTGGGCCCAGTGGGACGACGAAGACAGCCGGGTTGCGCAGGACAGTCTGCGCTCACAGATCCTCGCGCTGCGATCCCATGCCTCGGCATTCATCTGGGCCAACGGCAGCGACGGGTTGCCGCCGCCCGCCGTCGTCGCGGAGTATCGGCGCATCCTGTCGGAATTGCACTGGCAGAACGCCACCGTGGACACGGTTTCGTCGCTGGCGAGGGATGGGAACGGCCAGCCCATCTGGGACGGGATACAGATGGCCGGGCCATACAGCTGGCGGCCGCCGAGCTACTGGTTCAGCGGCCGGTACGCCGCCACCCGCGGTGCCACCGCGGAGCAGGGCGACAACGAGAACATCCCGCCGCTTGCGAGCCTCAAGAAGTTCCTCCCGGCCGATGAGCTGTGGCCGATCAACGACACGTGGTTCTTCCACGCCGGTTCGGATCCGAGAAACGCTGTGCTGACGAGCATCCGGCGGGCCATCATGGCCCGCTACGGACCGTCCGAGAGCGTCGAGGAGTTCGCGGCCAAGGCGCAGCTCGCCGAATACGAGTCGACGCGTGCCCAGTTCGAGGCGTTCGCCGCCAGCGGCTGGGACACCCACAAGATGACGATCTACTGGATGCTCAACAACCACTGGCCGTCGTTCTTCGGCCATCTCTTCGACTACTACCTCCGGCCCGGCGGCGCTTACTTCGGCGCCAAGAAGGGTCTGCGGCCACTGTCGGTGGTGTTCGATTCCTATGCCACAGGCGATCGCAGCCAGGCCAACGTCAGCGTCGTGAATCAGTCGGCCGATACCGCGAGCGGTCTTCGGGCACGCGTGCGCGTCTACGACTTGCAGGGCAATGTGCGCTACGACCGCGACGCCGCCGATCTGCGCGTCGCGCCGGGCGGTGTGGCGCACGCCTTCACTTTGCCCCGAATCGCCGGTGCCTCAAGCGTTTTCTTCGTCCGGTGCGAGCTCTTCGATCAAGCGGGCAAGACCGTCGCCGAGAACGTCTACTGGCAGTCGCAGCGGCCCGACGACGTCGGCGATCCGGTAAACGACTTCGCCTTCGAACTTCGGCAGTCGAGTTGGGCGGACATGACGGCCCTCAATTACATGAAGCAGACGCCGCTACAGATCAGCGCGCGGCAGATCACCGACGGCGACGACAACCGCGTGGCGGTGCGGCTGCACAACCCCACGCAGCAGATTGCGTTCTTCGAACGGGTCGAAGTCTCCGCGACCCGCGACGACGACGAGATCCTGCCCATCGAGTACAGCGACAACTACGTGACGGTGTTCCCGGGCGAGACGGTCGACCTGGAGGCCATCGTCCCGACACGCGGGGTGGACGCCCGCTGGGCGAGAGTCACCGGATACAACACGCCCGCGATAACGGTGCCCATCAAATAACGGTGCCCATCAAATAGCGCCGAACGCCGAAGCGACGGTCAGTCGACGGCGGCGAAATTCACGGTCGCCGTTGCGCCGACTTCGTCGTCGTTGCCGCGGTAGATGTCGACCTGAACGACGACCGAGCGCTTCCCGGTCCGCAGAATGCGGGCGACGGCGCGGGCGGGCCCCACCTTGATGGGACGCAGATAGCGGATGAACAGATCGGTGGTGGCGATCGCGTGGCCGAACGGAGTGGCTCGTGCGGCGAGCTGACCGGCGGTCACATCGGCCATCGTCGCGATCAGCCCGCCCTGCAGCCCACCGGCGGTGTTGACCGTGCGCTCGTCGACGGGCATCTCCATGACCACGCTGCCGTCGCTCGACGGGACCTCGATCAGACCGAGTTGATCGAACAGCTCTCGAAGCGACCTCGGCGCAGTCATGGGTAACGACATTACCGGTGTGTCCGGTTCCGGCGCGGGGTGCGTAGTGTCGTCGGCGTGAGCGCACGCGCGGGCATCGTGGTGACGGGAACCGAGGTCCTCACGGGCCGGGTGACGGACCTCAACGGACCCTGGATCGCCGACCGCCTACTCGAGCTGGGCGTCGAACTGGCGCACATCACGATCTGCGGTGACCGGCCCGACGACATCGAGGCGCAACTGCGGTTCCTGCGCGACGAGGGTGTGGACCTGATCGTGACGACCGGCGGTCTCGGGCCGACTGCCGACGACATGACGGTTGCCACGGTGGCGACGTTCTGCGGCCGAGAGTTGGTGCTGGACAACGCACTCGAGGCCAGGATCGCCGACATCGTGGCGCGCATGATGACGCGTTTTCCGAACGTGGACGTCGAGGCCGTGCGTGCGGCGAATCGCAAGCAGGCGCTCATCCCGGCCGGCGCGCACGTGCTCGACCCGGTGGGTACGGCGCCGGGCGTCGTCGTCGGAGGCAAGCCGACCGTCGTCGTCCTGCCCGGCCCGCCGCGCGAACTGCAGCCCATGTGGCCGCGCGCGATGGAAACCGCCGGCGTGCAGGAGGCGATCGCCGACCGGACCACCTACCGGCAGGAGATGGTGCGGATGTTCGGGCTGCCCGAGTCTGGCCTCGCGGACACCTTGCGCGAAGCCGAGCAGACCGTCGACGGCTTCGATCGGCTCGAGATCACGACATGTCTTCGGCGCGGGGAGATCGAGATCGTCACCCGTTACGAGCCGGACGCCGCGGATGTGTACGCAGGGCTGATGAAGCTGCTCCGTGAGCGGCACGGCAACGAGATCTTCTCCGTGGACGGATCGAGCGTCGACGAGCAGGTCGCCCGCCTGTTGTCGGGGCGCCGGATCGCCACGGCCGAGTCGTGCACGGCGGGCCTGGTGGCGGCCCGGTTGACCGATCTCGCCGGGTCGTCGGAGTACGTCACCGGCGGAGTGGTGGCCTACTCGAACGAGGCCAAGGCGGAGCTTCTCGGCGTCGACCCCACGCTGATCGAAACGCACGGAGCCGTGTCCGAACCCGTGGCGGAGGCGATGGCCGACGGTGCGCTGAACAGATTCGCGGCCGACACCGCGGTCGCCATCACCGGCATCGCCGGACCAGGTGGCGGAACTGCCGAAAAACCGGTGGGCACAGTCTGTTTCACCGTCAAGTTGGCCGACGGCAAGACCGACACCCGCACCATGCGGATGCCCGGCAACCGCGCCGATGTGCGCGAGCGGTCGACAACGGTGGCGATGCACCTGCTGCGCCGCGCGCTCTTGTAGCGGCACTTTTCGACAGGCCCGTTGCGGGTACCCGGGACTCGCTATGACATCCGCAGTCTCCGAAGCGCGCATTCGGCTCACCACGGCGGGCATCTGTTTGATGACGCCGGGCGATCTGAACGCGTCCCTGGGGGTCGGCGCCGACGCCTGGGCGATGTTCGCCGCGTACTGGGACGACCTGGCCCCTGACGCCTACGCCGAGGAGTTGGGCACGACGCGGCAGCGTCGCTACGGGCACTTCCTGTTCACCACCGACGACGGGCATATCGAGGCGATGCCGCATGACGCCTTCGTTCAGCCGGAGGATTCCAACCCGCTCTATATCGGCCATGACCGCCATTTCGAGCCCCTCACCGAGACGTTCACGAAAGAGCCGCTGCTGCAGGTTCTTCTGCAGCTGCTCGGCATCATGGCGACAGCCTTGGACGACGCCTCGCAGTGGAGGGTGAAGGTCACTCCGTTCCGGGTGCTCGCGGCGGACGGTGAGGGTCACCCCACGCCTGAGGGGCGCCACCGCGACGGCGTCACGCTGGTCACCTCGCTGCTCATCGGCCGCGACAACGCGGCCGGCGGCGAGAGTTCGGTGTTCGACACGAACGGCCGGCGGCTTCTGACGACCACTCTGGACGCGCCGGGCACGCTGCTGATGGGTGATGACCGCTGCACTCTTCACGGGGTTTCGCCGATCCGCCCGCGCGACCCGAGCCGCCCCGCGAGGCGAGACGTCCTGGTCGTCACGTTCGCACCGGCCGCAGCGGGCTAGCGCGGATCCGATACCGTACCCGGGTCTACACAGGAGGAAAACCCGATGACCGCAGCCGACGAGCGACGGGGCCTATCCGAGTTCGCCGTGCAGGCCGGCTGGAATCGCAGAGACGCCGACCGCACCGACTACTACACCCGCAGCCCGGTCCGCGTCCAGGTGATCTGGCAGGGGCGTGCCGCGATCAGCGGGGGCGCGCTGTACCACGACGACCTTCTGATGGCGTACACCCGTGATCTGGCCACCGTGCGAGGCTGGCTCAAGCGCTGATCAGCTGAGCGCCGACTTGGCGGCGGCGAGATTGTCCGCCGCCAGCACCAGGCGGGTATTGGTCGCCAGATAGGCGGTGGTCAGGTTGACCTTCGCCGCGCCCAACCTGTGAGCGACCTCGCCGAGCGCGCCCGGCCGGTCCTCGATGTTCAACACGATCACCTCCTGCTCGGAGGCGATCTCGATCCCCGCGTTTTCCAGCGCCTCGAAGGCCGGGGTCGGGTCAGACACCAGAATGTGCACTTCGGCTTGCCCACCGCCCGAGGTGACCGCGCACAGTCCGGCGATGTTGGCGCCCGCCTTGCCGAGCACATCGCCGAGTCGGGCCAACTCGCCAGGTTCGTCGTTCAGGTAGAGCGTCAGATCGGTCGCCATGTCGAACGCTCCTTTCGTGGCTCCCACGGTATCGGGTGGCAGCGAAAAATCGGATGCGTTGGCGGACGCCCGTGTGGCACCGCGCAGCCTCGATGTCGACGTCGTCACCCGCCTCGACGCCGCCTTCGCCAGCGAGGTCCCAGCGAAGCTGGGCTTCGGCTTTTAGCGGGCTTCTAGCCGCGGTCGGCCTCGTAGGAGTCCCACACCTTGTTCATCGTGGTCAGGATCTCCTCGGCGACGCCGAGGCCGGCGAGGTGACTTTCGCCCGGCAGGTGGTACAGCTCAGCGTCGGGCAGCTTCGCCACAACGTGCTGGCCGTGGGCGAACGGCACGATGTGGTCGTGGTCGCCGTGCCACCAGCGCACGGGCTGCTTGACGTCCTCCAGTCGGAAGCCCCAGTCCCGCGCGAACACGACGACGTCGGCGAACGGCGCCGCCATCTGCTTGCGGCTGCCGTTGAGCAGGTCGTCGAGGAACATGGCTTTGATCTCGGGGCGCGCCAACAGGCGGCGGTCGCCTTCGGGCGACACCCTCCCGTACAGGTCGGCGGCGGGCGATGCGACCGGCTTGATCAGCCGGATGATGCCGCTCGCCAGCAGGCCGATCGGGGTGCCCGCCACCTGCAGGAGCGGCGCCAACCGGGTTCCGACGGTGCCCATCAGTCCGCCGGTGATCGCGTCGCGGCCCTGTGTCGGTGCGACACCTCCGATGACGCCCGCGGCGACCACCCGGTCCGGCATCGTGGCTGCGCACGCGAGGGTGTACGGGCCGCCTCCCGACAATCCGACGACGATCATCTTGTCGATGCCGAGCGTGTCGGCGATGGTGCGCAGATCCGCGGCGAAGCCGGCCACCGTGTCGTACTGGTACGGCGTCGACGACCCGATACCCGGCCGGTCGACGCCGATCAGGCGGATGTTCGCCTTCTCCGCGTAGACCCGCGCCTCCATCGGTATCTGGCGCCGGGCGCCCGGGGTGCCGTGCAACCAGAAGATCGCGCGGCCCTGCGGGTCGCCGAACTCGGCGAATCCGATCTGACGATCATCGCCGACAGCGATGTTGCCTTCGAGCTTGGGACGGGCGATTGCGACACTCATGCCGTGAGTGTCTCATGACCGCTTTTCGCGGTTGTGCGCTAGGCCGACCGGAACAGATATGACCCGACGGTGGTCACCCGGTCGTCGTTTCCCTCGTCGTGCATGAGCACGCGTACCGCGGTCGTGCCGTCGGCACCGGCCATCGGCTCCGCCTCGAGGCGGAAGGGGCCGGCCTTGCCGCGCGCCATGAACATGACGTGGGACGACACCCCTTGGAGGCGATCGGTGCCCGCGACGGTGGCTGCGGCGTCGATGGCCGCCGTCTCGAGCATGACGAACTGCGGTCCGATGTGCAGGGCGGCATCCGGCGAGGCGACCTCGGCGGCGAGTTCCGGCAGGCCCCAGTTGCCGTCGGGCCGACGGTGGCCGCCGAACACCTGCCACAGCGGCGGCAGGTCGGGGGAGTCGATCGACCTCGAGCGGATTGGCCTCCATCCGCTCCAGGCCCGCGGGCGGCGTGCCGATGGTGACGCCCTGGCCCTCGATCAGCGCCAGCACGCGGTCCGGATTGTCCGCGTCGACGATCTTGGCGCGGCTGTACCCCATCTGGCGCCCGCGCTTGAGCTCTTCGGACACGATCTCGATGCGACGCACGTCGTGACCGGCATCGAGGATCTGGCAGGAATGGATGACCGGGTTGGGAACCGCCTCGAGATCGGACATGTGCCCGCTCTCGGGTGAGGCGATTCCCAGCACGGCGAACAGCAGTCCACCGGTGGCGTTGCGCATGTCGTGGCGCACGGCGACGGTGTTGTCCTCCACGCCGAGGTCCATCGACGCGTAGCTACGGCCGATGTAGCGGTAGCTCAACAACCCACCCCAGCGCCGGCGAAGCTCGGCGGCGTACTCCTCGGGCGAGTCGGTCAGTTCACGGATGTCACGCAGCATCGGGCACTCCAATCGACCCGTCCGACACTACTGAGGGGGCCGCCGGTCATTCCAGGGAGCGGCCGTCTCGAGTTGCGCGGCCAACTGCAACAGGATCGTCTCGTCGGGCGCCATCAGCTGAACGCCGATGGGCAGACCGTCGGATGTCGCGCCGAGCGGAAGCGAGATCGCGGCCCAGCCGGTGACGTTGGCGAGCGTCGTCCATCCCGTGGTGGCGAACTCGACATCGAAGAACGCGCGGGTGGTTCCGCGCGGCTGGTCCAGCAGGCCGTACGGCGGTGGCGGGGTCAGCAGCGTCGGCACGAGCAGCACGTCGTGTCCGCCCATGCCGGCGACGAAGCGGCGGGTCTGCGCGTGGATCGCCGCGATGGCCTCGGCGTAGGCGACGCCGGTGGTCTCGAGTCCCTCGCGCACCATCACCCACGTGCTCGGCTCGAATTCATCCTCGCGCGGTGCGCGGCCGAGGTGGGCAGTCGCAAACGCGTGCAGCTGGGCATTGCTCACGTTGTGAAGGACCGCGATCGCGTCGGCGACCGCATCGGCGTCGATCGTCGGCGCTCCGGGCTCGACGACATGCCCCAGGCCCGCCAGCAGCTTGCCGGTGGCTTCGACCGCGGCGACGACATCGGGATGGGTGCTGCCGACCGGGAACGGCGACGCCGTTTCGATGCGGATGTGCTGGGCCGTCGGCATCCGCGAAATCGATTGCAGGAACGGCGATTCGGGGCGGGGCGCCGAATACGGGTCGCCGGGTGCCGAGCCCGCGACGGCATCCAGCAGCGCGGCACTGTCGCGAACTGTATTGGTGAGTGCATGCTCGTTGACGAGCCCCTCCAGTTCGTGGCCCGCGAACGGCGCGAACGAGGTGCGGCCGCGACGCGGCTTGAGACCGACCAACCCGCAGCAGGATGCGGGCACCCGAATGGAGCCGGTGCCGTCACCACCGGATGCGGCCGGGACGACGCGCGCGGCCACCGCCGCGGCGGAGCCACCGCTCGACCCGCCCGGCGTGATCGACGGCGACCAGGGATTCACGGTGGCACCGAACAACGAGGGCTCGGTGGTGCAGTGGTTACCCCACTCGGGAGTGTTCGTCTTGCCGAACACCACCAGGTCCGCCCCGAGATAACGGTCGACGATCCAAGCCGACTCAAGGGCGACGTGCGTGCGCAATGCCCGCGAGCCCATCGCCTCCGGTGCTCCGGCCAATGATGCGCCCAGGTCCTTGAGCAGGAACGGCACTCCGGCGAGAGGCCCGGCGCCCCCGGTCCGCAGCTTTCCGGACCCATCCAGCGCCGCGGCATGCGCGCGGCCCCGGTCGAAGAGGTCCGCGATGACGGCGTTGAGGTCGCGCGCGGCCTCGACCCGCGCGATGGCGGATTCCAGTAGCTCGGTGGCCGTCAACTGGCCCGAGGCGACCAACTCCGCCTGGCCGATGGCGTCGAGTTGCGCCAGTTCCGCGTGCTTGGGGTCCATTGCCGGATCTTGCAGCGGGTCCGCACAAGCGGCAACTCGTAGCGTGCGGTTACAGGATCGGCCGGCGGGGGGTCAAACCCATCACGTAGTCGGCGGGGAAGGACGCCTCGATCACCCGCAGTTGATCGTTCGCCTTGGACTCCAGTTCCAAAACGACACAGCTTTCGCCGAGTTTCTTGGACTCCAAAACGATGTAGTGCTGACCGCCACCGTTGACGTCGGTGATTGGGTCCCCTGAGCGCAGTGCCCCGACCGGTACCAGATCGGGGGCTTTCATGGGGTGTGGCTCCACATTTACGACGGTAAGGGAATAGCTGCCGGCGAGTGGGACGTTTCGGACGACGCGCGTGTCATCCGCCGACGGCGATTATGTAGCCGACCACCCCGCAGGCGACGGCGATCACGCACAGCACCAGGGTCGCAACCGCGACGGGCCATCCACGCTTGCGCCGGAACAGCTGCAGGGCAGTGATCACCACTCCCAGAACACCGATGACGAACGCGACAATAAGCGCCGTCATGACCGCGGTGGCCGCACCGGTGGCACTGCAGGTTTGCGGTGGACAGTGGTCCAGAAACCCCAGCGAGAACAACCCGATTACCGACGACCCCGCGCCGAACAGAGCGGCGACGACCAGCGCGGCGATCGAGATCGCAAGATCCCCGCGCGAAAGCGGAGGCTTCGGCTGCAGATAGCCGGGCTCGGTCATGGCTGGTCATGCTAGCCGCTGAGCACCTTTGGCCGTTTCTCGCCGAACCTGTGAGATATGGGCAATCATGAACGCCTGCGCCTCACGCATCCTGGGGGTGGCCATGGACAGCACGATGCAAGACGTCCCGCTGACGTTGACGGGGATACTGCGGCATGGCACGAGGTGGCACTCGAGTCGCAAGGTCATCACGAAGACACCCGACGGCTACCGCGAGATCTCCTTTGGCGAACTCGGCGCGCGGGTAGCGCAGCTGGCACACGGCCTCCGCGCGCTCGGTATCGAAGAGGGCGATCGGGTTGCCACCTTCATGTGGAACAACCAGGAACACCTCGAGGCCTACTTCGCGGCACCCTGCATGGGTGCGGTGCTGCACACACTGAACATCCGGTTGGCCGCGGAGCAGGTCGCGTTCATCGCCAACCAGGCCGAGGATTCCGTTGTGCTGGTGGACATGTCGCTGGCGCCGTTGCTGGGTGCCGTGCTGCCGAAGTTGACGACGGTGCGAACAGTGGTGGCAGTCGGAGCCGGCGACCTGGACCCCCTCACCGCTTCGGGTCACCAGGTAGTCCGCTACGACGAACTGCTCGACGGACAGCCGCTCGAGTACGACTGGCCCCTTCTCGACGAAAGAAGCGCGGCCGCAATGTGTTACACCAGCGGCACGACGGGGCATCCGAAAGGCGTCGTCTACAGCCACCGGTCGACCTACCTGCACTCGATGGCGGTGTGCGGGGCCGACTCGATCGGCATCGTCGACGGCGATCGTGTCATGCCGGTCGTGACGATGTTCCATGCCAACGCGTGGGGTCAGCCGTACGCGGCCGTGATGGCAGGCGCCGACCTTCTGCTGCCCGACCGCTACCTGCAGGCCGAGCCTTTGGTGGACATGATCGAACGTCACCGTCCGACGGTCGCGGCGGCGGTCCCCACGATCTGGAACGACGTGCTGCAGTATCTGCACGCCAATCCGGATCGCGATATTTCGTCGCTGAGGACCGTCGCCTGCGGCGGCTCCGCCGTGCCGCTCGGCATGATCAAGGAGTACGAGGAACGCTACGGCGTGGTCATCCGTCAGGCCTGGGGGATGACCGAGACCTCTCCGCTGGCTTCGTTGGCCAAGCCGCCACCGGAGGTCACCGGCGAGGACGCGTGGACATTGCGGGCATCGGCGGGTCGCGTGCTGTGCGGAGTTGACATCCGCATCGTCGACGACGACGGCACGGTGCTGCCCTGCGACGGTAAGGCCGTGGGAGAGATCGAGGTTCGCGGACCGTGGATCACGGGCTCGTATTACCAGAATGCCGATCCGTCGAAGTTCGACGAGGGCTGGTTGCGGACCGGCGACGTGGGCCGCATCGACCCTCAGGGATTCATCACGCTCACCGACCGCGCGAAGGACGTCATCAAGTCCGGCGGGGAGTGGATCTCCTCGGTCGAATTGGAACTTCGCATCATGGACCATCCCGCCGTGCTGGAGGCGGCCGTCGTCGCGGTGCCCGACGAGCGATGGCAGGAACGACCGTTGGCCGCGGTTGTCGTCAAGGATGACTCATCGGCAACCGCGCCGGAACTGCGAAAGCATCTGTGCGACAGGGTTGCTCGGTTCTGGTTGCCCGAATGGTGGACGTTCGTCGCCGAGGTGCCGAAGACCAGCGTCGGCAAGTTCGACAAGAAGCTCATTCGCGCGCGTTATGCCGAAGGCGTCTACGACGTCGTCGAGTGCCGCGACGACTCCTAGCGCACCGCAGTCAGGGCCCACCGGATCCCGGCGACCAGGACGCGGCCCGACATTCGTACCACGGTGGCCTCGATCGGCGGAAAGTAGGGCAGCAGCAACGGCATTCGCCCCCATGCGGGCAACATTGCCACCGCCGTCGCGGCCAGCAGCCCGTAGGGTGCGCGCGCGGCGATCGGCAACGGGGGAGTCAACAGCAAGTACCTAGCGGCATCGCGCGCAGCGGACGTGCTCGACAACTCCGGACGGAATGCCGCGATCCGTTCGGCGAGTTCGCTTTCGGTGCGCGGCGGGTCGACGACGCCGAGTGCAGCGGCGACGCGGGCAGCATCGGCGACATATCCGTCACGGCCGTCCTGGTCAAGCGGCTGCGCCCCATAGAGTTGATGAGCCAGCAGGAAGCTGTCGACCTCGGCGATGTGCACCCACTCCAGCAGATGCGGATCGGCCGCGTGATAGGGCGTGCCGTCGTGCGCTACGCCCCGCACGCGCTGATGAATACCCCGGACCCGATCCACGGCGCGTTGCGCGTCGACGGCGGGACCGAACGTCGTCACCGCCAGAAAGGTGCTCGTGCGCTGCAGCCGGCCCCACGGATCGCCGCGGTAGTCCGAGTGATCGGCGACGCCCGCCATCGCCAATGGATGCAGGGATTGCAGGAGTAGTGCGCGCAGACCCCCGACGAACATGGATGCATCCGCGTGCACCCGCCGGATCGGCCGGTCGTCAGCGAACCAGCGCGGGCCCGGCGTGTCGTGGATCCGCGTGCGGTTGGCCGAGCCGTCGGGCCCGGCAACCATGCCGAAGAGGCTGCGTCCCAGGTTCTTCCGCACGGCGCCGAGGTCAGGCAACACCGTCATGGGTCAACCGTACGGACAACAACTCGGCGGCGGCAAACCGTCATCGGACCGCTCGTTTTGCCCAATCGCCCGCCGATCGGTGCTTTACTCCTAGCGTCGGGGCTTACTTGGTCGAGAGGTGGATCAACTATGCGGCAGGCGACGCGGATCGTGATCCTGACGGCGACGTTAATTACGGTCTCGCCCACGGCAATTGCGTTCGCGGACGGAACCGCGGGTGCAGGCGGCACCATATTGCCGTTCGCGCAAATGAGCAGACGGTGCGATTTCAGCAAGACGGCCTACAAGGGCCCGACGGGCATGGCGGCAACAACCGGCACGTTGCGGTCGGACGGGAAGACGGTGACCGCCGATGTTCAAATGGCGAGCGCCATACCGAACACCCACTACGACGTCAGGCTCATCGAGCTGCCGCGGCCATCGTCGGCGCCCTGCTGGGGCGGCGATCCGGGCGTCGCTCAGGGCGCCCTGAACACCGACGACAACGGCGCGGCGTCGGTCACGCTGACCGAAGCGATCCAACCGGGCGCGACGGGCGCGTGGGTGTGGGTCACTCGACCCCACCCCTTCCGCCAGGATCCGGCGGAGTTCTACACGACCGATTTCATAGTTCCGATCTAACCCGGAACTCCAGCATCGGTTCCTGCTTGATCACCGTGGCGCCGGTGGTGACGAGAAGTTCGGTTTCAGACACCGAATAGACGACGCCGGCGTGACGCGCGAGGAATCGTTTCGTCGGTGCGCTCTCCGCGGTCGCCGTCAGCATGGCGTCGTCACTGAGCCGCACCCCCCGATACTCGAAGCTTCCGTTGCCGTCCCTGCAGATGACGACCACGGAGCGCTGGGTTCGGCCGACCGCCACCGCCGTTTGTGCCTCTGCGCAGCGGGCCGGCGAGTTGACGAACCCTCGGTCATCAGTGGCGAATTGGGCGATAGGCCGGCTGGGTGCTGGTGCGGGAGATGGTTCGCTGGGCTCAATCGCCGGGGGCGGGGCGACAGCCGTCGTCGGCGATCGGGGCATGTCCGACAACGGAACTGGAGCTTCCACGGTCCGCTTCACCAGCGACCCCATCCCGACCGCCGATGCCGCCAGTAACACCGCCATTCCCCAGTACGCGGTTCGCTTGCTACGTGATTCCCAGCGACGTGAAGCCCGCTTCCGGTGTCGCCCCCGCGCACGGGGATGACGTGTCGAAGTCGCTTGGCTTACCAAGTTAGCTCCCGCTATGGACGAATGATGCGCTAGGCGAAGATTGACTGGAAATGGTGTAGCCATTCGCCCATTACGCTATCGGATGCCGAGTCACATTGGTGCAGAGCGGGATTCACACGCAAGACTCAAGCGGGCACCACGACGGTGAGGTGAGCATCGCGACGTTCCACCCGCAGGCCCGCGCGACGTGCGACGGCCGCGACGGCAGCGGCGTCGTTCGGCTCCGATCTCGCGGTGGCCAGTACCCGCGCAAGTCGGCCTTTGTGCGCCTTGTTGAAATGGCTGACCACCGTGCGCCTGCCGTTGCCGTGCTCGGCGACGACATCGACGTCGACAGCGTTGGGAAGTCGGCCGAGCGCGGCGTAGGACCCGGAACGCAAGTCCACGACCAACTCGGTTGCGGCCAACTCGGTCAGCACCGGTTCGAGGTGCGGGCGCCAGCGCGTCGCCAATGACGGCTGTCCCGGGAGCTTCGACGTCGCGGACAGCCGGTACGCGGGAATCGGGTCGTCGGCACACAGCAGTCCGAACAACGCCGAGCCGACCGCCAGCCGGGCGAGCGCACGGGACGCCGCAACGCCCGACAGCGAAGCCACGTCCAGCGCGTCGTACAGCACGCCGGTGTAGCGGGTGATCGCCGGCAAGGTCGGCGCACTGCGAAGCATCGCATTGCGCTCGACTTCGGCGTCCTGCGCCGCCGACAGTCCCAATGCGCGCCGAGATGCCGATGGATCTGCGGCGAGTTCGACCAGCTCGCCGACGAGTTCTTCACGCAGCGGTCCCAGCGCAGGGAAGCTGAGTGCGTCCAGCCGGAGCGGTGGTCCCTCGCCGCCGACACGCTTGGTCTCCGACGGCGGCAGCAGGACTATCACGCCGCAGAGGCTATCCGGCCTCCGAAGGTCAGGCCGGCAGCGGCGCAGGCGGCGCGAACGGGTCCGCGGGCGGCGGCGCGAACGGGTCGGCCGGCGGGGGAGGCGGCGGTGCCATCGGATCGGCCGGCGGCGGCGCGAACGGGTCGGCCGGCGGGGGCGGCGGCGCCAACGGATCGGCCGGGGGCGGCGGAGCCATGAACGGATCCGGGGCCGGCGGCGGCGCCATCTCCGGTGCCGGCGCGAGTTCTCCGGCCATCATGACAACCGGGGCGCCGTCGGGCGGCAGCGGCTGATCGACCGGCATCGGAAGGAACATGTGGTGGGTGAACTGGCTCTGGTAAGCGCCACCGCCGCCGACCCTGACTCCGCCACCTTCGCCAGAGGACACCGGAGTGCCGTCCGGCAGGGTCGCAGCGGTATGACCGCCGTTCCAGCCGACCACCAGGGCGCCTGGCTGGGTGCCGTACCGGAACCCGCGTGCGAGCAGGGCTCTCTCGATGTTTCCGGTGTTGAACCGGTCTCCGTAGATGGGACGTCCGGTCGCCGCATTGGTGACCCAGGAAACGAGGCCCGAGCAATCCGTTCCACGCGGGGAGTCCCCACCGGAGATGTATGGCGTGCCGGACACTGAGTTGACGAGCGTCAACAGCGTTACGGTAGCAAACATGCGGCCGGACGTTACTAGAGGGTTTTGTAACGCGCCAAAATCTGTGACCACCTTCACCGTATTTGATGTGACCCCGTTCACAGTGCGCGTTTTCTATGGCTCAGTTCACCGGAAATCCGTTGCGGAGGGAACTTATCCGCGGTCGATTTGTTTGCCGAATCGTTACCACTCGTGCGACTTACGTTGGAGAAAACGATCTTTGATGCGCCTTGTGTGACGCTCATGCAGGGTGTATATATGAAATCCTTTGGCGCGCAGTGCGTTACACGTAGCGCCCTATGGCGAACGGTGAACCGATCAGCCACGCGCGAGGAGAAGCGGAACCTGCTGCTCGGCGGCCGTCAGCGAACCGTGCTGGCCAATCAGCGAAGACTCTAGCGGCTCTAATTTTCGTCGCACGATCCCGGCGGTGCCACGCGCAGCGGCCACCACATCGCCGATGCGACGCCGCACGTCATCGCTTACCCGCTCGCCGAACCACCCCAGTGCGATGGCCTCGTCGCGCGCGACGACCCAGGCTCGCCGCGCCAAGACTTCCCGCCATGTGGCCAACACGTCGTTGGCGGCGCCGTCGGCTACATATATATGGCGTGCCCGCGCCTCGCCGCCGATGTCGTCGACGCCATCTCGCAGCGGGTCACATTCGTCGACGTCGACCACGTCGTCGACGAGGACCATCCCGTGGTCGGCCACGACGGCGAGTAGTCCGCCGGGCGGGAGGCCGTCGAGCACCGACTCCACCAGCCGGTCGACCTGACGCAGCTGCATTCGCCATGGTGCGGATCCCGGCCCGTACAGATGGCCGAGCAGGTCGAGTTGACTGTGGTAGCCGTAGCAGAACCCGCCGTCGACGACGGCGTCTCGGACCCGGGCGGCGAGATCGCCAATTGCGAGCACGCCGACGTAGCGGCCGCCGCGCAACACCGCCCGGGTCAGTCCCGAATCGGCGAATTCGGCGCCCGAGACCACGGTGACCTTGGCGCCCGCCGAAGCTGCGCGCTCGAATGTCGTCGGCCTGGGCTGCACCTGCTCGGGCGGTGCGGCATCGCGCAGGTCGGGGCCGCGGGGGTGGGCGCGCCATCGCAGCGGATTGATCACACCGACGTCGGGCAGCCGGAACGTCAGGCCGACCAGTCCATGCTCGCCCGACTGGCAGCCGGTACCCAGCGCAGCCAGTCCGGCGACTGTGGTCGACGGGAATCCCACCTGCAGCGTCTGCCCGCGCAGGCCGGCCAGGGCCGGCGCATCCTCGGCGTACGTATCGAGCAATTCGGCACCCAGGCCGTCGATCAGCAGTACGCACGCCCCGGCGATATCGCCGGCGATGGGGATCCGGCTCTCAAACCCCTTGACCCCCATCGCGGAGAGCACGGACGGGACCACGTCGGCCAGGTGCGGGGTGTGCAGGTCGAGCCTCGGCGCTTTTACGCTCACGCGAGGCGGGTGACCTTGCCCGCGAAGCCGAGCGCGTGCTCGTAGGTTTCCAGGTTGTCGCGGGAGATCGCAGCATGGACCGGGCGCTCGAGAAGGAACCGCAGCACCGGGTTGTAGGTGTAGTAGTCCTCGTGGAAGGTGAGCACCGTGGTGCCGTCGGGCTGCTCTTCGAGTTCGTGGTAGCCCTCGGCGTAGGACCACAGCGGCTTGCCGATCGCGAAGTACCGCGACAACTTGTGCAATTTCGCCTCGGTCACCGTCTCGAACGATCGGCCTTTACCGCCCGACAGCAGATACTTTGGCACTTCGAACACACACGTGCGGACCAGACCTTCGCCGGCGTCGTCGCCTTCGTGCAGGATCTTCATGCTGCCGGTCGGCCACGTGAGCTCGCGCGGTCGGGGAGAGTTCGGCGGCACCGGCGGGTGCAGCACCCGCCACACGCGGCGGGGCGGTGCGTCGACGTGGAAACGGACGGTGTACGAGCGCATCAGTTCTCTCCCCACGTGTTCCAGAACGTGATTGTCTCCGCCGGCGGCCGCGCGGCCGGCCGGAAGTCGGTGCCGATCGTGTAGGCGACGGGGAACAGCGCGGCCTGCATCACCGCGTCGGGGATGCCGAGCACCTCGGCCACTTCGCGTTCCTTCGCCAAGTGCATCGTCGTCCATACCGATCCCAGACCCCGGGACCGCAGCGCGAGCAAGAAACTCCAGCCGGCGGGAATGATCGACGCCCACCCCGACGCGGCGATCAACTGATTGCTCCCGTCGAAACGAGGGTCCAGACAGGGGATGACGTGCACCGGCACCTCGGCCAACGTCTCGGTGAGACCCCGGGCGCTCTGATAGACCCGCCGGGTCTGCGCATCGGTGGTGTTGGACGCGGCGTGCGCGAGGTATTCCGAACCGATACTGCGGTAGATCTCGGCGATGGCGGCGCGCTTGTCGGCGTCGGTGACCACCAGCCAGCGCCAGTCCTGCGCGTTGCTCGAGGTCGGCGCCTGCATCGCGAGGCGGATGCACTCGAGGATCACCTCGCGTGGCACGGGCCGGGTCAGGTCGAGCCGCTTGCGGACGGCGCGCGTCGTGGTGAGCAGCTCGTCGACGGTGGCGAGATCCACGAGCGGCTCACACGTCCATCGCGCAGGATTGATCGATACCCAACACGCTCAATGTCCTTCCCAGACCGAGGAATACCGCCACGCACAGCGTGAGGTCGAGAACCTCCGCGTCCGTGAACATCTCGCGTAGCCGCGCGAAGAAAGTGTCGTCAAGCGAGGCGTGGTCGGTCGCGAAGCGTTCGGCGTACTCGATGGCGAGGCGCTGTCTTGCGGTGTAGCCGGCGTAGGTGGCATGGGCCGCGACGTGTTCGTACAGTTCTGGGGCGACTCCCGCATCGAGCACTGACGGGGCACGAAAATCCGAACAGGCGATGCAGTCGTTGATCTGGGCGATGCGCATTCTCGCGAGCTCGCGCTCTTCGGCGGGAAGGATGCTGTCCTGATAGGCGCCGCGGATCATCCGCTCGACCATGCCGCCCAGCTCGGGACGCAGCGTCCAGATCATCGCGGCCTCGCCACCGGGACCGTCCGGCACGTCGACCCTAGCCATGAGCCATCTTCCTCCCAGAGAGGACCGATACCCTCGTGAGGTAACCAGATTCTCGGCTCTGCTGTCCAGATGCAGCCCCTGCGCGTGGGAGGTCTCGGCGTGCTGTTCATCCACGAGGTGCACAAGGTGCGGGGTCGAGCAGAAGACGAATTCGAGGCGGCCGTCCGGGACCGTTGGATGCCCACGCTGGGCGCCGGGGACGACGCGCGGTTGTTGTGGTACACCAACCACGCGCACGGCAGCGGCCCCGCCTACACGGTCATCACCATCACCGCGGTGCGCGACGGACCGGCATGGGAACGGCTGGCACTGCGGGTGCAAAAGGGTGATCTGAGGCAACCGATGCGTGAGCTGGATCTGCTGCGTCACGATGTCGAGGCCAAACTGCTTGCGCCGCTTGCCTGGTCACCTCTGCAGGATCTGGTGTTCGACGACGTGCCTGCCGACGGGCGGGAGCACGCGCTCTCCTTGTATATGGAAGACACCATGTGGCCGTACGAGGACAAGCTCGAGGAGTACATCGACAGGTGCGGCGAGGTGTACTCGAAAAGCCTGGACCGGCCGAACCCGCTGCTGACGATCGAAGCCGCGTTTGCGCCGGCACTGGGGAGCCATCTGCGCCGCGAAGTGTCGCTGATGCAGCGCATCCACGACCCCGACGCGCTGCTGAAACTCCTGCAGAACGAGATCCCCCCGGAGCACCGTGGTCCGGGGACGTGGATGCACGACGCACTCGACCTCCGCGACGAGTGGACCAGCAAGCTGCTGCGGACCTCCTCGTGGTCACCCCTGTACTGAGACGGCCCATGAACATCAGCACAATCATCGACGCGCCCGCCGCGGGCGATCCCGACCGCACCGCGCTCATCGTCAATGACAGGACGACGACCTACGGCGAACTGGCCGCCGCCGTCGCACGCTGCGCAGCGCGACTGGCCGCCGACAACATCGCAGGCCAGCGGATCGCCGTCGTCGACGTCGGAAGCCTGGCATCCATTGCGACCATGTTGGGTGCCGCCAGAATCGGAGCGGGCGCGGCTCTGATCAACCCCGCTTTGACGTCTCGCGAACTGGAGGGCCTTTTCAAGAACACCGAGTTCGCCGGGGTCGGCGTCGCGGGAAGCGACTACGTCCATCGCCTCGCCGATGCAGGCATGCCGAGGGTATGGACAGCGACCGACCTGATCGCCGAAGGTGAACTGAACGCACCACTTCCAGCCGACGACAACGACAACCGCGATGCGCTGATCCTTTTCACCAGCGGTACGACCGGGCTGCCGAAGGCAATCGGCATCACCCACACGCAGCTCAGTACGCGAATCCGCGGAGTCACCACGCCTTTCCGCGCAAATGTAGGGCCCACGGTGAGCTTGATGACCGTGCCATTCTTTCACGTCGGTGGGGCGATCGGCGTACTCGGCAACCTGTATGCCGGCAACACCTATGTCATCCAGGATCGGTTCGATGCAGGGGAATGGCTACGCCTGGTGGCTGAGCATCGGGTGACGTCGACGTTCCTGGTGCCGACCATGTTGCAACGCATCCTGGACCATCCCGACTTCGGAAGCACCGACCTGTCCTCACTGACCGCGATCGCCTACGGGGCAGCGGCTGCGCCGGTCGCCTTGGTGCGCAGGGCGATGACAGCGATGCCGAATGTGGGATTCGCCAATGTATTCGGCCAGACCGAGACACTCGGCGCCTACACAATGCTGCTGCCCGACGATCATCGCGATCCCAATCGCGTGGGATCGGTGGGCAAGCCGCTGCCAGGGGTCGAGGTCCGGCTGGTCGACCCCGACTCCGGGATGGACGTCGAACCGGGCGCCGAAGGCGAACTCTGGGTCAACACGAGTCAGCACGTCGGCGACGGGTGGCTGCATACCGGGGACCTCGCACGACAGGACGACGACGGCTACATCTACCCGAGCGGCCGGCTGAAGGACACCATCAATCGTGGGGGAGAGAAGTTCGGCCCGATCGAGGTCGAAGAGGCTCTGCGGTCCCACCCCGCGGTGCGCGACGTAGCCGTCGCCGGAGTCGCCGACGACGAGATGGGCCAGCGCGTCGGCGCCGCCGTGGTAACCGATGCCGCTGTGACGCTCGAGGAGTTGCGATCGCATTGCCGCGAGCGGATCGCCTACTTCAAGCTTCCCGAGCGGCTGATCATCGTCGACCAGATTCCCTACAACGACACCGGAAAGGTCAACCGCCGTCAGCTCGGCACGCTGATCGCCGACGGGACCTAGGACTGCACGAGGAGGCGCGGTGCTTTTCGTTCACGAGACCCACAAGGTGGTCGGCGCGCGCGAGGACGACTTCGAAGCCGCCTATCGCGAAGGCTGGATGCCGACTCTGGCCCAAACCAACAGCGCTCGACTTCTCTGGTATGCCAACCTCGCTCACGGCTCAGGCGCGTCCTACACCGTCGTCACGATCACAGCGGTCGCCGATGGGGCAGCGTGGGAACACCTCGCGAAGCGAACTCGAACAGGCGACCTGCGCCCGTGGATGCGCGAGATGGACAACCTGCGTCACGACGTGACCGGAAAGATCCTGCTGCCGGTCGAGTGGTCTCCGCTGCAGGAGGTCGATCTGGGCAGCGTGCCCACCGACGGTGCAACCCATGAGTTCGGCCTGTTCATGGAGGACACCGGCTGGCCCTACGCTCCGCTGGACGACTACATCGGCATGTGGGACGAGATCTACTACCGTCCGCTGTCCAAGACGTCGAAGATCCTCGACATCCAGGCGTGCTTCCAGGTGGCGCACGGCAGCTACACCCGACGAGAAGCCATGCTTTGGCAGAAGGTCTCGCCGGCCAACGACTACGCCACCCTCGTTCAACTGCTGACCTCGGAGATCGCGCCCGAGCAGCGCGGCCCGGGCAGCTACATGCACGACTCGCTGAAATACCGGGATCAGTGGCAGAGCCGGCTGTTACGGACGTCCGCCTGGTCACCGCTTTATTGACAGCGCAAATACCCTGCGGGCGTGCGTCTTTACTCGAGCGTTGACCCCGTGTTGAATCGACCCTCATCGACCATCGATCGGTGACTAACCTTCTACAGGTGGAGCTGGCGGTTCTAGGGCCTCTGCAGGTCCGGCAGTACGGCCTGCCGGTCGCCATCCCCGGTGCCAAGCCGCGCGCCATCCTCACGATGCTCGGGCTGCACGGCGGTTCGATCGTGTCGGCCGAGACGCTCCTTGAACTGCTGTGGGGAGACGATCCGCCGCGCACCGCCACGAAGGCACTCCAGACCCACATCTCCTCACTACGCCGCGCCCTCGGCGACGGCTTTGTCCTCACCGAGGGGACCGGCTGGATCCTCAGCACGACCGACATCGATGCCTTCCGCTACAGGTCGGCCGCCAAACTGGGCCGCGACGCCATGGGAATGCGCGACGCCAGCCAAGCGGTGGCCCGCTTCGAAGAAGCGCTGAATCTTTGGCGTGACCCTCCCGAACTGCCCGACACTCCGCGGGGTTGTCCGAGAAAACCCGCTGGATCGAGGGCCATGCCTCCCTGGTGGAGGACCGCGCTGATGCGCTGCTTGCGACGGATCGTGCCGCGGAGATCATCGGTGAGCTCGAAGCCGCCATCGCCGACGCGCCACTTCGCGAGAGGCGTTGGGGCCAGCTGATGCTCGCCCTTTACCGCGCAGGCAGGCAGGGCGAAGCGCTGGGCGCGTATCAACGGGCGCGGTCGCTGCTCGCCGAGGAGCTGGGCGTCGATCCTGGGCCGGACTTGCGAAAGCTCGAAGCTGCGATCGTCGCCCAGGATGACGCACTGGAAATCACTGTGTCACAGCAACTTCCGACATTGACGCGCGCCGTGACCTTTTTACTCACCGACATCGAGGGATCCACCGCCGCGTGGGAGGCTGATTCCGACTGCGATGGCGGTGGCGCTCGCGCGACACGACGAGCTCGTCGAGCAGATAGTCACGTCCCGCGGTGGGCGGCTCATCAAGACCCGCGGCGAAGGCGATGCGACGTTCTCGGTTTTCGATCGGCCATCGGCGGCGGCCGCCGCTGCCATCGAATTGCAGGAAGCGATCCGTCACGAGCCATGGACACTGCGCGATCCCATGCGCATTCGTGTGGCACTGCACACCGGCGAGGTCGAGTTCCGCGACGGCGACTACTTCGGCCGCGCAGTCAACCGCGCCGCGCGACTGCGGTCGCTGGCAGCCGGTGGCCAGATCCTGTGCTCCGGCGCGACGGCCGAACTCGTCATCGACACGCTCCCGGACGATGTCGTGCTGGTCGACCTCGGCACGCGCCAGCTGAAGAACCTCGCACGTCCGGAGCACGTTTTCGAACTCCGCTTGGAGACAGCCGAAGAAGCGAGCCGCCACCGACCGTCGAAACACCCATCGATCGGCCCGACCTGCCCGCAGTCCTCGGCGGCCCGGGGCCGTTCGTCGGACGCGGCCGCGAACTCGAACGCCTGCTGTCCGCCTGGCAGACCTCGCTCGCCAACGGAACTCACGCCGTCCTGATCGCCGGCGAACCTGGCGTGGGTAAGACACGATTGGCGGGCGAATGGACCCATCAGGCATACGAGCTCGGCGCCGTCGTCCTCTATGGCCGATGCGACGAGGACCTCGGCGCGCCTTATCAGCCGTTCGCCGAAGCACTGCGGTCGCTGGTGCCCTGCCTTGGAAGTGACCGGCTGCGCGGCGTTGCGCGGCGTCGAGGCCCTGCTGCCACTGATTCCCGGCTTGACCGATGTTCTGCCCGATCTGGTCAAGCCGACCCATGCGGATGCCGAGAGCGAACGCTATGCACTCTTTGACGCCGTTGTTGCGTTGTTGGGCGTCGCGGGCGCCAGCGCACCCGTCGTCCTTGTCCTCGACGACCTGCACTGGGCGGCCAAGCCTACGCTTCTGTTGTTGCGGCATCTGCTGCGTTTCGGCGAGCACGTTCGCGTCCAGATCGTCGGCACATATCGCAGCACCGATCTCGACCGCAAGCACCCGCTGGCGGCGATGCTTGCCGACCTTCATCGCGACGGCTCCGCCGACCGCCTTTCGTTGAGCGGCCTGGATGAAGACGATGTCACCGCTTACGTCGCCGAAGCCGGTTACGACGACGAAGAGCTTGCGCGGGCGTTGGCGTCGGTCACGGGAGGCAACCCGTTCTTCCTCATCGAGGCGCTTCGTCACGTCGATGAAAGCGGCGGCCGCTGGGATCCGAGCACG
The DNA here is from genome assembly GCA_963793055.1 of uncultured Actinomycetota bacterium. Taxonomy (GTDB): domain Bacteria; phylum Actinomycetota; class Actinomycetes; order Mycobacteriales; family Mycobacteriaceae; genus Mycobacterium. The sequence goes on along the minus strand of CAWBYS010000013.1, from coordinate 148,160 downwards.
CTGCCACAAGGTGTTCGAGAAGCCGTGAGCCGCAGGCTTTCTCGACTTTCGGAAGAGACGAGCACGGCGCTGGCGGCGGCGGCGGTGGTCGGCAGCCGCTTTGCGCTCGACCTGGTTGAGCGGGTGACCGGTGACGATCTCGTTGATGCGTTCGACGAAGCGCGTAGAGCCGGCATCGTGATCGAGGAGCCGGGTGGGCTATACCGCTTCAACCACGCGCTGGTTCGGCAGTCGCTGCTGGCCGAACTGGCCTCCGTGCGGCGGATGCGGCTGCATCAACGTATCGCCGTGACGCTGGAGGCCGAGTCCGCCGCCGACGATGAGCTGCTGGCCGAACTGGCCTACCACTATTTCGAATGCGCGTGGGCGGGAAACGCGGCCAAGGCCGTCGAGTACTGCAGGCGCGCCGCGGATCAGGCGATGGCTCGCCTGGCCTACGAGGGTGCGGCCGACCTATACGACCGCGCATTGCACGCACTCGAGGATCTCGATGACGAGCTGGCCGATCGTGACGACCAACAGGCCGAGCTGATGATCGCCCGACTCGAGGCGCTGCTGGCAGCGGGCGATGTGGTCACAGCAGCGGGTGCGGTAGCGAAACTGCAAGCGGCGGCAGGCGATTCAGCTCGCCTCGCAGCGTGGGGCACCTGTTTCGACGGCCAGCTCTCGATGCTCACCAATCCCGAGCGATTGGATGAGATCGAAACTGCGGTGCGCTCGGCTGCGGAGGCGCTCGCCGAGATCGACGACGCGGCAGGCGAGGCGAAGGCTCACACCGTCCGAGCCGGCTGCCTGGCCCGCCTCGGCCGGATCGCCGATTGCGAAACCGCCCTGGACCAAGCCCTCACCGCTGCTCGACGTGCACGTGATAATCGCCGGGTGAACGCCGTGCTGGCGAATGCGCCGCTGGCGGCGCTGTGGGGCCCGAACCCGGTTGCGCGCGCGGGTGGCCGGTGCCTCGATGTCGTGCGGCTCTTGCGCATCACCACGGGATCTCCCGTTGTCGAAGCGACGTCCACCAGGTGCCAGGCCGTGCTGGACGCGTTCCGCGGACGCGCCGCCGCCGGTCGCCGCTTGATCGACTCCGCAAGACGCACACTTAACGAACTCGGCATGCGGCACGCATTACTCGAAGTCGAGCAATTTGCGGGCATCGTCGAGTTGGTCGCCGATGATCCGGCATCCGCCGAGCCCCACCTGCGACGAGCCTGCGACGGGTTTCGCCGCATGGGCCTCGACGCCGACACAGCCGAGACCGCCGCACTGTTGGCCCGAGCGTGTCTCGCGCTCGATCGCGATGCCGAAGCTGACGAATTGTGTACCGAGAGTGAGCGTCTCGCCGGCCACGCGCTGAAAGCCTCAATGGGTTGGCGAATCGTCCGGGCACAGCTGCTGGCGCGAAGCGGTGACCATGACGAGGCGCGGCGGGTGGCCGAGGAGGCCGTCACCATCGCTGGGGGCACCGATGCGCTGGTCGATCATGGAGATGCGTGCCTGGCATTGGCGATCGGTGTTATTCAGCTGCGGGCGACGCCGCCGGCGCGCGAGCCGCCGCCGAACAAGCGCTCGGTCTGTACGAGACAGAAAGGTGCTGCAGCACTGGCCGAAAAGGCCCGCGGCATACTCGGCCGGGGCACGGTGGCGGTCGCTCCGGCGATACCCGAGGCGCCGCCAGTCGAGATGGACAACGAGTGCATGCGAGTAGCCAAACGGGCGATCGCTGCGATCAATCGCGAGGCCTTGGATGAAGCAGAACAGCTGTGGGCATCAGACCTCCAGATCGAGAGTCGCCGAAAGATCGTCCGCTTCGCCGCGGCCGACCTCCCACCCGGTGAATGGTATGGCCGGCGCGCTCTCCAGGTCGGAGGCGTCCGCGTCAGCGAGGTCGTCATCGCCATACGAGGCGAGCGTCTGGCTCTCAGTCGAACAGCGATAAGCACTACAGACGTGAGCCCGGGGGCGCCGAGCGACGAATTCCTCCGGGTATTCGGCATCGATCAGGAGGGTCGGATCGCGCTGGAAATCTGGTTCGACCTCGACGATATGGACGCCGCGGTCGCCGAACTCGACGCGATGCACGCCCGTTTCGAGCTCGACAACGCTTGCACACGCGCGATCAGCCGGTTGGACGCTGCCTTCGATCGCGACGCTTGGGACGAGTTCGAGCATCAGGTCGCGCCAGTCGTGTCTGTCGAGTGTCGGCGGAAGTTACTCGGCTTCGCGCCGATCGACCTTCCATACGGCGAGTGGGTACGCGGGGCGAGGAGCTATAGCGAGGTCGATGCCGTTCGCCAACTCACCGTGATTGTCGCCATACGAGGAGAACGCCTGGCGCTCAGCCGAATACGAATGGGCATCGCAGATCCGAGTCAGGGCGCGCCTCGGGACGAGATGCTCATGTTATGGGGCCTCGACGAGCACGACCGAATTGCGATGCAGGTGTGGTTCGACCTCGATGACATGGATGCCGCGGTCGCCGAACTCGACGCGATGCACGCCCGCTTCGAGGAGCGCCATCCTCGAGCGCCGCTCGAAAACGCCGCGAGTCGAGCCGAGCACCGGTTGAATGCTCTGTTTGCCGAGAGGCGCTGGGATGAGATCGATGCCCTGCTTGCCGACGACCTCCAGGTCGAAGAGCGGCGCCGCGGATTACGTCGCGAGAGCGGCGACGGAGCCAACGGATGGTCGCCGAGGCACGTGTGATCGCCGACCTCGGCGTCAAGACAATCGCGTCAGATCCGGTCGCGATCCGCGGCGAACGTCTCGTCCTCAGCCGCGTCCGCTTCTCCGGTCGAGACCTGCGGCCAGATGCCTTTCGAACCGACGTGTTCCGGCTCGCGGAGATTGATAACGACGGGCGTGTCGTCTTTTTCGTGACTTCGGATATCGACGACCTAGACGCCGCAATCGCTGAACTCGACGCCAGGTACCTCGCCGGCGAAGCGGCACCGTACGCAGATCGCTGGCGGGCCTGTATGGAGGTGGTCGGCGAGCTCAATCGTCACGAGCGCGGACCGATCCTCGACGGGCTTACCTATGTCGATCATCGACGAATCCCGTTCGCCCCGGGGGACTATGGGCACGCAATCGAGGACCTGTGGACGCTCGTGCCCGATGCTCGCTATTGGATACCGGCAGTGTACGAACTGGACACCCGACATGCCGTCCTGAGCATGGTCATTGAGGGCACAGACACGAACGGGAATGAACTGCAATGGGCTCGCCTCGTTTCGTGGGATTTCGAGCAGGCGCGCGTCGACGTGTACGAAGAGGACGACCTCGACGCCGCACTCGCCAGATTTGACGAGCTCAGCCATCCGGCGCATCGTCTGGAAAACGCGGCTAGCCAAGCGTACGAGCGCTTACGAGCGCACTTTGCGGCCCGTGATTGGGACGCGATGGCAGAGCTGCTTGCAGACGACATTGCGAATGAAGATCGACGGCGAGTCGTCAATCAAGGAATGCGCTGGGTCGTGACGCCACGCGTCGCGAGCGTGCGAGCGACCGCTGACCTCGGGGTAACGAGCATCACGGCGACCGTCCTTGCAACGCGTGGGACAAGCCTTGCCCTGACTCGGGACCGTTTCTCCGTCCGCGACCAGGATTCCGAGGCCTTCGCGGCCGGGGTTTTCGACGCCGAGGTGCTCGGCATCGTCGAGATCGATGCCCAGGACCGGATCACGGTGCGCATTGCATTCGACCTCGACGACACCGACGCCGCGTTCGAGGAGCTCGACGCCCGGTACCTCGCTGGCGAAGCGGCCTCCGGGGCGCAAACGTGGTCGATCGTCGCCGGAGTCTTCGCCGGTATCAATCGGGGTGAGCCCCCAGCGATATCGCCGGACTGGGTCAACATCGATCATCGACGCGGGACCCTTGTTCCGCCTGGAGAGATGGCAGCAGATATTCGCGCCGCGATGGACCAAACACCGGGCAGAATCTACCTCGAAACTGTGCATCGGCTCTCCGATCTCGGAGCGGTCGTCACCCACCACGCAACGTCTCGAGAGGGGTTCGATGCCGAGTGGCGTGCAGTCGACCTTCTGACGGTCGAAGGTGGCCTGATCAGCCGCTGCGAAGTCTTCGACGAATCCGACCTCGACGTCGCGCTCGCGCGGTTCGAGGAACTCAGCCGACCGACGCGACGGCTGGAAAACACCGCAAGTCGAGCGATCGAGAAGTTCCTGACGCACTTCACTACCTGCGACTGGGACACGATGGCCGGCGTGCTGGCCGAAGACGTTGTCACAGAGGATCGCCGTCACGTCGTGGGAGCCGGAATACGGCGCGGTAGAGACTTGCACATCGCGGACATGCGAGCAGCCGCCGAGGTGGGAGGTGACCGGATCACTTCGACCGTCATCGCCACCCGTGGCGAGCACCTCGCCCTCAACCGCATCCGTGCCTATAACCGCAACGTGTCGTCGGACGAATTCGGCGCCGAGATGCTCGGTATCGCCGAGCTCAACGCCGACAACCGGATCGCAGTCATGGTCGCGATCGATGCCGACGACATCGACGCTGCGTTCGGAGAGCTCGAAACCCGTTACCTCGCAGGCGAAGCGGCGCTGCATTCGGAAACGTGGTCGCTGATCGCGAACGCCTACGCGGCGCTCAACCGGCGCGAAACACACCCAACGACGCTCGACTGGGTGAACATCGACCACCGTCGCGGTGCACCGTTCGCGCCCGGAGACGGAACCGCTTACTTCCATGTATCGTGGGACCTCGCCCCAGACTTGCACCTCTATATCGAGGCCGTGCACCGGCTCAGCGACCTCGGCGCGGTACTCACACGCGCGGCGAAGGGAACGTCGCCAGACGGGTTCGAGGCTGAGTGGCGGGCAATCGACATCATCGCTGTCGAGGGCGACCTCATCAGCCGCGGCGAACACTTCGACGAGGAAGCCCTTGACGCCGCACTCACGCGCTTTGACGAGCTAAGTCGGCAGACTCCGCAGTTGGAGAACGCGGCAAGTCGTTTGTACAACCAATTCCGGGCAGCCTTCGCGGCACGCGATTGGGACACGATTGCCAAGATGATCGCCGAAGACGGTGCCCTGATCGATCACCGAAGCGTCGTGAGTGCCGGGATCCGATGCGGTCGGGATGCCCATGTCGAAGACCTGAAGGCCATCGCCGATCTCGGGGGCGACAACGTCACATGGACGGTCATCGCGACTCGAGGCGCTCGGCTATTGCTCACTCGTGAACGGTGGAGCGTTGGTCAGGGGTCCGAGGCGTTCTTCAACGATGTCTTCAAGATCGCCGAGTTCGATGTCGATGAGCGGATGTTCACGACCGTCATTCAATTCGACATCGACGACATCAACGCCGCCACGGCCGAACTCGACTCCCGTTACATAGCCGGCGAGGCAGCTGACCACGCACGCACATGGACGGTCATCGCGAATGCCCATGCGGCGCTGAATCGGCGCGAGCTACCGCGGACGACGCCGGATTGGGTGAACATCGACCACCAGCGAACGACAGCGAAGGCGCCCGGCGAGCTCACCGCGAGCATCCGAGCCTCCTGGGAACTAACGCCGGACATCACCCACCACATCGAGGCTGTGCATCGGCTGACTGACGTCGGAGCGGTCACCACCCGGTGTCTCGAAAGGGACCTCGCGACAGGGCTTCGACGCCGAGTGGCGCACGATCGACCTATTCACCGTCGACGGCGACGCTATCAACCGCTGCGAGCTATTCGACGAGTCAGACCTCAAAATCGCGCTCGCGAGATTCGACGAACTCAACCGACCGGCGTGCGGCCCGAAAACGCGGCAAGCCAAGTGTTGAAGCGGCACCTACCACTCTTCGCGACCCGCGACTGGGGCGCCATGGCGGACATGGGTGGCCGACGACTTTTGTAGCGACGATCGCCGTCGCGTGGTGGACGCCGGGGTGCGGCATGGGCGAGAGGCCGAGATCACAGAATGCGCGGGCGATGGTTGAGGTCGGAGACACAAGCATCACGTCTGTTGCATGGCGACACGGGGAAAGCGCCTCGTGCTATGTCGTTTCCACTTCTCGAGCGGCGACCGACCAATCCCAAGCCGAGATGCTCGGCATTATCGAGATCAACGCCGACAACCAGATATCGGCGCGCGTCATGTTCGAGCTCGACGACGTCGACGCCGCGTTTGAAGAACTCGACTCCCGGTACCTCGCCGGCGAAGCAGCGCCCCACGCGCAGACGTGGTCAGTCGTCGCGGGGGCGTACGCCGCGTTGAACCGGCGCGAAATCCCCGCGACCGCGCCGGATTGGGTGAATATCGACCACCGCCGCATCGCGACGGCCGAGTCGCGCCGGCGACCTGACCGAATTTCCGATGCCACGTGGGAGCTCTGCCGCACGCCAGCGGCAATGTCGAAGCTGTACACCGACTGAACAACCTAGGAGCAGTCGTGACACAAGCGTCGCACGCCACTTCGCCGGAGGGTTTCGACGCCGAGTGGCGGGAGATCGACGTCTCGACAGTCGACGGCGACCTTATCAAACGGTGTGAGCTGTTCGACGAGTCAGACCTCGACTCCGCGCTCGCCAGGTTCGACGAACTCAGTCAGACGCCACGTCGGCTGGAAAACGCAGCGAGCCGAGTGGAAGAGGGTTTCAATGCCCACTTCGCGACCCGCGACTGGGCCGCGATGGCTGAGCTACTCGCCGACGACACTTGCTATGACGATCGTCGGCGGGTCGTTAACGCCGGGACCCGCCTAGGTCGAGATACCGAAATCGCAAATCTGCGGGCGCTTGTCGACATCGGGGCACGCACGGTGACATCGGTCGTCATCGCGACCCGGGGGAGCGCCTCGCGCTTAGTCGTGTTCTCGGGCAGCGACCAGCGACCCCGGGGCCTTCTACGTCGAAGCGCTCGGCATCATCGAGATCGACACCGACAACCAGATCACGGCGCACGTCGGTTCGATCTCGATGACATAGACGCTGCCTTCGAGGAGCTCGAAACCCGTTATCTCGCAGGCGAAGCAGCAGCACACGCATCCACATGGGCGGTCGTCGCGAATGCTCATGCGGCGCTGAGCCGGCACGAACTACCACCGACGACGCCGAATTGGGTGAATATCGACCATCGCCCAGTCACAGCGATCGCGGCGGGTGAGATAACCGCGAATATCCGCTCCGTTTGGGATGTCACGCCAGATTTTCGCTACGGAATCGAGACCGTTCACCGCCTGAGTAACGTCGGAGCGGTCTTCACACATGTCGCGCACGGGGCATCGCCGGACGGCTTCGAAGCCGAGTGGCGGGGGATCAGCATACTGACAGTCGAGGGGGACTTGATAAGCCGCTGCGAGCTATTCGACGAGACAGACCTCGACGCCGCACTCGCGAGGTTCGAGGAACTCAATCGGCAGACGCGAAACTGGAAAATGCGGCAAGCCAAGTAGCCGAGCGCTTCTGGACGCACTTCGCGACCCGTGACTGGGATGCGATGGCAGCGATTTTGACCGACGACGCGTCCTCGGACGATCGACGTCATGTCGTGAGTTCGGGAGTTCTGCGCGGTCGTGAAGCATGCATCGCCGACATGCGAGTCATCGCCGACGTCGGGGCCACGCACATCGCGCAGGCCGTCATGGCGACGCGGGGGGAACGCCTCGCGCTCATGTCGCGTTCACTTCTCAGAAGACCAGCGTCCCGAGGCATTCCAGGCAGAGCTGCTCATCATTATCGAGATCAACGCGGACGACCAGATCGCCGCTCGCGTTGGATTCGACCCCGACGACTTCGTCGCCGCCTTCGAAGAACTCGAAAACCGTTACCTCGCAGGCGAGGCAGTCGCCTACGCGCACACATGGTCGGTCATCGCGCGCGCCTACGCGGCACTGAACCGGCACGAACTCCCCGCCACAACCCCGGATTGGGTCAACGTCGATCATCGCAGGGCGACGTCGTTCGCAACCGGGTCAATTGACGGCATACCTCCGTACCGGATTCGAACTCGGGCCGATCCGAAGATTCATCGCGACGGTACACCGGCTGAGCAACCTTGGGGCGGTCGTCACTCGTGGCGCGAATACGACCTCACAAGACGGCTTCGAAGCCGAGTGGCCGGCGATCGACGTCCTGACAATCGACGGTGACCTCATCAGCCGCTGCGAGATCTTCGACGAGGATGACCTTGACGCCGCACTCGCGGCGTTCGACGAACTCAATCTACCGACCCCGAAACTGGAAAACGCGGCGAGTCAAATCGATGAGCGCTTCCGGGCGTGCTTCGCAGCCCGTGACTGGGACGGTATGGCTCAGACGGTGACCGCCGAGATCTGCACGGACGATCGCCGTCCGGTAGTGGGTACCGGCATACGAACGGGTCGAGACGCGGCGATTGCACACGCGGGGGCGACCGCCGACGTCGGGGTTAAGAACATAACCTCAACGCCTATTGCGACGCGCGGGCAGCGCCTCATCCTCAGGCGAACCCGCTACTCGGGTCGCGACCAGCAGCCCGAGGCATTCCACACCGAGACACTCGGCATCGTCGAGATCAACGCTGATTACCAGATCACTGCGGCGGTCCAATTCGATCCAGAGGACATGGACGCCGCCATCGCGGAACTGGATGCCCGATACGTCGCCGGCGAGGCCGCCGCCCACGCGCACACGTGGTCGGTCATCGCGCGGACCTACGCCGTCCTCAATCGAGGCGAAGTTCCGGACACGACTCCCCACTGGGTGAACCTCGACCATCGAGCCGTGACCCCGATGCCGGACAGTGAACTGACTGCAAACCTCCGCACCTCCTGGGTTGTCGCGCCGGAGCCGAGTGTCTACATCGAGTCCGTGCATCGGCTGACTGACCTCGGCGTGGTCGTCACCCATGTGGCAAGAGGAGCCTCGCAGGACGGGTTCGATGCCGAGCGGCGGTCTGCCTGCCTACTGACAGTCGAAGGCGACCTCATCAGCCGCGGCGAGCTATTTGACGAGTCAGACCTCGACGTCGCGGTCGCGAGATTCGACGAACTCAGCCAGCCGGCGCAAGAAAAATGAGGGGTTCCGGCCCGCTACCGACCTCGGCACTGCCGTTGCTTTATTGATCCCGCAAATACCGCACCGACGAGCCTCTTTACTAAATCTTGACCACCCGTTGATTCGTCTTTCTAACGATGATCACGTGACTAACCTTCTACAGGTGGAGCTGGGGGTTTTAGGTCCTCTGCAGGTCCGGCAGTACGGCCTGCCGGTCGCCGTCCCTGGCGCCAAACCACGTGCCATCCTCACGTTGCTCGGCCTGCACGGCGGTTCGGTCGTGTCGGCCGACACGCTCGTCGAGCTTCTGTGGGGCGATGATCCGCCGCGCACCGCCGCCAAGGCGTTACAGACCCACATCTCGTCTCTGCGCCGCACCCTCGGCGACGGCTTCGTGTTGACGCAGGGGACGGGCTGGACGTTGAACACGACCGAGATCGATGCCATCCGCTACGCCTCGGCCGCGAGGCTCGGTCGCGCGGCCATCGCCGGCGGGGACCCGAGCCAAGCGGTGCCCCACTTCGACGAGGCGCTGGCGCTGTGGCGCGGCATCCCCGAACTGCCCACGTGTCCGCGCGGTACATCCGAGAAGACCCGGTGGATCGAAGGGCATGCCGCCCTGGTGGAAGATCGGGCCGAAGCGCTGCTCGCGACCGGCCGGGCCGCGGAGATCGTCGGCGAACTCGAGGCCGCGGTCGCCGATGCACCCCTGCGCGAGCGGCGTTGGGGCCATTTGATGCTCGCCCTCTACCGCGCCGGCCGACAAGGTGAAGCACTGGGCGCCTATCAGCGCGCAAGGTCGCTGTTGGCCGACGAGCTCGGCGTCGACCCCGGCCCAGAGCTTCGCCGGCTCGAGGCGGCGATCGTCTCGCAGGATGCGGCACTGGAAATGCCTGTATCGCAGCAGTTCTCGACCGTGACGCGCGCGGTGACATTTCTGCTCACCGACATCGAAGGGTCGACTGCCGCGTGGGAGGCGGAGGCCGGTGCGATGGCCGCGGCGCTCGCGCGACATGACGAGCTCGTCGAACAAGTCGTCACCTCCCGCGGCGGCCGGCTCATCAAGACTCGCGGTGAGGGCGATGCGACGTTCTCGGTCTTCGATCGGCCGTCGGCGGCCGCCGCTGCCGCGATCGAAGTGCAGGCGGCGATCCTTCACGAGCCGTGGGCGTTGCGAGACCCCATGCGCATCCGCGTGGCACTGCACACCGGTGAGGTCGAGCTCCGCGACGGTGACTACTTCGGTCGGGCAGTCAACCGCGCCGCGCGCCTGCGATCCCTGGCGGCGGGCGGCCAGATCCTGTGCTCGGGAGCGACGGCCGAACTCGTCATCGACACACTTCCGGACGACGTCGTGCTGGCTGATCTGGGCACACACCAGCTGCGTAACCTCGCGCGCCCGGAGCGGGTGTTCGAGCTCCGCTTGGAGACCGCCGCCGATTTCCAGGAACCGACCGCCGAGGCCCCCATGGAGCGGCCCGCCCTGCCCGCCGTGCTGGCCGGCCCGGGACCGTTCGTCGGGCGCAGCGACGAACTCGAAAGACTTCTGTCCGCATGGCAACTGACGCTCGATGCCGGCACACGCGCGGTGCTGATCGCCGGTGAACCCGGCGTGGGCAAGACGCGCCTGGCCGGTGAATGGTCCAGTCAGGCCTACGAGCAAGGTGCCGTCGTCCTCTACGGCCGATGCGATGAGGACCTCGGAGCGCCGTACCAGCCTTTCGCGGAAGCGCTGCGGTCCCTCGTGCCGTGCATGAGCACAGATCGGTTGCGGAGCCTACGCGGTATCGAAGCGCTGCTACCGCTGGTTCCCGCACTGAGCGATGCGCTTCCAGATCTCGCCGCACCTACGCGCGCCGATCCGGATACCGAACGCTACGCACTTTTCGACGCCGTCCTTGCGCTGTTGGGAGCCGCCTCGACGAGCGCACCCGTGATCCTGGTTCTCGACGACCTGCACTGGGCGGCCAAACCGACGCTGTTGCTGTTGCGACATCTTCTGCGCTTCGGAGAGCACGCCCGGGTGCAGATCGTCGGCACGTATCGCAGCACCGACCTCGACCGCTCCCACCCGCTGGCGGCGATGCTCGCCGACCTTCACCGCGACGGGTCAGCGCATCGCCTTGCGCTCGGCGGCCTCGACCAGGACGACGTGACAGCGTACGTCGCCGAAGCCGGTTACGACGACGAAGAGCTGGCCCGGGCACTGGCATCGGTCACGGGTGGCAACCCGTTCTTCCTCATCGAGGCTCTGCGCCATGTCGATGAGAGCGGCGGCCGGTGGGATCCAAGCACGTTGCCGCAAGGTGTTCGGGAAGCCGTGAGCCGCAGGCTGTCTCGGCTGCCGGCGGAGACGAACAAGGCCCTTGCAGCGGCCGCGGTGGTCGGCAGCCGATTCGCGGTGGAGCTGGTCGAGCGTGTTGTCGGCGAGGACCTGGTCGACGCGTTCGACGAGGCGTGCAAGGCCGGGATCGTGATCGAGGAGCCGGGCGGTCATTACCGGTTCAACCACGCCCTCGTCCGGCAGTCGCTGCTCGCCGAGCTTGCCTCTGTGCGGCGCATGCGGCTGCACCAGAGCATCGCGGCAACACTTGAAGCGCAGCCGGGCGCCGACGACGAGCTGCTGGCCGAACTGGCCTATCACTACTTCGAATGCGCCTGGGCGGGAAACGCGGCCAAGGCCGTCGAGTACTGCCGACGTGCGGCGGACCAGGCGATGACGCGGTTGGCCTACGAGGGCGCGGCCGACCTCTACGACAAGGCGTTGCATTCCCTCGAAGAGCTCGACGAGGAACTGCCCGATCGCGAGGACCAACAAGCCGAGCTTCTGGTCGCGCGGTGTGAGGCGCTGCTGGCTGCCGGTGATGTGGTTACGGCAGCCGGCGCTGTTGCGCAATTGCAGGCGGCCGCAAGCGATTCGCCACGCCTTGCCGCATGGGGCACTTGTTTCGACGGCGAGCTGTCGATGCTCACTGAGCCTGAACGACTTGATGAAATCGAAGTCGCGGTGGGAGCGGCGGCCGAAAGGCTGGCCGGGCTTGACGACGCGGCGGGGGAGGCGAAAGCACACACGGTGCGCGCAATGTGCTTGGCCCGCCTGGGGCGGATCGGCGATGGTGAGACCGCATTGGATCGTGCCCTCACCGCGGCGCGTCGTGCACGCGAACACCGCCGGGTCAACGCCGTGCTGGCGGGTGCACCGCTCGCGGCGCTGTGGGGTCCCAATCCGGTTCCGCGTGCAGGTGGACGCTGCCTCGATGTTGTTCGGCTGCTTCGCATCACCACCGGATCGCCTGTCGTGGAAGCCACGTCGACTCGCTGCCAGGGCGTGCTGGACGCGTTTCGCGGGCGCGCGGCTGCGGGACGCCAACTGATCGACTCAGCCAGACGCTCGCTCACCGAACTCGGTATGCGGCACGCGTTGCTCGAGCTGGACCAATTCGCAGGCATTATCGAGCTGGTAGCCGACGATCCCGGCGCCGCCGAGAAATACCTGCGACGGGCTTACGACGGCTTTCGGAGGATGGGCCTCGACGCGGATACGGCCGAAACCGCGGCGTTGTTGGCCCGGGCGTGCCTCGCGCTTGGCCGAGACGCCGAAGCCGACGAACTATGTTCGGAGAGCGAGTGTCTCGCGGGTCATGCCCTGAAGGCATCGATCGCGTGGCGAACGGTCCGAGCGCAGCTGCTGTCGCGAGGGAAGGCTCACGACGAAGCCAGGCGGATGGCCGAGGAGGCGGTCAGCATCGCCGAGCGCACCGACGCTTTGGTCGATCACGGCGATGCCTGCCTGGCGTTGGCGACGGTGTTGAAGGCGGCCGGCGACACATCAGGGGCGCGATCCGCTGCCCAGCAAGCGATCGACTTGTATGAGCGGAAAGGTGCTGCCGCACTTGCAGAAAAGGGGCGCAGCCTAGTCGACGAGCGCGACTTCCCTACCGTCCCGGCGGCATCCGAAGCGCCGAGCGCCGAACCGGACACGGCATGCGTGCGCGCGGTGCGCCATCTAGACGCCGCCTACGATAACGAGGACTGGGAAGCGATCAAGCGACATGTCGCAGACGTCGTCACCTGCGACAGTCGCCGAAAGGTAGTCGGCCTCAGCCTTGGCGATGTTCCCTATAGCGAATGGGAAAGCGAGGCCAGACGCTTTCGCGAGATCTTGGGCCCGGTGCGTTACCGCCACGTGGTCGTCGCCGTACGTGGTGAACGCTTGGCTCTAACCCGATTAGAAGTAGGCACTGCAGACCTGAGCCCCGGGGCGCCGCGGGACGAATGGCTCCAACTCTATGGTCTCAACCAAGAGGGTCGAATCACGTTGCAAGTGTGGTTCGACCTCGAAGACATCGACGCAGCGGCCGCCGAATTAGACGCTCTACAAGTCCGTTTCGAATCGCAGACGTCTCGGCCAGCGCTCGACAACGCGGCGAGTCGAGTGCAGGAACACTATCTGGCGCAGTTCGCGACCCGCGACTGGGACGCCATGACGGACGCATTAGCCGACGACTTCGTGGGCGACGATCGTCGCCGCGTGATCAACGGCGGCGTGCGGCGCGGTCGCGATCTCGAGATCGCGAACCTCAAGGCCATCGCCGAGGTCGGGTGCACGGACATACGGTCGACTCCCATTGCGGTCCGAGGGGAGCGTCTGGTGCTCGCGCGTCACGCCTTCACCGTCCCCAACTGGCCGGAGCCATTTGACAACGACATGATCGACGTCGTCGAGATTGGCGCCGACAACAAGGTCGTGGCAGAAATCGCGTTCGACCCCGACGACATCGACGCCGCATTCGCCGAACTCGACGCCCGTTATCTTGCCGGTGAAGCCGCCGCCCACGCGCAGACATGGTCGGTCATTACGCAGGCGCGCGCAGCACTCATCCGCCATGAGCTACCGCCAACGACACCGGAATGGGTCAACGTCGATCACCGGAAAGTCGTTCCTTTCGCCCAAGGAGACATGACCGCATACATCCAGGCCAAATGGGATCACGAACTGGGCGTAGACAACTACATCGAGGATGTGCACCGGCTGAACGATGTCGGAGCCGTCTTTACACAGGTGCTCAAGAGCGCCTCGCAAGAGAACTTCCACGGCGAGTGGCGAGTCGTCGAATTGATGCTTGTGCAAGGCGATCTGGTCAGCCGCTGCGAGGTGTTCGACGAATCAGACATCGATGCCGCGCTAGCGAAGTTCGACGAACTCACTCAGCCGGCGCCGCAGCCGGACAACGCAGCCAGCCGAATAGCCGACCGTTATTGGACACATTTTGTGTCCCGCGACTGGGATGCGTTGACGGAAATTTTGGCCGACGACTTTTCGAGTGACGATCGCCGTCGCATGGTGGGCGCGGGAGTTCGACATGGGCGCGATGCCGAGATCGAGGACCTGCGGGCGATCACCGATCTCGGACTCACGAACGTGACGTCGACCTTCATTGCGACCCGGGGGGAACGCCTCCTCCTCGGACATGTCTGCTTCTCGGGTCCCGCTCACCAGCCGGAGACTGCTACGACGGAGATACTCGGCGTCATCGAGATCGACCCCGACCAGCGGATCAAGGCAACCGTCGTGTTCGACCCCGACGACATCGACGCCGCCTTCGATGAGCTCGACGCCCGGTACCTTGCCGGAGAGGCGGCGGCCCATGCGCACGACATGGTCGGCTTTCACAGGTGCGTTCGCGGCCCTCAACCGCGGCTAACTCGCCCCAACGACCCACGACTGGGTCAACATCGACCATCGACGGACGAGCTCAATCGCACCCGGTGACCTGACTACAAATATCCGCGCTTCTTGGGAATTCGACACCGGGCACCATCTTCGTTGACGGCCGTCCAGGAGCTCGAACGACCTCGGAGCAGTCGTGAGCCAGCGCGGCGCATGGGACATCGCAGGAAGGCTTCGACGCCGAGTGGCGGCAGATCACCCTGCTGACGTTCGAAGGCGATCGCATCAGCCGCTGCGAAGTCTTCGACGAGGCCGACCTCGACGCCGCGCTCTCGAGATTCGAAGAACTCACCCAGCCGACGATGCGGCTCGATAACGCGGCAAACCGAGCTCGTGGACGTTACGCGGATTTTTTCGCGGCCCGTAATTGGGATGCCATGGCCGAAATGTTGGCCACCAATTTCGCCACTGACGATCGTCGTCGGGTCGTGAATGGCGGCCGTATGGGTGGCCCGGATATCGAGATGGCGACCATGCGCTTTATGGCCGAGGGCGGGCTCGAGTCCATCTCGTCGACTGCCATTGCGACCCGCGGCGAGCGACTCGTACTCGCTCGGCAACTCTTCTCGCTGCATGACGGACCACAATCATTCCAAAACGAGATCGTCGACGTGATCGAGATCGATTCCAGCGGAAAGCTTTCGGGGCACGTCATGTTTGACCCCGACGACATCGACGCCGCCTTCGCTGAGCTCGACGCCAGGTACCTTGCCGGGGAAGCCGCGCCGTATGCGCGCGTCTGGCGGAGCGCGATCGACACGCTGGCCGAGGCCAATCGCCACGAGCCGGGGCCGATCCTCGCCGGCCTTACGTACGTCGATCATCGACGAGACCTCGTTCGGGTCTAGCGACTTCGGGCGGGCTGTCGAGGAGCTATGGGCACTCGTGCCCGATGCTCGCTATCGGGCGACGGCAGTACACGCGCTTGAAGCCCACGGGACCGTCGCCAGTCTCGTGATAGAAGGCACCGACTCGCAGGGGAACGAACTGCAGTGGTCTCGCATCGTTTCGCTCGTTCCCGACACGATCAGCGTATGGACCTGTACGAAGAGGACGACCTCGATGCCGCGCTCGCCAAATTCGAAGACCTCACGCGACCAAAGCCTCACCCGGAGAACGCCGCGAGTCGCGCCGACGCGCGGTTCAACATGCTCTTTGCGGAAAGGCGATTCGATGAGATCGGCGAAATGTTCACCGACGACCTCAGAGTCGAGGATCGGCGCCGCGGACTTCACCGGATAGGCACCGACCGCGCCACCGAGCTCGCAGAGGTTCGGGCGATCGCCGATCTGGGAACCAGGACCATGACGTCGGAGGTCATTGCGATCCGCGGAGAGCGCCTCGCTTTGGTTCGTACCGTCTATGCGGGACGAGATACACGTCCCGAGGCTTTTCACACCGAAGTGCTCCGCATCGCCGAGATCGGCGCCGACGGACGCATCGCGGCGTATATCGCGCTTGATTCCGACGACATCGACGCCGCCATCGCCGAACTCGATACCCGGTACATTGCCGGGGAGGCGGCACCGTATGCGCATACGTGGTCGCTGATTGTGGCTGGCATGCGCTGTCAACCGGCGTGAGTTGCCGCCAATGACGTCGAATCCCATCAGCATCGACCACCGCCGAGGCCCAGCGTTTGCGCGCGATGAGCTCGTTGCATACTTCCGCGCGGGTTTCGACCTGAACCAGGACGTCCAAACGTATGTCGAAGTTGTCCATAGGCTGACTGACCTCGGAGCGGTATGCACGCATGTCGGGCATGGCGTTTCGCGCGAGGGCTTCGACGCCGAATGGCGGGGAGTCGACTTGTTGACGCTCGACGGCGAGATGTTCGACCGATGCGAAGTGTTCGACGAGGTCGACCTCGACGCAGCGCTTGCCAGGTTCGATGAATTGAGTCTCACCGCAAAACAACTCGGCAACGCCGCAAGCGAATCGGCCGACCAATACGCGAGGAATGTTCGCAGCCCGCGACTGGGACGCCATGGCGGAGTTGTTTGCCGACGACCTTTGTCTTGACGACCGCCGTCGGGTCGTGAACACAGGCGTTGCACTGGCCGAGATAGGCCGTCACGGACATTCGAGCAGCCGCCGATACCGGCGTAAAGAATCTCACGTCGAGCGGTCATCGCGACCCGTGGAAAGCGTCTTGTGCTGGCTCTGGCAGCGTCCACGAACCGCGGCATCGACGAAATCGGTTCCGACAGACGCTCGGCATCGCCGAGATCGACGGCGATGGTCGGATCGCGACTTTCGTCGTGTTTCGACCCCGATGATATCGAAGCCGCACTCGAGGAGCTCGACGCCCGATACCTCGCAGGCGAAGCGCCCACTACACGCGATTGCGTGGACCTCGATCACAGATGGTTTCGCGGGCATCAACGGGCGCGAGCTGCCGTCGACCACACCGGATTTCGTGGACATCGACCACCGGCAAGCGATCGCGATGACACGCGGCAACATGATCGGATTCATCCAGGCCGCGCTCGATGACGCGCCTAACTTCAGGACCTACCTCGAGGCGGTGCATCGACTGACCAACCTCGGCGCGGTCGTCACCCAGGTGTCGCGCGGGACTTCGCACCAGGGTTTCGAGGCGGAGTGGCGGAATATCGACCTGTTGACCGTCGATGGCGACGTGGTCAATCGCGCCGAGCTTTTCGACGAGACGGATCTGGACGCGGCATTGGCGAGATTCGACGAGTTGAGCCGTCCTGCGCCGCGGCTGGAGAACGCGGCAAGCCGCATGTACGGCGCTTCAGGGTTCTTTCATGACTCGCGACTGGGACGCCATGGCGGACACGGTCGCCGACGACATTTCCAATGACGATCGTCGTCGGGTGGTAAACGGAGGCGCCCAACACGGTCGACAGGCCGTGATCACGAACATGCGGGCGGTAGCCGATGTCGGGGTCAAGACATCCATTTCTCCGTCATCGCGACCCGCGGGGACCGCCTCGCACTCATTCGTCAACGCGTATCTGGCGATCTGCGACCCAGAGGCATTCGGCTTCGAGGTGCTGACCGTCCTCGAGATCGACGCTGACGACGGGTTCGCGGCAGGTGTAGCGTTCGATCCCGACGATATCGACGCCGCGTTCACCGAACTCGACGCCCGCTACCTTTCCGGCGAAGCCAAGGCCCACGCGCACGCGTGGTCCATCGTCGCCGGCGCCTACACCGCGCTCAACCGGAAAGAGCTTCCCGCGACAACGCCGGACTGGGTCAACCTCGATCACCGGCGCGGGGCGACGTTCGCCCCCGGCGAAATGACCGCGTATCCTCCGCTCCGCTTGGAACCTCATGCCGGACGCCAATACACGATCGAGGCCGTGCACCGGATGAACAGTCTCGGGGCGGTTGTAACCCGTTATCGACTGCGACCTCACGGAGGGTTTCGACGCCGAGTGGCGTGCGATTGACCTTCGTGACAGTCGAAGGTGAGTCTGACCACTCGCTACGAAATATTCGACGAGGCAGATCTCGACGCAGCACTTGCCAGGTTCGATGAACTCAGCCGACCGACGCCGCGGCTGAAGAATGCGGCGAGCCAAGTGCACGGACGCCTTGGACGCACTTCAGAGTCCCGCGACTGGGACGCCGTCGGCCGAACCTGTTACCCAGCACATTTCGACGACGATCGCCGTCGAGTTGTGAATGCAGGTGTCGACACGGTCGAGATGCGCAAATGGCGAATCTGCGAAGGCTCTCTGAGATCGGAGCTGATATCTCACGCCATCGTCGTTTGCAACCCGCGGCCAGCATCTCATCCTCACCCGTGTCCGTCATCCTCGAACAGCGACCTACGGCTCGAGGAGTTGACGCGCGAGTGATGCTCGTCATCATCGAAATCGACTCTGATAACCGGATTGTGGCCAGGTCGCTGTTCGACCTCGACGACATCGACGCGGCCTTCGCCGAGCTCGATGCCCGGTACGTGCAGGGCGAAGCGGCCGCCTTACGCACACACCTGGTCGATCATCAAGGCGGGGTACGCCGCACTCGAGAGGCGCGAAATCCCCGAAACAACACCGGACTGGGTGAACGTCGACCATCGGCGGTCAGCACGTATCGACGCAGGTAGCGTCAACGAATTCCTCAGTACGGCATTCAATCTCACACCTGAACTCACGACACACGTCGAGGCTGTCCATCGGCTGAGCGACACGGGCGCGGTTCTCACGCACGTGTCACAGGGGACGTCGAACGATGGCTTCGAGGCGGAGTGGAGGGTAGTAATCCTCTTGCTTGTCGACGGCGACCTGGTCAACCGGTGCGAAGTCTTCGACGAGTCAGACCTGGACTCTGCGCTCGCAAGGTTCGACGAGCTCGACCGGTCGGCGCCGCGGCTTCAGAATGCAGCGACGCAGGTATTCGACCGTTTCAGCGCTTGCTTCAAAGCGCGCGACTGGGCCGCATTCGCCGCAACACTGGCTGACGACGTTTCGGCGGTCGACCACCGACGCGTCGTCGGCGCAGGGACACGGCATGGCCGAGAACTCAATATCGCTGATTGGCAAGCCGTTGCCGAGCTCGGAACCAGGAACATCACGCAGATGGTCATCGCGACGCGTGGGGAGCGCCTCGCTCTCGGCCGTTTTGTTTTCTCCGGCAATGACCAACGGCCCGAGGCTTTTCGCACCGACACGCTCGGCATCATCGAGATCGCCGCCGACAACCGGATCGCCACAACTGTTTTGTTCGACCTCGACGACACGGATGCCGCCTTCGCCGACCTGGACGCTCGCTTCATGCAAGGCGAAGCCGCAGCCCACGCCCAAACGTGGTCAGTGCAGATGGGTGCCGTTGCAGCCCTCAACCGGCACGAGATTCCAGCGACGACACCGGATTGGGTCAACATCGACCGGCGACGGACAGCGAATATCGACGCAGGCGACATGGAGGCATACCTTCGTAGCTCGTTGGAGGTCACAGCAAGACTCACCGGCTACATCGAGGCCGTGCATCGGCTGAGCGATGTAGCCGCGGTCGTTACGCACGTTATGCGAGGGACCTCGACTGAGGGCTTCGACGCCGAGTGGCGGATCATCACGCTCATTACTGTCGATGCCGACCTGATCAACCGCTGCGAAGTCTTCGACGAGTCGGATGTCGACGCCGCCCTTGCCCGCTTCGATGAACTCAGCCGACGGGTGTCACGGTTGGAGAACGCGGCAAGCCGGGTAGATGACCGCTCCTTCGCATACTTCGGGGCACGCAACTGGACGGCGATGGCAGATATCCTGGCCGAGGACAGTTACGTCGACGATCGCCGCCGCGTCGTGAATGTCGGGTCTTGGAACGGTCGCGATGTCGTGATCGAAAACATGCGAGCCTTGATTGACGGCGTCGCCAGCCACAGAACGGTTACCGTCATCGCAACCCGCGGGGAACGACTCGCGCTGACTCATGTCAGTTCCTGGAACCGCGATCCGAAACACGGGGATTTCGGTGTCGAGGTGCTCAATGTCGTCGAGATCGACACCGGCGAGCGGATCACGGCACACGTCTGGTTCGACCTCACCGACATCGACGCCGCATTCGCCGAACTCGACGCGCATTACCTCGCCGCCGAAGCGGCCCCGCACGCGCACACGTGGTCGCTCGTCGAGGAGCTCTATAGCGCGTTCAACCGTCGCAAACTTCCCGCAACAGCGCCCGACATTGTCAGAGTCGACCACCGGCAGGTCGTAAAGATCGATGCGCCCGACGTGGTTGAGTTCATGCGCGCGGTGTGGGACCTCACGCCTGAAATGCGAATCCACATCGAGGCTGTGCACCGACTGAGCGACCTGGGGTCCGTCGTCACCCATGCCGCGCATGGCATCACGCCGGAGGGCTTCGATGCCGAGTGGCGAATGGTTTTCATCTACACGGTCGGCGGCGATCAGATAAACCGCTGGGAGATCTTCGACGAGGCCGACATCGACGCCGCGCTCGCCCGCTTCCATAAGCTGGAGCTGGATCAGCGCCAGCTGGAGAATTCGGCCAGTCGAGTGGTAGCGCGCGTATGGGAATGCTTCGCGGCCCGAGACTGGACCGCAGTCTCCGAATTGATGGCCGATGATTTCTCATCGCACGACCACCGCCGCGTGGTTAACGCCGGTGTCCGGCACGGTCGCGATCTCCACATCGCGAACATGCGAGCAGTCGTCGAGGTCGGATTCGAGCGCGTAGATTCAACGGTCATCGCGACCCGGGGACAGCGTCTCGCCCTTTGCCGTACTCGTACGGCGGTACGTGGCCTACCGCCCGATGAGGTTGGGGCCGAGGCAATCTTGGTCATTGAAATCGACGCCGAAAACCGGCTCCTTCACAACGCGCCCTACGACGTCGACGACATCGATGCCGCCTTCGAGGAACTCGACGCTCGTTATCTCGCAGGCGAAGCGGCCGCCCACTCGCGCGAGTGGTCAACAATCGCTGGGTCCTACGCCGCAATAAGCCGGCACGAGCTACCGGCTGCAACGCCAGACTGGGTGAGCGTCGATCGTCGTCGACTCGTGACATCAGCGATTGAGCCTGGTGACTTAACCGCATACATCGACGCGGGGTGGAAGCTCACGCCGCAGTTCCGCATCTACATCGAAGCCGTGCATCGGCTGAGCGAACGCGGAGCGGTCGTCACCCACAAGGCGTCTGGGACTTCTCAGGACGGCTTCGATGCCGAATGGCGGACGATTGACGTCCTGACACTCGACGGCGATCTACTCGACCGCTGCGAGCTATTCGACGATTCAGACCTCGAGGCGGCGCTCGCAAGATTCGACGAACTCAGTCGGCCCGTGCCCGCGCTCGAGAACGCCTCGACGCGGCTCTGGGGCCGGCTCGCGGACGCGTTCAACCGTCACGACGTGAAGGGCTTCCTTGCCCTCTCCGACCCCAACGGACGACTGGACGATCGCCGGAAGCTCCTTCGCGCCTTCCACGAGGGAGCCGAGCGCGAGATGGCAGCGCACGCTCTTGTCGGCGCACCCGAGAGCTGGACTCTAGGGATGGAGGTCGAGCCACTCGCGGTCAGGGGCGAACGAATCTCACTCGTGCGCATGATTTTCCGGGACATCAATGACATCGACCGACCGATCATCAACGAGTTGTTGGCCGTCATGGAAGTGGCAGACACCAACCTCGCGGGCGACTTCGTGAACTTCGACACCGACGACATCGACGCGGCATTCGAGGAGCTTGATGCTCGCTTCATCGCCGGCGAGGCGGGCGCTCACGCGCGCATCTGGTCGCTTACCGTGCAGACCTACGCCGGCTTCAATCGGCACGAGCTGTCACCGAGGACGGCCGACTGGGTCAACATCGACCACCGTCGCCTCATCGCCTCCGAACCCGGCGAGATGATCCCGCTCGTCCGCGCATTTTGGGACGTCACACCCGACGTCAAGACCCGTATCGAGATGGCGCATCGATTGAGCGACGCAGGTGTGGTCTTTTCGGTCTCGATGTACGGATCGTCGCAACATGGATTCGAGGCCGAATGGCGAGAAATCCACCTGCTGATGTTCCAGGGCCATCTGATCAATCGCTGCGAACTATTCGACGAGGCTGACCTAGACGCCGCGCTGGCCCGATTCGACGAGCTCAGCGCGCCGACAACTCATCTCGACAATGCGGCAACCCGCGCCCGCGCACGAGTAGCCGATGCGTTCAACCGCCGCGACTTTGACGGCTTCCTCGCCCTGCACGACGGACGATACGAGGATCGGCGAGAAGGCCTGCGCAGTCAGGGGCCAACGGATGCAAAGTTTGCGCGGCGCGTTGCTGTACGAGGCACCCGCCAGCTGGCGAGCGGACAACGAATCGATCGCCATCAGGGGAGCCCGTTTCGCATTGACGCACGTCACGTTTGTCGACACCGCCGAGCCGAACCGACCGACAGCAGTCGAGCTCCTGGCGGTCACAGAACTGAACGACGACGGATTGATCTCCCACGTAGTGAGTTTCGATCCCGACGACATCAACGGCGCGATGGCGGAACTCACCGCGCGCTGGATCGCTTCCGGTGAAGTTACCCATCCCGATGTCATTGAGGCGGCATGCCGACTCAATGAGACTCTCAATAGCCATGACTGGGACACTTTCGGCACACTCATCGCCGAAGCCACCTACGTCAACCACCGGCAGTTGGGGAGTGGCACATTAATCGCCGACTTCGTCTCGTCGGTGACCGCGGTTGCGTCGCTCGTGCCAAACATACGGGTTGAGCTAGCCGAAATCCTCGAGTACTCAGCCTCGGGAGCCGTCACCGACTGCCTGGCGCACGGAACCTCGGCCGACGGCGTCGCGATGGAGATCCAAATGCTGACGCTATTCATTTCGACGAAGGTCGACTCAAGCAGCTCGAGCTCTTCGAGCCCGACCAGCGCGAGCTGGCACTGGCCCGTTTCGAGGAGCTCAGCGGCTAGCGCTCCGCCGATAGTTCGGACCTGGCCATCGCGCATCAGCTAAAGGGCCAATGCAAACGAATTCCTGGATGCCTCAATCTGGTTGAGCCTCGCCAGGCCGCTTGCGGTGGCGAGTTCCATGACCAACTCAGTTGTTTGTCGGTGGCGGTTGGGGTTGGAAGGGTTCATACCACCACCAGTCGGCACGTTCGCCGGTGGGCCCCGGGTAGGGCGCTACGGCGGGCGGTGATTGAGTCGGTGGGCGCGCCAGCGATCCCGCGCTCAGTTCTTGACCGGCGCGGTCGGTGACGATGAGCCGGTCCGCGGGTCCGGTGATGGTGATGACACCGCGATGGTGCAACCGGTGGTGATACGGGCACACCAGCACCAGGTTGTGCAGCTCGGTTTCGCCGCCGTCTTCCCAATGCACGATGTGATGGGCATGCAGTCCGCGGGTGGCGCCACACCCGGGGACCGCGCATGTCGGGTGGCGATGCTCGAGCGCACGGCGCAGCCGGCGACTGATCACCCGAGTCGCCCGTCCCGACCCGATCACCTGCCCGTCACGTTCGAACCACACCTCGCACGTCGCATCACATTCCAGGTATCGCCGTTCGGAGTCCGAGAGCAGCGGCCCCAAGTGCAACTGCGCGGCCCGCTTCTCGACATCGAGATGCACCACCACGGTTGTGTGCTGCCCGTGCGGGCGACGGGCCACCTCGGCGTCCCACCCGGCCCCGACGAGCCGCATGAACGCCTCACCGCGGCTCGGCATGGGCGGTGACTGGTCCGACGCTCCTGCCTCACTGTTGTCGCGGTCGTGTTTCCACTCGGCGATCAGCGCCTCTTGATGCGACTGCAACGCGGCGTCAAACGTCGCCGCCTCGGCGTGTGGAAGCGTGATTCGGTAACGCGCGCCCCGCTCGTCGGAGGTCTTGGTGATCGAGCGCTCCGGCTCGGGCCCCGGCTTGGGTCCGGGTTCAGGGCGCGGTTCCAAGTTCACTGCGGTGCGCAACTGGCTGACCGTGGCACTGCGGGCGAATTCGGCGTAGTGCTCGTCAGACCCGTCGGCGGCCCGCCCCGCGATGACCCCGACCTGATCCAGCGACAGCCGGCCCTCGCGCATGGCCTGGGCGCAGCGCGGAAACTCCGCCAACCGGCCCGCGACGGTGGTGATCGTGTGCGCGTTGGTTGTTGACGAACCGGTCTTCCAGGCGATCAACGCCGCCACCGACCGCGCACCGGTCGAACCACACAACTCGTCGCGATCCATCTCCGCGGCGATCTCCACAATGCGCGCATCGATCGCATTTCGCTGACCCGTCAACTCCGCCAACTCGTCTAACAGCGGGTCGAGACGCTCATCAGCACGCGAGACCACTGCGCTAGATGATGCGGTCGCGGACATAACCGAATCATCGCAGTGCGGTCCGACAAGTTCGGCCCGGCCGATCTCGCGTCAACTCGGACTCTCCGCGATTGACATGCAGCCATATGGCTGCATATAGTGATCATGCAGGCAAAACACTGCACAGATGGATATGGCAGAGATAGACGAGGTATTCAAGGCGCTGGCCGACCCCAGCAGGCGAATGCTGCTCGACAGCCTCAACGAACGCAATGGGCAGACCCTGCGGGATCTGTGCGCAGGACTGTCGATGGCGCGACAGTCCGTCAGCAAGCACCTGGCCGTGCTCGAAGACGCCAACCTGATCACCACGGTGTGGCGGGGCAGGGAGAAGCTGCACTACCTCAACGCCGAACCGATCAATGCCATCGCCGACCGCTGGATCAACCAGTACGACCGCGCGCGGGTACAGACTCTCGCGGACCTCAAGACAGCATTGGAGACCGAATCCATGAGCGGCAGTTCCGAATTCGTCTACACCACCTACATCAAGACCACACCCGAGAAACTCTGGCAGGCGATCACCGACCCGGCGTTCTCCCGCAAGTACATGGGCCACGCATTGGTATCGGACTTCGACAAGGGTTCGTCATACGTCTGGGCCGAGCGGGGAATCGAGATCGAACATCCCGAACAGGTCATTCTCGAATCGGACCCATATCGCAGACTCGCCTTCACCTTTCACACATTCGTACCCGAACTCACCAGTCTGGGCCTCGACGCAGACATCATCGCCAAGGCAGCAACCGAACGCCGATCGAAGGTGTCCTTCGACATCGAGCAGGTCGACGACGGCCAGGTCAAACTAACGGTCATCCACGACGACTTCCCACCGGAAAGCACTGTCCGAGGGCTCATCTCCGGTGGCTGGCCATGGAAGCTCTCGAATCTCAAGACGGCGCTCGAGGAGTCACGATGAAAACACCACAAGTTGTGTCGGCAGGAGAGTGGAGCGCCGCTTGGCAGGAGATGCTCGTCAAGGAGAAGGAACTGACGCACGCCCGCGACGCCCTCGCCGCGCAGCGACGCCGGATGCCGTGGCAGGCGGTCGACAAGGAGTACGCATTCGAGGGCCCCGACGGCAAGGCATCTCTGCTCGACCTGTTCGACGGCCGGCGCCAGCTGATCGTCTACCGCGCATTCATCGAACCCGGCACGGGGGACTGGCCCGAACACGGATGCACCGGTTGCTCGTTGATGGCGGATCACGTTCCGCACCTCGCCCATCTCAACGCGCGCGACACCACCTTCGTATACGCCTCGCGGTCAACACAATCCGACATCGACAGGATGAAGACGAAGATGGGCTGGCGGCACCCGTGGTACACGATGCTCCCCGGAGAACAGGGAGCCTTCGACGTCGATTTCGGCTGCAAGGACTGGCACGGCACGAACGCGTTCATCCGCGACGACGAGGACAACGTCTACCGCACCTACTTCATCAACGGCCGCGGCGATGAGGTGTTCGTGAACACCTGGAACCTGCTCGATATGACCGCGCTTGGACGCCAGGAGAATTGGGAGGACTCACCCGAGGGCTATCCGCAGAGCCCGCCGTACGAGTGGTGGAGTTGGCATGACACCTATGCGCAGCACACTCCGTGGCGGTGGTTCGGCGACCCGGATCCGAACGACCCCACCGATCAACGCCCGCCACGCAACGACGCCTAGGACGGCACGCTCGCCAATGCTTGGTCGATGCACTGCTCCCAGCGTCGCGAGTCGACAATGACCTCGACGGCTGTCTCTCCGCCGAAGGCACTGGAGATCACCAGGTCGGGCGCCACGGTGGCGAGCAGCTTGAGGCTGTCCCGTATCGCCGCAGGGTCGCCGCGCCCCGGTACGACGAACGTCGCCCACGTACCGACCGCGGTGGGAAACATGGTGTCGCCGGTGAACAGGTACCTCGCCCCGTCGGCGCCGGTGACGAGGTAACAGGTGCTGCCGGGTGAATGACCCGGCGTGGGAAGCACTTCCACGTCGTTGACGTCAACGTGCCTTACCCCGTCGAGCGCAACGTCGACCTCTCCGTGCTTGCTGATCGCCCCCACTTCGGCGGCGGGGGCATGCAGGCGTCGTCCGAATCGGTCCGCGATCCGAGCCAGGTTCGGGCCCGCCTCGTCGAGATGCGACAGGTACTGGGCGCTGAGGCCGCCGAGGCCGTCGATCGCGTCGAAGTCCGCATCTGTGGCTGGACTGTAGAAGAGGATATTGCCGGTCGGCCGTCGCCACAGATAGGCGTGAGTGGTCAAGCCGGGACGCGGCGAGTCGGTGCGCGTCTGATAGAGATCGTCGCGGAGTTGAATCAGTGTGGTAGCCATGACTCCACCCTGCTTCCTCAACCATTGTTGAGGTCAAGCCCTATTTCAAAGCGGCGGCGGCAATTCGCGCGGCGACCTCGTCTGCGACCGCCAGCGTGCGAGGATCGGCGGAGGGTGAGTAGCGGTCGGCGGCCGGATCGTATGCGGCCCCTGCGATCGCGCCGTGGTCGGCGGCGAGTTCGACGAACTCGACCGGCCACTCGTTTGATCGAAGCGTCGACTCGAAGTCCTGACTGACCGCCGCCGGAATGACGTCGTCGGCGTCACCGTGCAGCAGGGTGAACGGCGGACGATCGCGGAGATGCGACAGATCACGGGGGAGGTGTTCGCCCGAAATCGGGTCGCCCACCATGAAGGCGCCGGCCAAGCAGACCGTGTGGGCAAGCCGCACGCCGAACCGCGCGGCGTGGATGGTCGCTCCGGCGGCGGCAACTCCGCCCAGCGACCAGCCGACGAGAACGATCGCCTCTGGGTCAGAACTTCTGTCACGCGCGAACTCAAGCGATCGCACCAGGTCCGCGCGCCCGCGGTCGTCGCCATGTGAATCCCAGTCGGGCACGACGACGACGAATCCGTGGTCGGCCGTTCGTTTGGCGAGCGGCCCCATCGCAGTGCGCGCATCGCTCTGCGCGCCGTGCCACATCAGCACGGTCGGCTGCGCGGGATCCCCGAAGATGTCTGCCTTCCGGCCACGTGCGTATTCCACGGTTTCCACACGCGGAGTCGTTCCCCGGCAACCGGGGTACTAACCACAGACACCTACTGTTGTAGGAGTCGGAGGGAGATGCCGTATGCGAAGTGCGTGGCAGCCGACGTCATTCGCGGCAATAGCGTTCACAGCCTGCGGCTTGATGGCTCTGCCTCTGGCCGGCACCGCCTCGGCTGTCTGCAACTCCGCCGACTGCGTGCCCAACGTCGCACGAAACGTCGTACCGAACGGGCCATGCGCGCCGCGGAAGTACTTCAACTACGGACTCGACGCGAACGGCGCAACGCTGGTCTGCAACAAGGCGGGGGTGTGGACCGCGACCGGGCCGCTCATCGGCGTCTACAACGTGGCGCTGCGATGCGCGACGCTGGGAACGTCGGCGCAGGGTTCCGATGGCGTCGCCTTCCTGTGCACCGACACCGGCGGCGGCGGATTGCGATGGGCGCACCGCACGGACACCCTCGAATAACACACCGACCGTTCGGCGACAGGCAGCTAGCGTGCAGAGTGGCCAATCCAGGCACAGTGGTTTGGTGTTCGGCTTTCGGCGCGGCGACCATTCAACGTTCAAGCTCTGACCGACGAAGTCGCTCAACTGGTGTAGTTCGGTAGTAGTTCAGCGACAAAATCGCGCAGAGGTTGGCACAAGGCACACTGATCGCCAGGACAAGCCGGTTAAGACCACCACAGCCGAATTCGAGACTCGCGACACTAGTCGCTCCGGGCGTATCGCTCGATGAACCGCCGCAGGATCGTCCCCGGATACTGGACATTCCATTGGAGCGCTTCGGTTTTCAGCGTTTCGGCCGACTCCGGGGCGAAGTACCCGTGGCCCTTGTAGACGTCGATGCGAGTGTTGAGGCCCTCGAGGTCGAGCTCCGGATGAAACTGCGTGGCGTACACGTTCTCCCGCACGCGGAACGCCTGAACGGGACACGCCGTCGAGGTCGCGAGACAGACGACGTCCGAGGGGAGCGTGGTAGCCCCTTCCTTGTGGCCGCCGTACGCGTCGAAGACGTCGGGCACCTCGGCGAACAACGGATCGTCGCGGCCTGCGGCGGTGACGGTGATCGGCATACCACCGACCGGTTCCGGATACGTGCGGTCGACGGTGGCGCCGATCACCGAGCCGAGGGTGCCGACGCCGTAACAGCATCCGAGGAACGGGAAGTCGTGGTCGACGATCCGCCCGATGAGCGGCAGCAGTTCGGATTCGACGCGATGTTGCGTCGCCGACTTCGCCTCGGGCGCATCGCTGACGTTGTACGGTCCGCCGCCCAGAATGATGCCGGACCAATCGGCGACGTCGATCGGGCCCAGCGGGCGGTGGGTGAGTCGGATCCGCTGCAGGCCGTCCTCGTTCAGGCAGGCGAAGTGCATCATCGACCGGTACTCGTCGTCGGCGGCTTCGTCCTCGTCACGAATCGACAACAGCAGAAAGGGTGCGTGGTCGCCTGCTGTCATGCCGTTCCGTTTGCCGGGGAAGAGATCCTCATAGCGTAGAACCACGGGGCCGGCGAACACGTTCGGCCGGCCCCGTGTCGAGCTAGTTGCGAACCGAAGTCACGTTGCCCCTGTCTACCGGCACCCTCGTCTTCAGCAGCGAGCTCTTGATGACGTGTTCGTTGCCGTCCGGATCCTGCCAGTGGCACTCCTCGATCTGGGCCAGGGCGACGACGGCGTCCCATCCGTGCGTCACCACGCATGCCTGACCGAAAGGGGTCCCGCTGGGCGACACCGGCGGTGGGGCACTGGGGTCGCCCAGCGGATGAAGCGGATTGTTCTCGAGCCACTCGTTTCCGGTGTTCGGGTCCTGCCAGAAACACTGCTGGATACCTGCCGCTGCGATCGTGGCGATCCGGCCGTGGGTGATGCCACACGCCTGCTCGAATGTCATCGAGGTGTTCGCGTGAGCGGCCGGGGATGACGCGATCGCGCTGATCGCGATTGCGCCGGCGCCCAGGGCGAGGGTCGCGGCGACTGCGAGTCGGTGCCGCGGTGTGGCGATGGTGGTGGTGATCATGTCGTGCTCCTATCGGGTGGTTGTGTCGCGGCGGTGTGCCGCGTTCACCGTTAGGAGCGACCGGTCGGCGCCATTCCCTCACTTTTGTCGGGCATTTTTCTCGGACCGATTTCAGGCCGGCAGCACAACACCCCGCGAGAGGTGATCGCTCGCGGGGTGCTGTTGCTGCTTACAAGTGGTCAGGCCAGGTCGAACCGATCGTTGTTCATGACCTTCACCCATGCGGCGACGAAGTCCTCGACGAACTTCTGCTTGTTGTCGTCCTGGGCGTAGACCTCGGCAAGCGCGCGCAGCACCGAGTTCGAACCGAACACCAGATCATTGGCGGTGGCCGTCCACTTCGGCTTCCCCGACGCCCGGTCGACGCCTTCGTAGACGTTTTCCGCCGTCTCCGACACCTTCCACTCCGTGCCCATGTCGAGCAGGTTGACGAAGAAGTCGTTGGTCAGCTGGCCCGGCTTGTCGGTGAAGACGCCGTGCTTGCTGCCGCCGTGGTTCGCGCCGAGCGCACGCAGGCCGCCGACGAGCACCGTGAGCTCAGGAGCGGTCACGTTCAGCAGGTAGGCCTTCTCGACCAGTAGCTGCTCCACCGGAGCCTTCTCGCCCGGACGGATGTAGTTGCGGAACCCGTCGGCCCGCGGTTCGAGCACCGCGAACGAGTCGACATCGGTGTTCTCCTGCGAGGCATCGGTCCGACCCGGCGCGAAGTGAACGTCGATCTCGAAGCCCGCGTCCTTGGCGGCCTTCTCGACCGCCGCAGAACCCGCGAGAACGATCAGGTCGGCGAGAGAAACGTTCTTGCCGGAACTCCTGCTGGATCTTCTCCAGAACCGGCAGTACCTTCGCCAGCTCCGACGGCTCGTTGGCCTCCCAGTTCTTCTGCGGCTCGAGGCGAATGCGCGCACCGTTGGCGCCACCGCGCTTATCCGTGCCGCGGAAGCTAGCCGCAGACGACCACGCCGTCTTCACCAGCTGCGGCACCGACAGTCCGGACTCCAGCACCTTGGCTTTGAGCGCCTTGATATCCGACTCGCCGATCAGCTCGCCCTCGACGGCCGGCACCGGGTCCTGCCACAGCTGCGGCTCGGCGATCCATGGCCCGAGGTAGCGGCTGATCGGACCCATGTCACGGTGGAGCAGCTTGTACCACGCCTTGGCGAACGCCTCGTTGAGTTCCTCTGGGTGATCGAGCCAGCGCCGGGTGATCTCGCCGTAGATCGGGTCAACCCGCATCGAGACGTCGGTGACCAGCATCGTCGGCTTGCGGTTCGGGCCGCCGAACGGATCCGGGATCGTCGCTTCCGCGTCCTTGGCCTCGAACTGCCAGGCGCCGGCCGGGCTCTGGGTGAGCTCCCACTCGTTGCCGTAGAGGATTTCCAAGTAGGCGTTGCTCCACTTCGTCGGCGTGTTCGTCCACACCACCTCGAGGCCGCTGGTGATCGTGTCGCCCGCCTTGCCGGAGCCGAACGGGCACTTCCAGCCCAGGCCCTGCTGCTCGATGGGCGCGCCCTCGGGCTCCGGTCCCGACCAGTCACCGTCACCGGCGCCGTGGGTCTTGCCGAGGGTGTGGCCGCCGACGATCAGCGCGGCGGTCTCCTCGTCGTTCATCGCCATCCGGCCGAAGGTTTCGCGGATGTCGATGGCGGCGGCCAGGGGATCCGGCTTGCCTTCGGGCCCTTCGGGATTGACGTAGATCAGGCCCATTGTGGTGGCGCCGTAGGGCTGGGCGAGATCCCGTTCACCGGAGTAGCGCTTGTCGGTGCCCTTCCATTCGTCCTCTTCGCCGAAGAGGATCTCCTCGGGCTCCCAGACATCGGGTCGGCCGAAACCGAAGCCGAAGGTCTTGAAGCCGGCCGACTCCAGCGACGACGTCGCCTGCGAAGATGATCAGGTCGGCCCAGGAGATCTTGTTGCCGTACTTCTTCTTGACCGGCCAGAGCAGACGACGCGCCTTGTCCAGGTTGGCGTTGTCCGGCCAGCTGTTGAGCGGCGCGAAGCGCTGCATGCCCTGGCCGCCGCCGCCGCGGCCGTCGAAGATGCGGTAGGTGCCCGCGGCGTGCCAGCTCATGCGGATGAACAGGCCCGCATAGCTGCCGTAGTCGGCGGGCCACCAGTCTTGTGAGGTGCGTGATCACCGAGAGCACGTCGGCCTTCAGCGCGTCGACGTCGAGCTTGGCGAACTCCTTGGCGTAGTCGAAGTCGTCGCCGAGCGGATTCGCCTGAGGTGAGTGAGCATGCAGCTCCGACACGTCGACCTGGTTGGGCCACCAGTCTTGATTCGTCAGCGGCGCACCGCTCTTGGGCTTGGGTGAATCGATTGCGGGATTCTCGCTATCGGACACAACATTCCTTCCAGAGATGGGTTGTACGGGCTGTGATCACGGATGTGATCGCGAAGCTTGCGCCGCGAGCAGTCGGGGCACAGGCCCCAGTAGATGACCTCGGCCTCGTCGAGCACGAAGCCGTCCAGTGAACCGTCATCGAACGGAATGAGGCACGGCGCGTCGCCGACGGCGCAGTCGACGTCGGCGATGGTTCCGCACGACCGGCAGACGACGTGATGGTGGTTGTCGCCGACGCGCGACTCGTATCGCGCGACGGAACCGGACGGCTGAATGCGGCGGACCAGTCCCGCGCCCGTCAGCGCCGCTAGCACGTCGTAGACCGCCTGACGGGAGACGTCAGGTAAGTCCTCGCGCACGGCGGAGAAAATGGTCTCCGTGTCGGCGTGCGGATGGTCGTGCACGGCCTCGAGCACTGCCACACGCGGGCGAGTGACTCGAAGATCAGCGACGCGAAGCTGCTCCGAGTAATCCGACGTGGAGGCCACACAGACAATATGGCCCGTTTTCTGGAATCAGTCAAGACTATCGCGCGAGGAGGCTTCGCGACACGGCCATGCCGATAACAATCAAATGCCATTGCTGTCGCCGCCAGAAGCGCTGATTATCAACATGTCTCGTGGTCGCGGGGGAGTTTTCACAGCAACCTTCAAGGTGCTGAGCGGCCTTCTGCGCGGTACTCTGCGACTGCCGATGTGTAGTCGTTGGGAGGCGACCGCCCGGCAGATGCCTACTACCGAAACTGCAGAGTCCCTCACGAAGAGAGAGTTGTGCGCACCGGAGAGATAAAAGCCTTATCCGGCTTGCGCATCGTCGCTGCGGTGTGGGTCGTGCTGTTCCATTTCCGTCCGCTGCTCGACCAGGCGGCTCCGGGCTTCCGGTCGGCGCTGGCGCCCATCCTCAATTGCGGTGCACAGGGCGTGGATCTGTTCTTCATGCTCAGCGGGTTCGTGCTGACGTGGAACTATCTGGACCGCATGGGGGAGTCGTGGTCGTGGCGGGCCACCGTGCGCTTCCTCTGGCTGCGTCTGGCCCGGGTGTGGCCGGTCTATCTGGTGACCATGCACCTCGCGGCGCTCTGGATCATCTTCACCCTGCACGTCGGCCATGTCCCGGCAGAGGCTCCGGTGCTCGACGGCTTCAACGCCGTGAGTTATGTCCGCCAGGTCCTGATGATCCAGCTGTGGTTCGTACCTTTCTTCGACGGGTCCAGCTGGGACGGACCGGCATGGTCGATCAGCGCCGAGTGGCTGGCCTACCTGATGTTCGGCGCGCTGATTCTGGTCATCTTCCGGATCGCCCGGTCGACGAGGGCCCGCGGACTGATCGCGCTGGCGTTCGTCGCCACCCTGCCGCCGATTTTTCTGCTGCTGGCCTCTGGCCACTTCTACACGCCGTGGAGTTGGCTGCCGCGAATCGTCATGCAGTTCACCGCAGGTGCGCTGGTGTGTGCCGCTGTTCGCAAACTACGGCCGAGCGATGGGGCCCGTCGCGGCACAGGTTATGCCGCTCTGCTTCTCATCGGCGCGATCGTCGGCATCCTCTATGTGCTCGACGCCCATCCGATACCGAAGCTCCTTGACGGCGCGGGACTGGTCGATGTCCTGTTCGTTCCGCTGTTGTTCACGCTGGCCCTCGGTTCCGGTGGCCTGGTGTGGCTGCTTTCCCTGCGGCCGATGGTGTACCTCGGGCACATCTCGTTCAGCCTGTACATGGTCCACGAGTTGGTGCACACGACCTGGAACTGGACCGTCAAGCAATTCGATGTGCATATCGTCAGCGACCTCGCCGGGAAGCTGACGGTCACCGGCCTGCTCGCCGTCGCGGTGGCGGGCGCCGCCCTGCTCTACCAGGTCGTCGAGGAGCCGGCGCGCCGCTGGATGCGCAACATGGTGAGCCGTGGCGGCCAGCCGCGCGACGACTTCGGGCACGGGAAACTGCAGCCGATCCCCGGACCACGCGACGAACGGACTCGGGTGGTGTCGGCCCGTGCAGGTTGATTGGGCTCTAGCCGTGAGGCGTTCCATCACGGCCATGGTGTTATTGGCGGTATTGGTCGTCATGGGCTGTGAGCGACCAATGCATGTGAGCCACAAGGAGATTGTGGCCCTCGACTATTCGCCCAATCGGATCGCCATCGTCGGGGATTCTTACACGACGGGTGGCGCACTGGGCGGAATGGGATCGAGGGGCTGGACCACGCGCGCCTGGCAGATCCTGGCGGCCCAGCGAATGGCGGTGACTGCGGACGTCAACGCAGAGGGCGGTGCGGGCTATGGCACGCGGGGTAATCATGGCCATGTGTTCCAGGACCTGACCGATGGTGTGGTCAAGCCGGACGACTCCCTGGTGGTGTTCTTCGGTTCCCGCAACGATCAGAACGTCGATACGACGCAGCTGTCGATCCTCGCCTACGGCACCTTCCAATCCGCGCGTCGCCTCGCCCCGAACGCCAGCTTCCTGGTGATCGGTCCGCCGTGGCCGACGGCCAATCCGCCTGACTGGGTCCTTCGCATCCGCGATGCGCTGCGCTACCAAGCCAGCGTCGCCGGTGCGGCATTCATCGATCCGATCGCCGCGGGCTGGTTCGTCGGCCATCCCGACCTGATCGGCGCCGACGGCGTCCATCCGACCGACGCCGGGCACGAGTACATGGCGGACAAGATCGCACCACTCATCGAAGAGCATTTGCCCGCCCGCCTCTGACCAGCCCGAAACTCCGGTCCCTGGTAGTCGTGAGGACTTTCGACCCTACGGCGGGGCCGACATAAGTCCATAGCCTCGAATAACGCGTGGCACCCGTCTGCGCCACACGGGGGTTGGAGAATTTCATGACAACCGATACGGCGCCGACCGCATCGCTAGAGGCCCGTCGTCCCTTCCCGCAGAGACTCGGCCCCAAGGGCAGCCTGATCTACAAGCTGATCACCACGACCGATCACAAGCTGATCGGCATCATGTACTGCGTCGCCTGCTTCATCTTCTTCTTCGCCGGCGGGTTGATGGCGTTGTTCATCCGTACCGAGCTGGCGCTGCCCGGACTGCAGTTCCTGTCCAACGAGCAGTACAACCAGCTGTTCACCATGCACGGCACGGCCATGCTGCTGTTCTATGCCACGCCCATCGTGTTCGGGTTTGCCAACCTGGTGCTGCCGCTGCAGATCGGCGCGCCCGACGTCGCGTTCCCGCGCCTAAACGCACTGAGCTTCTGGCTGTTCGTGTTCGGCGCTCTCATCGCGCTGAGCGGGTTCATCACTCCAAACGGCGCCGCCGATTTCGGCTGGACCGCGTACACGCCCCTCAGCGACGCCCTGCATTCCCCGGGCCCCGGCGGTGACCTGTGGATCCTCGGGCTTGGGGTGGGTGGTCTGGGCACCATCCTCGGCGGCGTCAACATGATCACCACGGTGGTGTGCATGCGCGCGCCGGGCATGACGATGTTCCGGATGCCGATTTTCACCTGGAACGTCCTGGTGACCTCGATCCTCGTGCTGATGATCTTCCCGCTGCTGACCGCGGCGCTGTTCGGCCTGGCCGCCGACCGTCGCCTCGGCGCGCACATCTACGACCCGGCCAACGGCGGCAACATGCTGTGGCAACACCTGTTCTGGTTCTTCGGCCACCCCGAGGTCTATGTGATCGCGCTGCCGTTCTTCGGCATCATCACCGAAGTCATACCGGTGTTCTCGCGCAAACCGTTGTTCGGCTACACCACCATTGTTTACGCGACGCTGTCGATCGCGGCGCTGTCGGTGGCAGTGTGGGCGCACCACATGTATGCCACCGGCGCGGTGCTGCTGCCGTTCTTCTCGTTCATGACCTTCCTGATCGCGGTCCCGACCGGCATTAAGTTCTTCAACTGGACCGGCACGATGTGGCGGGGCCAGTTGACATTTGAGACACCGATGCTGTTCTCGATCGGCTTCCTGTTGACGTTCTTGCTCGGCGGGTTGTCCGGCGTCACGCTGGCGAGCCCACCGATCGACTTCCACGTCACCGACTCGTATTACGTTGTGGCGCACTTCCATTACGTGTTGTTCGGCACGATCGTGTTCGCCACCTACGCCGGGATCTACTTCTGGTTCCCGAAGATGACCGGTCGGCTGCTCGACGAGCGGCTGGGCAAGCTGCACTTCTGGCTGACCTTCATCGGCTTTCACACCACGTTCCTGGTGCAGCACTGGCTCGGCAATGAAGGTATGCCGCGCCGCTACGCCGACTATCTGCCCACCGACGGGTTCACCACGCTGAACGTCATCTCCACCATCGGCGCGTTCATACTGGGCATCTCGACGATTCCGTTCGTGTGGAACGTGTTCAAGAGCTGGCGTTACGGCGAGCCGGTCACCGTCGATGATCCGTGGGGTTATGGCAACTCGCTGGAGTGGGCGACCAGTTGCCCGCCACCGCGGCACAACTTCACCGAATTGCCGCGCATCCGTTCGGAGCGCCCGGCGTTCGAGCTGCACTATCCGCACATGGTCGATCGCATGCGCGCCGAGGCGCACGTCGGTAGACACCACAGCGACGCCGACCACCAGCCAGCCAGCTGACGCACCCATCGACACCGGCCCGGCGGGTCGGGCGTTTCGTCGGGCAAGATGTCAGGGTGCCTGTCGGCGAACGCCTGTACCGCCTGCTGAGCCGGGTGATGTCGCTGCGGGTCATCGTCATCGTCGCGGCGCTGTCCGTGGTGGCTCTGGTGATCCTGCTCGGCGCGTGGGTGTGGTTCGGCGTGACCAACGACCAGTACAGCCAGCTCGATCGTCGCCTCGATTCCGTGAGCAGCCTCGGTGACATCAGCACACTGCTGCGTACCGCGCAGGAGGCGCCGACCGATCAACCGTCGCCCGATGGCGGCCTGGTGCGGACCGCTCGCATCGACGGCACGACGGTGTCGGTGCCGCGCGAGATCGTGCTGCCGCAGTTCGACGTCGGCTATGCCAACACCACGATCGGCGGCGTGGAATATCGCGTCCGGACCTTCGCCGCCGGTGATGCGATGATCGCGGTGGGGTCGCCGCTGGCCGACACGCAGCGCCGTATCGACGAGCTGCACCGACGGGTGTTGTTGATCTGTGGTGGCGTCATCGTCGGGACGGTGTTCGTCGGCTGGGTGATGTGGCTGATCATGATCAACCCGTTCCGCCTGCTGGCCCAACAGGCCCGCGCTATCAACGCCCAGTCCAATCCCGACGAGGTACAGGTGCGCGGCGTTCAGGAAGCCGTCGAGATCGCCGAGGCCGTCGAGGGCATGCTCGCCCGCATCGGCGACGAACAACAGCGCACCAAGGCGGCCCTGGAGTCGGCCCGCGACTTCGCCGCCGTCGCGTCCCACGAGCTGCGCACCCCGTTGACGGCGATGCGCACCAACCTCGAAGTGCTGTCCACGCTTCAGATGCGCGACGAGCAGCGCAACGAGGTGATCGGCGACGTCATGCGGACACAGAGTCGCATCGAGGCGACGCTCACCGCGCTGGAGCGCCTGGCGCAGGGCGAGCTGACCACCGTCGATGACTTCGTTCCCGTTGACATCACCGAGCTGCTGGATCGCGCTGCGCACGACGCTGTGCGCAACTACCCCGAACTGCGAGTCACTCTGGCATCGTCGACGACCGTGCTGATGGTCGGAATGCCCGCCGGTCTGCGGTTGGTCATCGACAACGCCATCCTCAACGCGATCAAACACGGCGGCGCAACCGAAATCCAGCTCAGCGCAGAGAGTTCCGGTGACGGCGTGGTGATCGTCGTCGACGACAACGGCACCGGGATCCCCGAAGAAGAACGCGCCGCCGTATTCGAGCGGTTCTCCCGCGGGTCTACTGCGGCGCGGTCGGGATCCGGGCTCGGACTCGCCCTCGTGGCGCAGCAGGCCGAGCTGCACGGCGGTACCGCTGCGATGGAATCCAGCCCGCTCGGGGGAGCGCGACTGGTGCTGCGACTGCCGGCACCTCGTTAAGACGTGTCGCGGACGAACCGGGCGATGATGTCGGCCAGTTCTTCGCTCTTCTGCTCGGGGACGAAATGGGCGGCCCCGGCGATGGTCGTGTGATGCTGGCCCCTCGCTCCGGGCACCTGCTCCTGGAAGATCGTCTCCCACCCTCTGGTCGGGCGGATCGCCGTCGGAGTACGCGGTGAGGAAGGGCCGCTCCCATTGCCGCAGCACGGCCATGGTGGCCCGACCGATCGCCGCGCCGGGGTCGTTGCGGGTGAGCGGAATGAGCGCGGTCAGCTGGCGCAGGCCGGCCTTGTACGACCGGTCGGGAAACGGGGCTTCATAGGCGGCGAGCACTGCCGGGTCCAATGGCCCGGCCACGGCGTCGAGAAAGAAGCTAGGCGTGATATCGGGTGAGCGCGCATAGAACGTCACGTAGTCGAGCAGCGGCTTCTGCCAACATGCACCCGGTCGTCGTCGACGCCGTGATGCGCCCACGCGAGCTTGCCCGCCAACGCCGGGTCACACGTGTGCAGGATCGTGTTCGTCGCGACGACCCGGGCGAACCGCGACGGGTCGCGGGCCAACGCGCTCAACCCGATTGGGCCGCCCCAATCCTGCACGACCAGCGTTACGTCGCGAAGATCCAGACCGGTGAACAACCCGTGCGCCCAGTCGACGTGACGCTTGAACGTGTAGGACGTCGCCTCGGTGAGCTTGTCCGAACGGCCGAATCCGATGTTGTCCGGGGCGATGACCCGAAAGCCCGAATCCGCCAGTACGGCAATGACTCTGCGGTACATGAACGACCACGTCGGCTGCCCGTGCATGAGGACCACGAGAGGGCCGTCGGCTGGGCCAGCGTCGACGTAATGCATCCGCACCGCAGGCGCACCCCGCGATTGCACCGAGACATAGTGGGGCAAGAACGGGTAGTCGGGCAGCCCGTCGAAGCGCTCGTCGGGCGTTCTCAGTACCTCCACGCCACGCCCCGACTAGTCCTCCTTGGCGATCAGCCGCTTGAGCGCCTCGCGGTCGGGGGCCAGGAGTTCGTCGATGCGCGGCTGGTTCACGTCGGCGACGATGATCTCGCCGACCTCCTGGTAGACGTTGCTGAAGATGCCGTGCTTCTTCATCTTCTCGGTCTGATAGATGTTGTCCTCGGTCGGCGTCACGTAGTACACGATCTCCGGCTTGAACCGGTGGATCAGCCACAGATGGATGACGTCCATCAGCCGCTTCTTGCGCAGCTTCTCGGCGTAGGTGTTCTGGTCGCGCACCGTGAGGATGTTGCGTCCGTGCCGGTCCTTGATCGGATCGACGACCACGTTGGCGAGCGGGTCGTCGCCGTCGCCGTAGATGCCGAGATCGAGCACGTCGGAGCCGGCACGTCGGGGCCGAAGTTGGACGGTCAGCTTCTCGCCGATCTGGTAGTGGTCGCCCCACAGCGCCAGCCATTCCTCGAGCAGCTTCTTCGGCACCTCGGTCTGGACGAGGTGCTGATGCTGCGTGGAGCCTTCGCCCATCGCCTTGGTGGTCGCGGTCCGACCGGACGAGGCCGCGAGCGCCGCGTCGCTGCGAGGTCCACCGACGAGTGTTTGCGGTGTGCGGTAAGGCGATTCGACGAGTCGCATCTTCCGCTGCAGGCGGGCCAGCGCCAGCATGCCTTCCTGGCGCAGCGAGGTCGCGAACTCCTCGCAGGCGACGCCGTCCACCTGATGACCGCCGTAGGTGATGAAGTTGAAGACGAAGCCCATCTTGCCGAGTTCTTCTGGGAAGGCCCGCATCTCGTCATCGGACATGCCGGTGGTGTCCCAGTTGAACGAGGGCGACAGGTTGTAGGCCAGCATCTGCTCGGGGTATACGGCGTGGATGGCGTCGGCGAACTGCTTCGCATCGGCGAGGTCGGCGGTCTTGGTCTCCATCCAGAGGATGTCGGCGAACGGTGCCGCCGCCAGCGACTTGGCGATCGCGTACGGAATGCCGCCGCGGATCTGGTAGTAGCCCTCCGGCGTCTTCGCCCGCTCGGGGTCCCATGCGACGTCGGCGCCCAGTTCCTTGGCCTTCTCGCGTGCGGTGTACAGCGGCGCCGTGGCGGCGAACTCGCGCCAGTCCGCCGCGCTCATCTCGGCCGCCTCGCCCTCACGTTCACGGAATTCGAGCAGGTCGCCGACCGCCTCGCCGTAGGTCTCCAGTCCGGCGTCGACCTGCCAGGCATCGACCATCTGGGACTCGATCTTGTCGTACATGGAGTCGACGGAGGCCTCGGCGCCGTCCTGCCACGCCTTGACGCCCGCGGCGATCGAGTCGGTGATGCCCTGGCGTTGCAGCCATGCCTGGCGGTGGCGTATTCGCCCTCGGGCAGCGCGTAGAGCAGGTGTCCGTTGAGTTCGGTGACCCCCGCGTTGTAGAAGCTCCGCATCATCGCGAGGAAGCAGGACTTGTACGACGGGATCTTCAGGTTGGTGGCGCCGAGCAGGAACGGCTGGTCCCGCTCGTCGGCTTGACTGTCGAGCAGGTTGGCGGCCTCGGCGTCGGTACGTGCGACGATGATTCCGGGCACCCGCATGATGTCGAGCTGGAAGCGCGCGGTGTTGAGCCGCTTGATCTGCTCGTCGGACGGAACCAGCACCTTGCCACCCTGGTGACCGCACTTCTTGGTGCCGGGGCGTTGGTCCTCGATGTGATAGCCGGGCACGCCGGACTCGACGAAACGGCGAATGAGGTTCCGCACGTGGGGATCTCCGCCGTGTCCCGTGTCGGCGTCGGCGATGATGAACGGCCGATAGTCAATGGCGGGCGTGGCCGCGCGCTGCGCGTCGGTCATCTGCAGACGCAGGTAATGCTGGTTGCGGTCGGCGGTGAGCAGCGCCCGTACCAGCCCGGCGGCCTCGTCGGGCACCTGGCTGAGCGGGTAGCTGGCGAGGTCGGGTCCCGGGTCCTCGCTGATCGACCCCTTGGCCGAAGTCGCCCAGCCGCCGAGGTAGATGCCCTCGATGCCCATCCGCTTCATCACCACGGCCTGGCCCGGTGAGTACGGGCCGAAGGTGGTGATGCTCTTCTTCTGCGCGAACAACTCGCGCAGATGCGGGTAGAACGCCTCCGCCGCCTCGCGGGCGACCGTGTAGTCGGTGGGGATGGTGCCGCGCTGTTCGACCACCTGACGGGCGGTGTAGAGGCGGGTGATGCCGTCGAAACGTGGGCTGTTGAAGTACTGCTGGGTGGCGGCGACATCGCGGTCGAAAGGCGTCTGCGGCGCTGCGTCAGCTTCGATAATGGCCATGACCTCACACTACGGCGGCGGCTACGCCGAGAGTGGCGTTATCACCACGGCTGACGGCGCCAGATACGGGGACTGGTGCCGTGCGCTCGACGAAAGAGCCTGCTGAAGTATCCGGGATCCGATATCCCGACGCGGCGAGCGACCTCACCGACGGGCAGATCGGTATCGGCCAGTAGGCGGCGGCTCTGGGCCATGCGGTGCTCGATGATCCATTCCTGCACCGTCCGTCCGGTGCGCCGGCGCACGATCGTCGTGAGATGACCCGGCGTCATGCCGACCTCATACGCCACGTCCCGCAACGACAGCGGACCCGCATGGTCGCGTTCGATCACCGCGAATACATCCGCCAAAACGGGTTCACCGCTATGCCGTAATTCGCCCACCACGTCGCCGGCCAGGCGAGCGAGATCGATGAGCAGAAGCGTCAGATGGGCAAGCGCGGCCTGACGATACCCCTCGAGCCGCGCAGCGAGTTCCATCTCGATCGACCCGATGGCCTCGTCCCACGCCGACCGATGGGCCGGAGGGAGTCGAAGCTCCAGCAGCCCGCCCGGCTCCCCGTGCAGGAATGGGAACAGCAGCGGGTGCGAGACCCACGCCGGCCACGGCGTCGGACCATCCATCCCCAAGGCCGCAGGGTCGAAGATCACCCCGATTCCGTTCTCCGACCGGCTCACTCGTGCGGGCTCGAGCACTTCGCCCGGCGCCGCCACGAAGATGACCCCGCCTGCGGGGTCGTACCAGATCGCGGGGAAGTCGTGAATGTGACGGCCCCGTTCGACCACGTCATCACGGCCAGCCCGGATCACCATCACGGGCGGTGTGTCCGGACCGGTGGGATACCGATACATCGGCACGCCGCCACGATGTCGAACCAACGGGGTTGCCAGCGCCATATTCACCGAAAATAGTCCTAGTTCCACCAAGAATCACGCAACTTGGCTCAACGAGTTCACATCACTATGGACATATGGCGCAAGATCATCCCAATCAAAGCATTCACACGACAGGTCGCCGGCATGACTATCTGCCCGCGGCGGGGCACGACGCGTTGCTCCCGTTCTACGACCTGATGGCTCGCGTGTTCGGCATGGCCCCCGTCTACCGGAATCTGATCGATCAATCCGAGCTCAGCGATGGGCTTTCGGTCCTTGAAGTCGGTTGCGGCACAGGCAACGTGACCGTATGCGCGCATCGCGCAGCCCCCGGGGCACATGTCGTCGGTGTTGATCCTGACCCACGTGCGCTGGTCCGTGCTCGACGAAAAGCACCCGGAGGAGCGGGAATTCGCTTCGAGCGCGGCTACGTTCAGCAGCTTCCGTATGCTGACGGCGAGTTCGACAGGGTGCTGTCCTCGATGATGTGGCACCACCTCGACGATGCAGCGAAGCCCGTCGCGGCGTCCGAGATCTTCCGAGTCCTGCGCCCTGGCGGCAGGCTGCACCTAGTTGACATCGGCGGCGATATGACCGCCGACGACGGCCGGTTCGCCAAGCGCTTCATGCGCAGCGCGCACGCGGCCGGCAATCTGGGCGACGCGATTCCCCGGTTGCTGCGCGAGGTCGGGTTCGACTGCACGCAGGTGGCCACACACAGGAATCGACTTGTCGGTCGGCTCACGTACTACCGGGCCACCCGACCACGCTAAGCGACCGGGGGTTTGAGCGTCACGTACACCGTCTCGATGGTTGTGCAGGTGACTTCGATCTTGAATTGGTGCGGCGTCGTCGTGCCGTCGTCGGGTGCCATGCGGCCATTGATCGTGTAGGTGTTGTCGGCCTTCGTCGCCCACATTTCGTCTGAGACGTCACTGAAGCCGCGATGCTCACCCATTCGGACGCCGGCCGACTCGACCACGAGCCGCCGTCCGTCCGTCAGTACCACGCGGATGAGCCGCTTGCCGCCATCGGCGGGGACCCCGGTCAACTTCGACACCGCCGGTGCATTGATCGCGAGCCTGCCGTCGGGCTGTCTGACACATGAGGTCGACCCGTCGATTGTGTAACTTTCGCCATCGAATACGACAGTCGTGGGCGCCGAAGGCCCACTCGCCGAACAGCCGGTTGTGGTGACGAGGATCACGACACCTGCGGTCAGCACGCGATGCATGTATGCAGTATCGCCAATCGGTGATCGTGGTGGGCGAAACCGCTGAACTGAGCTGATGGCCGCGACCGATCACCGTTCGATCACGTTACGACAACTCATTGGCCATGTGCCACCCGGCAATTGGGCTTCCGGGCCATTCCTTTGCACAATTGGTTCTAGCGAATCGATAGGAAAGTTGAATCTTCGAATGAGAACCATTTTTGTCCTTGCGATCACACTGGCGCTGTTGGCGGTCGCGCCGGGCCTTGCGACCGCGCAGCCGTCCTACCCCGGGGCCACCGGTGCGCAGCAGTTGATTCAGGTCGTGATCGCGCGCGGGCTGTCACAGCGCGGCGTGCCGTTCTCCTACGGAGGCGGCGACGTCAACGGTCCCACCCGCGGCAGTGGCCCGTCGGACAACGCCATCGGACTCGACCCGACCGGCAGGGTGGTCGGCCTGGATCCCGCCGCCAGCGTTGTCGGCTTCGACGCATCCGGGCTCATGGTGTATTCATTCGCCGGCGCGGGCATCAAGCTCCCGCGCTCCTCGGGCGAGCAGTACAAGGTCGGCCGCAAGATCCCGCCGAACTTGGCGCTGCCGGGCGACATGATCTTCTACGGCCCTGAGGGCACGCAGAGTGTCGCGCTGTTCCTGGGCAACGGGCAGATGCTGGAGACCACCGAATCCGGAGTCGCGGTGTCGCAGGTCCGCACCGCGAACATGGCGCCGTACTTGAGCCGCGTTCTCGGCTGATCGCCTGAGCGCGCCCGCGCGGGCTCCTGTTTAAGCTCAGCACCATGGCGGTGCTGACTGCGCAGGAGCAAGACTTCCCACGCTGGTATCAGGATGTCCTGACCAAGGCGAAGCTGGCCGAGAACGGCCCGGCGCGCGGCACCATGGTGATCCGACCGAACGGCTATGCGATCTGGGAGCGGATGCAGGCCGAGGTCGACGAGCGGATCAAGGCGGCCGGTGCGCGCAACGCGTACTTTCCCCTGCTGATCCCGATGAGCTTCTTCGAACGCGAAGCCGAGCACGTCGAGGGGTTCAGTCCTGAGCTCGCGGTCGTAACGCACGGCGGCGGCAAAGAACTCACCGAACCGCTGGCCATCCGCCCCACGAGTGAAGCGGTGATCGGCGAGTACATGGCCAAGTGGATCGACAGCTACCGAGACCTCCCGCTGCTGCTCAACCAGTGGGCCAACGTGGTGCGGTGGGAGCTGCGGCCGCGAATCTTCCTGCGTACCA
The DNA here is from genome assembly GCA_963793055.1 of uncultured Actinomycetota bacterium. Classification (GTDB taxonomy): domain Bacteria; phylum Actinomycetota; class Actinomycetes; order Mycobacteriales; family Mycobacteriaceae; genus Mycobacterium. The sequence goes on along the minus strand of CAWBYS010000013.1, from coordinate 103,680 downwards.
CGGAGTTTCTATGGCAGGAGGGCCACACCGCACATGCCGAGGAGTTGGATGCGCGCCGCTATGCCCGCGCGATCCTGCACGACGTGTATCAGGGCTTCATGCGCGATGTACTGGCCATGCCCGTGATCGTCGGCCGCAAGACCGTCAAGGAGCGGTTCGCCGGAGCCGCAAACACCATGACGTGTGAGGGCATCATGCGCGACGGCAAGGCGCTGCAGATGGGCACGTCGCACGAGCTCGGCCAGAGATTCAGCCGTGCCTTCGACATCAGCTACTCGAACGCCGAGGGCGCCACCGAACTCTGTTGGACCACGTCGTGGGGCGCATCGACACGCATGCTGGGCGGGCTGATCATGTGTCACGGTGACGACTTCGGGCTCGTCCTCCCGCCCGCGCTGGCACCCGTACAGGCCGTTGTCGTGGTCGTGAAGGACAGCGACGGCGACGTCACCCGGGTCGCCGCGTCCATCGTGGACGACCTGCGGGACGGTGGCATTCGAGCGCGGCTTGATGACAACACCGGTCAGGGCTTCGGCTGGCGTGCCACCGAATGGGACCTGCAGGGCGTGCCGGTCCGCATCGAGATCGGTCCGCGTGACATCACCGGGAATTCGGCCATGGTGTATCGGCGCGACACCCGCGAGAAGGCCAAGGCCGGACTCGGCGCGGTCGTCGACGAGGTACGGCGGCTGACCGATCGCATTCAAACGGACATGCTGAACGCGGCGACCGCCCGGCGTGATTCGCTGACGTCTGACTGCGACACGCTGGAACAGGCGCGCGACGTCGGGCAGACGGGCGTCGCTCGCGTGCCGTGGCAAGTCGTCGGGATCGCCGGTGAGGAGGAACTGGCGACAAGCGGGCTCACGGTGAGGTGCCTACAGCGCGGCGACGGTTCGCTGCCCGACACCGACGACGATGCCGGGGCGATCGCGTACGTCGCCAGGGCCTACTGAATCGGGCGCCACACATCTGACGGCGCCGGGTAGGCGATAGCTCGGGCCACGGCGTGCGCCGTCTCGACGCCGAGCTCACGCTCGACCAACAGGAGCGCCAAGTCGATACCCGCGGTCACCGCTGACGCGGTGACGACGTTTCCGTCATCGACGACGCGGTTGTGCCTCACGATCGCCCCGTACCGCGAGAGCTCCTCGGTGGCAGCAGGATTCGTGGTGGCGTTACGATCGCGCAGGATCCCCGCCTCACCGAGAAGGAGGGCACCCGTGCACACGGACGCGACCCAACGCACCGACGTCGACAGGTCGGCGATGACGCTGGGCAGCACGCCGCGCCGAATCTCTTGCGGGACACCGGTGTCCGTGCCGTCGACCCAGCTGCCGCCAGGCACGAACAGTGCGTCGGGTGTGCCCAGTCCCTGACCGACGTTGAGCACGAGACCGTTCGCCGCGACGATTTCCCGCGGGCCGTCGGCGCAGACGATCGCCACCTCCAGGTCGGAGTTGATCGTCGCAGCGCGCGCGAAGACCTCCCACGGGGCGACGATGTCCAGGGCGTCGAACCCGTCGAACGCCAGGATTTCAATTCTCATGACGCCTCCTGCAGGTCGTAGTCTAGGGGCCCGAGCTTTCGATGCGCCTGGTATCGAAATTCCGCCCTGCACGCCGACCAGGCAGCTTAGGGTTCACCCATGACGTCGACAGTTGAAGCGTCCGACCGCGTCGTCGGGTTGGCTCGCGGCATGCGGGACATCGTGCGGTCGGAAGCCGAAGAGTCCGAGCGGATGCGCACTCTGACGCCGGCGATCGTCGAGGCGATGTGGGGGAGCGGACTGATGTCGGCGTTCAATCCTCTGCCCGCCGGGGGCATGGAGCCGTCGTTCACCGAGATGATCGAAACCTGGATCGAAATGGCCTGGCAGGACGGCTCTTTCGGATGGGTGGGGATAGCGAACCTGCCGTCGTCGTTCGCCGCGGCAGCGTATCTGCCCGACGAGGGATTCGCCGAAGTCTTCACCGCTCACCAGAACCACGTCACGATGGGTGGCCAGTTCTTCCCCAACGGTCAGGGCACAGCTGTGGCGGGCGGTTACCGGCTGAGCGGGTCGTGGAGCTTCGGGTCGGGGATCGGTCACTCGGAGTACGTCGCCGCAGGTTTCATGCCCATGGACGACGGTGAGGTGCGCTGGGTCAGCGAAGGTATCCCCGACATGCAGGTCGCGGTGGTGCCGCGGGCCGAGATCTCCTTCAACGACGGCTGGTTCGTGCAGGGACTCAAAGGCACTGGGTCCTACGACTACAGCGCGCAGGACGTGTTCGTTCCCGAGCACCGTACGTTCCCCTTATTCGCCCGGGAACCGAGAAGGGGAGAGTCGGCAGCCACGCGCATGGGGTTGATGCCCGTAACCGCTGCAGGCCACGCGTCGTGGGCGCTCGGAGTCGCCAAGAGCATGCTCGACGACGTCCAGGAGCTCGCCGCCACCAAGTTCCGCATGAGCGACATGGCGTCGTTGGCCAGCAGACCGACGTTTCAGAAGGGCCTCGCACAACACGTCGCGGCGTGGCGGGCTGCGCGGCTCCTTGTGCTCGACGCCTTCACTTCCGCCGAAACCGCAGTCGCCTCAGGGGAGGAACTGACCCCCACGCTTCGGGCCGACATGCGGGTGGCAGCTGTTCACGCCACCGATGTCGCACGGCAGTGTGCCGAGTGGGCGCATCTGGTGGCAGGAACCAGTTCAATCCGCGAGGGCACCCGCCTCGAGCGGGCGTTCCGGGACATCTACACCGGTACCCAGCACGCCTTCATCAGCGAGAAGGTTGCGATCGACGCGGCGCAGATCTGGCTCGGCATCATCGACGACCAATTCGGCCTCTAGTTAAGACCAATTCGGCCTCTAGTTAAAGGGTGCAGACCATGTCATTGGACCGTGCAGCACTCGCCGCGGGCGGCGTGCGCCTTGTGTCGGGTATCTCGTTTCTCGTCGACCCGCTCCGGGCGAACCGCCTGTGGGGCGACAGCGACGAACCGACGCCGACCGCACAGCTCCTGCTGCGGTCGATGGGCTACCGCGACGCGCTCATCGGAGGGCTACTGGTGTCTGCTGCCGTCCGCGGTCGCGACACGCGTGGCTGGTTCCTGGCGTCGGGCGGAGCGGACCTGGCGGATCTGCTCGGCGGGCTCAGCGTGCACGACGAGATGAAGCGCTCCCAGCAGATCATCGGACTGGGCGGCGCGGTCATCGGTATCGGAGTCGGTCTGTGGGGCGCGACGCGCCGACGTCGTCCGGTTACGGACCGTCCCAGCTCTGCATGAAGGCCTCGGCGACGATCGCCGCGTTATCGGCCGCAAGCTGCCGGTAGACGACGAACGTGAAGGGATAGCCGGGGAGGTTCAGCGGATCGCCTGGCCCATCGGACATACCGCGGATACCGAGGAACGGCACGCCGTGGCTTTCGGCAACCTGTTGTGCCGCAGCGGTTTCCTGGTCGACCGCGTCGACGGGCGGAACCTCGGGCATCAACAACCCCGTCAGGTTGCTGAGGAGTCCGTTGGCCAGGAACGGGCCGATGGCTTGAAAGAAGTTGCCGGTGAACAGGAGTGAGCGATCGGGCGCCGAGCAGGGCTGCGGTCCGAAGATGTCGCCGCCGAACGGGATGGCAGGAAATGCCGTCCCGCTGTTGTTGTCGTCGCTGGAGCCGTCGCCGCCGACGAACAGCTCCGGCTCGCGATTGAGGTTGACGAGCGGAATGCGGGCAAGCGGGTTGCACAGACAGAACGGGTCGCCGAGGGGAGCCGTGCTCTCCAAGTCGACGGTGAGTTGACCCGCCGTGGCCAGCATGTCGGGATCGACCGCGTGCCATGTGGCGCCGTCGTCGGAAGTCCATCGGGCCGGTACCGCCACCGAACCGATCTGGGTGCGCCCGGAGCCGCCGGCGACGCCCGAGAAAACCACAGACACAACCGAAATGCCGGAGTCCGGGGTGAAGTGGGCGAGCGCCGCTTCGGTGGTCTCGGTGGCGTTCTCCATGCCGATGCCGGTCATCCCGAGGATCACTTTCTTGCCGCCCATCGAACCGAGGTAGAAGTGGTGGCCGTCGACGACGACGGTGGGATTCGGGTCGAGCGTGGTACGCGCGAGAATCGCGTCGGCCTCGGCAGGGAAGGCCGACAGGATCAGCGTGCGCTCTTCTGTCGCGCTCGTCGTCGTGGCGTCGACCGGTGGGGCACTCGATGCGGGCGGCGCGAAAATCCTGTCGAACTCGCGTCGTGCGAATGCCAGCAGCGACCACACCAGCGGCGCCCCGGCGGGCTGTCCCGGCGTGCCGTTCGCCGCGAACGGGCTCAGGATCGCGCTCACGACCCCGGTCAACAACCTGCTCACGATGCCGAGCGGTTCGAACGCAGGCGACGCCACCGGTGTCGTCGCCGATATCGGCGACGCGTTCGCGACTGCGACAGGCGCCGTCCGTGTCGAGACGACGCGCAGCGACGCGGGTGCGGGGTCCGCCGATTCGGCGGTGTTCACGGTCGAAGCGACGGCGGTCAGGGCGGCAGCATTGTCGTGCCTGTCGTCGTGGGAGACGTCGGAGACGTCGGAGACATCGGAGACGTCGGATAAGGAGGCCGTGGCCTTGGCTCTTGTGACGTCGGCCGGATGCCGGTCGGACCCCTTCGAAGTCGATTGTTCGGTGGATCCGATTGCATCCTCAACGCTCAATGCCGCTGGGCCGTCGGGCTTTTCTTCCGGTGTCTGCGCGACGGGCGTCGTGCTCTCGTCGCTGTCGGTTTCCTCGGTCTTCGCCGAATGGTCGGTTTCCTCGCCCGCGGTGTCGGGCTCCGCCGACGCCGGATTCGGGCCGGACGCGGACTCCGACGCGGTCGAGCCACCAGTCTCGTCGGCCCATGCGACACCGCCGGCGAGACCGGTTACCAGGGCAGCGCCCACACAAAAGACGACGGCTAAGCCGCCGACCCGACCCACACATGCCTCGCTGGGCATGCGGTATTTATAGCGGTCGACGACTGTCGGTGATCGGCGATCAGCGGAAAGTCGGCGATTTGCCAGCGACTAGCCAAAGCCTCAACAGCCGAGATTGATGGCCGCGGCACTGACGATCTCGACGGCCGCCGAAACCGAGACGCCGAGATCGTTTCGCACCATCATCGTCGTGTCGGATGCGGGTTGACCACTACGGATCGCACCGCAGATTTTGGCGCCCTCGGACAGCAACTGCTGCTCACTCAAGAACACGTACCGGGTCTGCAGCGGACGCACGAAGTCCTCTTGGCCTTGCTCGTCTGCGGCCGCGGGGGCCGCAAACGCCACCGCCGCGGGTACGACGGCCATCAAAACGCGGGCAAAGTTAGCCAACGTGGTTCACCTCCATAGCGCGTGGTCCTGCTGCCTCGCGATCTGGCACAACGCGTATGGAGTAGTGGCTACTTCCATACGGGATCGAGCGAGGCGGCCGGATTGAAATTAACGGTCGGGTTACAGGATACCCAGAGACCATTGGCTCGGCAGTTTGTGACCTTCGTCCTTAATCGCCGACCCCTACAACGCCATAGCGTCGACATCGGTACTGATACCCGAATCGATTAAGGAATCACCATGACCCAGGCCACTGAATCGCAGTCCGTGACATCCCGATCCACCGAGCTGCTCGACGAGATCCGCGACTCGGCGAAGGTGGGCCAGCACGCTGCAGCCGACGCGCTGCGGAAGTTCCGGGAGGCCGTCGATGAAGCCGTCCCGGATTCGCTTGAACCCCTGCGCACGAAGCTCGTCGACGCGGCGATCGAACTCGCCGATAAGCTCGTCACCGCGCAGTACCAGTTCAACCGCAACTTGGTTCGCACTGCCGACCGGGCGCTGAGCAAGTCAGACAGCGAACAGAAGTAACACCGATTCTTGACGGGCCCCGGCAGACTCGGTCGGCGGCGGCAAGATCCACATGAGATGCCGGGGCCCGTCCATCACCTAGAAGTACGCTTCGGTCGTGCACGTCGACGCAATGACGATCCCGCAACCGTTGGGCCAGATCGGCGACTTCGCCCGGCAGACCCAGACAGCAGGGTTCGCCGGCCTGCTGTTCACCGAAACCGGTCGCACCGCATACCTCAACGCCGCCGTGGCATCGCAGGCCGCGCCCGGACTCGACCTGTCGACCGGCGTCGCCGTTGCGTTTCCGCGCAGTCCGTTCGTCACGGCGGCAACCGCCTGGGAGCTTCAAGAGGCCACCCGCGGGAGGTTTCGGCTTGGGCTGGGCACCCAGGTCCGCACCCATGTGGTGAGGCGATACGGCATGGCGTTCGAACGCCCCGGTCCGCGACTGCGTGATTACGTGCTCGCCGTGAAGGCGTGCTTCGCCGCGTTCCGGACGGGAACGCTGAACCATCACGGCGAGTTCTACGATCTCGACTTCATCACCCCGCAGTGGAGCGCAGGTCCGATCGACGCCCCCGATCCCAAGGTCGATATCGCCGCGGTCAATCCGTGGATGCTGCGGATGGCCGGCGAGGTGGCCGACGGCGTGCATGTCCATCCGCTGGGGAGCCCGGCTACATCGCGCGCCATGTCGTGCCGAATATCGCTGCCGGAGCGGCGAAGTCGCAGCGCTCGCCATCTGACGTCGCGATCATCGTGCCCGTCATGACGATCGTCGGCGACAGCGATGAGGAGCGTCACTCCGAGCGTGAACTGGTACGCGCCAGCATGAGCTTCTACGGAAGTACCCCGAACTACGCATTCATCTGGGACGAGGCTGGTTTCGAGGGCACCACGGCCCGAATCCGCGAGAAGCAGAAGGCCGGGGACTTCAAGGGGATGGCCGCCCAGATCACCGACGATCACATCGCCACCTTCGCCACCGAATCCACCTGGGATGACTTGGCGGACAAGCTGATCGGCAAGTACGGCAAGACAGCAACTCGACTCGTCATGTACAACGCGCATGGCGATCACGAGCGCGTCGAGCGATACGGTGAGATCGCGCGGCGCATAACGGCAAAGGAGGAACGATGATCGAATTCTTACCGGCCATGCCCAAGGGAGTAACCGGCATTCGGGTGTCGGGCCGTCTGCGTGGCGACGATCTGCGCGAGGCGAAGCCGGCGTTGGAGGAAGCGCTGCAAACCGGTGAGATTCGTATCGTCGAGGTGATAGCACCGGATTACGAGGGCTTTGGGCCCGGCGGGCTGGCCGAGGATCTGAAGATGGGCTTGGGCCTGTTGATCCAGCATCATTCGGCGTTCAAGCGGATCGCGGTCGTCTCCGACAAGGAGTGGGTCGGCCACGCGATGCACGCGTTCGCATGGATGGTTCCCGGCGAGCTCGCCGTGTTCGGCCTCGACGAACTCGACCGCGCCGCCGAGTGGGCGGCCGGCTGAGCGTCTACGGCGTGGGAACCGGCGTGATCACCGGTTGCGGCGTGTCGTAATACCCCGGCGGGGGCGGCCCGTTCAACGGGTAGTACCCGGGCGGCAGCGGCGGGCCGCCACCTTCGGTGCCCGGCGGAGGTGGCGCCACGACCGGCGCCTCCGACCCGGGCGCGTTTACCGACTGGTATCCGGGCGGCAGCTGCGGAGCCGGACCGGCTCCCGGCGGCGGTGCCGAGCCGCCTTCGGGCAGCGGCGCAGTCAGGTTGTCCAGCGGGTTGCCGTTGTGGAACGTGTGCCAGAGATCCCTGATGTATCCGAAGTTGCCCGGCGTCTGGCCCTGACCGTAGACCGGGTTCTGGACCTCGGGCACCGGCGGAGCGCCGTCGGGCGGGGGTGCGGGTGGAGCCGCCGGGGCATCGGCGGCATCCGCAACGGGTTGTCCGGGTGGCGGGGGAGCCCCAGGTATCGGCGTCACCGGAGTCGGGAAGGGGACCTCGGGATCGGCCGCGGCCTGGCCGGCCATCGCGACGGCGCAGCCGGCGAGAAGGGCGCTTGCGACAACGATCTTCATCGGCATTGTTCGAGACCCCCGTTGCGATTCAGTCATTGACCGTGGTCGTCCTCTCTGATGGCGCCCGTGAGGACTCCGTCGTGGATCCGGCAGGTCCGCCGGTTCCGCGTGCACAAGGCTAGCGCGTGCTTTCTGCTTTATCGCGTCGATGCCCGCTGGCGTTATCGCCGTCGCGGTAACGGGGGCGATAATTACGCCGAAAGACCCAGCAACGCGAGCAACGCCGAGCAGGGCGACGCCTGACCGGAAGACCACGAGATGGACACCACCCACAAGCGGAAGCGCTTTGTCGCCGGGGCGCTGATGTCGCTCGGCGTTGCAATCACCGGCGTGGGACTCGGCGCAGGCGCCGCCCAAGCCCTGCCCGGCGGGCCGGTGCCGCTGCAAGCGTGGCCCGGGTGCCCGAACGACCATCCGGAAGGCCCGTGCCATTGGTGCCCGGGGGATCCGCCCGTACAGACCGGCAACCTTCGGGTGAACCCGGTGGTGTGGGACAACAACGTCTGCCACACCTACTGGTACGTCTACAGCGGGCAGGGCAACGTCGCGAGCAACATCTTCGAGGGCGACGCTCCACCACCACCGCCTCCACCGCCGCCGAACCTGACCCCGCCGCTCCCGCCCGGGTATTGCTGGTCGCTGTTCATTCCGACGCCGTGCCCGTGACTCGCTAGCCCTCGCGGCTACCAGAGTTCCATCGAACGGGTGAATATCTCGGCGAGATCGTCCTCGGTCACCGGCTTGGGGGAGGTGGCGAGGAGGCGCTGTTGTTTCATCGCGCCGCCCACGAGATCCGGTACGTCGCTGTCGCGGTATCCCACTGCGGCCACGCCGTTTGGGATGTCGATGTCGCGCATCAAATCGACCAGCGCCGACGGCAGCTGATCGGCGGCGTCGGCGCAGCGGTCGGCGTCGGGCGCCAGCAGCCGCGCGGCGTGCAGATGCCGGTCGGGCGCCGCGTCGAAGGTGAAGCGGAACGCTTCGGATGCGGTGAGCGCGACCGACATCCCGTGCGGCACCATCGGCTCGTCTGTCGGGGTAGTCCTTGGGGTGAAAATCCTTGACACGTCCGGCGATCGGATAGCCGTTGGCGTGCGGGATGTGCACTCCCGCGTTGCCGAACCCGAGACCGGCGAAGGTAGCGGCCAGGGCCATGTCGGTGCGGGCCGTCATGTCGTCACCGCGGCGCACGGCTGTCCGGAACGACGTCGCCAGCAGTGCCAGCGCCTTTTCTGACCACATGTCCGAGATCGGATTCGAACCGCAGTAGGGCACCCGTTGCTCGGGCCGCTTGTGCTCATAGGTCGTATAGCCGCGTGCGGTGTAGCTCTCCAGCGCGTGGCACAGGATGTCCATTCCCGCCGAGGCGGTGACGCAGGCCGGCTGTGACACGGTCAGGGCCGGATCGATGACGGCCAGCGTGGGCCGCAGCCGCGGATGGCTGATTCCGGTTTTCACGTGTAGCGACAGCACGTCGAGCACGCACACTGTGGTGCTTTCCGCGCCCGTTCCCGTGGTGGTCGGCACGGCGATGAGCGGCAACAGTTGATTGACCGGCGCCATCCCCTTGCCGACCGGCACGTTGATGTAGTCCATCAGCTCGCCGGGGTTGGTCAGCAGCAGATTGATGGCCTTGGCAGTGTCGATGCTCGAACCGCCGCCGACGGCGACGAACGCATCCCACGGCCCGCCGTCGCGGGCATAGTCGACGGCGGCCGTCAGGCTGGCATCGGTCGGTTCGATGTGCACATCGGCGAAGACGCGGGCCTCGATGCCGAATTGAGCGATCTGCTCTGCGATGCGCTGGGGAACCCCAGTGGCCGCGATGCCCTTGTCGGTGACCACCAACACCCGCCGCGCGCCGAATTGACCCAGCTCGAAACCGATTTCGCCGACAGCACCGGGACCGAATTTCAGCTGCGGTGCGCCGTAGGTGAAGATCGCTTCGGGATTCGCGGGAAGATTCGTCGCCATCTCGACCTCCTTACCACGGACGGCTCATCGGCGAGGCCCCCACGCCAATCCGCGCTGCGGAACGGCCGGTAGGGCATTCTTAGCGCTGTGAACGTCGACGCGATGCTGCAAACGATCCCGCCGATTGCGGTCTATCTCATCGTCGCAGGCGTCATAGGCATCGAGAGTCTCGGTATTCCCTTGCCCGGCGAGATCGTTCTGGTCAGCGCGGCACTTCTCGCGTCGCGGCACACCCTCGACATCAGCCCGGTCGGGGTCGGCGCCGCCGCGACGATCGGGGCGGTGGTCGGTGACACCATCGGGTACACGATCGGCCGTCGGTTCGGTATGTCTCTTTTCGAGCGGATGGCACGGCGCTTTCCCAAACACTTCGGCACCGGGCACGTCGCATTGGCGAAGCAGTTGTTCGCGCGCTGGGGCGTCTGGGCGGTGTTCTTCGGTCGCTTCGTCGCGCTGCTGCGCATCCTCGCGGGGCCGTTGGCCGGTGCGCTGCACATGAAGTACCCGAGGTTCCTGGCCGCCAACGCCGCCGGCGGGCTGTGCTGGGCCGGGGGTACCACCGCGGTGGTCTACTACGCCGGACTGGCCGCCGAACGCTGGCTGTCCCGGTTCTCGTGGATCGCGTTGGTGATCGCCGTGCTCATCGGCATCGGTCTGACGCTGTTGCTGCGCGAACGAACCGCGAAGCTGATCCGCGACCTCGACGAGGAACACACCTGGGAAACCCTGCGCGGCAACTAGGACAGTGACATCCAGGCGCCGTTGAGCCAGACACCCCAGTGACCGCCGAACGGCACCGAATGCCACACCACCGGCTGGCCCTCCCATACCTCGGCGGGCTTCTTCGGTGCCCAGGCGGGGGGCTCCTCATAGTTCGGCGGCGGGGGAGGCGGGTCGGCGACTGCCGCTGGGCTCGCGCCGACTGCCGCCGCGACAATCGCGCCGGCAATGGCAGCGGTCGCAAAGGCGGCCTTGTTAGACAAGCTCATGCCCGAAGCTTAACCCGTCTAAGAAAGCACCAAACACCGACCGCCTGCGGCCTAATGGGAACCGATCAGCGTGTCCTTGACGGGGATCTTGGTTCTTGAGCGGGAGGCTGATCACCGAGCCGCCAGCCGGTGAGCACTATTGCGGCCTGGAGTGATGGTCGATTCCTAGAGTTAGATCGTGCCCCGGTTGGTTGGTGAGGTCATCTGTAGCGCTGATGGGATGTCGTGCCAATTGAGCACTGATCCATTAGACGGTATGAGGGGCTGGGGCCTCACTCACATGTGAACGTGGGTTGCCGACAGGGTGGTCCTGGCCGGTAGAGCCACAAGATGTGGGAGGCCCCAGTGAAGAATTATCCTACGAGCGTTGGACTCGATGTGCATGCGCGATCGGTGGTCGGGTGTGGCCTCGATAGCGAGACCGGCGAGTTATTTGAGCGCCGGTTGACCCCGGATCACCGGGAAATCCTGACCTGGGTTCAGTCGTTGCCGGGTCCGGCGGCGGTGACCTATGAAGCCGGTCCGACGGGGTTCGTACTCGCCCGGTTCCTGCTCGCCGCCGGGGTCGATGTGTGTGGTGGCGGCGCCGTCGAAGCTGCAGCGCCCGTCGGGGGATCGGGTCAAGACCGATACCCGTGACGCGCGGCACCTGGCCCGGCTCCTGCATCTGGGCGAGATCACCGAGGTGACTATTCCCAGCGTCGAGCAGGAGGCGGCCCGAGACCTGGTGCGGGCTCGCGACGACGCGCGCGGGGACCTGATGTCGGCCCGGCATCGCGTCTCCAAACTGCTTCTACGACAAGGGATCGTCTACTCCGGCGGCAAGGCATGGACCGGTAAGCACGAACTATGGCTACGGTCGCGCAGCGTTTCACCACACCCAGGCCGCCAGTCAGCCTACGACGCCGCATTCGATGCCATGGTGTCTGCCGTGGACCGCCGTGATCGTCTCGACAAAGCAATCGTGGAGATGGCCGCCAATTCGCGACTTCACCCCGATGGTGACCCGACTGGGGTGTCTGCGCGGGGTCTCCACGTTCACCGCGTTCGGGTTGGCCGTCGAAATCGGGGATTGGCAACGCCTAAGCGGGCGCTCGATCGGCGCATACCTCGGGTTGGTGCCCACCGAGAACTCCTCAGGGGCCGACACGCTCCCAGGGCGGCGTCACCAAGACAGGCAACGGCCACGCCCGCCGCCTGCTGGTCGAAGCGGCCTGGCATCACCGCACCCCGGTACCGGCCCGGGCGCGAACTGCGGAAGCGCTGGGAGACGGCGTCCCCGGCAGCCCGAGCGCGGGGCCAGGCAGCCAACCAGCGTCTGCACACCCGCTGGGTGGGTTTCGATGCACGCAAGAAACGTCCCGTGGTCGCTAACGCCGCGATCGCCCGTGAACTGGCCGGCTGGTGCTGGTCGTTGGCCGTCCTCGACGACTAACACCCCAAGAACGTCCGGAGAACAACTCGGTGGTGACGGCAAGCGTCTGGGAGTGACCCGCGGGCGACCTATGAGCAATCACGTTGCAGCGCAACTTGATGACGCTCGTCCTTTAGACAAGCGGTCCACTCCGACTCGAAAGTTCCGTCCTGCGGTAACCAACCCGCGCATATCAGACTGACACACGCGTCGCGATGACACGCTCGTCGCCTCCGAGGACTTCAATCCGGTCAACGAAGCGGCGGCCACGACGACGGTTGCGGCCGCCGCTTCACCCTGCCCCTTGACAAAAGGTCCCCCATATCAGGTCGCCGCCGGATGTCCTTGGGCTCGAACAGGATTCATCCACGCTGAACGAAGGGGAGGCCAATCGATGCTGTTCGTCGGAGACGACTGGGCAGAAGACCATCACGACGTGTATCTGATGAACGACGCCGGCGACAAGCTGGTGTCGCGGCGTCTACCCGAAGGACTGGCCGGCGTCCGGGTGCTGCACGAGCTGATCGCCGAGCATGCCCAGGACCCCACCCAGGTGGTGATCGGGATCGAAACCGATCGCGGCCTGTGGGTGGATGCCCTCACCGGCGCCGAATATCAGGTGTTCGCGATCAATCCGCTGGCGGTCGCCCGCTACCGCGACCGCCACCACGTCTCGGGAGCCAAATCCGATGCCTCTGACGCCAAACTGCTGGCCGATCTGGTTCGCACCGACCGGCACAACCACCGCCCGATCGCCGGCGACAGCCCAGATGCCGGGGCGGTCAAGGTGCTGGCCCGGGCGCACCAGAATCTGATCTGGACCCGCAACCGGCATACCAACGCGCTGCGCTCGGCGTTGCGCGAGTACTACCCCGCCGCGTTAGAGACGTTCGAGAACCTGGCCGACCGCGACACGCTGGCGATCTTGGGTCGCGCCCCAACCCCCGCCGACGCCAGAAGGCTGAGCCCGTCCAAGATCCGGGCTGCACTCAAAGCCGCGGGGCGCCAACGCAACCTGGACACCCGAGCACTGCAGATTCAGCAGGCTCTGCGCACCGAGCAGCTGTCCGCGCCTGCCGCGGTCACCGCCGCGTTCGGGGCCAGCACCCGCGCTGCGGTCGGCATCATCGTCGAACTCAACCACCAGATCGCCGAGCTCGAAGCCGAACTCGCGACGCATTTTGAGACACACCCGGACGCCGACATCTACCGCTCCCTGCCAGGACTTGGTGTCATCCTCGGCGCCCGGGTGCTCGGTGAGTTCGGGGACGACCCGAACAGATACACCGATGCCAAGTGTCGCAAGAACTACGCCGGAACATCACCGTTGACCGTCGCGTCGGGCAAGAAACGCGCCGTGCTGGCCCGCCATGTCCGCAACCGTCGGCTCTACGACGCCATCGACGCCTGGGCGTTCTGCGCGATCACACGAAGCCCGGGAGCCCGCGCCTACTACGACCAGCGCCGCGCTGCCGGCGACCTCCACCACCAAGCCCTACGCGCCCTGGGAAATCGCCTCGTCGGGATCCTCCACGGCTGCCTGCGTCACCAGACCAAATACGACGAACAAACAGCGTGGTCGCACCGCCAGAACATCGCCACCGCCGACGCCGCTTGACAACTTACGCACCTGGGATGTCTAACTCGAGGCGTCGAGGATCTTGATCGCGAAGATGAGCGAGTCACCCTTGAGGATCCCAGCGCTGGGCTGACCGTCGGGGTAGCCGTCGGCCGACGTCATGGCGACGGCGACCGTCGACCCGACCTTCTGCCCGGCGATGGCCTTCTGGAAGCCCGGCACCACTCCGTCGAGCGAGAACTGGACGGGAGCGCCTTGCGCATAGCTGCTGTCGAACACGGTCCCGTCGCGTCCATTGACACCCATGTAGCAGACGGAGACCGTCGCGGTGTCCGCGACCACTGGCCCGTTGCCGGCCTTCAGCGTATGCACCTGGGTCTCGGACACGCTAAACGGTGCGGTCACGTCGACGAGCGGCGATGCGGTGTCCGTGGATCCGGTGACCGCGACGCTTCCGGTGGTTCCGGGCAACGTCCATTCCGGTGTGCCGCCTTTCGCGGGGGCTGCCGTCGGGCACGGGCTGGGCTCGGTTGGCGTGTCCATCATCGACGGCGGCGAGAAAACATCGGAGACGGCGGATGTGCTGCTGGCCGACGAAGTTTCCGTGTCGGAGCCACAGGCGGCGAGCGTCATGACCAACGACGCGGCACAGCCCACGAGGGCGACGGACGACGTCACACGAGAGAAATTCATGGCCGTCACGCTACAGACGCAGCGCGACGATGAATTTGTCGCGCCCTCATCGGAGGACAGCGACGAGGAAATCAGATTGATCGGTGAACGGTCGAAGGTCCCAGGTGGACAGGAGTAAGTCAGGCGTGAACCCGGCTTCTGCTGCGTCACCAAAGAACTCGCTGAACGCATAGTCGCGACCGGCGCCGAAGCCGATCACCGCCCGACCGTCGTCCGCAAGGTGAGCACGTAGTCGGGTCAGCACCTGGACACGGGTACTCGGGGCAAGAAACGTCATGACGTTGCCCGCCGACACGATGATGTCGAACGGTTCGGCGATGCCCCGCGCAGGTAAGTCGAGTTCCGCGAGGTCTCCGACCAGCCAGCGCGGAGCAGGGTGGTCCTGCGTGGCTGCCTCGATGAGTACCGGGTCGACGTCAACCCCGACGACATGGTGGCCGGCCGTCGCCAGATACCCGCCTACGCGGCCGGGGCCGCAGCCTGCATCGAGGATGTGGGCGCCGCGGGGCGCCATAGCGTCCACGAGGCGTGCTTCGCCGAACAGGTCCTCACCGGCGCGCGCCATGGACCGAAAGCGTTCGACATACCAGCGCGAATGGCCGGCATCCGCATCGACCTTTTGCATCCAGATGCTCTGCTCGACCATGCCAAGCATTGTTGCAGGCCAGCACCGGGTCGGTTGTCACGGTGTGCTGTGCGAAAGGGTTGCTACGGTTAGGACCTCAGGGGGTGGCGTGTGATCCAGCCGAGTGCCACGAAGCCCATCGATCTGGTGCTCGCCGGCGGAGGCGTGAAGGGCATCGGTCTCGTTGGCGCTGTGGTCAAACTGATGCATGCGGGCTACCGCGCCCACCGCGTCGCCGGCACCTCAGCGGGAGCGGTCGTCGGTTCACTGGTAGCGGCGGCAGCCAAGGACGATCGGATGTCCGGAGACCAGGTCAAAGCGCTCGCGATGAGCATCGATTACCGCAAGTTTCTCGACGCCGGTCCGCTCGAACGGGTCCCGCTGATTGGGCCGTCATGGGGCATCTTGCAGGGCTCCGGCGTCTACAAGGGCGACTACGCGCACCAGTTCGTAGCCGGCGAGTTGAAGAACCTTGGTGTGCGGACCTTCGGCGATCTGCGACTCGACGACGATGAGCTTCCCGAAGAACGTCGCTATCGCCTGGTCGTCACCGCCGCCGACGTCACGACGGGTCAGTTGGTCCGTCTGCCGTGGGACTACCGACGCGTCTACGGTCTGGACCCGGACGAACAAGCGGTAGCTGATGCGGTGCGAGCGTCGATGTCGATTCCGTTCTTTTTCCGGCCGGTCGGCCTCACCGGCACCAACGGCCTGACTTCGACGCTGGTCGACGGGGGACTGCTGTCGAACTATCCGATCGACTCATTGGATCGACTCGACGGTCAACGACCCAGATGGGTCACCTTCGGCGTGACGGTACTGCCCAACCTGCCCGAGGGCGACGACAAGGTCGTTCCCGGGCTGGCGCCGCTTCGCCTGCTGGGCGGGACTCATCTCCTCGAGCAGGTGATCGTCACGACACTCGTCGGTCGCGATCAGGCATACCTGAACCAGCCCTGGGTCTCGGCCCGCACGATCCAGGTCGATTCGACACGCGTCGGTGCGCTCGACTTCGGCATCACTCAAGCAGAGAAAGAAGCGTTGTACGCCAAGGGATATGACGCGGCTGAGCAGTTCCTGCTGAAGTGGGACGAAGAGGCCTACCTCAACCGCTTCCGGTAAGGGTCGAGAGTGGTCGCTACATGCTGTGACCGGCTACGGAATCAGATGAAGTATTTCTCATTCCCAGTCGGGTATCCACCGCCGTAGGTGGCGATATGGACGTGGTCGTAATGGTTGGCGGTTTCTGAGCCCATCTCGGCCATGTATTGACCTGACTTCGGGCCCAGGTAGATGGCATGTCGCCAGATGACGTCGTCGATGTTCCATCGTTTCGCGTTCGCCAACGCGAAACCGGCGATCTGGTTGCCGAGATCGATGCCGTCGGGGGAGTCGTAATTGGGGATCATCACGTCGATCGCCAAACCGTTGGGATGCCATTTCAATGCATCGCCCCGCCAGCCGCCGATCGTGGTGATCTGTGGGAACAGCACGCTGATGGCACGGGCTACCCGAATGGTGTCGACCTGCAACCCCTTTTCCGGCGCGACACCGGCAGGCAGCTCGAAGCGCATGGCCGTGGCGGCAGGGGCGGGCGCACTTGCCGCCAACAATTCCGCCTCTGCCGGAGTGGCGACCTTCGGTGCGCCGAGCGGCGGAGGTGCTGGGCTTGCCACAGCCGCCGCCGGAACCGCCGCGCAGCACGGTGGCTGCTGGGCGCCTTGGGCGTGCTGTGGGCCCTGGGCATAGAACATCCCACCCGCCACGATCAGTGAGCCGGCAAGTGCCAACCAGCGGCCGCGGCCGTTGGCTAACAGCTTCTTGCGCACGGACAGCACTTTACTGCCGTTTCTCACGGAGTTCGGCAGTCTCCCAGATCTATCAGTCGTCGACCAATGCGGTCGGGAAGTGACACGGGCCAACCGAGTCGGGGCGCTGAAGCTTCGGCTCACGACAGGCCCTGGGTCGCCCCGACTTCCGCTGGCGGCTGCTGCGTCACAACAGGCGCTGTAGCGATGTCCGACGGAATCTGGATATTGCCCGGCAGCTGCCGTGGCCTCTGGTTTTCCGGGGCGGGCGGAGCCACGCACTTGCCAAGGTAGCCATCGTCTTTGAAGACGCCGCCGTGCAATATGCAACACGCTTCATAGAGTTTCTTCTGCTCGTTGATACTCATGTCCATCTGCTGCCAGGCGAAGGCGTCCTCGCACTTTTTGGTCTCTTCGATGTCCCACACCTGTTCGGCGCTTGCAATCGCTTGGCCCATGAGTGCGTTCCACCCGAGTGCCAGCGCGGCGGCAAGAAAGGTCGCGGCGCGAAGCCGGCGTGCCAGCCTACGGCTATTTGCGTTGATCGATGTCATGGTCGTGCTCCTTTCGCTTGGACGCATCGCCCTCTGCGCTGTGTCCGTCTGTAAAGAGCGACCAGCCCTCCCGGCGGGGACGCTTTTCTGCCTAGCGAGTCACACAGGCTTTCACGAATCGAACCCACGCCAGTGCTGCATGCGTGGGTTCGGCTAAAACCGGTCTGGTGAATCGGTGCGCGATCTGGCGATCTTGATGAAACCTGTTGTACACCAGGCCTTTTCATTTCACCAGACGACGGGGTTGGTGACTTAGCCCCTGTTCGGGCCGGCGTGGCGTCGTCAATCCGTTGGCGTTTCCTCTGCGCGCCGCTCGACCGCCGTGGTGAGCCGCGCGATCCGCCCGCGTTCCAGGTGCCAGTTGACAACAATGGCCGCGGTGCACAGCGCGAGAAGGCCAGCGACGATCAGATGTCCCGGCGAGGGATAGCTCAAGCCGTGTCCGACCCCGAAGACAACCAGCAGCAACGCCATCACGGGCGCCTGCCGGTTGGCTCTGCGGCTGCGCGTCAGCCAACCGCGCCACACATCTGCCTCGATGCGCGGCGGCAGCTCACCCGACCGCAACGCGCCCGCGTAGACGACGTACCGCTGTGTCGAGCCGAAATGTCGACGGACAAGCCGCTCGGCCACGAGTGCCGCGATCAGCGCCACAACGGCCAGATATCCCGCCATAGCAATCCCGAACGCCGAGACCTTCCCTCCGACCGAGTAGTACAAATAGGAAAGGGCAATGCCCGTCCCGAGCCCGAACGCGGTTGTCCCCGAAATGCGCGCAACGGCGGGCAGTCGGTACCAGAATGTCGATGTCACAATCCAAACTCCTTGTTGATCGCGGCTCGTAGCCGCTTGGCCATTGATGCTGTTTGTCCGCGTCCCGGTGCGGGTCGCATAGGTATGTGCGGCAACACGGGGGATGAGTGACACTTTTTGGAGCCCGGAAGGTCGGGGATTTTGATGAATAGCCGCTCGGGGCGGCGAGGTCGCAATGCCGTCGAGTTCCGCCGATCGCGGGGTGCGCCGGTGCTGGGAACCGGCGGCAAGATCGGCGGCTCAGCCGATGGCGCCGTCGCTGAAGGTCGGTTCTACGGGCTGAAGACTTTCAACGGGCGTACGAATGCTCCTCCCGCCGGGCGAGGGCGCGGCGGTGCTGGGCCCGCTGGGTGCAGTCGGCTGAATCTGCTGGCTGGGCACAGTGGGCCGGAGCGTCACGGTCTGAGGGGTTTCGGTTTCGGTTTGAGCCGGCGGCGGCGTGAACACCTGGCTGGTCCGCACAGTCGGGCCAACACTTGTCGGCGTGTCCGAGGGCGCTGGCATCGGCGGCGGCGCCGTCGCGGTCCTCGGAGCTTCGTCGATAGTCGTCGGGTTCGGTACGGCACCGGGCCCCGGAACGGGGTTGGATTCCGTTGGGGGAGCGAGGATCGACACGGCGGGAAGAGTCGTGGTTGGTGTGACGCGTCGATTGATCGCGCTGGGAGACGCGGGCGACTGGGTGACGTTCGCGGGATTCACCGACGTGTCATGGTTGTGCTGCACGGCGATAGCCACCGCTGGAAGGGCGATCAGTCCGGCCACCAGCGCGGCGCCCGTCACCGCCCGTTTGATGAACCGGCCGCGTCCGCTCTCACCGTCGCCAGCGGCAATCGCTGCGCCTCCGATCGCGGAATGAACAGTAGTGGGCTCATCGCCGATTGCGTCGTGAATCGGTGCCGGGTCTGAATCGGCGTGCTGTGGCGGGCTGCCCGAACCGGACGGAGAAACCAGTTCGATGCGATCCAATGTGCGCTGACGCAACGCCGGGGGCGCCACGATCACCAGCGGGACCGCGCCTAGCAATGCAACGGGACTGACCATTTGGCGACGCAAATCGTCACAGACCGAACAGGATTCGATGTGGCGAGATATGCGCTTGCGCATCAAGACCGTGAACTTCCCATCCCAGCCGTCGAGAATTTCGGCGAGTCCTGGGCAGACGTGAGCCTTGTTGCGGACTGCCCGCGAGACCAGAAGCGCCCCCAGTGAGCGTTGGATGGTTTCGCGCAGGCGCTGGACCATCTTCTTGGCGTTCGATGCGCTGACTCCGAGCGCTTCGGCGAGTTCCGCTACTGCCAGTCCCTGGCGGTAGGCCAGTTCGTAGACCGCTTGGTCGCGGTCGGATAGCCCGCCGGTTGCCGTGGCGATCAGCTCGGCCAACTCATTGCGCCGGACAAGTGTGGTCGGGCCGGGTCCGCGATCTGATTCCTCAGGCACCTCCTCAACGGCTTGTTCCCGCTTGCGACCGCGCAGGTAACGAAGGGCTTCATGACGGGCGATCGAGTAGAGCCAGGGCCGCAGCTTGTCGGGGTCGCGCAGCTTCGACAGGCTGTTGGCGGCAATGCAGAACGCCTCTTGCACGCAGTCTGCCGCCGCCTCCCGGTTGCGCAGCATGCCGATACAGAAGTCGTGCAGCGGATCGGCATAACGGTCGTAGATAGCGGCAAACGCAGCGCGGTTTCCCGCGGCGGCGCCGCAGACCAGTTCGGCGTCGGTGACCTTTCCCCTACCCGGCAGCGCTGCGGTCATGGGGTCCCCTGCGGACGAGACCAAATCCCCCTTGTTGGGAGGATAGTTCGGGGCGGTAACAATTGAAATTGTTCTGGCAAACATCGATGTGATAGCCCCCTCAGCGCTGGCTGAGGCGGACGGTGCTCACCGGGTGATGGACCCGGGCCGTGGCGGCTCCGTCGTCAACGCGGGTGCATCACGAAGGTCGGACGGAATCCTGACCTGTCCCGGAAGCTGTTGCCCGCTGTTCGTGGACTTCGGGGGAGGATCGCATTCCAAGGTCTTTGCATTCCACACTCCGCTGTAATCCTCGCAGCAAGCCTTTCCCATTTCCTCCATCTTGCTGGTGTCACCGTCGACGTTCATCACCATGCATAGCCACCATTTCTGGTGGTCGTATGGCATCTTCGCGTGCGCAGGTACGGCGGTGTTCAAGACGCTGGCGGCGAGCGCTGTCGCCAGACAGGCGGCAATGCCAAAGCGGCGCGGGAGCTTACGGCTTCCGATGTTGGTGGGACGCATGATCGTTCTCCTTTTGGTAGGACGTAGCTCCGTGTGAGCTGCGTCCACCTGCTACGAGCGACCAACCCCCGCGACTGGGACACTTTTTAGGCAAGCCCTAAAGCGAAAATGTGTCCCCTTCTACGCCGCCGGAAGCACGTACCGGTGAGCGTCGCGCGACAGCCCGCGACCAAACCGAAGAGGACACCATGAACAACGATGGAACCGCCGAAATGAGCCCAACCGCGGCGCGACCCAGCAGGCGCCCCCCATGGACAGTCACCGTGCCAGTGGTCATCGCATATGTGGTCGGCGTGGGCGCCCTGTTGGCTTCGTATGACCGCATCCTGGCCGCCGTGGACTGGGAGCATCGCTATCGAGCGAGGTACGTCAGTGAGCACGGTCCGGCGTTTTCCTCGTCGGGACATCTCTACACGGTCGCCGGGATCGCCTTCGTGCTTGGTGTCCTGCTGATCTGGGGAGCGAATCGCGCGTCCAAAGGTGTGACGAACATGATCCTGATCGTCGCGCTGTTGGGGACCGGGGCAGAGTTCGCCCTCGGTGACTTGTGGACGGGATGGGACGTGGGCGCGCTCGTTCGCACGGCCGTTCCGATTCTGATGCTGGTACTTCTCCTAACTCGATCAAGCCGCGCCTACTTTCGAGCCGGACCTTGGTGAGCGGATATCGGCATTAGCGACATACTCGAACCAACGCCCCGCAGCGCTCTACTGGTAACCCGCCGTATTCGATTCCACCGTGTTCCTGCTGATTCGAGCTGCAACTCAAGCGCGCCGGGGTTGCCGATGCTCTGCGAAACGTCGCTCATGCCGATCCAGTGACTGTCTTACAAAACGTCGTACACTGGTGTTATGGCTGACACGATTACCTTCCGGCCGGACGAAGACACGTCGAAGGCGCTGGATGTCTTGACCAAAGATGGCACGGCTGTGTCCGCGGCCGTTCGATCTGCTCTCATCGATGCCGCACGACGGAAGGTCAGCGCGGCGATTCGCGCCGAGGCGGAAAGGCTTGCTGAAGACGAGTCCGATCGCGCTGAGGCCATGCAGGTGCTGCGCGATATGGAGACGCTGCGTGCGTGGTGAGGTCTTTCAGTTGCATGCCCCGCGGGGGAGCCGCGGCCACGAGCAGTCCGGTTCCCGCTACGCCGTAGTCGTCCAGTCAGATCAACTGCCTCTGTCAACCTGGCTGGTTGCGCCAACTTCGACATCGGCTCGTGCCGCCAGCTTTCGTCCCGAGGTTGAAATCGGCGGCGCGAACACCCGGGTGCTTGCGGAGCAGGCCGCGGCGGTCGATCCGGGCCGGCTCGGCAAGAGCGTCGGGTTCCTTAGCTTCGACGAGATGCGCCGCGTTGATGCGGCACTTCGCATCGTCCTTGATCTCTGAGCGCTGTCCCGTCGCATCGTCGGATGAAAATAATTGGGGTGCAGCGTAATACGGCGACCTTTACCGGGGCAGTAGGTGTCCGGTCTCAATGAAGATGGCAAGCAGCACCTGGGAGGATGCCAAATCTTTTGAGACGACAGGCGACGGTGGTTCTCAGTTTTGTTGACAGTTCGCAGCCTTAACGGTGTTCGATGACGAACTGGCGGATAGTAGCGTTCACGTCGCCAGGGACCTCGGCTGGCAAGGCGTATGAGGCGTTGGGCCACAGGCGATATCGCCACCCGGGCGCTACCGATTGATCCGCTGAAGGCCCTTACCTTATGTAAATCACGCCCCGCTCGGCCGGTAGCTCAGGCGCGGTGGTCAGTTGCGACCACGCGGCGCGACGATCCCGCCCGATCCGAGAAAGCCATAGCCCTTCACGGCAGAGTTCTCGTTGGCGTTGCCGGCGACATTGCCCGGAATCGCGACCCTACCGTCCTGTCCGAAGCGGAGCTCGGGGGCGCCATTGACGTCCCAGCGATTCGTGAAGCAATTACGCGGGTCATGGAAGGCGGCGAGAAAGCGTTCAAGTTGCGCACCGACAAGTATGGCTTCTGACAAAGACAGTTGTCGGTTTCTGGCCCGGGGCTCGGAGCTTGATCGCGCAATGCCAACTGCATTGAGAACGGACAGCAGTAGGTGTCCGGTCCCAGTTGAATTGGCGGCTGTCTGCTGGGAACCGCCAAGAATACTGCACGGACGACGCGCATTTCTGTGTCGAAACAGTTGGCGGTTTCGCTTGCGTAGTCTCGTGAAGATCGCATTGAAACCAACGGAGACTGCGTGTGTAGGTTCCCACCGCGAGCATGCCTCGACAAAGTTGGGGATGACGCCGAATTCGCTCACGGATTCCTGTTACGGGAGGCCCTGGATGCTTCGGATTGCCCGGCTGAGGCTGTCGCTGTTGGCTGCAGCGCCACTGACATCCCATCTCGTGGATGCGAACTCGTTGAGTCTCTTGACATACAGCGGGCCAGTCTCTCCCGTCGATCGGACCATATCCTGCCGGATTGTCCTAGCCCTCGAATTTCCGCACAATCGCAGGACCTCCTGCTTCGCGTGAGGCAGGCTTTCGGGATCTGCGGGAACCTGCCCAACTTTCACGCGGAAGAAGTCGGCAAAGCCTTCCCGGTCAGCCAGCAGCCACGCCTCGGTCATCGAATGCGCGATGCGCAGCAAGAAGTTTGGGCTCCACGCCGTGATCTTGGCGGCGAGTTCTGCGCGGAGCCGAGCGGGGCACTTACCGTCGGAATCCCTGAAGACGATCCAACTGGACTGGCGCGCAGCCTGGTTGTAGTTGGCGATCTTGGGGTCAAGCCGCGTCTTGCCCTCGGCGACAACGACTCTCGCGACGGTTTGCCCGGTCGAAACCACAATCGCTTTGACCGCTTCTCGATCAGAGTCGCCTTCGACCACGACATTGATCAAAGACGCTTCCCTTCGCCCACCGCGATGAGGCCAGCAAGGTCTTGCGGGGAAACGAGCCCGTCAACGATCTCCGATGTCGGCAACTCCGCCGCAAGTTGATCGGCGACCTCATCGATATCGGAGAGCAACGTCGCCGTAGTACCGTCACCGGTTACCTGCAACACCAGGATCTCGCGAGGCGAGATACCCTCGTCATCAAGCAGTTCCGGGGCATGGGTCGATAGCACCACTTGCATGCTACGATCCCGCTGAGCGGTGGCGAGCACCGTCGGCAGAGTCCGGACCACGGCAGCGTTCAGCGAGAGTTCTGGCTCCTCAAGAAGTAATACGCCACCGTTGGCCGGAGCGCTCACCAGCGTCCAGAGCAAGCCGATGAGCCTTAGCGTCCCGTCCGAGAAGTCGGCTTCACTCTGGCGAGCCGGCGCCTCCCTCCAATTGCGGTACCCGGCCACGAGGTGTGGGCGCCCAGCCGGATCTACCTCCAACTTCAGTGATTCGAACTCCGGTACCGCGGCGCGCAAGGCGTTCTGCATCCGTTTCAACCATGCATCCCGAGTTCGGGGCGCGACGGAGTTCATCTGCGCAATGAAATCGATGCCGTGTGCGTCGTCCGACGCGCCGCCGAACCGCGAGGGATCACGAATCAGCTGCGGAACTAGGTGGAAATAGCGCACTTTCGCGAAGTACTCAGCGAGCTGCCGGAAACTCTGATTGGCCGATATCTGTTCGAGGTGAGTTTGCGTGAGCCTCTCGGGATCGGCTATGTCGGCCCCATCCGGACGGTCAAGCAGGGCTTCGCCGTTGTGTTCCACACGTTCGACATCGACAATCGGGCGGTTGCGTCCCTTTGCCTCCCCACGCACCGACAAGTGGTAACGCCACGTGTCGTCACCGTCTTGCAGCTCGATATCGGCGATGAGCCGGCCTTTTTGGTAGTTGCGCGCGAAAAGGCTGCGCACCTTCGACAATCCTCCACGACTGTCGAGCGCTGCGGCGAGACCGCCTCCGGGACGTGCGACATCCCCCAGGAAGCGGAACAGGTCGAGCAGGTTGGATTTACCGGAAGCATTGGGGCCGACGATGAACAATCGATCTTCAAGGGGGAAGTCCAGGGACTTGAAGTTGCGCCAGTTGCTGGTTCTAACGTGCGTGACGCGCATCGTCGCACCTCGCTTTCAACCAAAGCTGGCAATTTGTCATTCGGATGCCTCCAACCCGAGAATCTTCTTCAGTGCGGCAACGAGTTTCGGGGTAGTCCACCTTCACCTCCCACATCAGGTGTGTCCGCTCCGATGCCGTGGCCTCGGTCAGGAGCTCGACTTCGTCGTCGTTCAGCGCCGCAAGAGCCGCTTGACAGTTTTGCGGCATCTTCGATGAACCGCAAAATGTTGTAGTAGGTATCGCGCATCGGCACCCCATAAACGCGAGCGTCTCGTCGGCGTGCGGTGAGGTGGGTGATCGCCGTCCAAACTCGGTTGGTCGCTCGCCACGCGTCCCCATCGCCGCGAGCGGGGATTGCCTTCTCTACTTCTCTCGCAACCAACGCACTGCGCTGAGTCGCCTCCGTATCGGGGTCGGTCGCCATGCTGAGGAATCCGGGCGAGGCCAGGAGCCGGGCGATTTTGACTTGCTCTGGATACGTCAGGGCATTGACGTCCTCGATGCCGAACTCGTCTCTGCGGCGGTCGATCTCGCTAGCGCCAATAATCGCTGGACTCGCGCACTCTCGACCAATCAGCATGGGCAGGGAATCGTGCAGGACCTCGCGGGCGGCCAGATGACGTCGAAAGTGTCGCTCTGCCGCGAGAGCAGGGTAGTAGTCATGCAGGTCGACCTGCGGAGAACCGAGCCACCTCCTGTGCCGTACGCACACCAGCCCGATGCCAGTGAGCTTTCCGCGAGCGGACTCGCCCTTGGTGCAGCGGAGGCACAGAGCCCGCTCGGTCACCTCTTGGTCGAGCACGTACTCGGGCGAGGTAAACGCATCTGCTCGCAGCCCACGAAGGTCTCGCCATGCCTTCAGACGATCAGGATCGCGCCGATGCTTGGAACGGACGACCCCACGCTCCCGCAAAGCACGGTCGACCTCCGACGGCACACAGAAGTTCCGGGCGGCGTGGCGCCGAACATAGGAGTCCAGGCTTTCGCCGTGGTACAGACGGGTGCGCACTGGGAGAGGCGCGATGCTCATTCCGCCCTCCTCAATGGCATTGGGGTAGCCGTGTCCTCGGCCACTGTCCGCGCCGCAGCCTCCTCAGCCGCGAAATCGGTAGACGTCATATCGAGCAGCTTCCTATTGATCAGCTCCTCGCCGCTGATAATCGCCGCGATTGCTGCGTCGTTCAGCAAAGCGCGAAGTGACCCGATGGAACCTCCCGTGCGGTCATAGAGGTAGGTCGTCTCGGTTTCGAGTGATCCAGCAGCGTGACGGCCCAGGGGTAAAAGACCTTCAATGCCCAGGACGAGTTCGGCCCACTTGTCTCGTTGGACCTTCGTCCCGTACTCATACTTCCGCATCTGGTGGACGGTCATTCGGCCTTTAAGCTGGCGTCCCATATGTCCGGCGAACAGATCGGCCTGCAGCAGGTCGATGCCGGCGTAGATGAACGTCGCATCGAGTCGTTCCGAGAACACCTTCAGTGCTGAAGCGGCTTCGCTGCCTGCCTGGTGATTGGTCTTGAGGTTGTGTACCTCGTCGACCAGGACAAGCGAAACAGACAGGCTCCGCATAACACCGACGATCTGCTCCGTGAGGTCCTGGGCTGTTGACTTGTTAGGCACGAGGAGTCCAAGGAAGTTGGCGAACGCCAGCATCATCATCTTGGGGGTCGTGCCCGGCGGGACAACCGTGTAGACCACCGGGGCGAACCCGTCGTCATAGCGGTTGAACTTGGCGCGCGTCATCCGCTCATGCCGACGGCCGATCAGCAGGGCAGCAGTGGACTTGCCGCGGCCCGCGGACCCGGAGATCGCGAGCCCACGTCGTGCGGTGGCGGACTCCGCGGAGTTCCTCGCCATCAATACGCGAGTCTGATGTGTCAAGGCCTCGGTGTCAGGCGTCTCCAACACGACGTCTGCCCCTAGCCAGGCAAAACGCTCCTGGTCGTACTCCTCTTTTCCGGCAGGGGAGAGGGCCTTGATCTGCTTCATGTTGAGATGCTCGGGCTCGACGTTGCAACGGTTGACGAACTCCCGCCACGCGGCCAGTGAATCCGGTACGGCCACGGGCTACTCCTCGCCCTCGTCATCGATGCGCCGTGCTGGCCGACGCGGTGGGGCTGCAGCGGTCTCGTTGATTGCAGAAACGCTCGCCAAGGGTTCCCTCTCGACATCTGTACGAGTTCCCTCGGCGACGGGGGAAAGCGGTGGTACCGCGGGCTTGTTCACACTGTCGCGTTTTGCGGCTCGCTGTTCTTTGACCGTGCGGGCACCGCCGGTTTGGATGCGGCTGATCTCGGCGAGAACATCAACTCCGGTTGGGGTGTCGCCGCGGCGCTCTATTGCCTGGCGGGCGGCACGCAGAACGTCGAGGGAGAACGGCGCCAGCGCCTGTTTGGCGAGGCTCCACTCGGCCTCGATCCATTCACCCCGGAAATGGTTACGGACGAAGATCGACTGCAGTCGGTAGGGGTCGTACCGGACTTCCCATCTGTTGTTCGCCGGGAGCGGCAAGCCGCTCTTGACGCCACGGTAGGGGTGCAGCGCTGGGCTGTCGTAGTGCAAACTCTCGAAATTGATGCCGTAGCCCTGGATTGTCCGGTAGGCCAACGGAAGTAAGCCGATGTAGTCGTCGCGATCCAGCGCGACATTGACCGTTGGTGCGACCGAGGCCAGCGCCGCGTAGGCCTCGTTAGGGGTGAGATCTTTCTTTGGCATCGCGGGGTGGCGGATTCCTGGGTGGGGCCTGTTCTGCCAGACAGCGACGATCCAAAGATCCAGCAGGTTCTGCACTTCGGCCAACGTCCAGATGGCCTCCGCCTGAGGAGATGCTCCGCGGTGGACGACGTTGGGTCCGACGTATCCTGCGAGGTATTGGGTGAATCCGCTGTTGATGGCCGCAAACACTCGTTCGACGTGGGGTTTATCGGTGGGTGTGCGGGGCGCGGCCTTGGTCACGCTGATCTGCAATCGCTCGCAAGCATTGAGAAAAGTCGAGCCGACGTAGACCTTGCCCCGGTCGACAGTGATCGACTCAGGCACGATCACAGGCTTGGCGGCAACGCTGGTCTGTATTTCTTCGTCCCCCTCGATCATCCCAGCGGGAAGGATGGAACGTGAAAACGCTACGGATGGTTGCCAACCGGGCTGCATCGGTAGGGGCGTGAGTGCCCGAGCGAGGAGAACTGCCGCGTCGACGCTCTTGGTAGCGATCGGTCGCAAGATCGCTGCACACAAGGTTCGCGTTGCGATATCCAGCATTACCGTAAGGTCCACACGCCCAGTGGACCCATCGGGGTATACAACCAACAGATCCATTGGCGTGCTGTCGACTTCGGTGAGTTCACCTGGTCGTGAAGGCGCTTGACCACCCCACGTTCGGTCCGGCCGGTTCGCCTGTGTTCGTCGAGTTGTCGCATTTCCGAACGGATGCCGAGATTTCTCGAGATTGTCCAGTGCGCGATACAAGGTCGAACGAGAGGGGAGCGGCAAGCCCAGTTGGGTGGCTTCTATGCTGACCTGCTTGATTACGCGGGAGCGGGTTCCGGTCGAGACGTTCGTTTGCGCCCTTACAGCATTTTCGAGCAGAGAAGCCACTGCCGGCTCGATTCGCCCGGTGGGAGAGGTCCGCCTCTGCAGGCGCCCGTCTACCAGGCCGGCAACACCGTCATTGCGATACGCCTTGATGTGGCGTTCCAGACTTCTGAAGCCAATGGGAGTGTTGGCCGCCGCCAGCTCGGACACTTTCGCGGCAATCCGGTCCTTGAGTGGAAGGTTGGGGTCGTACTCCCGACGGGAGGGTGGTGCATCTCCTTCGTTGTGGCCGTCGAGATCCGCTGGAGGGGTGCCGGTAAGCACTTCGACGACATGGTGACGGAGGAAGAGAACGCGTCGGCGAGCCTCGGGGTCGAGCGTCTCCAAGACCGCAGCCGAGTCAAGGCGAGGAAGCCGGTCTGGAACGTCGGCGAGAAAGCTGTCGTCGCCGAGCAGTTCGGCAACTCCGATCCGACGAATCCGGCCTGACATAAGGTCTTTCAGCGCTAATTCCGGTCCGTCCTGGGCTACGACCTGCCAAGCCTGGCCGTCATACTGCAGGCAGTCGAACAGGCGAACGGACTTCATGCCCACACCTCACTGGACATCGACAGCGGTCGGCTCAGATCCGTTGACAGAATCTGACGCCATATCAGGTGCAGCACGTTGGCCATTAGGACGTCGCTGCTCAGACAAGTCGCCGCGCTGAGGCGGCGGAGACCGTCTTGCAGCGAAAGTGGCCGTTCGAAGCAGCTCCGGATCAACTCGGCAATGTCCGCGGAGGGAGCGCTTCGATCATGCCGGTATCCAGCGAGCCAGCGCAGGTTGTGCGCATGCCCTAACGCAAGTCCAGTGAAGACCTCATATTGCCAACCGATTTCGTCGCACGCTTTGCGCGTCAGGGCGAACTGTTCGGCGTTCTTCTCGACTCGCTCCGGAGACCGAACATCAACAACCCGTCCGTCACCGCTGGAAAGCCGAACGAAGAAGTCGGGTACGTGGTCGCGATGACCCTTTTTACCTCGTGGCCACAGCAGTGCCAACGGCTGGGCGGCGATGGCAACGACATCGGTCGCGGTATCTGCCGACAGCAGGTACTCACGCTCGAGGAGTGACTCGAAGTCCACGTGTCCACGATTTGTGCTTGACCAGTACAGGCCCTCGTAGTTCCGCTTGCCCGGCCAGGAGAAGAACTCACGGATGGGGGTCGCGCCCTCGACCCGCACCGACCCCACGTCGGGCGACAGCCCCAGGTTCTGAACAGTCCCGTCAACACACGACAGCACCCGCGTCACGTCCGTAGCGTTCCGCGGTAGCGAGCGCAGACGTGGAGCTGTCATTTTGACCCCTTTGAACCACCTGCCGCGACGCTACAGTCGCAGGCCGACAGTACCGCCAGGTCTATCGAGAAAATGGCGACACACCGAAGGCCGCCATATATTTTGCGAAACCCGCCAGGTATACCGAGACAGGACAGTAGGCGTCTGGTCGGGCTGATTCATCAGATGAACATGGCGGCCCCTCCAACTTGACATAATGTGGCTTATCGGCACAACAGGCACCAGGGTGGATCGGGGTCCGAGGGCGTAACGTGGTCGTCTTCGCCCTGCGCGGAGCCCTTCAGGAGCATCGATGCCCAACCACCATCCCTCTCGTTCATGGCGCGGATGTGCGATGTGCAAACCACACAAGCGCCGCGGCGCCGGACGCTCAGCCAAGGACCCGGTCGCGGCCAGGCGCCGCATCGGTTACACCCGGCGGTACTCCCGGCGCAGTATCGAACGCGACTGACCCCTCTCTCGCACTCGCCCGAAAAGCCGCATTTTCGTCACGGTGACGAAATGGTCATGGCACGCTAGATGGCCGAATAGCGCACGAACACAGCGATTTTCGGCCCATCCGCCGCCGATCTGTGGTGCCACCCATTCGCCGACAAGTCTTGGATGCGTTCGGCGCCAATTCTCAAGCGCGGTCGGGATGCTGCACGGACCGTAGGTCCAAGTCCGGGATGCCCTGGAAGTCAGCTGGATTGCAGGTAAACAGTGGCAGCCGCCGCGAGATCGCCGTGGCGGCGATGAGCGCGTCGAACGCTCGCGCAGCCGGCTTCCGACCGGAGCTTCGCAGCGCGGCGGCGACCGCGCCGAAGGATCGGGCGGCTTCGCTATCGAACGGAATCGGATCGAAGTCAGCTTCCGCCTGCTGTAGATGTGCCTGTCGCGCCGCTCGTTTGGTCTCGGACTCACTGACCAACGGCCCCACCGACAGCTCCGCGAGAGTGATCGCACTGATAAGTGCTTCATCGGGTAGCGACCTCGGATCAGTGAGCCGTCCCAACAAGATCACCGTCGATGTGTCCAGGAGGCCCTTCGTGTCGCCGCTCGTACTCATAACGCCTGATCAATGACGCTGTCGACATCCGCGCGAAGCTCATCCGGGTCGACGTCGGTGAGATGCTTCCGACGCCGGATCAATTCGGCGGTCGCGATCGTCGGCCTGCCGAGGGGCCTCAGCTCCGCGATCGGTTGGCCATCCTTCGTCACGACCAGGGTCTCCCCTCGGCCAACCCGGTCGAGGACTTCTCCCCCGTGGTTGCGCAAATCGCGCACGGTTACATCGGCCACTCCGAGAGTGTATCACCGGTGATACATCGGCAGGCCGAACTCAACTGCGCGAAAAATCGGCATAGAACTGCGAGTTTCGGAGCCGTCGGCCCCTCCCACAGGTGAACGCGGACCGCACGGGGCGGCGACCACTCAAGGAGAACACGATGACCAAGATCAGCCAACGCGCCGCCGTAACACTCGCCCGGAATGGCCGTGGGTCCCGTCCATGGCCCGGGTACATCGCTGGCCGGCTAGAGGAACTCCCCACAGCCATATATTCGTCACCGTGACGCAATGACCGCGGCCGGCTAGCGGCCAGTACTCGCTCCCAGAGCTCTTTCATCGCCTGCCGACTTACGTCACCGGGGTGAAACGGACATACTGGCCACCCGGCGTACGGCATCGTTGTCGCCATGAGTCCAAAAATTCCCGGCCCGAAAGACATCAAGGCCGCCGCACAGGCGGCCGCAGAAACCGCGGAGTCCGTCGCCAGCGGCGCGTTGCGCATTCCGCCGGCATCAATTCAACTTGTCGGTCAATTGCCCGACCTTATCGAGAATCTCGCGACCGCCACCGAACGGCTGAACGAGGCGATCGACCGCGCGGAGCGTTATCTCGCACTGGCCGATCCGATGTTGCGGACAATGGATGCGATGCTGCCTCAACTCGAGGCTCTCGTCGCGACCGGCAACGACGTGTTCAATGCGGTCTCGTCAATCCCAGGCGTGTCCACACTCGGCCGGTTCGCCACCCGCGGCGCAGAAACCGCAACCCGACGGAAGCCGACGCGGCGCCCTTCCACCGACGAGAAGCCCTAACCCGCTTCCCCTGTATCACGCTGCTCCCCAACCTATTACATCGCAGTGACGATTTGGCAACGCGTCACGGGAGTTGGTCTGCATCGGTCGATCGCAGCCAGTCCCACGCGCGCCGTAGTTGATCTCGCGGGAACGTACCCAACTCACCACGCATCAGCAACCTCGCTGGTGTTTTCACGCACCATTCCTCCCATTTCGGCGCGCCGACCATGGCGACCTTGGCGAAATCGCGGCGATGCTTCAGGTCGAATTTGGTGTTGGCCAACGCCGCCGGCAAAGTCCACCCTTCGAAACCCTCGTCCAGCAGAACCAGAACACGCAACGTTTCGAACCGCTCAAGCAGTGATTCGATGTGGGGCGCAAGTCGATCGCGGTACTCGTGGCGCTTCAACTTTCCAGCGAATCGGATGCCGACGACGTTATCGCAGCTTTCCGGCATGAAATCGATCATGGTGTCGCAGTATTCTGGGCATCAGCCGTGAAAGGCAAAGGACAGCATGGAATCTCGGTACATTCTAAGAGATCGTCGCAGCCAGCGTCGAGGGCGGCACGCAGTGTGTCGCGCACCGCGGTCAATTCCGCGAGCTTGTGGTTGACCTCCTGCAGTTTGGCCGCCGCCCGCTCCTGTAGCCCTGCTCGGGCGCGCCCGCCGAACCGAGTGGCCGCCAACAGGTCACCGACCTCGTCGAGGGTGAATCCAAGCCGCTGCGCCGCCTTGATGACCCTCAGGACAACCACGGCTTCAGGTGGGTACAAGCGGTGCCCACCCAGAGACCGCCGGGGCTCACGCAGCAGGCCCCGACGTTCGTAGTAGCGGATTGTCTCGACGTTCACGTCGGCCGCGGCCGCGACTTCACCGGTGCGCATCACTTCTCCGTTCACCGCGATTCACCCGGCTCGGTATGTAGCTGTGCAGCCAGTGCATCCAGCACCCCGGTCTGCGCTTCGGGTACCTCGATTCGCATGAGCACAGTCGAACCTCTAGAGACGAATTCAAAGGTGAAGAAAGAACAGCATTGAGTCTCGCGCGAAGCCAGATCCCGTGCGGCCACTTCAGCCGAGGCCGGCAATATGAGCTCCAAGCACATCGATGTTGTCCGCGCGGATCGCAGAACCGCATCGGCGAACAGCCGGTCGAACTCTGCCACCCGCCCCTCGCGCTCCACTGTTGGTAGCGAGCATGCCTCAGGCGTCCAACTCTGTGAGTCATCGGTTGCCACACCCCCATGCTAAACCTGTACCCAAGTACGGTTTGCAACCCGATGTTGGAGGTCGCCCTTATCGTCGGCGCGCAGCTTCTGTTCGCTCCGCGCCTCGGCGCCGGTCTCCCCGGCGTCGATCGCTTCATCCGGATCTCGCAGCTAAATGGCGCTTCAATCGGCGGCGGCCGGTTGGTGATGCCACTCGCATCGCCGCAGCCGCCACGTCGCACGGGCGTAGTCGAGTTCCGAGTGCGGCCACTGCGTCACGATGCGTCCGCTCGGCGACCGATAATAGCTGTCGCACCTGGTCCAGATGGTCTGCTCCAAGTTGGCGGCTACCTGGTCGTTGAACCGATGCTCGACCTCCGGGCGCACATCGACGTATCCGCCCCGCCGCGCCAGTCGGCTCACCGCGCTGGCCACCAGTCGCGCGCCCGCCTCCAGGATGTAGATGATCGAGTTGGCGCCCTGGTTGGTGTTCGGCCCGTACAGCATGAAGAAGTTTGGGAAGCCACTCACGGCCACGCCGAGGAAGGCACGCGGGTCCTCACCCCAGCGGTCGTGCAGACGTTGACCTCCGATGCCGATCACGTCCAAGCCCGACAGATAGCTGCTGGTTTCGAACCCCGTCGCGAGCACGATCGCATCGACGTCGACCGCTCTGCCGCCCGCCGTGACCACCGAGGTGTCGGTTACCCGAGCGATCGGGTCGATGACCAGCTCGACATGGTCGTGTTGCAGTGCCACATAGTACTTTTCGCCGAGCAGCACGCGTTTGCACCGGAACGGATAGCGGGGTGTCAACGCATCGCGCAGGCTCTCGTCGGTGACATAGCGACGCAGAAATCGCTCGGACAGCTCCTGCGCCGCACCGAGTCGCGGGTCGTCAGGCGTCAGCGCCGTGTTGTCGTGTTGCAGCTTCCACAACCGCCACCGCTCGCGCAGCGACGCCCACGGCAGTCGACGGAAGCGGGTCAACTCTTCGTCGCTGTACGGTCGGTCCTCCTTGGGCACCATCCACGGCGGCGTCCGCTGGAAGACGGTCAATTGTGCCGCGATATCGGCGAGTTCGGGGACGACCTGCACGCCGCTGGCGCCCGTCCCGACGACCGCGACACGCTTTCCCGCCAGGTCAACGGTCGCGTCCCACCGCGCGGTGTGCATGATGTCGCCGGTGAAGGCGTCGAGGCCGTCGATGTCGGGATAGCGTGCAGCACCGAACAATCCGACAGCGCTGACCACGACGTCCGCGGTGATGGTGTCGCCGTCGGCCAGGTCGATCTCCCATCGCTGAGCCTCCTCGCACCACCGTGCACACCGCACCGACGTGCCGAGCAGCAGGTGCCTGCGAAGGTCGAACTCATCGGCAACCTTCTCGAGATAGGCCAGAATCTCCGGCTGGTAGGCGTACGTTCGGCTCCATTCCCGGTTCGGCGCGAACGAGAACGAGTACAAATGGCTCTGGATGTCGCATGCCGCGCCGGGATAGATGTTCTGCCGCCACGTGCCGCCAACACCCTCGGCCCGGTCGATGATCACGATGTCGTCAATGCCTTTGCCCCGCAATGCGACCGCCGCGCCAAGGCCGCCGAAGCCCGCGCCGATGATCGCCACTCGCGGAGACGGACGGCGTCGGGTCAGCGCCAGCAGTCGGCCGCCCAGGTACCGGCGGACTGCTGTCATCTACCTGGTCCCGACGCCACGATCTCGAATCCCTGCGGCGACCCGTTCGACCTCGACGACTCGAGGATGTCGGCGTACTCGGTCGGGGTCCCGTAGAAAAAGCTGCCCTGGCGGGTCTTCGCGGTCGCCTGACCTTCCCGGTTGTAGTAGCCCGGCGTGCATGACTTCGCCCTCTCGGCACTCGCCCCGGACCGTCCGACGATGGTGGTGACCCACGCCGCCTCCGCCTCCGAGCTGGCCTCCAGCTCGGCGACGTCGTTGGTCAGCCCCCAGGCGATCAACCACGCCACGTGCGTCGCCTGGATCTCGAGCAGGTAGGGGAAGTTCACGGTGAACCCCGACTGGGCGATGCTCAGCACGAAGCAGTTCGGGAATCCGTGTACGGCGAGGCCGTGGTAGGTGCGAACGCCGTCGCGCCACTTGTCGGTGAGCGTCACACCGTCACGGCCCACGATTTCGAAGCCCACGCGGCGCGAATAGTCGGTGCCGACCTCGAATCCCGTTGCGAAGATCAGACAGTCGACGCGGTGTTCGGTTCCGTCGACCACGACGCCTTCGGCGGTGATCCGCTCGACCCCGCGACCCCTGGTGTCGACCAGTGTGACGTTGTCGCGGTTGAAGGTCTGCAGATAGTCGTCGTGGAAGCACGGCCGCTTGCAGAAGTAGCCGTACCACGGCTTGAGCGCTTCGGCGGTGGCACGGTCGGTGACGATCGAATCGACCCGGGCGCGGATGTCCTCCATCTTGGCGAAGTCGGCCATTTCGACTGTGCGCAAACGTTCTTCGTCCGACATCCCCGCGATGGCGGTCTGGCGCATCACGAAGAGTTTCTTCACGATGCTTGTCCAGGCGTCGTCGACCAGGTCTTCGTCGGCGTCACCGCCGGCGGTCAGCAGTTGGAAGTTCTCGATGCGGTGGCGCTGCCATCCCGTCTTGAGATCCGCCGACCAGTCGGGGTCGGTCGGCCGGTTGCCGCGGACGTCGACGGTCGACGGAGTGCGCTGGAAGACGAACAGATGTTCCACCGATTTCGCCAGGTGCGGCACGCACTGGATCGCGGTCGCTCCGGTCCCGATGATGCCGACCCGCTTGTCGGAGAGCTTGGCGAGGTCGCCGCCCGTATAGTCGTAGTCCCAGCGGCTCGTGTGGAACGTGTGTCCGCGGTAGTCCAGGATCCCCTGGATGCCGGGAAGTTTCGGCCTCTGCAGATACCCGTTGGACATCGCCACGTACCGCGCCCTGATCGCGTCACCGTGGTCGGTCGACACGATCCAGCTGGACTGCGCTGCATCCCAACGGATTTCAGTGACCTCGGTCTGAAGGCATGCGTTGCGATAGAGGTCGTAGTGCTCGGCGATCCGGCGGCAGTGCGCGAAGATTTCGTCGCCTTTGGCGTACTTCTCTGTCGGAACGTATCCCAACTCCTCCAGCAGTGGCATGTAGACATACGACTCCACGTCACAGGCGATGCCCGGGTACCGGTTCCAGTACCAGGTGCCGCCCACGTCGGCGGCCTTGTCGATCAGCCGGATGCTGTCCACCCCGAGCTCACGCAGGCGCGCACCGGTCAGCAGCCCGCCGAAGCCGGCGCCGATGATCGCGACGTCGACCTCGTCCGACAACGGCTCTCGCGTGAAATCGGGGTCACACCAGGGGTCTACGGCGAAGCCAGCAAACGCACCCGCGATCTCAACGTACTGGTCGATGCCGTCTGCGCGTAGTCGTCGATCCCGTTCAAGCGCGTATTTTTCCCGCAGGGCGTCTACATCGATCGGCACTCGACGTCCTCCGCTCTACGGGCGCACTGGGTCCAGCAATGCAACCATAACGGCGCGGCATCCCGCCGACACGACTGTAGCGAACTGTAGCCTTTACTGCTACAGTGGCGGACGTGGCCCGGACAATCGCGCAGCGCGACTTGCGTAACGACAATGCGAAGGTGATCGACGCCGTAACGGCGGGCGAGACTTTCGTCGTGACGCGCAACGGTGAACCTGTGGCGGAGCTTCGCCCGTTGCGGCCTGGGCGCCGCACCTTCATCACTCGCGACGAAGTTGCGAGCTTGGCTGGTGCGTCCATTCGGATCGATCATCGTCAGTTCCGCAACGACCTCGACCGTTCCGTCGACCAGAGTTTGTAAGTGACGTCCGGCCTGTTGGACACATCGGTCGTGATCGACTGGCACGATCCTGCGGTGGTCGCGCTATTACCGGATGAGATGGCGATCTCTGCGATAACGGCTGCCGAGCTGGCTGCCGGCCCGCTGCTCGCCAAGGCGCCCATCGAGGCGGCCAAGCGGCAAGCTCGCTTACAAGAGGTTGAATCGAGACTTGAGCCGATTCCCTTCGACAGCGCCGCGGCGCGAAGTTACGGACTGATTGTCGCCGCGGCGGCGCGCCAAGGGCGAAGACCGAAAAGCCGATTCGCCAACCTTCTGATCGCTGCGACGGCGCACGCCAACCGCCTCGATCTTTACAGTCGAAATGCCATCGACTTTGCCGGACTCGAACAGCTAGTTCGCGTCGTTGCCATCTGACTACTGCTGGCGCCAAAAGGCGAATGACGGCATAACGTTGTTCCATGCCGGCAATGCGTAAGAGGCGCGCCGTCGTCGTGGGAGCGCTTGCGCTGCAAACCTCGCTGATGATGCTCGGTAGCGCGCAAAGCACGGCGTCGGCCGCACCGCAGGATCAACCGGCGCCCACGATTCCGGTGCCGTCCACTTTGTCGGCGCTGCCGCTTCCCGTACTCCCGATACCTGTCGGACTTCCGTCCTTTCCGTATCCGGCCGATGTCCCGGTCGTCGAGCTGCCGAATGACATTCCCGCCGTCCAGTTGCCATCGGCGATCCCCGAAGTCCAGGTGCCCGCGGATGTTCCCCCGGTCCAGCTGCCGGCCGAGGTCCCGCCGATCCAGCTGCCTGCAGAAATTCCCCAGGGCCTGCTCTGAGGATCAGGCGCTGACGTACGCCGCGAGATGCTCGCCGGTGAGGGTGGGCCGTTTCGCGACGAGATTGGCCGGGGTGCCCTCGAACACCACCCGGCCGCCGTCGTGGCCTGCCCCCGGACCGAGGTCGATGATCCAGTCCGCATGCGCCATCACCGCCTGATGGTGCTCGATGACGAGGACCGACTTGCCGGAGTCGACGAGACGGTCGAGCAGGCTCAGCAGTTGCTCGACATCGGCGAGATGCAGACCCGACGTCGGCTCGTCGAGGACGTAGATGTCGCCCTTCTCGCCCATCTGCGAGGCAAGCTTCAGCCGCTGCCGCTCGCCGCCGGACAGCGTGGTCAGCGGCTGACCGAGAGTGAGGTAACGCAGGCCGACATCGGCGAGCCGGTCGAGAATTTTGCGCGCGCCCGGCGCGGCGGCTTCACCGTCGCCGAAGAACTCCAGCGCATCGGTGACCGGCATCGCCAGCACCTCGGCGATATTCTTGCCGCCCAGCGTGTACTCCAGCACCGACGCCCGAAATCGCTTGCCCTCGCACTCCTCACACGGCGACTCGACCGTGGCCATCACACCCAACTCGGTGAAAATGACGCCTGCCCCGTTGCATGTTGGACATGCGCCTTCGGAGTTGGCGCTGAACAGCGCCGGCTTCACGCCGTTGGCCTTCGCGAACGCCTTGCGGATCGGGTCCAGCAGTCCCGTATAGGTCGCCGGGTTACTGCGCCGCGACCCGCGGATCGGGGCTTGGTCGATCACGACCACCCCGTCCCGACCGGCCACCGAGTCGTCGATCAGCGAGCTCTTGCCGGACCCGGCGACGCCCGTCAGCACCACCAGCACGCCCAACGGGATGTCGACATCGACATCCCGCAGATTATGCGTGTTCGCACCGCGCACCTGCAGTGTCTCGGATGAGGAACGCACCGATGACTTGAGAGCCGCCCGGTCGTCGAGATGGCGCCCCGTGATGGTGTCGCTCTTGCGCAGCCCCTCTACGGTGCCCTTGAAAACCACCTGGCCGCCGTCGCCGCCGGCGCCGGGACCCAGGTCGACGACATGGTCGGCAATGGCGATCACCTCCGGCTTGTGCTCAACGACCAGCACCGTGTTGCCCTTGTCACGCAGTTGCAGCAGGAGGTCGTTCATCCGCGCGATGTCGTGCGGGTGCAGCCCGACGGTCGGCTCGTCGAAGACGTAGGTGACGTCGGTGAGCGCCGATCCGAGATGACGAATCATCTTGACGCGCTGAGCCTCACCGCCCGACAGCGTTCCCGCCGGACGGTCGAGCGACAGATAGCCCAGTCCGATCTCGACGAACGAGTCGAGCGTATGGCGCAGCGACGCCAGCAGCGGCGCAACCCCGATTTCGTCGAGCCCTCCGATCCATTCCGCAAGATCGCTGATCTGCATCGCGCAGAGATCGGCGATGTTGCGCCCGTTGATCTTTGACGAGCGCGCGGTCTCCGACAGTCGTGTGCCGTCACAGTCCGGGCACCTGGTGAACGTGACCGCCCGGTCCACGAAGGCCCGCAAATGCGGTTGCAGCGCCTCGGTGTCCTTGCTCAGGAAGGACTTCTTGATCTGCGGGATCAGTCCCATATAGGTCAGATTGACGCCGTCGATCTTGAGCTTCGTCGCCTCCATGTACAGCAGGGCATCGCGCTCCTTCTTGGTGAACTTGCCGATCGGCTTATCCGGGTCAAAAAAACCGCAGCCCTTGAAGATTCGCCCATACCAACCGTCCATGGAGAAGCCCGGGACCCTCAGCGCACCCTCGTTGAGCGACTTGCTGTCGTCGAAGAGTGCGGTCAGGTCGATGTCGTTGATCGACCCACGCCCCTCACAGCGTGGGCACATGCCGCCGACGATGTTGAAGTCGCGGCGCTCTTTGATGGTGCGCCCGCCCCGCTCCGTCGTGACGGCGCCGGCTCCGCTGATCGAGGCGACGTTGAAAGAGAACGCCTGCGGCGAGCCGATCTGCGGCGTGCCGAGCCGACTGAACAAGATGCGCAACATCGCACCCGCGTCGGTCGCGGTGCCGACCGTCGAGCGGGGGTCGGCACCCATGCGCTCCTGACCGACGATGAGCGCCGTCGTCAGGCCCTCCAGCACGTCGACCTCGGGCCGGGCCAGCGACGGCATGAAGCCCTGCACGAAGGCGCTGTAGGTCTCGTTGATCAACCGCTGCGACTCGGCGGCGATGGTATCGAACACCAACGAGCTTTTGCCCGAACCCGAGACTCCGGTGAACACGGTCAGCCGCCGCTTCGGCAGCTCGACATCGACGTCCTTGAGGTTGTTCTCGCGCGCGCCATGCACTCTGATCAGGTCGTGGCCGTCCGCGGCGTGCGACGCGGGCGAGGTGGTCTTCGAGTTGCGTGCCATGTTGCTTGATGTCTCCTCTAGTGGGCTCGACCGCGTGACAGAATCGATGGATGAAGTCGTCGTTGAGCGTGTGTGCCGTGCTGACCAGTGCGGCGTTGCTGGTCGCGGGGTGCGGCACCAACTCGGGAACCGTCACGACCTCGACCGTCACGGTCACCGCACCGTCGAACTCGTCGGCACCGCCCACCACGGGCAACGCGGAGACTACGCGCGACTTCCCGGTCGAAAACTTCGACGCCGTCCGACTGCAAGCTCACTACGAACTCGTGGTGAACATCGGCAGCCCCACATCCGTACGCGCACAGGGCGATCCGGCGGCACTGGATCTGCTGGACATTCGGACCGAGGGTGCGACCCTGGTGGCCGGCATTAAACCGAACAGTCAGTGGCCGCCCAACGCGCGGGTCACCGTCACCATCACGACGCCGACGCTCACCGCTGCCGACCTCAACGGGTCGGGTGGCATTCACATCGGGCCGGTACACGCCGACTCCTTGTCGCTGGGCCAGGCCGGTTCCGGCGACATCGAGGCACCCGACCTCACCTTGGCACGAATCACCGTCGCCGCCTCGGGCTCGGGCCGAATCCGTGCCGGAGGTACAGCCGAGGACGCCAATGTCAAGCTTTCCGGCAGCGGAGAAACCGACTTGACGACGCTTACCGTCAAGCGCGCCAACGTAACGGTCAGCGGCAGCGGAAGTCTGATCATCGAGGCGCTCGAGAAAGTCAGCGGAAGCATCTCCGGCTCAGGTGATGTGCGTGTCACCGGAGGTGCGGCGTGCTCGCTCACCACCTCGGGATCGGGGAAGGCGACCTGCGCGTAGCTCCTCAGCTCACCTCCTGGATGCGCACCATGTTCCCCGCAGGATCGCGAAACGCGCAGTCCCGAACGCCGTAGGGCTGCTCGGTCGGCTCCTGCACCACTTCGGCTTGGCCGTTCTGCGAGCCGGCTTGCACCCGCTCGAATGTGCCGTCAAGGTCCTTGGTGGCCAACAGCAGCGTGCCGAACGAACCCTTGGCCATCATCTCGGCGATGACGCGACGCTCGTCGTCGGTCAGACCCGGCGTGGCGGCCGGCGGGTAGAGAACGATGGACGTATCGGGCTGGTTGGGCGGACCGATCGTGATCCAGCGCATCGTGCCGCCCCCGACGTCGAGGCGGACCTCGAAGCCGAGGGTGTCGCGATAGAACGCCAGGGATTCTTCGGGATCGTCCAACGGAAGAAAGCTCGAGTGAATGGTGATGTCCATGACGCTCACGCTAGGTGTAGCGCGGTGACGGACGCTTCTCGATTCCTGCTCGGTTTGGTGACCTGCTTCTCCACGCATGACGGAATCCCCTCCGTCACGTGAGCCGTCTGATCGCGGTAGGCGCTGGGCGGCATGCCGACCAGCTCGGTGAAGCGGGTGCTGAATGTGCCCAGTGACGAGCAGCCCACCGCGAAGCAGACTTCGGTGACGCTCATGTCGCCACGCCGCAGCAGCGCCATCGCACGCTCGATGCGGCGGGTCATCAGATACGAGTACGGCGATTCGCCGTATGCGGCCTTGAACTGGCGCGACAGGTGCCCGGCCGACATGTTCACCGCGCGGGCCAGCGCTTCGACGTCCAGCGGCTGCGCGTACTCACGGTCCATCCGATCGCGCACGCGGCGCAGAAGTTTCAGGTCGCGCAGGCGCTGCTCGTGCGCCGGCCCGCTGGTCATGCATGAGATCGTACGTAAACTCACTCCTATGGCCGAGCGTGAGACCCTCTGGGGTTGGGACCTCGATGAGTCGCCGGCCGACGTCGATGACAGCGCCGACAGCAACGGCCACCACGAGCCGATCACTGAACCCATTCCAGTCGTTGACGCCGATCATGACTACGAGGAGCGCTACGACGACGACCCGACCGGCTATCCCGATGAGATCGGACGAGCCTTCACATATGCCGGGCCGTTCATCGATCGGCGCCCCGGCTCGCCCATCAGCGCGCTGACCTTCAAGGCGCCGCCGCCGCCGTGGTATCGGACCAGGAAAGCACTGATCGCCATCTTGGCGGTTCTTGCCGTCGCGGTGGTGGCCTCGATCCTGCCGATGGTGCTGCGTGGTTCCGACTCCGGCTCCGACGAGTCGCCCGCCGTCACACCCAGCGCACCGGCACCGAGTAGCGGACCCACGCAGAACAGCGTGGCACCGACGCTCACGAGCGCTCCTGTCCCACCGCCACCGCCGCCTCCTCCCCCTCCGCCACCGACGGAGCAGGCCCCGCCGGCGGTCACCCGCCAATACTCGCCGCCGCGCTACAACACACCGTCCGAACCGGATAAGCCCCCGGAAGTCGGGGTCACCCGGGCGCCGATGAGCGTCGCGCCGGAGCAACGCACACCGCCCACCACCGCGAACCCGGACGGTAAGCCCCGCCGCGGCTTCTTCTGAGGCGGCGCTGGAGCGCGTCTACTCGTAGTTGAGGCCACCCAACTGGAATGCGGGGTTGGTGAAGTCGATCTGCGCCGCCGGATTGGCCACCGCGGTCACCATCCCGGTGCCGAATGCGCCAGCGCTGTCGTACAGCGTGGCGGTCCCGACCGCGATCCCGTCTGCTGCGAGGTGTGAATCACCCTGGACGCCGATCCACTCATCGCGCGGCAGGCGCGACAGAGCGACGGTCAAGTCGCCGTTGATGTAGCCGATACCCTTCGTTCCCAAATTCGTGACGAGACTCGTTGCCTCGGCGACCATCACTGCCCGCACGAACGGCGAGTCCTCCTCCCCCGCAACGACATTGATTCCGTTGTTGAAGAAGCACTTGCGAGAGTCGTTCTGGTGCGCGGCCGGAGACCTGCTCCACCCGGCAGCGTCGCTGTGCACGAACGGAAAGAGCTCGCCATCCGGAGTCGGCGGCGACGGAAACGAAGCGGGCGCGGTCCACTGCTCGCCCGGCGGCGCTGAAGAGCGCCGGTACTGGACCAGTGTCGCGCGCGCCACAGCCCGACCCTCCTGCACCAGATCGCATTCCGCGCTGCGCACCCGCCGCCCGTCGCGCACCACCCGGACATCCGCCGTCGTCAGCACGCCATGGGCCGCCCGAAACAGATCGACGGTCAGCCGCGTTGGCATGAATTCCTCTGCCCCGCAATTCTTCTCAAGCGCTCGCGCGGCCAATCCCACGACGGCGGGGCCGTTCAGATGGTCTACCCCCCAGTGGCTGTTCGCGAATCGCGTCGGCATGAATGAATCTCGCCCAGCCGCCGTGAAATGCGCCGCTTCCGTTGCCATTTGCGCATCCTCGCACATCGCGCACGGGGCCCTGTGGAGCGGACCTGGTCAGGCTCGGGTGGCGCTCACCGCCCAAACCGCATGCCGTCCAGTTCCGTGCCCGCCGATCGCGACGTCCGTGAAGCCTGCGGCCCGGCAAAGTGACGCGAACGCCTCCGCCTGCTGTCGAGTCCAGCCGTGGCTGGCCAGTCCCGTCGCGGCCGCATCCACCTGCCGCTCGATGGCCACGAACCGCCCCGCAGGCGCCAACAGCCGTCGGGCCTCGCCAAGCCCCTTCTCGACGTCCTTCCAGTGGTGCACCGTCGCCAGCGACCACACCACGGTGGCCGACGCATCGGGCAGCGGCGCGTGCTCCGCCGTGCCCTCGGCCCACTCGACGGCGGCGGCCCGCGTGAAGGCGCGCGACAACCGAAGCATCGCGGCCGACGGATCGACGCCGACGGCATGCGCGCCGCGGCGGGCGGCCTCCCGAACCGCGCTGCCGGGGCCGCAGCCGAGATCGACCACGCGGTCGCCGTCCGAGACAGCGGCGAGATCAGCCGCCAATTTCGCGGTTCGGCCGCCCCTGGCCAGCAGGATCAGTCCGACGAGCACTGCCGTGATGCCGCTGAAACCGGGATGGTCCGCGTGATGGTTGACCGGACGTGCCGCTGATGCGTCCATCACCCGAGCTTGCCCCGTCGGGCCGGGTTGACGTCAAGTGACGTCTCCCATGGCCAGGTCATCGCTGCCCACACCGCCACCACCAGCGTGCCGGCCACCACCAGATACCACGGCCACGGCCCCATCAGATCCAGCAGCGACGCGGTGTCGGGCTTTCGGTTGAGAAAGCCGTAGTTGGCGCCGGTGAGGCTGTTGAAGGAGAGGGTGAACGCCACCCACGCCCCCGTCACCGCCACGACGAAGCGGAAACTGCGCCACCCGGGGCGCATGCCTCGGCCCCAGGTGAGATAGATCGCGGCCCAGACGACGAGCAGGTGCAGCGACCAGAAGCCCAGGAACGGCCAGCTGGGAAAGTCCGGCCCGGTCAGCACCGGCGTGATCAGGGCCTGCGCGCTGAGCACGAGTCCCCAGTAGTAGGTCAGCGTGAACGCCCAGGGCCGTTGCGACCACAGCGTGTACGCGGTGACGATCGAGGCGAGATCCGTCAGGTGCAGCGGCACCGACCACTGCAGCCCGGGCGGAAACAGCGAGTAGATGAAGGCGGCGGCGTAGATCGCCGCAAGCAGCGCCCCGGCGACTCGGCCGAACAGTCGCGCCTGGGCGTCGGTCTGCCGACGTCCCAGCCCGACCAGCAGCACCGCACCTACCACGAACACCGCGAGCACGGCCCAGTGCGAGGGGCCGTACGCGGTGAACTCGCGATATGAGCTGATGTCACAATTCTCGCCGCTGAATGCGTCTGGTGTATATCCGTCCGCAACCCAGGCGAAAGGCAGCACGATGAACGAGATTCTGATCCTTGGCGCCGGATACACCGGCATGGCCGCGACCATGGCACTCGCGGGTCGCCTCAAGGGCCGCGACGACGTCCACATCACGTTGGTCAACCCGCAGACCCGCTTCACCGAGCGGCTGCGCCTGCACCAGACGGCGTCTGGCCAGGCGCTCGACGATCTCGAGATCCCGGACCGGCTCGCGGGCACGGCGGTGGATTTCGTCCAGGGGTGGGTGACGGGCATCGACGCCGACGCGCGGACCGTCCGGATCGACGACGAACTCACGCTGCGATACGACACGCTGGTCTATGCGTTGGGCAGCGTCGCCGACACCGAAACCGTTTCGGGCGTCGACGAGTACGCCTACACCCTCGACTCCGCGCAGGACGCG
Source organism: uncultured Actinomycetota bacterium (assembly GCA_963793055.1). Lineage (GTDB taxonomy): Bacteria > Actinomycetota > Actinomycetes > Mycobacteriales > Mycobacteriaceae > Mycobacterium. The sequence goes on along the minus strand of CAWBYS010000013.1, from coordinate 58,787 downwards.
CTGCTACTTGCCGAGCAGTTGGACCGGATGCCCGACGGCAATGTCGTGGTGGCGGGCGGCGGCCTCACCGGTGTCGAGTCGGCGGCCGAGATCGCCGAACAGCATCCCGAACTCGATGTGATCCTCCTCAGCAGGCAACAACCCGGATCGATGATGGGCGAAAAGGCGCGGGCACGATTGCACGCAGGCCTGGATCGGCTCGGCGTCGCGGTGCACACCGGCGTCGACATCATCAAGGTGATGGCGGACGGGGTCGCACTCGGCGGCGGCGAGGTCGTTCCCGCTGCGACCGTACTGTGGACCACAGGTGTGCGGGTGTCCCCGATCGCCGCGGCGGCGGGCCTCGACGTCGACGACCGCGGCCGGATCGTCACCGACGAGTCGCTGCGTTCGGTATCGCACCCCGACGTTTACGCCGTGGGCGACGCCGCCGCCATCCGGCAGCGTTACGGCGTCATCCACGGCACCTGCCAGAGCGGCATCCCCACCGCACTGCACGCCGCGTCATCCATCGTCCGTGAGCTGAAAGGCAAGCAGCCCAAGAAGTTTCGGTTCGGTTATGTGCACCAGCCGGTGAGCCTCGGTCGCCACGACGCCGTCATCCAGTTCACCTACCCCGATGACCGCCCGAAGCGGCTCTTCCTGGCCGGCCGACTGGCCGTCGCGTACAAAGAGACCGTGAGCTCCAGCCCGTGGCCGACGTACCGCTTGCTCAAGGTGCTGCCCGCGCTGGGGTCGTCGACGTGGCGACGCGGCGGGAGGTCGACCAGATGACCTCCGACCAACAAACGTTCGCCGATCACCGCAACCTGTTGTTCTCGATCGCCTACCGGATCCTCGGCTCCGCCGCCGACGGCGAGGACGTTGTCCAGGACGCCTGGTTCAAGTGGTCGGCAGAGGACCGGTCACAGGTGTCGGACCCGAAGGCCTACCTCGCCCGCATCGTGTCGAACCTGTCGATCGAACGTCTGCGTTCGACGCGACGCAAACGCGAAACCTATGTGGGACCGTGGCTTCCGGAGCCCATCCTCACCGAGTCCGACGCCGCCGACGACGTGGCGAACGCGGAATCAGTGTCGATGGCCATGCTCGTGGTGCTCGAGACGCTCAGCCCGATCGAGCGCGCGGTGTTCGTGCTGAAGGAAGTGTTCGACTTCAGCTACGGTGAAATCGCCGAAGCGGTGGAACGTTCCGAATCGGCGGTACGCCAAGCCGGGCACCGGGCCCGGGAGCATGTGCAGGCCCGCCGGCCGCGTTTCGAAACCGACCGCGTCACGAAACAGCAAGCCACCGAGCGGTTCTTCGCCGCGACCACCGGCGGGGATATCAACGAACTCATGGAGCTGCTCGCCCCGGAGGTCACGCTGTGGACCGACGGCGGCGGCAAGGTGCGCCAGGCGATGCGCCCCATCGTCGGCGCGGCCAATGTGGCCCGGTGGCTTGCCGGCGTCGCCAGCCGGCCCTACGAGGGCGTCGAAATCGCTGACATGACAGCAGAACTCGTCGACATCAACGGCGGCCCCGGCATCGTGATGCGAGGTGCGGGTCGCGTGATTGCCACCATCACCGTCGACCTCGACGCCGACGGTCGCATCGCCACGGTGCACAACGTGGCCAACCCCGACAAGCTGCGCGCGGTCAACGGAGGGGTCAAGCGCGCCTGACCAGTCGATACCCGCCGTAGAGTGCGGCGGCCACCGCGAGATTGACGAAATACGCGATGTCCGCGCCGTGCCATGCCGTGGCGACCGGACCGTGGATCAACGAGGTGTTCATGAACGGGATCGCCGCCGCATACGCGACGACGAACACGATCAACGCCACCACCGCGTCGCGTCGATCAGTGGGTTCTTCTGCCGGGTTGATGCTTGCGCGGCCCCGTATGCGCAGCAGCCAATCGATCACCACCACCGCGACGAATGCCGGAATCCAATAGCTGACGAGCAGTAGGACATCGGTGAACCGGGTCGAGGTGTCGGCCGCGTGAAGCCACAGGATCAACGCGAACGCGAGCACGGTGACGACGACCGACGACACCGGTCGCCGCACCCGCACGCCGATGGTCTGCAACGCCAACGACCCGCCGTAATCGTTCATCACCCCCGATCCGATCGATGCGACCGCGATGACCACCAGCGCGAGGCCGCCGAGCAGCCCTCCCCCCATCACCGACCGCACGCCCTCGGCGGTCTGTTCCGACAGCAGTTCGCCCGCCGCGATGCCGATGGCCTGAACGAAGATGTAGGCGGACGCAAGTCCGGCGAACGTGTACCCGAACACGCTCGCTTTCGACGAGGCCGCAGGCAGATACCGGCTGAAGTCGGCGGCGTAGCTGGCCCACGACACCGCGAGGCTGAACGCGATCGTCACCTCGAGCACGAATGCTCCGGCAAGGTCGGTGCCCGCCACCGCTGCCGGTGTGACGATCTGATGTCCCTCAATGAGTTTCACTGCGAACACGACGAACGTCACGAACAGCACGACGGTCAGCACCGCCTGCAACCGGTGGATCAACTCGTAGCCGACGAATCCGACCGCACCCTGGACTCCCAGCACGATCAGCACTGCCAGCCAGAACGGAATACCCAGCAGAACGGCGAGCGCTTCACCACCGAACAAACCGACGAGTGCGTCCCATCCGATCGACGACAGCCACTGCAGCGCGGCGGGCACCACCACGGTGCCGCCGAACGCCATCCGTGAGTTCGGCAGCTGGCCGGTACCCGTGCGTGGACCCCAGGTCGAGAGATATCCGACGGCGAGCGAGCCCAGCACGGTGCCGATCACCATCGCCAGCAGACCCAGCCAGAACCCAAGTCCCAGCACGATCGCCACCGACCCGGTGAATGCCACCGTCATGTTCACCTGCGGGGCGAACCACACGGAGAACAGCCGGCGCGGTGTGCCGTAGCGCTTGTCCTCCGGGATGGGCGCGATGCCGTTCGTTTCGACCGACATGTCGCCTGTGTGCTCGGGGCGGTGGCCGCTGAAGGCCGGCTCGGTCAGTGCACGGGACGTCATTGATCCATTCGACCACGGCGGCCGGTCGTCGGACCGTTCGGGCGAAGGCACATAATCAGATGAATCCAAGACAAGCTAACGATCGGAGCGTGACCGTGGTCGACACCGACTCGACACGGTCATCCGCACAGACCGACCCCGTCCGCTCGCCCGGACTGCTGATCGGCGGATTGTCCATCGTCGTGCTGACGGTGGCGGTCCTTCAGACCGCCGTGGTGCCGGTGCTCGGCGTCATCGCCCAGCAGCTCAACGTGTCGACGGTCGCGGCCAGCTGGGCGGTCACCGCGAATCTGCTCGCCGCCGCGGCCGCCACGCCGCTGATCGGCCGCCTTGCGGACCTGTACAGCAAGAAGCGGGTGCTACTCGTCATTCTCGGCATCGTCCTGATCGGCACGATTCTGGCGGCGACGACGACGTCGCTGCCTCTTCTGGTCGTCGCGCGCGTGCTGCAGGCGGCGTCCTTTGGGCTATACCCGATCAGCATCGCGATCCTGCGCGACGAGATCGGCGAGGACCGGATGGGCTCGGCGATGTCGGCGCTGTCGGGGACGCTCGGCTTCGGCGGCGGCATGGGGCTCGTCGTGGTGGGCCTGTTGATGAGCGGGCACGCCGGCTATCACCGGGTCTTCTGGCTGGCGACGGCGTTCACCCTCGTGGTCATCGTCATCGCGGTCTTCCTGGTGCCCGCCAGAGAGCGGACCCATACGGGAACCATTGATTGGCTCGGCGCTGCGGGACTGGCCGCGGGCCTGTCGGCGGTGCTGCTGGCGATCACGCAGGGCCACTCGTGGGGGTGGACGTCGCCGGGGACGATCGGCAGCGCGGCAGGCGGCGTGCTGGTACTCACCGGCTGGTGGCTATGGGAGCGTCGCGCGAAGCAGCCGCTGGTATCGATCGAGATGATGACCCGGCGACCAATCATGCTGACCAACTTGGCGACCGTGTTCGTCGGCATGGGGTTGTATTTCGCGTTCCTCGGGTTGACGCAATTCGTCCAGATCCCGGCCCACACAGCCGGATACGGGTTCGGGGCGACGGTGTTGCAGGCCAGCGTCGTCTACCTGTTACCCGGGGCGTTGACGGGTTTCGTCGTCGCCTTGCTCAGCGGCCGGTTCATCGATCGGTTCGGCGCGGGCCCGGTGCTCATGGTCGCGGCGGTCGCGGGCATCGCCGGGTTCCTGTTCGTCGCGTTGGCGCATCACTCGCCGTGGCAGGTCATCGTCGCCAGCGTGCTGGCCAACGCCTACATCAGCCTCGGATACGGCGCGCTGCCCGCGCTCGTCGTCGCGGAGGTCGACAACAGCGAGACCGGTGTGGCCACCAGCATGAACGCTATCGCGCGCACTGTCGGAAGCTCCATCGCGGCCGCGGTCGTCGCCTTTCTGTTGGGCCGCACCACCGCCGGCGTTCCGATGGAGAGCAGCTTCATCGCGATCTTCCTCGGCGGCGCCGCGACTGCCGGCCTGGCGATGATGCTGATCGCGTTCACCCGGCCACCCGCGCGCGCCGCGCAATCCGTCGAGGCACGCAACGAATCCCGCGCGATGAACCACGAGTGGGGCTAATCGACTAGCCGATTACCGCAGCGCGGCAAGATTGGTGACCGACTTGCGAACATCGGACTCCAGCACCCTGGCGACCAGGTTGCCGATGCGTGTGTTGAGCAAGCCGCCGGTCAGGTCGGCGATCACCTGAAACGTCGATCCGGGTTGATCGTCCTTGACGCAGAGCCGCAGCGCGATGCAGATGCTCGGCCTACCGCGGCCGATCATCTCGATGTCCTTGGGCTCGTCGTAGCGCGTGACGCGCCAGTGGATGGTGTTGCGGAAGCCCTTCACCCTGATCGCCGACGACACGCACGTACCGACCTCGACCTCGGGCGGGACATCGCTCTTCCACCCACCGAAGATCGTCAGCCACTCGTCGAAACGGCGCAGATCCGACGCCAGTGCCCAGGCCCGTTCCGGACTGAGCTCCGAGCAAACCGCCACATCCACCGTCGCCATGTCTGTTCCCTACCCGGCGATACGGCCGAGGTAAACGAGCGGGCGGATTTCGCCGACCAGTAGCCGCATGACTGCGAGACTGAGGTAGCGACGCTTCTCCAGCCTTCCTGCAGCCGGCCCGCCGACACACCCGGCTGGGCACTGCCACGCCCGTTTCGGCGGATTCTTACGGTTTTCGTGCCAATCCACGAAGGATTCCATTGTCGAAATGTAAATTCGTTGCGGAATCGCTTGCGAAGGTCCGTCTGATCGGCGATTGTTTTATCCACAGCGGGGGGGCTGTACGCGAGGAGGATGGGCACTGACCGGCTCACATAGCGCCGCGGTTGAAAACCAGGCGGGACGTCACGAGGCAGCCCAACCAAAGGGCGGCCCCGTCATCGAGATCGACCATGTCACAAAACGGTTCGCCGACTATGTCGCGGTGAGCGAGGCCGACTTCTCCATCGCATCGGGCGAGTTCTTCTCGATGCTCGGACCGTCGGGCTGTGGCAAGACCACGACGCTGCGGATGATCGCGGGCTTCGAGACTCCGACCGAGGGCGCCATCCGATTGGAGGGTGTCGACGTCTCCCGGGTGCCGCCGCACAAACGCAACGTCAACACGGTGTTCCAGCACTATGCGCTGTTCCCGCACATGACCGTGTGGGACAACGTCGCCTACGGCCCGCGCAGCAAGAAGATCGACAAGGGTGATGTACGCAAGCGGGTCGACGAGCTACTGGAGATCGTGCGGTTGACCGATTTCGCCGAGCGCAGGCCCGCCCAACTGTCGGGCGGTCAGCAACAGCGCGTTGCACTGGCGCGCGCGCTCGTCAACTACCCGAGCGCACTGCTGCTCGACGAACCACTCGGGGCGCTGGACCTCAAGCTGCGCCAGGTCATGCAATTCGAGCTCAAGCGCATTCAGCGCGAGGTCGGCATCACCTTCATCTATGTCACGCATGACCAAGAAGAGGCGCTCACGATGAGCGACCGCATCGCGGTGATGAACGCAGGCAACGTCGACCAGATCGGCAACCCGACGGAGATATACGACCGCCCCTCGACCGTGTTCGTCGCCAGCTTCATCGGCCAGGCCAACCTGTGGGCCGGACGGCAGACGGGCCGTGCGAACCGCGACTTCGTCGAAGTCGAGGTCCTCGGCACGACGCTGAAGGCCCGCCCCGGCGAAACCGCGATCGAGCCCGGCGGCCACGCCACGCTGATGGTGCGGCCCGAACGTGTCCGTGTCTCGATGGACGCCCCAACCGGCGAGGTCGCGACCGTGCGGGCAACGGTCAAGGACCTGACCTTCCAGGGTCCCGTCGTGCGGCTCTCGCTGGCCGCACCCGACGATTCGACGATCCTCGCGCACGTCGGCCCCGAACAGGACCTGCCGATGCTGCGACCCGGCGACGAGGTGCACGTGTCCTGGGCGCCCGACGCCTCGCTTGTCCTGCCCGCCGCCGACATCCCCACCGCCGAAGATCTCGAAGAGATGCTCGACGACTCCTGATCTCGATCGGCACTTCTCCCCTTCTTCGGACTCCAAACGAAAGGCACCGTCGTCCCATGCCCTCCAAGAAGATTGAAGCGATTGATCTCGATATCGCTGCCCGACTCGCCACCAACCGGACCTCGCGCCGCCGTTTCCTCGGCGGCGGTGCGGCGGCCGCTGCGGCGCTGACCCTCGGCCCGTCCTTCCTGGCCGCCTGCGGTTCCGACAAGAGCAGTACGCCGTCGGCATCCGCACCTCCCGATGACGGCGCGCCGGCGTCGGGCGAGCTTCGCGTCTCGAACTGGCCGTTGTACATGGCAGACGGTTTCGTCGCGGCGTTCCAGACAGCGTCGGGTATCACCGTGGACTACAAAGAAGACTTCAACGACAACGAGCAGTGGTTCGCCAAGGTCAAGGAGCCGCTGTCGCGCAAGCAGGACATCGGCGCCGACCTGGTGGTGCCGACACAGTTCATGGCGGCCCGCATCGCCGGACTCGGCTGGCTCAATGAAATCCGTGAATCCCGCGTGCCGAACAAGAAGAACCTCCGCAAGGATCTCCTCGATTCGAAGGTCGATCCCGGTCGCAAACTCACTGCTCCGTATATGACCGGCATGGTCGGGCTCGCCTACAACCGGGCGGCCACCGGCAAGGACATCACCGGCATCAACGACCTGTGGGATCCCGCGTTCAAGGGTCGCGTCAGCCTGCTCTCCGACACCCAGGACGGGCTCGGCATGATCATGCAGTCGCAGGGCAATTCACCCGAGAACCCCAGCACCGAGACCGTCCAGAAGGCTGTCGACCTGGTCCGGGAGCAAAAGGACAAGGGCCAGATCCGCAGGTTCACCGGCAACGACTACGCCGATGACCTGGCCGCCGGCAATATCGCTATCGCACAGGCTTATTCAGGCGACGTCGTGCAGCTGCAGGCAGATAACCCGGACCTGAAGTTCATCGTGCCCGAATCCGGTGGCGACTGGTTCATCGACACCATGGTGATCCCGTACACGACGGAAAATCAGGCGGCGGCCGAAGCGTGGATCAACTACGTCTACGACCGGGCCAACTACGCCAAACTCATTGCCTTCGTTCAGTACGTGCCAGTGCTCTCGGACATGACCGACGAGCTCAACAAGATCGACCCCGCCATCGCCAAGAACGAGTTGATCAACCCGCCGGAGTCGCTCACCAAGAACCTGAAGTCGTGGGCACCGCTCACCGACGAGCAGACCCAGGAGTTCAACACGCTCTACGCCGCGGTCACCGGCGGCTGATACATGGCTGGAGTTGCGAGCAGCGGCCGGCAGCGGAGCAAGATTGCTCCGTACTTGATGATCGCGCCGGCACTGCTGTACCTCGGGGTCTTCTTCGTCGTGCCGTTCGTCACGCTGGCACGCACATCGCTGTCGGAGAAGGCCGGCTCGGTGTACCTCCCGACGTTGAGCTTCGCTTGGGACTTCGGCAACTACACCCATGCGTTCAGCGCGTACCGCGACCAGATCACCCGGTCGTTCATCTACGCCTTGGTCGCGACCGTGCTGTGTCTGTTGTTGGCCTTCCCGCTGGCCTACGTGATCGCGTTCAAGGCGGGCCGCTACAAGAACCTCATCCTCGGCCTGGTCATCCTGCCGTTCTTCGTGACGTTCCTGATCCGCACGATCGCGTGGAAAACCATTCTGGAAGACGACGGTTGGGTGGTCGGCGCGCTCGGCCACCTCGGCCTGCTACCCGCCGAGGGACGGCTGCTGTCGACCAGTTGGGCAGTCATCGGCGGGCTGACCTACAACTGGATCATCTTCATGATTCTGCCGTTGTACGTCAGCCTGGAGAAGATCGACCCGCGCCTGATCGAGGCGTCCAAGGATCTGTACGCCACCAACGTCCGCGCGTTCCGCAAGGTGATCCTGCCGCTCTCGATGCCCGGCGTGCTGGCAGGCAGCATGCTGGTGTTCATTCCCGCGGTCGGCGACTTCATCAACGCCGACTATCTCGGCAGTACGCAAACGACGATGATCGGCAACGTCATCCAGAAGCAGTTCCTCGTCGTGAAGGATTACCCTGCCGCTGCAGCACTCTCGATGGTCCTGATGGTGATCATCCTCGTCGGCGTGTTGCTGTACACCAGGGCGCTCGGCACGGAGGACCTGGTATGACAATCCAGGCCATGGCGGAAGCCACCAGTCCGACACCGGCGAAAACCGTTAAGGGCAGCCCGAAGTGGGGCGACCTGCTGCTGCGCTTCGTCGCCGGACTGGTGCTGCTGTATCTGTTCCTGCCGATCTTCGTGATCATCCTGTTCTCCTTCAACGACCCGAAGGGCAAGTTCAACTACTCCTGGCAGGGCTTCACGCTCAAGAACTGGGCGGACCCGTTCAAGTACCCGGCGCTGACCGACGCGCTGAAGTTGAGCCTCAACGTCGCCGCGGTATCGACGTTGATCGCGCTGGTCTTCGGCACACTCGTCGCGATAGCGCTTGTGCGCCAACGGTGGCGGGGCCAGACGGCCGTCGATACCTTCCTGGTGATCCCCCTGACCGCGCCTGAAGTCGTGATGGGCGCGGCGTTGCTCACACTGTTTCTCGACTTCGGCTGGGCGGCCGGTTATGCGACCATCCTGATCGCCCACGTCGCCTTCGAGATCAGCTTCATCGCCATGACTGTGCGGGCGCGGGTCCGCGGGTTCGACTGGACCCTCGAGGACGCGTCCCTGGACCTCGGCGCCGGCCCGGCACGGACCTTCTTCAAGGTGACGTTGCCGCTGATCGTTCCCGGCATCGTCGCGGCGGGCATGTTGTCGTTCGCCTTGTCGCTCGACGATTTCATCATCACGTATTTCGTCAGCGGGTCGACGGTTACCTATCCGCTGTACGTCAACGCAGCGGTCAAGGCCGCGGTGCCGCCGCAGATCAACGTGCTGGCGACGGCGATCCTGGTGATCAGCCTGATCCTGCTCGCGGCCGGAACACTGCTGCGCCGCAAGCGATTCGAGGCTTAGCCCAGCGTCACGGACCACTGATACGCGCCCCTGCTCGTCGCGGTCGGCGACCGCGTGTCCGGTGCGATCGGCGCCGTCATCGAGCTTCAACAGGGTGATCGGGCCGCCGTCGCCGAGGAAGTTGCGCCACCACGTCTTCTTGTCAGGCGCCATGACGTGGATGGTGACGGTGTCCCCGGAGCGTTGATACCCCACCGGCGTCTGGATCGTCCTGCCCGAGCGACGCCCGACGTAGCGGATGTTGATCATCGACTTCGCACCACGCCGCCGACGACCGGTGCATCGATCAGTCCGATGAACATCCCGTTGAAGATGCGCATGAGCGGTGAGTCGAAGATGCCGCGTGTCATGCGTTCGAGCGTAGCTACGAACCGACCTCGGCGGGCACCGGCGCAACGCGCGCGCCGGTGCGGGCGGCACCGATCCCCGCGATGACCACCAGGCAGATGCCGATCACACCCGCGGGCCCGGGCACCTGACGAAGCACGATCAGCCCGACAATCATCGCGAACCCGGGTTCGAGCGCCATCAGTGTGCCGAACGCGGCGGTGGTCAACCGGCGCAGCGCCAACAGCTCCAACGCGAAGGGCACCACCGGCAGCAGAATCGCCAGACCGATTCCGATGAGCAGGATCTCGGGCGTCATCCTGGGCAAGACGGCCGGGCCGACGGCGATGGTGGCGACGACTGCGGCCACGGGCATCGACACAGCCAGTCCGCTGATGCCGGCGACGGCGTCCCCGACGCGTTGGGTCAGCAGTATGTAGCTCGCCCAACACACCGCGGCGGCGAGCGCATAGAGCACCCCCACCGGGTCGACCACGCCGGCCCACGGTTGCGTCAGCAGCACGACGCCGAGTGCCGCCAGCCCCGGCCACACCACGCGGTTAGTGCCCGTGCCGTGCGCCACCGCAACGCCCAGCGGGCCGAGAAACTCCAGCGCGCTGGCCGTGCCCAGCGGGATCCTGTCGATCGCGGCCATGAACAGCAGCGTGATGGCCGCGGTGACGACGCCGAGCAGCACGCACGTCGCGAAGCTCCGCCGGGTGAACGCGGCGCGTTTCGGCCGCACGATGACCAGCAGCAGGACTCCGGCCCACGCCAACCGCAACCACGCCGCGCCCTCCACGCCGATGCGGTCGATCAACGTCACGGCGATCGCGAGGCCAATCTGCACGCACAGCATCGAAGCCATCGCCATGAGTGCACCCGTGCGGGCCTGATTGCTGGTCACACCTGCATTGAACGGTAGGGAGACCGTTCAGGTCCACGTGATTTTCCTGGACACACCATTCAGGATTCATGAACGATGCTGCCATATGGGTTGATTGCAACAGCCCTTAGTTGAGGGGTTGTGATGCCCCGAGCGAATCGATGGCGGCGTGCAGTTTCGTGGCGACTTCGTCGGCGACTGGCCGCAGTTCGGGCTCACCGGTCGCGTCGACCAACACCTGGGGGTCCAATGCCTCGACGAGCACGGTGTCGGCATCTTCTGGGTGGGCGCGCACGACGACGTTGCACGGCAACAGCAGTCCGATCTGGCGGTCGACGTTGACGGCGCGGTGTGCCAGCGGCGGGTTGCATGCGCCGAGGATCAGGTAGTCCTCCATGTCCTCGCCGAGTTTGGCTTTCAGCGTGGCCTTCATGTCGATTTCGGTCAGCACCCCAAACCCCTGCTCGGCGAGCGCCTGACGGGTGCGTCGAACGGCGTCGTCGAACGATGTATGCAGTGCGGTAGACAGAGCGATGCTCATGTCGACCCCTTCTCCCCTCGCCTCAGGCGAGCGCGAGGAACAGTTTTTCCAGTTCGGTTTCGGTCATCGGCGTGGCGCCGTCAGCGCTTGCACCGACGACGCATTCCCGCAGACTGGTTGCGACAATCTTGAAGCCGGCCCGATCCAGCGCGCGTGAAACCGCGGCGAGCTGGGTGACGACGTCCTTGCAGTCGCGCCCTTGTTCGATCATCGCGATGACCCCGGCCAGCTGCCCGTGGGCGCGCCGCAACCGGTTCAGCACCGCGGCTATGGCGTCTTCGTCACCAACCATCGTCTGACTCCTTATCTCACGCTCTGCTGACATAGTACCCGCGGGGGTATGTTGGCGCGTCAGGCCGCCGCGGCGGTGGCACCCTGCCGACCGACGGGCCGGCGCAACGGACAACGCGCGTACCTGCTGCACCCGAACGTGATGCCGGCGGCGATCAGCGTCAGGCCGGCCGCGGTGATACCCACCGCAGGATGGATCTCCTGACCGAGGATGACCGAGGACATCGCCAACACGAACCAGCCGAAGGCCTTGCGCAGCGCATCGGGATTTACCAGGGCGGTCAGTCGTGCGCCGATCAGGCCGCCGAAGAGCGCCGCGACGGTGACCGCGGCCGCCAAACCCCAGTTGATATGGACGCTCTCCATGTAACCGGCCAACCCGGCGAACGACTTCATCGCGATGACGACCAGCGACGTTCCGACGGCGATCGGCATCGATAGTCCGCCGAGCAGGGCAAGGGCGGGCACGACCAGGAATCCGCCGCCGGCGCCGACCAGGCCGGTCACCAGTCCCACGACAAGCCCCTCGAGCACGATCTTGACGACCGGCAGCGAATGCGGGGCATGTCTCGGCGCGGATGTCGTTGCGCCCGCGCAGCATTGCGATCGCGGTGGCGATCATGATCACGGCGAACCCGATCAGGAGCACAGTCCCCGGGATGAAGCGGGCGAGCAGTCCGCCCCCGAAGGCACCGGCCATGCCGGCCACGCCGAACACCACACCGGTCCGCCACTGGACGCGGCCGGCCCGTGCGTGCGAGACCGCGCCGACCGCACTGGTGACGCCTACCACCAGCAAAGAGGTGGCGATGGCCTGTTTCGCATCCATGCCAGCCACGTAGGCCAGCAGCGGGACGGTCAAGATCGAACCGCCGCCACCGAGCAAGCCCAGGGAGACACCGACCAGGACGGCGAGGGCGATGGTTAACGCGATCATGGCACGTCAGCTCTCTTTCTTCGGGCTGGTAGGGGCATCGACAAGCTGTGCGACGACCCTGTTCACGTCACAGCTGGCGCCGCGGTTGTAGGGCAGCCGGGCGAGCAACATGCCCATCGCACAGGTGTTGGTGAGCGCCGCAAAAGTCAGCCCCGCGCCGATCGCGAACGCCAGCCACTTGGCACCCGGCACGACGATGCTGACGAGGATGCTCAGGGCAACGAGCGTCCCGGCGGCCAGCCGGACCTGGCGTTCCAGGTCCCATCGTTGGGCGCCTCGATTGACCGGCAGGCCTTTGCCTATCCAGGCGGCGATTCCGCCGTCAAGGACGTGTACGTTGGCCAGACCCGCTTTGCGCAGCGTCTCCTCGGCCTGCGCGGCGCGCTGCCCGGCCTGGCAGACCAGTATGACGTCCTGGTCGAGGTGCTTGATGATCTCCTCGCGGTGCTCGCGCAATAGGTCCAGCGGCACGTTGTACGCACCGGCGATGTGTACGGTCTCGAACTCGCCAGGCGTACGGACGTCGAGCAAACGCGGCGGCGCCGGGGAGTCCAGCAGCGTACCCAGCGCCTGCGAATCGATGGTGGCGGGAGTCGAGGTGTTCATTGGGTCCCTTTCCGGTGTATCAGCGGCGGCTTGTTCTATACCGCCGGGGGTATGCTCTCAGCCCATACTACACATACCCTGGGTGGTATATGCAAGTCGGGAATGAATATACCCCCTAGGGTACTTGACATACCCATAGGGGTATCACAAAATGTGAGGCATCCCCAAGCTGAGAAGTAAGGAACAACTGATGATCCTCGAGCAGTACTACATCGAGTGCCTGTCGCACGCCTCCTATCTGATAGGCGATGAAACCACCGGCCGCGCAGTCGTTGTCGACCCGCGCCGCGACATCAGCGACTACCTCGCCGACGCCGAGAAGAACGGGCTGACCATCGAAGGAGTGATCAACACCCACTTCCACGCCGACTTCGTCTCCGGCCACCTAGAGCTGGTTGAGGCCACCGGGGCGTGGATCGGGTTCGGCGAGGCCGCCCATACCGACTACCCCATTCGCCGACTGGCCCACGGGGAACACATCTCGCTGGGCGAGGTCGACCTGGAGATCCTGTCCACCCCCGGGCATACCTGGGAGTCGATCAGCGTGCTGGTGCGCGAACGTCCCGGCGCCGAACCCGCCGCGGTGCTCACCGGTGACTCGCTGTTCATCGGCGATGTCGGCCGACCCGACCTGGTCAACATCGGCGACAGCTCGGCCACCGATCTGGCGCGGGCGATGTATCACACCATCCACGACACACTGCTCAAGCTGCCGAACGGGGTGACCGTCATGCCGGCCCACGGTGCGGGATCATCGTGCGGCAAGAACCTGTCCAGTGAGCTGACATCCACCATCGGTGAACAACGCCGCACCAATCCGTCGGTGCAGCCGATGAGTGAGGCCGACTTCGTCGAATTGGTCACCCACGGCCAGCCCGCCGCCCCTGCCTACTTTTCCGTCGATGCGGCGATGAACAAGCGGGTCCATCCGCTGTTGGACCAGTCCCGCGAGATCGCCGCGCTGACTGGAGCGCAGATCCGCACGGCGCTGCAGGCCGGTGTGCGGGTGGTGGACGCCCGCAGCGTGGATGACTTCGCCGTCGGACATCTGCGCGGCTCGGTCAACGTCGGATTTGACGGCCGCTTCGCCGAAACCGGTGGAATGGTCGCCGAGATCGGCGACAAGGTCGCGCTGATCACCTACCCCGGCGAGGAGCAGGACGCCGCGCTGCGACTGGCACGCGTGGGCTCCGACAACGTCATCGGCTATCTCACCGTGGACCGCGACGGGATATTCCCGGCCGAGTTGTCCGACCTGGTGCAGCCCGCGCCGCGAGTCACGGTCGCCGAGCTGGACCGCCTGCTCACGGAGGACGCCGTCACGGTGATCGACATCCGCAATCCCGGCGAGCTCGAACAGGGCAGCATCCCCGGCGCCACTTCACATGCCGCTGGCGCAGCTGCGCACCCGATTCGACGAGGTGCCCACCGTCAAGCCGATCGTCGTGCACTGCGCCGGCGGCTGGCGCTCCAGCGTCGCAGCCTCGCTGCTGCGGGCGCAGGGTTTCGAGAATGTGTCGGACCTAGAGGGTGGCTACAACGCCTGGGCCGACGCCCACGCAATGGCCTAACGCAGTGACGCGACAAACCATTTGAAAGGAAGACACAGATGACCACCACCCACCTGACCCGGGCGGACTTCGAGTCGGCCATCGTCGACAACCCGATTGTGCTGGTCGACTTCTGGGCGTCGTGGTGCGGGCCCTGCCGGGCCTTCGCCCCCGTCTTCGAACGTTCGGCGAACATGCACCCCGACATAGTGCACGCCAAGGTCGACACCGAAGCCGAGCAGGAACTCGCCGCAATCGTCGGCATCCAATCGATTCCGACGGTCATGGCGTTCCGCGAGGGCGTGCTGGTCTACAGCCAGCCCGGGGCAATGCCACCGGCCATGCTCGAGGACCTGATCCGCCAGGTCAAGGCCCTCGACATGGATCAGGTGCGCGCCGAAATCGGCGCACGTAAAGCGGCCGCGACGACATAACTTCACGAAGGAGAAATATTATGTGTTATCCCGTTACATGCCGCACCTGCGGCAAGACCGGCTGGGACGGCTGCGGTCAACACGTCGACGAGGTCATGACGAATGTGCCCGCATCCCAAAGGTGTACGTGCCACACGGATCTCGGCAACACCGTCAAGAGTTTAGGTCATGGCGAGCGCGTCGTCGGCCATGAAGGTGTAGCCGTCGCTCGATGAGAAGCGCGCACTCATAGTGAATTGGTCACCTCGGATGAGGGTGTGCCGCAGTTCGAGTGGACGCGACCCCATAAAACCAAGTCGCCTGATGGACAAGGCGGCCGATTGCGCGGGAAGCTCAAGCAACGCGGCATCGGCTGGTTCGGGCACCACTGCGCTGATGTCTTCGCGGCCTCCGGTCAGTCGGATGCCACAGCGGATGTCCAGTTCGATGTAAAGGGCAGTGTGGGTGAAATCCGCCGAGAGCAGGGGTTCGGCGACCTCGGCGGGTAGCCACGCGTAGTCGAGGGCCAACGGCATGTCGCCGACGAGACGCAGACGTTCCAGATAGACCAATCGTGCGTCCGGGTCGAGGTCAAGGGTGGCCGATACCTTCGAATCGTGGCGGATTTCCAGCGCGCGCACAATGCTGCGCTGGTTCAATCCCCTGGCCTCCACCGCGGCAAACAGGCTGTACAGGGCGCCGAGCGGCTGCTGAATGACCGGTACTTCGGCTAGCCGCGTCCCGCGGCCGCGTTCGGCGATCAGGACGCCCTCGTGGCGCAGCTGGCGCAGCGCTTCGCGTACGGTGTGCCGGCTCAATCCATAACTGGCGGTCAACGCCTGCTCGCCTGGGAACCCTTCGGCGAACTCCCCCGCCGAGATGCGTCTCACCAGGTCAGCACGCAGTTGCGCCCACAATGGCAGCGCACTGGACCGGTCCATCCGGGCACTCAGGTTGTCCACACTCACCGCCGATTCGGCTCCTCGCGCCTCCCGGTAGGGGGGCCCGTTCAACTTTGCGGGCACACATATTTCAGCGCCCGAAGCACCATTTTAGCCCAGATGTACGTACATCCGTACGATCGGGCCATCACGGCGCATCGGCGGCCTTGGCGATGGCAGTCCACCATTCCCGATGCACACCCCGACAACTCGCTGCCAGCAGTGGGTTGATGCCGTCGAACGAGGAACGCACCATGGCCGCACCGGCGAAGTCCTGCCCCGCGGTGTAGTCCGTGGTGACCACCACTGTGGCCAGACCCGCGCCCGCGGCGGCCCGTAAGCCGAGTTCCGAGTCCTCGACCGCGAGCGCGCTTTCCGGCGACACGCCAAGTTGATTGAGCGCGCGCAGGTACACCTCGGGATCGGGCTTCAATCGGTGTACGTCGTCACCGGTTACGACCGTCTCGACGATGCCGTCGCCGAGCAGCTGCGTCAGTAGCGGCTCGACCCAGGATCGCCGCCCCGTCGTCGCTACCGCGATCCGGATACCCTGGTCGACCAGGCTCTGCACCAAGGAACGCAGTCCCGGCCTGGGAAGCATGTCTCCGGCGAAAATCCGCTCGCGGAATAACGCGGTCTTGGTGCGGTGAACCTCGACGGCCAGCTCATCGGCGGCGTTGCCGAATCCCCGCGCCTGCAAATCGGCAGCGATACGAGGCTTTCCGCCGGTAATCCTCAACAGGCGCCCATATTCGTCGACGCCCCATTCGATCTCGAGGCCGTGGGCCGCAAACGCCGCGTTGAAAGCCGGTCGGTGCCCGTCGCGCTCGGTGTCGGCAAGCGTGCCGTCCACGTCGAAAATGACGGCCTCAAGGATTGGGGACGTTGGCGTTCTCGGCATGATCGGACCGGCGTCAGGGACGTTACCGGGGTCCATCGAACAGATGGTGCAGCAGGATCATCTGGGTAATCGCCAACGGCGTGCTCCGCGTCTCGGAATCGATCGCACCGAGGCTCTCGGGTACGGCCCCGCGCGAGTCCCCGAGTGCATGCCAAATCATCTTCTCCGCAGCGGCATTCTCCTCAGCCGTGGTGTAGCCGTGGATATGCAGGCTGTCGACGGGCCGGCCGTCGGTGTCGCGGGTCAGCCGGAGGTGGATCGTGCGCGTCATATCCGGGTGCAGGATCTCGGCTAGGTCCGGTTGGCGGATCGTCGGGCGCAGGAGCAGCTCGGCGGACAACGGGGTATCCGGTGGATCGTCGCGTGCGGCGATCGGGCCGAACCGCACGACGATGTCGGCATGGGCTCGTTGGGGCCGGATGAACTGCGCGGATTCGGCTTGGCCGGCGAGGATTTCAGCGGTGACCTGGTCGTCGGTGTATCCCCGAACGGCGGTGTCGCGCTTGATCTTCCAGTCACGCCGGACGTCCTCGGCCGGGTCGAGGAAGACGGTGACGTCGAAGCACGCTCGGGCCAGCCTGCTATGCAACGGCAGCAAGCCGTGGACGATGATGAAGTCGTTGGGCTCGACGAGCTCTGGCCGGACAAGCTTGCCGGCGGAGTGGTCGTAGACCGGTTTGAGGACGGGTTGGCTGGTCGCCAGCAACTGGAGGTGCTGGGAGAGGATTTCGATGTAGTTGCAGTCGGGGTGCAGCGGTGTGAACGGTTTGTTCCTGCGTTCTTCTCGATCGAACCTGTGATAGTCGTCGGCGGACATCGACACACACCGGTGCGCCCCGAGCGCTTCGACAAGTCCTGCGGCGACGGTTGTCTTGCCCGCCGCGCTCTCGCCGGCGATGGCCAACATGACCGGCCGACGACGGCCCGTGCGCGCCGCCCGGCTCATGCGAAAGTTCTTGTCGGACAAAGAGTCACTCACCCCAGCTTGTTGCCCGTCCGAGGGCGGCGAAGGCGGCATTGGCGATCGTGACCGGCGTCAGCCCGAGGTGTGAGGCCACCTGCGCTCCCGGCCCACTCTCGCCAAATCGCTGCAAGCCGATGACCTGATCTCGTTCGCCGGCGATGGCGCGCCAGCCGGTCGGCACACCGGCCTCGACCCAGACGACCGGGGCGTCGGGCAGGTGGACCGCAGACCGCACCTGCTCAAATCGTTCCCGCCACATGACGGAGATGACCGACGCGCTGACTCCACGGCCGGCCAGCAAGTCGGCCGCCTCGAGCGCCAGTCCCACCTCAGAACCGCTGGCGGCAAGAACGACATCGGGCCGACCGAGGTCGCCGTGCACGACACGGAAGCCGTGCTGCCGCATCTCGTCGATCCCGCCACCGGCCAGCATCGGCAGCTTCTGCCGACTTAACACCAGCGCCGTCGGGCCGTCCATGTTGCCCGCGGCGATCTCCCAAGCCAGCGCGGTTTCTGCCGTGTCGGCCGGGCGAAGCACCGTCAATCCGGGTATCAGGCGCAGTGATTCGATCTGCTCGACCGGCTGGTGGGTCGGCCCATCCTCGCCGACGTACACCGAGTCATGCGTGAAGACGTAGACGACCGGCTGCCGCATGAGCGCCGAGAGCCGTAGCGCGGGACGAAGGTAGTCGGCGAAGACCAGGAAGGTGCTGCCGAACGGCCGCAGACCCCCATGCAGTGCGATGCCGTTCAAGGCAGCTGCCATGGCGTGCTCGCGAATGCCGAAATGGATTGTCCGCCCGCCATAGTCGTCGGCGCTGACGTCCCCGCCTGGAATCGCAGTGTTGGTGGATCCGGCCAAGTCGGCGGAACCACCGATAAGCGCAGGGTACGAAGGGGCAAGTGCGTTAAGGGCAGCACCCGAGGCCTGCCGGGTTGCCATCGGACCGCCACGCTCATTGTCGGTAAGTGCCGCCAATACCCCGAGGTCTCGCGGGGCCGGCACCCGATCAAGTGCGAAATCGGTGGCCCGCTGCGGGTGATCGGCACACCAGCGGGCGTAGGCATGTATCCAATCCGACCGTGCTGCAGCACCTTTGGCCGCGATGCCGGCGGTCACATTTCGGACCTGCGCGGACACATAGAACGGGCGGTCGGGCCAATCGAACCGGTCCCGCATGGCTGCGATCGCGTCGGCACCCAGCGGACTGCCGTGCGCCTTCGACGTACCCTCGATACCCGGCGCGCCGTACCCGATGGTGGTGCGAAGCCTGATGAATGTGGGCGCATCGTCGATGTCGCGGGCCTCGGCCAGCGCCTCATCGATGGCCGCGATGTCGTTGCCGTCCTCGACAGACAGGGTGTGCCACCCATACGCGGCGAAGCGCGCGATTGCGTCGTCGCGGCAGCTCCGGGTTGCCGGGCCGTCGATGGTGATGTCGTTGTCGTCGAAGACGACGGTCAAGCGTCCCAGCCCGAGCCGTCCGGCCAGCGAGGCGGCCTCGTGGCTGATGCCTTCCATCAGGTCACCGTCGCCGGCGAGCACCCAGGTGCGGTGGTCGACAATGTCGTGCTCGCCGTCGTTGCAGCGCGCCGCGAGCATGCGTTCGGCCAGTGCCATGCCGACCGCGTTCGCCAATCCCTGACCCAGCGGCCCGGTCGTGGTCTCGACGCCCGGTGTCTGCCCGAATTCCGGATGGCCCGGGGTACGGGAACCGAGTTGGCGGAATTGACGCAGTTCATCTAGCGACAGGTCGTAACCGAACAGATGCAGCAGCGCGTACAGAAGCGCCGAACCGTGGCCGGCCGACAACACGAACCGGTCCCGGTCGGGCCACCGCGGGTTGGCCGGGTCATGGCGCAGGTGCCGCGACCACAGCACCCACGCGGCAGGGGCCGTGCCGAGTGGCAGTCCGGGGTGTCCGCTGTTGGCCGCCTGTACCGCGTCGGCGGCAAGAAACCGAAGTGTAAGGATTGCCAACCGATCGACGTCGTCGGTCAGCGCGTCGCAGTCGGTCGTCGTGGTCGGTGCGACACTCATCGCTGCTCCGCCCCGACACGTGCCGCATCGCGCAGTGCCGTCACGCGGTCGGCCATCGTCTCAGGTCCGTTGAACAACGCCGAACCGGCACAGAACACATCGGCCCCGGCGCGCGCCGCTGTGCCGATCGTCGCCACATCGATTCCGCCGTCCACCTCGAGTTCGATCTCCAAACCGCGGCGGTCGATTTCGGCTCGCGCGTCGGCGATCTTGGGCTCCATGCTCGACAGGTATTGCTGGCCGCCGAACCCGGGGTTGACCGTCATCACCAGCAGCAGGTCGACCAGATCCAGCACACTTGTCACCGCCGCGAGTGGGGTGGCCGGGTTCAACGCAACGCCTGCACGCGCGCCGAGATCGGCGATCGCAGCAAGCGTGCGGTGCAGATGTCGAGCCGCCTCCGCATGCACGATGACCACTTCGCACCCCGCTTCGACCCACCGCGGGAGCATCGGATCAGGATCCTCGACCATGAGGTGCGCCTCGAAGCCGACCGTGGTGTGGCCACGGTTGGCGGCGATCACATCGGGCCCGAACGTCAGATTCGGCACGAATCGGCCGTCCATCACGTCCCACTGGATCCGGTCGACGCCGGCCTTCTCCAGCTCCTTGACCTGCTGGCCGAGCTCTGAAAAATCCGCAGGCAGAACCGAAGCGACGATCATCGGCGTACGCGTATTCATCCAACCTCCTCCGTGATTGCCAACGATGCTATGGACGCGGGTACGCCCCAGTTCCCCCTAAGCGGGGGATTCACCGGGTTATAACCGCGTAAGTCTGATGACGGCGATCAAACCCGCCTCTATCGTGTCGACATGGAGGCAGTTACCGGACCTGTGCGACTTGTGCTCGTCGACGACCACGAGATGGTCATCGAGGGGCTCAAGGCGATGCTGGCCGGTTTCCAAAGCAGGGTCCGTGTCGTCGGGCAGGCGATCGGCGTGGAGCGAGCGGTCGGCGTGGTCGAGGGTCTCGACCCCGACGTAGTGCTGTGCGACATCCGGATGCAAGGTTCCAGCGGACTGGACCTGTGCCTCGCGCTGCGTCAGCGCAGTCCTGAGCGCAGGGTCGTGATGCTTTCGGTCTATGACGACGAGCAGTATCTGTTCCAGGCCCTGCGGGTCGGCGCCGCCGGCTATCTGCTCAAGAGCATCAGCAGCGAAGACCTGGTGCGCCAACTGGAACACGTCCGCAGCGGGGAAACCGCGATCGACGCAGGGATGGCGGCCCGATCAGTGGATACCGCGGCGCGCCTGCGGCGCGACGAGTTCTGGCCCGGCGCTCGTCACGGCCTCACACAGCGGGAGAGCGAAATTCTGTCCTACATGGTGACCGGCCTGTCCAACCGCGGCATCGCCAACAGGCTGGTGATCGGCGATGAAACGGTGAAGAGCCACCTTCGCTCGATCTATCGCAAGCTCGACGTCAGCGAGCGGACCAGCGCCGTGGCAACTGCGCTGCGAGAAGGCATCTTCCTGTGAGCAATACGGGTTCGACGATATCGTCCGCGCGTAATACGTTGGCGTGCAACCAGACTGGTCATCACAACGCTGTGCACGATCTCGTCGACGCCGACCGCGAATTGGCCCTGCTGCGAGAACTGATCCAGGCCTCCTCCAGTGGCCCGGGGGTGGAGCCGCTGGCCGCAGCGGCGGCGCGGATGATCACCGCTGCCACCGGCACCGACGTCTGCGTCGTGCACGTGCTCGACGACACCGATCGATCACTTACGCTGGCGGGCGCCACGCCGCCGTTCGACAGCCAGGTCGGTAAGATCCGAGTCTCGCTGGGGTCCGGGATCTCCGGTTGGGTCGCCAGCCACCGCGAGCCCGTCGTGATCACTCACGACAAGGAGTTCGACTCGCGATATCTACACAGCGAGTCACTGCAGGGCTTGGATTCCACGTCGCTGGTCTCGGTGCCGATGGAGACCGACCCCGGAGGGTTGGTGGGTGTTCTGAACGTACACTCCGTGCAGCGGCGAGAGTTCACCGAACGCGACGTGGAGTTGTTGTTGGTGATCGGCCGGCTCATCGCCGGCGCGCTGCATCAGGCGCGGCTACACCGTCAGCTGGTCGCCCGTGAACGTGCGCACGAGAACTTCGTCGAGCAGGTGATCGAGGCGCAGGAGATCGAGCGGCGGCGGCTGGCCGGCGACATCCACGACGGCATTTCGCAACGGTTGATCACGCTGGCGTACCGCCTGGACGCCGCCGACCGAGCAATGCGCGAGGACCCCACCGCATCGTCCGGACAACTCGCGGCGGCCCGCGAACTCGTCGAGTTGACGCTGCAGGAGGCGCGTGCGGCGATCAGCGGCCTGCGACCACCGGTGCTCGACGATCTGGGCCTCGCCGGCGCGCTGGCCAGCCTGGCCCGCTCGATCCCACAGATCGCTTTGGAGGTAGAACTATCCGACGCCCGCCTGCCCGAGCACATCGAGTTGGCTTTGTACCGCGTCGCGCAGGAATGCCTGCAGAACATCGTCAAACACGCCAACGCCACGATTGCGCGGCTGTCGTTTGCGTTCGACGGCCACACTGCGCAGCTCGAGATCGTCGACGACGGAGTGGGTTTCGACACTTCCCGGCACCCGCTGGGCAGCGACGAGATCGGTGGCTATGGTCTGCTGTCGATGGCCGAACGCGCCGAACTCGTCGGGGGGCGATTGAACATCCGGTCTCGCCCGGGCTCCGGCACCGCCGTGACGGCCACGATCCCGCTGCCCGCCGTGTGTGGTTAGCAGCGTCCGCGGGTTTCGTCAGGAAGTGCTCGCGGCGCCAGGTTGTAGGTGTCTTGCGCCAATTCGGCGAGCGCGCAACGAAGCGCGCGCGCTTCGGCCGACCCGACATGTTCGACGAAGTGAACCAGAGCGGCCTCACGGCTTGCGCCATCGGCAACGTAATCCAACGCGTCGACCATCAGACCGGCGATCAGCTCGGCGTGGCCGTGCAGCGGTGCGTAACGGTGCGCCCGCTCGTCGCGGTCCTGCCGCACGAGTCCCTTGGCCGCCAACCGCTGCAGCACCGTCATGACCGTCGTATACGCCAGGTCGCGCTCCGATGACAGCGCTCCGTGCACAAGACGCACCGTCTGCGGCGCCCCCGAAACCCACAGATAGTCCATCACCGCGCGTTCCAACTCGCCCAACGGCGTCCACTTGGCCATCTGACGCTCATCTCCTGCGCGATCCGGTCTAGCACGATTTGCGTCTGTGCGGGTACGTCGAAACGAAGCTATCCCAGGCCGCGGTTCAACGGCCTCACCCATGAGGTGGGCAAATCGGGGTGAACCCTGAAGTGTTTGATTCAGTATCTTGGGACTAATACTCAATAGACATGTTCAGCATTGGATGGCAGCATTCCCGAGATGATGTTGCTCGCTTATGGGATCGCACTGCACTGCGACGACCAACGATGACCCACCCGACCACCCAGGCATCACGCAGATCGTTCGGTCTCAGCGGAAGTCCGGGTTCCGGTCCACAGCTGCAGCCCGATCCCGCCGAGCCCGAGGCCCCGGCCTTGCCACCGGATGCGGTGGTGGACTTGGCCGTGGCCCGCAGGCAGGTCGGCGTGGACGAGGTGCTCGCCAAACTCGACACCGAGCTGGTCGGGCTGGCCCCCGTGAAGACCCGCATCGCCGAGATCGCGGCGCTTCTGCTGGTCGACCGGATGCGTGCCCTCTACGGCGTCACCGCACCCCAGCCCGACGCTGCACATGTGCTTCACCGGCAATCCGGGCACCGGCAAGACAACGGTCGCACTGCGGATGGCCGACTTGTTGCACCGCTTGGGCTACCTCCGCCGAGGGCATCTGGTGAGTGTTACGCGCGACGACCTCGTCGGCGAGTACGTCGGTCATACCGCACCCAAGACCAAGGAAGTGATCAAGCGGGCAATGGGCGGTGTGTTATTCATCGACGAGGCCTACTACCTCTACAAGGCGGAAAACGAACGCGACTACGGATCCGAAGCGATCGAGATCCTTTTGCAGGTGATGGAGAACAATCGCGACGACCTCGTGGTCATCCTGGCCGGATACGCGGACAAGATGGACCGGTTCTTCTCGGCGAATCCCGGGATGCAGAGCCGCATCGCTCACCACATCACCTTCCCCGACTACACCGTCGGCGAGCTCGAGCAGATCGCGGCGCTGATGACCGCGCATATCGGCTATTCACTGTCGGCCGATGCACAGGCGGCGTTGCACGAATACCTACACAGGCGAATCCGGCAGCCCTGGTTCGCCAACGCACGCAGCGTGCGCAACGCGATGGAGCGAGCGCGGCTCCGCCATGCGCGGCGACTCATGGCGAGCGCGGACTCGTCGGCGAATCTGGCAGCGCTGACCACCATCGAAGCCGCGGACATTCTTGCCAGCCGTGTCTTCGACGACACAGCCAGCGAGGCCGCGGCGCAGTGACCACAAACGCCCGGCTCAACGCGCTGGTAGCACTCGCCGACACCGGATCCGTTCGCGGTGCCGCCGAGCGACTATTCGTCACGGAGTCGGCCATCTCTTCTGCGCTGAGCAATCTGAGCGCCGAAATCGGTGTCCCACTGATGGATCGATACGGCCGCGGCGTGCGGCTGACACCCGCTGGGCACCGCTACGCCGAGTACGCGCGAAAGATTCTCGGCTTGCACCGCGAAGCCGTCCTGGCAGCGCGCGGCGAAGCCGATCCCGAGCACGGATCCATCCGGTTGGGCGCGGTGACCACCGCCGGCGAGTTGCTGATCCCCGCGTTGCTGGCCTCGTTCACGGCGAAGTACCCCGACGTCGACTGCAAGCTGGAAGTCGCGTCCCGCAACGCGATCTGGCCCATGCTCACCCGGCACGAAGTAGATGTTGTCGTCGCCGGCCGTCCGCCCGTCGACCTGAAAACGGTCCAAGTGCAGGCGGTCGCCGCCAACACGCTGGTGGTTGTCGGCCCGCCGGATACCGCGCGCCGTTTCGACGCCGGCGGAGGCGACCTGGCTACTGCGCGAATCAGGTTCGGGGACCAGGGCCACGATGGCGACGCTATTGGAGGAGTTGGAAATCAGTCCGCCGCAGATGGTGCTGGGCTCACACGGGGCGGTAGTGGCGGCCGCGGTCGCTGGGCTCGGTGTGACATTGGTATCACGGCAGGCGGTGCGGCGGGAGTTGGACGTCGGCGCGCTGGTGGAACTGGCCGTTCCCGGCACACCGATGGACCGGCCGTGGCACGTCGTCACCCAGTCGGCGTGCAGTGGATCGACCGAGTTGTTGATCAAGCATCTGTTGGCCCACCGCGAACTCGGTTGGTGCGGAACGAGATAAGCCACCCACTCGACCACCCAAGAGGGGGATGAGCGGTGCGGGTCGCGCGACTAGCTCTTCAGGTATCCCAACTGAGGAGGAGTCATGGGGACTGGCCATCACGATCCGACCGATCATTTCCGCACCACTCAACCACACGCGGGCGAGTCGATGAACGACGGCTACCACTGGCCCGGCCTGCTCTCGATTGCGGTGGGTGTGATCGCGTTGATCGGCGGCGTCGCGGCCGCCGCGTACAACCACCACGAGTTGCTGCTGCCGACTGGCCTGTTGGCGGTGGTAGCACTCGTCATCGGCGGCGCGTGGTGCGCCGTTGAGCATCGCCGCGTCTGCCGGATCGAATCTCGCTGGCACGCCGAGCATTCCAAGCTGTCCTAGACGCCCAGTCGGCCCCGTAGCAGTGGCACCACGGTCTCGGTCAGGACCAGAGGGTCGATCGGGTGCGGCACCGCCGCGTCCGCTCGTGACCACCGGGCCAACCACGCGTCGTCGGCACGGCCTGTGAGAACCACGACCGGTGGGCATTGCGACAGCTCGTCTTTGAGTTGCTTCGCAATGCCCAGGCCGCCCGCCGGGGATGCCTCGCCGTCCAGGATCGCGACATCGATTGCTCCCGACGCCAGGTGTTGCAGGACCGCGGGCGGTGTGGCTGCGTTGATGAAGTCCACAGGGGCCCCGCCGGCATCCGGTAACCTGCCCAGGCTTCGCTCGATGAGGAGCCGGGTGTCGGCGTTAGAGCTGTAGACGAGCACCTGAAGCGGGGCATAAATGCGGTGTCGGGCTGCGTGCGGGATCACGCAACGGATGCTAGCGATTTGGTGCAATCTCGTGAATCCCCTTGTTCGTCCCCCATGTCGGGGTGCTGACCGGGGTTACTGATTCGTCAGCGTGGACCTAGCAACGAATTCGACGAAAGGCCCACGCGATGAACCCGTATCTACCGATCCTGGCACTGGCCGGGATCGCTGCGGCGTTCGCGGTTTTGTCCGTCGTCATGGCGAGAGTGATCGGCCCGTCCCGGCATAACCGCTCGAAGCGTCAGGCATACGAGTGCGGCGTCGAACCGATCAGCCAAAACAACGGCGTCGGTCGGTTCCCGATCAAGTACTACCTCACGGCGATGTTGTTCATCGTCTTCGACATCGAGATCGTGTTCCTGTACCCGTGGGCGGTCAGCTTTGACGCGCTGGGCGTGTTCGCATTTGTGGAGATGTTGCTGTTCATGGTCACCGTTTTCGCCGCTTACGCGTACGTGTGGCGCCGCGGCGGCTTGAGTTGGGACTGAAAGAGCGCGCGTGGGCCTCGAGGAGAAGTTGCCGAGTGGGTTTCTGCTGACCACGGTCGCGGGCTTAGCAGGGTATTTCCGGAAGCACTCGTTGTGGCCGGCCACGTTTGGATTGGCGTGTTGTGCGATCGAGATGATGGCGACGGTGTCGCCGCGGTTCGACATCGCCAGATTCGGCATGGAGGCGTTTCGCGCATCCCCTCGGCAGGCGGATCTGCTGATCGTCGCCGGGCGGGTCAGCCAGAAGATGGCACCGGTGCTCCGGCAGGTCTATGACCAGATGGCCGAGCCGAAATGGGTTCTGGCGATGGGGGTGTGCGCCTCATCGGGCGGGATGTTCAACAACTATGCGATCGTTCAGGGTGTCGACCACATCGTGCCGGTCGACATCTACCTGGCGGGCTGCCCGCCGCGCCCGGAAATGCTGCTGCACGCAATCCTGCGGCTGCACGAGAAGATTCAACAGATGCCGCTGGGCGTGGACCGGGAACACGCCATCGCCGAGGCCGAAAAGGCCGCGCTGGCAGCCACTCCCACCATACAGATGCAGGGACAGCCGAGGTGAGCACACACCAACAGGATTCGCGGCCGCCCGATGACGAGGTGATTAGTGTGCGCCGCGGCATGTTCGGGGTGACTGACACCGGCGACACCTCCGGCTACGGGCGGCTGGTGCGCCGGTCCGCGATGCCCACCGGATCCCCGCGACCCTACGGCGGCTACTTCGACGAGGTCGTCGACGCGTTGGGCACCGCGCTCGAGCGCACGGGTGTCGCGTTCGCCGACGTGATCGAAAAGGTGGTGGTTCTCCACGGGGAATTGACGCTGCATGTACGTCGCGAGCAGCTGGTTGCGGTGGCCAACCAGCTGCGCAACGACGATGCCTTGCGCTTCGAACTGTGTCTGGGCGTCAACGGGGTCCACTATCCCGACGACGCCGGACGGGAACTGCATGCGGCCTACCCGTTGATGTCGATCACCCACAACCGCCGCATCCGACTGGAAGTCGCTGCCCCCGATGCCGATCCGCACATCCCGTCGCTGTTCTCACTGTATCCGGCCACCGACTGGCACGAGCGCGAAACCTACGACTTCTTCGGGATCGTTTTCGACGGACACCCGTCTCTGACCCGCATCGAGATGCCCGACGACTGGGTAGGCCATCCGCAGCGTAAGGACTATCCGCTCGGTGGGATCGCGGTCGAGTACAAGGGCGCCCAGATTCCTCCGCCCGACGAACGGAGGGCCTACAACTGATGATCGACCACACCGTCGCGCCCATTGTGGGCGCGAACATCACCGTCAGCGGTCAAGACTGGGACCGGATTATCGAGGCCGCCAACTCGTTTCCCGAGGACGAGCGCATCGTCGTCAACATGGGGCCACAGCATCCGTCCACGCACGGAGTATTGCGGCTGATCCTCGAGATCGAGGGTGAGACGGTCACCGAAGCCCGCTGCGGCATCGGCTACCTGCACACCGGGATCGAGAAGAACCTCGAATATCGCACCTGGACGCAGGGCGTCACATTCGTGACGCGCATGGACTATCTGTCACCGTTCTTCAACGAGACCGCCTACTGCCTTGGGGTCGAAAAACTCCTCGACATCACCGATCAGATTCCCGAGCGCGCGAATGTCATTCGGGTGATGTTGATGGAGCTCAACCGGATTTCCTCGCACCTGGTTGCGCTGGCCACCGGCGGCATGGAGCTGGGCGCCATCACCGCGATGCTGTTCGGGTTCCGCGAACGCGAGCTGATCCTGTCCGTGTTCGAGAAGATCACCGGCCTGCGGATGAACCACGCATACATCCGGCCGGGCGGGCTGGTCCAGGATCTTCCCGACGACGCCGTCCCCGCCGTCCGCGAATTGCTCGGAATCCTGCCGGAGCGGTTCCGTGACCTGGAGAACCTGCTGTCCGAGAACGACATCTGGAAGGCCCGCACTCAAGGCATCGGCTACCTGGATCTGACAGGGTGCATCGCACTGGGCGTCACCGGTCCGATCTTACGTTCCACGGGGCTGCCACACGACCTGCGCCGCGCCCAACCGTATTGCGGCTACGAACATTACGAGTTCGACGTGATCACCGACGACGGATGCGACTCCTATGGCCGCTATTTGATCCGTGTCAAGGAGATGC
This sequence comes from uncultured Actinomycetota bacterium, assembly GCA_963793055.1. Lineage (GTDB taxonomy): Bacteria > Actinomycetota > Actinomycetes > Mycobacteriales > Mycobacteriaceae > Mycobacterium. The sequence goes on along the minus strand of CAWBYS010000013.1, from coordinate 30,150 downwards.
GCGAGTCGCTGAAGATCGTCGAGCAGTGCCTCGACCGGCTACGCCCCGGCCCAGTCATGTTGGCGGACCGCAAGATCGCCTGGCCCGCCGACCTGGCCCTGGGGCCCGACGGAATGGGCAATTCGCGTCAGCACGTCGCCAAGATCATGGCCAGCTCTATGGAGGGGCTGATCCATCATTTCAAGCTGGTGACCGAGGGCATCCGGGTCCCGGCCGGGCAGGTGTACGTCGCGGTGGAGTCGCCGCGCGGAGAGCTGGGCGTGCATATGGTCAGCGACGGCGGTACTCGGCCCTACCGGGTGCACTACCGCGACCCGTCGTTCACCAACCTGCAGGCCGTTGCCGCGATGTGCGAGGGCGGCATGATAGCCGACGTCATCGCCGCCCTCGCCAGCATCGACCCGGTAATGGGTGGTGTCGACCGGTGACAGTGTTCATCGCGCTGGGGCGCAAGCCCGAGGAGCCCGGTCGGCTGGAGGGCCGCGGCTGCTATCCGAGCGCGGTGCGAGCCCGGCTGGAGGTGGACGCCGGGGCGATCATCGCGCGCTACCCGCAGCCGCGGTCGGCGCTGCTGCCGCTGCTGCACCTGGTGCAGGCCGAGGATTCCTGCGTAACGCCTGCCGGGATCGAATTCTGTGCTGACCAGCTCGACATGACTGGCGCCGAGGTCGCCGCGGTGGCCACCTTCTACTCGATGTACCGGCGTCGGCCCACCGGCGACTATCACGTCGGCGTTTGCACCAACACACTGTGCGCGATCATGGGCGGCGACGCGATCCTCGCGGCGCTGTACGAGCACCTCGGCATCCGGCACGGTGAGACGACCCCGGACGGCAAGGTCACGCTCGAACACATCGAATGCAATGCGGCATGCGACTACGCCCCTGTGGTGATGGTCAACTGGGAATTCTTTGACAACCAAACCCCGGGGTCCGCCTGCACGCTCGTCGACCGGCTGCGCTCCGGTGAACAGCTCACCCCCACCCGTGGTGCGCCCCTATGCACATTCCGCCAGGCCGCCCGCATCCTGGCGGGTTTCCCGAAGTCCCGAGAAGCCACCACCGCAGGCGCACCAACCCTCGCCGGGCTGCGCGTCGCGCGCGAAAGAGGTATGGCCGCACACGGTTTGGAAGGCGAGGATTGACATGCCGCTGATGCCCGTGCTGACCCGGTATTGGGACGATCCGAAGTCGTGGTCGCTTGATACCTATCACAGCCATGACGGCTACCAGGCCCTGCAGAAGGCGCTGGCCATGGACCCCGACGAGGTCATCCAGACCGTGAAGTCCTCGGGGCTACGTGGCCGCGGCGGCGCAGGCTTTTCCACCGGCGCGAAATGGTCCTTCATTTCGCAGGGTTCGGTGGGCGCCGACGCCAAGCCGCACTATCTGGTCGTCAATGCTGACGAGTCCGAACCGGGCACGTGCAAAGACATTCCGCTGATGATGGCCACCCCCCACGTCCTGATCGAGGGTGCCATCATCGCGGCGTACGCAATCCGCGCGCACCAGGCGTTCATTTACGTTCGCGGCGAGGTCCTCCCGGTTCTTGGACGGCTCCAGGAGGCGGTGGCGGAGGCCTACACCTCCGGCTACCTGGGCACTGGCATTCTCGGCTCCGACTACGACCTGGACCTCGTGGTCCACGCCGGCGCGGGCGCCTACATCTGCGGTGAGGAGACCGCACTGCTGGACTCGCTGGAAGGCCGCCGCGGACAGCCGCGACTGCGCCCGCCCTTCCCCGCGGAAGCGGGACTGTATGGGTGTCCAACAGTGGTGAACAACGTTGAATCGCTCGCATCGGTGCCCGCGATCATTCTGAACGGCGTCGAGTGGTTCCGTTCCATCGGAACCGAGGACTCCCCCGGCTTCACGCTCTACTCCCTCTCCGGGCACGTGAACCGGCCGGGCCAGTACGAGGCACCGCTCGGTGTCACGCTGCGCGAACTGCTCGGGTATGCCGGTGGTGTGCGCGACGGCCATCGGCTGAAGTTCTGGACGCCCGGCGGCTCGTCAACGCCGCTGTTGACCGACGAACACCTCGATGTGCCACTGGATTACGCGGGCGTGGCCAGGGCGGGGTCGATGCTAGGCACCAAGGCGTTGCAGATCTTCGACGACACTACTTGCGTGGTGCGGGCGGTGCAGCGCTGGACCCAGTTCTACGAACACGAGTCCTGCGGCAAGTGCACACCGTGCCGCGAAGGCACCTACTGGCTCGCAAAGATCTATGAACGCCTCGAAACCGGGGCCGCAACGACCTACGATCTGGACAAGCTCGCCGACATCGCCGAGGCGATCATGGGGAAGGCATTCTGCGCGCTCGGCGACGGCGCGGCCAGCCCAATCATCTCGTCGCTGAAGTACTTTCGCGACGAATACGTGGCGCACGTTACCGGTGGCGGATGCCCGTTCGACCCGCGAGACTCGATGCTGGCGGCCAAGGACATGCCGGCATGACGCTCATATCAGGCACGGACGCGGCCGCCTGCACCTCCCCTGCCGCCTCGGTGACACTGACGATCGACGACACCGTCGTGACGGTGCCGAAGGGCACCCTGCTGATCCGCGCGGCGGAATTGATCGGTATCCAGATCCCACGGTTCTGCGACCATCCGCTACTGGAACCCGTTGGCGCGTGCCGACAATGCCTCGTCGAGGTGGCCGGCCAGCGCAAGCCGCTGGCCTCATGCACCACCCCTGCGACCGACGACATGGTCGTGCACACTCAGCTCACCTCGGCCGTCGCCCAGAAGGCGCAAAACGATGTGATGGAGCTGCTGCTGATCAACCACCCGCTGGACTGCCCCATCTGCGACAAAGGCGGCGAATGCCCACTGCAGAACCAGGCGATGTCCACTGGGCAGGCCGAATCCCGGTTCGACGACGTCAAACGCACGTTCCCGAAACCCATCGCCATCTCGTCGCAGGTGCTGCTGGACCGGGAACGCTGCGTGTTATGCGCTCGCTGCACACGGTTTTCCAACCAGATCGCCGGCGACCCGTTCATCGAGCTGATGGAACGCGGTGCGCTGCAGCAAGTCGGCATCTACACCGGATCCTCTCCCCACTCCGTTCGCGCCGAGCCGTTCGAGTCGTACTTTTCGGGCAACACCGTGCAGATCTGTCCCGTGGGCGCCCTCACCGGCACCGCCTACCGATTCCGCGCGCGCCCATTCGACCTCGCCTCCACCCGGAGTGTGTGCGAGCACTGCGCCAGCGGCTGCGCGCAGCGCACCGACCATCGCCGCGGCAAGGTGCTGCGCCGGCTGGCCGGGGATGACCCCCAGGTCAACGAGGAGTGGAACTGCGACAAGGGCAGGTGGGCGTTCACGTACGCCACGCAGCCGGACCGGCTCGCCGGTCCGCTCATCCGCGACGCCCACGGCGGCCTGATACCGGCGTCGTGGTCGCAGGCGCTGGCGGTGGCCGCGCGCGGGCTGAGCGCCGCAGGCGCCAACGTCGGTGTGCTCGTCGGTGGCCGAACAACATATGAAGACGCCTACGCGTATTCCAAATTCGCTCGTATCGCGCTGCGCAGCAACGACATCGACTTTCGTGCACGTGCGCACTCCGCCGAGGAGATGTGCTTCCTAGCCGCCGAAATCGCCGGGCGTCCGATGATGGTCAGCTACGCAGATCTGGAAGCCGCCCCGGTGGTGCTGCTGGTCGGACTCGAGCCCGAAGAGGAATCCCCGCTCCTGTTCCTTCGGCTGCGCAAAGCGGCACGCACGAAGCGGCTAGCGGTCCACGCCGTCGCGCCCTTTGAAACCCGTGGCCTGGCGAAGATGTCGGGCCGGTTACTGCGGGTTCCGCCCGGTGGCGAGGCGCGTGTTCTCGACAGTCTGTGCAGCGGCCACGTCGGAGAGCTGCTGCGCCGCCCGGGCGCGGTGATCATGGTCGGTGAACGACTTGCGGCGATACCCGGCGGTCCGTCGGCAGCGGCTCGGCTAGCCGACAACACCGGCGCGCGCATGGCGTGGGTACCGCGCCGCGCAGGCGAGCGAGGCGCGTTGGAGGCCGGCGCGCTGCCGAACCTGCTGCCCGGCGGCCGTCCATTGGCCGATTGCGACGCCCGACTACAGGTTGCGTCGGCATGGAATGGCGCTCGGCCGCCAGCCGAGGCTGGCCGAGACACGGCCGGCATCCTGGCCGCGGCCGTCGGCGGCGAGATAGGCGCATTGCTCATCGGTGGGGTCGAACTCGCCGACTTGCCCGACCCCGACACCGCCCGGCGTGCATTGGAGGCGGCGCCGTTCGTCGCCAGCCTAGAACTGCGCCACAGTGAGGTCACCGAACGTGCCGATGTGGTCCTCCCCGTCGCGGCGGTCGCGGAAAAGTCGGGCACGTTCCTGAACTGGGAAGGCCGCCAGCGCGCATTCCCGGTCGCGCTACGCGACGCCGGCGTGTTGGACGACCTGCGGGTGCTTGACGCGATCGCCGCCAACATGGGAATCGACCTCGGCCTCCCTGACGCCGCCGCGGCGCGCGACGAACTGATGCGGCTCGGTACCTGGGATGGCGCGCGGCCGGCAGCGCCGCAAGTCGGACCCGCCGTCATGCCGAAGCCCGGCTGCGGTGAGGCGATCCTCGCGAGCTGGCGAATGCTCTTGGACGCCGGCCGTTTACAGGACGGCGAACCCCACCTGGCTGGCACCGCCCGCACGCCGACGCTGCGACTGTCGGCGTCGACGGCCGCTGAAATCAAAGCGGCACAGGGTGATTTGGTCACCGTGAGCGCCGCACGAGGATCGATCACGCTACCGCTTGCGATCACAGAGATGCCAGATCGAGTCGTGTGGCTGCCGATGAATTCACCGGGCTCGGCGGTGCATCAGCAGCTCAGCGTGGCGCTGGGCAGCGTCGTCGCGATCGGGGCGGGCTCATGATCGGGTTCGGCCACGACGCGTGGTGGCTGGTGGGGATCAAGGCGATCGCGGTGTTTGCGTTTCTGCTGTTGACGGTGCTGGTCGCGATTCTGGTCGAGCGCAGGGTCCTGGCCCGGATGCAGATGCGGCTGGGCCCCAACCGGGCCGGCCCGGCCGGTCTTCTGCAGAGCCTGGCCGACGGGATCAAACTCGCGCTCAAGGAAGGCCTCACCCCGTCCGGGGTGGACGGCCCCGTCTACCTGCTGGCCCCGATCATCGCGGTCATTCCCGCGTTCATGGCGTTCGCGGTCATTCCGTTGGGCGGCGTGGTGTCGATCTTCGGCCAGCACACTGCGCTGCAGCTCACCGATCTACCCGTCGCCGTGCTGTATGTGCTGGCCGTGACCTCGGTGGGTGTGTACGGCATCGTGCTGGCCGGCTGGGCGTCCGGATCCACCTACCCACTGCTCGGCGGGCTGCGGTCATCCGCACAGGTGATCTCCTATGAGATCGCGATGGGGCTGTCGTTCGCCGCTGTGTTCCTCTACGCCGGCACCATGTCGACGTCGGGCATCGTGGCCGCCCAGGACCGCGTTTGGTATGTCTTCCTGCTGCTTCCGTCGTTTCTGATCTACGTCACATCAATGGTCGGCGAGACCAATCGTGCGCCGTTCGACCTGCCCGAGGCCGAGGGCGAATTGGTCGGCGGCTTCCACACCGAGTACTCGTCGTTGAAGTTCGCCATGTTCATGCTCGCTGAATACGTCAACATGACAACGGTTTCCGCGCTGGCCACCACGCTATTCCTCGGCGGCTGGCATGCGCCGTGGCCGTTCAACATAATCGATGGCGCCAACACCGGATGGTGGCCGTTGATCTGGTTTACCGCGAAGGTGTGGGGTTTCCTGTTCATGTTCATCTGGTTGCGCGCGACGCTGCCGAGGTTGCGCTACGACCAGTTCATGGCGCTGGGCTGGAAGGTCCTCATCCCCGTCGCACTGGCGTGGCTGATGATCGTCGCCGCCGCCCGCGCGATTCGCGCAGAGTCTGATCAATTGGCGGGACACGCGGTCACCGCCGGCGGGATCCTCGTAGCGCTTGTGTTGCTCTCGGCGATGCGGAAGGTGTCGTCATCGAGTCGTCTTACGACGCGGGCGGCCCGCTTACTACGCGTCCCAGTGCATATCGATCCTGCGTTGGGCGGACATCCCGTTCCGCCGTTGCCGGGCCAACGCAGACTCGACCCGCTGATCATCGTCCGGCAGGAGGAAATCGATGCCTAGGCTCTTCGACGCGGTGGCCGGTTTCGGTGTCACCTTCGCGACGATGTTTAAAAAGCCAGTGACTGAGGGCTATCCGGAGAAGCCCGGGCCAGTCGCCCCGCGCTATCACGGCCGTCACCAGCTCAACCGTTATCCTGACGGGCTCGAGAAGTGCATCGGTTGCGAGTTGTGCGCATGGGCGTGCCCGGCCGACGCGATCTACGTCGAGGGTGCGGATAACACTGAGACGCACCAATATTCTCCCGGTGAGCGCTACGGGCACGTCTACCAGATCAACTATCTGCGCTGCATCGGCTGCGGCCTGTGCATCGAAGCCTGTCCCACCCGGGCGCTGACGATGACAAACGAGTACGAGATGGCCGACGACAATCGGGCAGAACTGATTTGGGGGAAGGACAAGCTGCTCGCTGCGCTGCAGCCTGGCATGAGCGCGCCGCCGCACCCAATGGCCTCAGGTACCACCGACGAGGACTACTACCGAGGCAACATCCCGGAGACGACCCGATGACGACGACCCTGCTGGCCGAAACCGTGACCCGCACCTCGTCCGGCGAGGCGGTGCTGTTTTGGATCCTCGGCCCGATCGCGGTAATCGGCGCTATCCGCATGGTGATGGCGTCCAAGGCGGTGTACTCCGCGATCCTCCTCGCGATGATCATGATCATCCTCGCTATCTTCTATATCGCGCAGGACGCGCTGTTCCTCGGAGTGGTGCAGGTGGTCGTCTACACCGGTGCGGTGATGATGCTGTTCTTGTTCGTGATGATGCTCATCGGCGTGGACACCGCCGAATCCTTGGTGGAAACCATTCGTGGGCAACGGATTGCGGCGGTCGTCGCCGCACTCGGGTTCGGTATTCTGCTCATCGCCGGTATCGGCAACGTGGCGAGCGGCGGATTCGGATCGTCGGGCGCCAACGCGTCATCCATGGGTCGCTCGGCAAGCCTCGTACCTGAAGACAACGTAACGGTGTTGGCGCAGTTGATCTTCACCCGCTATCTGTGGGCGTTCGAACTGACCAGTGCGCTGCTGATCACCGCGGCGATCGGCGCGATGGTGCTCACCCACCGGGAGCAGTTCGACCGGCGTAAGGATCAGCAAGAACTGTCCCAGGAGCGGTTCCGGGCCGGCGGCCGGGCGACACCGCTACCCAGTCCGGGCGTCTACGCCCGCCACAATGCTGTCGACATACCGGCCCTGCTACCAGATGGCTCCCCCTCCGCGGCGTCCGTGTCGCCGATCCTGTCCCCGCGGCCCGTGCCACCGCGACGACGCACCAGGACCACACGGTCCCATCTGCGACTGCTAACCCCCCCGCCCGGCGGCGTCACCAATCGGCTGGACGGGCCTGTCGATAGCTATCAGCCGAACGGCCAGTCATGAATCCTGGCAATTACCTCTACCTGTCGGCATTGTTGTTCACGATCGGTGCGGCGGGAGTGCTCCTGCGCCGCAACGCCATTGTGATGTTCATGTGTGTGGAGTTGATGCTGAATGCGGCGAACCTCGCGTTCGTCACGTTCTCCCGGATGCACGGGCATTTGGACGGCCAAGTGGTGGCGTTCTTCACCATGGTGGTCGCCGCGTGTGAGGTCGTGGTCGGCCTCGCGATCATCATGACCGTCTTCCGCACCCGCCGTTCGGCTTCGGTCGACGAAGCCAGTCTGCTGAAACACTAAGGGCCGCCCATGACAACTCTGGTGTGGCTGGTGATCGCGCTGCCGCTGGCGGGGGCGGCCATCCTGCTGCTGGCGGGCAGGCGATCCAACAGCTGGGGTCACCTGCTGGGGTGCCTGGCGGCGCTGGCCTCGTTCGGCTCGGGCGTGGTGCTGTTCGTCGATATGCTCGGCCGCCACGCAGAAGACCGGGTGGTCCACGAGGCGCTGTTCTCGTGGGTGCCCGTCGGCGGCCTGCAGGTGGACTTCGGTCTGCAGCTCGATGCGCTGTCGATGTGTTTCGTGCTGCTGATCACCGGCGTCGGCTCGCTGATCCACATCTATTCGATCGGCTACATGGCCGAAGATCCCGGCGGCAGACGGTTTTTCGGCTACCTCAATCTGTTTCTCGCGGCGATGCTGCTGTTGGTGCTTGCCGGACAATTACCTCGGTTTGTACGTCGGGTGGGAAGGCGTTGGTCTGGCGTCATACCTGCTGATCGGGTTTTGGGCGCACAAGCCCTCGGCCGCCACGGCCGCCAAGAAGGCGTTTGTGGTGAACCGTGTCGGCGACCTCGGCCTGGCGATCGCACTGATGGTGATGTTCGCCTACATCGGCTCGATCTCATTCGAGGGTGTGTTCACCGCCGCACCACAGCTCGGCGAGGGAGTGCTGACGGCCATCGGCCTGCTGCTTTTGCTGGCGGCATGCGGCAAGTCGGCACAGGTGCCGCTGCAGTCCTGGCTCGGCGACGCGATGGAAGGCCCCACCCCCGTGTCGGCACTCATCCACGCCGCCACCATGGTCACCGCCGGGGTGTATCTGATCGTGCGCTCCGGCCCGGTCTTCAACCTGGCACCGTACGGCGCAACTGGGCGTCGTGATCGTGGGCGCGGTCACCCTGCTGTTCGGGGCCATCGTCGGTTGCGCCAAGGACGACATCAAGAAAGCGCTTGCCGCAAGCACGATGTCGCAGATCGGCTACATGGTGCTGGCCGCCGGGCTGGGTCCGGCCGGGTACGCGTTCGCGATCATGCACCTGCTGACCCACGGCTTCTTCAAGGCCGGCCTGTTCCTCGGCGCGGGTTCGGTCATGCACGCCATGAACGACGAGGTGAACATGCGCCGCTACGGCGGGCTGCGCACTGTACTGCCGGTCACCTTCGCCACCTTCGGGCTCGGCTATCTGGCGATCATCGGCGTGCCGCCACTGGCCGGGTTCTTCTCCAAGGACGGCATCATCGAGGCCGCGCTGGGCGCCGGCGGCGCCAAAGGCATCATCCTCGGCGGCGCGGCGATACTCGGCGCAGGGATCACCGCGTTCTACATGACCCGCGTGATGCTGATGACGTTCTTCGGCGAAAAGCGTTGGGACGAAGACGCGCATCCCCATGAGTCCCCGGCCGTCATGACCGGGCCGATGATCCTGCTGGCGGTCGGCTCGGTGGCCTCGGGCGGGTTCCTCGCCATCGGCGGCACACTGCACCACTGGCTCGAACCCGTCGTCGGCTCCCATGAGGCCGCGCACGCCACCCCGGTGTGGGTGACCACCACCGTGGTCCTGGCTGTCGTGGCCGTCGGCATCGCGATCGCATACCGCATGTACGCCATTCGAGCCGTTCCGGAAGGAGCCCCCGTGGGGTCAGCGCTGACCGTGGCGGCCCGCCACGACCTCTACGGCGACGCGTTCAACGAACGCGCGTTCATGCGGCCCGGGCAGCTGCTCACCAAGCGCCTCGTCGAAATCGATGACGAGGCCGTAGACGGGGCCGTCAACGGGATAGCAGCACTCGTCGGCAGCACCTCAGAGCGCTTGCGGCAGTTGCAGACCGGCTTCGCCCGCTCCTATGCGCTGTCGATGCTCGCCGGTGCCGCGGTGGTTGTCGCCGCGATCCTGGCGGTGAGGCTCTGGTGACGAACTTTCCGTGGCTTAGCGTGCTGTGGCTGCTGCCGCTGGCCGGTGCAGGCGCCGTGCTGATGTTGCGCCCCGCGCGACGGCAACTCGCCATGTGGGTGGGCCTGGTGGTGTCCGTGGCGGTGCTGGCCCTCGCGGTCGCGCTGGCGTTCCTTTTCGAACCCGTCGGTGCACCGTACCAGTTCCTCGAATCACATTCCTGGATACCATCTTTCGGTGCCAGCTACGCACTCGGGCTCGACGGAATCGCGCTTGTGCTGGTGCTGCTGACGGCGGTGTTGGTGCCGCTGCTGATCGTGGCGGGTTGGAACGACGGCGGCGACCGCAGACGAGCCACCCACACCTACGTCGCGTTGACCCTGGCCGCCGAGGCGATGGTGATCATGACGCTCGTCTCGCTGGACCTGCTCCTGTTCTATGTTTTCTTCGAGGCCATGCTCATCCCGATGTACTTCCTCATCGGCCAGTTTGGGGGAAGGCATCGATCAAGAGCCGCACTCAAGTTTCTGCTCTACAACCTGTTCGGCGGGCTGATCATGCTCGCCGCGCTCATCGGCCTCTACGTGATGACGGAGACAGACGGCGGCGGCACATTCGCATTCCGCGAGCTCGTTGCCCGCGCACAGGACGCGAACCCCGACACATTGAAGGTAGTGTTCCTCGGCTTTATGGTGGCGTTCGCGATCAAGGCGCCACTATGGCCATTTCACACGTGGCTGCCGGGCGTGGCAACGGAGGCCAAACCCGCGACCGCGGTGCTGATGATGGCGGTGGTCGACAAGGTCGGCACCTTCGGCATGATGCGCTACTGCCTACAGCTGTTCCCCGACGCCTCAAAGTACTTCCAGCCGCTGATCATCACCCTGGCGGTGATCGGCATCGTCTATAGCGCGATCGTCGCAATAGGCCAGACCGATGTGATGCGACTGATCGCCTACACGTCCATATCCCACTTCGGGTTCATCATCCTGGGCATCTTCGTGATGACCCTTCAGGGCCAATCCGGTTCCACCCTGTACATGGTCAACCACGGCATCTCCACCGCCGCGCTGTTCCTCATCGCCGGTTTCCTGGTGTCGCGCAGGGGCACTCGCCTGATCAACGCCTACGGCGGTGTGCAGAAGGTCGCCCCGGTGCTGGCCGGCACCTTCCTGATCGCCGGGCTGGCAACACTGGCGCTGCCCGGGCTAGCGCCGTTCATCAGCGAATTCCTGGTCCTGATCGGAACATTCACCCGCTACCCGGTGTTGGCGGTATTCGCGGCCACCGCTCTGGTGCTCTCGGCGATCTACATCCTGTGGCTCTACCAGCGGATGATGACCGGCCCGGTCACCGACGACAACGAACGAATCAGCGACCTCGTTGGGCGTGAACTGGTGGTGGTGACGCCGCTGATCGCACTGTTGCTCGTGCTCGGCGTCTACCCGAAGCCGGTGCTCGACGTGATCAGCCCAGCGGTCAACCACACCCTGAGCACCGTCGGCCAACAGAACCCCGCACCGAAAGTGGTGGCCAAATGAGTATGCCCGTCCCCAACGTTGAATACGGCGCGTTGTCGCCGATGCTGATCGTGTTCGGCGCCGCGGTCGCCGGTGTGCTCGCCGAGGCGTTCCTGCCCCGCCGTCACCGCTACCCTGCTCAACTCGCGCTCAGCAGCGGTGGGCTCGTCGCGGCTTTGGTGGCCGTCGGCATGCTCACCGGCCAGAGCCGCGCCGCGGTCATGGGCTCCGTGGCCGTCGACGGGCCAACCCTCTTCTTGCAGGCCACGATTCTGTTGATCGGGATCGTCTCGGTGGCATTCATCGCGGCGCGGCGCCTCGGCGCGTTCGTCTCCTACGCATCGGCTGTTCCCGGCGGATCGGCCGAGCTCCACGCCTCCCGGGCCGGCATTATCCAGACCGAGGTCTTCCCGCTGACCATGCTGGCCGTCGGCGGAATGCTGCTGTTCCCGGCATCGAACGACCTACTGACGATGTTCGTTGCACTGGAAGTCCTTTCGCTGCCGCTCTACCTGCTGTGCGGGCTGGCGCGCCGCCGCCGAGTGTTGTCGCAGGAGGCAGCGCTGAAATACTTTCTGCTCGGGGCGTTTTCGTCGGCGTTCTTCCTGTACGGCATCGCATTGCTCTACGGGTATGCCGGCACGTTGACCCTGCCGGGCATCGCCGAAACGCTCGAAAAGGGCAGTGGCGATGAGCCCATCGTGCTGACCGGAGTCGCATTGCTGGTGGTGGGTGTGTTGTTCAAGGTCGGCGCGGTGCCGTTTCACGCCTGGATCCCCGATGTTTATCAGGGCGCCCCCACCCCGATAACCGGATTCATGGCGGCGGCGACAAAAATCGCGGCCTTCGGGGCGCTGCTGCGCATCCTCTACGTGGCGCTGCCCGGTCTCAGCGCGGGCTGGCGACCGGTGCTGTGGTCCATCGCGATTGCCACGATGTTGATAGCCGCAGTTCTGACGGTGACGCAGACGGATATCAAACGCCTGCTTGCGTACTCATCGGTTGCCAACGCCGGCTTCATCCTGACCGGAGTAACCGCCATCAACAGTGGCGGGCTGCCGTCGACGATGTTCTACCTCGTCGCTTACGCCTTCACCACTCTGGGCGCGTTCGCGGCCGCCAGCCTCATCCGCACCCACGATGGCGAGGAGGACACCGACATCTCCCGATGGGCAGGGTTGGGCCGTCGCTCGCCTCTGGTCTCGGCGGTGCTCGCGCTGTTCTTGCTTGCCTTAGCAGGCATTCCGCTGACCAGCGGGTTCGTCAGCAAGTTCGCTGTCTTCAAGGCCGCCCTGGCCGACGGGGGAAGCGCACTCGTCGTCGTCGGCGTACTCAGCAGTGCAATCGCTGCGTTCGCCTACGCACGAGTCATCTTCACGATGTTCTTCTCGGACCCGAATCGCGATACGCCGCGCGGCACCGCCCCGGGTGCGCTGACCGCCGGGGTGGTCGGTGTGAGCGCGGCCGTCACGGTCTTACTCGGAATCGCACCGCAACCCATGCTCGATTTGACGACTGAAGCCGGCCAGTTCATGCATTAGCGCGCACCCTCGACCCCAAGGGAGACCAGGCGCCTGAGCACGGGAGCGGCGGCATCGGGCAACACGCCGCCCCCGTGCGATATTCAGGCTGACTTCAGTTCGGGACGCAGCCGCGCCGCTGCGCCGTTGGCTGCGACGCGCTCGGCGAGCGCCGCCTGCCCATCGGCCACCCGGTCGGGGTCGCCGTGCCACGCCGCCAGCGCGGGCGACACCAGCGCACGACCGAACGAGAACGTCAGCGGCCACGGGGTGTGATGGTCCTGCATCGCCTCGAGGTTCGCCGTCGCCCGCTCGGGATCCTGGCCACCCGACAAGAACGCAACGCCCGCAAGGTCACCGGGCCACGCCCGCAGCACCGAAACCGTGATCTCGGCGATCTCCTCGGGCGTGGATTGTCGGACGTAGTCCTCGCCCTCGAGGACCATATTTGGTTTCAGTACGATGCCCGCCAAATCGACGTTCAGAAGCGCGAGCTCGGTTCGCACGGCGGCATGTACTTCACTGGTGACGTCGCGGCAACGCCCGCGGTTGTGATCTCCGTCCATGAGCACCTCCGGCTCGACGATCGGGACGAGACCCGCCTCCTGGCAGGCGGCGGCGTAACGGGCCAGCGCGTTCGCATTCGCCCTTATCGCACCCCGGCTCGGCGTATCGGCGGTGATTCTGAACACTGCCCGCCACTTGGCGAATGCCGCGCCGATCTCGGCGTACTCGGCCAAGCGTGCCGGGAGTCCGTCGAGACCCTCGGTGACAGTCTCACCCGGCAGCCCGGGGCACGGCTTGGCGCCGGTGTCGACCTTGATGCCGGGCAGTATTCCCAGCGCGGTCACCGCCTGCGCGAAAGGCCTACCATCGCTGAAGGTCTGGTGCAGCGTCTCATCGCAGAAGATGATGCCCGAGATGCAGTCGGAAAGCTCCGGCGCGGTGGCGAGCAGTTCGCGGTAAAAGCGTCGGCTCTCGGCGCTCGGCTCAACTCCCGCCTCCTGCAGCCGCTTTGACATCGTCGCGATGCTTTCATCAGCGGCCAGTATCCCCTTGCCCGGCGCCATCAGTCGAGCCGCGGTCTGCGTGCATTTGCTCATCGTTGGTGTCCTTACGTCGCGGTTATCCGTCAGGAAGCTATCCGGAGCGTATGAGTGGTGGCCTCACCCAGGCGGTGGATGCATCGGGTGAATCAGTTAACTGATGACTTAAGGAGTCGATGGCGGATTCTCAATAGACATGTTGAGTATTTAGATGGCAGCATTCCCGGCATGACGGATCGATGGAGCGCCGGGGTGATTCCCTACGCCGAAATGGGTTACTGGCAGCCGGATTACGTGCCGAAGGACTCGGATGTGCTGTGCGCCTTCCGGATCACCCCGCAACCCGGGGTGCCGCCGGAGGAGGCGGGCGCGGCGGTCGCCGGCGAATCCAGTACGGCAACCTGGACGGTGGTGTGGACCGACCGGCTGACCACCTTCGACCACTATCAAGCCAAGTGCTACCGGGTCGAGGCGGTGCCCAGCAGCCCAGGACAGTGGATCGCCTGGATCGCCTACGACATCGACCTGTTCGAGGAGGGCTCGATCGCCAACCTGACCAGCTCGATCATCGGCAACGTGTTCGGCTTCAAGCCGCTCAAGGCGCTGCGCCTGGAGGACATGCGCATTCCCACCCACTATGTGAAGACCTTCCAGGGCCCCGCGCATGGAGTGGTGATGGAGCGTGAGCACCTCAACAAATTCGGCCGCCCGCTGTTGGGCGCGACCACCAAGCCCAAACTCGGTTTGTCTGCCCGCAATTACGGCCGGGTGGTCTATGAGGCGCTGCGCGGCGGGCTGGATTTCACCAAGGACGACGAGAACATCAACTCGCAGCCGTTCATGCGCTGGCGTGACCGGTTCTTGTTCTGCATGGAGGCAGTCAACCGGGCCCAAGCCACCACCGGCGAGATCAAAGGTCACTACCTCAATGTGACGGCCGGGACCATGGAAGAGATGTACGAGCGGGCCGACTTCGCCAAGGAACTCGGCTCGGTGATTGTGATGATCGACCTCACCGTCGGCTATACCGCCATCCAGTCGATGTCCAAGTGGGCCCGCGCCAACGGTGTGCTCTTGCATCTGCACCGCGCCGGACACGGCACGTACACCCGCCAGAAGACTCACGGTGTGAGCTTTCGGGTGATCGCCAAATGGATGAGGCTGGCCGGTGTCGATCACATTCACGCCGGCACGGTGGTCGGCAAGCTGGAGGGCGACCCCAACACCACTGCGGGCTTCTACGACACTCTGCGGCTCGACCACATCCCAGCCGACCCGGTCAAAGGGCTGTTCTTCGACCAACAGTGGGCATCGATGCCCGGTGTGATGCCGGTGGCCTCCGGTGGGATCCACGCGGGCCAGATGCATCAGCTGCTGCACTACCTCGGCGAGGATGTGGTGCTGCAGTTCGGTGGCGGCACGATCGGACATCCGATGGGCATTGCGGCGGGCGCCGAGGCGAACCGTGTCGCACTCGAGGCGATGATCAAGGCCCGCAACGAGGGCGTGGATTACTTCGACAAGGGTCCCGAGATTCTCAGGAAGGCCGCATCCCGCAACCGCGCCCTCGACACCGCGCTCGCCACATGGGGCGACATCACGTTCAACTACGAATCCACCGACACTCCTGACGTCGTCGCCACACCGACGCACACGTGAAAACCAGAGGATAGCCATGCGCATCACCCAGGGCACCTTCTCGTACCTGCCTGACTTCACTGACGAAGAGATCAGCGCCCAGATCAATTACGCACTGAACAATGAGTGGCCGCTGTCAGTCGAATTCACCGACGACCCCCACCCCCGCAACGTGTACTGGGAAATGTGGGGGCTGCCGATGTTCGACCTCAAGGACGCCGCAGGCGTGATGCTGGAAGTCAACGCCTGCCGTAGCGCCTATCCCAGCGCCTACGTCCGGCTCAACGCATACGACGCCCGGCTCGGTCGTCAAACCACTGCGTTCTCATTCATCGTGCAGCGACCTGCCGAGGAACCGGGATTCCGGCTCGACCGCGCCGAGGGCAGCGACCGGCGCATCGGCTACACCACGTTCGCTTATGCGACTCAGCAACCCACCGGGCAACGCTACGGCTCCCCATGATGGTCCCGACGGCGTCACTCGAATCGATCCGTCACGTGGATGTGGTCGAGGGACTCTGGGTACCCGTCAAGATATCGGGCCCGGACAATGGCCGCGCCGTGATCATGTTCGACGAGACGCCATGTGAGACGCCCGCATTCGAAGACGTGCGTGAACGTTTGCACGTCGCAATGCTTCGCACCCTTGTGATTCCAGTAGATCCGCGGCTGACTGCCAAGTCGGCGGTCGGCCTTCTCGACCGGCTGGGAGTGCACGGAGGCCTGCTCGTTGGCGATCGGGCTGGTGCTGACGTGGCGTGGCAAGTGGCT
This sequence comes from uncultured Actinomycetota bacterium, assembly GCA_963793055.1. Taxonomy (GTDB): domain Bacteria; phylum Actinomycetota; class Actinomycetes; order Mycobacteriales; family Mycobacteriaceae; genus Mycobacterium. The sequence goes on along the minus strand of CAWBYS010000013.1, from coordinate 13,955 downwards.
GCGGACCAGCGCGAACGCTTCACTGGGCTGGTGGTGATCGACAGTGGCCACCCGAGCGTGCCCGACACCAACGGGGTGATCCGTGACCAGCATTGCCCGCCTGTAAACGCCGACACCACCGCGCTAGTCAGTACGCCGGCAGCGCATGCCGTCGGCCACGCCAGCCGGCGGTATGTCCATGGCGAATTCCGGCTCACGGAGTTGGCCGGCCGTCGCAAGTCCCGGCACTTCACAGCGCAACTGGCGGCCGAGATCGTGCTGCGCTCGCACTCGTGGTGACGCCCGGCGCATCGGCGGCGGTGTTCACTGCTCAGCGGTGAGCGAGTTCGTGGTTACGCCGTTCGACCAGCCGCAGAATCATCGGGGTGAAGATGAGTTGCATCGCCAGGTCCATCTTGCCCCCCGGGCAGACGATGGTGTTGGGGCGTGACATGAACGAGTCGTGCAGCATGGACAGCAGGTACGGGAAGTCGATGCCGTGCGGGTCGCGGAACCTGATGACGAGCATCGATTCGTCTGCGGTGGGAATCTCTCTGGCGACGAATGGGTTTGAGGTATCGACCACAGGGACGCGCTGGAAGTTGACATCGGTGGCAGAGAACTGCCGACATATATAGTTCACGTAGTCCGGCATTCGGCGCAGGATGGTGTCGGTGACGGCTTCGGAGCTGTATCTGCGAACCGCTTTGTCGCGGTGTAGTTTCTGAATCCACTCCAGGTTGATCACCGGGACGACGCCGATGCGCAGGTCGGCATGGCGGGCAACATCCACCGTGTCGGTAATGATCGCGCCATGCAAGCCTTCGTAGAACAGCATGTCGGAATCCTCCGGCAAGTCCTCCCACGGTGTGAAGGTGCCGGGCTCCTGACCGAACGGTTCGGCCTCCTGCTCGTCATGGAGGTATCTACGGAGCTTCCCCGTGCCGGTCTCGCCATAGACCCGAAACAGCTCTTCGAGTTCTTCGAAAAGGTTTGCCTCAGGACCGAAGTGGCTGAACGAGTGATCGCCGCGCGCATACGCGTCGGCGATCGCCGCCTTCATTTCGGCACGATCGTAGCGGTGGAAGCTGTCGCCCTCGACATAGGCGACGTTGACTCCTTCGCGGCGGAAGATCTGCTGGAAGGTGCGCATGACCGAGGTGGTGCCGGCGCCAGATGACCCGGCGACGGAGATGATGGGGTACTTGCGTGACATCGCCGCTCAGCCAACCGGAACGCGGAACAGGCCGCGGGTTCCATAGAGCGGCCAGGAATTCGGCGGTTCGTATGTCTCACCGTGGTACCTCTCGATGCGCTCGACTTCCTCGCGGGCGCCGAAGACGAACGAGATGCGTTGGTGCACATCGTTGGGAACGACGTCAAGCAGTCGGCTGCGGCCGGTACTCGCCGCGCCGCCGGCCTGCTCGATCAGAAATGCCATCGGGTTAGCCTCATACAGCAACCGCAGTCGCCCCGGCTTCGCGGGTTCCCTCGAGTCGCGAGGGTAGAGGAATACCCCGCCGCGGGTGAGGATCCGGTGGGTCTCTGCGACCAACGAGGCAACCCAGCGCATGTTGAAGTCCTTGCGCCGCAGCCCAGACCGGCCGGCCAGGCACTCCTTGACATAGCGTTGCACCGCAGGTTCCCAGAACCGTTGATTGGATGCGTTTATCGCGAATTCCTCTGTAGAACAGGGGATTTCGATGGATTCGCGGGTAAGAATGAACTCCCCCAGCGAAGGGTCAAGGGTGAACGCATGCACCCCCGTCCCCACAGAGAGCACGAGCATCGTCGACGGACCGTAGATTGCATAGCCGGCGCACACCTGCTCTGCGCCCGGTTGCAGGAAATCCTCCGGTTGCGGATCCGCCCCCGGATTCGGCGCCCGCAAGATCGAAAAGATGCTGCCTACCGACACGTTGACGTCGATGTTCGACGAGCCGTCGAGCGGGTCGAAGGCCAGCAGGTACTTACCCCTGGGGAACCTGCTCGGCAGCCGGTAAGGCTCTTCTAGTTCCTCGGACACCATCCCAGCCACGCGGCCGCTCCACTCGGTTGCGCGCAGGAAGTAGTCGTTGGCCAACACGTCCAGCTTCTGCTGAACCTCGCCCTGCACGTTGGTGTGGTCGGCCGAGCCCAGCACATCCCCCAGGGCGCCGAGCGCAACGCGATTCGAGATCGCCTTGCACGCCAACGCCACGTCGAGGATCAGGCCGTTGAGGTCACCGGAGGCGCCGGGATGACGCCGACGCTCCTCGATTAAGAACTGCACCAGCGTCGTGTGCTCAGCAAGCATGATGCCGAGGATGTCCTGGTCGGTGGCCAGCGGCCATCCCCCTGCTGGGTGGGCATCCGGGTGGAACGCGGGTCGTCTGGTGCACCCCGGTCACCTCACAGTCATATTCATCGCGAACGACAGGCGCGCCCGCTGACCAGGAGACGACACCAATATGCGGGTTATTGCATGGAGCAGGCAGGAGGGCTACGGTAGCAGATGTACGTACATCCGCATGTACGGAATGTCTGGGGACGGTGATTATTGTGCACGTGGAAGTTATCGCTACCGAGGACTTGGGCGATCGCAGCTACCTCGTCCACGATGGCGAGTCGGCGGTCGTCGTCGACCCCCAACGCGACATCGATCGGGTCGAGAAAGCACTGGCCGAACTCGGTGTTCGGTGCGCCATGGTGCTCGAGACGCATATCCACAATGATTACGTCACCGGCGGCTATGAACTCGCGCAGCGCAATGGATGCCCGTACGTGGTGAGCGCCGACGACGAGGTGTCATTTGACCGTCTCGCGGTGCAGGACGGCGATGAACTCTCGGTGGGGGCGATGACCATCCGCGTGCTGTCGACACCCGGTCATACCGACACCCACATGGCGTATGTGATTTCTGTGGGTACAGAGACGCCGGCGGTGTTCACAGGTGGATCGTTGCTATACGGCAGTGTCGGCCGCACCGATCTCGTTGACGCGGCGCGCACCGAGGAATTCACCCGCGCACAGTTTCACTCGGCACGCCGGTTGGCCGACGAACTCCCCGATGCCACCGTGGTTTACCCGACCCACGGCTTCGGCAGTTTCTGCTCATCGGGGTCGGCGGCCGGCGGCGAGAGCTCGACGATCGGCGAAGAGAAGCAACGCAACGATGCCCTGACGACCGACGACGAAGATGCATTCGTCGAGACGCTGATCGCCAACCTCACCGCCTATCCCGCGTACTACGCCCACATGGGAGCACTCAATCGCAACGGCCCCACTGCGCCAGACCTGTCACCGCCAACCCCTCTGGAGGCCGACCAGCTTCGCGCCCGCATTGAGGCCGGCGAATGGGTCGTCGATCTTCGGGATCGCACCGCGTACGCCGCCTCCCACGTTCACGGAAGCGTAGGGATTGCGCTGGGAAACCAATTCTCCACCTACGTGGGCTGGCTGATGCCGTGGGGCGCACCGCTGTCGCTGATCGGCGCCTCGGCCAGCGAGGTCACCGAGGCGCAGCGGATGCTAGTCCGCATCGGGATCGACGAGTTACAAGGCGCGGCAACCGGATCCGCCGAGGACCTCAGTGCAGGACGGCCCACATCGTCGTATCCGCGACGCAATTTCTCCGAGATGCCCGAGAACATAGTGGCCGCCGATCAGGCCACCGACAGCGATACGGTGATCCTTGATGTGCGCCGTGACGACGAATACGAGGGTGGCTACATCCCTGGGGCGGCACACATTCCGCTGCACAACTTGCTGCAAAGGCTCGACGAGCTGCCACCCGGCCGGCTGTGGGTGCACTGCGCCAGCGGATACCGCGCATCAATCGCGGCGAGTCTGCTCGACCGCGCCGGCCGCGACGTCGTCCTCATCGACGACGAGTACGACAACGCCGTCGCAGCGGGAATGACCACCGCGGCCCGAGACCGGGAGACATCATGACAGTTCAGGGCAATTCGGCGCCCAGCAGCGTTGCCCACGGTGTGGTTATGACCGACGCAGCGGCCGCCAAAGCCAAGGCACTGCTGGACCAGGAGGGCCGTGACTTGGCCCTGCGTATCGCCGTTCAACCAGGCGGATGCGCCGGGCTGCGCTACAACCTGTTCTTCGACGATCGGTCGCTCGACGGCGACCTCACCGTGGTGTTCGGCGGTGTCACCTTGGCGGTGGACAAGATGAGCGCCCCGTATGTGCAGGGTGCCACCATCGATTTCGTCGACACCATCGAGAAACAAGGCTTCACGATCGACAATCCGACCGCCACAGGCTCGTGCGCCTGCGGAGATTCGTTCAATTGAGCTGGTGCCGGCCGGCGCGAACCGGCGAGCATGGCTAACCACGCGGCGGTCACCGAGTAGCCGGTGGGCGTTGCGGGACCGCGAAGCGCCTGAGCGTGTGAGCGATGCCGCGGAGCTTGTGGCTAATTGCGAACAACGCCAGGCACACTGACGCGCAGACGAGAAACGGAGCATCCAAGTTGTTTCACAATCTGTGCATTTCTCGTGACATAAGGCCGTCCTCGAGGAAATCGATATGCGCAGGGTAGCGTCGGCGCGCCTGACGTGAGTGCGTCGTCAGAGAGAACCGGCCAATAGCCACGACCACAACACGAATCGCCTCGATCCACCGGCGAGTGGTCGTGCGCGGTACCGCCAGGGCTGCCGCCGTTCCAAGGGCAACCTCTTGCTCGGTGATGAGAATAGGTGTCCGCGAGCCGCTTTCGAGGGCAACGCGATCATCTGGTGCGAGATCCACGACTGCTGATCGTTCTGGTGTCACGGTCATTTTCGGGTCGTCTCCTTGTGTCTCCATGTAGTTCTGCTCGAGAATCATCAGTGCTTCTCCCTTTTGGCCTCTGGTGCCGGTCGCGTCGGGGTCCCCCCATCATGCCTATACCCCCCCAGGTATGTCAAATTACCCTACGGGGTATTTATTTTGCCTGGCAGGGGCCCAGGCCGACGGAGCTGGAAAGCAGTTCCTCGCACTCGCCTGAAGGTGTTCCTCGCTCAGCGCGGGCTGGTGTCGTTCATGTTCATCGTCGCCCTGGACCTCGACGTCGCAGCGATTCGTGGTCGTGGACGCCGCGCCGTCAGTGAGCGGCCGTCGCGGCTGGATTCCGGCGGGCTGAAGCCACACCCGCAGATTCAAGGCAGGTTCGGCGGAACCAGCATCGACTGCCAGGTGGTGGGATGTGATGGTGTTACCAGGTCAGCCTGGGTGCGGCGGCGTCCGTCGGGCCCGATGTACTCACCAGTGGCGGGATCGTACGTGGCGGTCGCGATCGGCGCCGGAGGTGGCGCTGCGGGGGGACCAGGACCCGTCGCCGGTGGTGGGGCGGGTCCTGAATCGCCCGGTGGGTACTCGGGTACGCCCTGTCCGCTGAGCGTGGCGTTCGGGTCGCCCTTCCAGTTGGTGCCGTCGTTGAGAGGCACGTATTGCCGGTCGCTTTCGCACATCTCGACGGTCGGCGCGCGCTTGCCGGGCGCGGATTCACACGGAATGTTGCGCGCACCGCGGACGTTGAACGCCGAATCCTCGGGCACCCGGCAGTAGAGGTCGCCCTTCGGCCGGTCGGGCGCGTCCACGAACGAGGGTGCGCGGCGCTGGTTGGCGGGCAGAAATCCGGTAGTGCAGGGTGGCGGCAGGTTGAGGTTGAGGTTGAAGTCCAAATAGATGCCGCGGTAATCCTGTCTGGTGGCGGCGTTGGGGACGATGGCCCCACCCATCACCGCCACGCCCTGCGGGAAGAGCACCAGCAGCTGCTCCACATCGTCGCGGTAGGTGACCGCGATCTGACCGAGGCTGACCAGATTCGCCAGCAGCAGCGGCAAAGTGGGAGCGATACGGTCGAAAAGCTGCCGGCCTTCCTCCAGTCCGGAACCGCCCTGGGTGAGCAGGTCGGCGAACGCAGTGTCTTGGGCTTTGAGTTGGCCGGTGATCGCCGCTAGCCGATTCGCCCACGTCGCTATCGAATTCGAGGTCTGCACCTGCGACTCCAGCACGGGCGGCGACTGGTCGATCAGCTTCGTAATCGGATCGATGGACTTGCCCGCCTCGATTGCCAGCGACGTCGATCCGTCGACGATGCGTGACAGCTCCGGCCCGAGACCGCCGACGGCCGTGTAGGACTCGTCGACGACGGTTCGCAGGTTGTCGCTGGGGATGGCCTTCAGGTCCCGATTGGTGGCGTCGAGCAAGTGCCCGATGTCGACGGGAACTTCCACCTTGCCGACGGGGATGACGTCGCCCCGTCGAAGTCCAACCTTCTCGTCGGCACCGGGCCGCGGGACGAACTCGATGTACTGCTCGCCCAGCGCCGACCGGCTGTGGACCTCGGCGGTGACGCTGGCCGGGACTGGGTGGTCGGAATAAAGGGACAACTCGGCCCGCACTCCGTCGCGCGTCGCCGCCACCGACTTGACCTCACCGACCTGGGTCCCGCGGTAGGTGACGACCGAGCGCGGATAGAGGCCGCCGGAAGAGGGCAGGTCGACCGTGACGGTGTAGCGGCCCACACCGAACATCGTGGCGGGCAGCTTCATATAGCTGAACACCATCAGGCCTGCGAAGACGGCCGTGATGACGGCCAGCGCCGCCAGCCGTATCCACGTGTTGCGCGGCAGGCGCACCATGCTGGTCAGTAACCTCCCTCGTGGTAGGGGAAGGTCAGCGGGTTTCCGCGCGTGTAGGGACTGGGTTTCATCCCGATAGTGCGACCCCACTGAAGCTCGAGTTCGGTCAGGTCGCCCTCCCATCGGGTACCGGTGAAAATGCCGGCGTCGATGCGGCTCAAGGTCAGGTCTATGACCATGGTGATGTTGGCGTAGTCGCCGCGGAACCACTTGTCGGCGGTGGACTTCGGCCACGGGTAGGTGAGCAGCATGTCCAGCCCCTTGGTCAGCGCGGGGCCGGCGTCGGCGAGGGACTTCAGCACGGGGGCGAAGTTGCGCAGGTTCGCCACCAGCGACTCTTTGCTCTTGGCGACCGTGTCGGCCGCGACGGCGCTGAACTTGCCAAGCGTGTCGGTGGCATCCGCGAGTTGCTTGCGCTGGTCGGCCAACGCCGCGAGCGCCCCGGGTAGGGTCTGCAACGCGCGGTCGACCGTCGGATCCTGGGCCGCCACCTGGGAGACCAGCGCGTTGAGACCTTCGATCGCGGCGATGATGTCGTCGGTCTGACCGTTGGCTTGCGCGATGAACTTGTCCAGCTCGCCGAGCAGGCTGCGGGCGTCGGCCTCGCGTCCGGACAGGGCTTTCGCGAACGCCTTGACGATTTCTTGAAGCTGGCCCAAACCGCCGCCGTTGAGCAGCATCGAAACCGCCGCCAGCGTCTGCTCGGTGGTCGGATACATGCTGCCGCGCGACAACGGTATGAGCGAGCCGTCTTTGAGCTCACCCTCCGGCGGCGCGTCCGTCGGAGGCGCCAGCTCGATGTGCATCGAACCCAGCAAGCTGGTTTGCCCCACCTTGGCGGTGGCATTCGCGGGCAGATGCACGTCGCCATTGATGCGCATGGTCACCAACGCGTGCCAGTCCTGTACCGCGATGTCGGTGACATTGCCGACGTTGACGTCGTTGACCCGGACCGCCGAATTCCGCTGGATGGTCACGACGTCGGGCAGCTGCGCCTGAATGGTGTACGCCCCAGGTCCGCCACCGGAGGTGCCGGGCAGTGTGAACGAGTTCAGTCCCTGCCATTGGCATCCGGGAATGGCGGCGACGGAGACCGCGCAGGCGACCGCGACCATCGAGCGCTTCACGGCGTACCTCCGCTGGGTTCGTTGGCTTGCCCATTCGGGACCATCAGTCCCTGCAGTCCCAGACTGGGATCGGTGGCGGTGGCCGCAGGTGCGGGCGCCTCGGCAGCCAGCGGCGCCTCAGCGGGCAGCGGCGCGTCGGCCGGCGGCGGTGCTGCCGCACCCGGCTGTGGTGGCAGATATGGATTGAGCCAGTCCTCGCTGTAGGTGACCTCGTTGGGACGGGCCTGGGCGCCGACGAATGGGTTGACCCCGATGGGCGGGAAGTTGTACGCCCGGTTCTTCACGATCGGCGCCAAGTACTGCACGCACAGCTTCGACGAAGCGTCGGCGCCTCTGCGGGATGCGGCCTCTATCGCGCCGCAGATGAACGACACCGTGTCGGCGAAGTTGTTCAGCGCCAGTATTCCCGTCAATCCCCCCTGCGCCGGCTGGTAGATGTTCACGAAGTTCTGGAACACCGACGGTGCCACGTGCGCCGCCTGCTTGATGTCGTTGCGGCTGTCGTTTAGCGCGGTGGTGATCGAGCTGAGCCGGTCCAACGTCACGCCGATCCCTTCGCGGTTCTCGGCGACGAACCCGCGCAGATCGGACAGCGCACGGTCGAGGCCCTTGACGGCGTCGCCGATCTCGTTGGGAGTGTTCGTCAGCACCACGGTCGCGCTGGCGAAGTTCTGGTTGAACGAAGCGAGCAGCTCGCTGCTGGAGTGCAGCGCCGACACCAGAAGCTGCAGGTTGCGGATCGTGCTGTAGATGTCTGTGCTGTGGTCGCCGAGCGCCGAGATCGCCGCCGACAGCTTGATGATCGTGTCCCGGGCGGTGGCACCCTGCCCACGCAGGTTGGCCGCGGTGGAATTGATGAAATCGCCGAGCGTGTTCACCCCGCCGGGAGCCGTCGGCTTCAGGGTTTGGGTCAGCTCCTCCAGTTGCCTGCGGAAGTCGTCCCACTCGACGGGGACGGCAGTGCGCTCCAGCGGGATGGACGATCCGGGCGGCAGCTTCGGGCCGCTGGCATACGCCGGGACAAGCTGGATCGCTCGAGCCGAAATCAGCGACGGAGAGAGGATCGCCGCCTTGGCGTCGGCAGGCACGGGGTAGCGGGATTCGACCGAGAACGTCACCTTGCTGTCGGTGGGTTGAGGCTCGATCTTGTCGACCGTGCCGACCGCCACGCCCGCGATGCGAACCTCGTCGCCGACGAACAGTCCGTTCGTGTTGGCGAAATAGCCGACGTAGGTGGTCTTCGCGGTGCCACCCCACGGGGTGACCACCACGATCAGCGCAACTGCGATCATGGCCACCAGGGCGATCGCGGTCACGATCCGCACGGCGCGGGCCCGTTGGCGGAGGCTGGACATGGTCATTGGCCACCCTCCCCGGTCTGCGGACCGTGGGCAACCGTCCCCGGGGGCACCTCACCGGGCGCAGGCACATACACCGGTGACGGCGTGGGCTCCGGCACCGATTCCATCCCCGGTGGCGGCGGCGCAGGTGGCCCAGGTGGCGGTCCGCCGGGTGGTGGCGCCGGCGGCGGCTCGCGGTAGGGGTAGCAGCCAGGGCCCGGCAACGGTAGGCCGGGCAACCCACACGGACGGTCCCCGGGGTTGCCGGTGATCGCATCGGGCAACGTCAGGCGTGGCTCCCCACCCTGCCCGGTGCGCGGATACGGCATCGGCAGCGCCGGCGTCCCCGGTTGACCAATCGGCGGCTCGGTCAGCCCCGACGGCGGCAACACGTTGGGGTCGAGGCCCAGATCGGAGAACGCCGCGTCGATGAACGGTTGGGTGAACTGCCCGGGCAGCAGGTTGGCCAGATAGGCCTTGAAGAACGGCCCGGACCCGAGGACCTCGCCGAACGTCATCGCGTACTTGCTGAGTAGGTACAGCGAGCGCTGTAGTTCGCGCTTGCGGTTGTCGAGGATTTCCAGGACGCCGTTGAGTTGATCGAGTGCGGGCTTGAGTTGTGCGCGGTTGTCGGCGACGAGGCCGGAGATCTGCGCGGACACGGCGGTGAGGTTGCCCATGAGGGCGTCGAGCGCGGCTCGCTGCTGCAGCACTTCACTCAACAGCGAATTCGCGTTGACGACGAGGCCGGCGATCTGTTCGCTGCGCTTGCCGAGCACCCCTGTCACCGTGTTGGCGTTGGCCAGCAGGTTGCGCAGCTGGGCATCGCGGGCGTTGAGCGTCTCAGAAAGACGCGCCGTGCCCTCCAACGCGGGGCGCAGATTGCCCGGTGTCTCGCGCAGCGTGTCGGCCAACGTGGTCAGCGCATCGGATAGTTGGGTGGTATTGAGGCCGCTGATCGTGGTGGTCAAATCGCCCAGCGCCTCCGGCAGGTCATAGGGTGAGCGGGTGCGCTCGACGGGAATCGGGCCCGATAGCCGTCCGCCCCCGCGCGTCGTCAGCTCGAGCATCTTGGCGCCCAATACCGTCTCGGTCCTTATCGCGGCCTCGGTCCGGTCACCCAGCTCGACGGACTTCTTCGCCGTGAAATCCACCCGGACCAAGGGCCCGTCGAGACTGACACCCGTCACCTGGCCGACGTCCATACCCGATGCGCGCACGTGGCTGCCGGGCTTGATGCCTCCGGACTCCTTGAAGTAGGCGGTGTAGTCGTGGCTGTCGGTGAGGAACGGAAGCCTGTCGTACTGGAAGACCCCGACGGTCACGGCTGCGATCAGGGCCAAGCCGACCAGTCCGACGATCACCGGGTTGCGCTTTCGCAGCGGTTTGATTCTGATTCGCCTCATTTCGGCGCGCACCGCCCTGTGACCTGCTCGACGAGCCTGACGTATACCGGCTGCCCACCCTTGCCGTTGAGCTTCAGCACCGCCTCGCACATGTAGAACATGAAGTAGTCGCCGTAGAGGCCCTGTCGGGCCAGGACCTGATAGGTATCGGGCAGGGTCTTGAGCAGATTGTCGACGTAGTCGCGGTCGGCCATGATCTGCCGTGCCGCGCGGTCCGTCTGCGCCACGGTCTCCTTGAGCGGTGCACGCGCCGCGGTCAACAGGTCGGCGACCTCCGCCGCGCCCGCGTTGATGTAGCCCACGCCGTTGGCGATGTCGGCCTTGCGCTCATTCAGGCCCTGCACGAACTGGGACAGCTTGTCGATGGTTTCGGAGAATTCACCGTTTCGTGTCGCGAAGGTCTGCATCACGGTGTCGAGGTTCTTGATCAACTCGCCGATGAGCTCGCCCCGGTCTGCCAGCACCGCGGTCAGCGTCGACGTCTGCGCCAGCACCGATGCGACCGTGCCCCCCTGACCCTGGAACACCCGCAGTAGCTCGCCGGTCAACTCGTTGAGCTGATCGGGTTCGAGCGCCCGAAACAGTGGCCGGAAACCGCCGATCAGTGTGTCGAGGTCCAGCGCCGGGGAAGTCCGCGCGAGCGGGATGGTTTCTCCCGGCGCCATCCGACGTACCGAGCCAGGCGCGTCCTCCAACGACAGGTACCGGTCGCCGACGAGATTCTCATATCGGATGGCCGCATGGGTGCCCTCGGTGAGGGGCAGGTTCCTGTCGAGGGAGAAGTTGACCGTGACGGTGCCGTCGCGGTGCAGGTGCAGGCCAGTGATCTTGCCTACCTCGACGCCTGCGATGCGCACGAAGTTGCCGGACTTCAGACCCGAGATGTTGGTGAAGACGGCCTGATAGGGGGTGCGCGGATCGAAACGGAACTGCCCGAAGACCGCGACCAGGGCAAAGGCGAAGGCTAGCGACATGATGGCGTAGATCGCGACCCGCATGGCGGTGCCCCGGATGCGGCGCCTCACCAGGCGGGCCCGTGGACGTCCGGCGTCGCCGCCGCGACGATGGCCAGACGCCGGACGGCGCCGTGATGGTTGTGTCTCAACATTGCTTCCTCTGGCTGTTGGACGGTGGTCATGGCGCGGGTGGTGGGTTCGGCACGGGCGGCCCTGGTGCGGGCGGTGGGGGTTGATTGGGTGGCGGCGGGTAGCGCGGGGTGCCGTCGGGCCCATATAGCGGCGCCCCATACGGTGGCGCACCCGGATACGGCGGCACGGGCCCGGGTGCCGGCGGACCGAGATATCGGATGCTCGGTGGCTCCGGAACTGCGCGCGTCACGGGGAGGAAGTCCATCCAGCCGGGGAAGCCGATGCCCGGGTTGGGCCTGATGTCGAGCCCAGTCCCCCATCCGGTGTTGGTGACCAACCCTTTGACCGGGTAGTTCGCGCTGGGGTCGGGCAGCGATCCACAACTCGGCTTGCCCCCGGGTCCGCCCTTGGCGGCTGTGATGGGCAGGTTGTCGGGGAAACGGTACGGGTCGTCCCCGAACAGCAGCGCGACATCCATCACGACCGAGCGGCCGTTGCCTCCCAGCGCATCACGCCCGCCGTGCTCCAGGAACCACTGCGCGCCCTGGAACGTGCAAGCGAAGGTGGGCGAATACTGCAGCAGCAGTGCGGTGGTGGGCTCAAGCAGGTCCAGCGATCGGACTATGTTGGGCTCGTTGCCGCCGACGACATTGATGCCGGAATTCCCGAACCCGACCGCCGACAGCAACAACGCGTCCAGCGACTTCTGGTTGGCCGTGATGGTGGCAGCGGTGGTCGACAGCGAGTCGAGCGAGGACAAGATGTCTTGGGCGGCATCGGAATACGCGTTCGCCGTTTGACCGAACAATTGGAAGTCCCGCTGCACGGTGGGCATCCGCGGATTGACGGCGAGCAGCACGTTGTTCGAGGCGGTGATCGCCTGCCCGAGCCGCTCACCCTTGCCGCGAACTCCGTCGGCGAACGCCGACAGCACCGCATTGAGCTTCGCCGGGTCGACGGCACGCAACACCGACTGCAGGTTCTCGAACACCGTGTTGACCTCGACGGTGACGTTGCGCGAGTGCAACACCGCCCCGGGAGCGAGCGGTTTGGGGCTGGGATCCGGGGGCACGATGAGATCGACGTACTTCGAGCCGAATGCGGTGGTGGATCTGATTTCCGCCTCGACGTTGCTGGGTAGCAGCTTGAACGGTCCGGGGTCGATGTGCAGCTGTAGCCGGGCCGCGTCGACGTTGGTGCCGATCGACTCGACTCGACCGATCTCTACGCCGCGCAGCCTTACCTTGGCGCCGTCTTCCATCACGAGCCCGGCCCGGTCTGAGACCAGAGTGACGGGCTCGTAGGGCGTCAACCGTCCCGTAAAGAGAGTGGCGACCACGGCGAACCACGCGCCGATCAGGATGAGCACCACCGGGGCCCACCAGATCGGATCGATCTTGCGTCGGCTGCGTTTATCCATTAGCCGGTCGTCATCCCGAGAGGTGGAAGTTGCCCGACTGGCCGTACACCGCCAGCATGAACGTACAGACGACAAAGGCGGTCGCGATCATCGATGCGCGGACCGATCGACCTACCGCCTCACCCACTCCGGCCGGCCCTCCCGAGGCGGTGAAACCGTAGTAGGTGTGGATGACCATCACCGTCGCGGCCATGATCACGGTGGCGATGAACGACCAGATCAGATCGGCAGGCTGCAGAAACGTCGCGAAGTAGTGGTCGTAGACGCCCCTGGACTGCCCGTAGGCGAAGATGGTCAGGAAGCGGGCGGCGAAGAATGTCATGATGACCGCGATGCAGTACAGCGGAATCACCACGAGGATGCCCGCGACGATGCGGGTCGACGCCAGATAGGTCATCGAGCGGATACCCATCACTTCGAGTGCGTCGATCTCCTCGTTGATCCGCATCGCGCCCAGCTGCGCGGTCGCGCCAGCACCGATGGTGGCCGACATCGCGACCCCGGCGGTCGACGGCGCGATCATTCGCACATTGAAGAACGCCGACAGGAAGCCGGTCATCGCCTCGACGCCGACATCGGACAGCGTGGCGTAGCCCTGGACTGCGACTAGCGCACCGGTGGAAATCGTCAGGAACCCCATTACGACGACGGTGCCGCCGATGATCGCCAGCGCGCCTACCCCCAGCCCCATCACCGAGATCACTCGCAGCAGCTCGCCCGGATAGCGCCGCACCGCGTCCGGGGTGGCGGCCAGCGCCCTGCCGTAGAAAGCGGTCCGCTCTCCCCGCGCACGTATCGCACCGACCAACCTCTGGGTGGCCGCCGTCCACCATGGAAACAGAGTCGACGGGCTATTCACTGGGTCACCTTCACGCCGACCGCGGTCATCACCGCGTTGATGAGAAACAGCGCCATGAAGCTGAACACCACCGTCTCGTTGACGGCGTTCCCGACCCCGGTTGGACCCCCACC